>NZ_CP072347.1:2500-1447073 GCF_018127925.1 Prevotella melaninogenica | reverse complement strand
GAGGGAGAATGGGATATTATATTGGGCTAATTGGGCTTATTAGGCTAATAGGGCGAATAAGGCAAATAGAATTTAACAGGATTAATCAGGCTAATGGGGTAGATAATGCTAAACTATTAAGGGTTATTAGGCTAATTGGGCCAATCAGGGTAATAAGGCAAATTGGAATCTTTTGGTCTTATAAGGCTGATAGGTAAATAGAATAAGATAAAATAACAAGTAATTAGTGTGATAAAGCTAATTCTTTCAATTGTTAAGGTTAATGAGGCTACTTCTATTGATAGTTAAGTGTTATGAGGCTGGTAAGGCTAATTTTTTATTGATGGTGGAGAATATTATTGGAATTGTTTAAGTTGTTTATATTGCATGGAATAGATTTTTGAGAAGATACGATTGTTTATCTCGAAGCAGAGTAAGTGTAAGCATTCTCATAGTGACTTATAAGAAAAAGAGCATATTAAGTAAACTGTGAAAGTAATACTTAATATGCTCTTTTTGTGTCTATTTAGTGCTGATGCCCTATACTATATTCCAAGTGAGAATCATTTGTTCAGGAGTTTTTGATTCTACATCACGCTCTATGTTGTCAGGGAGGTTGCAGAAGAAGTCGATACCAGTTTTTGCTTCGAGTTCTTTGATGCTGATAACATATGGCTTAAGGGAGGTTTCGTTATTGTTTTCGTGTTTGAACCAGAAGGCAATAGCTTTATATTGCCAGTCACCTTGACCTCTCACTTTGTATTTCATCAGTGCTGCAGAGAAGAAATAAGTTGGTACAATAAACTTATTTTTTATATAGGTGTACTGGTCTTGTTTGTCAATTGTACCACCACGACAGATAAATAATGTATCCTTAGAGCCACTTGTATAGGTGATGTATGTTCTCATCTTTCTCTCCATCACTTCCCAGATACCAGCGTTGAAGCCGTGAACTTGTGGCTGCATATTACTGAGATAGAAGGTTTGGTCATTAGACTCTCGGCTGTTCACTCTGTCTTGTGAAGGACAGAGGTGTCCGTGGTCGTAGCCAGATCTATAATAAGGATCGGATGAAAAGAAGGAATTAGGAGTCCACAGTGGGTCCATAGGATAGAGGTCAGCACTCTGTTGACTTTTTCTCTTTACAGTTTGTTGAGCATTGTTTGCGTAAATCTGATAGCATGTCCAACGGTTAGACATTTTTTCTATGTCCCATTCAACGCTATAATTAATCTCACCACTGCTTAGTTTATGAGTAAGGATAGTACTATGTCCACCCTTTAGCTTAGGAAACTCCAGGCGGTGCGTTGCTGTACGTAAATCTTTAAGATTTGAGTTCGTGTTATTGGTTATAGTTTCTGCAATTCCTGAATTATTAGAATTATCATCGTCCTTACTACACGATGTGATTGTGCTAACAGTAAGGAGTGTAAAAGCCCATACAGCTGTGTATCGTATTATCTTGTTCATTCTTTTGTCTTTGGATGGCTGACAGTGAAGTTTTAGCTTGTTTGAAACAGATGGATTATGCGTAGACATCTAATGTCTGTTCTCCATGTTATCCCCAATCTTAAGCTTTCTATGAAGCTTTCAATTATAGGTTATCCTCTGTTATCTATTTCTTCAATACAATCTGTAGACAGAATATTATTTGTTTCTGTTCCGTTGAATGCAAAAGTGCGAGCAAACGTATATGCAACTACGTTTGTCCGCACTTTGTATGTAATAATGTCGAAGGGTATTATCGATTACTTCTTCAACTTACCGTAACGGCTCATGAAGCGGTCAACGCGACCTGCTGTATCGACAAGCTTACTCTTACCAGTGTAGAATGGGTGAGAGGTGCTTGAGATTTCGACTTTTACCACTGGGTAAGTTTCGCCTTCAAATTCTACTGTCTCTGAAGTTTTGCATGTAGACTTTGTAAGGAACATATCGCCGTTGGACATATCCTTAAATACGACGGGGCGATAGTTTTCTGGATGAATACCTTGTTTCATTTTATTGTTATCTAATTGTTAATAATATACTTGCTGTAGTCTTCCCTTTATCAAAGGGGGTATAGACACTTTACAGGGTGCAAAATTACGAATAATTCTGTAGTCAGCCAAATATTTTAAGCTGTTTTTTAGGCTCATTCGATATTTCGAGTGATACAACTAAAAATATCTACGGTATAAACTTTTGCTTCCCTTTAGGTCATTTCGTAACCAATAAGTTTCCTTATACTTAGTAATTCCGTGTGTCATGAGCCTCCGCACCATTGGTGTTTACCATGCGCACCATTGGTGCGGGGCTTTCGCACGAAGATAAGATAAGGGAACTTTACTTAACTTCTACGTCCTTGATTTCCCATGTACCAGCCTTAGTAGCAGTGCTTGTATAGAGGAATCCAATGTAAACAGTAGCCTTACCTGCGTATGCAGAGAGGTTGCATGTAGCATCGACGAATTTCCAGTCAGTACCTGTAGGATAAGTTGAAACAGCAACGTCATGCCATGTTGTACCATCTGTAGACACCTGTACCTTAAACTCGTTAGCTGCATTAGCGAAGAACTTAGCTGCATGCTTGAAAGAAAGGGTGGCAGTAGTCTTACCTGCGAGGCTGAAAGCAGGAGATGTAAGACGGCTCTCAGCAGCATAGTTAGTAGGCTTCTTAAATGCAGAAGCCTTCATGTACTTATTAGTTGCATCATGCTTCCATACGAAAGAAAGGTCTGCTGGGAGTGTAATGTTGTTGATAGTAAAGTTATCCATACCAGTCTCAAACTTAGCGGTAAGACCAGTAGCAGCAGGCTGAGGAGTAGAAGCACCGCTGATAGAGATAATCTTATTGTTCTTGTCAATCTCCATGATAACCTTGCCCTGCTTATTGGTGAAAGCCTTAAGGTTACCCTTAACAACTACCGTCTGACCAGCTTGAAGATCAGTCTTTGCAGCGAAGTCAGCACCATTGAGACCCTTACCAGAGAATACCTGGAGCGTCTTGTCTGTACCGTTATCAGAGATATAGTAAGTGATACTCTTATAGTTCTCGTTATAAGAAACTACCTCAGAGATAACACCCTTTACATAAGCCTCGCCCGTAGCAGTCTGGTTAGCCTGAATCTTTTGTACAGCTTCAGTAACAGTCCATGCAGTAGTCTCTGTATTCAAGTCAGCTGTTGGTGTTGGCTGAGCAGCCTTATTACCATTGAGAGAGTAGATATAGTTGCCCTGTGTGAACTCCTTCGTACCCTTGAAGTTTACAAGTTTACCATATACAACAACCTTATCGCCAGCGTTAAGTTTATCGCTTGCAGTGAACTTCTTATTACCAAGTGCATAGCCGCGATATACAGTCAACTGTCCGTTGGTCGTTCCATCGTCAGAGATAAGATAGGTAGCATTACCATAGTTGGCAGCATCAATCTCCTTGACACTAACGATTGTACCAGAAACATATACATCCTTATCAAGGTTCTGACCAGCATCAATATACTTCAACGCTGCAGCAACGTTGAATGGGTCAGCCTCTGTACCAGTTCCAGCAGTAGGAGTGGTAGGTGTGTTTGTGTTGTTATTGTTGTTCTCTTCAAATGTAACACTGTATGGAGCTGGAACATCCTCACAGCTTGTGAAGACAGTTGTTGTCATAGCCAGCGCCATCATTGAATAAATAATCTTTTTCATATTCTGTATAGTTATTTGTCTTGTTAATTAATTGAGATAATCTTACTGTTACGACCAACCTGTGGGTTTGATGTTGCCTCGTAAAAATCCAAGGTACCAAGGATAAGAACCTTCTTTCCTACACTAATCTGTGAAGGGTCAGTGAACTTATCGCCATTCAAGTACAAGCCACGGAACACCTGCAACTGGTCAGTTGTTGTACCATCATTAGACAGGTAGTAGCGAGCATTACCATACTGAGTTGAAACCTCATCTATCTGTGAGATGATACCCTTGATATAGTAAGTGTTAGCATCCTTCTTATTCAACTTTGCATAAGCCAAAGCACGTGTGATATCCAATGGGTTAGCCTGTGTGCCATCACCCTTGCCTGGGAGTCCCTTGAATGGGTCAACCTTCTCTGCAGGCTTGATGTCATCAAGTGAGCGGATGATAATCTCCCACTGGTTATTAAAGCGTTTGAAGATACCAACGATGTCAACCTTACCCGTTGGGACCTTGCTATTAGCGAATTTAGCAAAGTTACTATTATACACGATAACCTTTCTGCCATCCTGCTCGTTTAGGGTCCAGCTAACGCTACCCGCACCGCCATTAGCATCAGCGAAAGTATCAGTAACCTTACTGCTGTTGCTACTCTTAAAGCTAACGTTACGGATAATACCCAACTTACCGCCATCAGTGTCGAGGTTCCAAGTTGTTGCGTTGGTGCCAGAAGCAAACTCAGTAGGTTCAACCTTATTACCAGAAGAGAGAATCTTATAGTGCTGATCCCAAACAGTACGGCTGATACGACCAATGGTTGTTGCACCAGAAGCATTCACAGAAGGAACACCAATCTGTGCCTGCTTACCATAGTTGCCTACGTAAAGGTCCTTCAGACTTACCAAGACTTCCGTGCCGATAGGTAGTGCACCATGCAAACCACCCTGAGCAACACTAACGATAATAGCACCTGTTGCGTCCTGCAAAGCTAACTCCTGATAGATGTTACCAGCAACGTCAGAACTTGTAACGATAGCCTTTATCTTGATATCGTCTGTAACCTTAGCATAGCTGACGCCATCACGGTAATCCGTCGCAATATAGTTAGCAAACTTACTCTTCAGCTGAGCAATAGAAATGACATTTGTTTCGGTCAGTTCATTGTTGCCGTATGGCGCCGAACCTGTTTCAGCTGGCTCTGCGTAGCTATCGCCCATACAAGATGCAAAGAGTGCGCAGACAGCTGCCATCATTAAATATTTCAGTTTCTTCATAATCGTTTCCTGTATTTAGTTTTAGAATTTGTAAGCTACGTTCAACATACCATTGATACCATTCACGTAATACTTCTTAGGATTGCGGTAGAAGTCGTAAGCACGTGTTGTAGCAGCTCCAGTCGTCTTGTTGACAGTGTAGTTGCTGCGGCCCTGCTCATAACCACCACTTACAATCTTCTGGTTGTTCAGTAAGTTGGTAATCATCAAGTTGATAGACAAACTTCCATGGCGGAGATAAAGACTCTTACCGATAGAAGCATCGAGCATAAAGCCACCATGACCCTCAGTTTGTGCGTAAGGAGTATAGTTGCCATTAGCATCCATACCGCCAAGCGCAGTACCCATTGTGCGGAGAGTGTTGCCATAACGGAGGCTTGGTGCGTAAGAGAGGTAGATACGATCATAGTAGTTACCGCTCAAGTCGATGAACCAACCACCCTTGTGATAACTGAGGATTGCACTGTAAACACTCAGAGGAGTGCTTGCTTCGTGCATATTCTTATTGTAAACAATATCCTTGTTATAAGTGCTCTTCGTAGAGTTCAAGTAGATAACATCAGCATTGTTAGCATTCTTAGCCTCGCTCCAAGTACCGAGCGCCTTGAAGTTAAGGAAGCTTGTGAGCTTGAAGTCAAGTCCCAACTCAATACCATAGTAATTCTTCTTCATGTTAGTCATGCTAACGTATGTGAAAGAGTTAGCATCATCAAAGTAGAAGTTCTGCCACTCGGTCACGTTTGTCATGTGGTTGTAGTAGCTACTGAGGTTAGCGTGGAGCCAACTACCAGAGTACTGATAGCTAAGTTCGCTTGAGAAAATACGCTCATTGTGGAGGTTGAGAACAAAGTCATTGTTCATCTCAGGTGAAGCAAAAGCAGTGTTAGCATTTGGTGCACGATGCTCATAACCCAGTCCGAGAGAAAGTGCATTACCACCACCAAGGGTAACGGTAGCATTAGACTTCACACCACCTGTAAGGAAGTTTGCATCCTTGCTCTTACCAGCAGAGTTGTCAGCAAACATACCATTGCGCATGTTACCTACTCGATACATGTTGTCATAGCCAACTCTACCAGCTACCATATAGTGAAGCTTGCCAATAGTTTGCGCATAATTAGCCCAAAGTTTAGCACGGCGTACGTTGATATTATAGTCGTAACCGAATGTATCACCCTCATATACGAGCTTACCTAAACCCAAAGTACCGGTTGTATTAAGGTCATACTGAACACGTGGGTCAGCTGCAGCGTAGGTTCCGAGCGCATAAGTATTGATGTTATGGAAACTCTTTGCACCCAAGAGGTCCTCCATTGTCTGATAGTGACGAGCTAAAGTCTGACCGAGTGAAAGGCCTGCATTAAACACCTTGTTCTTACCAAGATGGTTAGTAAGAGTAGAAGACAGTGCCGTTGTCATTGCATCATTGTGCTTAGCCTGCACGTAGTAAAGTGCATCCTCACCATTGGCTGCCGCCTGGCGGTTAGCATAGTAAAGACGATCCCACTGAATCTGGCGGTTCTCCTTATTGCCCCACCAGTTCACAGCAGTCTGCCAATCAGAGAAAGTCTGTGCTGTACGATAGCGTGCATTGCTCTGATCCCACACGTCATAGTAGCTACTTGGAAGGTTCTTCCAGTAGTCAGGCTGTGGGTTTTCGCTGTTGTTATAGTTCAGCTTAGTGCTCTTATACATAGAATACTGAGCAAAAAGACTTGTTGTCAACTTCATCTTTTTATTGATATCCCAATCCCAAGTGAGGATAGCAGAAGGAGCGAAGTCGTTTATAACACGGCTATTGCGTTTGTGACCATTCTGATAACCCCAATATGGGTTGTACTGATAGTCGTTAGCAAGCCAGTAAGCCTCGTCAGTACTTGCGCCCTGTGTAGAACGCTCAGTTGGGTTACCCCATGTAGACAAAGCTAAAGAATGACCATTGTTCCATTTCTTCTGAACACCGAAGTAGTAAGACAATGAGTTATAGAAAGTCCCCTCAACGTAACCACGGTTAGCCCAACGATAAGCAACGCTGGCAGCAATAGCCCAGCCCTTAGCGTTGAATCCACTTGCATAGTTGTACATACCACGAAGGGTATAGTTACGGTTAGCAGCAGAAAGCGTGAGACGATGTCCGCCAGCCATTGAACCAGCGCGGAAGTCATAGTTGTTACTTCCAGCCAAAGCTGTCATTGAGAAGTTATTGTTCTCAAAAGGAAGTGCATAGTCAACGTTACGTGTCTGCTGGTTGATACCACCTACCATAGAGTAGCGGAACTGTCCGCTTTCCATATCGTTCATAGGTGCACCATTGATATAAACATCGTTATATTTCTGGTTCAGAGCACGGTAACGGAACCGCATGGGCGAATACAAGAAACCCACTTGTGAAGCATAGACGTTACTGTTTGAGTTGAGAATCGTTACATTTTCATTCATGTCATTGTTCTCACCTAACTGCGCTTCAGTGAAGGTGAACGCCGATTCATCCATAGCGTTGGCCGTCTGCGCCTGCTGGTTCGTCTTTGTGTCGGTATTCTGTGCGACCACCATAGACGAACTGCATAGTGCTAAAACGGCAAGTTTCAGCTTTTTCTGCATAGTTGATTACATTAAATAGGTGTTATACTATAGACTGCAAAGTAACGAAATAAATTTGGAAATAGAAAGTCTTTTTGATGAATTTTTCGAGAATTATGCGTAAATGTCGGATTATTTACCGATATTTGCAAACTAAACGTGACTGTGTCCAGGATTCAGTTATAGGCTTTGTGTGTCTATACTTAAAAGTCGAGTACATATCAGCTTATGCTTTTGTTTTCGTATTATTGCTGATTCCCAGGGTACTATAAGTCTTTGTTTAGACGCTCTGATAAAAACAACAACATTAAAAATAATGAGAAAGTTACTATTAGTTCTTTTCTGTGCCGTTCTTTTCGGTACGTCAGCTTCAGCCCAGAAGAAGTTTTCTGTTTATGCTATAGGCTTCTATAATGTAGAAAACTTGTTTGATACAACACGTGATGAAGGGAAAAACGACCACGATTTCACGCCGACTGGTAGTTATCAGTGGAACGAGATGAAGTATAGTCATAAGTTGCATAACATGGCATCGGTATTGGCAGAGATGGGTACAGATGTTCTTCCGAATGTTGGTTGTGCGGTTATTGGCTTGGCTGAGGTTGAGAACGACCACGCAATGCGTGACCTCACAGCACAGCCAGAGTTGGCAAAACGTGGCTATAAGTATGTACATATCGAAGGACCCGACCATCGTGGTATCGACTGTGCCTTGATTTATAATCCAAAACTCTTTACCGTAAGAAATACAAAGTTGGTTCCTTATGTTTATGATTTACCAAAGGACAGCACTCGTGCTACACGTGGCTTCCTTACTGTAAGTGGTACACTGGCTGGCGAACATGTGACCATCATTGTGTGCCATTTACCAAGTCGTGGTGCAGGTTCTTACTATCGTGAGTTGGGTGGTAAGCAGGTAAAGGCGTTGAAGGACTCACTTCTTCGTGAAGATCCAAAGGTGAAGGTGCTTGTTATGGGTGATATGAATGACGACCCAACCAATAAGAGTATACATGAATGTCTGTCTGCAAAGGGCGAAATCAATGAGGTTGGTGCAAATGACATGTACAATCCTTGGTATAATGTCCTTGTAAAGGAAGGAACAGGAACCTTGCAGTATCAGGGTAAGTGGAATCTCTTTGACCAGATTATCATGACTCCTAACTTGCTGAATAAGGATGGTAAGAAAGACTTCTCAGAGTTGAAGTTCTGGAAGAACCAAATTTTCCGTCGCGATTATCTCTTTCAGGAGTCAGGTAAGTATAAGGGTAATACCAAGCGAACCACTGCTGGTGGTGTTTGGCTCGATGGTTATTCAGACCACTTGCCAGTTGTAACTTACTTTGCTAAGCAGCAGTAAAGATTATTAGACTTATTAGGCTTATTAGCCCAATTAGCCCAATTAGCCTAATAAGCCCAATTTGATGATAAAACAATGGAAATAGAAACTCATCCTTTTGAGCCGTGGCTCCCATCCAATGCCAAATTGTTGCTGTTAGGAACCTTTCCGCCAGCACCAAAACGTTGGTGTATGGAATGGTATTATCCTAATTACACGAATGATATGTGGCGTATCTTTGGTCATATCTTCTTCGGAGATAAGCACTACTTTGTGGATGAAGAAAAGAAGACCTATAAACTTGATTTACTAAAGCCCTTCTTAAAAGAGAAGGGGATAGCTATCTTCGATACTGCCTTGCGTATCTATCGTACAACAGGTACGGCATCTGACAAAGACTTAGAAATCATTGAGCGTGCTGACCTCGATGGAATGCTTCGTTCATTGCCAGAGTGTAAGGCGGTGTTGGCAGCAGGTCAGTTGGCAACAACGGTCTTTACAGAGCATTATGGTATTGATGCGCGTAAGATGAAGATGGGTGATCACAAGGAGTTTAGCTTTGAGAATCGTACGCTGCGACTTTATCGTGAACCAAGTAGTAGTCGTGCTTATCCGATGAAGGTCGAGAAGAAGGCTGAGTATTACGAAAGGATGTTTAGGGATTTAGGGATATTAGGCTAATTGGACTTAAGGCAAATAAGCCCAATAATAAGAATAATAAAATCAACCAATATGAAGGATAAAATAACTATCATAGGAATAGCGGGTGGTACTGGTTCGGGAAAGACCACCGTAGTGAAGAAAATCGTAGAGAGTCTTCCTCCTCATTATGTGGCTGTTGTGCCGTTGGATTCTTATTATAATGACACGACAGAACTTACCGATGAAGAGCGCAAGGCAATCAATTTCGACCATCCAGATGCCTTTGATTGGAAACTACTCATTAAGCAGGTGAATGAGCTGCGTGAGGGAAGAGCAGTTGAACAACCAACTTATAGCTATATTCTCAGCAATCGCTTGCCAGAGACTATTCATGTAGAGCCAAAGCCTGTAATCATCGTTGAGGGTATTATGGCATTGAGCAACAAACGTCTACGTGATATGATGGATCTCAAGATTTTTGTTGATTGTGATCCTGATGAGCGCCTTATCCGTAATATTCAGCGTGATACGATAGATCGTGGTCGTACGGTTTCAATGGTTGTAGAGCGCTATTTAGAAGTATTGAAGCCAATGCATGAACAGTTCATCGAGCCTACTAAGCGTTATGCTGATGTGATTATCCCACAGGGAGGCGAGAATGTAAAGGGTATCAACATCCTCTGTAAGTATATCGAAGGCTTAATGCCAGGGGATTAAGAATAAGTAAGACAGGTTTTTGCCTGTCTTTTTTTATTGAGGATATTAGGCTTATTAGCCCAATTAGGCTAATAAGCCTAATAATAAAAGCTTCCTCCGATATGTAAAGTGATAAAGTTTACTTCTGAAAGTGGGACTTCAGTATGAGAGATGAAACGCTCTTATTAGCGTGCGGAGCCTCCGCACATATGGTGCGGAAGGTAAACACCAATGGTGCGGGTGGCTGATAGCAATCGCTTGGGCGGTTTATAACCTTATTAAATCCAAATAGGAAACAATACCATAGTAAGGACTATACATAAGCCTAACTTAGAGAGTTGGGTTAAAATGTTAGGTGTTATCTCTCCTTGAACCTTTCGATTTCTATGTAAAGATTGAATGGTTTTTGAACGCTCTATCACGATACCCTTTACAAGACAATTCACTTGAAACAAATTTTGCTGTCATTGCTATCATTCAAAGTGTTCACCTAACTTATTCTTTTACAGTTAGATTGCACGAAATGTTAAAATGACAGCAACATAAAATAAAACTATTCTTGTAAGATTTGTAATAGTTTTCTTTCGCATATAAGATCGATTCTTCTCACTTCATAGATCAGGATATCTAATAAAAAAGCGACAGCATCAAGGGATAACCTTTAATGCTGTCGCTTTTATATTGGAATCTTTTGTTTTATCTGATTCTGTCAGCTGCTCTTACTAAGGCTTCATCAGCAAGGATAGAGTGGCGTGCAAGCCACAAGAGGATGAAAGCTACGAGTGGAAGACAGGCTGCAAACTTAATGTGGAAGTCGAAGCCAGTCATCAATACTTGGCTGAACACACCATAAACCACATACCAACCAATAATCATTAACATGGAGAACGTACAGAAACGAGCCTGACGCTTGCGGTTATGATAGTCGAAGATGGCGAAGAGGTTGATAGGACAAGTTACTAAAAGAATAGCAAACAACGCCCATACGTTAAAGTCCTTACCACCGTTAGCATCACTTATCCAGAGATTCATTAACATGCTCTCAGCACCCATACCCTTTGGTTCAAAGCCACCTACAGGTAGGCAGAGGCACGCAATGGTAGTAAGCAATGCAAGAAACAGGAATACAGTTTGTTTCCTCTGTATCATAATTTAATCTTCTTCCTCGTTCAGAGCATCCTTAGAAGGATCGCGCCAATAAACGTCACCATCGATGAACTCCTGAGTAGCTAACAATGTTGGCTTTGGCAGTTTCTCGTAGTAACGGCTAATCTCAATCTGCTCACGGTTCTCGAATACCTCGTCAAGAGAATCGTTATAAGAAGCAAACTCAGCAAGTTTCTTACTCAAGTCCTGCTTAATTTCAACCGAGATTTGGTTTGCTCTCTTTGCTATGATAGCAACACTCTCATAGATGTTACCAGTATCTTTCCAAAGTTCCTGAACATCTCGGGTTACCGTATTTGACGGTGCTTTTGACTTCTTGTAATCCATTCTAATTGTCTATATTTTATAAGTCTGTTATTCTTTAATCTTTTGTATATTGCTTACACTTCTTGATGTAATCCTCAGCTGTTTTGCGTTCCTTTGAATCTGGGTACTCGTTGATAAATCCGTAGCACTCGTCTTCTGCATCCTGGAAACGTTGTACCTTCTTCTCCTCAACACTCATTTGAGCTAATTCAAACTTACTCTTCATAATGAGGATAGCAAAGTCCTCGCGTAAGTCGCTATAAGGATAATCGTTCAAAGCGTTTTGTGCAGTGATGATGCAAGCCTCGTAGTTGTTACCACCGTTGTTGTCAACGGTGCGGATGCTGTTACCAAAGTAAGAGCCAAGGTTATAATATAACTTTGCATTGAGATACTCCTTACGGACAAGCTTATCCTGCAATGCAAAGAGGCGTTGCTGAGCAGTTTCTTTCATCTTACCATTTGGGAAGATGTCCAAATACTCTTGGAAAGCTGCGATGGCTGCGACGGTAGGAGTCTGGTCAAGACGTGGCTCAGGGGTTCCTTCAAAGAGACTCTGCCCAATGTAGAAGGATGCCATTTCAGCATACTGGCCACGTGGGTAAGTCTGGTAATACTTCTTAAATGTTTCTGAAGCAGCTTGATAATCCTTCAAGCAATACTCTGCCATAGCGAGCATATAGAGACATTCCTGTGCGTTGTCAGTACCTTTCTCGATAGTCACAAGGTCTTGCAAAAGGGGCACAGCAAAGCCATACTTTCCCTTTGCAAAGCATTCCTTTGCAAATTCGTATTTATAATCGTTGTTAGTTGTCTTGTAGACTTGATTATATTCGTGTGCGCAACTTGTCAACAGTAAAACGGCACAAAGACCAATAAGAATTCTTTTCTTCATAATTTGACTTTGAAGTGCAAAGTTACATATTATTCTATAAATACGCAAAGGTGGTTTGCATTTTTAGCAAAAAATCACTATTAATTATATACTATCAGCGCTTTTTTGTATCTTTGCAATCAAAGATTGATTCACTTGACGTGTAGAAAATGAACTTCAAATTAACATCGAAATATAAACCAACGGGCGACCAGCCAGAGGCAATCAAAGAACTTACAGACGGATTAGAGCGTGGCGATAAAAGTCAAGTACTCTTGGGTGTGACAGGTTCGGGTAAGACGTTTACGGTTGCGAACGTGATTGCCAATGTCAATAAACCCACACTTATCTTGTCGCATAACAAGACTTTGGCTGCACAGCTTTATGAAGAGATGAAGGCTTTCTTCCCCGATAACGCCGTGGAGTATTATGTCTCTTATTATGATTATTATCAGCCAGAGGCTTACATGCCTGTGACGGATACCTATATTGAGAAAGATCTTGCGATTAATGACGAGATTGATAAGTTGCGTTTGTCGGCTGTATCTTCTTTGTTGTCAGGTCGTAAGGATGTTATTGTCGTGTCTTCCGTTTCGTGTATCTATGGTATGGGAGCACCAATAGCCATGAAGGAAAATGTCATTTCTATCAAGAAAGGACAAGTCATTGATCGTAATGATTTTTTAAGACGCTTGGTCGATGCACTTTATATGCGCAATGACATCGAACTACAGCGTGGAAACTTCCGTGTGAAGGGCGATACGGTGGATATTGCGATGGCTTATAACGACAATGTCTTGCGTATTACGTGGTGGGATGATGAGATAGACTCTATCGAAGAGGTGGATGCTGTTGATTTCCATCGCCTTGCGACCTTCGATGCTTACGAGATTTACCCAGCCAATCTCTTTGTTACGTCAAAGGAACAGACCGAAGGAGCCATTCGTCAGATACAAGACGACTTGGTGAAGCAGGTTAATTTTTTCACCGAGATAGGGGATAACATTAAGGCACAACGTATCAAGGAACGTGTGGAGTATGACATTGAGATGATTAAGGAACTCGGTCATTGCTCTGGTATTGAGAACTATTCACGCTACTTTGATGGTAGAGAGGCGGGAATGCGCCCTTACTGTTTGTTAGACTTTTTCCCAGAAGATTACTTGATGGTGATAGATGAGAGTCATGTGAGTGTACCGCAGATTTCAGCGATGTATGGTGGCGACCGTGCCCGAAAAAAGAATCTTGTGGAGTATGGTTTCCGACTTCCTGCAGCCTTTGACAACCGTCCGCTGCGTTTTGAAGAGTTCCATGATTTGATTCATCAGATTATCTATGTTTCGGCTACCCCAGCTGACTTCGAGTTGGCTGAATCAGAAGGTGTTGTAGTTGAACAACTTATCCGTCCTACTGGTTTGCTCGACCCAGAGATAGAGGTGCGTCCATCGGAGAATCAGATTGACGACTTGATGAACGAAATCGTTATCCGTGCAGAGAAGGAAGAGCGTGTGTTGGTGACGACACTGACCAAACGAATGGCGGAGGAGTTGACCGAATACCTGCTGAACCATGATATCCGTACGGCTTATATCCACAGTGATGTTGCCAGTTTGGACCGTATTAAGATTATCAACGACCTCCGTGCGGGTATCTATGATGTCCTTGTGGGTGTCAATCTCTTGCGTGAGGGATTAGACTTACCAGAGGTTTCATTGGTTGCTATCCTTGATGCCGATAAAGAAGGTTTCCTCCGCAGTCATAGAAGTTTGACACAGACGGCAGGACGTGCGGCTCGTAACGTGAATGGAAAGGTGATTATGTATGCCGATAACATCACAGAGAGTATGCAGAAGACCATCGATGAGACGATGCGTAGACGTACGAAGCAGCTGAAATATAATGAGGAGCATCATATTACTCCGACACAGATTGTCAAGGCTATCAAGGGTACACTGCCAGTGGGTGGTGAATCGAATCTTACTGCACAGACCGCTTCTATCGGTAAGAATGTCGGACAGGCATACGTTGAACCCAATAACGGTGTTCTCTTTGCTGCTGACCCAATTGTTGCGAAGATGAGTAAAGCACAGTTGGAGAAGAGTATTGCTAATACAACTATCCTCATGAAGCAGGCAGCAAAAGACCTCGACTTCCTACAGGCAGCGCAGTATCGTGATGAGATAATACGTTTGCAGAAGGAGTTGGAAGGGAAATAGCCTCACCCCCAGCCCCTCTCCGAGTGGAGAGGGGAGTGATTAGCGAGATACCCCCGAAGTCTTAAATGTAAAAGATGGTAGCCTCATCCCCAGCCTCTCTCCGAGCGGAGAGGCGAGTAAAATGCGTGATACCCCAGATATTAAATGTAAAAAGAGGGGTAAGAGAAGGGCGAAAAAATGTTTGTTTAGTTCGTTTGGGTCATGGTGAAAAAGTTGCTACGAGGGTTTGAAAAATCATTACAATATTTTAGGTAAAGGGTCCCTAATATAGGTGAAAAATACGTGTAAGAAGTAGGTTTGCAATCATCAGTAAATCAGTGGGTTATAAAACTGCTTTTCAAAAGGTGCTTAGTTGGACTTCAAAAGGGCGTTAGTAAGGGACTTAAAGGGCATCTTTTGCAAGCCAATTGGGCGTCTTTAAGAAGCCAAAAGAGCATGTTTTAGAAAGTGGGATGTGAAAATATAGGACAAATTATTCCTCTGTAAACATTCGTTCTTTTACTTTGTCTTTATCTTATTCTGTCTTGCATTATCCTGTCTTCTGTTCTTCTGCTTTCTATGTCAAAAACCTCCAATATTTCTTATTTTAACTATTTATTTAACATTTACACTTGGCGTTGCCACGCAGATGTTGTCAGATTGATACATGCAACCATTTCTGACCATTGCTGTTATAATGGCAATCATCTTATTCTTGACATTATTCAGTGCAACCATAGGTTTCTTTCCTCGTTCTATAAGCCTTTGATAATACTTTGTAATCTGTGGACAAGTTCGTACAGCGGCTAATGCAGCCTGTGTGAGGAGCGATTTAAGCATCTTATTAGCTATAAAGCCCACTCGTGGATCAGTGTGTACGCTTGTGCCAGAATCACGTCCAAAAGGTGCTATACCATAGTAGCAAGCAATCTTTCTTGGGTTGTAAGCGAACTTAGTAAAGTTGTTAGTATATACCATTAAACTGACAGCGTTGATAGTTCCAATACCTGGCATAGATGTGACAATGGCAAAGATACTATAGAGTTGGTCATCTGATTCGATATACTCCTTTATCTTTTCATCACACTTGGCTATTTCCTTATTTATCTCTGTAATGATATGTCTGGCACTCTGAGATATAGTATTCTTGATAGGCGATTTCTCTTGTGTAAAACGTTTCTCAATTCGTCTTACTTGAAAGCTGCACCTGTGGCGTACAAGGTGATGACGATACAAGAAAAGTTCCCGTAATCCACTCAAAGCAGGGCTTAAGGGTTCATATAACTGCGCCTTATCCTCAAAGCGGAGAGCATACTCAGCAATCATAAATGCGTCAACAGCATCATTCTTTATACGCTTCAAAGGGAATGTGCGTTTGATGGTTAGTGCATTCTCTATCCACACGTCATACCCCTGAGCATATAGCCAGTCACTCATCATACAGCTGTATCCACTCGTAGTTTCGCCACAGAACAACCAAGAGGAGCATGTTTTTTCCTCAACCACAGACTTAATCCACTTGATCATCTTACGATAACCACTCACTTTATTGTCGAACTCTGCATGCGCTTGCATAGATGTGGACTTAACGATGATAGCTACATCGAATTTTTCTTTTGAGAAATCAATGCCAATTAAAACTTTCTTCATAACTTTGCATTTTATGGAAGGCTAGCCAATAGTTGTTGGACTCAAAACTCTAAATAGGCTCGCAGCCTAGACTTTCTATCAGGTCTTTGCAACTATACAGGATGGACTAAAGCAAAAGCTGGATTTGAATTCCTTGTTACTTTAAAGTTTCCCTATCCTGTAGGCTGGTTCTTCCTTTTGACAACAAAGGTAATGAATCAACCTTATTTTCTAAAGGATTTTTATACCCTCTTTAAGTTTCTTGCTGCAAACTTAGAGTTACTTTGTCTTTATTTTATCCTGTCTTTGTTCTTCTGTTACCCTGTCTTAATCTTACTTTGTCTCAAAGTGGTTTAGTCATCTTGTCTACAGTAATAGTGGTGCTCTTCGTCTGAATTTCCTCATGTCTATAAACGAAAAAACCGCAGGACAATGTCCTGCGGCCAATTTCTCTCTTTTTCTGTTCGTTCTCTGATTACTTAACAGAGTCAGCAGCAACTGAATCAGCAGCAACTGAATCAGCGTGTACGCTATCTACCATTGAATCAGCAGCCATTGAGTCAGCTGTAGAGTCAGCGTTCTGAGCTGGCTTAGAGTTACCACCACAAGATGCGAAAGAGATAGCTGCGATAGCTACGAACATTAAAACTAATTTCTTCATTTTCTTTGCTTTTTAAATCTGTAAAACAATCATTTGTTTGTTAAAACGATGCAAAGGTAAGTATTTTTTTTATATGGCAATAATATTTTTAGAACTTTTTTTGTTCTTCTTTTGTAACAAATTCGTAAGCTATTGATAATCAATAGGATATGAATATTAAATAAATGTTAAAGGTTTTGATGTGTGCCTGCACAATTTAAAAACCCTTTCTTTTTAGCGGCTTTAAAGCCTTGTTTTAGCGTGTAAAATCTTATTTTCTGTCTTTTTCTTGTTTTTTCTGATGTGTAAACGGGGTTATTTCTTTGGTTTTGTCTTCATTTTACTGTAACTTTGCAAGTTATATGATAGATACAGCAGCATTTCAAGGCAAGACAGCCAAGTTCTATACGTTGGGTTGTAAGCTCAACTTCTCAGAGACAAGTACCTTCGCGCGTACCTTATATAATATGGGCGTGCGTGAAGCGAAGAAGACTGAGCAGGCAGACATATGTCTGATTAATACCTGTTCGGTTACTGAGGTTGCTGACCATAAGTGCCGTCAGATCATCCATCGTATGGTTCGCCAGAACCCAGGTGCTTTCGTAATCGTGACAGGTTGCTATGCTCAGCTTGAGAGTGCAACGGTAGCGAAGATAGAAGGTGTTGACCTTGTGTTGGGTAGTAATGAGAAAGCCGACCTCGTACAGTATCTTAGTGATGCTTGGAACAAGGTCGATACAGCTAAAGAAGAGGCGTCAGAGGGAGAGTATCACTCTGTTAAGACGAAGGATATTAAAAGTTTCCAAGCAAGTTGCTCACGTGGTAATCGTACACGCTACTTCCTAAAGGTGCAAGACGGATGTAATTACTTTTGCACTTATTGTACGATTCCTTTTGCTCGTGGATTCTCACGTAACCCGACTATTCAGTCACTTGTTGCGCAGGCAGAAGAGGCTGCAAGAGAGGGTGGAAAGGAGATTGTATTGACGGGAGTGAATATAGGTGACTTCGGTAAGACCACAGGTGAGAGTTTCTTAGACCTCGTAAAAGCATTAGATAAGGTAGAGGGAATACAGCGTTTCCGTATTAGTTCGCTGGAACCCGACTTGATAGATGATGAGTTGATAGCGTATTGTGCAGAGTCACGAGCGTTTATGCCACATTTCCATATCCCACTTCAGAGTGGTTCTGATGAGGTGTTGGAGTTGATGCACCGTCGTTATGACACGGCACTCTTCGCCCGTAAGATAAAACTTATTAAGGAAAAGATGCCCGATGCGTTTATCGGTGTGGATGTGATGGTAGGTTCTCGTGGCGAGCGACCAGAGTATTTTGAGGATTGTTATAACTTCCTCGACTCCCTTCCAGTCACCCAACTCCATGTCTTCCCTTATTCAGAACGTCCAGGAACTGCGGCATTGTCAATTCCTTATGTGGTAGATGACCGTGAGAAGAAGCACCGTGCGCATAAGCTATTGAAGCTCTCTGACGAGAAGACACGTGCCTTCTATGCAGCGCATATAGGGCAGGAGGCAGACGTCCTCTTTGAGAAAGCGGCACGCGGAAAGGCTATGCACGGCTTTACAGATAACTATATTCGTGTGGAACTGTCGCCTGATCAGGCAAAGGAAGAATATGACAACCAGATTCTCCGAGTACGATTGGGAGAGTTTAATTTCGATCAAAGTTCATTAAAGGCAGAACTCTTATGAAAGTAGCGATAGTCATATTGAACTGGAATGGACGAAGCATGATGGAGCAATATCTCCCTTCTGTGCTGAATTATTCACGAGATGAGGCAGAGGTTATCATAGCCGACAATGCTTCAACAGATGACTCTGTTGCTTGGTTGAAAGAAACTTATCCACATGTTCGGGTGATAGAATTAGCTGAAAACTACGGCTTTGCAGAAGGCTATAATCGTGCGCTAAAGC
This sequence comes from Prevotella melaninogenica, assembly GCF_018127925.1. Taxonomy (NCBI): domain Bacteria; kingdom Pseudomonadati; phylum Bacteroidota; class Bacteroidia; order Bacteroidales; family Prevotellaceae; genus Prevotella; species Prevotella melaninogenica. The sequence goes on along the minus strand of NZ_CP072347.1, from coordinate 1,428,161 downwards.
AGGTAGACAGCGAATATTACGTGTTGTTAAACAGTGATGTTGAGGTCACACACCACTGGCTAACGCCCCTCATCGAGGAGATGGACGCTCATGAGGACATAGCAGCTTGTCAGCCAAAACTGCTCTCCGCTGCCAATCCTGATGCTTTTGAGTATGCCGGTGCATCGGGAGGTTTCATTGATCGTTATGGCTATCCGTTCTGCCGTGGACGCATCTTTGACACGGTAGAGGATGATAATGGGCAGTATGATAACAGTGAAGAGATACTTTGGGCAACAGGTGCTTGCTTGATGATACGTGCCAGAGACTATTGGGCAGCAGGTGGATTGGACGGCAGATTCTTTGCCCATAATGAAGAAATCGACCTCTGTTGGCGTCTGCATCAGATGGGTAAGCGCATCTTCTGTTTCCCTGAAAGCTATGTTTATCACGTTGGAGGCGGCACATTGCCTAAGTCAAATCCACGTAAAACCTTCCTGAACTTCCGTAATAACTTGACCATGTTATGGAAGAACTTACCAGAGGATGAATTGAAGCATGTCATGCGCGTAAGATGGTTTTTAGACTATTTGGCTGCATTTCAAACGCTGATTCTGAATCATAATTGGGGTGAATTTAAGGCAATCTTCTCAGCACGTAGGGCTTTTAAAAAGTGGCGACATGAGTTTGAGAGATTACCTATTCGTCTTGATGGAGTGGTAAAACATCGAGAAAACCTCCCTTCTTGTACGAATGATGGGCGTAAGAAATATGCTCTTCTTTGGCAATACTACGTAAAGGGTCGTAAGGTGTTTAGCTCCTTATCTGAATGAAAATGAGATATGGTTGCATATTATTTTAATATTTTTAGCAGAACGCTTGCGTTTTAAAATATATTTTAGTAATTTTGCAATCAATACTCAAATATTGTAAAAACAATCTGTCAGTAATAGCCTGTGAGATATCTCTATTGTATATTATTAGTTGTTCTGTTCACCTGTGTAGGCTGTCAGTTCAAACTTTCATCTGATGGCATGAATAAAAATTCACTGTTATTAGAGATAGATCGCTATGACCGTTTGGAATATCGTTACTTGACAACGGGTGATTTCTCTGCCCTTCAGCAGATGAATACAGAGTATCCGATAGAGACCCGTACACTGATAGAGGATGTCGTAAAGATTGGTGAGATAACCGATCCAGACATCAATACAAAGTTCTTGAAGTTCTATCAAGACACGACCTTACAGTCTGTTATAGCAGATGTAGAGTCGGAGTTTGCCAATACAGAAGACCTTGATCATCAGTTTAGTGGAGCATTCAGACGACTGAAACAGGCTTTGCCGAACATTACAGTCCCAAGAGTCTATGCACAGATATCAGCTTTAGACCAAAGTGTTGTCGTGGGTAATGGTACTATCGGTATCTCGCTTGACAAGTATCTCGGTCCTAATTATCCTTTGTATGCGAAGTTCTATTCGCCAACACAGCGTAAACAGATGTCACGTGAATACATCCTTCCAGATTGTATGACATTCTATTTGATGAGTATCTATCCTTTACAGCATTTTGAATCGCGTCCGCAAGTGGAGCGTGACTTGCAGATTGGAAAGATACAATGGATTGTCAATCAGATAATGACAAAGCGAACCTATCACAGTCGGTATGAGGAGGCTGTAGACAACTATATGAAGAAGAACCCTAAGACTTCTTATGAGGAACTGCTTCGTATGACAGATTTCTCCAAATTTACTGTTGTGGAGAGTTAAAGAACATTGCTTGACGAAATCAAAAGAAAGATACTATCCCCTCTCAGAACCAATGGCATCGACCGTATGAAAGGTTTTGCAGAGGGGATAATTGTATCACCAAGTTATCAGAGTTTAACCTCTAATCAGTCGTTGGAAGATAAATCACTCGTATCTCAGTGATATATTATAAGGTAATATGCCCTCAGCACAAATGGTGCTAAGCCTTCGCACCACATGTGCGGAGCCTCCGCACGAGGCTTGAATAGGGTAGGTGAAGTTTGTAACTATCATTTTATTTGTGGCAAGATACAAATAGTAGACATACAAGGTGTGTTTTTAAGTAAGCGGTGTAAACAGTTTGTCATCTGTTGATAAGCTAATATTTTTTGTGTGTATTTTGTTGTGAACGATTAAATTTAGCGTCATGTAATAACAAAAATGTCAGTTTGTTTTTGTTTATCTTCTTTTTTTTATATTTTTGTAGCAAGGTCTTTTATTTACTAACGCTTAAATAATAATTTATGGAAAAGGGGAGAGCCATTTGCAAGGTATTGAAGGATGTCCGTCAGAAAATAGCAAATGAGAATGGAATAAGCTATCATCCTGAAGAGTGTCATCATAAGGGTGAATGTACAGGTACGTGTCCTGGCTGTGAGAAAGAAATCCGTTACCTTGAAGAACAATTAAAGAATAAACAGCATAGCGGTTTAGGTATGAAGGTGGCTGGTATTGCAGCAGGCGTCTGTGTGACAGTATTGCCAATGGCTGCTATGGTACAAACAGAGAGTAAGATTAGTCCTGACTTTAAGGCTAAGACGATAAAGAATGATTCTATAAGAGCGGTAGACCTGACCAATGGTCAGCCTGATGCTGTTCTATTACGTGGGAAGGTGTTCGATACAAAGACAAAGGAGCCTATTATTGGAGCCGTTGTTGGGTTGAAGGACACAAAAAAAGGAGATGTCACCGATATTGAGGGCGAGTATGCTGTGAAAGCTCTGCTAACTGATACACTGGAGGTGAGAGGTATTGGTTATTATAAAATGAGTGTGACAGTTAAAGAACTCTTAGATAAAAAGAATAATGATATTTATATCACTGAGGACTCAGCGATGATGAATGAAATTGTAGTCTTGGGTGGATGCGATAAAATGTTCGGGAAGCATAAGGCGAAGAAAGGACCGAAATCGCATAAGGAAAAGAAGTGTAATAAGAAATAAAGTTATGGCAAAAGGGAAGAGTACTTGTAAGCTATTGAAGGATATTCGGCAGCAGATAGCGGATGCGAATGGTATCAGCTATCAACCTAAAGAGTGTCATCACAAGGGAGATTGTGCAGGTACTTGCCCTGCTTGTGAGGAGGAGATACGTTATCTTGAACATGAGTTAAAGGTGCGTAAGGGTAATGGCTTCGGTATGAAGGTGGCTGGTATTGCAGCAGGTATCTGCGCTACGGTAATGCCGATGACCGCTGCTGCGCAAGCTGTTACGCCCGATAGTACGGCTAATCGTCCTGTACATACAGCTAAGAAAGGCGATGTAAAAGTAGTAGACCTTTCTGATGGTTGTGCATCACCTGTGGTTGTACGTGGAATGGTCGTAGGCAGTGATAATAAAGAACCATTGATAGGTGCTTCTGTTGTAATAGACGGAACAAAAAAGGGCGTTGCAACAAATATCGATGGACAGTTTGCTTTGAAGTTACCACCAGACACTTCGTTGGTTATTTCTTTAATAGGATATGAGAAGCAAAAGGTTCATGTAAGTTCGCTTTTGCATTCTGATAATAATGTTATAGTGCTTGAGGAAGATAGAGATGCAATGTTAGATGGCATTGTAACAATAGCTACACTACCTACTTGTAAAGATGAAAATAAAGGTAATAAAGATAACGTGAGTGGTCGTAGAACTGATAAGCCTAAGTCGCATAAGGAGAAGAATAAAAAGAAGTGTAAGTAAAGATTAGTATTATGGCAAAAGGAAAGAGTACTTGTAAGCTACTAAAGGATATTCGACAGCAGATAGCGGATGCGAACGGTATCAGTTATCAGCCTAAAGAGTGTCACCACAAGGGGGATTGTGCAGGTACTTGTCCTGCTTGTGAGGAAGAAATACGTTATCTTGAACGTGAATTAAGAGCACGTAAGGGTAATGGCTTCGGTATGAAGGTAGCTGGTATCGATGCAGGTATTTGTGCTACGGTAATGCCAATGACTGCTGCTGCGCAAAATGTTAAGCCCGATAGTACGGCTAACCCTCCTGTACAAACAACCAAGAAAGCCCCTGTAAAGGTAGTAGACCTTTCTGATGGTTGTGCATCACCTGTGGTTGTACGTGGAATGGTCATAGACGCAGAAGATAAAGAACCTGTGATAGGTGCTTCTGTTGTTATAGACGGAACAAACAAGGGCGTTGCAACAAACGTGGATGGACAGTTTGCTTTGAAGTTACCACCAGACACTTCGTTGGTTATTTCATATATCGGATACAAGACAAAGAAGGTTCATGTAAGCTCTCTTTTGCATTCTGATAATAATGTTATAGTGCTTGAGGAAGATAGAGAGGCAATGTTAGATGGCATTGTAACAATAGCTACACTACCTACCAGTAAAGATGACGTATATGGTCATAGGACTTATAAACCGAAATCGCATAAGGAGAAGAATAAAAAGAAGTGTAAGTAAGGATTAGCATTATGGTAAAAGGAAAGAGTACTTGTAAGCTACTAAAGGATATTCGGCAGCAGATAGCGGATGCGAATGGTATCAGTTATCAGCCTAAGGAGTGTCATCACAAGGGGGATTGTGTAGGTACTTGCCCTGCTTGTGAGGAGGAGATACGTTATCTTGAACGTGAGTTAAAGGCACGTAAGGGTAATGGCTTCGGTATGAAGGTGGCTGGAATTGCTGCAGGTATCTGTGCTACGGTAATGCCAATGACTGCTGCTGCGCAAAATGTTAAGCCCGATAGTACTTCTAATCTTCCTGTGCGTACAGCCAAGAAAGATTCTGTAAAGGTAGTAGACCTTTCTGAAAGTTGTGCATCACCTGTGGTTGTACGTGGAATGGTCATTGGTAGTGATGATAAAGAACCATTGATAGGAGCTTTTATCTTAATAGAGGGAACAAACAAGGGTGTGGCAACAAATATAGATGGTTTGTTTGCTTTGAAGTTACCACCAGATACTTCGTTGGTTATTTCATTCATTGGTTACAAGCAGAAAACGGTTAGTGTAAGTTCTCTTTTGCGTTCAGATGATAATGTTATTGTACTGGAAGCCTATGATGTGTCGGTGATAGTAGGAGGAATTGGATCTGTTTTACCAAACTACGATGATGTGTATGGTCATAGGACTTATAAGCCGAGGACGCATAAGGAGAAGAATAAAAAGAAGTGTAAGTAAGGATTAGTATTATGACGAAAGGAAAGAGTACTTGTAAGCTACTAAAGGATATTCGACAGCAGATAGCAGATGCCAATGGTATCAGTTATCAGCCTAAGGAGTGTCATTACGAAGGGGATTGTGCAGGTACTTGCCCTGCTTGTGAAGCGGAGATACGCTATTTAGAGACGCAGTTAAGAGAACGGAAACGCAAAGGATGGGGCATGAAAGTGGCTGGTTTGGCTGCTGGTCTTTGTGTTGCTACGGTTCCGCTTACATCATGTCAGAACACTCCCAAAGTTTGCAACGTTGAGAATAAAGCTCAGGATTCTACTGATACGCCAGTTATGGGCAAGCAAGAAGTGATACCAAAAGCACTCACTGCAGATTTGAAGAATGCTATTGTTATTATTGGACGAGTGCTCGACTCTTCTACTGGTAAGGCTGCTTCGGAAGTTAATGTTATGTTATTAGGAGGTAAGAAGAGGCTGTCTTTGGGCGAAGATGGAAGATTTGTATTGCAGGTTAATCGTAATGACACCCTCGTTTTTTCATCTTATGGGTTTGAGGATAAGGTGATAGCAGTGAAGTCTATTCGTAATCCTGATGATATGGTGGTCCGTTTAGATCCTTCTCTTGACAAAGTAGGAGAGATAGACTGGGAGTATTTAGAGAAAGAATTAGCCGACAGTACTGTTCCTCAATCACATAAAGAGAAATGCAATCAGAAATAACAGCACCGTTTATTGCCATTAATCGGCACAGGCTCACCACGGATGGCGAAGGCGTAACAACATTGGTAGGCTTTCATGGTTGTCCGCTGCATTGCGAGTACTGCTTAAACGCTCAGTGCTTGCAGGCTGATGGTGTATGGTGCAGGCTGACACCCGGTGAGTTGTATAGTGAGGTGGAGATAGACGATCTTTACTTTGTGGCAACGGGTGGCGGTATCTGTTTTGGCGGTGGTGAACCCCTTTTACGTTCAGACTTCATCAAGGCCTTTGCCGAGATCATGAATCCCGAATGGAAGTTGACAATAGAGACATCGCTCAACGTACCGCTTGAGAATGTCAAAGCTATTGCCTCGTTGGTGCAGATGTGGTATGTAGATATAAAGGACATGAACCCTGATATCTACAAAGCGTATGGACGTAAAGAGAATAAGCAGGTCGTTAGTAATCTTCAATGGTTAGCAGCGAACGGATATGCTGATAAGGTAATCATCCGTCTACCCTTGATACCTGAATATAACACAGATGAAGACCGCCAGCGAAGCCAACAACAGTTGGAAGAGATGGGCTTTACAAACTTTGATAAGTTTAATTATATTGTGCGGTAGTAGCCTTCATCCTATACAATATACATAGCTCATCTTTCGTTTTTTACTTTAAAAGCATTATCTTTGCAATTAATAAAAGAAAGAGAGTATGAAGAAACCACTTATCATTTTATCAATTATATTTCTGTTGTTGCCAATTACAGTAACAGCACAGAGCTTCGATGCCTTATGGCAACAAGTAAATCAAGCTGAGCAAAAGGACTTACCAAAGACACAAATCAGCTTGTTAAAGAAGATAGAACAGAAAGCACAGAAAGAGAAAGCCTATGGGCAAATCTTGGCAGCAAGTCTGTTAGCATCAAGGTTACAGACAGAGATTGCACCCGACTCTGCTGAGGTAGAGTTAAAGCGATTGAAGGCAAAGGCAAAGATGGTAGAAGGGAAGGATGAAGTCTTGTCGGCTGTCTACAACTGTATCTTGGGCGTGATAGGACGGAATGAAGAAAGTGGAAATGCTGACGAATACTTCAAGAAGGCACTTGCTAACCCTTCTCTATTGGCAAGTCAGAAAGCAGCCGACTTTAAGCCTTTGATAAAGATAGGTAAGAACGATGATATCTTTAAGGGTGACCTATTGCATGTTATTGGTATGCAGGCAGGTAACTACGACAAATTACATAGCTATTATAAAAGCGTTGGAAACCGTGAGGCTGCTTGTTACACGGCATTGATGGGAATAAAGGAGGAGAAAGAGAGTATTTCAAAGCTCGACTCACTCATGCAAGCATATAGTGACTTACCGATATGTGGAGAAGTTGCGTTGAAGCGTTATGCTTGTATGGGAGAAGATACTCCGGTTGAGGAAAAGATAGCCTATATTGATAATGCACTTGTCCGTTGGGCATCATGGAATAGAATCACATCATTACGTAATGCTCGTGCAGAACTGACAAGACCGATGTTTGAAGTGAGTTTCGATAAGCGTAATGTTAGTTCGACGGAGAAGAATAACTGGGTTAAGCTGAATACGCGCAATGTATCAGATGTAATCGTAACGATTATGCGTACGAAACTATCAGGTAATCATTCTCTCAGTCTTGGAGATAAGGACGACATGGCTAAGTTGAAGGCAAGTCTGTTGCCAGCAACAACGCAGACGATAACCCGTACTTTTACTGGTCATAAGGATTATGAAGAGGTGAAAGACTCTTTCTTAATGCCTACATTACCTTTGGGTGTTTACCTCATTAAGGTAGAAACGCCAAAAAAGAATTTTACACCAGAATATGCTTTCTACTATGTTAGTGACCTCTATGTCATGAGCGAACTACAGCCAAAGAAGAAAGCACGGTATGTTGTTGTCAATGTTGTGGATGGGCAACCAGTAGCAAATGCAACGGTTCAGGCTACCTATCCAAATTATAATGATAAGTCTTCTATCGTCAAGAAACTGGTTACGAACAAGAATGGAGAGGTAGTTTTTGATTCGGGAAGAACTACCCCTGACATCTATGTCTTTACGAATAAGGATAAAGCCTTTGAAGAAACTCAACTGGAGGGTTCGTATGATTACGACAAGGTGAACTATGACAAGATGGTAACACAGGTCTTCACGGATAGAGGTATCTATCGTCCCGGACAGACGGTGCACGCATCTGTCATTGCTTATCAGAACACAAAGCAAGACTATAAGACTAAGGCTGCAGGCGGACAAACCTTTGATATGGTTTTGAAAGATGCCAATTATAAGGAGATTGGACGTAAGTCAGTAACCACAGACCGTTTCGGTACTGCTGCAGCAGACTTTAATCTTCCATCAAGTGGACTGACTGGTAGCTTCTCTATTTATGCTGATTTTGGAACAAAAGGATCTAAGCGTTTCCAAGTAGATGAGTACAAGCGTCCAACGTTTGATGTAAACTTTGACGAATATAAGGAGAAGTATGCTGTCGGTGATTCTATCAAGTTGATTGGTTGTGCCAAGAGTTTTGCTGGTGTACCTGTACAAGGTGCAAAGGTGCATTATGTCGTTACACGTAATATAAGCTATTGGTGTCGCTTCTATGAAGGTAGTGAGGAAGTGAATGAACAAGATGTTGTCACAGATGACAAGGGAGAGTTTGTTGTTACCGTGCCTTTTGTCTTATCTGACAAAGCCAAGAAAGAACTGAAGTCTGGTAAGGGTTATCGTTCACTTTTCTATAACTTTAGAGTTGAGGCTTCGGTGACTGATGCCGCAGGTGAGACACATGACGGTTTTACTTCATTGCCATTAGGAACAAAGGAGGCAAGTCTTTCTTGCAATATTGCTGAGAAGAATCTGCGTGACAGTCTTAAAACGATTAAGTTTTATTACCTAAACGCTGCAGGATCTCCTGTTGATGGAACAGTGAAGTATGTAATTGTACCACAGCAGAAGGATCAGAATAATTATGTTTATAGCGATTACAAGACCGCAAAGGCAAATGAGAATGTTGCTATAAAGGGTTTGTCTTCTGGTGCTTATCGCCTACATGCTATTTGTGGAACAGATACGATAGATGAGGACTTTGTCGTCTTCTCTTTTGATGATAAGCGTCCAGTTATTGAGACACATGACTGGTTCTATCTGAGTGGAATCCAATTCCCTCGCGATGGTGGTCCTATCTATATGCAGGTGGGTTCAAGTGATGAGAATCAGTATGTTGTTTATTCTATCTTCTCAGGTAATAAAGTGATTGAAACAGGTTCTTTCAATCAAAGCAATAGTATACAGACATGCAAGTTTGTCTATAAGGAAGAGTATGGTGATGAGATATTTCTTAATTATGCTTGGGTAAAGAATGGCGTTCTGTATGCTCATTCAGAGAGGATTATACGTCCGTTACCAGATAAGAGCTTAATTGTGAAATGGAAGACTTTCCGTAATAAACTTATCCCTGGTCAGCAGGAGGAATGGACAGTAACTATTAATCGTCCTGATGGTAAGGCTGCCAATGCTCAACTGATGGCAACGCTTTATGACAAGAGTCTTGATCAGTTCTTGTCTAATTCATGGAACTTAGGTAACTTCTTCTCGCTTAACTATACATCTGTTAATTGGGAGAGGCCTGATTATTCAGGTTTGGGTCTTTCATGGGAAGCTAATATCAAACCTTTTGATGTAGAGCTATTGTCTTTCTCGAGATTTGATAGTCGCTTCTTGGAAGATTATGATACGCCAGATGCTTATATTTATTCAGCAAGAGAAGACCGAATGGTAAGCATGACACGTACCGTTAAGACAATGGCTTTGGCAAAGGAGTCTTCTATGAATGAGGTCGTTAAGGTTGGCTTTGGACCTACTAAGGAAACGAAAGCGAAATTTACTGCTCCTGTAGTAAAGAAAGATGAGGAGATAAAACAAGAAAAGGACGAACCGAAGAATGTAAAGCCTTCTATGCGTGAGAATCTCAATGAGACAGCATTCTTCTATCCACAGTTGCAGACGGATGGAAAGGGTAATGTTAGTATTAAGTTTACGCTTCCAGAGAGTCTTACTACGTGGCGATTCATGGGATTGGCACACGATGAGGATATGAATAATGGCTTCCTTTCTGATGATATCGTTGCTCAGAAGATCTTGATGGTGCAACCTAATATGCCTCGTTTTGTACGTATGGGTGACGAAGCAATGGTTTCTGCTCGTTTGTTTAATCAGTCTGAGAAGGATATCAAGGCAAAAGCAAAGATTGAAATCCTTGACCCTGCAACAGAGAAGGTGCTCTTTACGGATAGTAAAGCTGTTGTTTTGAAGGCGCAGGGGAGTGGTTCTGCAACTTATAGCTTAGCTTCTTTATTAGCACAGAATACAAATAAGCTTACAGCTGACCAGTCATTGCTTGTTGTTCGCTTCACGGTTGAGGGCGATGGCTTCTCTGATGGTGAGCAACATTACCTCTCAGTACTTCAGAATAAGGAGTATGTAACAAACACCTATCCATTCACACAGAATGAAGCAGAGGTGAAGACGATTAATGTTGGTAAGCTTTTCCCAAAGAAGAGTACGGAACAGAAGCTGACAGTAGAGTACACCAATAACCCTAATTGGCTGATGATTCAGGCATTGCCTTATGTCGCAGATGCAAATGAAAAGAATGCTATCAGTCTTGTTTCGGCTTATTATGCAAATCGTTTGGGTAAGCAGATTATAAGTACTTCCCCATCGATTAAGCAGACAATCGAGCAATGGAAGAAGGAAACAGGCAAGGAAACGTCAATGATGTCGGCTTTGGAGAAGAATCAAGAACTCAAGTCTTTGACACTTGATGAGACTCCTTGGGTGATGGATGCTAAGAATGAAAGCGAACAGAAACAGCAACTCGTGCGCTTCTTTGATGAGAATCAGTTGCAGAACAAGTTGACATCAACATTCTCAAGTCTAAAGAAACTACAAAACTCTGATGGTTCTTTCTCTTGGTGGCAAGGAATGAGGGGAAGTCTGTATATGACAGTTGCGGTGACAAAGACACTTGCTCGTTTGCAGAATCTTACAAGTCCAAGCCCAGAGGTAACAAACATGATTAACGCTTCTTTCCGCTTTATGGATAAGAAGGTAGCTAAGTGTGTGGCTGAAATGAAGCGTGATGAGAAGAAGTATAATACGATACTCTTCCCATCTGATGACCTTTGTGATTATCTTTACACCAATGCTTTGTTCTATCATGACCGAGCTACAAATGACATAAAGTACCTCATTGACCGCCTGACCAAGAAGCCTACGGACTTGACTATCTATGGTAAAGCGAATACTGCAGTAATCCTTCAGCAGTATGGTAAGGTTGAAAAGGCGCGCGAATATCTCCAGAGTATCAAGGAATATACGGTTTATACGGAGGAGAAGGGATGTTATTTCGATTCTAAAAACGCTTATTACAGCTGGCGTGATTATAAGATTCCAACAGAGGTGGCTGCTATTGAGGCGATAAAGACCATTACTCCTACTGATGGTAAGACGCTTGTTGAGATGCAGCGTTGGCTCTTACAGGAGAAGCGTACGCAGGCTTGGGATACACCATTGAACTCAGTGAATGCTATTTGGGCATTTATGAACAATGGCAACTGGTTGATGCAGAATGGAGAGCATGCTACATTAATGCTTGATAATAAGCCATTGCAGACAACACAGCCTACGGCAGGGTTAGGTTATGTGAAAGCTACGCAGTCTGTTGATTTCCACTCGTCTGAGATTCATGATTTGGTTATCAGCAAGACAAGCACTGGCACAAGTTGGGGTGCTGTCTATGCACAGTTCTTCCAGGCGTCAACAGATATCTCTGATGCTTCATCTGGCTTGAAGATTAAGCGTGAAGTCATGGTTGATAGTGTACTGTTGAAGAGAGGTAAGAACCTTAAAGTTGGTGACAAGGTGCGTATCCGTTTGACGATCATTGCTGACCGTGATTACGACTTTGTGCAAGTAGTTGATAAGCGTGCAGCTTGCCTTGAGCCTGTCAGTCAGTTGAGTGGTTATCGTTGGGGATATTACATTGCTCCAAAGGATTACACGACTAATTACTACTTCGACCAAATGGCTAAAGGTAAGCATGTCGTAGAGACAGAATATTATATTGACCGTGCTGGTGTTTATCAGACAGGAACCTGTACCGCACAATGTGCATACGCACCAGAATATAGCGGACGTACAGGTGCGGAGGTTATACGAGTTGACAAGTAAACAAGTAGACAAGTAAACAAGTTATTTGATAGAGTTGTCGAGTCAAAGTGTTGTTTTAACTCTATTCATTTTCAAGTAGATGAGTAGACAAGTTGACAAGTAAACGAGTTGACAAGTAAACGAGTTGACAAGTAAACAAGTTATTAGATAGAGTTGTGGAGTAGGGGTATTGGTTTAACTCCCCTAACTTCCCAACTCCTTAACTCCTTAAAAAGAAATGCTTCAAATAGAGATAGATAACGGTAGTGGTTTTTGCTTCGGTGTGACCACAGCCATTAAGAAAGCCGAAGAAGAATTGGCAAAGGGTACAAAGCTCTATTGCTTGGGTGATATCGTACATAATAGTATGGAGGTGGAACGCCTCACAAAGAAAGGGCTCATCACCATCAATCATGAGCAGATGCGCGAACTCCATAATGTGAAGGTTTTGCTGCGTGCACATGGCGAACCACCTGAGACTTACGAGCTTGCAAGACGTAATAACATTGAGATTATCGATGCAACTTGCCCTGTGGTTCTTGCCCTCCAACGTCGTATTAAGACACAGTATGAGAAAGGTCGTCAACCTTCTTATATGATATCGTCAAAGGGTGGGGCTACTGTTGATGAACCTTCAAACCTCAAGCCAGTAACGAATGAAGCGGTAGAAACCTCTACTTCTTCTGTTTCTCTTCCTCCTGCAGTAGGCGAGGGACAAGAACTTAGTGCCTCCTCTTCGATTGTTATCTTTGGAAAGAATGGTCATGCCGAAGTGCTTGGACTTGTTGGTCAGACCCATAGTCAGGCGATTGTGATAGAGAAGTTTGAAGATGTCAAAGCGTTAGACTTTAATAATGACATCTATCTCTACTCACAGACGACAAAGAGTTTGGATGAGTTTCATAAGATTATCGAATACATTCAAAGTAATATATCACCAAAGGCAAAGTTCCAAAGCTTTGATACCATCTGCCGACAGGTTGCTAACCGTATGCCGAACATTTCAACCTTTGCTGCTCGTCACGACTTGATTCTCTTTGTGGCAGGCCGTAAGAGTTCAAATGGTAAGGTCCTCTTTCACGAATGTTTGAGTGTAAACCCAAACTCCCATCAAGTTGAGAGTGCAGACGAAATCGACATGAGTTGGTTTGATGGAGTCGAGACAGTAGGAATCTGTGGGGCTACGAGTACGCCAAAATGGCTGATGGAAGAATGTCGTGATGAGATACTCAGGCGTACGAAATAATAGCTTTATAATCCTCAAACAAAGAGATTAAACGCGAAAAACTATCAAGTTGTGATAGTTTTTCGCGTTTTTTTTATACCTTTGCATCGTCAATCAAGATTTAATGTGACTTTTATTGCAACACTTGGGTTAGGTTTTTTCTTGAAATGACAGAATGCAGGGTAATATTTGTTGGGCCTTCCAACAGTTTAATATGATGGAGTATGTCAGTTGTTGATGATAGGTTTTAGGGATTTGTTCGTGGACATAACATTACTCTAATCAACAAAAGAAGATGTCATGTTGTCCCATATTATTTAAGTGAAGTATTCATTAATAGTGTAGCATAGTAGATTTATGAAAGAACAAAAGAGTTTCCTTGTCCCTATGGCATTCTTAGGGCTTATGTTTTTCACTTGTGGATTTGCCTTGGGTATAAATTCATTGTTGGTTCCAGTATTGAAGGTGTCGTTAAGCGTTTCTTCAATGGAAGCATATATGCTCATTGGTGCAACATTCTTGCCTTTCCTCATCTTTGGCTATCCTGCGGGAATGTTAATTAGCAAGATAGGATATAAGCGTACGATGGCTATTGCGTTCGGAATGTTTGCTGTAGGTTTTGGAGTGTTTATCTTCTCGGCAGATGCAAAGAGTTTTCCTTTGTTTCTTGCAGCTTCCTTTTTCTGTGGAACGGCTAACACCTTCTTACAGGCAGCTATAAATCCTTATGTGACAATATTGGGACCAACGGAGAGTGCTGCAAAGCGTATCTCTATTATGGGTATGATCAACAAGTTAGCTTGGCCAGTGTCACCCCTCTTTATTGCTCTTTTCGCAGGTGCTTCAGGTAGTGTTGCTATAGATGATTTAGGTAAACCTTTTGCTGTGATTATTTGTCTGTTCGTTGCTTTAGGTGTAGTGGCTCTTTTGTCACCATTGCCAGAGGTGAAAGCAGCGGGTGAGGATAGCAGTGAGACTGATGAGGTTGACCAAGAAGTATCTGCTTATGCAAACAGTAAGAAGTCTGTTTTCCAGTTCCCACACTTGGTTCTGGGTGCTATTGCCATCTTCTTTTATGTTGGTGCAGAGACTATCGTGTTGGGAACGCTCATTGACTATGCGAATGAGTTAGGACTTGCTCATCCAGAAAACTATTCTTGGATAACTCCGATTAGTATTAGTATTGGATATATAGCAGGAATCATTCTGATTCCTAAGTATCTTTCTCAGACACGTGCTTTGCAGATTTGTTCATTCGTAGCCTTGTTGGGAACGACTCTTGTTGTTCTTCTTCCTGGAGTTTATAGTATATATAGTGTTGGTGTCATGGCTTTAGGATGTTCACTGATGTGGCCAGCGTTTTGGCCTTTGGCATTGATGGATTTGGGTAAGTTTACCAAGAAGGGTTCATCACTCTTGACGATGGGACTTATCGGTGGAGCAGCAATTACAGTACTGTTTGGTCTTTTAAAGGATGTTTCAGATGCTCGATATGCCTATGGTCTTTGCTTTGTATGCTTTGGTTATATCTTGTTCTATGCGTTCAAGGGCTATAAGTTACGTTAATAGATTCATATCTAAAGACGTTATAAGTCTCTGTATAATAACCTTTCTTTAGGTTGGAAGCAGTATTTTTATTACATTAAATAATCCTAAGTTACAATAGTTTTACGGGGTTGCCTTTACGAAGGTAATCCCGTTTTTTGTATACTATCTTATAAACTTCTGTGTTGGCTCCTCCCGTAAGATAGACTGATAAACTAAGACGCTCAAATAATATGGCACACAGAGTCACGGAGTGGACGGAGATAAACGTAATGTTATGGAGGTGACGATGCACAAAGAGTAACAGAGACGAAGCGTACAGATTCTTGATAACTATTTTGGTATAAACGCTTTGTATATAATTTGCTAATAGAATTGACCAATAAACTCCGTCGCTCTATGCACCGACAGTGCCTCTGTGACTTCCATTGCTTTAATAATCCTCTGTCCTCTCCTTTTCTCCGTGTGACATTTCGTCAGAAACCTAACCTTAAGTGGCAAACCTTATCACTCCAAAATCCTGAATACCCAAAATATGTTTAGGTTCTAATGACCGCATGGGTTAAATCTGATTTCACACTGAGTACCTGAATCTACCGACTCTTTTATTATTGTGAAATATATTTACATAACTTCGAGCTAAATCTCCTTTTCATGCGTGTAAGATAGCATTTCTAAAGGTGTTTGTAACTGTCAGGTATACAGAGTGTTATCAACCTATGTTTTAAAAGGCGCTTATTAAGGGTTCAAAAGGGCGTTAGTAAGACCTTAAAAGGGCATCTTTTAGAAGCCTATTAAGCCCCTTTTCGAAGGCTAAAGGCCATATATAAAATTCAAGGTGTACAAAAAATATTTACATACATTTATCGGTTGTGGCTAAGTGAAGGCATAAATGGCAGAAAGACAATGTAAAGAATAGGCAAAGAAATAATATTTTAGGTTTCAATCAAATATTTGTGATAGATGTTATGAAATGATATGTTTTTAATATATAAACTTAAAAAATATTTGCATGGTTTTTGTTTTTTGTGTACTTTTGTAGATTCGCTGTTTAAAAAGCGGCTTTAATAAAAAAGAATATCAGTATAATTTGTATTCTACTTTTTTAATTTATAAGAATAGTTCTAAACATTAAAGTACCAGAGGGGAAATGAGAAAAGAAATGCAAAAAAGTAATCTCGTATTACGAATTTGGGCAGTACTGGCTCTGATGTTAATGCTTAGTATAGGGTCAACCGTATCGGCACAAACACAAGATGTCGATAAGATGGTGGTGACGCTGTCTATGAAGCAAACAGAAATGAAGACCTTCTTAGATGAAGTGTCAAAGCAAACAGGGTTACAATTTGATGTGACTCCTGAGCTACTATCTCAAGCGGAGAAAGTTAACATTGACGCACAAGCGCAGCCTGTTCGTGCCGTGTTAGGGCAAGTCTTTAATAAGACTGGTTTTAGCTATAGTATTGATGGCAACAGCGTGAAACTTGTTCGTAAACCAACACAAGAGAAACGGAAGGGAGTATATGGACAGGTAACCGATAAAGACGGTCTGCCTCTGCCTGGTGTAACCATCCGAATGAAAGGCTTTAATGGCGGTTATATCACGAATTTGGACGGTCAGTATGAGATTAATACCGACTTGCCAGAGGTTACGCTCACCTTTAATTATATAGGATATAAGCCTTTAGAGAAAAAGGTAAAGAATGGTACGGCAGGTAACTTCACGATGCAGGAAGACGTTGGTGAGTTGGGTGAAGTTGTCGTAACAGGTTTTGCAACAAAGAATAGAAACAGTTTTACAGGTTCGCAAGTATCTATAAAGAAAGACGAATTGTTGTCTGTTGGTACAAAAAATGTACTTACGAGTTTGGCTAACTTTGTGCCAGGTCTTAGCGTGTTAGAAGATAACCTTGGCGGATCTGACCCAAATAAGATTGCTGATATCAATATTCGTGGACGCGCTACCTTCTCAGGTCAGGCTAACTTACCTGTATTCGTTGTTGATGGTTCGCAGGTAAAGGTAGACTATGTCAATGATATGGATATGAACGATATCGAGTCAATTACCGTACTCAAAGATGCGTCGGCATCAGCACTCTATGGTGCGAAGGCGTCCGCAGGTGTTATTGTTATCACAACAAAGGCACTCAAGGGTGGTAAGTTGAGATTTAATTATAACGGAACATTACGTTTGTCAACTCCAGATTTGAGTGATTATAAATTGCTCTCAGCATCACAAAAGCTTGAGTATGAGCGCTTGGCAGGTCTTTACACAGCGACCAACTTAGCGGACCAATATGCGCTGCAAAACAAGTATGCATTCTATTACAACCAGATACAGGACGGTGTGACAACCGACTGGATTAAGAAACCATTGCGTAATGCGGTTTCTTCACAGCATAGTGTAAGTATCGATGGAGGTGATGAGCACGCACGATATAACTTAGGTGTCCGTTATGGTGATGAGGAAGGTGTAATGAAGGGTTCGAGTCGTGAGCGTTTGTCAACAAACTTCAAACTCTCATATAACCTTTCAGGTAAGTTCTTTATCAGTAATACGGCTACTATCTCATCTGTAAAATCAACTCAGTCGCCATATGGTGACTTCTCTGAGTGGGTGAAGCAGAACCCATATGAATATCCATATGATGAGTATGGCGCATTGAAACCAAAGTTGAATTATGACCTCTCTAACCCTTTGTATGAGGCTTCGTTAGGTAGTTTCAACAGAGGAAATACGCTCGACGTATTAAACACAACAACACTTCAGTTATGGTTGGGTGAGAAATTCAGAATTGATGGTGACTTCTCAATACAAAAGACGAAATATGAAGGACGTAACTTTGTGTCACCATTCTCGGCAGATCAGATTAAGAACGTAGCCGATGTGTCACGCAGAGGACTACTGAGAGAGACTTTCACCAGTACAACTACTTATCAGGGTAAGTTGATGGTGTCATACAATAACTATATATTTAGTAAGCTGTTCCTTACGACGATGGCTGGTGCAACGATCGAGTCAAACTCTGTCGATGGTAGTACGTATGGTTCTGTAGGTTATTATTCAGACAATGTAGCCCACCCATTGTTGGCAGGAAACTATCCAACAGGTAAACCAGGTGGTGTAGACAATAAGTATAATGGTGCAGGTTTCTTCGTAAACCTTAACACAATATGGGATAACCGTTACTTCTTAGATGTAATTTATCGCTATGAAGGTTCGTCTAAGTTTGGTAAGAACTCTCGTTTCGCTCCTTTCTGGAGTGTGGGAACAGGATGGAATATTCATAATGAGAAGTTCCTTAAAGGTTCACCTTTCCAGTTGTTAAAGCTTCGTGCAAGTTTGGGTTATCTTGGAAACATCTCGTTTGAACCCTATCAGGCGTTGACAATGTATACCAGTTTGGCAGGTCTTAACTATATAAAAGGTATTGGTGCCGTACCAATGGGTATTGGAAACAAGAACCTTAAGTGGGAGAGAACACTCAGTGCCAACCTCGGTCTTGACCTCACAATGTTCAAGGGACGCTGGGACTTCTCGGCAGATGTTTATGTAAAGAATACAGACAACTTGTTGCTTGACATCACTAAGGCTCCATCATTGGGTATCACCACGTCACGTGAGAATGTCGGAGAGGTAGAGAACCATGGATTTGAGTTCCAGACACGTGTTATCCCTATCAAGAATAAGGATTGGGAGTGGTCGTTGAGCCTTAACTATGCCTACAACAAGAATAAGATTAAGAAGATTAGTAACGCTCTTCGTGAACAAAACGAGAAGAACCAGGCAAAGGGTGGTGTGACACCATTGCCTATCTATGAGGAAGGTCAGTCGTTGACAGCATTGAAGGTAGTTTCTTCTGCTGGTATCGACCCTATCACGGGTAATGAGGTATTTATTAAGCGCGACGGCAGCCTTACGTTCGTTTACGATCCTAATGACAAGGTCGTATATGGCGATACCACACCATTCGGTATGGGTTCAATCGGTTCTTACCTTACCTATAAGCAGTTCTCAATGGGTATGTCTATGCGTTATTCTTTCGGTGGAGCTGTCTATAACCAGACGTTAGCAAGTAAGGTGGAGGGTGCCGACCCACGCTATAACGCTGACGAACGTGTATTTAGCAGTAGATGGAAGGAAGTAGGTCAGCAAGCAAAGTACAAGCGAATTAGCGATTCAAGTGTACCTATGCAGACATCACGATTTGTTGAGACAAATAATTATATCACGCTGAGCAGTCTCTCGTTAGCATACGAAGTGCCATTGACATTCATTAAGCGATATGGCTTGAAGCGTTTACACTTGGAGATGTTGGCTAACGACCTCTTCTATCTCTCATCTGTAAAACGTGAGCGCGGATTAAGTTATCCTTATGAGCGAAGTGTAGAGTTCTCAGTAAGACTTGGATTTTAAACCGATGATGGCTGACACATTAATATAATGGTGAAAGACTATTTAGGCAACAATAAGAAAAAATGAATATGAAGAGAATATCATATTATACAAAACTATTGGTAGGTGCTGTCATGATGCTATCTGTAGTATCGTGTAACGACTTTATAAATGTTCAACCATCTGGGCAGGAGGATGAGGAACAACAGTTCTCATCTATCCGTGGTTTCCGTAATGCTATGTATGGTGTTTATGGCAGTATGGCAACATCAGACTTATATGGTGGCAACTTAGGCTTTGGTTTCGTAGACCAGTTAGGACAAATCTTTGGTTACGATAACTCATCAGAGACAAGCTACTTCGTAGGACAATACGATTATATGCGAAGTGATGTGCGTTCTATTGTTGATGCTATTTGGACAAAGCAATATCAAGTAATAGCATACGTCAATAATATAATTGATCAAACAGAAAATGCTAAGTTTGAGCATGCGGAGCTGTCTTTGATGCGTGGTGAGTGCTATGGCTTACGTGCCTTTATGCACTTCGACCTCGTTCGTCTTTTTGCTGAAGACTATGGTCAAAGCAATGCGTCAACACGTGGTATACCATACTCAACGTCTTTCGACCTCAATAATAAGAAGCTATTGACTTTGCATAAAACGTATGAGGCGATATTGTCGGATTTGGATAAAGCTGAAGAGCTCTTGAAGAACGATGATGTAGTAAACGTTGAGACAACTGCTTCCAGTGACTATCTGAAAGGACGTGCTGTGTTCTTTAATAAGTATGCTGTGGCTGCTACAAAGGCAAGAGTTTACTATGCTATGGGTGACGTGACGAATGCGGCTAAGTATGCTAAGCAGGTAATCGATGCAACCAATAACTTCTCATTGAAGAAGTATAGTTCATTGAGTGATGTAAAGCGTTTCCCTGCAGCAGGAGAGTTGATTTTCGGTTTGTATAACAATACGCTTTCAAGTACTATTTCTACGCTTTTCTTATCACAGACTGCACGCGGTACATTCACTGAAGGACGTAGAGATCTTGAGAATCTGTATGAGACATCAGCCTTCTCGGCGACAAGTACAGACTTGCGTTACACTGGCTATTACAGACAGAATACTACACCAGATGGTTTGAAGACCTATTCTTTTGTAAGATTCTTAGAGAGTGATGCACAGGTGAATAGCAATCCTTTACAGGGCTTGACACTAATCCGTTTGCCAGAGATGTATTATATCTTAAGTGAATGTACATACGATAGTAATAAGACAGAGGCTGTTAGATTACTCAATGAAGTAAGAAAAAGTCGTGGATTAGAGGATGTTGATAGCGCAAAGGTAGCAACACGCGAGGCTTTCAATAAGGAGATGTTGCGTGAGCGTATGCGTGAGATGCCTGGAGAAGGACAAACGTTCTATGCGTTAAAGCACTATAACAAAGCATTTACTGACTTTAGAGGTATTACCACACGTCAGCCATCTAATTCCATCTTCGTCTTGCCTTGGCCAGAAACGGAGAAAGAGTTCGGAGGACAGTAAGTTATTAAACACTTTATGAAAATGAAAAAAACAATAAGAAATATACTACTTGTTTGCGCTGGTGTAACCATGTTTGCAGCATGCAGCAACGTCGACTTTGATGGTGAACATAGTTCTGACGGCATGTTTGAACCAACAAATCAAGTTAGCTTCTATTATGCACAACCAGGTGATACCGTTGTGAATTACTCATTCGGAGTAAAGCCTGTTGATACACTTACACACGTGGTTTATCTCCCCGTGCAACTTGTAGGTAATCTTTCTGCTGAGGCGCAACCCTTCAGTGTAGAAGTAGGTAAGGGTACAACAGCTGTTGCAGGGAAGCATTACACACTTAATGCTGACACCTTGCGTTTCGCTCCTAATGCTTATCGTACCTATGTTCCTGTAACGTTGATACGTGCTAACTTGTCAGAAGATAAGGACGATTCAATACGATTGGTATTGAACTTAGTAGGGAAGGATAAGTTGGGAACAAGACTTACCAAGAACAATACGGTTAAAATAACCTTTAACAACGTACTCTCTAAGCCTGATTTCTGGGAAGTGATGGAGAGTTATTGGGGTTTAGGAGCCTTTACCAAAAACAAGTATCGTAAGTTACTTGCTTATTATGACAGTAATGAGGCTACTATCAGAGATATCATAGAAGGCTCTGATGTAACGGCACAAGGCTATCTTTATCAGCATGTGCAGGAGGTAATTGCTTACTTTGCAGCGCATCCAGATGAGTTGTAAAAGGTAGGATAAGTATTGTTACTTGTCTTAAGGTATAATCGAGTGTAGACAGAGTGTCGTTTCTATAAGGGACTTTAGCTTGCGAAAAACAATGATTATACCTTATGATAGAATGAATATTGGTAAACAGATAAATAAGAAATAAGATGATAAAGAAATATTTATATCTTCTCTTGGCACTCCCATTAGTGGCATTGTCATTTCAATCATGTATAAAAGATGAATCTTATGGTCCTTCTGGGAATTCGTCTAAGTTATCATTGGCACAGGACTTACAGGAGAAATACACCCTTAATAGATGGGATACATTGAAGATTTCGCCTAATGTCGTACAGACAAATGAGCAAAAGAAGGTTGACTATGAGTGGGAAGTAAATGGTAAGGTGGTATCGACCGATGCCTCTCTTAAATATGTTTGTAAGGACTTCGGCTCTTTCCCATGTCGATTAAAGGTAAGCAATGGAGACAATATTCAATATTATGAGTTTGGACTAAATGTACAATACTCTTATGTTGATGGTCTTTACATATTAGCAAGCAATAGCGGAAAGACAATCGTTTCTTATCTGCCAGAGGAAGGAAGTACAAAGACTTTTGACTTAGATGTTCTGCAAAAGAATAATCCAAGCATTGATTTCACAGGAGAACCTAAGGGAATTGATTATGCGTTAGCACGTGATAACAAGACTCCACTCTTGTTTGTTGCCGTGGGAAGTCCAAGTACTATCTATGAGTTCGACGGTAATCTGATGAATATGCGCTTCACTACTAATAGTACAGGTGATGTTACATATCTTAGAAAGAGTGCCTTGACATATCCTAAGTCAATGCTGACAATGGTAAATCATGTGCCAAACCGATTGACACTCTCAGAGACAACACCCTTCAACTTAGGTAATTCTATAAAGGATGCTTTAGGTTCTGACATATCTTTAGCTGATGCTGCAACAGCTTGGAAGCAACAAGATCTACGTTATGTACAAGGCTACGTAATGTTTGACAATGCTGAAGGACGATTGGTAGCACAAAAGGTACAGGCTACAGGTAAGGTACCTGTTGAGTTATTGAAAGGTAAGTTTACGGGTGAAACACTTGTTGGTATGGGACCTGTTGATAACGAGCGTAACATCGTACTGCTCACATGGAATGCTACTTCATCAAAGTTTAAGTGTTATTATATCTTCCCAGGCTTCTATCCTTCTACAGCTACAAAGGTTGAGGCTGCTGTTGTAAAAGATGAGGCTGTTGTACCAGCTACTGCGGGTTTGACTACACAATCAGTTGTACGCGTATCTGCAGAGAAGAACTTAGTTTACTATTCTGCTGGTAATAAGCTGTATGCTTACAATGTGTTGTCCGGTGGTAATTTCCCACAAAGCGCATTAACAAGCTTTGGAGATGCTGGTGAGACTATCGCTGATATGCTCATCTTAGAAGGAAGCAATAAGCTTTATGTAGCTACAAATGCAGCTTCAGGTCAGCTTGTGGGAAGCATTTACTGTTTTGATATGAACGAGAATAAATTGCTTTGGGCGAAAAAGAATATTACTGGACGTATCAAGAGCATTACATACAGACAATAATGAACGGGCGTGTGTCAAAATAGACATATCCTCTTTGTTGACAAGAAGGTTAACCCTTTTTGACGAAAAGGTCAACCTTTTTTGACGAAAAGGTCAACCTTTTTTGACGGAAGGGTCAACCCTTTTTGATGAAAGGGTCAACCCTTTTTGAAAAACAGTCGACTATTTTGATAAAAACTGTTGACCCTTTTGTAGACAGATTAAGTTTTAGGAATTTAAAAGAGAGGATGTGTCTATTTTGATACACTCTCATTCAAACCATAATTTCGACATGAAAACAAACAGTATAATGGCAACACTGCGCACAATAGGAATAGGCTTATTACTATTGTGCGTTAATGTTAGGGCTTTTGCCGATGATAAAAAAGGCGACGAAGACAAAAAAGCTAAGAAGGAAACAAAATACGATAAACTATTTAAGGACAAGAAGAAGGAAACTGCAAGTAGTAAGTTTATCACTGTACATAAGAGTGATGGGAAACTCTACTTGGAGGTTCCTGTCAAATACTTGCATAAAGAGATGTTGTTGGGTGGTGGTATCTCCTCAACAACAGACCCAACCTATCTGACCATTGGTACAAAGAGCTTCACTCCTTTGCATTTCTTCTTTGAAGTTCAAGACAGTAGCTTGGTTATGAAGACACCTAACAGTGTGGTTTATTCAGACGGTAGTGCAAGCACTGAGATGCAAGAAGCCTTGAAGATTAGCTATCGTGACCCAGTCTTGATGGGATTTAAGATTGCTGCTTACAACAATGATAGTTCGGCTATTGTGATAGATGCAACAGATCTCTTGGCACGTCCTAATACTATGTTACCTATTATTCCAAAGAAGTCGGGTGATTTAGCATTGTCAGCTTCGCCTAAGAGCGAAATGTCTTACGTTAGAACGATTAAGAGTTTCGATCGTAATATTACGATAAACGTTGATTTCAACTATCTACTCACAGCCTCACTCATGTCTTTACCAGTTGCCAGTGAGATTCCAACAACCGTAGGTGTTACCTATAGTTTAGCGTTATTACCAGATAGTAAGATGCGCCAGCGCGTAACAGATTCGCGTGTTGGTATTGCATCTGTATCTAAACTCACCTTCGATAATAACATAGCGAAAAGCAAGCAAACATTCATAGCACAACGTTGGAACCTCGTTCCACAGAATCTTAAGGCTTACGAACAAGGTAAGTTGTCAAAGCCTGTTAAGCCTATATGCTTTTATATTGATGATGCCTTCCCTGTTGAATGGAAGAATGCGATAAAGCAAGGAGTAGAACTTTGGAATAAGGCCTTCGAACAAGCGGGCTATCAAAAGGCTATTGAAGCCTTAGACTTCCCAAAGAATGACCGTAACTTCGATGCAGACGACATTGCCTATTCTTGTATTCGATATGTACCAAGTACAGCTGAAAAGGTTACATCTTCTTTCTTGGCGAACCCACAAACAGGAGAAATCATCAATGCGTCTGTGTTTGTTCCAGCCAATGTCGGTGATCAGATTTACCGTTGGTTATTCTTAGGTTCAGCAGCATCAGATGCCACAATGCGTACCTCTCATCTGCCACAAGACAAGTTCAATCAAGGATTGAAGTACATGGTAGCATGCGAAGTAGGGCGAAGCCTTGGTTTGCTTGATAATATAGGGGCTTCATATTCCTATCCTGTTGACTCTCTTCGTAATAGCACATTCACACATACCAACAATCTTGCTGCATCAATAATGGCTAATACACCTTTTAATTATGTTGCTCAGCCAAGTGATAAGGGTGTTGTTTATATGCCAGAGAGTGTTGGACAGTATGACAAGCATGCTATCGAATGGGCTTATCGTTATTTCGACCCATCAAAGACAAGTTTAAGTGCTGAGACCGATGTGCTTGAGAAGATGGTTGATAAGCGTGTACAGAATCCTCGTTATCGTTTCTTCCGAACTTCTTCATTGATTTGGGACCCACGTGTACAAGAAGGTGCATTAGGCAACGATGCGATTAAGGCAAGTGAATATGGATTGCGTAATATGCAAATCGTTGAGAACAACCTTTATAACTGGGTGAAAGACGATGATGATAGTCGCATCAAAGAGAAGTTATATCTGGCAATCTCTCAGCAGAGATATGCTTTCTTCAAACGTGTGTTGAGCAATGTTGGTGGTATCTTCTTAAACGATATGAAAGTGTCATCGGGTGTTCCTCGCTATGAGGTAGTACCTAAAACACGTCAGCGACAGGCGATGTTGTGGTGCTTAAATCAGGCAAAGCATTTTAAGCAATATGCTAACCCAAGTTTTGAGCGTAAGGGATTCATGGCTATAAGCTATTACGACCAGCTCTTAGAGTTTATTGGATATGATCTCTTTGGTGTTCGTACACGCTTGGCAGTAGCATCACACCTTTCATCACAGAGTTACAGTCAGAAAGAATATTTCGACGACCTTTTCTCTTCACTCTTCCAAAGTGCACAATTGTGTAAGGCTCCATCTCAGGAGGAGCGTGTGCTACAACGTGCTTATCTAACGTATTCACGTGCCGTTATCGACAAGGCTAACAAGCAGGGCGGTAATGGTCCAGCAGCACTTCAGTCTACATCGGCTAACGGCAATCAGACGAGTAGCACTGCCTATGGTAACCCTACTGCCTCACTCGCACCAACAGTTGATGCTGCTTTGTTAGACGGCTCAGCTATTTATTTCTACACTTCACTGTTGAAGCTAAAGCCAATGTTAGAGAAGTGTGTCAAAGCGAACCTCTCATCTGATGCGCACTCACATTATTCTATGTTGCTCTTTAAGGTGAACAAAGCTTTGGAGGATGGTCAATGAAATATTCATTAATATCTAATCAGTTAATGCGTCGCATACTTTTACTTCTGCTTCTCTTTTCTTTCGTCGCAACATCGGGAGCGGCTTTCCCGTTTTCAAAACGTAAGAAGAAGGCGCAGAGCACACAAACAGATAAGAAATCGGCTTACGAGCGTGCCCTTACCGAGCAACTGACGGAGTCGGTGCGTGGTAGCTTTGTTTCGTTTCATAAGACTGACGGACGTATATTGATGGAACTTCCGAAGCAGTCTTTGGGGCGCGACATGATTATTGGCGTAACCATTTCGTCAGTATCAAATCCCAAGATGGGCGACTTAGGCTTTAAGAATTCCAACTTAGTGCATGTGCGCTTCATAGAAAAAGATAGCTCTGTGGTGATGCAGGTGGTAAATACTGACTTGTTTGTACCAAAGAATCAGCCTTCAGCTAACCTTGCTGCAAGGCTGAACTATGATAATCTTGATTTTTTTTCATTCCCTATCAAGGCACATAACGACTCCACAGGAGCCGTGCTGTTCGATGCTTCGTCATTTATTCTAAAGGAGAATCGCTTCTTCCCAGTGATTGCTAAGAATGTAGGGTCGTACACAGTAAACTCATCTTTGAAAGAGAACCTTACAAGGGTGACGAAACTAAAAGTCTTCGATGAGAATGCCTGTGTCGGTATGGATAGGCATTACATCATTAGTCTCTCTGGTAAGAAGGGTTCGCCTATCACCAACTATCCCGTAACGATTGGCGTCAACTTTACGTTAGCTTTGTTGCCAAACGACTTGATGACACCTCGTTTGAGTGATACACGTGTGGGAATGTTTCTTATGAACAAGGATGTTCTTAAGAAGGACGGATCAATTGATAAAGCAACATTCGTTAAGCGTTGGCGACTTGTACCGAAGGATACGGCTGCCTACTTTGCTGGCGAACTCTGCGAACCAACAAGGCCAATCGTCTATTATGTAGAGAATACATTCCCTCCACTTTGGAAACGGGCTATCAAAGCTGGTGTTCTATGGTGGAATAAGGCTTTCGAACGTATCGGGTTTAAGAATGTTATGCAGGTGGCAGACTTCCCTACGAACGACTCTAATTTCGACCCTGACAACTTCAAGTATTCTTGTATCAGATACTTACCTACTGACGTTGAGAATGCTATGGGACCTTCGTGGACCGACCCTCGAACAGGAGAGGTTATCAATGCTACTGTTCTTGTTTATAATGATGTTGTAAACACTATCAACAACTGGCGATTTGTTCAGACGGCACAGATTGATCCTCGTGCACGTAGAGCGCAGATGCCTGACAGTATTATAGAGGAGACACTTGAGTATATTATTGCGCACGAGATTGGCCATACGCTTGGATTTATGCACAACATGGCTGCATCTGCAGCACTTCCAACCGACTCGCTGCGTTCTCCTGCCTTTACGCAAAAGTATGGCACAACGGCTTCCATCATGGATTATGCACGTTTTAATTATGTTGCGCAACCTACTGATTATGGTGTTAAACTTACTCCACCGCGCCTTGGTGTCTATGATTACTATGCTGTTGAGTGGGCTTACAAACTTTTCCCTGGTTCGAAGGGGTTTGAGGATGATGCTAAACAGCTGCGTTTATTGGCTGATAAGCATGAGGGCGATCCTTTCTATCGTTATGGCTTACAGCAAACGGGCACGAAGTATGACCCTTCTGCTATTGAGGAGGACCTCGGTGATGACCCTGTAAAGTCATCTACCTATGGTATGGACAATCTTCGAATGATTCTCAAGAACCTTGATCATTGGATTGGTGATGAGGATGGTGATAAGCGTAAGGCTGAGTTATATAATGAGGTGCTGTCTCAGGCTATGCATTATGTACGCAATGTTAGTGTTAATGTCCCTGGCATCTACCTCTATCAAACAAGCGAGAAGTCGGGCTTACCACGCTATAAGGTTGTGCCTAAGGCTAAGCAAAAAGAGTCTGTACAATGGCTTTTGAAGCAAGCACGTACGTTTGCAACTTTAGGTAACGATACTATAGAGCAGAAACTACCATTCGGAGCAAACAAGCCTTTTAAGATTTTAGCTCGTGATGTGCAGTCGCTTGCTATGATGGCAACGTCAAAACTTGCTATTTCTTATTATCTTGACTCTACCTCTTATTCGCCAATTGAGTATATGGAGGATGTTTATCAAGATGTCTTTGGCAAGACGATTGCTGGTAAAGAGAATCTTTCAGTGGCTGACCTCTCTATGCAACGACTCTATGTCGACTTATTGCAAGAGGGTGTCTCTGATATGAAGCAAGCACCTAATGTTCATAATCTTCAGATGCCTTTGACTTCTGTAAATAGTGTTATCACTAATATGTTACGGAGGAACGAGGCTGAAAAAGAGCATACGGAATGTTGTTATTTGGCAGACAGACAACGAAGTTCAGATGATGATACTCATTTCCTTAACTTCGGTAATGGCTATGGTGAGCCAGAACCTTTGTGGGGAACAACTGTCAATCGCACTTCAGAGTTCCAATTAGAGTATGCGCAGAAGTTGCTTTCTTTGTTGGAAACAACTATTCCACGTGTTTCTTCTCCTGATTTGAAAGCACATTATATGCTTCTTGAAAAGCGTTTGAAGAAGTATTTGAAATAATAGAATTCTTCAATTCGATAAACTTAAAGCTCTCTATAATTTTCATAATTATAGGGAGTTTTTTGTTGTACTACTAATAATTGAACTTGGAAAAATATTTACATAGGATTAAGGTTTGCGCAAGAAAAAGCCAAGAAAAGGGGCTTTTCTTCCGTCTTTGTAACTAAAAGATAATCAGGAGGTTGTAAAATGGCATGTGTAAAGGTGCTTAATAAGGCTCTTAAAGGGCGTTAGTAAGACTTCAAATAATGCCCTTTTGAAGTGCTATAAGGCATCTTTTCATATGCAAAAGAGCGTAGGTTTAAAGCGAAGATATGAAAAAACAGAACAAAAAAATATCTTCATTGTCTCTGTTTTTGTATGAACGAGACTTTTATTACCGCTCGTAAAAGTTGCAGAAAGCAAGTAATTTTAGAGGGTGAAAGACGTGCTTTCTCTCATTTTAATAATAGTGATAATGCTTATTAGTGATAGAAATAATGCTTATCAGCAGGAAGTTTCCACAACTTATTTAGCTGCCGCATAGCTTATTTCTTTTTCTTTTTGAATAAGCTGAACTTATTAAAGGGACCTGATGATTGCTTACCCCCAAACATACGATAGAGTTTCCACGTAAGGATAAGTCCATCCAATACGCCCGCACCAACATTGAATGCACCAGAGAAGCGCTGAGTAGGCGTGTTCTTGTCTTTCGGCTTATGCATAAGTTCATTCCACAACCCCGCAATCTTGTTGCTATCCTTGGTCAAGTCTGTACG
Source organism: Prevotella melaninogenica (assembly GCF_018127925.1). NCBI lineage: Bacteria > Pseudomonadati > Bacteroidota > Bacteroidia > Bacteroidales > Prevotellaceae > Prevotella > Prevotella melaninogenica. The sequence continues at coordinate 1,398,859 of NZ_CP072347.1, read as the reverse complement.
CAGCTGTGCTTTGCGCAAGCGAATGTCGTTCAGCGACCTATAATTGGTTCCAAAGTGAGTGGTCTGTTCAGTCATAAGCTTATTTTGACATTAAGAGACTTCCCAAGAATCTTACCAATGGGCGTTCAATAAGACTGCGACGTAGTAAGATGAAGAAAAAGAGTAATAGCAAATAGCCACCACCAACAATCAGGAAAGCCCAAATAAGTGAACCCACCAATGTCTGCAATGCAAAGGCTGCAGCAAAGGAGAGATAAATTAGGGAAATTAATAAGATAGTGCAGAAAACAACCATGATTGTAATCACGGTCAGTAATCGCACGACCTTTTCTATTACATCGAGCTTCATGTACTCTGACTGAAGCCCGATATAATGCTTTAGCACCTCTACGAGTTGTGCTATTGTTTCTACGTTCTTGTCGTTTGAGAACATCCTTTACAATTTAGATAGCGTCTGAAGCTGCATCCTTGATATCCTCAACGAAATCCTCAGCTTCCTTGCGGCTGAGCTTGATATCATGCTTCTTGCAGAAATCGTCAACAGCATCAGAAATCTTTGAACGTGTGTCTGTACCCTTCTCTGGAGCCAAAAGAAGTCCGAGAGCTGCGCCTGTGATGCTACCACAGAGGAATGCGCAAACATAACCTAATGTCTTCATAATCTCTTATTTTTTATTGTTAATGAATAGTTCTTTCTTTATCAATGGCAAATATAGCTAAAGTTTCGCATATTAGCAATAGAATAGGAAGTATTTTTGTGTTAAAAATCTTACAAATAGTTTATTTAACAAACTTTATTGACGCTGCTTTCTTACTTCTGCTTCTTATTTTGTAACTTCGCACGATAATTACATAGTAAATTAATAGTATAATCAATAAAAACTAAGGGATTATGAAGAAATTTATGGTTTTGGGCGCAGCTATGTGTGTTGCAATGGCTTTCACTGGCTGTAAGTCAAGCGAGAGTGCATACAAGAAGGCTTACGAGAAGGCTAAGTCTCAGGAGCAGAATACTACTACGAATACTGATGACAACGCAACTCAGCAGGACGCTGTTGTAGCTCCAGTAGAGACTCAGCCAGTTACGCAGGCTCCAGTTGTTGATAATTACGACAATGAGCCAGTACGCCGCGAGACTGTTTCTGTTGTAAATGGTTCTGGTTTGAAGGCTTACAGCGTAGTTGTTGGTTCATTCAGTATTAAGTCTAACGCTGAGGGCTTGCAGCAGCGTTTGAAGAATGCTGGCTACGATGCTCAGGTTGCTTACAATGCTGGTAACAATATGTATCGCGTTGTTGCTTCTACTTACGACAGCAAGGCTTCAGCTGTTCAGAGCCGCAATCAGCTCCGTGCTACTTACGCTGATGCTTGGTTGCTCTCTCGATAAATGAGTAGAATTTTAGCGATAGATTACGGTAAAAAACGTACAGGATTAGCTGTCACCGACCCATTGTGCATCATCGCCAATGGGTTGGCGACTGTTCCTACGTCTGAACTTTTTGAGTTTTTGAACCAGTATATTGCAAAGGAAGCGGTCAGCCAGCTTGTCATTGGCAAACCTATACAGTCCAATGGTCAGCCGAGTGAGAACCTCGCTCGTGTGGAGCAATTTGTCAATCGTTGGCGCAAGGCACACCCAGAGTTGCCTATTGATTATTATGACGAGCGCTTTACGTCGGTTATCGCTCATCAAGCAATGATTGCGGGTGGGGTTAAGAAGAAGACCCGCCGTGAAGATAAGGGACTTGTTGACGAGATTTCGGCAACAATTATCCTACAAGATTATATGAGGTCCAAGGGGCTTTAATCCGTTTGAAGTTTATGTTTATTAAGATTCGAAACGTTTGGAAATCAGAATCGTAGAGCCTTGAGCCGTTTGATTATTAAGCTGATAGAGTTTTGCGCTATTTGATGATTAAACGTGTTGGACACCTATTAAGTTTAAAAGAAAGAAAAGAATATGGTATTACCCATTTACACATATGGTCAGCCAGTGTTGCGAAAGGTAGCCGAGGATATCCCCCTCGATTATCCTGACCTCCAAGAACTGATACAAAATATGTTTGAGACCAACACCGCCAGCGATGGTGTCGGTTTGGCAGCACCACAGATTGGTAAGTCTATCCGTGTCGTTGTTGTCGACTTGGATGTGCTCTCAGACACCTTCCCTGAGTATAAAGACTATCGTCATGCTTTCATCAATGGTCACATCCTTGAGTATGATGACTCTGAGACGGAGACCTTGGAAGAGGGATGTCTCTCTCTGCCAGGTGTTCACGAGAGTGTGACACGTGCAAAGCGTGTCTACGTAAAGTGGTATGACGAGAATCTCGTTGAGCATGAGGAGTGGATTGATGGCTATCTTGCTCGCGTTATCCAGCATGAGTTTGATCACCTCGAAGGTCGTGTCTTTACTGATCGTATCTCGCCATTCCGCAAGCAGATGATTACCAGCAAGCTCAAAGCCCTTCTGCAGGGAAAAGTTCGCTGCCACTATCGTGTGAAGGCTCCACGTAAGTAAGCCTATGTTGCGTGGTATCGTAGTATCCTTGCTTTGCCTATTGGCATTACCGTCAGCAGCCCAATACAACGTCAAGAAGATGATGGAGGAGGGGAGGCGGACGCTTGATCAGGGATACTACGTTACTTCCATGCAGATTTTCTCCCGTATCGTTGCCCTCAAACCAAATCTATACGAGGCTTGGTATTTGATGGCATTGTCAAAGTATCGCCTTGAAGACTATAAGGGTGCTGGTGATGATTGTCGCCGTGCTTTGACTTTACAGCCCTATATTGCTGATATCTACGAACTTTATGGTATGTCTAACATTCGTGTGGAGCGTTACGACAGTGCTATCGTTGCCTTTACCCACGCGCTTGACATAACCCCCGACAATCGTGACTATTGGTTTAATCGTGCCTATTGCCTTTATCAAGTGGGCGATAGCAAGGCTGCTCTTCAGCAACTTGATTATATCCTCAAGCGATGGAAATCATTCGATGCAGCCTCCCAGCTTCGTGCCGACATCGTAGCGGGTAGGAAGCCAAAGCAGCAGCCCATGAAACCTAATGCTTCGCATTTTTACAAGCTACCGAGTCTTCGCATTGAAAGTGATGACAAGCGTCCGTTGAAGCTTTGAACTTTGAGCTTTGAACTTTATGATTTGAGTTTAACCCTTAAGCTACATCGGTAATCATAATTATGACGTACTGATGAGAACTTCGTTCGAATAATTCTGAATTTTGAATTCTGAATTAAAGAAGTAATCATAATTATGAATTATGAATTCTGAATTCTGAATTAAAAGTATTACCTTTGCCACATATTTGATTTATAAAACTAATTTGTAGTATGGTTAAAATCACTTTCCCAGACGGTTCCGTTCGTGAATACGAGCAGGGCGTAACTGGTTTTCAAATCGCCGAGAGCATTTCGCCGGCTCTCGCCCGTGACGTTGTATCTTGCGGTGTAAATGGCGAAACAACAGAACTCAACCGTCCTATCAATGAGGACGCAAGCATCGCACTTTACAAGTTCGATGACGAAGAAGGTAAGCACACCTTCTGGCACACTTCTGCCCACCTCCTCGCTGAGGCTTTGCAGGAGCTTTACCCAGGCATTCAGTTCGGATTCGGACCAGCTGTTGAGAACGGCTTCTTCTATGACGTGATGCCTGCAGAGGGTCAGACAATCTCTGAGAACGACTTCCCAAAGATTGAAGAGAAGATGCGCGAACTTGCTAAGAAGAACGAGCCAGTCGTTCGTCGTAACGTCTCTAAGGCGGATGCTGTTAAGGAGTTTACTGCCGATGGACAGGAATACAAGGTGGAGCACATCGTAGAGGACCTCGAAGATGGCACTATCTCAACATATTCGCAGGGTAACTTCACCGACCTTTGCCGTGGCCCTCACCTCGTTTCAACAGGTGCTATCAAGGCTGTCAAGATAACCAGCGTTGCTGGAGCTTTCTGGCGTGGCGATGCTAAGCGCGAGCAGATGACACGTATCTACGGTATCACCTTCCCTAAGAAGAAGATGCTCGACGAATACCTCGAGATGCTCGAAGAGGCTAAGAAGCGCGACCACAGAAAGATTGGTAAGGAAATGGAACTCTTTATGTTCTCTGACCGCGTCGGAAAGGGTCTTCCTATCTGGTTGCCAAAGGGTACACAGCTGCGCCTGCGCCTGCAGGAGCTCTTGCGTCGTCTCCTCCGTCCTTACAACTATCAAGAGGTAATCACACCGGGTATCGGTGGTAAGAACCTCTACGTAACTTCTGGTCACTATGCTCACTATGGCAAGGATGCTTTCCAACCAATCCACACACCAGAGGAGGACGAAGAGTATATGCTTAAGCCAATGAACTGTCCTCACCACTGTGAGATTTACGCTTACAAGCCACGTTCTTACAAAGATCTTCCACTGCGTATCGCAGAGTTCGGAACCGTGTTCCGTTATGAGAAGAGTGGTGAGCTTCACGGACTTACACGTGTTCGTACCTTCACACAGGATGATGCACATATCTTCGTGCGTCCTGACCAGGTAAAGGCAGAGTTTGAGAACAATATCGATATCATCCTCAAGGTGTTCAAGACCTTTGGTTTCGATAACTACGAGGCGCAAATTTCCCTCCGCGACCCAGAGGACAAGGAGAAGTATATCGGCTCTGACGAGGTATGGGAAGAGAGCGAAGCAGCCATTAAGGAAGCATGCGCAGAAAAGGGTCTCAACGCTCGTGTAGAGCTTGGTGAGGCAGCGTTCTACGGTCCTAAGCTCGACTTCATGGTGAAGGATGCTATCGGTCGTCGTTGGCAGCTCGGTACAATCCAGGTTGACTATAACCTCCCTAACCGCTTCAAGCTCGAATATACAGCAGAGGACAACTCTAAGAAGACACCAGTGATGGTTCACCGTGCACCATTCGGTTCACTCGAGCGTTTCACTGCCGTTCTCATCGAGCACACAGCAGGTCACTTCCCACTCTGGTTGACACCTGATCAGGTTGCCATCCTCCCAATCTCTGAGAAGTATAACGACTATGCTCAGAAGGTGAAGGCTTACTTCGATGCTCACGACGTACGTTCAATCATGGACGACCGCAACGAGAAGATTGGTCGCAAGATTCGCGACAACGAGCTTAAGCGTGTTCCTTACATGGTTATCGTGGGCGAGAAGGAAGCAGCCGAAGGCCTCGTATCAATGCGTCAGCAGGGCGGTGGCGAACAGGCAACGATGACAATGGAAGCCTTCGCAGAGCGTATCAACAACGAGGTTGCTGAACAGCTGAAGGGGTTGGATTAAAAAAAAATAACAACTCGCAACAACCAGCCCCTCCCCCTTGCCCCTCCCCCATAGGGAGGGGAGTAAACACCGTGATACCCCTGTTGTTAGATAAGTGGTGGTATGCGAATAACATACTTGTTAGGGGGAAACAGAAGTTGGATAACATACTTGTTGGGGAAGAACAGAAGTTAGAAGCCTTATTGCTTTAGAGGCTAACATATTAATGACCCTCGTGGTCTTCCTTCTCTTCTAATCAAGGGAAGGAGAATCCCTTATGCGGCATCCCTTAGTGGGTGCCGCTTTTTATTTGTGAACTCTTTTCCCTTTGAACTTTATGATTTCAACTATTAACTTTGAACTTTATGATTAGCACTACGAATGGCACTAATAACACGAATCATTATTGCTAAGTAATTCGTGTCATTCGCGTAATTCGCAGTCTCCCCCTTTGACCCTTGAATAGAACTTTAGGGGTATCTCGCTAATCACTCCCCTCTCCTTTACTTCCCTTCGGTCAGTGACCGTTGGTTCGGAGAGGGGTTGGGGGTGAGGCTACTCCTTCCCTTTACCTCCCTTCGGTCAGTGACTGTTGGTTCGGGGAGATCGGCAGTTTGCACTCCTCCCCCTTCGGGGAGGTTGGGTGGGGCTTTACCTCACTTCCACAAACACCTTTTCTCCTTTCGCTATTGCCTCCGTCATCATCTTAACGAGTGTGAGCACGCAGCGGGTAGAGTCGAGCACATATCCTTTGCGTCGGTTGAAACCGAGGAGGATACATCCCCGTGTGTCTTCTGGCTTATTCCCCGCATGAATCCTTATCCCCTCAAAACCCTTCACGTTCAGCAGCAGCGGCAGCCATCGTCCGAACCGTCGGCTGCGTGTGATGAGGATGCGATAACGCCCAGTGGGGATAGCTGTCTTTCCAATTATTTTATGCCTGCGGATGAGTGTCAGCGGCATTTGAGAAGTCAGCTTTCTCGCTGTTGGCTCCATCGTATTGCAGAACCATTCGGGCATAGCCTTTTCTTCATTAACTATTTGTTTAGGCACATCTATTTCTTTATTGTTAGCTGGTGTAGGCATACTTTTCTTTTCAATTCCAGCCTGTTCGGGCAGAATATAGAGGTTTCCTATTGTGTAGCCTTCTTTAAAGGCGGTACGTCTGATGATTATTTCCATTGCAGTAGCGATTATGTGGTTAGACCTTAATGTAATTTGTAATTGTAATAATGTAATTTCTTCGGGGTTATACAGTCACAGTCTTCTTCCATTCGCCTTCCTTTACCTTTTCAATCCATCCGTCCGCCTTCCATCGATGAATCATAACGCGCAGCGTCCCAATGTTCGTATTCTCAGGTTTCAGTCGGTTAAGGTCGTCGAGCGTGAATGTCTGTGGTAATTCTTCAAGAATATTCTTGTTTCTGCTTCTTCTCTCGTTTCCCTCCATTGTCTTACCCATCTGTGTAAGCAGTGGCTTTCCGAAGATTTGCATTTGTGCTTGTAAGACATATTCAGCCATAGCCTCGGCAAAGTCAAGGCAGGCTTTCGACTCTTTCTCGACGATCAGCCTATAGACAACGCCACAGCGAAAGCCTATGACGGCAGCACGTTTGCGATAGGTGTCTTTGACAATGTCCCAGGTGCGTGATGCCTCAAGACGTTTCTCTTCCACCCAATTAGCAATTCGTTTGCGCAATCGGGGGGTGTCAAGGAATCCGTTGGCAGCACACAGCTTTTCTACGGCTTCACGAATGGCGGCAGAATCCCTGTCAATCATTCCTCGGAAGCGGGGCATAGGAGCAAAAGCGTTGTCGGGCATTTCGGAGAAGATGATGCGTGAGGAGAGTCCGTTCTCCACGTTGTCGCCTTGAAAGCATTTTGCCAGCGCACCGTATGTGCCGAGTATGGTCCAATTATAGGCAACGTCAACAACTCCGCTCTCTGCCTGATCAGAGTTATAATCTTGTCCCCACCGTCCGTTATCGAAGGCGAGGCGATAGATGTCATACTTCTGCGACCACGAGCCTGCACCGTTTGTCTTTCGTAGCGTGTCGAGTTCCTCACCAAAGGAGAAGAGCGTGTGCCCCTGTGCATATTTCATACGTTTCAGTAGGGTAGAACACGAGATGGTAACTGGCACGTTGCGTATCATCACTCTTGGGTCTTCGGGAGCCTTTTCGTTAGCCTTTCGGTTACGGCGTTTCTCCTTCCATTCGTCTTCCTGCTTTCGCGCCTTTTCGTCGTCCTCGTTCATCCTTTCGAGCCATGTGTCGAGGGCTTCCTTACACGCACTTTTGCCCGATGCTTGCGGACCGACGATGACCGACATAAGTCCCAGCTGCATTCGCTTTCCGTCGCAGTATTCCACCGTTACGCTGTCGGCGTAAGCGGCTGCCAGAGGCATGACAGCACAGAGAACAGGTATCTTCATCCCTTCTGGAACGCCTGCTAAGGTTGCTTTTAGTGCAGGCAGACGTAAGATGGCGTTTTCGATGTCTGCAACATATTGGGGCTTTGCCTTCGGTGTGGGTATGGAGAAGGTCTGGTTGCCCATTAAGCCACTCGTTACGGCTGTTTTAAGATTAGAGACATCTTCGCCAGCCTCCTGTTCAGCAAGGGCATTGATACGTTGAACGGTTGCGTTGAAAATCTTTGAGTCGTCGTGATATTTCGCATAAAAATCGTGGATAAGCTGACGGCAATCCTGCTCCTTAGCATATTCAGGCATGCGCTGCTGCACCACTGCCAAGAGTTCTTCCTCGCTCATCAGTCGGCTGGCTGCAATGGAGAGGATAGCCTGCAGAGAGGTGTGGCGTGAGCCTATGCGGTTGATATCTACATCCTTTAAGCCTGCAGCTTCACGACTGAGGTCGAAGATGCGCAACTGCTTTTCTGTGCAGGTCGTAGGCTGCGTGTGCGTGGTTTCCTCTTTCGGTGTGTGTGTAGCTTCTGCCGTTGGCACTTGATAGGCAAGCGTGCGCCCATCGTCCGTAAGTCCACGTCCTCGGAAAGCAGCTACATACATCTCACGATCGTCATCATTGAGGGGTTGATACCATTCTTTCGAGCGATAGATTTCGTCGTCAATGGATGTGACATAAATAAAGCGTTCGGGAGTGATGCAGGATTTGTCATAGGGCACACCGATAGCCTCGCCATAAGCCTGCTGCGCCTCCTCTACGGTCATACCGAGTGGAAGACGGAAGTCAATATGCAGTTTCTTGCGGGCTGAATATTCCATATGCAATAACTTACTGCGCCAACGTCCAGGCTTCGTGTCAAGTTCGCGTGCCGCAGTGATAGCTTTCTCTACGACCGATACGTCGTCTACATCGAAAGTTGTCTGAAAGGTGAACGCTTCAGGCAGTAGGTTTGCTTGCCTACGGTGATTATCCCCGAAGGCGGTGTAATGTGGGCATCGCCACGGTAGTTGTGCCTTCAGTGCGTCAGCCCGTTTGTCGCCAGCTGGTAGTGTACGAATTTCGTTTATCAGTTTCTTCAGCCACGGCTCTCTAATGAGTCTATCGTAGTCTTCGATAGTCATCGTTCTGACGATTCCTTTATTGCCGTTGCGTGAAGTGTTGAGTGCAATGTTTTGTGTCATAGTTTTAAGAATTAATAAGAGTAAAGAAAAGAAGTAGCCCCTCCCCCTTGCCCCTCCCCCAAAGGGAGGGGAGTGAATACCGTGTTATCCCTATATCTCAGATAATACTTAGCGGTAATAAAACAAAGAGTAAACAAAACACAGGGGTATCTCGGTGCTTACTCCCCTCCCTTTGGGGGAGGGGCAAGGGGGAGGGGCAAGTCGGGGCTTCTTTTACATCCCTCCCACGAACGCTGTTACGGCTACAAATATCTCGCTCATCATCGTGACGATGCGGCGGATGCCGAGTTTTCGGGGCAATCGGATATTGACGATAAGGTCGTGAGAAGTCTGTTTAACACAAGCGTAAGGAATCTCAAAGAGTTTCTCATAGCGGCTACCCGTACCCTTGCGATAAGGACGGATAAGCGTCTCACCATCTTCGCGCACACTGACCGATGCTTGGAATTTCTTCTCGCTACCTGCCACGACAACAGACCTCTCCCATGGGCAGGGCTTGAACTGGATATGGCCGTCGGTATGAAAACGCGTCTGTGTGTCCATACAGATATTGTCATAAAATACTTCGTTAATGTTCTCGATAAAAGCTGCGTTAGTTTCAATATTTTTCTTCATTTTTTCTTCTTCGTTAAGTGAGGAAGAAGCGTCTGAAAACGTGGCCACGTTTACTCTCCGGAGACTTTCCTTCAGCTCACTTCACTCAGATGAATAGTTCTTTTTTTTATTCCTCCCGATGGCTATACCCTCTCAAACTTAATGATACGGATGTCGTTGAACCAGCGGTCTTGCCACTGACGGACGCCATAATGCAGGCTCACCTTTAGGCGGTCGCCCTCTTGAAGGGTAAACTTCTCAATCATACTGCCGTGCAGCGTGGCTACTAATGCGTCAGGGTAGACAACATTCTCTTCTGCCTCCAGCACTACGTCACGACGTTGCCAAGCTTGTCCGTCACGCTGGCTGATTCCTTTTACTACTGGCTGTAAAGCCTTCACCTTGAAAACGATATTTTCTAAATCTTGCATAATATTTTTTGCTTACCGAGGATAGTGCGTAGCGACATTGCTACGGGGCTTCCTTTCGTTAGCTGATGCAAAGATAGGGCATAAAAAAGCCCCTTGCACGAAAAAACGTACAAGGGGAATAGTATTGGGAAAAAGGGAACTGAAAGGGGAATAAACCTACGTCAGATTTAGCCTTTTCATTAGGAATTCGGCAACCATACATTGCTGTTCGTAGGCGGGAGTCTTCTTCTTGAGAGCCTCCCACTTGCTCACTTTAACAGAGAGGTCAGTCAGGTCGGTAGGCACCTTCTTGAAAGATTGGTAACTGCAGGCAGGCTCCGCCTCCTTGAAGCCCATTCTGTTGTTAATGTCCCTTTCAAAATCGGTCATCTTCTTAGGATAGTTGCAGTATTCATAGAGCACTCTATAGACAGCATACCACTGCGTTTGCGTCTTCATCATCGGCTTGCCGTCGTCAGTCTTGGCTTCGAGAAGTTCCGTCAGCGCCTGCTTTATCTCCTCATCGTCAGGAGCAAGGCGTGGCTCATCGTGGCTGCTGCCATAGTAGTTTTGCGTACAATCGCCCATGATAAGGTTCTCAATCGTCTGTGTGCTGTCGCCAACGACTAACTGATGAATATTCACGTTAGCCCCCTGCAGCAGTTGCTGCAAAGCCTCTTTATGTTCGTTGTTCATCGTTCCTTCGTTTTATCCCATATTGGCGTTAGTAATATTCTGTGTTCCGTTGCCTGTTACAAGCTGGTTAATCATAACAGTCTGTTTGTTCTGAATTTCTTGCTGTGTTTCATACATCTTTTGTATAAGTTCCCTAATCTGTGTGCTAAAGGGCGTATTGCCAAAGACATAAAAGCCTAACTTCTCCATAACAATCAATTTTTCGGGAGAGTTAGGAATATTCTCCAATCCCTCCATAATATCCTCAATTTTGATGGTTGTGTTTCCCTTTTCCTCCAGAAGTGCTTTCATCTTTTGTACCAACTCTTGGTTCTTGTCTTCCAATGCTTCTATGGTCATGATGTCTTCTTCACGGCGGATGGATGCAAGGAGTTCTTTGTTCGTACCCTTAAAGCCTAAAGCCCTCATTCTTTCGACTGTGTCAGCTTCCCCTGCAGACAAGGGAAGACCTGTCGGTTCTGCATCTTCAAGCTGCTGCCGCAGCTGCGTTATCGTCTCCTCCTGTGCGCTGTTGAGCTTCTCAAGGTTCTCGATTTCCTCTTGGAGTTCTTCGTTCTCCTTGAGTATTTGAGCGTCCTTTTTCTTTAGGTTTTTTATTTGCTTTTTAAGCAGGGTATTAGATCGTTTTAGCTTTTCGGCTTCCTCTCTCAGCTGTGCGATAGTGGCCTGTCGTTCCTCACTTATAGCTTTCTCTACGATGTTTTCAGCCCATAATCCCACTTTCTGTCCGTCGATTTCCTTGTCTTGTGGCAGAAATTTTGGCGATAAAGGCGCAAAAGATTCTTTGCGGTCTTCCTCATCGTAGAATATACTAAAGAAAGATGCAGCCTTTTCGCGTTCCTCTTTTTCGTTCTGCAAGGCTTCTTTTATTTCTTTCCGATGGGTTATGAAGTCGTCGATGAGTTCCTCAAAGTATACATCGTATACGCATTGCCCCCATCCATTGTCATAATCTTTTTGCCTTGATATAGTTTTTATCTTGCCTTGCTTTACTAATCGTAAATACTCTGATTTTATTATCCTTACGATAGCAATAAGCATTCCATCATCCTCTATTCCATTGATGATTCTTTCAATCTTGTCAAGGTCGAATCCTCCTGTCAGTTTTTGCCAACTTTCATGTACGAAGCTGGCATCGCCGTGGTTAAGGCGGTTGATAATAAAGTTCACGTCATCCTTCTGGCTGCTCTTGTCATCCAGTTTCCCTAAATTACCTGAAAAAGCATTCAGAGTAGGCTGTGCCTCTCTTGAATTCAAAATTTTTTTAAGATAAATTTCTTCCATTAAAAAAGGAAATTTAAAGGTTAATGAAGACTATTCTTTTCTCTGTGTCTTTCCTTTTTTCATAGAATCGACAGCTCTTTTATGGAGCCAACCTCTCTGTATGCTTCTATTGTGGTTAACAAAGCTGCTAAGAGGGCGCAGATTAAAGTTCGTCTTCAGCCTTCGTTTTATGATAAGGCCTTACAAAGTTATAAAATTTTTCGTACAAATGCAAGCATCATCTTTTCTTTTTTTTCATTTTTTTGGGGTCCTTGAAGGGTAATTCTGCAAGGCAGATTCTAACTGCTGATGGTTAAGGCGATTCAAGATGAGGATGGTAAAAATAACGGCTATTTTTGTTTTCACTCTCGATTACATAATTACAGATTACAAATTACATTAAGGTTGATCGGGATATTCCTTGAGGATAGAGAGAGGGGAGTGAGGTCGTGGATTGAAAGGATAAGTATAGGAAATAGTTATAAATTATTATATATAAATTTTTATTATAATATATAATATAATTATATTATATATTATAATAAACTATTAGAATTCCTCCTCCTCTCCGCACCCTGCGTGGGGCTTAATGTAATTTGTAATTTGTAATTTGTAATTTTCAAAAGGGTAGAGTAGGAGAGTTGGGTATAGATTATTCCGTTAGGAAAAGAGGCGTTTTGCTTACCATTGCTTGCTTGTATTGCTTTCGCTATAACGTGGTCGTAGTTTCTTAACATGTTGTAAAATAGTGCGTTAGGTGCGGTTTTGCAAAATTTAACACAGTGTATTTTTGCTTTCCCTCTTGCTGTTGATTAACTTTGCAAACAGAAAAGCCCCACCCGACCTCCCCGAAAGGGGAGGAGGGAGCCTCACCCCCAACCCCTCTCCGAGTGGAGAGGGGAGTGAAAAGCGAGATACCCCTATCGGGATGATAGCAGTTCTTAAACGCAAAGGTAAGCGCTCTTAAACGTAAAGATTAGTGCTCTCAAACTTATAGTATAGCGTTCTTTGTTAATTCTGAATAATTCGGACAGCGTTTTCATCAGTAGGTTACAATTCAAAAATTGTGATTGCTAAATGGGGCGGGACGAGAAAAAGAAAAAGCGTAACCGCATACGTTAATGCTGGGATAACACGGTGTTTACTCCCCTCCCTACGGGGGAGGGGCGAGGGGGAGGGGCTGGCTGTTTGTTATTTGTTGTTCTATTAATTTCATTCAAAGTTAAAATACTATGATTCATTACAAAATTTATCAGGACAAGCGTAAGACCAGTAAGCGTAAGGGATATTGGTATGCGCGTGCGGTGGTCGATCAGACCTACGATTTGGAGAAGTTGGCGGAGTATATGTCTGCCCATAACACGCCTTATTCTAAGGGTGCTATTGCTGGTGTGCTGACCGATATGGTGGCTTGCATCCGCGAGTTGGTGCTGGAGGGTGTGGCAGTGAAAATCCCCGACTTGGCTATCTTCTCGGCAGGCATTCGCAGTCAGGGTGTGGAGAAGTTGGAGGACTTTACTCCGGCAAGGGATATCTATCAGCCTCACTTGCGTGCTCGTGCTTCTGGTTCGCTGATGACGGCTCGCTTGAAGCATTCTGTGCGCCTGCGTGAGTACGATAAGTACGACCAGTCGCTTAAGGATAGCAGGAAGGGTAATAAGAAGGGTAAGCACCCAGCCAGTGGGGCTACGCCTTCGGGACCTGAGCCTGGCGAGTCTACGGCGACGAGTGAGGGTGGACATGCGTAAAGCCCCTCCCGACCTCCCCGAAAGGGGAGGAGCAGCCTCACCCCCAACCCCTCTCCGAAGGGCGAGGGGAGTGATTAGCGAGATACCCCTAAAGTTCTATTCAAGGGTCAAAGGGGGATTACGAATTACTTAGCAATAATTTTAGCGTAATTAGAGAAATTCGTAGTCGCAAATCATAAAGTTCAAACCTCAAAGTTCAAACCTCAAAGTTCGAAGTTAATATTTGAAATCATAAAGTTCAAAGTTAATAGTTCAAAGTTAATAGTTCAAATCATAAAGTTCAAATTTCAAAGTTAAAAGCCTTATGAAACACGAAAAATGGAAAACAATCATTAATGTGATTATCTCTGTGCTCACTGCCATTGCTACAACGCTGGGTATGTCGAGCTGTTTGTAAAGCCTCCCCCGCCCCCTCCGAAGGGAGGGGAGGCAAGTTTGCAAGTATTTCGCAGAAATTATCTGAGAAAGAGCCCTGAGTCATTATCCCTCGTGTGCGCATAGGCACTCCCCTCCCTTCGGAGGGGCTGGGGGAGGCTCCTCCTCCCCCTTCGGGGAGGTTGGGTGGGGCTTCTCCTCCTCTTTTGGGGAGGTTGGGTGGGGCTTTTTCTCTTTATATAAAAAATATAACTAAAAACGCTTGCATAATCGGTTGGAAAATAGTAACTTTGCACGCGTTTAGCGAATTTAAACACATTAAAATAGTTGAATGAAGAATGACAAAATGAAAATGAAGTACCGCGTGAACGAGCAGATTCGCGTTCGGGAAGTACGTGTGGTAAGTGATGATGGAGCTGAGGTTATGCCTACGCGAAAGGCGTTGGAATTGGCTCAGAAAGAGGGAGTTGACCTTGTGGAGATTTCTCCTAACGCACAGCCACCGGTTTGTCGTATCATCGACTATTCTAAGTTCCTCTACCAGCAGAAGAAGCATCAGAAGGAGATGAAGCAGAAGCAGGTTAAGCAGGAGGTGAAGGAGATTCGTTTCGGTCCTCAGACGGATGAGCACGACTATAAGTTTAAGCTCAAGCATGCGCAGGAGTTCCTCAATGCAGGTAATAAGGTACGCGCATACGTGTTCTTCCGTGGTCGTTCGATTCTGTTTAAGGAGCAGGGCGAGGTGTTATTGCTTCGTTTCGCTAACGATCTTGAGGAGCTTGCAAAGGTAGAGCAGCTTCCGAAACTTGAAGGCAAGAAGATGTTCCTCTATCTTGCACCTAAGAAGGCAGGTGTTGCCAAGAAGAGTCAGCAGAAGCGCGACCGTGAGGAGGCAGAGGCTGGTGCGAAGGCTGGTGCTGAGGGCGTCAGCGAGGAGCCAAAGACGGATGGCGGTTTGTTTGCCAACGCTAAGAATGGTGCTGACGCATTGAAGAAACTGAATATTGACTAACGCCCGTTGGGTGTCTCCTCGTTATGAGGGGCGACATGGGCAACCTGTGCGTAACGTCCTGGTATATACGTTGCCACAGATGAATATAAATAACAATTTTAAATTTTACAAAAATGCCAAAACAGAAGACAAATTCCGGCGCAAAGAAGAGATTCACGTTCACCGGTACTGGTAAGATTAAACGTCATCACGCTTACCACAGTCACATTCTGACTAAGAAGACAAAGAAACAGAAGAGAAATCTTGTTCACCAGACGCTCGTGGATGGTACAAACTTGAAGCAGGTACGCGACTTGCTCAGACTTCGTTAATTCATTAGTCAAACAAATTAAAAGGAAAGAAAAACTATGCCAAGATCAGTCAATCATGTTGCTTCAAAAGCAAAGAGAACAAGAATTCTGAAGCAGACTAAGGGTTACTATGGTGCCCGTAAAAATGTTTGGACGGTAGCAAAGAATACCTATGAGAAGGGTTTGACTTATGCTTATCGTGACCGTCGTAACAAGAAGCGTAACTTCCGCGCATTGTGGATTCAGCGTATCAACGCTGCTGCTCGTCTTTATGATATGAGCTACAGCCAGTTGATGGGTGCATTGCACAAGGCTGGTATCGAGATCAACCGTAAGGTGCTCGCTGACCTCGCTGTTAACAATCAGGAAGCTTTTAAGGCTATTGTTGACAAAGTAAAGTAAATTAATGACGCTCACGGACGTGGGCACTCGTTATAACGGAATGGAAGCTGTCGCCTGAAAGGGTGGCAGCTTTTTTAAGCACAACAACAACTGGCCCCTCCCCCTTGCCCCTCCCCCAAAGGGAGGGGAGTGAACAGCGTGTTATCCCTATATAATTAGATGATTCTGTGGTAAAAATGAAAAAAGCAAAGAAGAAGTCCCTGAACATAGGGGTATCTCGCTATTTACTCCCCTCTCCTTTCGGAGAGGGGCTGGGGGTGAGGCTGGGGGTGTCTCAGTGCTTACTCCCCCTCTGCATTACCTTTCTTCGGTCAGTGACCGTTGGTTCGGAGAAGGGGGTGGGGCTCTTGTTCAGATACATTGTGGCGATTCTGCTGCTCGTTGTAGGAGTGGGGCAGGAGGCACATGCGCAATATGTGATGACGAAAGAGACTGCGAGGTGTCTGACGAAGCAGGATTCTTTGTTGTCGGATAATTTTGGGCAGAAAGTTGATGGGCAGCTTAAGAGTTCTTATCGTGCTGATACTGTAAGTCTTATTGATAAATACTTTCGTAGGGGTATGTCGAGAAGGGGCATACTGATGATTCCTAAGGGTAAGCGACCTGCACCCGAAATCTATTTGAAACGAAGATATATAAGGCGACATCTGAAGAATTTTAAGGCAGGTGCATCGTGTATCGTTTCGAAAGAATTGTTAGAACGATATCATGGCGACTCTATCGGTAAGGCTGATAATAGTCAGTTTATCATGATGAAGTCGGAGATGGATAGTGTATTGATGAGAAGTCATGGCGACTTGTCGCGCATCGAACATGAATTGGGAATCCCTGCAGGTGCGTGGAAACATCGGGTATTAGTAAGGGTTGACGTCCCCAAACCAAAGAAACTCAAGTTGAGGATGCCGTCGGGTAACGAAATCGGAGCGAATGTGTTATGGCTTCCAGGTGGACTTCTACCTACTGGATATAAAGAGGCGGTGATAGATAGGATTCCGAAAGGAAAATATAAAGCCTCGCTGATTGAGATTGTCAAATGATAATATAGAAAGAATCTTAAAATTAAAGGTTGTTGCTTATACTTTTTCTGATTTAAATGTAGTAAATGGTGAATACTAATATGAAATAAAAGCTTAGTAAATTAGACCTATTCGCCAAAGAGTTTTTATTGCTAAAATGGTTATAAGAAGGCAAAAGATGCCTGCAATTATATAGGATACTTTGCGTTGTTCCCAATAGTAGGTATTATTATTAACGAGTGTAATGGGTCTTGATTTCATTTTTATTGTGAGATTTTGATAGCTTAGGTTGTCTTCCTTGTCACCATTTTGTAGGTTGAAGATGAAGTAGTTTCCATCAGCCCCTTTTCCTATGACAGAGTCTCCAACCACTTGTATATGTGTAATCCCATCAATAAGGTTTTCTTTCAACAGATCGTTTCTGCGATTGATGTTAGCATATTCGGGCGTATCAACTGAGGTAAGTTCATAACCATTCTTTAGTGGCATAGACCAGCCATCACCTATACCAATGTCAGAACCAAGAATGATAGCAATGATAAGCATACACACAAAACTACTTGCAGCGTATATCCCAATAAATATTCCTGGTGTGAGGAATGATAGAACCATCTTCCTCTTCCTTTGCCTTTTGCAAAGAAAGTAAGAGAAAGGTAACGTTATCAGTCCTAATATGAGGGATAGGATTATAAGAGCGATTGCCCAGAAAATAAGAACAAAAAGCATTCCCATAGATTTCATTGATTATTTTAAAGGGAGGAGATATATCTTCCCTTGATATACTTAAAAATAAGGTGTATTGCTGTTGAGAGGATGTATATGAGGTTAAGCACAAGAAGATAAAACCACCATGTGAGACCTGCTCCATATTCTGAATGAAAGAAGAAGAGGTAATAGAGTGGGAGAGAGTAACCTAATAATACAATAGCTGATAAGATACCTGCTCTTTTCTGGCGATTGAATATCTGATAGATTGTGAGGAGTGCGCAGATAATAGAGCTGATGTATAGTAATATATCTTCATCCATATTATAGAGCTTATTACTAACTGTTGGGAGTTGTTAATTGTTATGGCTTTTGATGTTTTACCATGTTCAGTCTGCATAGCGTAAGTGCTTCCTCAGCTCGCCCATCCATCATATAGGCAGGGAAGGAGTAGAGGGCGCTGATAGTCTTGAGGTTATACTCCATAGTCTTGCGTTTTATCCATGAAGATTCGTTTGCGATAACCTTTTCAGGGTCTTTCATCTGAATGGTTATCAACCTGTTACCTTTAAAACGTATTAGGGAGAAGTCGGCAATCTCGTTCCATAATATTTCCTCAGCTCCGCAGATAGAGATACCTCTATCGGTAAATTCTATTTCTTTCTTATGGTTTATGAGGAGCTTTATCTTTTTATAAGCCATAAACAAACCGCCACCACCAAAGAAGATGATGGAGAGGATGCCAGCAACTCTTATCTCCCAAAGCGAGTTTGTTGTGGTGGAGTCTTCTACGGTAAGGAGCCATACGCCCAAGGCGGTAAACGCGATACAACCTAAGTACGCAAGGATTTTCTTTGTCTGATTCATTTGTTTTATTGTTTTATATTCTTCATACTCAATGCGATACGTTTGCGACGCATATCGACTTCGACGACACGGACGCGAACGTGCTGGTGGAGGCGTACGACTTGTGTGGGGTTGGTGACAAAGCGGTCGGAGAGTTGAGAGATGTGGACAAGACCGTCTTGATGGACACCGATGTCAACGAAGGCTCCGAAGTTGGTGATATTCGTCACGATGCCAGGGAGTTCCATTCCTACGATGAGGTCGGCGAGGGTGTGGACATTCTTGTCGAATTCGAATACTTCAACCTCTCCACGGGGGTCACGGCCAGGCTTCTCAAGTTCGGTGAGGATGTCGTGGAGGGTAGGAGCCCCACCCGACCTCCCCGAAAGGGGAGGAGACAAACTTGCAGATACTTCGCTGAGGTGTTGGGGAAGATTTAAAGCGCCCTTATCCTCTCGTGTGCGCATAGGCACTCCTCCCCTTTCGGGGAGGTTGGGTGGGGCTCCTCCCCTCCTTTCGGAGGGGTTGGGGGAGGCTTCTCTCCCCCTCTCTGAAGGAGAGGGGGTAAGGGGGGCGAGGCTGGTTGGGGTGAGGTACCTTTTGATATCAATTTCTGCCAAGAGTTTCTTATTGCCAATGAGATCCTTTATCGTACATTTCAAGTCCTTCGCCATCTGCTCAACGATGTAATAGCTCTCGGGATGAACGGCGGAGTTATCGAGTGGGTTCTTGGCATTGGGAATGCGGAGGAAGCCTGCGCACTGCTGGAAGGCTGTATCACCCAAACGTTTCACCTTCTTGAGCTGGGCACGTGAGGTGAAAGGACCGTGCTCACGTCGGTAATCAATGATATTGCGGGCAAGGGCAGGACCGAGTCCGCTGACGTAGGTGAGTAGGTGGAGGGAAGCCGTGTTGAGGTTGACTCCCACCTGATTGACACAACTCATCACTGTCTGGTCGAGTGAATGCTTAAGTTTTGATTGGTCGACATCGTGCTGATATTGCCCAACACCGATACTCTTCGGGTCAATCTTCACGAGTTCAGCGAGTGGGTCCATCAGTCGTCTACCGATAGATATGGCTCCACGTGTGGTTACATCCTCGTTGGGGAACTCTTCGCGAGCCACTGGAGAAGCAGAATAGATAGAGGCGCCGTCTTCACTTACCACATATTTTAAGATATTTCCAAAGTTATTTGCCGAATTTTGGAGAATATTACTAATGAATGTTTCAGACTCCCTGCTTGCCGTACCATTACCAATGGTGATAGCCTCAATCTTATATGTGCGTATCATCCTCTGGAGGGCTTCCGTGGCTTGTCTTACCTGATTGCGTGGTGGATGCGGATAGATAATCTCGTGATGAAGGAGGTTACCTTGTTCGTCAAGGCAAGCAATCTTGCATCCGTTGGCAAAACCGGGGTCGAGGGCGAGGACACGCTTCTGACCGAGTGGGGGAGAGAGGAGAAGCTGGCGGAGGTTTTCGGTAAAGACTTTGATTGCCTCTTCGTCGGCACGCTCCTTACTCAAGGTAGCAAATTCGTTTTCAATGCTCGGATTGATAAGACGTTTGAAGGAGTCTTCAACGGCTTGGCTGACGAGGGTCTGACAGACTCCGTGTCCACGTACAAATTGTCGGATGAGGCGTGCGATACATTCTTCACCGTCAATCATGATGCTTACACGTAGGATGCCCTGTGCCTCTCCACGACGCATAGCAAGCAGTCGGTGACTATTGCAACGGCGGAGAGGTTCGGAGAAGTCAAAGTAATCAGCGAACTTCTGCGCCTCCTCGGTATCTTTCATCTTCTTGATTACCTTCGACGTAATGACAGCCCCACGCTGATAAGCTGTGCGGACAGTATTGCGTGCTTGCTGGTTCTCGGAGACAATCTCGGCGATGATGTCCAAAGCCAAAGCCTCCCCCGACCCCTCCGAAGGGAGGGGAGACAAACTTGCAAATACTTTGCTGAGGTGTTGGGGAAGATTCAAAGTGCCCTTATTCTCTCGTGTGCGTATAGGCACTCCTCCCCCTTCGGGGAGGTCGGGTGGGGCTTCTCCCCTCCTTTCGGAGGGGTTGGGGGAGGCCCCTTTCATTATCGCCAACGCTAACGGCTCCAATCCCTGTTCACGAGCAATCTGCGTACGTGTACGGCGTTTGGGTTTATATGGTAGGTAGATGTCCTCTAACTCTGTGGAATCCATACAAGCTCGGATTCTTACTTCTAATTCCGTTGTAAGTTTCTCTTGCTCGCGGATAGTCTTGAGTATGGTCTCCTTACGTTTGCCGAGTTCCTTCAGACTGTCATAAAGTTCGCTGATATCAGTTATCTGAACCTCATCAAGCCCCCCTGTTCGCTCCTTACGATAGCGGGAAATGAAGGGAATTGTACAGCCCTCATTTAGTAAGGTGATAACTGCCGATACACTTTGGAGGGGAAGGGATAGCGAGTGGGAGATGAAGGAAGCGTTAGAAGCCCCCTCCGGCTCCCCCGGACCAACGGTCACTGACCGAAGGGAAGTAAAGGGTGGGAGAGCCCTATTTGCTGAGTGTTCGCTCTTATTCTTAGGCTCGTTGTCTTTGCTGTATGGTGTTTGTCTAATCATTTGTTAGATACTGATTTATGTCTTGTCTTTGTGGAATCGACATACTCCACTTTCATTTACTTTTCCTCACATTGCTTTTTCGGTTAGTTCCCTTTGGCTTTGGAAGGGGCTGCACATTTTGTCTTGATTACGATTGTCGGATGTTTCTCTTGCCGTGGATCGTTTATATAAGTAAGGATGTCGGCAGAGAGGATGTCGGTGGGTTTGATACCCCTTGGCAAAGCCTCTGTTATAAGCTGGGGTGAGAGTTTGTAATCAATGATAGTCAGCTTCTTTCGTGGTTTCTTTAGTTTCCCGTTTATTACCCATTGTAGTTCTGCAAGCGAGTTGGTTCGTATGATGATAATATCTGCGGGTGATTTACAGAATGTGATGTTCTTCCTTTGCTTTATTTGTTCTTCTGCTGAGAAAATCTGTATGGACTCGATGGCGTAGGGCGGAATAAGTCCCAGTCTTTTTGCCACAATCTGTTTAGCCGAATCCGACCGCATCTCGTCGATGGTGACGTCCAGGAGGGAGTCGGGAAGGGGTGTGCCGTCAATGACGCATAAGGTCTGGGCACGTGTGGTGAGAGTAAAGAAGAAGATAAAAAAGAGAAGAAGAGAGAGCGCCCCTCTCCCTTGCCTCTTCCCCGAATCAACGGTCACTGACCGAAGGAAAGTAATGGAGAGGGGAGTGATATGTCCTGTTGATTGTGGTTTGCTCTTCATTGCTGTTTTTATTTTTTTGCAAGTGTCGGTAATCACTCCCCTCTCCATTCGGAGAGGGGGCGGGGGTGAGGCATTACATCCCCCTCGCCTTGAGCAATCCCTTTGTATCGGGTGCTTTGAGACCAGTGAAGTCAGAGAAGATCTGCATCAAGTCGCGGGTATTACCACGTGAGAGAATCTTCTGGCGGAAGTCATCACCCACCTTACGTGTCAGTGCCCCGTGAGCCTCGAAGTAGTCAGCGATGTTAGCGGCCAGCACCTCACTCCACAGGTAGCTGTAATAACCAGCTGCGTATCCTCCGCCCCAGATGTGGTTGAAGTAAGAGGTAGAGTAGCGTGGAGGAATCTGATTGTTAAGCAAACCCATGTCAGCCAGCACCTTCTTCTCAAAAGCTGGAGCCTTCTCAGCTGTCGGAACCTCAGAAGGTGAGAGGCAATGCCAAGCCAAATCCACAGAGGTAGCAGCAAGGTTCTCGCCTAATGCGTAAGCCGAAAGGAAGTTGAGCGAACCCAACATCTTCTCACGCAGGGCATCTGGCATCGGTTCGTTGGTCTTGTAATGGCGTGCATAGTGGTTGAAAACCTCTGGTATGCTTGCAAACGACTCATTGAACTGTGACGGCATCTCCACGAAGTCACGTGAAACAGCAGTACCGCTCAGTGTGTTATACTTACAGTTAGAAAGCATACCGTGCAGAGCGTGTCCGAACTCGTGGAACATCGTCTGAGTCTCATCCCAAGTAAGGAGCGTTGGCTGACCTTCTGGAGCCTTGGCATAGTTACATACGTTGAAGATGAGCGGTTTCTGCTGACGGTCGCTACTCTGCTTAAGGAAGGCACTCATCCACGCACCACCACGCTTTGTTGGACGGCGGAAGTAATCACAGTAGAACAGCGCCAGCTGCTTGCCGTCAGCATCCATCACGTCAAACACCTTCATGTCTTTATGATAGGTAGGGATATCCTTACGCTCGCGGAAGCTAAGTCCATAGACACGATGAGCGGCATAGAAGATACCATTTACGAGTACGGAATCAAGATTGAAGTAAGGCTTCACGTCATCATCTGAGAAGCTATACTGGTCCTTCTTCATCTTAGCCGAATAATAGAAGCGATCGTAGGGCTGGAGAGCTGTAAACGAGTTGACAGGTTGACTTGTAGACGAGTTATTTGCGTTAAGTTGTTCACCTGTTAACTTGTCTACTTGTCCACTTGTTAACTTGTTAACTTGTTTATTCATATACTCTTCAATCGCCTTTGTCTGAGCCTCTGACTTAGGTTTGTAAGCCTCAATCATCTGATGCAAGAAGGCATAGACGTTATCCGTATTCTTTGCCATCGTCTTTGAGAGCGAGTAAGAAGCATAGTTCTTGTAACCCATCAGTTGAGCCTTCTCCGCACGCAAGCGAGCTATCTTCACGATGACAGGGAAGGTATTGTAAGCACCTGTACCGTCTGTGCGATGAATAGAAGCGTTGTAGACACGCTCACGCAAGCCACGGTTTTCAAGACTTGCAAGGATAGGCTGTTGAGTGGTATTCGTAATCACGATACAGTAAGGTGCCTTTCCACCACGGCTCTCAGCATCTTTCTTACACTGAGCGATATCCGTCTCGCTGAGTCCTGCTAATTCCTTCACGTCGCTGACCCATACGGTAGCCTCATTGGCAGCCTTAGGAAGCATATCGCCAAACTCCTGCTGAAGCTTTGCCAACTCCTTGTTAATTTCCTGCATACGTGCCATCTTCTCTTTTGGAAGTAAGGCACCAGCGTGGGTGAAGTCTTTGTAAACCACCTCTAACAGCTTCTTATCCTCGCCCTTGAGCGTCTTGTACTCATGGTCATAGACATATTTGATACGCTGGAAGAACTTCTGGTTGAATTTTATTTCATTCTCAAACTCCGTCATCAGTGGTACGATACTTCCCTGTGCCTTCTCAATCTCAGGAGTCTTGTCAGCCGATACCAGCGCATAGAAGATGTTTGAGATACGTTCCAAGTCCTTTCCGCTCCGCTCGTAAGCTAAGATGGTATTGGCGAAGGTAGGTTTCTGTTTATTGTCTGTAATCTTCTTTATCTCAGCTCTCTGCTCAGCGATAGCCGCTTTGATAGCAGGGAGATAGTCTTCACCCTTGATACGGCTGAAATCAGGGGCGTTGAAAGGTAATGTACTCTGTTTCATAAGCGAATTGCTGACCGTCTGTGTGGTCTTAGGTCTTGCTTTCTGTGCCTGACCTGTAAGTGCTGTGCAGGCGAGTCCTGCGGCAAGCACAACATTTTTAAGATTCTGTTTCATGTTCATAATATTGGTGGGTGATAGGTGTTGGGTGTTGATGGTGTGTAGATTATAGTAATCATCAACACCTATCATCTAACACCTCTCACCCCTCACCTATTTTACCGCAAACTTACATAAAAAAACGAGATTATGAAATTAATGGGGTGGGAAATGATGGGTGTTGAATGTTGGGTGTTGAATGTTGGGTGATGGTGATGTGTGGATTTACAATGAACTTTATAGAAACCATTAACACCCACCACTCAACACCCAGCACCCCTCGAAATATATTGACAAAAATGCAAAGGAAACGTGGGGAAATGGGTGAAAAAACGATTTGATTAAGGACCTGCGTAAGTTCTTTGTTATCAAATAGTTGTAGATGCGGTTTTTAAAAGGTGCTTTGTAAGGGTTCAAAAGGGCGTTACTAAGGCGCTTAAAGGGCATCTTTTGCAATCCAAAAGGGCGTTGTTTGCAAGCCGTTTGGTGGTCTTTACAAAATCAGTATGTGAAAAAATAAGACAAAAAAAGTACTTTCAGAAGTTTGAAATTAATAAGTTTTACCTTTTGCATTTAGGATCTTAAAAATGTCGGTTGACAATTACCTACGCTGAATAATTACGTAAATGATAACAGGGGCACCGATGAGTGGGGTGACAGCATTAAGTGGGATTATACCTGATTCGCCAGGAAGATAACAAATAAAGTTGCAAAGTAAAGCGATTACAGCACCGCTCAACACTGTTCCTGGAAGAAGTATCTGATGATTCTCAGTACGGAATAAGAGGCGGGCTATATGTGGAATAGCTAACCCGATAAATGAAATAGGACCACAGAAAGCGGTTGTGATGGCTGTTAGCTGACCTACAACTACTAATAGTATATTGCGAATCTGGCGTGTGCTAATCCCTAAACTCTCTGCATATTGTGGTCCTAAGAGTAGGATGTTCAGTGGCTTCACCAATAGAAATGATGCAATAATACCTATTAAACAAAGAATAGAAAACAGAGGGATATGATTCATTGATACACCTCCAAAATTACCCATTCCCCATACCATATAGCTTTTCACACCTTCTTCTGATGCAAAGAAATTCAAAAGAGAAACAGCAGAAGAGGAAACATATCCCACCATGATACCCACTATCAGTAATAAAACACTGTTGCGCACTAAAGTGGAAAGGAACAAGATGAGTGCTGTTACGGCGATTGCTCCAATGAAAGCTGCGGTAAGAATGGCAAGAAAGCCTGAAACAGTAAAGATAGAAGTAGAGACAGTCCCACCCAATAGTAGCATCACCAAGGCAACACCTAACCCTGCACCAGAACTGATACCAAATACATCTGGACCTGCTAAAGGATTGCGAAAGGCTGTTTGAAGCATTAAACCACAAACTGACAACGATGCTCCACAGAGTATGGCAGTGAGTGTTTGAGGGAGTCGGTTCTCTAAAATAATATATTCCCAGCTTTCTTTTCCCGCAAAACGATCACACAGAATATCCAACACATCAGCAAAGGGTATCTGAACAGAACCTGTTGTAAGGTTCAATCCAAACAGAAGTAGGATACTTGTTGCTAAGCATATAAAAAGAAGAATATTCCGTTTCATTATCTTATCGTTTCGGTTCTATCAATCTTCTAACTTCTGATAGTAACGTAGTGGGGCAATCTTCAAGTCGGGATGGAAAAGTTGAATCAAGTCTGAGAGCAACCAATCGGGACGCCAGCTGACCTCCTCAAAGTAGGGTTTACTATCTACCTTACAGCCATATATTTCCTTTGTTTGATAAGGTTTTAGCTTTGCGTAACCTTGATATTCAGACAATAAGACTCGGCGATTGAAGTTACCATTATAACTTAATATCCAAAAATCACTTTGTGCGAACTTATCCAAGATTGTTTCAAAAGGCATTGCAAGACTTCCACTATGCTTATCATTTGAATAAGCATAACGTCCATGTGCATCTTTATATAGTAAACCCACACTGCTCTCGCCACCCGGTAGATACCACACGGCACCCACTTTTCTGTCAGGTAAGACACTGCGAGTAATCTTACTTTGACTTGCCTTTTGGCTTAAAGACTTATAGTTTTGTTTAACAATAGCAAATAAGGAGTCGGCTTCTTGCTCCCGCCCAAAGAGAATACCATAAAACTTCATCCATTCAGCACGCCCTAAAGCAGAACGTTCCATGTAGTCGGCACATTCAATGATGGGTACTCCTATCTGTTCTAAACGACCATAACCACCATTGTTTTCAAAGGGAGAAAGTAGTATTGCATCTGCATTTAGATCTATAATTTGCTCTACATCAGGCTTCATCGCATCACCACAGTCAACAATACCACCCTTTATTCTTGCGCGTTTCTGAATATCAGGGATAATCATATACTTCAAATCAGCAACACCAGCAATCGCTTTCTGTGCCTGAAGCATCTCAACAAGGTTTGCATGGGCTGTCGTGAAGATAACACTCTTGCGAAGGGGAATGACAACTTTTGTTCCGTCGTCAGGAATGTTTACATCCTTTCCGCGTTCAATAAGGTAGTAAGTATGTAGAACGGTTCCCGCTTTCCAAGGATTCAACAAACGTACAACCACATAATCTTTCGTACGTTCGATTGTAATATTTCGAGCATACTGTAGTTCTATTTTCTCTCCTTTCTCTCTTTTCTCGCTTTTATCAGCCACTTGCTTTTGATGATTACCACACGATAAAAACAATAAAATGGAGAGGGTAAATACTAATAACTGCCGCATAAACAAAGATTTATCATGCAAAAATACAAAAAAAGAAAGATTCTTTTGCTTGATAAGAATATTTTTTATACTTTAGCCCACAAATCTATTAATTAAACAATCTAAATCTATTAAACTAAACAACTAACACCATGGCAGAAGAAAAGACTAACGAACTTGGTAATCACATTGAGATGAAAAAAGTCTGGGAACTTTTGGCTATCTTCGTGGTTACAGCTATCATTTGGAATCTTCCCACAAGTAGCTTTGGCATTGATGGGTTGACCGTAGTACAGCAACGCATTATTGCAATCTTCGTGTTTGCCACCTTGTCGTGGCTAACAGAGTGTATCCCTGCATGGGCAACGTCGCTGAGTATCATGTCTATCATGTGCGTCACTGTATCCAAGAATGCTTTTGGGGTATTCAAAGGTGACGGGATTGGTGAGTTACTTGACTCAAAGGAAATCATGGCATCCTTTGCTGATCCTATCATTATGCTCTTCCTTGCGGGCTTTATCTTAGCGATAGCGGCATCGAAGTCGGGACTTGACACGCTCTTGGCACGTAATCTTATTAAGCCTTTTGGTAATAAGAGTGAGAATGTTCTTTTGGGATTCCTACTTATTACAGGACTCTTCTCTATGTTCATCTCAAATACTGCAACAGCGGCATTGATGCTTACTTTCCTTACTCCAGTCTTTGCAGCGCTACCTGCTAATGGTAAGGGACGTATTGCCTTGACAATGTCTATTCCTATTGCAGCCAATCTCGGTGGTATGGGAACACCGATTGGAACACCTCCTAACCTTATTGCCCTTAAATATCTCAAC
The DNA here is from genome assembly GCF_018127925.1 of Prevotella melaninogenica. Taxonomy (NCBI): domain Bacteria; kingdom Pseudomonadati; phylum Bacteroidota; class Bacteroidia; order Bacteroidales; family Prevotellaceae; genus Prevotella; species Prevotella melaninogenica. The sequence goes on along the minus strand of NZ_CP072347.1, from coordinate 1,371,444 downwards.
GACCCAGCTGGTCTTAATATGAATATTGACTTCATGCACTGGATGGCTTTCATGGCACCGCTTGTGATAGTTCTGCTTTTGTTGTCATGGAGAATTATTCTTTATTTCTTCCCATTCACACAGAAGACTATTCATCTGAAGATTGATGGTGAGGTACACCGTGGATGGCGCATGTGGGTTGTTATCGTAACCTTTATTGTAACAATCCTTCTATGGGTAATTCCAAAGGATGTCACAGGTATTGACACTAACACCGTTTCAATGATTCCAATGGCAATCTTCGCTATCACTGGTGTTATCACTGCTAAGGATATGCAGGAGATTAACTGGAGTGTCATCTGGATGGTTGCAGGAGGTTTTGCTATTGGCTTGGGAATGAACGGTTCAGGCTTGGCAGATGCTGCTATTGAGAGTATTCCATTCGGCAATTGGAGTCCTATCGTTATCCTTGCTATCTCTGGTTTGATTTGTTATTTCCTTTCTAACTTCATTTCAAATACAGCAACTGCTGCGTTGTTGGTTCCAATCCTCGCTGTAGTATGTCGTGGTATGGATCATAATCTCGATGGTATTGGCGGTACAAGTACTGTCCTCATCGGTATTGCCATTGCTGCCTCTACTGCAATGTGTCTCCCTATCTCTACACCACCGAATGCGATTGCTTACTCAACAGGACTTGTGAAGCAGAATGATATGCTTAAGGTGGGTCTGACCAGCGGTGTTGTTTCCCTTATCTTGGGTTACATCTTACTTTATTTCATTGGTCAGATACACTTCCTTGGATAAGATCTTTGCTCCCTATAATCATATTTATATCAGAATATTATGAGCAAGTTGTTTAATTACTTAGCACTACTCTTGGTTGTATTACCTTTCGCGAGTTGTCAAGAAAAGAAGGCGGAGGCTAATGTTCCAAAGTGGATTCTTTCTATGGTAAGTGATAGTAAGAACACAAGTGTTGTGGCTGACTTCTCAAATATATTGTCTGACAAGAGCGTTCCTTACATTGGTTATATTGGAACGGACTATCAGAAGTTCTCAATAGACATTCAAAAAGTGCAACGAACGGATGATAATCAATACAATGTCAGCGGTATTACCGTTGTCAAGAACAATCGTTGTAACTTTCGTGGAACCATTGATATCGTTGAGAATAGGGAATTTACACATCCTACGTATGGTGTAGACGACTCTATGAAAGGGCAGTTCAGGCGTCGTGGGTGTAGTATTGCGAAATATAATTTAGAAGAAGAAACCAGCCAAACAGGAAGCGGTGTCTTCACTGGTTATCTGCTGTTCTATTGGTATGAAACCAATGATGGTAAGTTCGTTTATGACGACATTGATAGCCATTCGGACTCCTATTCTAATAACCAATATGCAGGAACATGGAAAAGTAACAAGACTAAAAAGTCTAAACCATGTGCATGGGGGCAATACCGAGTGCCGAACAGCGGAGATCTTGACATAGGGGCAGGGGAGTTCTCTGTCAATCCTAAGTACGCTAAGAACGGCTGGGAAAAGTAGTAAGGGGTAAGTAAGCAAGTCGGAATATTATTCGCTTGGGCTCTACTACAACCAATAAAGCTTGTATAGACGACGTCACACAAAGATAAGACGTCTATCTGTAGATATCCTATCAAAAGGGGGTACACGCTCTGTGTACCCCTTTTTCATTTCTCAGATACACGTTATTTACAGGCTAATTCTTTGTTTTCAGAAAATAAATACGTATGTTTGCAGCAGTTTTCTATAACATTTAGTAAATCCAAGAACATGATAATAGCAGATTTAAGCGCATGCCATCGCTACTTTGGACTACATCCAAGAATGAAGGAAATGCTGGAGTATATCCTCCAACATGATTTCAGCCAACAAGAAGCAGGACGCATATCCCTCGATGCTGACGACCTCTTCATCAATTTAGACGAGGTAGAACTGAAGCGTAAAGAAGCGCAACGATTAGAGTTCCACAAGAACTATATTGATATTCAAGTACCCTTATTACAGGATGAGACAATGGGCTGGACAGCTTTGTCTGACTTAGGTGATCCTGATATTGTCTATAATCTTGAGCGAGATTGCGGCTTTTATACACAAGTTGCAAAGGAATACTTCTGTGTTAAGCCAGGGCAATTCACCATCTTTTTCCCAGAGGATGCCCATGCACCTATCATTGGAGAAGGGAAACAAAGAAAGTTAGTGGGGAAGATTAGGGTGTAGGGGAGCCTCCCCCAACCCCTCCGAACCAAAGGTCACTGACCGAAGGGAAGTAATAGGAGGGGAGTTCAGCTGGATACACGCTGCGCACATGTGGTGCTAAGGCTCATCACACATGGTGTTAAGGCTTAACACGAGTAGTGTTGAGGCTTAATCACATTATTATATAATGTTTATAGAAGAGGATATTGACGTTTGGAAGGGTTTATATTGCCAATAAAAACAATTGACCTACAACTAAAGTGCGAAGATTCATGCGCTTTAATTGTAGGTCAATTACTTTTAAATAAATGGGTTACGAGCTAATGTCTTACATCTATAACCTGCCTATTTGATTTTTCAAAAACAAGGAATGAAATCTTAATAGTCTATACCAAGCCTTGTCCTATTTGCCTCCCCTCCTTTCGGAGGGGTCGGGGGAGGCTTTTTTTCATTAGAAATGCACCCTAAAGTCTACACCCATTTGGAATGGATTACCCATCTGAGCAAAGGTGTAGCGTGTACCAGTAGCAGCACTCTGAACAGCAAAACTGTTGTATTTTGTATCTGTCAGATTACGCACCCAGAGGTTGACATGCAGCGGACCGAAGTCAGCATCGGCATGAGCACCTAAGACAGCATAGAAGTTCTGACCGATAGAGTTCTGTTCATCCCAGTAGGTCTTACCCTGCGCAGAGAGGTTGAGTCCTACCGTGACACTACGCAAATGGAAACGATTTGATGGGTCAAGCAAGGCTGCAGGGTCAACGTCTATACGATAATCAGCATTGGCACCCAGTGTATGCTGTGGCACGAAAGGAACACGCTTATCCTTATAATCAACTGTTCCTACTCCTGCGATAGAGTCCTTATACTCATCAAACTGAGCACTTGTAAAGCCATAGTTAAGACCATAAGTCAGTTTGTTGTCCAAGGCTACACCACGGAGTGTTGCCTCCAAACCACAAGAATGACTGCGGCCTGCATTTGTCATCACACGTCCGAAACCATAGTTGCCAGCCATTACAGAGAGTTGCTGATTGCGAATCTGCATATAATAAGCAGCGAGGTCAAGATGAAGTTGGTTGTTTAAGAGATTGAGATGCGCTCCCACCTCATAGTTCCAGCTTGTCTCTGGCTTATATTCGATTGTCTTTGCAATGCGCTCATAGTAAGCCTCATCATGTGCAATATCCACATCAGCACGTGCCTTATTGGCTGCTTGTGAGGTCTCAGTCTGAAGTACATCAGAGAACATCTCAAAGTTATAACCGCCTGCACGATAGCCCTTTGACCATGTCGCATAGACATTGCTACCATCCTGAAGACGATAAGTCAAACCAAGTTTTGGAAGGAACTGTTTGAAATTATCATGCTCACTATGCTTCAATGCTGAAGTAATAACAGGATTAATGGTTATGCCCATCACACTTTCCTGCAATGCTACACGTGCAGATGTCTCATAGTCAATGCTTACGCGCGAATAATCATAGCGTAAACCCAAGGTTGCCATCAAGCGATCAGTAAGCTCAATATTACTCTCATGGTAAACACCTAAGTTGAGGGTTGGCGTACGGAAGATACCCGGAACAGGGTCCATTGTCATATTTATATTGACACCACCTGCCGCAGCAATTGCTGCAGCCGTGCTTGCACGTGCCGTTTTGTTGGCAAGTTCCTCTGACATTCCACCTGCAATCAATCTCTGTGCCATACCCCTTGCCATTGCATTGAGCATACCATTATAAGCATAGTCGGTAATCTTCTTAGACAGGTAGCTGTTCATGTCTTGATCGAAATAAACAGGAGCCGTCGTCTTCAACCACTGATAAGAACCAAAAGCACCGAAGGTCCAATGCCACTTGCTATTATTACGGCTCTTGATAGAAAGTTCCTCTGTCAACGTATTCCCTAATTGACGCTGTGTAAGGTGCATGAAGTCCTGCGGACGATAGTCTATATCCATGAGCATATAGTCACGGAGGAACTGCCAAGAAGTCATCGAATTGATATCAAATCCGTTTCCTGCATATTTAATACCCAGTCCTGTATTGATGATATTACGGCGGTAATTGCCTTGACGATTTTGGTTAGGCGATTGCGTGCCAGCCTTCAATCCATAAAGCGGTGAGGTGATTGTGGCAGAAGATAGTTCGTCTTCTGTCACCACCTGACCATATGGAAAGCCATTCTGACGAGTATATTGATAGTCAGTAATGAAGTCAAAGTTAAGTCTGTCTGTTGGACGCCAAAGGAAACGGCCCTTACCACCAAACTCATTGATAAGGTCGGCATGTGAGCCATCATATTGATTACGGAAGAATCCATTTTGTCCTCCATAGAAGCCAGCTACCGAGAATGCCATCTTATCATTCAGTTTCTCATAATGACTTGCCTCAATCTGACGATGCAGTTTTGTACCAATCGAGAGTTTTACATCCGTTCCTTGATATTGGAAGGGGTTACGACTATAGAATCGAATCAGTCCACCTTCGGTATTCATACCATAAAGTGTACCCTGCGGACCATGAAGAACGTCGATGCGGTCGATATCATATGTGTGGAAATTAAACGCACTCTTGCTTAAGATTGGCATACCATCTACATAAATACCCACGGCTGGTGAGTAGACACGTGAGCCGATACCGCGCATATATATAGAAGATGTGTAACGGCTTCCGTACTCAGGCATAGAGAATGATGGGACAAACACAGAGAGATTACGAACATCCTGCACATTGAGACTACGAATCAAATCACCATTGAAAGAAGTGCTGCTCAATGGTTGCTGGCGCAGACGGAAAGCCTCCTTTGGTTGGTCTATGACGACAACTTCGTCAATATCATAGACACGGGAAGTATCTCCGCTTTCGATAATGTTGTTAGCTTGCATTCCTATAGGCAAAGATGCCGCCATTAAAAGGGCAATACTAAGTTTAGACTTAATCATATAATCTTATTTCTAATGTTTTTATAAATCGTTAATGATGACAAAGGTAAGCATAAAAAACATAATAAACAATCCTAATTTATTAGGAATATTACAAATATTCTGTTGGGATACAGCCATATAAGTGGGACTGGATAAGAAGTAAGAAAGGGCTTATTCTATCAGCTACTTCATATGAATATGTCAGGATTTTATCATTATGTAAAAATCAATACATGATGAATTGGACTCGAATAGATGCCCTTTAGGCTTCTTAAAGACGCTCTATTGAAGCCTTACTAACGCCCTTTTGAAGTCTAATTAGGCACCTTTTATTTTGCTGTTTTGTAACTGTCTGATTGCTTGCTACTTATAATGGAAATAAAAATAGCCGTTTTTACCCTAAGAATAAGGTAAAAACGGCTATCAAAATGTAAATAAAATTCTAAACTAATGGAGGTCTATTTCTGATGTAATGTCTGTTCAAAGTTCTATCTAATGCGTACTTTTTATTACTCATTCACAGCTCCACAGTGTGGACATCTTCCTTTTCTATGTAGGCGTATACCACAGTTTCCGCAATAATAAGTCTCACTGCTCTTGCGTAGATAGATGCGGAAGGCATAATAGATATAGGCAATGAGAAGTGGATAACCTATATAATATAAAGTGAGTACAGAAAAAATGATGTAATTGACGGCACATACTGCACCTAAACCGCTAAGATAGAGTAGGGCCTCTCCCGACTTCAATAGTCTTCGTACATCGTCAATCGTAGCGATACCGATGATGAGCATAGCCCAGACAAGAACTAAGAAGATATTGAGTAATATGGGTTGTGAGAAGGGATTAAGGGAAGGGTGGAAGTAGAACTCACGCCATGTCTCGGGTGCAAAGAGCTGAATGCTTGCATAGAAGGCTGCAGAAAGCGCCACGATGACGGCTAACAGCGTGGGATAAAACGAACTAATGTCATTAAAATGTACGATGTGTGCGTTCTTCTTCAATATCTTACGTGCTAAATAACCTACAGCCATGATTGAGATAACAATCAAGAATATGAGTAAGTGAATGTTTGAGAACGTAGCGATAAACTGCGAAATCGGGTCTGCTGGGTCTACTTGTTTTAACAGACGAGACTCATGAATCCAGCCAAAGGCATAGTCTTCCGTTGCAATCTGCACCCAAACAGAATCCTGCTTATCAATGGGAAGTATACGAATATCAGCCACAACAACCTCTTTTCCATTCTTCACAGCAAAGGAATCTGTTTCCATCTTGTTTACAGCCTCTTCTGGTTGTTGACGAAGAAGCATCAATGAATCTGCCGTTACAATAAAGTTAAACCCTTGCGAATAATGGTGTTTTACACGAAAAGCCAGGGAGTCTACCTTGCTTCGTGTGCCACTCCATTCTATATCATCACTGTCATTATCTTTCAAAATGGAGTCGCCTTCTGCTTCTATTCGCCGAGAAATCTGTGCCTCTTGAATGCTATCAGGCAAGCGGAAAGACGAAGGAGTCTTCTTATGATAACAGCCTGTAAATAAGAAGCTAAGTAGTAAGAGGAGGATTCCTCCAACGATACCGCAGCGTAGCCCAGCACAGCTGTTAGTCTTCTTTGTTATTGAAGTCTGCGCAGGTTCTTTTCCCTCGGGATTCCATTTATTCGTAATCATGATGATAAACTATGGGTTATGATTTTCATTTACGTAACGTTGCACACATTCATCTGACAGTTCTTACAGTCGAACTCTAAGCGGAAACGACGCTTATCAGGGAGTTCGAGGAAGAGCGGTTCACGCCAAGTAGGTTTCTGTCCACCACGTTTAACACAATAGCCGAGCGAATAACGAATGCAATGACGGCACTGCATTAACAAGTGAGAAACCACTTCTTTATCTCCCTTGATAGAGAATGCCTTGTTTGATGAGTCAGAACCATTGGTGGCACCTGTAGGATATTGAATCTCAAAAGCAGGTTCTGCTTTGGGTAATCCCTGCTGTTCATAGAACTTGCGGGCAGCATCATTGGAGATGTTATACAGATAAGGTAACTGCTGATATTGGGATGGATTCACCATCGATATATGTGGTTTATGGTCAGACACCTTATCCACCGATTTCCGATGAATCGTCACACGCTGCATATTCAGTATCTGTTTGTCAAGTTCCTCTACCACCATACGACGAAGTTCGGCAAGAATACTGCTTGGGATGAAGTATTTATCAGCCCCGTCAACTATCTCTACCTCAGAACATTCATATACCGTATTGCCCAATTTAGTGAGCTGACGTATGATGTTATCACGTTGAGGCTTTTGGGCAAGTTGAAGACCACACCCAGCCCCTCCAAGGGGAGGGGAGAGCCTAACGGGATGTTCGTTGGATATTCGTTCGTTAGATGCTTGATTTGGATTAGCCCTGCCTATCACCTCTGCTTTTGCCCATATTGTCCCATGACTATCTGTTAGGCACTCCCCTCCTTTGGAGGGGTTGGGGGAGGTCCCAAACCAAATCTTAATCGCAATCTTACGTTCAGCAGTTTTCCCACTTAACTCCTTATCAAATGCTTGATCCTGATTACGATACAGTTCCATACCCGGCTTTAATCCTCTTGGCATCTTAAAAGGATAGAGCCTATTCTCAACAGCACGGTTCACACGGAATCCTTCCAAACGTGTTGACTGACTGTCAGTGTCACGTGATAGGAAACACAGACCGTCACCATTGGCAAAGTTTGCAGTACTTGATACGTTAAAACTATCTCGTCTTATCTCCTTTACACGACCAACAAACTCACCCAATGCCTTAGGGGTATCGGGTGAGAAGATATCTGCCTGTCTTCCCTTGAGGAAGTAATTAGTATAACCACGGTTGAAAGTCTTCTTCAAATCAGGTGTAAACGAATAGCGCACACGTCCCAAAGAAGCACGACGGAACTCGCCTGGATGCTTGCTGATAATCTCATCAATGCGCTTACTATAAGCCGAAACGACATTCTTCACATAGTTGATATCCTTCAGTCTTCCCTCTATCTTAAAGGCACAAGCCCCTGAACGCATCAGTGTTTCAAGGTTATCTATCTGACTCATATCCTTCAGTGAGAGAAGATGGCGCTGATGTTCGATGGTTTTTCCATCTGAATCTTTCAAATCAAACGCCAATCGACAGAACTGTGCACACGCACCACGATTGGCTGATCGACCGAAACTATACTGGGAAACATAACATACACCACTATAACTTACGCATAATGCACCGTGTACGAAGGCTTCCAACTCAAGCTCTGGCAAACGCTTATGGATGTCATTTATCTCTTCAGCAGACAGTTCGCGAGCAAGTACGACACGGTCAAAACCCTGCTGACTCAGCCATTGAGCCTTCTCCCATGTGCGTGTATCACATTGTGTACTGGCGTGGAGAGCTACCGTATCAGGCACTATCTCCCTTACCTTACTCATCAAACCCATATCCTGCAGGAGGAAGGCATCTACACCAACGTCCACCAATTCACGTACCAAATCAAGTGTCTCTTCAAACTCATCGTTATAGATAATCGTATTGATGGTCACGTGAACCGTGGCACCATAGCGGTGAGCATACTCACATAGCTTGCCGATATCCTCCACACTATTGCCTGCAGACTGACGTGCTCCGAATCGGGAAGCACCGATATATACGGCATCTGCTCCGTGTTCTATAGCAGCCATTCCACATTCAAGGTTCTTGGCTGGGGCAAGGAGTTCGATTGTGATGGGTGTTGGGTGTTGAGTGTTGGGTGTTGATGATTGCATATTGTTGGGTGATGGGTGTTAATTGTTGGGTGATGATGAAGTGTTTATAGGGTGGTGAGTGTTGGGTGTTAATTGTTGGGTGATGATGAAGTGTTTATAGGATGGTGAGTGGTGAGTGTTAATTGTTGGGTGATGATGATTACATTTTGTTTGAGTGATAGATGCTAAGCAAAACAACTATTCATCACCACCTATCATCCAACACCAAACAGCCAAGACATCACCACCTATCATTCACCACCTACCACCCAATTTACCCAATTCATAAACAGTAAATTAGCGTGTGAACGCCAAGTGACAAGTGGACCTTTCGTTGGATTATCCTCACGGTAATAATACTTCGGGACTTCAACATCGTCACGCTTACCAAGGTCACGGTGATATTCTGTGTCGAGTGTGTTGGGGGCATACTCCAAATGACCTGTAATAAAGAACTCACGTCTACTACGTGACCTTACGATAGAGACTCCACTCTCCTCCGATTCAGCAATGATTTCGAGGTCGTCAACCTGCTCAATGTCCTCACGCCTTACCTCAGTATGACGGCTCTGAGGCATACGGAAGACATCATCAAAGCCACGGAAGAGAGGCTGTTCGGGTTTTAAAGGAATCGTAGGGAAGATACCAAACATCTTCTTAGGCAAAGGATATTTTGGAATATCATAGAAATGATAGAGCCCAGCCTGTGCCGCCCAACAGATGTAAAGCGTTGAACGCACATTATCACGTGTCCAATTGAATATCTCCTGTAGTTCTGTCCAATAGTCTACCTCCTCGAAAGGAATTCCCTCGACAGGAGCACCAGTGACTATCAATCCGTCTATCTTCTCCTCACTGAGTTCTTCAAGCATATGATAGAAACGGTCAATATGTTCCGCAGGCGTATGGCTGGAAGTATGACTCTTGAGCTTCATAAAGCTGATATCCAACAATAGCGGACTATTGGAAAGAATACGTATGAAATCAGTCTCAGTCGTAGCTTTGAACGGCATAAGATTGAGTATGACAATGCGGAGTGGATGCTTATCCTGCATGTACGCATATGAACTATCCACTACAAAAATGTTCTCACGCTTTAATATTTCTATGGCTGGAAGTCCGTCGGGTAATCTTAGAGGCATAATTCCTGTTCTTCTATTAAGAGCTTTCCTACTCCTATATCACTTACAAAAAATCAGATACAAAGATAATGATTAATTACTGATTGAACAAATACATCAAGATAAATCTTGAAACAGAAAGAACAAGAAGCAGAATGACTCTAAGAACATATCTGAGTCTCCAAAATAATGATATATTCCTCAAAGAAAGATTAACAAAAAAGTAGAGACAGACATCCTTGTCTGTCCCTACTTCCATATACTCTATTAGTTACTTCCTCCCTTCGAAAACTAACCATGCTTCAACCTCTCCTAGCAACCTGCGCATATTACTCCCCTTGGAGAATCATTTGTGTTTAGGGTCCCCTCCCTACTGGGTCGGGGTCGGGGGTGGGGCGTTATCCCGCCACTGGTCCTCCTCCTTCTTTCTCTTTCTTTTCCTTTTCCTTTTCCTTCTTCTTCTTATCCTCCTCCTCTTCTTCTTCTTTCTTCCTCAACGATTCATAGGAATTTGCAGTCAGTTCACGTTTCAATTCTGTTCCTGGCGTAAAGACCACACGCGGCTTAATCGTCTCAGTCTTAAAAGCCTTTTCCGATTCCGCCCCTTTGCTCGACAACGTGACACGCATTGAACCGAACTCGCCCAACTGAATACTAAAACCATCACGGAGATAATGGGGCAAACAATCAATGAAGTTATACAACACGTTCGATATATCACCACGTGTCAGCGATGAGCGACCCGAAATGTCACGCGCAATATCATCCAACGTTTTACGGCCCACGTTTACTGGATTAGCATAAAACTTCACTTCCTCCCGCTTCTGCGGATTTTTCTTTGGTACTAAACGAATTTTCATAATTTTTCGTGTTTAAAGTTATAAAATTAGGTTACCGTTTATCATAGTATAGGGCAGCACGCCTCTGCAGCTTCTCTCGGTGCATCTTCATGCTGCCCCATTCTATTTTCTTAATTTATTTTCCTCCTCTCACCGTTTCATTTTTTGCTCTTTCTGTATCCCCCTCCTGTCAGATGCGTATTGCCTTGCTGCCGAATACGTATCTACGTGCTGGTAGATGCGGTGAGCGTTGCTGCTAGATACGTATCTAGCGACTGCGCAATGCGTATCTACGAGTTGCTAGATACGTATCCGCCAGCGTGTAGATACGGTGAGCGCAGCGACGGAATGCGTATTCAGCAGAAATTCTGCCCGTTAGACTCCCTCCCCCTTACTTCCCTTCGGTTAGTGACCGTTGGTTCGGGGAGGTTTGGGGTGGGGCTTTTAGGACTACTCAAACCCGCCGACTCTGAGCCCCCAGAAGCGGGGGTAGCGGTCCAAGCCGATGTTGCTACTGTCGAAGAACAGGAGGTACGCATTGTCGCTGTACCACGGCTCAGCACTAGACGACCAATATTTGGCGTAGCTGCCAACGTCATTCAGTTGACCAGAGTTGTAGTAACCCAAGGCGGGCAGGTAGAAATAATTACCTGCGTCGGCAGCGGAAGGAAGGATATTAGATACGGGCCAGCTATTACCGTGTATATATGTGCGCCAATCGTTGCCGTCAACAGCGGTGTTAGCCTTGAATCCGCTTATCTGTGACTTCTTCTTTAACCATATGCCGCCTTTATATAAATGACCCATTGTTGTCCATAATTCGTCTTTGTCCCAACGGGGATCGCCCTTAGCAGCGTACCACGTCATCTCGTTTACGTTGGGGAGGTCTTTACATGAGGTGTGAGTAGCGGGGTTATCTACGCCATAAGTAAATGCTTCGTTGTACCAACGATTGTTTGGGTCAGTGTTGCTCTGGGCGTAATCACCTGATGTTGTTGCCCCTGTAAGACCTTGGTTGAGGGTTGGCTGGCTGCCACCCTGATTCCATTCGTGACCTTTCCAGTATTGTTCCTGAGCATCCCACATATAGTAATGGTCGCCGTCGTAATCCTTTACGTCAAGTTGTGCGGTCATATCGTAGTAGGTGTTGGAAGCGTATGCTGTGGCAGGAAGAATCTTCGTAATAGTACCCTCTACGTTGGTAGCTACGTCCTTTACCCAGTAACGCACCCTTAAGGTATGAGTGCCTGGCTTAATCACCATGTATGCACCGTTAGTTGTTACGTTAGCTGCGCTGTTAGTCAGTGGGAAGCCGTTTGGATTGCTACTACTGCCCTTTGTTGTCAAAACGATTTGTTTGCGACCTGCTGAGCCTGTAAGGGCACCCGTGCTTGTGTTGACTGTATAAGTCTCGGCAATATCATTGTCAGAGCTTACCTCCACCTTTGTTAAGTAACAGCTTTGCAGAATTGTGTTACTTGTGTAAGGCTGGAAGACAAGGTAAGCTGGCTGATGCTCTAACTGAAAGCTAAAGATGCTACCGCCTACTGCTCCTGTTGCCGTAGCTGTACCATAGTCGCCTGCGGTGCCGAAGTGCTCGGTGTTGTCAGGAGCTGTTTGGCGCTGGTTAGTTGAGATAGTCACAGAACTACCGCTGCTGTTCTTGCCCAAGTAATAAACTTTATAACTTGCACTTGCGCCAAACTTGCCAGGTACTCTATAACGGAACGAAGCTACCTTCTGAGTTGGAGCGTTGCTACTCTTCTGCAATACGCCATCATCATCCTTTACGTAGATATAGTCGCCTGCCTCCCAAGAGAAGTCGCTACTGTTATAATCCAATGACGTGCGAGTCTTTGCCTCGTCGCCTGCTACGAAAGTTGTTAGGTTCTTGTCGTTATCGCCCTCTTTGTTGGTTGGGTTCTGTGCCACCTCTTCCTTAGCACAAGATGCGAAAGTCAAGGCGATGCCGAACACGACAGCCAAAGACTTTAGTTGCGATGCAAATGAATATTGTTTCATTGTTTTCTTCATCATTTATTCGTTTTACTTTGTTCTTTTAGTTAATAACTCTCTATTAGTCTTCCCATGGTGTAGGGGCTTCGTCTTCGAAGTCTTTCTCATCCCATTGACTTGCCTTAGCAGCAGCAGGACCAGTAGCCTTATTTGCCTTCCTGTGCTGGCTAGGGAACGACGTGTCCATCAAATAAGTGGTTTCGCTTACTTGAATTATCATGCAACTTGGTGCAGAATAATTCTTCTTTTCTTGTTTCTTTCTCATTGCTTTTTTGATTTGATTAAAAATAGTTGTTATCTACTCTCTATGTGTGGCTTTATTGCTCACCTTTTATTATATACATCCTGATAACCTTTTCGTCTATCCCTCCTAACCATCTACCCGTTTCCCCTCTACAGGCAGACAGCGCGTTATCGCTGCCTGCCAGAGAAATCAACGAGAGAAAACAAAATATTACTAGAGAATTACAAGTATCTTTTGTGGTAAAATCAATACTTAAAACGTCCTTATTTTTCCTTTTAGACAGCTCGCAAATGGACACAAAAAGCGAACAAAGGAAACTCCGAAAAGTCCTTTGTTTACAGCGTTTGCACGGCACGCCTCGCGCGCGTATGCGAGAAGAAAAAAGTGGGGAGATTAGGCCTGGCCTATATGAGAGAGAGAGAGAGAGAGAGAGAGAGAGAGAGAGAGTACAAAATTATTTGGAACTACCAAAAAATTTGCAATATTTTTTTCGTCTTTTTTGCTCTCAGTACTTAATGATTCAGCTACAGACACACCACAATCAACACCTTTATTATATAAGGCGCTGTTCGTTGTGGTTTTAATATTTATTGTCTGAATCATTGTCACTATTCTCTTTTTCGGCTGCAAAAGTAACAAAAGATATTAATACAGCAAAGAAAACTACAGAGAAAAAGACAGAACGAACTAAAATTATTAAAAGAGAAAGAAGTATTTAAGAAGACAGAATAACAAATAACATGTTTAAAGATACAACGAAGAATATGACATTTAGAAAACATGTCTTTATGTCACTCTGTCTTCAAATAATGTATTGTATTAGTTTACCACAGCTTCAAACGCTCATTCTCAGGAATGAAGAGCTTATCACCCTCCTTCACGCCGAATGCCTTATACCACGCATTGATATGAGGCAGAGCGCCATTCACACGCCACTCGCCAAGAGAGTGAGGATCACTCTTCACACGACTGCGGATTTCAGCCTCAGTGATATTGTTTGCCCATACGCCTGCATAAGCGATGAAGAAACGCTGTTCTGGAGTAAAGCCCATAATGACCTTGCCCTTCTTTGCCTCTGGTGTCTTCTCAAAAGCATTGAAAGCCACCTCAAGACCACCGTGGTCAGCAAGGTTCTCACCCAATGTGAGTTTACCATTTGCATTGAGGTCAGGCAATACCTTGATAGCACTAAAGAAGTCAGCATACTTACCCGTACGTGCCTCGAAATTCTTACCATCCTCTTCTGTCCACCAGTCTGTCATATTACCATCCTTGTCATAATGGCGTCCCTGGTCATCGAATCCATGTGTCATCTCATGACCAATTACCACACCGATGGCACCATAGTTAAAGGCATCATCAGCCTTAGGGTCGAAGAATGGATACTGAAGGATACCAGCAGGGAAGCAAATTTCATTCGTCGTAGGGTTATAATAAGCATTCACCGTCTGAGGAGTCATCAGCCACTTATCCTTGTCTACTGGCTTACCAGCTTTCTCCTTGATAGCATCCTCTGCCCAGAACTTCTGGCAGGTCTGCACATTTTCATAATATGACTTTGAAGGGTCAATCGTAAGCTGGCTCAAGTCCTTCCATTTGTTAGGGTAACCCACCTTTACATAGAAGGTAGAGAGTTTCTCAAGTGCAGCCTTCTTAGTAGCCTCACTCATCCAGTCCTGAGCCTTGATACGTTCAGCAAGACTCACCTCAAGGTTCTTGATGAGGTCTTCCATACGCTTCTTGCTTGTGGCTGGGAAGTAACGCTCACAGTAGATTCTGCCGAGCGCCTCACCCATCTGCTTCTCCACCTGCTGTGTAGCACGCTTCCAACGAGGATAGTCTTCCTTTGTACCACGCATCGTCTTACTGAAGAAGTTGAAGTATTCCGCACGCACATCATCACTCAGATAGTTAGCTGAAGCAAGGATTGCGTTCCATTCCATACGTGCACGGAGTTCGTCAGCAGTCTCTGTAGATGTCAGTTTGTCAACACCTGCAAGGAAGGCTGGCTGACATACAACCATCGTCTGGATATACTCGCTCTTAATACCTTCAGCGTTTGCCAACTGCTCAAGTGGGATATTAGGATACTTCTCCTTAAACTCGCTGAGTGTCATCTTGTTATAGTTAGCCTCCACGTCACGTAACTCCGTACGGCTCTTTGAGATCAAAGCCAACATTGTCTCATAACGCATCACAGCATCACGCTTAGCCGCAGCCTGTGTATCAGAGAAGCCATAGAGGCGGAACATATTAGCAATGAACTGGCGGAAGGCATTACGGATGTCTGTCGTAGCCTTATCATTATCAAGATAGTACTCCTTTTGTCCGAGGCTCAGTCCGTCCTGATAGATAAGGAGGATATTCATCTTCGCATTCTTCTCGTCAGCCTCAAAAGAGTAGCCCATTGGCACACCATAGCCGAAGCTTGCATACTTCAGCTGAAGGGCACGAAGGTCAGACAGAGTCTTTGCATTCTCCATCTCACTGAGCAGAGGCTTAACAGGACTTACGCCTTCCTTGTTACGGCGCACTGAGTCCATAGCGAGCTTATAGAAGTCGCCTAACTTTCTTTCTGTTGACCCTTCCTTACCCTGCTTCTTTAGCAGATCAGTGAGGATTGTGTTGATACGCTTGTTGTTGTTCTCCTGTAGCTGATCGAACGAGCCGAAGCGTGAGAAGGCACCAGGAAGTGGATTGAGTTTCTGCCATCCACCTGTGGCAAACGTGAAGAAATCGTCAGCCGGACGCACCGACTTGTCGAGATTCTCTGCCTTGATACCTGCTTGTCCCTGTGCCATAGCGGTAAAGGGAGCAGATGCAAGGAGCATCATTGGTAAAAGTTTTTTGATACGCATAGTAAAAAATATTTGGTTTAATTCATAATTCAAAATTCAGAATTCATAATTATGATTACCGATGTAGGCAATGTTCAATGTTCAATGTTCAAAGCTCAATGTTCAAAATTCAAAGTTCAAAGTTCAATGTTCAAAGCTCAATGTTCAAAGTTCAAAGTTCAAAGTCTCAAGCTCTTCTGAGAGCACCATCCATCGTTCGTTTTCCTCATCGAGTTCACGCTGAAGGTTGGTATATTCCGTCACGAGTTCCATATTTGAGGCATTTTCGGGAGCCATCAGGAGTTCATCAAGTTCGCTCTTACGTGCTTCCAACTTTGCTATCTTAGCCTCAGACTCGTCCACAGCACGCTGAGCCTTACGAATCTTCTTCTGTAGCTCTTTGCGTTCAGCGTAGGATAGGGCCTCACCCGAAGCCTCCCCCGACCCCTCCGAAGGGAGGGGAGAAACATTTTGGTTATTATTAGATTTTGATGATGTTAGTGAGAGGTTCTCTGCACTCTCCCCCTTTCGGGGGAGTTGGAGGGGGCTCCTCAACCAATCATAGATACCCCCTAAATGCTCTCTCACCTTACCACCACCGAACTCATAGACCTTACTTACCAGTCCATCGAGGAACTCACGGTCGTGGCTCACGATGATTGCCGTACCGTCAAAGGCCTTAATGGCCTCCTTCAACACTTCCTTTGAGGCTATGTCGAGGTGGTTAGTAGGCTCATCAAGGATAAGAAGGTTTACTGGTTCAAGCAATAGCTTAATCATCGCTAAGCGCGAACGCTCACCTCCTGAGAGTACTTTAACATACTTCTCTGACGTCTCTCCACCAAACATAAACGCACCGAGGAGGTCGTTTATCCTCAGACGCATGTCTCCTGTAGCCACCCTATCGATAGTTTCATAGATCGTAAGGTTCTCGTCTAACAGTTGTGCCTGGTTCTGTGCGAAATAACCAATTTGCACGTTATGCCCTATCTTCAGCGTACCATCAAATGGTATCTCACCCATGATACACTTCACGAAGGTAGACTTTCCCTCACCGTTCTTACCGACGAAGGCCACTTTCTCACCTCTTTTAATAATAAGGTCGACACCCTCAAAGACCGTCTGACCCGGTCCGTCACTATGCAGTCTACTTGGATAAGTCTTCCCCAAGCCCTCTGCAATGACTGGATAGTCTCCACTTCTCAGACATGGAGGAAACTTCAGGCGCATAGCCGAATTGTCCACCTCATCCACTTCTATGGGTACTATCTTCTCCAACTGACGGATGCGTTGCTGCACCTGTACGGCTTTCGTAGCCTGATAACGGAACCGTTCGATAAACGCCTTAGTGTCGGCAATCTCCTTCTGTTGGTTCTCATAGGCACGAAGCTGCTGTTCGCGACGTTCTTTCCTAAGGACAAGATACTCGTCATACTTCACCCGATAGTCTTCCACATGGCCACAGGTTATCTCAAGCGTACGGTTCGTTACATTATTAACAAATGCTCGGTCGTGACTAACCAGTACTACAGCCTTAGCACTTTGGGCAAGGAATTGCTCCAACCATTGAATTGACTCAATGTCAAGGTGGTTCGTTGGCTCATCTAATAGGAGTACGTCCGGACGACGGAGAAGAATCTTCGCCAGCTCGATACGCATACGCCATCCGCCAGAGAACTCACGTGTAGGGCGATCGAAGTCATCACGGCTGAATCCGAGACCCGTCAGCGTACGCTCTATCTCAGCCTCATAATTCTCTCCTCCCATCATCATGTATCGTTCATGCTCAGTTGTAAAGCGTTCCACTAACTCTGCGTATCCCTCACTCTCATAGTCAGTTCGCTCAGCCATTTCCTGCTCCATCTTCTTGAGTCTCTCTTCAATCTTCGTCTTGTCAGCGAAAGCCTTACGCGTCTCTTCCTTCACGGTCGTATCGTCAGAAAGCTTCATCACCTGTGGGAGATAACCGATTGTCGTATCGTTCGGTACAGACACAACTCCGCTCGTAGGCTTCTGCATCCCACAGAGAATCTTCAGCATCGTTGACTTTCCCGCACCGTTCTTTCCCACCAAGGCTATCCTGTCTCGTTCATTGATGACGAATGAAACATCCTTAAACAATGGCTTCACACCGAATTCCACCGTTAGTCCGTCTATTGATATCATTTTCTTTTTCTTTCCTAAATGTTCTTTGCAAAGATAATATTTTATTTTTGAATAAGAAAGTTCCTAAACAGCCTTATATCAAAGAATCAAGAACTGTTTTAAACTCCTTACAAACCATATCTTTGGCTTATTTAAGCCAAATCGCTCGTCAGACCACAATATGTATAGGTTCTAATGACTAATGTCGGTTTAAACCTAAGTTTTCTCTGCATTATATGTAATGCACAAAGTTAGTAAAAATAACACAAAGAAGCAATGAAGTTGTGTAATTATCAGCAATATTATTTCTCAAGAATGTTATCATTGCCAAGTTGTTTTCATGAAGACAAATAATTTAATACTTCAAAATTCGGACAAGGCTTTGAAAAAACATTACATAATTTTGAATAAAACCTCTATAAATAGCGGTAAAAATATGTGTAAAAAGCAGGTTTGTAACCTACAGAGAGTCAGTAAGTTATAAAGTAGCGTTGGAAAAGATGCTTAATTGGACTTCAAAAGGGCGTTAGTAAGACTTCAAAAGGGCACCTTTAGCAAGTCAATTAGGCGTCTTTAAGATGCCAAAAGAGCATGTGTTGGTGTCGTGGTGTATGAAAAGAGTTTACAAATAGCGTAATGTGGGGATAAGTTGTTGGTAGAAGGTGGATAGACATCGTGGCTAATTGCATTTCACCTTGTAGTTTATCCCCCCTTTTACGACCATCTAATTTGTGCGTAGTCATACCATGCAAGAGTAAGCCTTGCTTCTATTTTCAAACTACGTATTTAATGGGAGAATCCTTAACCCATATATTTCCCAATAAAACAGATGTTGTTATACTTATCAAGGATGTAATAAAGGAAAGGATGGTCAGCCTTGAAGGTGAACGTAGATGAACTATCCATAGCTGATAATTTGGCGAATAGCATCACTTGAATGGCTTTTGCACTGATTCCTTCCTCGTTAACATTCATGTTTATCTGCTGGAAAACATCGTCAACAGCAAGTGGTTGAGCACTCATTTTACCGAAATCGGCTTCGCGAGAGAATAGATTACCTAAGCCCATCTCACCATAAAGCTGTTTCATAGGAATATTCGCAGAGATGGTAAAGCGTGGAAACAGTACGTTTACATAGTCATACGCTTTGGTGTTTTGAGAGATTTTATGCAATTCTTTGATTGTTAACTTGCGAATGACATCCTGCAAGTTATTCTTCTTTAGAGGTAGGACAGCATAAAAGCTAAAACCGTTTTCTAAAGGCATACGCAGCACTTGATAATCCTTTGTGGTATAACCTTGATACTTTTGCATCGTATCATAGTTTCTCATCATATTGACCTGCTTGCTTTTACCATCCTCAGTGAAGAAAGGCATAGGCTTTGTAATATCTTTATCGAACGGTAACGACCAAGCCGTCTTAAGCGTAACGGCATTGATAAGCTGTGCGGCACGAGGTCCTGTAAGGTTGATAGGTAAGGATTGAATCTCACCTTTGGTGATTGTTTTACAAAGTTTGTTAGCACTTTCTTTGCCCTTCGGAGTGTTGGCAGAGTCGATAATATTGGTAAAATAATAGTGTTCTAATGCTTCTTGAAAATCGGGTAATACCTTTGTTTGCTCGTGTAGCATTAGGAAGTTGGCAGTAATCATATATCCCATCGACTCATTGTTTACGTTCGTCTCCTCCTTTCTCTGACCAATCAGCATTGTTCTGTTAAGTGAGTTAATGGCATCAAGGTCATTAGCCGTATAGCCAAGTGCTTTCGAAATGACCTCTTGTGTCTTTCCGTTTGCACCGTTGTTAATCATGTCCAATGAATAAACGACAGCCATGGGCGATAAAACTATACTCTCCTTACTGTTCTTGTTGGCTAATAGTTGGAACAATTTCAGACTGAACGTGTTTGAACTTGAGACGAACTTTGTCTCCTTTTCAGACAGAACATAATCTGTTTTGGCTTTTTTAGCAGCTTCTTCAAGTGTCAGCTGTGAACTTTTTGTAGCCTCCTTAGCTGTATTTTCAAGTATATGTAGAGCTTTTTTAGATTGTGTGCAACAAACTAATAAAAGTAGGATAGGGACATATAGAAGTTTTCTTGTCATAGCGATTTGTCTGTTTAGATTTAGCCCAAGTTTAACACCCACCTTCGCCTAATTGTTACTGTTACCGTACTTTCCTCGTTTTTCTTATGGGCTCTGTGTCCTACAAATTTTATTCTTTTTGAATGGTGAGTGTTTTAAGTTCAACTTATCGTATATCTGTTTTGCTTGCTTCGAAGGACTACTACATTGGCGCATCTCGATGGTTTCACCTAATGGATTCTTCCCTTTTGTGGTGACGAGCTTTTGAGTGCTCATACGTCGTACTATCTCGGTCCAGTAACAGGATTCTCCTTCTCGTTTTAATTGACAACGGATGGTGTTTACCACCCAGTAGGCTAATAAACCGAAGAAGAGGTGTGCGTCGCTTCGCTCATCTTTCTGATGATAGATAGGACGGAGGTTGAGATCATTCTTTAGTTGTTTGTTCGTACATTCTATCTCACGAATGAGATTGTAGTATTCCCATGTTACACGCTCAGAAAGTGTTCTGACATTGCTGCGGAGGAAATAGACTCCATGCCCAGATTCCATTGCCGAGAGGTCTTTTATCTCCCAGTCTACACGTAGCATCTGCTTGGGTTTCTTCTCGTTTTTTATGTAGCTTATCTGGTAGAACTTCACTATAGAAAGGTACTTCTGTATGGCACGTCCTGTACATTCAACAACCTTTTCATAGGTTTTTGTTCCACCTTTCTTGGAGATTCCTTCGTTTATCCTCTGCAGTTCCATCTCAAAACGCTCTCTCCAGACCCTGTTCATGGACGACTCTGTCATAGCTTTCGAAGGAGATGTTATTTCGAGATAATAATCCTTATCATCTTCTGTCTTAATCTCTTTCAGCGTTATCTTCTGCCGACGGGCATCCATTACTGTAACGCTCTTGTTATCATCACTGAGCGTATAGTCTTTCATTTTCGTACGGGATACGCAGAGATAATTGTAACCCTTTTTCTTTATTAGCTCCAAGTTCTCTTCCGTGGCAACACCTGCATCCATGACAACGAGCGTATCCTTGCTTCGTGATGGATTCCTCTTTGCTAACGTATCAATCATATTGGGTAGAGACTTGGGATCTGCTGTATTACCCTCTAAGATAGAAGAATAACGTATAAAACCTTCTTTATTGATACATAATGCAAGTACAAGTAGCTTACAGTCAGAGCGTTTTTCTTTTGAACGACCGAACTTGGCTTTATCGCTATTACGCTTGCTACCCTCGAAATAGAAGTTGGTTAAGTCGAAGAGCATCAGCTTGTTGTCTATATTAAAGAGATTGTCAGTAACGCTGCACAAATGACGCTCTAACTGTTCCTTTAGTTCATATAACTTGTCAGTGATTTTATACAGAGAATTGATCCCTGGTGTCCAGCCAGGAACTCCACTATAAAGTTCAGCGGCAGCCGAGTTATCGCGCAAATAATAATAAGATGAACGTTCAGAAACAGCATATACCGTGCGAACAATCAATGCTGACAAAGCCGTGTGTATTGCATTTTCCGTCCAGCCGTTTTTGCGCAGGAAACCCTCTAATTGCAGCTTGTCTATTGTCTGCTTGCAGAGCCACTCAGCACCAACATTCCTTGCGTCAGTATAGTTTGCCGTCTCAAGGTCTATGTAGTTCTCATATTTTCTCAGCGACCTCTGCTCTTCCTTATTAAACCGATCGATTCCACCTTCTTTCTCCATACGGCTCCACCATTCGTCAGCCTTTGCCTGTTCAATAGGAGTAAGACCGTCAAGGTATTCTTTGAAAAGCGAGGGTGTACTTCTGTTTTTGAAGCGTTCGGTAAGAGCGTATGCAATTTTTCGAACCTGTACAGCAGTAAGTGAAGGTTCGAACCCGATGTTCAAAAGAATTAGCGAATGTACATGACCCTGCACATCACGATATGACTCCTTGATGCGATAATAAGGAGCCATGTCCCCTGTGGCAGGGTTGAATCGTGTCTGTACATTTGCGTGCATGAGTGCAAAGTAACAAAATAATTTTGATATGACTGTGTCCTACAAATCAGATTTTACTCCTCGTTACAATACCCTATACTTGATTATCAACCATTTATCAAATTGATACTACACAAAACATCCCGAAAATTTATGAAAAATAATTTTGCCGGTTAAACTTGGGTTAGAAAAGATGACTCAAAGATACAAAAAGAATTGCGTTATCATACATAAAGGAACTCTTTTTCTACTTAAAAGTCATTTTTTCTCTTATTTCAACCACAATGACATACATTTTTTATAATTTTGCAAATTGAATGCGTAGCAATACATCTCTGACAAATACCAATAAAAATCATTCTATACATGAGTAATTTACAACTATCGCCGATGCGAAAGACAATAGTGGGAGTGCAATTCCTCTTTGTTGCTTTCGGTGCTACTGTTCTCGTCCCTTTGCTCGTGGGACTTGACCCAGCAACAGCGTTATTCACAGCAGGTTTAGGAACATTTATCTTTCATTTGGTTACGAAAGGTAAGGTTCCTATTTTTTTGGGCTCTTCCTTTGCCTTCATTACTCCAATTATCTCTGCATCAAAGCAGTGGGGTATGCCTGGAACGTTGGTAGGAATAGCAGGTGTTGCACTTGTTTACTTTGTGATGTCAGCACTGATTAAGTGGCAAGGAAAGAAACTATTGGATAAGCTTTTCCCACCAGTTGTTATCGGTCCGGTAATCATTTTGATTGGTCTTTCTCTGTCAAAGGCAGCGGTAGACATGGCGAAAACAAACTGGCTTATAGCCTTTATCTCATTGGGAACGGCTGTGACAGTCCTCTCTATGGGTCGTGGCTTGATGAAGTTAGTACCTGTAATTTGCGGTATTGCTGTGGGCTATAGCGTAGCTGCCCTAATGGGTGTTGTCAACTTCTCAGGTGTAGAGGCAGCGCCTTGGTTCGCTCTTCCACCTGCATTAGCGCATTTCCAGTTGCCACAGTTTGCATGGGAACCATTCCTTTATATGATTCCTGTGGCGATAGCTCCTGTGATTGAGCATGTCGGTGATGTGTATGTGGTAAGTGCTGTGGCGGAGAAAGACTTTACGAAGTCACCAGGTTTGCATCGTACAATGTTAGGTGATGGCTTGGCTTGTTTGGCTGCTTGCTTCTTTGGCGGTCCTCCAGTGACAACTTATAGTGAGGTAACTGGTGCGATGAGCATTACAAAGGTGACTCATCCTCAGGTAATCCGTATTGCTGCTGCAACAGCTATTGTCTTCTCGGTAATCGGAAAATTGAGTGCGCTTCTGCAGAGTATTCCTTCTGCAGTCTTAGGAGGTATCATGCTATTGCTCTTTGGTACGATTGCTTCTGTAGGTGTTCAGAACCTTGTTCAGCATAAGGTTGACCTTAATCGTACACGTAATATCATTATTATATCTATTACACTGACGATGGGTATTGGTGGTGCTGTGCTGCAGAAGGGTAGCTTCTCTATTAGTGGTATTGGACTTTCTGCTATGGTGGGCGTTATCTTGAACCTTATATTGCCACCTGCAAAGGAGAAGAAGAACGAGGAGAATTCATAATTCAGAATTCAAAATTCATAATTATGATTACTACTATAATTTATAATTTATAATTCAGAATTCATTATTATGATTACCATTATAATTCAGAATTCATAATCTATAAGTCATATTCATGGTTCTTCCGTTAAATGTGTGGACGCTTTTCGTATCACTTTAACGGAAGAATCAAAGTTACTCACTAAACAAAAACTTGGCTAAGATAGTCGACATTCTATCCTATTATCATCCTCTGACATTGAAAATTATCTCTTTTTAGACTTCGAAAATATGCAGATGGGTTTTGAAAAATCATTACATAATTCCGAGGAAAACATCTATAACTAACGGTAAAAATACATGTACGAAGTTGGTTTATAACCAACAGAAAATCAATTGGTTATAAAATAGTAAAATAAAAGGTGCTTAATTGGACTTCAAAAGGGCGTTAGTAAGGGTCTTAAAGGGCATCTTTTGCAAGTCAATTGGGCGTCTTTAAGAAGCCAAGAGAGCATGTATTGGTTTTGAGCTGTACGAAAATAGTTTACAAATAAATCAATTGTATGGGAATAAACTGTTTGTAAAAGACAGATAGACGTTGCACCTAATTACATTTGTCATGTAGTTTATTCCCCTTTATAAAACCACCTTATTGGAGGTAATCATACCATGTATGTGGATTAATCTCTAATAGAATCTTTGTATTGTTGCTTTATCTTTTCTTCGAGTTCTCCTAAGGTTTGCTTGCTGTTGAAGAGACTCTTGATAAGGCGATAGCCCAACCATATCAGGATCATGCCAACAAGGGCAAGGAGATATTGGAGTACAATACTGTTGACAATGGTCTTGGTATAGTTCTCGCAGATGACAAAACCTGCTATTAAGATGACATAATCAATCCAGCCCGAACCTTTATAGCTCTGGGCAATACGCTGATACTCTTCGTTGTTGGCAAGAACCTCTTTGCGATTCTCTGCCCATTTCTTTTCAAATTCTTCGTTGGTCATGGGGTTGTGGGTGTTGGGTGTTGGGTGATGGGTGGTGATGAATTGTGGTGATATACTTATACTTTCATTAAATCACTCATAACGGAGTCGCTAACATAGATGCCGTCACGGGTGAGATGGAGCCAACCATTGTCCTCTTTCAACAAACCTTGTTGTTGTAAGGGCTCGGCAAGGCGCATGAGATAAGTATAGTATTCAGCAGAGAGCCTTGAGAGATCTATTCCTTCACATGTGCGGAGGGCGGTCATAATCATGTCATTGTAATGTGTATCTGCATCAATTATCTCCTCCTCGCAAGGGAGTCTGTCTTCCTCAATAGCAGCGATATAAGCCTTGGTATCTGCTATATTCCAACTCCTCTTGCCATTGCTGTAGGAATGGGCAGAGGCTCCGATGCCTATATAAGGGACATTGTGCCAATACGAACTATTGTGTTGAGAACGGTAGGGACTTTGAACTTTGAACTTTGAACTTTGAACATTGAACTTTGAGGTTTGAACTTTAAGTTTGGCAAAGTTACTAATCTCATATTGTTCATAACCAGCTTCGGCTAAGCGGTCGATGAGAGTATCGTACATCTGACGATAAAGTTCATCGTCCATATCCTTGACCTTTCCCGCTTGAAGAAGTCGATAGAGGGGAGTCCCTTCTTCATACATAAGACTATATGCAGAGATATGTTCAATGTCTAAAGCAAGCAGTCGCTCAATGTCTTCTTTCCATTCTTCAAGTGTCTCATTGGGAAAGCCAAACATAAGGTCTACCGATATGTTCTTGATGTTTACATTTCTTAGACGCTTTACAGCCGTTTCTACCTCGTCAGCTGTATGTCTACGATGTAGGAAACGTAGGCGTTCATCAGAGAAAGTCTGCGCTCCCATAGAGATACGATTGATAGGAAGGGAACGTAAGTTCTGTGCAAACTCCTCCGTTATATCATCGGGGTTACACTCCATTGTGATTTCGATAGGAGTCGCTGTGGTACAAGTGTTGCTCTCTGTATCCCATTCTAAACCAATGTGATACACCTTGTTTATCGTCTGGAATATCTTTTGTAGGCTCTCAAAAGAAAGCTGTGAAGGAGTGCCACCACCCAAATAGATAGTTGATAAACCTCCTGTTCTTTCACCAGAGTTTTCGCTGTTCTTCTCCGCACGCAGTTTTATCTCATGGCAGATAGCATTCACATAGCGTTCTTCCATAGAAAGCCTTTCGTCCTTCTTCTTGGCTGGCACAGTAGAATAGAAGCCACAATAAATGCAGCGACTGGCGCAGAAAGGAATGTGAATGTATAATCCTAACATGATAAGTGTATATACGTATATATTAATGTATGCCTTACAAGAACTAATGCAAATGTACTAATAAGTTTTAAAAGAATTTGTTTTTTTCGCAAGAAACTTTGGTGCTTTCGATGAAAATGTATAACTTAGACCGCAGAAATGATGAGCTACGGCTTGTCCCTTGAGACGAAATAAATTATTACTAACAGCTTAAATCTATCAGATATGAGAGTATATCAGACAAACGAGATTAAGAACATTGCCTTGGTTGGCAGTGCCGGTAGCGGCAAGACGACTCTTGCCGAAAGTATGTTGTTCGAAGCTGGTGTCATTAAGCGACGCGGTTCAGTAGAAGCTAAGAATACTGTTAGCGATTATTTCCCTGTTGAACAGGAGTATGGCTATTCAGTGTTCCCAACGGTATTCCATGTTGAGTGGAATAATAAGAAGCTGAATATCATCGACTGTCCGGGTAGTGATGACTTCGTTGGTGGTGCTATTACTGCCCTCAATGTAACCGATGAGGCTGTTATTCTTATCAATGGTCAGTATGGACCAGAGGTAGGAACACAGAACAATTTCCGTTATACCGAGAAGCTCAAGAAGCCTGTTATCTTCCTTATTAACCAGTTGGATTCAGACAAGTGCGACTTTGATAACCTTATTTCCACCATGCAGGAGATTTATGGTTCAAAGTGTGTTCCTGTACAGTATCCTATCGAAACAGGTTCTGGCTTTAATAGTTTGATTGATGTTCTGTTGATGAAGAAATACAGCTGGAAGCCTGAAGGTGGCGAACCTATCATTGAGGATATTCCTGCTGACCAGATGCCAAAGGCAATGGAACTACATAAAGCACTCGTTGAGGCTGCTGCTGAGAATGATGAGGGCTTGATGGAGAAGTTCTTTGAAGAGGAAACACTGACAGAAGATGAGTTGCGTACAGGTATCCGTAAGGGTCTCGTAACGCGTTCTATCTTCCCTGTTTTCTGCGTATGTGCAGGTAAGAGCATGGGTGTTCGTCGTCTGATGGAGTTCTTAGGTAATGTTGTTCCTTTCGTTGACGAGATGCCTAAGATTCATAATACACGTGGTGAGGAGGTTACTCCTGATAGCAATGGTCCAGAGTCTCTCTACTTCTTCAAGACGGGTATGGAACCACATATCGGTGAAGTAAGCTATTTCAAGGTGATGAGTGGTTGTGTGAAGTCGGGTGACGATTTGACTAACTCTGACCGTGGTTCAAAGGAACGTATGGGACAGCTATACGCTTGTGCAGGTGCTAACCGTATTCCAGTTGATCAGTTGAATGCTGGTGACTTAGGTTGTACCGTGAAGCTGAAGGACGTTAAGACCAGTAATACCTTGAATGGTAAGGGACTTGACCAGCGTTTCGATTTCATTAAATATCCTAACTCTAAATACTCTCGTGCCGTTGAAGCTAAGAGTTCACAGGAAACTGAGAAGCTCATGGCTGCTTTATTGAAGATGCGTCAGGAAGATCCAACATGGGTTGTTGAGCAGAGTAAGGAGTTGAAGCAGACTATCGTCCATGGACAGGGCGAGTTCCACCTACGTACTTTGAAGTGGCGTTTGGAGAATAATGAGAAACTTCAGGTGACTTTCAAGGAACCAAAGATTCCATATCGTGAGACAATTACCAAGCAGTCAAAGGCTGAGTACCGTCATAAGAAGCAGAGTGGTGGTGCAGGTCAGTTTGGTGAGGTGCACTTGATTGTTGAGCCATACGCAGAGGGCATGCCTGATCCAACAACCTATAAGTTCAACGGACAGGAGTTTAAGATGAATATCAAGGGACGTGAAGAGCGCGACCTCCCTTGGGGTGGTAAACTTGTGTTCATCAACTCTGTTGTCGGTGGTGCTATTGATGCTCGCTTTATGCCAGCTATCTTAAAGGGTGTGATGGATTGTATGGAGCGTGGTCCACTGACAGGTAGCTATGCACGTGATGTACGTGTGATAGTCTTCGATGGTAAGATGCACCCAGTTGACTCTAATGAACTGTCATTCACTTTGGCTGCTCGTCATGCGTTCTCAGACGCTTTCAAGGCTGCAGGTCCAAAGATTCTCGAGCCAATCTATGACTTAGAGGTGTATGTTCCTGGTGACTATATGGGTGACGTAATGAGCGATTTACAGGGACGTCGTGCCATGATTATGGGTATGGACTCTGAGGCAGGTTATCAGAAGTTACAAGCAAAGATTCCTTTGAAAGAACTTGCTAACTATAGTATTTCACTGAGTTCTCTCACTGGTGGTCGTGCAAGTTTCACAACAAAGTTCGCAAGTTACGAGCTTGTTCCAAATGATATCCAGCAGAAGTTAATTGCTGAGCATGAGGCAGAAGTAAAGGATGAGGAAGAATAGTCCTCCTGTTTTAGACTAATATAATTAAAGAGGTTGATTCGAAGGCTACGCAATGTAGTATTAGAATCAACCTCTTTTCTGTTTATTAGTATGTCAGTATTGAATAATGAATATGTGTTTATAGGTTCGTAGTTGTTACAAAGACGACTCTCTCCTCTCATTTTTAGCTATCGTGTTAAGCCTCCGCACATTTCGTGTTGATGCTCCGCACATAGTGTGCTAAGCCTTAGCACCACATGTGCGCATACTAAATACGATACAAAAGAGTTGCTAAGGTTCACCAAACAGCAGTGCTTTACCTTATATAGAAACAGACTGCTATAAAAGAAAGAAGTTTCTTTTAGTGAGTTATAATGTACCGATAGGCTGGATATCCGAATATCGGAGTTAGCAAGGTCATGCAGATGATATAGATCACTTTAATAGGAAACGGCTGTTTCCTGCATAAAAACGGCATGAGAATGAGTGCTATTATAAAAGATAAGCTTTGTATTAGTTCCATTAATCTGATGTTTATTTTATTGCAAATATATATTTTTATTAAGAATAACACAAGTTGTTCACACCCTTTCTATAACACCCCAAACCGTATAGTTCCTACTATGTTAAGAGGTCTCAATTGTGAAGTAGATGAATATATATCAAGACCACTATAGTTAACCCTTGTGTACTGACGCTGATTGAAAAGATTATTAGCTTGCAAGTCTAATTCAATATGTTTCAATTTGTATTTAAACAACATATCTCCAAACCATGTGTGTCTGTTCTTTTCGGTCAAATTATTGTAATTACCTTCTATTGTAGTCGTAAACGTAAATTGCTTAGTGACAAAGACATTAAACTTGATACGCTGAGTTGCTGTTCGAACAGTCTGTGAAGAATTATCATTTATAGCATCAATGGATGACACATTCCATGCATATCCGCTTGTGAAAACAATATTAAGCCATGTAAGAGGAGTGATAGTACCACCGCCCCCAATACTGATTGTTCGAGAATGGAAAGGGTAAAGATTCTGAGCAATGAGGCGCTCACTCTTACTATAACTATAGCCACCAAAAGCACGAATGGTTGATTGTAACCAATCAAAACCTTTGCTGCCATCAAAGCCGAAAGCATAATTATCTGTATATGTTTTTTTATCAATGGCATGTACAACACTGGTTGCACCTCGATATTCATAACCATAAATTTGGTTGTCACGAGTGTGTCCATAGTTACCATTTATACGGAAAAAGGTTGCTGTAAGAGCACTGCGATACCCAACTGATGCACTCGTTGTGAAGCAACTTGTTTCTGACAAATGTTCAACATACGACCGTTGAAATGTTCGGTAGTTGTTCATTATATAGCCACTATAGATACTTCCAGGATCTCCGACATTCTTATAGTATGTTGCATTAATGTTACCACTCCAATCACGCCACTCATAGTTTACAGTAAACGATGGTGTTACAAGCAAACGGGTATATTTATTCTTGTTTTTAGTGATGCGGTCATCAAGAGTTTGTGTGTATAAGTTTAGAGGGCAGGTAAGGGAGAGACGCCAACCTGCCTGCTCGAATTTGTATTGTTGATTTAGCGATAATTCATAAATGTTGTACCATAAATCATTCAATACCGATTGTGATGTGTGATTTTGACTACCATTTGCCGTCAAATTAGTAAAGCCGCTTAAATCTGTCTTTATGCCATGCAAATTGGCATTAGCTAAAACCCCATAGTCTATAGAGAACAATCCTAAGTGAAAGGTAAAGTTAGTGTGGAAGTCACCAGCTATGTTGCGTGACTTCAATTCTTGATTATAATGGACTGATGTTTGTGGTAAAAGAGAATCCACATTAACTATCAATGTGTTAGGGCGCTGAGCATAACCAACAGAGAAATGCAAATCAAGTGTACGTTTACCATAATTCTGGATCAGATTCATAGTATTACTTACTGTTAACGAAGGACGATGGAAATGTTGATAAACTCGATTGTTTCCATAGTTGATGGGGACAGATCCTGTTAGATTAGAGGTGAGTTGGCTTTGTACGTTATCATTATTCCATTCTTCATCTAACTTCAGTACATTGGCTATAAAACCATTTTTACCATTGCGATTGTATCTTAAGTTTGTACTAAGATTATTCATGTGTGTCACAAGTATAAGCGACTCGCTGCTCAATAGTCGTTGATTAGAACTATAAAATCGGTCGGCTTCTGAGATACCTTCTTGTCGTATAGATGTATGGAGATACGACATATTTAAAGTTAGTTCTGATTGTTTACCTATTTTCTCCAAGTGGTTCATTGATACAATGTGTGACTGATTGTCAAAAGTTCGTTTCTGCGGTAATCCACTGCCAGATGGCGTAACAACTCCCAGTGGAGCGAAAGCAACAAGCCCCACATCATTGATACCAGAATAATGTGAAGTTAATTCTTGGGAAACATCATCACCTATATTGTTTCCTTTATAGAGTGTTATATTTTGCCTACGTTTTGCAAAGTACATACCTACAACCTCTGCCGTCCATAATGGATTTCTGCCAATAGGGTTTTGTCCATCAGATAGGGAACGCATTCCGAATCCCCATCCACCAGATTGTTGACCACCACCACCGAGCATTGTGTTTACTGCTACTGTACCTTTAGCAGCATTTTTTAATTTCAGATTTATAGCAACATCATCGGTTGGTGTTCGTCTCTGTAGGGCTTTCACTGGTTGATGGTTCTCGAGCACTTGAACTGAGCCAACATCTTGTGCATTGATATTTCCTGTTGCAAGACCATAGCGACCTTGCAACAAATCCATGTCTTCAACATAAAACTTTGAGATACTTTTCCCATTGAATTTTATACTACCATTATCTGACACTTCTATACCAGGCATACGTTTTAAAACATCGCCTATAGTGCGGTCGCCTTGCTGTTGATATGCGCCAACAGAATAGTTAAGAGTATCACCGTTTTGTCGTATTTTCTTGGCATGAACTTCAACTTCCTTAAGTTGTAGTACCTTTTCTTTGACTCGAAAGTTTAACCGTTGTGAACGGTTAGCAACAACTTTAACTTGTTGCCCTATAGACATACCTGCTGCGGTAATTGTTAAACTATCAGATTGTGAATTTACCTCCAAACGATAGTCACCCTTATTATCTGTCTCAGCAAATGCCAGTACGCTACTATACCCTTTTGCTGTTACAGTTACAATGGCATCTCCTGACTTGCCCTGTGCATCTAACACACTGCCTTCAATGACTGTTTGAGCTTGTATCCTTAAGCAAAAGATAATCAGTAGACTGAATATGGTTGTAGTTTTCATCTATTCTTTTTCTAATGGCTCGTAAGGGTGTGGCTTTGATTTTAATTGTCCCGTTTGATAGTCGCGAGCTCCTGCAGTCCTAAGGTGATCTCGATTTGCGGCTACTTGTAATTTATAAATATGTTCACGTGTATCCTTAACAAATCCTTTATATTCGCTTTTGATAATTGGGAAATTGCCAGATTTTATCTCAACAGCTTCCCATGTATAGAGATGATCTTTATCATATATCTTTAATATTAGTCCAGGTAGCCCACCAAATATCCATGGTCCGAGGCGTGTAGGAATTTTGGTAGTAAACCATGCTTCAAAAGTTCTACCTCTCCATTGGCAAGTTGCTTTTTGGCAATCATACCCCAGTATTGATAGCTGCTCATCAGAAAGCGTCCAATGTTGTTGATACATCGGCTCAGTATAGAAAGCATTATAGCGTTCCATAGCCCATGGCATCGTAGCATAGCAAGTGTATATACCATTAGCAGAGTAAATGTCAGTAAATTGATACTCGCTCCAATACTGACTGTTCCTTCCACCAGAAAAGAATATTCTCGGCATACTATTCGCATTTGGATTTTGCTTAATGAAATCATCACGTATGGAATCGTTTAGTTCTAAGAAACGGCTATAAAGCTTACTCAAACCTTTTCCTATTAGAAGCACTTGAGAGTCTAAATAAGTATGTTCATCGTTAATATCATTAGCATTTAGAGCATATATAACTTTAATTTGAGCTTGCCCAATCACTGAACATTTTCCTATACCTCTACTGTTAGGGCGCATTACACGTCCTTGCTTTTCTTGCGCATGCAATGTTAATGAAAAACAAATAAATAGCAATGTTAAGGTTATCATCGAAAATGTTTTCATAATTCTATTCATAGAGTCATTTTTTAGTTGTATTTATTGATAGTTCAGTGTGTTAGTCATTTGTTAATACAGTTTAGTAGATATTATTGATGAAGTTTAGCTGATAAACTTTATTTACCAGCTAAACTTGCTTCTTTTTGATGTTTACTTGTTAGGTATAGCATACTTGTCACCAGTCTGTTTTACCAGCTCACGCTTAAAGTAGTCGCTGTAACCTGGACGCTGAACACGCTCTCCAAGACCTGTTGAAGTGCGGAGGAACTTGCCATCCTTCTCAGGCTTGATAGCCATATCGTTGAACTTCACAATCAGATGAATAGCCAGCTGGCGCCAACGTGTAATCATTTCGTTGCTCTTCTGAACAGAGTAGTCGTTGAGATACTTCACAGCAGCTGCCTTGTCGGTGGCATAGAGTGCTTCTGCCTTCGCCTCCACACCCTTTTGTGCTGCGAGGAATGCGTTGTCAAGTGAGTCGCGCACCTCTTTCAATGCAGGGAAGAGCTGAGAGTAGCGAGGGTAAACCATGTTGCTAACCCAGTTGCATACCCAGAAAGCATTCTTATCAGAGAAGGTTACTGCATCAGCTCCTGGTGTGTTGAAGCACTCTGCACGCTCTGTATTGCTGCAATAGATTGGTACATAAGCAACCATATTACCATCATCGTTACCGAACCAAAGGATACCACCAATCTCGCGTGGCAACCATGAACGGAGCTGTGCAATGTAAGAGAAACCTGTCTGCTGGGTTGAGATAGGGCGTTCGTTGAAGTACTGCTTGCCATCTACCTCAAACTTTAATGGGGTAGGGCGGTAAGGAGAATCCCATATACCCTGTGCTATGTCCTTATCGAGTGACAGAGGAGTGCCCTCATAGTGGTCGCGCATACAAGCTTCCATCTTAGGTAAGTCGACCTTCTTGTCAGGTGCAATCCAAAGTGGCATATCCTCTGCGTTAGGGTCTTTACCCAACGCCCATGGCAACCAACGTGACATGTCTTTGAAATGATTTAGATAGCTCCATACACGAGCATCGCACCAACGACGGCCACCGAAGTCAGGTGCTGCATAGGTCATCTTCCAGTTGAAGTCCTTATCTTTGCCAGTGAACCAGCCTTTTGAACGTGCAAAACTGATGCAGTTTTTAGAAGTGATGACCTCTGTATTGTAAGTTGAGAATTGACCGATGCGGCTCTGGTTTGCATGGGCAGAAATCATACCATCAGGGATGCGTACAGCAACCCACACAACCTTCTGCTTCTTGTCGCCACCACAACCCTGCATCTCGAGCAACCATACCTCGTTAGGGTCAGCAATAGTGAATGTCTCACCACCAGAGTTATAACCATAAGTCTCAACGAGTGAGGTCATAACTTTGATAGCCTCGCGTGCAGTCTTACTACGTTGCAAGCCAAGATACATCAATGAACCATAATCGATAATACCACTCTTGTCAACCATTTCTTCACGGCCACCATAGGTTGTTTCACCAATACTTACCTGATACTCATTGATATTTCCAATGACATTGTATGTTACAGGAGCCTCTGGAATAAAACCATGGCTCTCGTGAGTGTCATAGTCAATAATCTCACGGCGGTCACCTTTTGCGTGTGTGCCTGCTGGGTAATGACATAGGTTAGTAAACATGCCGTAATCATCAGCGGTGTAAGTAACAAAGACAGAACCGTCTGTTGTTGCTCCCTTTGTAGCAATGAGGTTTGTACACGCATTAGCATACGTAATCATTGTAAGGAAGAATAGTGTTGCAAATGATTTCTTCATACTCTACAATTTAATTGTTAATACTTTATTTTAGTCAGATATTCTTTCTTATTGTCGCGGTTGTCGGTTGCGATAATCTTCAACGTTCGTTCCTTTCCTGTAGGGCGAACGGGGGTGTCTGCGAGGTTACAGAAGAATAGTTCTTTGTTCTTTCCGAACTGCAACAGAATAAACTGCCCATCGAGGTAAGCCTTGTAACCTTGTAAACCGCTGCCTGTGTCAGTTATCTTAAAGGAGAGGTTGCGTGGGTTGAGATTCAACTGTGTAATCGTTGGTGGGGTCTCATCGTAAGCAAGGAAGTAGGCGCTTGCTAACTCACGCATCCGTCCTGTAACCCAACCATTCGCATATGTTCCACCGCAATAGGATGCTGGGGCGTCAGCGTTCAAACTGTTACGCATCGCAACATATAACTTCTTCGGATTATGTATCATACCAGTTGGCTTAATACTTATCTGTGCATAATTGAAGAGTGGATATGCTGCTTTAGAGAAACTATAAGCCATAGACAGCGCGCTGCTTGTATTGCCGTGTCGTAATTGTAGCCAACCGTTCTTAGCAAGTAAGCCCTTCTGGATGTTCAGTCGTACTCCCTCAGCCTCAAAATTATTATCTTTGGCATAATAGAGTGGACTTGTGCCGTCTGGAAGATGAACTATTGGAATAGCTTCTGCCTCGCCCCTCACAGTGAATTCTTTTATTGTTTGATTGCCAAAGACGTCTTTTATGACGTAACGAAGGTGGTAGTCACGTTGCTGGTTGAAGTTGATAATACCCCTGTTAGCTCCTGCATGTAAGATAGGGAGTGTGTTACCGGGTTCGATGTAAGACTTCATAAACCAAATCTTTGTAGAAAGGAAGTGGTCGTAATCGCCCCACGAATTAACCATTCTGTGGCAACTTGTAGGAATATTGTTCACATCAGAGGAGAAAACCAATTTACCATCACAATACAACTGTGTGTATCTTACTCCAAAATTATTATATACAGAGTCCATGTGATCACTGGCTCTTATACCAAAGCCCACCTTTCCCCATGCTTGGAAATGTCCTTTGTCAAATGTGAAGATACGTGAGTCTGAACTGTGTTGGAATACTCCTTCTCCCGGTTGAGGATAGGACTTAAATGAATAAACAGCAGGAGCGGTCTTGTCTTTAACGATAGCCTTTAAGAAATTGAGTGGGTCGTAAAGGTTGCCATTTGTAGTCTTATGCATCTCTAAGTGGATGTGTGGACCTTGTGATGAACCTGTATTACCGCTAAGAGCGATGAACTGTCCTTTCTTTACAGGGAACTCTCCTGGTCGGAATTTAACGTCGCAAGCAAACTGTTGATGCTGGTATTGCCATTTACGTACGGCGGCTTCAATCTGTGGTGTGAAGCGATTGAGGTGGACATAACAACTGGTATATCCATTGGGATGGGTGACTAAGATAGCACGGCCATAGCCATATTTCTCAACGATAGCACTTGAAATATAGCCATCAGCAATTGAATAGACGCCAAGATTTACTTCACGTTCGGTTTTGATATCAATACCTCCGTGGAAGTGGTTAGGTCGAGGCTCTCCAAAGTTGCCTGCCAATTGCACTGGAACGTGAACTGGTGAACCGAAAGGGAGTATGGATAATAAAATATTTAATAACAAGCTCATTGGCTATCAGATTCTTTCTTTTTACAGGTGTGTCTGCAGTCTTCCTCGTGGTAAGACTACAGCATCATTTCAGTAATTGCTTGTCTTTGTAGGCTCTGGGCTTACCATCACTGTCGAGGCGTATGGTGATAGTACCTGTTGTCCATTCCGTCATCGGTTCTTCCTCTATGAATGGATAGGAATTGAGAACAATGCCGTCTTCAATAACGACAATTCCTTGTTCTATAACGCCCATCGAAGTTTCAATGATGTTAGCACCGATACGTCTTATCGACTTTTTCCTGTCGGTCATAACTTATCGGGCTTGGTAGGTATTCCTCGTTCTTTCATTGCGTCAGCAGGTGTTCTTATTGGTGGTCCTACAGGCTGGTTAGGGTCTGTTGGAGGACTGACAGGTTCACCACCAATCGTTCTAATCGGGTCGGACTCTTTCAAAGAATCAGTTGGTTGTGTTGTCTCCTGCTTTCGAACATGCATACGGACAAGATGGATATTATTGAGGATAAGCATCTTGAAAGTAGTTGTAGGCTGTTGTCCCTTCAACATTAGGAAGTAGCCACGAATGTTCTTGATGCGCAAAGAATCCCCAGCATCAATCGTCATCGTATTGTGGGAGTCTGACGTAATATGCTGGTACTGTGTGACGATACTATCATTTGAATAAGTAACAGCCATCATGATAATCGCATCACGCATACCATCTTGAATGATAAACTGTGAATCGAAACTCAAGAGGAGTCGGTCGCCCTTGTGGAAGGCTGTGTCTGCTTTCATTTCAAAGGACTCACGGTCTACGGGAGCATATGGAGAGAGTATTAATGTACGGTTACCACGCCAGATGTCAGTAGTATCTCCCTTTGAAGTAATATCACCATACTGAGCCAACTCACTCTCTGATGCACCCTGTGCACGCGCCTCACTTTCCAGTCGTTTGCTGAGTTCAACATAGATGTCATGTAGCTTCTCGGTATGTCGCATGTAGTATTGAAGAGACTTATCGAACTTCTCTTCCGATACGTCATACTTCTTCATCACAGCGAGTTTAAAAGCTTGTTGTCTGACATCTGTATAGCCTTCACGATTGGCTATTGCCATAGAGAGGTGGTAATCGTAGAGCATATCCTCCATCTCTGAAGGTTGGATATACTCTGAAGGGATAGAAGGTTTACAGCTTACAACGAAGAATGCAAGCAGTAACCAACAAAGAGTGGCGAAGAAACGAACCAGATATTTACTTCTCATTATCTATCTACTGATTATCAGTAATGTTTTCTTTATCAGCAACCTTCTTGTCCTTAGCTGGTACCCAACCATTGAAATCCTTTCGAAAAGCAAGGATAATCGTGATGACACCTACAGAGATGCAGGAGTCTGCAAAGTTGAATATTGGTGAGAAGAAGGTGAATGACTCTCCACCCCAGAGTGGGAACCAGTCTGGGAATGTGCCGTGGAAGAGTGGGAAATAGAACATATCTACCACCTTACCCATCAGTACAGGCGCATAGCCTTCTCCCCACGAGACGAGGGTAGCTGGTGTGGCTCCTTCTATGTAATAGGGTGTAGAGGCAGTAAAGAGCTGACCATAGAAGAGAGAATCAAAGATATTACCCGCAGCACCCGCAGTTATCATAGACAAGACAACGATATAAGCCATTCTTGCTCCGTGTTTGATACGATTAGAAATGTACCAAATAAGGAAGCCAATGGCAACGATACGGAAGACGCTAAGGAAGAGTTTGCTTCCTAATTCCATACCCCATGCCATACCATTGTTCTCGATAAATTGTATCTGGAACCAATCGAAGATATGGATAGATTCGCCTAAATTCATATTAAGCTTGACAACAACCTTGATAATCTGGTCTATCACAATCAATAGAATAATTAGCAAGGTGGCTATCAAGCTTTGTTTTTTCTGTTTACTCATTAGTGATTTTTATTTGCCATCTTGGATGCTACGCTCAGTGTTGCATGTGGTACTATGCGCAGTCTTTCCTTTGGAATAAGCTCTCCAGTGATACGGTCAATGCCGTAAGTCTTATTATTGATTCTGACAAGTGCAGCCTGAAGAGATTGGATAAACTTCTGCTGACGTTGTGCCATCTGTACGAGTTCTTCCTTAGTCTGATTAGAACTGCCTTCTTCCAACGCCTTGTAAGTTGGTGATGTGTCATTAACGTCATTTGTATTCTGGTTCATCAGAATCTTCATCGTCTCATCGTAGTCAGACTTGGCTATCGCCAACTTGTCATTTACTATCGTGCGGAACTCCTCGAGCTCCTCATCGGTATAACGCTTCTTAGTTTCCATAAAGTAAAGAATTGAATTAGGTTATGAAATTAATCTGTAATATTTTGAGGTTGTCGAAAGCCTGATAATAGGGACGTGTACGAAACACGTCCACTATTGTTCTTAGCTTATAGATGCACGACTCGTACACCCCAACGATGTATTTAGTTCTTTTTGATTTCTATATGGAGGTTGAATTCGTCAAACTCAACATTTGTTCCATTGTTCTCTGCAAGTGTAATGTCATTAGCGAGAACCTGTGCTTTAATCAGTTCGCCGAATGACTCTACAGCTGCTGCTGCCTCTGCTTGTGGCTCAATAATGACAGAGATGCGGTCGGTAATCTCAAGACCAGTCTCCTTACGGAGGTTCTGGATACGATTGATTAACTCACGTGCCATACCCTCACGACGGAGTTCTTCTGTCAGTTCAACTTCAAGTGCAACGGTCAAGTTACCCTCGTTGCTTACCAACCAGCCTGGGATATCTTCTGAGATGATTTCAACATCTGCAGCCTCTACCTTGATTGGCTGACCTTCTAACTCGAAGTTGAATTCGCCTGCAGCTTCCAATGCAGCAATCTCTTCCTGTGAAAGAGCATCCATTTGGGCTGCAACCTGCTTCATTAGCTTACCGAACTTCTTACCCATGACACGGAAGTTACACTTCACTTTCTTAACAAGGATGCCCTGACCCTCAACGAAAGTAAGGTCTTTAACGTTCACCTCGTGCTTGATAAGGTCTGCTACAGCTTCGATGTGTTTCTTCTGAGTTGCATCGATAGCAGGAACCATAATCTGTGCCAATGGCTGACGAACCTTAATATTCACCTTACGACGCAGCGCGAGAACCATTGATGTGATGCGCTGTGCCATATCCATGCGTGCCTCAAGGTCTGCATCAATAACAGACTCGTCTGCTACTGGCCAGCGATCCAAGTGGATGCTTTCTGATTTACCACCTAAGTCTGAATGGAGTTGGTCAGCATAGAATGGAGCAAATGGAGCCAAGAGACGTGCAACGGTCATCAAACAAGTGTACAATGTGTCGTATGCACTCTTCTTGTCAGCACTCATTTCTTTACCCCAGAAACGTTTACGGTTCAGACGAACGTACCAGTTACTAAGGTCGTTGTTCACAAATGAGTCGATAAGGCGACCTGCACGTGTTGGGTCGAAATCCTCTAACTCAGCAGTTACACCCTTGATGAGTGAGTTAAGTTTAGAGATAATCCAACGGTCAATCTCTGGTGCCTCAGCTTTCACCGCCTCACATGTCGTAGCATCATAGCCATCAACATTTGCATAAAGAGCAAAGAAACTATACGTATTATATAAGGTACCGAAGAACTTACGGCGACACTCGTCAACACCTTCTGGGTCGAACTTCAAGTTATCCCATGGTTCGCTGTTCGTCATCATATAGAAACGTACAGGGTCAGCACCATACTTATTCATCATCTCAAATGGGTTGGTAACGTTACCCACGTGCTTACTCATCTTGTTACCCTTTGCATCGAGCACAAGACCTGTTGAAATCACGTTCTTAAAGGCAACTGAGTCAAA
This sequence comes from Prevotella melaninogenica, assembly GCF_018127925.1. Lineage (NCBI taxonomy): Bacteria > Pseudomonadati > Bacteroidota > Bacteroidia > Bacteroidales > Prevotellaceae > Prevotella > Prevotella melaninogenica. The sequence continues at coordinate 1,331,577 of NZ_CP072347.1, read as the reverse complement.
CACCATTGTTGCTATTGCATGGAGTGTGAAGAACCAACCACGAGTCTGGTCAACACCCTCGTTAATGAAGTCTGCTGGGAAGAATGCTGGTGGAACAGCTATACCCTCATAGCATGAGTGTACCAACTGGTCACGATATTCAGCCTCAGTCTTACCCGTAGCCTTCAAGCCTTCAGCATTAATCTCACCCTCAAATGGATAATGGAGCTGCGCATATGGCATAGAACCACTATCGAACCAAACGTCAATGAGGTCTGATTCGCGATGCATTGGCTTTCCTTCATCATTTACGAGGACGATATCGTCAACGTATGGACGGTGAAGATCAATCTTATCATAGTTCTCTTGGCTGAAATCACCAACAACGAAGCCCGCCTCTTTCAGTGGATTCTTCTCCATAATACCCGCAGCAACAGACTTTTCAATCTCGTTGTAAAGTTCCTCTACAGAACCAATACACTTCTCGCCACGGTTTTCATCACGCCAGATAGGCAATGGAGTTCCCCAGAAACGAGAACGGCTGAGGTTCCAGTCATTCAAGTTCTCAAGCCAGTTGCCAAATCGACCAGTACCAGTTGATTCTGGTTGCCAACGGATAGTCTTGTTTAACTCTACCATGCGTTCCTTCTTAGCAGTGTCCTTGATAAACCAGCTATCGAGAGGGTAGTAGAGGATAGGCTTGTCTGTACGCCAGCAGTGAGGATAGTTGTGTACGTGCTTCTGAATATTGAAAGCTGTACCTTCCTGCTTCATCTCCATACAGATAATGATGTTCAGGTCTTCTTTCTTCTCTGAAGCCTTCTTATCCCATACGCCATCAGGGTTGAAACGTGGGTCGTATGAGTTCTTTACATAGTCGCCTGCGTGGTGACCATATGCTTTCTCATTTACACAAGCCTTAACGAAGTTCTGGTCTAACTCGTCGATAGTAAAGTATTTACCCTGCAAGTCAACCATTGGACGAGTCTGTCCCTTCTTTGAAATCAGATAAAGTGCTGGGATATTTGCATCCTTTGCCACCTTAGCATCGTCCGCACCGAAGGTAGGAGCAATGTGTACAATACCAGTACCATCATCTGTTGTGACGTAATCACCAAGGATGATACGGAAAGCCTCGCTCTCCATCTCCACAAACTTATCACGACCATCTTCGCTTGTAAACACCTTCTCAGGGTGAGCTGCAGCATAGTCGTTCACAAACTTTGGTGCAAAGTCACCTGTCTGCTCAACAGGCTTTACCCAAGGCATCAACTGCTGATAGTGTAAGCCTTCAAGTTCTGTACCCATCACACGACCTACGATACGATAAGGAACATACTTGTCACCACGATCGTAGGCTGGTAATTCGCCACCATCGGTAATCTCACCTTCTGACTTCAGATAGGCAGCTACACGACTTGCAGCCATAACGAGTGTCAACTTCTCGGCATCGTATGGGTTATAGGTCTCAACAATAACGTATTCAATCTTTGGACCAACACAAAGTGCAACGTTTGAAGGCAATGTCCAAGGGGTTGTTGTCCATGCAACAAAGCAAGGCTTACCCCATGTCTCCTTAGGTAAATTAGCCTTTTCTGCCAATGCTTTCCAGTCTTCTGTAGGGATAGCAAACTGTGCTGTGACGGTAGTGTCCTTTACATCACGATAGCAACCAGGCTGGTTCAACTCATGACTTGACAAACCTGTACCTGCACCTGGTGAATAAGGCTGAATGGTATAGCCCTTATACAGCAAACCCTTGTTATAGAGTTGCTTGAGAAGCCACCACAGTGTCTCAATATATTTATTATCGTAAGTAATGTATGGATGCTCCATATCAACAAAATAGCCCATCTCCTCTGTCAACTGCTTCCATTCAGCAGTAAACTTCATTACATTCTCACGACACTTATGATTGTATTCCTCTGTTGAGATATATTTGTCTGATGCGTGATTGTCGATATCTTTCTTTGTGATACCCAACTCTTTTTCTACACCCAACTCTACAGGCAATCCATGAGTATCCCAACCCGCCTTGCGATGCACTTGGAAACCTTGCATAGTCTTGTAGCGGTTGAAAGTATCCTTAATTGCGCGTGCCAATACGTGGTGAATACCAGGATGTCCATTAGCTGATGGAGGTCCCTCGAAGAAGATGAACTGTGGTTCGCCCTTACGCTCATCAATACTCTTGAGGAAGATATCTTTCTTCTCCCACTCTTTCAATACTTCCTGATTTGTGCTAACAAGGTCAAGTCCCTTGTGCTCGGCGAATTTCTTTGCCATACTATCTAATTGTTTTGCTTATTTTCTAAATACCTGCAAAGATACAAATAACAACTGAAACTACCAAACTTTTTATTATATGAAAGACAATGCACTTTCTTTCATGCAAAGTATCAGCTTGAATTACATTTCTTGTGTCCTAATGTGTCTATTGCTATACAAGGTGTGTTTTGTCGTTTTGGGGCGTATAGTGTAATGATACTAATAATAGGTATGGCTTGTCATCTTTACCGTTTATATGTATGCTAAGCCCTCACAGAGACCATGTTAGCCCTCTTTGAAATAATAGATGAATTCGATTAGGTGTAAGATAATATCTTCTCTCTATTGCACTTCCTTGGGCGAGAACTTTATTGTTGGTCCTTAGCTAAGATACTGTTAACAAGGAGATAGACTCTGGTACCCATGGTCTGTGGCCATCTATCATCTGGTTTGATGTCCAGTTTGCTTGCTCTTGCGATTGCATTTTCAATATTAGGGAGTAGAGTTGCGGCCTCGTATTTCGATTCACGATAGCTTCCCATGAGCGAACGAAGTTTCTTCTTGGTCCAAGTGTCACCATTCCGGCTTGTCTTCTTGTTCTCTGACAGATCATTCCAGTCTTCTTCTGAATAGCGTTCCACATCCTCAAGGTGCAGAATTAGCCATAGTTCAAAACAAGGGTTACTGACACAGAAATTAAAAAATCTGTTCTGAGAGCATTTCATAGCAACCTCAGACAGCATTTTCTCCGTCCACTTGTCTCTATCAACAACAGCCCATAACTGATCGTCCTCATCAATATCATATTCTGTAACAAAGCCTTGTATCTGTCGATATACCTCTTCTGGACTGGACTCATTCGTACCTCTACGCAATACCTCTACATGTACACCAGGGGCATGCATAGAGGCTTTCATCTCTTCAAAGTAGATGTTTTCAGTATCCTTACCCTCTGCAGCAATGACTACCAGGCGGCCTGATTTGATACCTTCCTGACGTTCAAAACTCTTGCGTTTTCTCATTGTTTACCACTTTAGACTATTAATAGGTGCAAAGAAGGGGATAGCCCCATACCGACCTTGTAGGTATCCCTTACGAACATCCTCCCTTGGTTTGTACTCTGCAAGGGAGGTGAAATGAGAGGCTCCAACAGCATCTTTCTCAACAAACCACACCTCGTCAGCACGAATCAAGTCTAAGTTTAGCAGGTTTGATTCGTGTGTAGAGAAGATGAGTTGGGTGTCTTTGTCAGCTGTGAGGTGACTGAAGTAATATTCAAGAATCTTCTGTGAAAGCATCGGGTGCATACTTCTGTCAATCTCATCAATCAGATAGACCGTCTCATTCAGACGCAGGTCAATGAGCATAGGGATGAAGTCCATGATCCTTATAGACCCATCAGACTCCTCGTTCATCTCAAATGCTATCTCTCTATTATCTTCACCATTATGGATGGTATTCTGCTTATAGATAGACATAGTTCCGTCTTTTTCAGACTCAAAGAAATAGATGGCTGAATTAGAGGGAGAGGCGACTACAATCCCTTTACCAGGTTCTGCTTCTGCAAGAATGTCTGTCACAAGTTCCTTGGGTAGCTCTAAGTTCTCCTTAGCCACCCTTACTCGTCGTATATCAACAATGCCCGTATTGAAATAGTTAAGGAGTGATTTTGTGGCAATAGCAAACTGTTTGTCTTTTTCCACACGGATAGACAGGCCTTCAAACCTTGTCTTTGGGAAGATAATCTTTAGGTTTTCTTTCATCCAACGATAGACCTCAGTGATGGCGTTAAGGCCTTTGCCATTTCGTTTGATATATTCTGAAAGAAAACTATCGTTCTTAGGAGTACTCATGCTGATGAACTTCACAAGCTGTTTCTCTTCTTCGCTCGCAGTGAAGGAACCAAAGGTAAAATCATTGCTATCAGCAGATACCTTACGTGTAAATACTTCCATGTCTGAACGACTGTTGGTTTCAAACAGCCACTCTTCGGCAATTCCCTTGACAGAGAACTCTACTCCGTAAGCATAATATTTCTTGCCCACCTTAAATTCCATCTCAACCTTTGAAGGTCTATTCCCTAACGTAGCAAGTTTGAAAGGTTCTACTTCATTCTTAGGGACGCTTTCCAGCGCAATTTTCTGTAGTATATCAACAGCCTTGATGATGTTACTCTTGCCCGAAGCATTGGCCCCGTAGATGATACCCGCTTTGAGTACAGAGATGTCGTCACGCTTTTCTGCGCGGCAAACCTGTTCAGAGTGTTTATCACTTTTACCTGCAACGAAACTGATTTGAGTTTCTTCTTTGAATGAGAGTAGGTTCTCGACGGTTATTCTTAATATCATGTAATGACGTATTTGTGCTTGTTTACGTTGCAAATATACGTAAAATACTTAATATCTCCAAATGTTATGTCGAATATCTACAATAATCTTGTAAATAACAGAAGCATCTTCTTTGTGTAGTGTTACCGATTATCTTTATCTTGTCGGATGTTTATCTCGTTAGTTCGCAGTATTAGGGTGTGTTTTCAAACGCTATGTACGAATGCTTTAAGGAGTAAGATGTAAGGGCCTTCCAATATATCGAATTATTGCTGTCCGGTAAAAATAAACTGAAAGCTCTGTATATCTTTATTCATCAGTGTTGCAGCCGTTTTACTTATCCAAGGGCTTGGTTTTCAGTTTCAAATTGTAAGCATTATAAAATGTGCTTATATTGATAAGGAAAGACCTATAATAACCAGATAAATTAATGAAATCATAAGTTTAAGTCTATTTTATCTAACACAGATAACCCCAAAAAGTTTTATCGGACACCAATATTTTTTTATGAACTTATCTTGACTTCTGTTTCTTCTTCACTTTTTTCATCAGAATAACAATGAAGTCGTCTTGACTTTTCTACTTTGTTAAAATCAAGCGGAATTCTTATCTTTGTCTTTACTAAAGAAGGCCTTAAATTCCTCTCATGTACAAAGTACTGGACAGAGATGCAATAAAAATAGCAAGAAACAATCGGATTGATAGGAAAAAAGTTTTTGAAAAGTAAATAATAAAAAGAGGATGTGCCGTCATTATTGGCACATCCTCTTTTACATTCTAGCCTATACACCGCTAGGCTACTCTCTTTTCAGGAAGAGACTGGGAAAGGGGTTATCCAGATACAGGGCCACCGCCGCCTTCTTTCTTTCCTTTCTCTTTCTTCTCTTCCTTTTCTTCGCCTTTCCACTCTTCCCAGTCAATGTCCACATCCGACAAACCGCGCGTAGAAACACGACCCTTGCCAGCACCACGATAGCGTGTTTCAGGGAGAAAACGAACGCGAACGCCCTTGATAAGGTTAGCCGTAACCTCCTTTTCAGTGTCAACACCGTTCTTGTTAGTAATCGCCGTAAAATAGAACGAACCTACACCGTCAAGTTTTACCGACCGCCCCTGTGCCATGAAGTCGCCCATCACACTGCCTAACGCCGTCAACACCGCACGCACGTCAGCCGGACTTACTGTCGACTCCGCAGCAATACGTTTCGCAACCTGCTCCGTCGTTGCAGCCGTTACAACCAGAACGGATTTAGGATACCATTTACCGTTCACTTTCATCTTAATTTTCTTATAAAATGCCATGGTTAAAAGATTTTAATCCGAGAACCGAAGTGTTAACATTAACGAAATGTACTTTCGTGGCTGACAAAATGTACTTTTGTGCCCCACGAAATATACTTTCGTGCCCCACAGAATATACTTCCGTCATGAAAACATATTTCAGTTCTCGGCTAGTTAATAATTATTATCTACAGACACTCATCATCTATAGATGTATCATGGTTTTATTTCTATTTTTATCCAGTTAGTCTTTTTCATCACTCTTTTTCAAACAAAAAGTACTTGTTTAGAGAGTGCGTGAAGAGCGTTCTCTTTTTACTCAAATAAGTTTTGTCCTATGAACCCAAACTTACGCCCATAATAATAAACATCGAAACTATTATTAGTAAAGCGTATGAGCCCAGCTTCAGTATTATACAATGGATTGCCACTGGAAGACCAATAGTCACCTTCAACACCAAGATCCTTTAGCTTTCCATCATAAAGATAACCTAGTGTAGGCAGAAAAAAGAACTGGTTTATCTCAGAGTCAGAAAGAGGAGTGTGAGAAGGAGGATTACTTAAGAATAAGCTACTAACCGTACGATAATCCGTTACTCCATCAGGACCTACTACAGAAGAGAATCCACTGATAAAAGCTTTTTTCTTAATCCATATACCGCTTTTATATAAATGTCCCATCGTTGTCCACAGTCTTCCGTCATCCCAATGAGGTTCTCCCTTTAGAGTATACCATACCAGCTCATTAAGATTAGGGAGAGAAGCACAGAAAAAACTAGCATCTAGACGTGATCCTCCGCTAGCTTCATTCTTATAACGAGGATCGGTATTGTTCTGTGGATAGAAGGTTGAACTCTGATCTTTAAGTGTTGGCTGCCAAAGTGGATTTTTGTGTGTCCATTCATAGCCATCCCAGTACTGCTTTTTCGCATCCCACATACAGTAATGATTACCATCATAATTGGGCACATCGAGATTGGCAGTCATGTCATAGTAGGTATTCTTTGCATAATTGAAAGCACTCAGGGTCTTCGTAATAGCTCCCTCCACGTTGGTCACAATATCCTTCACCCAGTAACGCACTTTTAAAATATGAGTTCCTGGCTTTATCACCATGTAAGCACCGTTGGTTGCTACACTAGCAGAGGTATTTGTCAAAGGGAAACCATTAGTGTAAGCACCGCTACCGATAGTATTAAGGGTAATCTGCTTGCCACTGCCTGTACCTGTCAACTCACCTGTAGTTGGGTCAAGTGTGTAGGTGTGAGTGATGTCATTGTCAGAGGTAACTTCTATCTTTGTTAGATAGCAGTCGTTAAGAACTGTATTACCTGTATAAGGCTGAAAGACAAGAATGGCTGCCTGGTGATCAAGTGCAAAAGCAAACGAGCCGTTCGGCTGCTTAGAAGCATCGGCCGTTCCACAGTCACCTGACTCACCGAAATGATCGGTGTTATTTGGTTCTGCTTGACTTTGGGCAGCAGAGATAGTTACTTGATCTTGATTACCATTCTTGCCAGGATAATAAACCTTGTAGGTTGTATGGTTCTTGAACTTGCCTGGTACCTTAAACTTAAAGGATGCTTCCTTACTTGCTGGGGCATTGTTACTCTGCTGCCAAGTACCGTCATCATCTTTCACCCAAATCTTGTCGCCGGCCTCCCAATAGAAAGCACCAGTACTATAATCCATCGTGGTACGGGTCTTTGCCTCGTCACCCGCAACAAAGGTAGTAAGATTCTTGTCATTCTCATTGTTTGTGCCTGTTGTGCCCTGTGCTACGTCTTCATTGGCACATGAAGCAAACGCTAACGCTAGCCCGCAGAAAGCTGCAAATGATAACAGGCGTGTCTTAAACGAATTCTTTTTCATTGTCTGTTTCTTCTTTTTTGATTCTGTTTTCTTTTCTGTTAATAACTCTCTTGCTTAATCTTCCCATGCAGAAGAAGTACCCTTGCTGCTCTCTTCTAAATCCTCCCATTCAGCTACAGCTTTAGCACTTGATGGACCGGTGCCGTGATGTCCAGGATTGTGCTGGCTGGGGAAAGAGGTAGCCATAAGACTAGTTTCTTCACTCATCTTTGCTATCTGGCACTGTGGCACGAGATAGACTTTTCTTTCTTTTGTTTTCATCATCTTTTTGATTTGATTAAAATAGTTGTTATTTACTCTCTATGTGGCTTTGTTGCTCACCTTTTATTATATACATCCTGATAAGCTCATTATCTATTCCTCTTAACAGCCTGCCCTCTCCCCCTCTACAGACAGACAGCATGTTACTGCTGCCTGCCCGAGAAATCAACGAGAGAAAACAAACTATTATCAGAGAATTACAATTATCTTTTGTGATAAAATCAGTGCTTAAAACGTTCTTATTTTGCTTTCTTAATAGCTCGCAAATGGACACAAAAAAGCGAACAAAGGAAACTCCGTGAAGTCCTTTGTTTACAAGCGTTACGACACGCTTCGCGCGCGCGTAGGATGGAAGAAAAAAAGTGTGATTAAACGCTAGTAGCGCCTGTGTGTGTGTGTGTGTGTGTGTGTGTGTGTGTGTGTGTGTGTTAGCAAAATATCTGAGACTACCAAATATAAAGCACTAAAAAAGGCAAAGAAACTAATATTTCTTTGCTGTGCTGAATTGGTCTGATATGTCATTACTAATTTGTTCACGGGCGCAAAGGTAAGACTTCTTTTTAGAACTGACAAGGAAATCTTAAAGAAATATATAAATTAGGGAGGTTGAGTTTCATTTATTCATAATTCAACCGTTACTCGCATGAGTGTTGCGACCTACAGCTATAGGGAATTTAGTTCAGTTCCTCTTTCTCGTTCATTGTCTCAAGGCAGTGAGGACAGATACCTTTATAGTAAAGCTGTGTGTCATCAATTCTAAAACCCTTGCCAATTTCGCCAGTATAGCGTGGCATTTCCATTGCCTCAAAGTCATAAACCTTCTCACAACGCTTGCAGAAGAAGTGTGCATGTGGCTCGGTAATACCGTCGTAGCATACGCGATGATCATCAATAGTAATCATTGATGCTGCTCCGTGCTCTGATAACATTCTCAATGTGTTATAAACAGTTGTACGGCTCACCGTAGGAAGTTTTTTCTTCAATGCAAGAAAGACCTCTTCCACTGTTGGGTGGGTGTGGTGAGTAGCGAGATACTTCATGATTGCTACACGCTGTACAGATGGGCGAATACCTAATGCTATTAATTTGTTATATACTGAATCCACTGTTGTCTACCTTTTTATCAATTTATACTAAATATAACTCCACTAATCATAATAAATCACCCGACTTAATGCGAATGATTGATAGAATATCACTGCAAAGGTACGAATTTTGTGAAAAACTGACAAATATTATATTGGAAAAACTACAGATATTGTTGAAGTAGACGGGTGGACAAGTAGACGAGTGAACGAGTTGCTTGTGAGAAAGACAGGGTAACATAGTAGTTTGATAAGAGAACGGTTTGCTCAGAGAAAGACACAGTAACAGAGGAACGAGGAGGAGTAATAACATAACAAGTAACTTATCTACTTCTTAATTTGTATGCAATAAAGAGTATTCTTATGTTACTTTGTCGTCTTTACAAGTAATTTATTCACTTGTTAACTTGTATGCATTAAATGTGTTCTTATGTTACTTTGTCTTCTTTATAGGTAACTTGTTCCTTTGTCATCTTTTCACTTGTGTGCTTTGTTGGAACAGATAAAAGTATTACTTTTGTATTTGATAAATGTTTAATGTGTATACATAAAGATTATTTAGGATGAAGGAAGTTAGTTACAAAGATTTAAAGTTCAATCCGTTCAACCTTTTAGGAAAGGAATGGATGTTGTTATCTGCTGGTAATGAGCAGGATGGGTGTAACACGATGACAATCAGTTGGGGACATATTGGCTGTATGTGGGGCCATAACGACCCAACAGTTGTTGCCTATATACGTGCCAGTCGCTATACAAAGACCTTTGTAGATAAGGAAGATTACTTTACGCTTTGCGTGATGGATGCCTCTTTTAAGAAGCAAATGGCTTATCTTGGTTCTGTTTCTGGACGTGATGAGAATAAGATAGAGAAAGCTGGATTGACAAAGGTTTTTGCTGATAATAGTGTTTATTTTAAGGAGGCTAAGTTAGTTCTTGTTTGTAAGAAAGAGTATGCTGCAGACCTAAAGGAAAGTGGTTTTATTGATAAGGAGGTTTTTGAACAGGCTTATCCTAATGGCGACCTTCATACGATGTATGTTGGTAAGATTGAAAAAATACTCGTTCGTGACGATGAGTATCTTGGTTAGTAAACAAGTGAACAAGTAGACAAGTTTACCAGTTGCTTGTAATAAAAGATGAATTGTAAGAGGCAAAAGGTTTATAAGGGAATGAAAATAGGGTATATCTTTATCATTCTATTGCTTCTTGTAGCCTGCAAACCTTATGATGATTATAAGGAAAGGGGGCATTGGAAGCAACTGGAAGAGAATGAACGTATAGGTTTTTATTGGCGGCATAATGATAAAATCTATGCCGCCTTAGGCGATTCTGCCGTCCTTATCAAGTATGTTAAGCCTATGGAAGATGTCGATATAGCGACCTTCTATGTGAATAAAGAAACTACCAATGGGATGGAGAATTATGCTAAGGATAAGAAGAATGTTTATTATCCTTTGCTTGTAATATGCGTTGATGCTAATACCTATGGTTATGAGTATACTACAGAGCCTATTGTCAAGGGTGCCTTTCCCTCTTCTTTCAGGTATGTCGGAGATGGGAAAGGAACAGATGGGTATACGATGTATAGATATGGTAGGCGAGAAGACAAGTGAAGGAGTAGACAAGTTAACCAATTGCTTGTAATAAAAGATGGTGTATCATGGTAATGGACATAGTAACAAAGGTAACGTGATAATTTAATAAGTAACTTGTTCACGTCCTTTGTTATTATGTCTTTTTTTATCTTTTACACAAGCAACTGGTTCACCTATCTACTTGTTTACTTTGTTATTTTGTCTTTTTTATACAGTAAACTTGTTCACTTCTTCATTATTCTGTCCTTAATAGGATAGGTGTTGAGGCTCCGCACATGTGGTGCTAAGGCTTCGCACGAGTGGTGCTAACCAACAGCACAAGGCGTGCGGAGCAACAATACCGCTGTAGAAGATGGGATATAAGCTGATTGATAGACGAGTTTAAGAGTAGGAAAGTTGCTTGTTAAATTCTCATTTCCTTTTTTCTATCTTTCTCACAAGCAACTCGTCTACTTGTCCACTTGTCAACTCGTCCACTTACTTAATATCATCGTATGCGCGAATAGCCTGAAGGAAACGTGCATTGACATCTTCGAAAGTATAAAGACCGTCAGTATTCTGATTGAGACCCTTCAACTTTAAGGAGAATACTTGTGGAGCATGCTGCAGGTCGAGTAGGAACATCTGCTTAAGTTGGTCTGTACTCTGATAAACAAGGTTTACGGCTATATAAGCTTTACCAGCAGCGTCGACCCACTTCTCTAAGACAAGTTTTGAACCGATAGGAGTCTTCTTCTCGATAGAGTTAGGAAGTGAATATTCCTCAACGCCAAGGGCAGCATCAACACTTGCAATGTTTGAGTCGTGACCACAGAGGAATGTAAACTTACGGTCTTTGTCGTTCAGTTCGTCATACATATACTGTAAAAGTGGGTGAGCCACGTTAACAGCAACAATCGGAGCAGTGAAAAGTACGTCGCCATACACGTCTTTTACCTTAGCAATCTTAGTCCAATCCTCAGTTGTGAGTTTATGACCAAAGGCAGCTTTCATGCCATCTGGCTCCTCATAATACTGGAGGATAAAGGCGTCAGAAGCAGAGTTAGCATTCTTCAACGAACCCTTCATTCCTGGCTCTTGGTTGAGTTCAAGCGTAATTTGTGTATCGTTATTAACGAAGTCTTTTATTTCTCCTTTCTTATAATACTCACTTTGCTTCATGTCTAAGACCTTAGCAATGAGGTCGTAGCTCTCCTTCAGACCTTTGTTGATACCAACGAGTCCTTCCTTACCACCCATAGCATTGATTTGCTTCATAGCCTCAGTACGGAAAGCCTCAGTACTTTTTGTAAGACGAGGGAAGAAGATTGGGTCCATCTTAGATGGCACATAGCGGTGGTTCACACGTAGGTTAGCCACTGGCATGAAGCCACCAGAGAAGTATTGTGCAGTAGCGATACAACGCTGCATAGAGTTGGCATAGACATTTACTTCGTCAATTGTTGGAACATAGTTATCCTTAAACAATCCCGTTTCGATAGTCCATTTGCGGAAGAACTGTCCCATCTCGGTCTCAAGTACACCACCTCTGAGTGTCAGTTCGCTGGCTGCAGATGACCAATTTGTCCACTCGTGTGGAGTCATCTTGCTCAGTGCAGAACCATTGGTTGATAGTGGTGAGCGGATGTTATGACGAGAGAGGATAACAACTTCCTTTAGTTTGTATTTTCCTTTGAACGCCTCAGAACGCTGAAGCTGTGCCTGTGCTAATGCTGGACAAATGATTGTCAGTATTAAAAGGAGTAAGAGTGAATTAAGTTTTCTCATTGTAGTAAGAGTTTGATTAATTCATAATTTATAATTCACAATTCATAATTATGATTACCATTGTTTGCTATAAAGATAGGTAATTTATCTATAGTTAATGATAACACCCTTATCATAAGCATCTGAAGTAATCATAATTATGAATTGTGGATTATGAATTCTGAATTAATGTTAGAATTTAATCTGCAAACGTGTCTCAAGAATAGAGAATGTGTTATTGTTGAATGCTGCGTTATCTGTTGCGCGAGTGATAGAACCACGAACACGCCAAATCATATACTTATTAAGGTAGTAGTTGAAGGTCAATGACCAATCATTTACCTTACCACCAAAGATATTAGCATCCTTATCAGTCAAGGTAGAGTAGTTGTAAGCTGCAACAAGCTCCAAAGAACCTGGATCAGGAGTAGCAATACCCGCATCAGCCTTGGTATAAGTATAGCCCTGACCATTGAGGAGGTAGCGTACATTGCTATATGCACCCCATGCGTTATAGTTTGGCATAGCGTTGTCGCGCTTGATGCCTACGTAGAAGTATTGTGCCTCGAAACCGAAGTTGCCAATAGCAAAGTTCATTTCTGGAGAGAACTTCCACAGTGCTTTAGCGTCTGAGATTTTAGCCTCCTGTGCAGCAACATTTGCTATACGTGTTGGGAATGGAGCCTTCAACGTGTAAGACTTATGGCTGATGGTTGCATCCTTGTTGTAACGTGGAGACTCATATGCACCACTGATACCGATGTGGAAAATCTTACCACGCTCAGTTAATGGGCGCCATACCAATCGTGTCATTGCACCCCATGCCTCGTTGCCGAGCTTGTCGGTTGTCATCTTCATCGCGTCATTCTCAGCAAATACTGATGCAGTAGCATGGAACTTCTCGCCAGCATGAACATACATCGCACCAATCAGACGGCTGTTGAAGAATGCCTGGTTAGCCAATGGCTCTTCCATTGAAATCTTGAAACTTGATGATGTACCACTCTGTAAACCAAACTGGTGTACGAAGTAACCCATACGAATCAAGTTCTCTTTGTTGAAATTATAATCGAGACTAATGTCTTTAAGTGAAAGACTTTGACGTGCATAACCAACGTCAACCTTTGCTTTCCACTTACCATATGTGGCACTTACGCCCATACGTACGTCTGGAATAGCAACACCATCATTGAGCTGGTTATCAAGTTTCTCATCTGTTGAGTGCATAACACCTGCATCCATAAGGATACGACCTGTTGGTTTTACTACCAACTTTGGTTCTGCTTCTTCCTGAGCAAAGGTACTTGCACAAGTCATTAATGCACAGGTAGCAATAAGGATAATTCTTTTCATAAAGGTATTTTTATTATCAATCTTTTATAAATTAGGTTTTTAACTAAGAGTTAGAGCTATAAGAAAGAGTCAAAGAGGAGTTAAGCTATCAACTAAAATGTTAATGTAAACCTACTGGCTTAACTCCTATGACACCTTATATATCGTAAGACTTAGTCAGCTGTCTTAAATGTACTCTTAGCAATCTTGCCTTCCTTCTTCAGCTTAGCAAACTCTTTCTTTGCCTTTTCCAACTGCTCTTGGAAAGCTGGTTCTGCATGGAGACGTGCTACAACCGCTGCACTAATGACACGAGCGGCATCTACATCGCTCTGCCAGTGGTAACCACAGATGACACGACTCTGCCCCATTTGATAGCCACGCTCAAGGATTTCATTCTGACGATCAATGTTAATCTCTGACAGAACAAGAGCGGTAGCCCAACCGATAGCAGTGTGACCTGATGGATAAGAACCATTAGTAGACAGCTCTTGCTGCTGCTCTGGGTTACAAGTCATCTCATTATAGAAAGCAAATGGGCGAACACGCATGTAGTGATCCTTAGCGCTACGTGTAGCCAAGTCACCTGCATCTTCACGCATATTCAAAACAAGTTTATAAATCTCTGGAGTTGTCCCCTTGCTGATTTTAATACCGAAAGCCTCTGAGAAAGCGTTTGGAACACCGTCACCACCTACACGTGCATCAGCTGCTGCCTGATCACCACGAGGAGTATTGCGCTGCATCTTACCCCATTGGTACTGCGCTTCGTCATAAAGGAACTGAATACTACCTGGCTGTGGAGGTGCTGGAAGAAGTTCAAGTGAACTTGCTTGCTGTCCATCCTGAAGATAATAGAGGTCTGGTTGTGTACGGACGTCTTTAATCTTCTTTGCCGCTGTCTGTGCGAAAGTGGTTACTGAGAACATTGCCAGCAAACCAACAACTAAGGTCTTCTTTGTCATTTTGGTAGAGTTTTAAATTTATAAAATGGTTTAATTAAAATACAATAGTAATATATTTCTACAAAGGTAGAAGAAATGTTATAAACAAAATAGTTGCATCTCGTTTTTTAGATAAAATAAACGAATGCAACTATTGTTAATATATTGATTATCAGTTATTACTCTTATTCTGATAATTTTAAAATATAATAGACGATACTGGCTGGATTCTCGTTGTAATAGGCTGTGAGAATTACCTTATTATCACCAATCTTACTATGATAAAGACGACTGACAACAGGATTTAAGTTGCCATAGATACCTAACATTCCTGGTAAGAGTGTGCGCTTTACTCGTGGCATTGCAAGGAGCAAAATCAAGACTCGTACCTGCTGACTGTTGGCTGCAGTAAAGTGGAATATCTCTTTGCAGACTTCTTTATCTGTCATGGCAAAACTCTTGAAGAACTCGTCTGACACCTCTGCTATTTGGTCAGTGATGTCACGTGTAGCAGAGTCGATGTCAGCAAAGAGTTTTGAGTTAAACTTTTTCATGCGTCTTTCCTCATTCTCTTGCACAACATTCTCGTGTACAGCAGTATAATCTTGCATCAGTTTTTGTAGTGTCTTCAGATGTTTTATTTGGTTGATACGATTATCAATCGTCTGTAACAAGCGAAGGAGTACTATGCGGTCGCGGTTGTCAATGTCGTTTTCTATCGATTGCAATTCGTCCGACAGTGCCTTAGTCATTATCTCATAGCCTTCAAACTCTTTTAGTTGTTTGATACTATCAGATATATAGTTACGAATGATCTTCAAGCCATCCTGCGTGAAAATGTTCTCGTATTGATGCTTAACAGCAATGAAATCAGAATAAACTTCTGCCACAGGATGTTGTTTTGATTCATTAAGAATATGATGAAGACGCTCTTTCATACCATCATTCAGTCCTTTTAGCACGAGTGTGTCTTGAGTAGAACGATGGAATTTATTGAGTCGTTCTTTAAGTTCTTGGATATGATTGAGCCATACTTCATTCCTTCGGCATTGCTCAATGATAACCTCAATATTGTCTGTATTGCGTGCTTCTTCTGATTCATGCACCATAGAGTCACGTTCATAGACCTCAAATTGCTGGATTCGAGTTATTTGCTCATTCAGATATTTCACCATCTGAAGAGCTGTGTCACGGTTTAGTCGGGCTATTCGTGCTGATAGTTTTGCAAACTGTTCGTTGTTATTACGCAGACTTTGTGAACTGATATTAATGCTATCAATCTCATTATTAATACTATCGAGCGTATTGCGTTCTGCCTCTGTCAGCTTGTCTTTTAAGGATTCTAAAGCTTCCAGCCGTTGGTGCAGGTCGTCTTTACTCATCTGAAGTTGGCGATAAGTCAATATCTGATGCCTACGATAGCTAATGAAGATAATACCAAGAATGCAGATCAGGGTAAAGAGAATGATACCAATAAGTTGTAAACTCGGTACTTTATTATCGAAGGTTACCCATTTGGCTACCTCTTCCTTCCCTGGAATTAACTGCAAAACACCGAGGTCGGAGCCTATATATAAGGTATTGTCAAGGATAACACCTGCCTGAGCATTGAAGTGGATGTCTGCAAAGTAACTACCACAATCAATCAGTCGTCCCTTTTTAATGATATATTTATGGATGCCAGTCTCTGGTATCGTATAGACAACACTGTCATTGATACAGAACATTCTACAGCTTCCATCCGTCTGAATAGAGTCAGAACCTTGAATCTGTAGATAATGATTGGTGAGCAATAGGAGATGAGGATTCTGTTCACCGTATGTCAGTAGACTACTGATAAATACTTTATCTTGTGTTCCTGCAACTTGTTTTATCTGTTCATGCTTTCCAAAGAATACACCATGGTTGAGTGTGGCAATATATATCCCTTCACCGTTTTTCACTTGATGAAAAGCTGTTATATATCTGTTATCCATTGCCTTTATCGTATCTGTCTTACCGTTTTGGGTATCAATGGATAATAGATAGTCTTGCACACCAAGGAGTATCTTACTTTGTTTTGGCAGAAATGCCATAGAGGTGATACGTGTCTTGGTTTGCGCCAACAGTTGTGGACGCTTAAAGAGCTGATTAATCAGGTAATGATTACCAAGATTCAGTCTGAATAGCTGATTATTAGAATTATAGTAATAAATGTCCTCACCATTGGCATACATCTCCTTTGGCAACTCATCATTGTCAAAGTCGTATATCTTCTTTGCTATCTGTTCACCTGCTTTCTGGCAGAATAGCTCATGTTGATTATTAACATAGATAAGAGATTTGTCGGAAAGACATGCAGTGACGACCGGAGGATTAGCGTTAAAGAAGCCAAGATGGTGTGGAATACGCCATACTGCATTCTTTGTCAGTAGCACAGAAAAGCCATTGCCATCGTCTGCAATGGATATCTGATGCGGATTGTCTGGAATATTGTTACGTAATGGAATAGTAACAAAACGCTTTAAATTGTCTGATAAAAGAATGCTGGACGAAGTGATAAAATAGTAAGTTGAACTTGCTTTATAAAAGGACAAAACCGATTGAGGAAGCGAAAAGGTCTTACTATCAGCTCCATTAAAGCCTTCAATAGTCAGCTGATTATCAGATAGGATATAAAGTTTGCCATCATAAATAGCAACACTACGTATATTCTCCCCTTTATGACGCAGTTCTGTCTTCTTCCTTTGGAGGTTTATGCTTATAACACCAGCTTGTGTTGCTGCAAAAAGCCACTTATTTCCGACATGACAGAGATTATTTACTAAGAAAGGTTCATAATACTGACCTGTTTTTTCTTTATGAATAGGGTAAAGGGGTTTTAGTCCTTGCTGCTGTTGATTAAGCGGCATAGAGAAAAGTCCTTGAGAGGTGGCAACAAAGAGTGTACCGTCTGCTATATCAATATTATATGGAGAGTATCGGTTACCTTTGCTTGGAATCTCAAAGGTCGCCTTGTGGACAAGCGTGTCGGCAGCTATGTTCCATAACTGTAAACCGGCATTACGTGATGCTATCCATATCTGATTAGTCTGGTTGGGGGCGCGTTCAATGTCATAGATGCGGTCAAGTCCTGTGTAAAAACGCTTTCTGTTTTGTCCGTCAACATGCCATATAACACCCGTCTCACCGCCAATCCAGTATCCTTTTTTATCTATAGCCAGTGTTGACAAGCGGTCATCATAGTGAAATTCCTGCTCTGATAACGACCGTGAAGTAGTTGTTTCCTTGCAGCTTGTGATGATAAATAATAATATCAAGCAAAGGCAGCTACTAAGAAAATGCTTCTTTATCCCTAAGTTATATCTTGTAGTCATTAGATTCTACTTTGTCTGCAAAGATAACGAAATACTCTGATATTGTAACAGAATATCTTATTTACTTTGTGGAAAAGTTATGCTTCCGATGTGTTTCTCAGTGTGTTTTATCATAGAGTATGCTTGCTTAATAATCTTTCGTGCTTTCGAAAGAGCTTTTTATTAACGCCTTTTCGTGTCTTATAATGAGCATAATGCCTCCTTCTCTTACCATCTCTCACCAACGTATTGATGCTCCGCACATGTCGTGTTGACGGTCCGCACATAATGTGCTAAGGGTAAACACCAATGGTGTTGAGGCTGAATTGCCTTGTAATATCAACGATTGATTTGGATTAAAGCACTATAATGAATGTGTATCTTCCAGATGATTAAAGGCTGTGTTACTCTTTATATACATAAAAAAGAAAAGGGAATGTACTGAGCATCCCCTTTTCTTATAATCGTTTACCTCTTATTATTCTTCAAGATTCGCTGTGCACAGTCTGCTAATACAACTACGGCACCTGCTAAAATACATACGTCCTTGATGACAAGTCGACCTGCACCAGTTAGTAGCGGGAATCCATGTTCACCACTACCTAAGTCTGGAACCCAAACTTCAGGTGTCGTGACAAGGAAGGATAGTGTTCCGAATGTCATGATAATGACCAATCCAGAGCCTACAAAACCAACCTTTGGGAACCATATACCCAATAATGTCAAGATACCAAATGACATGATTGCAATACCCAAGCCGTGTGAGAATGTATAAGTATTGTTTGCCTCATGCCACTCATGCTTAACCTTATCAAACTCACCCTCTTTGAGTTTGTAGTCCTTATATTCAGGTGCTTGCTTTGTATAGAAGAAGCTCATAAACGGACTGTTAGCAACGAAAGGTACAATACCCTCTGCCTCATAGTTCCAGAACTTCAGACCACCAATCCATACGAAGATGATAAAGATAGCTATACGTATCAAATGAATACCTGTACCCTTCAGCGATGCTGCGGTATTAAGAACGAAATCTAATAATAATTTTACTTTATTCATAATCTGTTTTTTTATTGAATTTTATGTCTTGAATTTATACTTTGTGCTTGTGGAATTATCCCTCAATTTATAGATTAAGTTTAGTCTTATCCTATTTCTTTAATCTATTTTTATCCCTATTATTTGGATTTGTCGGCAAAGATATATATTTATCTTCAAACCGCAAAGAATTATTTTGTATTTATTTCAAATAATGCTTCAAAAGACCTATTTATCATGCCTTTTACGCCCTAATTACTTGAGAAATACCATGTTTGTGGTATATAACAAAACAGTAAAAAGAACAAATTATGTATAACTTATGGCTTAAATTAATTATATGTTTTTGTATTAATGTGTATAGGTGCTTACTTGATATGGAATTGTATTTGGAGCTATGGAATGTTTTGGTTATTTTCTAAATTTAATAAAAATATCCATTAATTTGGAAATTTGAGAAAAATTATATAAGTTTGCATTTATAGAATAAACTAAGTAATGCTGTAATTAAGAACCTAAAGAAGTCTGAGTAGTAAACTTGTAGTAGAATATAAAAAAGCCCCTACGGTTGTCCGCAGGGTGCAAGAAAAATCTTCGGCTTATAGCCTTGTTGTGAAAAGTATTCACTGTGTATCTGGTTGCAAATTTACAACTATTTTTTGAATATACAAGCAAAACCATAAAAATATGACACAAAAAGTTTTAGGCTTAGACCTTGGTACTAATTCTATTGGCTCTTCAGTAAGAAATTTGGATCTCTCTGATGATTTGAAAGGGCAATTAGAGTTTTTCTCTTCTGATATTTTCAGAAGTAGCGTTAATAAGGAAAGTAACGGACGTGAATATTCATTAGCAGCACAGCGTTCTGCGCATAGCAGAAGCCGTGGGTTGAATGAAGCAAGGCGTCGTAAGTTGTGGGCAACCTTGGATTTACTTATCAAGTACGGTTATTGTCCGATGTCTCCTGATTCTTTAATGAGATGGAGCACTTATGATAAACAGAGAGGGCTCTTCAGAGAGTACCCTATAGACGATAAGGATTTTAATGCGTGGATACTTTTGGATTTTGATGGTGATGGTAAACCTGATTATTCCAGCCCATATCAACTACGTCGAGAACTTGTTACACGTCAGTTTGATTTCGATCAGCCTATTGAACGTTACAAATTGGGTCGTGCTTTGTATCATATTGCTCAGCATCGTGGGTTTAAGAGCAGTAAGGGTGAGACTCTGTCACAGCAGGAAACTAATAGCAAGCAATCACTTACGGATGAATCTACAGATGTAGCTGGAGAAATGAAAGCTTCGGAAGAGAAACTGTCAAAGGGGCTATCTACCTATATGAAGGAGAATAACCTTTTGACGGTTGGTGCTGCTTTTGCTCAGTTAGAAGATGAAAGGGTGAGAGTACGGAACAATAATGATTATCGAGCAATACGTTCACAATTTCAGCAAGAAATAGAAACCATTTTTAAGTTCCAGCAAGGTTTGTCAGTAGAAAAAGAGTTGTATGAACGTCTTGTTAGTGAGAAGAAAAATATTGGTACAATCTTTTATAAACGTCCATTACGTTCGCAACGTGGCAATGTGGGTAAATGTACACTTGAACGTACAAAGCCACGTTGTGCCATTGGGCATCCATTGTTTGAGAAGTTCCGTGCTTGGACACTGATTAATAATATCAAGATCAGAATGTCTGAAGAGGAACAAGCAGAACAACTCCCTATGAAATTACGGTTCGAACTTTATAATGACTGCTTTTTAGCATTTGTAAGAGCTGAATTTAAGTTTGAGGATATTCGGAAGTATCTTGAGAAGCGTCTGGGTGTTCATTTCTCTTATAATGACAAGACTATTAATTATAAAGACAGTACAAGTGTTGCTGGTTGTCCTATAACAGCTCGATTCAGAAAACTTTTGGGAGAGGATTGGGAGTCTTTCCATGTTGATGGGCAAAAACAGAGACAGGCGCATGGGAAGAATAACGCTTCATTCCATACTGTTTCTTATTCCACGAATGATATATGGCACTTCTGTTATGATGCGGAGGAACCAGAAGCTGTATTGTCTTTTGCGCAAGATAATTTAAAGTGGGAGAAGAAGAAAGCAGAAGAACTTGTCCGTATCTGGTCAGCAATACCTCAAGGCTATGCTATGTTGAGCCAGAAGGCTATCCGTAATATCAATAAGATGTTGATATTGGGAATGAAATACTCTGATGCAGTGTTACTTGCTAAGGTTCCAGAGATTGTAGAGATAGCTGACGAGGAGATTCTTTCTGTTACTGAAGATTATCATCGTGTGGAAGCACAGGTTGGGCATGAAAAACAGATTAATAATATTGTTAATGCTCTCATAGCCAAGTATAAATCAACGTCAGAAGAATACCGTTTTGCCGATCATAATTATGATTATCAATTAGATGAGTCTGATGAAAAAGATATAATCAAACAGATTGAGAGTAATATAGGTACAAGGAAGTGGAGTTTGTTGGATGCCGACGAGCAGACGGATATTTTACAGAAAGTCCGAGATAAGTATCAGAACTTCTTTAGAAATCACGAGCGTAAGTTTGTAGAATCTCCTAAATTAGGAGAGTGCTTTGAAGAGTATCTTGTAAAGAGATTCCCAATGGTTAAGGGAGAGCAATGGAAGAAGTTATATCATCCGTCACAAATCGCTATTTATCGTCCTGTTTCTGCAGGTAAGGATCGCTCTGCTTTAAGACTGGGTAATCCAGATATTGGTGCAATAAAAAATCCTACAGTGTTGAGAGTGCTTAATACTTTGAGAAAGAGAGTAAATCAACTCTTGGATGATGGGCTTATATCTCCAGATGAAACAAGGGTGGTTGTAGAGACTGCACGTGAATTGAATGATGCTAACAGAAAGTGGGCATTGGATACTTACAATAGAATCCGTCATGACGAAAATGAAAAGATAAGGAAGATTCTTGAAGAGTTTTACCCGAAACGTCGTGATACTATAAGTACAGATGATATAGATAAGGCACGGTATGTGATAGATCAACGTGAGGTAGATTACTTTACGGAATCGAAGACCTATAATAAGGATATAAAGAAGTATAAATTTTGGTTGGAGCAGGGAGGACAGTGTATGTATACTGGGCGTACCATTAATCTATCAAATCTTTTTGATCCAAATGCTTTTGATATTGAGCATACCATCCCAGAGAGTCTCAGTTTTGACAGTTCGGATATGAATCAGACTTTGTGTGACGCTCATTACAACCGTTTCATAAAGAAAAACCATATTCCTGCAGATATGCCGAATTATGATAAGGCTGTTATTATAGATGGTAAAGAGTATCCTGCGATAACATCTCAACTACAGCGTTGGATAGATAGGGTTGAGCGTCTTAATCGTAATGTAGAATATTGGAAAGGGCAGGCAAGAAGGGCACAGAATAAAGACCGTAAAGATCAATGTATGCGTGAAATGCATCTATGGGGAATGGAGCTGGAATACTGGAAAAAGAAGTTGGAACGCTTCACAGTTACTGAGGTTACAGACGGATTTAAGAACAGTCAGCTTGTCGATACACGAGTTATAACTCGTCATGCAGTTTTATATCTGAAGAGCATATTCCCACATGTAGATGTGCAACGAGGAGACATAACTGCTAAATTCAGAAAGATACTTGGTATACAAAGTGTAGACGAAAAGAAAGATCGTAGCTTACATTCTCATCATGCTATAGACGCAACAACTCTGACGATAATCCCAGTTTCTGCAAAGAGAGAGCGTATGCTGAAGTTATTTGCTAAGATAGAAGAGATTAATAAGATGTTATCTTTCTCTGGTAGTGAGGATAGGACAGGACTGAAACAAGAACTTGATGGCTTGAAAGATCAGCTTAATAAAGAAGTTAAGGCTTGTAGGATAGGACATAATGTTTCGGAAATTGGTACGTTTATAAATGATAATATTATTATTAACCACCATATTAAGGACCAAGCTCTTACACCAGTTCGTCGCCGGTTGAGAAAGAAGGGACATATAGTTGGAGGAGTGGATAGTCCTCGATGGCAGACTGGTGATGCCTTGCGAGGTGAAATCCATAAGGCAAGTTATTATGGTGCGATAACACAGTTTGCAAGGGATAAGGAGGGAAAAGTTCTGATGAAAGAGGGACATCCTCAAATTAATCCTACGATTAAATTTGTAATACGTAGAGAATTAAAGTATAAGAAATCTGCTGCAGACAGTGGCTTTGCTTCATGGGATGATCTTCAGAAAGCTATTGTTGATAAGGAACTTTTTGCTTTGATGAAAGGGCAATTCCCAGCAGAAACATCTTTCAAGGATGCTTGTGAACAGGGAATCTATATGATAAAGAAAGGAAAGAATGGTGAGGATGATAAAAAGTTGTACAGAATAAGGCATATAAGATGTAATACTGTGCAGAAAAATGCTTTGAAGATAAAAGAGCAAACCTATAAATCCGAGAAAGAATATAAGCGTTATTTCTATGCTGCAGTCGGCGATTTGTATGCAATGTGTTGTTATACAAATGGTAAGATTCGTGAGTTTAAAATATATAGCTTGTATGATATTTCTTGTCATCGTAAATCTGATATAGAGGATATTCCAGAGTTTATCACCGATAAGAAAGGTAATCGACTTATGCTTGATTATAAGTTGCACACTGGCGATATGGTATTGCTTTATAAGGATACTCCTGAGGAATTGTACGATTTAGATAATGTGAACTTGAGTAAATTATTATATAAGATAAATGGGTTTGAAAATGACGGCTTACGTGTTAGGATGGTAAATCATTTAGTTGTAAAAGAGGCTATGGGAGAATCTGTTAAAGATTATACGAAATTGCCTGATATCATTCGTTGTGGTATTAAAACAATAAAGTTTCTTATTATGGGCGAGAATCGTGACTTTGTTATTAAGAATGGTAAGATAATCTTCAATCACCGATGATAAAGAAAACTTTATATTTTGGGAATCCTGCTTATCTCTCACTTCGTAATAGGCAGTTGGTTATCCGACTTCCAGAAGTGGAGAAAGCAGAACTTCCTGATATCGTAAAACAAGAGACTGTTAGAACGATTCCAATAGAAGATATTGGTGTGGTGGTATTGGATAATAAGCAGATAACCATTACACAAGGTGCTTTAGCAGAGTTAGTAGCCAACTCTGCTGCAGTAATTACCTGTGATAGTAAATGTATGCCTACGGGAATGTTACTTCCTCTTTCTGGTAATACATTGCATCAGGAGCGTTTTCGTAATCAGATAGAAGCTGCAATTCCATTGCGTAAACAGCTGTGGCAACAAACGGTAAAAGCTAAGATAGAGAATCAAGCATATTGCTTACAGAAGAATACTTCTAAATCATTTGTTCCGCTCCATGTCCTTGCTCGTAAAGTCAGGAGTGATGATGCTGATAACCACGAAGCGCAAGCTGCAGCCTATTACTGGAAGAATCTCTTTTCTGATGGTTTCACAAGAGATAAGGATGGTATTCCACCTAATAATCTGTTGAATTATGGATATGCAATACTTCGTGCTGTGATTGCTCGTGCTTTGGTGGGGAGTGGACTATTACCTGTCTATGGTATTCATCATCATAATCGTTATAATGCTTATTGTTTAGCAGATGATATTATGGAACCTTATCGTCCGTTTGTGGATGACCTTGTCATTTCGACAATGAAAAAGATGGAAATTTCAGATGATTTGACAGTAGAATTAAAGCGGGAGATGTTGTCAATACCAGTTCTTGATGTTAGTATAGGTGGTAAGCGTAGCCCATTGATGATTGCTGCAGGCTTAACAGCTGCAAGTCTTGCAAAGTGCTATAATGGGGAAGCTCGTGAAATTTCTTATCCTTCTTTTCTTTGATGCAACGACTTAGCGAATATAGGGTTATGTGGGTGATGGTCTTTTTTGATCTTCCAACGAATACAAACAAGGAAAAGCGTGCTTATACTATCTTCCGAAAAGATTTGATGAAAGATGGTTTTACAATGTTTCAATTGTCAATCTATGTTCGTCATTGCGCAAGCAGAGAGAATGCAGATGTTCATGTGAAACGTGTAAAATCGTTTATGCCTAATTCTGGTAATGTCTGTATTATGGTCATTACTGATAAACAATTTGGTGAGATAGAGCTTTTTCGTGGAACTCAGCCACAAGAACCTAATGCCCCAGGACAGCAACTAGAATTATTCTAAAAAAGAGTCCCATCATTGTGATAGGACTCTTTTGTTTTGCATTTTTTGTTTGTACAAAAGTCTTGTTACTTGCTGTAATACAGGTAAATATAACTTTTAAGTTGTACGTGCTAATGCAAAGATACACATTTTGAAGCAATTCACAACCAAATGGTCTTGTTACTTCCGCTCAACTCCGTTGTACGTGCTAATGCAAAGATACACATTTTGAAGCAATTCACAACGATACTATTGACGCTATGTTTCGTCAATCGGTTGTACGTGCTAATGCAAAGATACACATTTTGAAGCAATTCACAACATGAGTAAGCGCTCAACTCGTGATAGCTTCGTTGTACGTGCTAATGCAAAGATACACATTTTGAAGCAATTCACAACCACTCCTACTAAGTTACGACGTGAGTATATGTTGTACGTGCTAATGCAAAGATACACATTTTGAAGCAATTCACAACATGAGTAAACGCTCAACTCGTGATAGCTTGTTGTACGTGCTAATGCAAAGATACACATTTTGAAGCAATTCACAACCTATTAAAACAGCTGAAGAAACTACTGGTGGTTGTACGTGCTAATGCAAAGATACACATTTTGAAGCAATTCACAACGCAGCGCAAAGAGTTTGAGGAGAAGCAGCAGTTGTACGTGCTAATGCAAAGATACACATTTTGAAGCAATTCACAACCCAACGATGCTGCTCAACGTGCATATGATAGTTGTACGTGCTAATGCAAAGATACACATTTTGAAGCAATTCACAACTGGGAGTGTAACCCCTCTGAACATTTTCAAGTTGTACGTGCTAATGCAAAGATACACATTTTGAAGCAATTCACAACGTTTTGTTGCTTCTCTCTCTGATTGCTGGTGTTGTACGTGCTAATGCAAAGATACACATTTTGAAGCAATTCACAACAATACTAAGCGTCAACATATGCACGCTTTGGTTGTACGTGCTAATGCAAAGATACACATTTTGAAGCAATTCACAACTTAACTGTTCCTGTAAGTCCTAAAGAATTTGTTGTACGTGCTAATGCAAAGATACACATTTTGAAGCAATTCACAACCCAGTTTGCCTTGGTGAATTTTGTCATAATGTTGTACGTGCTAATGCAAAGATACACATTTTGAAGCAATTCACAACTTTCCGCTCTAAACAGCGTGAAACTACTTGTTGTACGTGCTAATGCAAAGATACACATTTTGAAGCAATTCACAACCAGCTTGGTGACCTTGCAGGTAAAGGACTTGTTGTACGTGCTAATGCAAAGATACACATTTTGAAGCAATTCACAACTAGGGGGCTGAAAGCCCCCATAGCGATAGCGTTGTACGTGCTAATGCAAAGATACACATTTTGAAGCAATTCACAACTACTCCAACTAAGCTGAGACGTGAGTATAGTTGTACGTGCTAATGCAAAGATACACATTTTGAAGCAATTCACAACTTCTGCAGAGCGGATTCTATTTTCTTTTTTGTTGTACGTGCTAATGCAAAGATACACATTTTGAAGCAATTCACAACCTTATGATACAGACTTCGTCTCTGCTAATAGTTGTACGTGCTAATGCAAAGATACACATTTTGAAGCAATTCACAACTTCTGCTCAACTGCAGATACTCTCACGTCTGTTGTACGTGCTAATGCAAAGATACACATTTTGAAGCAATTCACAACTACACCGACGAAGCTGCGGCGTGAATATATGTTGTACGTGCTAATGCAAAGATACACATTTTGAAGCAATTCACAACCTTCGTATGCAGAATTATCTCAAGTGGTAGTTGTACGTGCTAATGCAAAGATACACATTTTGAAGCAATTCACAACAGTGTAGCTGCCCTCTCTGCTCCGTTCTCTGTTGTACGTGCTAATGCAAAGATACACATTTTGAAGCAATTCACAACTACTTATAAAAATGGTGGTGTCGTTTGCTTGTTGTACGTGCTAATGCAAAGATACACATTTTGAAGCAATTCACAACACACCTTGCGCCTTACTGTTGTTATGCTCGGTTGTACGTGCTAATGCAAAGATACACATTTTGAAGCAATTCACAACATAGGGGGCTTTGCCCCCATAGCGATAGCAGTTGTACGTGCTAATGCAAAGATACACATTTTGAAGCAATTCACAACCAAGAGATTACGGGAGAAATCTTGCAAAAGTTGTACGTGCTAATGCAAAGATACACATTTTGAAGCAATTCACAACTGATGCAACTGTTACTGCTAAAAACGGTAAGTTGTACGTGCTAATGCAAAGATACACATTTTGAAGCAATTCACAACAACAACTTTTCGTTAAAGTATGATGCGCCTGTTGTACGTGCTAATGCAAAGATACACATTTTGAAGCAATTCACAACTATAGGGGGCTTTGCCCCCATAAGCGTCCAGGTTGTACGTGCTAATGCAAAGATACACATTTTGAAGCAATTCACAACGGTGAATTGACTGCAAATTCTAACATGCGAGTTGTACGTGCTAATGCAAAGATACACATTTTGAAGCAATTCACAACAATAACCCTATTTTAGCCGCAGGAGAAATTGTTGTACGTGCTAATGCAAAGATACACATTTTGAAGCAATTCACAACGCGTATTTGTCTGCTTCTGTGGGAACTATTGTTGTACGTGCTAATGCAAAGATACACATTTTGAAGCAATTCACAACAACGAACAAGATTTAACCCCGGTTGAGGCTGTTGTACGTGCTAATGCAAAGATACACATTTTGAAGCAATTCACAACATGAGCCGAGAAATAAAGCTAAAACTTGGAGTTGTACGTGCTAATGCAAAGATACACATTTTGAAGCAATTCACAACAGTTAACGGGTCAATGTCTACGATGGACGTGTTGTACGTGCTAATGCAAAGATACACATTTTGAAGCAATTCACAACTTAGGTATCAGTGGGCAGGCGTTAAACTCGTTGTACGTGCTAATGCAAAGATACACATTTTGAAGCAATTCACAACTACTTACGAAGATAATCAGAAGCACGAAGGTTGTACGTGCTAATGCAAAGATACACATTTTGAAGCAATTCACAACAAAGAAGATGCTCGTTCTAAGAGAATAGCTGTTGTACGTGCTAATGCAAAGATACACATTTTGAAGCAATTCACAACGGTTACTAAACTTTGCACGCTATATGCAGGTTGTACGTGCTAATGCAAAGATACACATTTTGAAGCAATTCACAACGGACAGGCTCTTGGTTCTCGCGGTGGTCTTGTTGTACGTGCTAATGCAAAGATACACATTTTGAAGCAATTCACAACGATTATTGTACATTCAATATAGAAGAGCAGTTGTACGTGCTAATGCAAAGATACACATTTTGAAGCAATTCACAACATGGATTAGATTGACTTTAGAGCAATCTGGGTTGTACGTGCTAATGCAAAGATACACATTTTGAAGCAATTCACAACGTACGGGTCTTCTGATTATGCTAACCCTCTGTTGTACGTGCTAATGCAAAGATACACATTTTGAAGCAATTCACAACTCGTGATGCGCTTGTTAATTCTCCTTTATAGTTGTACGTGCTAATGCAAAGATACACATTTTGAAGCAATTCACAACCGTTCTGCTTATCTCGGTATCATTAGTTCTGTTGTACGTGCTAATGCAAAGATACACATTTTGAAGCAATTCACAACCACTTGGATAGGTTTGTCATTGAAAAGTCGGTTGTACGTGCTAATGCAAAGATACACATTTTGAAGCAATTCACAACCCATACGGAGCGGGAAAAACAATACCGTAGGTTGTACGTGCTAATGCAAAGATACACATTTTGAAGCAATTCGCAAATAGAAAAGCTTTGCTTAGATATTAAACAGAGTTGTATGTGCTAAAGTCTGCAGCACATCTCATTTGTTCACGGATAAATTCTATCCCTATGCCTTTTTACCAGACACAAGGGTGAAGATGATGAGGATGCCGATGACGAAAATGAAGAGGAAGGAGCCTAATGCACCGGCATAGATTCTACCTGTGTGTACCTCTAAAGCAAGACTCCAAAGCGACATGGGTTTATCTTTCAATTCTTCTGGCTGTTTTGCGAAGGATGAACCTTGGAAATAGGTTGCTATACATTCCTTGTTTGTGAAATCAGAACTATAGCCAGAGATTGTCTGTTCGTCTGGTGCAGTACCCGGTATGCGGGGAGTAGAGACCATAGCATCATTGTAGTAAAGTACGACGTTATTCTTACGATCCCAGTAGAACAGACCATCGAAGGAGCCTACTATCCATGATTTGTTGTCTGCATGTTGCCAAACATTTTGACCCATAACACTCACTGGGGGTGCTGTGGTGATAGGTGTTGGCTTGGAAGAGAGATTCTTAAGAGAGTAGAAACCTTCCGAAGTCGAGATGAGCCAGTCGTGAGCTTGCTCATCATATCGAATCATTCTTAGTTTATCATTCCAAGGATTATCATTGTCTAAGGTCGTACCAGGCAATGGTTTCGTATTGTTTGTGGCAAGGAGAATCATCAGTGGGGGACGTAAAGCCCATCCCGTTATTGCGATAAATAGCGTTAAGGCGAATGTGTAATACCCAATCTTCGTATGCCAAACGATCATTAATGCTGTTTTGCGACGAACCCAATACCATATACCCGTCACACAAAGGATAATTAAGACGACTCCAATTCCGTCTACAATGAGTTTCCCTACGGTTCCAAACAGTGCACCACTATGCAATAACCATATTTGACGGAACAGTGATACCTTCCCCTCATTGCCCTCACCAGCTTGTAGTGTCAGACAAGTAAACTTCTTATAAGGGGCTGTAGCATAGTAGAGGTGGGAGCGAGAAAGAACGATGAGCGTATCACCATGGGTGGTGATGTCTGTCAATAGTTCGTCATCCTCTTGCTTAGGTAGGTCAATTTTTTGCCAAGATGCGTTCTTCCCCAGTTTATATAAGTCTATGACGCTAACCGCAAACAGGTCATTTTGTGGGGTTTTAGCCATTCCTCGCATCTGTCGATAGTCAGCACCAGCAGGTAGACCTTGGTTATATTCGGTGAAGTGAGAAGCAGTTGTATCAGTTTGAATGACACCCGCTGCGCCATATATGAACACTTTATCTTTGTTTTTATTATCTTTGTAGCGTAATGTTCCACGTAGTAATCCGTTGTTCCATTGTTTGAATTCATACTGACCAGGCAATATTCCACGGCTTACATTAATATCAGAAAAGAGTTGACGATGATTGAGGACAATACCTGAAAGGCAGAACATTACTAAGAAGAATGTTATGATGATGCCAATCCACTTATGGTTTTTAACCCATGTCTTACGTTTCATATTTTGTTGTTTGTGTTATGTTATTTTTAACTCAGTTTTAAAATGCTGTACAAACTTACACAAAAAAACTGTATTTCGGGGCTTTTTGAGCTATATTTTTGGTTCTTCCGGAAGTTGGAGTAGTAAAGTGAAGCTATTACGTAATAAGTCACACGGAGAAATAGAGCGGAAGGATCTAAACGCAAAATCATGGAGTTGGTGATGGCTTAAAGAGAGACAGAGGTGATGCGTACAGATTCTTGATACCTTAAAGGAATTCATGCTTTGTACATAAAACTCGCAAACAACCTCCGTTGTTTCAAGCATCGACGTTGCTTTGGTAACTTCTATCGCTTTGTTTTGACAATTCTCAGTTATCTCCTTTTCTCTGTGTGATATTTGTTAAGATTCTAAATGCAAAAGAAAACCTAACCATTTCAAGTTTCCGAGTACTCCTCTTTGTCCTATTTTTTTCATAAACTGATTTTGTAAAGACCATAAAATGGCTTGCTATTAACGCCCTTTAGGCTTCTAAAAGATGCTCTTTAAGCCTCTTACTAACGCCCTTTTAAAGCCTTATTAAGCACCTTTTGAAATCTTAATTTGCAACTACTTGATAGCAAATAACTTGCAAAGGTGATAAAATAGGTCACTTTTAATCCATTTTCCTACCTTTTCTTTAATCTTTTTGTCAATATATTTCTTTGCCTTTTAGACTAAAATATGTTGCCTATAGGGGTGTTTTCGGGTGTTACTTTTAACTTCGTCTGCTTTGTTTCTTCGTGTGATTTATTATGTAATAGGGGTTTAC
Organism: Prevotella melaninogenica; assembly: GCF_018127925.1. Classification (NCBI taxonomy): domain Bacteria; kingdom Pseudomonadati; phylum Bacteroidota; class Bacteroidia; order Bacteroidales; family Prevotellaceae; genus Prevotella; species Prevotella melaninogenica. The sequence continues at coordinate 1,300,173 of NZ_CP072347.1, read as the reverse complement.
TTTATCACTCCTTATCTTGAAGAACAAAAAAAGAAACCCCAATTAACAGAGCTTTATATAAGTTCAAGCTACTATTAATTGGGGTGTATATTATAAGTTTGGGTTTGTTATGTCTTACTTTCTTGTAACACGAACATATCTCATAACCTTCTTAACGACTACTCTTCTCAAGTCGCTGTCATTGAATTTGGTCTGAGTTAGCTCAAACTCATTGCTGTTCAAGAATCTAATTTGGAGGTTCTTGCGCATCTTACCGTCTATCTTCATAAAGAAACCATCACGGCGGAAACCATAAACACCGATATCATCATCACGCTTCCATCTGCCGTTGTCTTCTCTTTCTATAACACTCATGGTTCCATCATGGTAGAAATCGAAACGGTGCAACTCATCATCGAGGTCGTTATCATCATGACCAACAAGCGTACGAAGATTAACAGGCTCACCTGTAGCGAAGTCAACAGGGAGGAACTTATAGTCGTCATATCTGTCAATCGTGAAACCTACCTTATATTCCTTATGTGTTCTTGGATTGCGCACAATGGCATAGCTACCCTTATTTGTAAGCTCCCAGGTACCAACAATCTTAGAGTTGGTTGTAGGTTCAGCAGCTACTACGTTGTTATTATCCTTTACTTCATTGTTTGCAGCGTATGAACTGGAAAATGTAAACAGTCCACCTAATACTAAACCAGCACATAAAGCGTGGTTAGAAAAAAAGTTTTTCTTCATTGTTATATATTCATTTTTGGATTAATATGTTGCAAATATACGTAAAGAAATTATAATAGCAGGGAAGTATTTATACCGTTTTAAATGATTTTATAGAACTCATTAACATACTGCCTCTTAATTAACAGATTTGTTCAAATAGAAACAAAATCTGTTAATTGAGTGCAAAGGGGATGTGATAGCTTCCTATTTCGCAGGTTTATTGCCCATTGTGAAGTCGATTATAGGACCTGATAACAGCTGTTCATGCTCAAGATAATAATGTGGATAAGGCTGCTCATTCATTGTAATATGCTGAATGAAGCGATTGTCTTTGTTATTCTTTTCCGCCCGAATTGTGACAGTCTTGCCATTCTCCAACTGTATCTTGACTTTACGAAAGTAGGGGGTACCAATCATATATTGTGTACTGCCAGGGCAAACTGGGTAGAAACCGAGAGCGGAGAAGACATACCAAGCTGATGTCTGACCATTATCTTCGTCGCCACAATAGCCATCAGGATGTGCAGTATAGAGTCGGTCCATCACCTCACGCACCCAATACTGCGCCTTCCAAGGCTGTCTGCTGTAGTCATAGAGGTAAATCATGTGCTGGATAGGTTGGTTTCCATGTGCGTAATTACCCATGTTCATGATTTGCATCTCACGTATTTCGTGAATTGTAAAGCCGTAATAGCTATCGTCAAAGATAGGAGGAAGTTGGAAGACACTGTCTAACATTGCATTAAACTTATCGTATCCTCCCATCAGCTTTGCCAGCCCAGCAGGGTCATGGAATACACTCCACGTGTAATGCCAGCTGTTGCCTTCTGTGAAGGCGTCGCCCCATTTGAAAGGATTAAATGGCGATTGGAAGCTACCATCCTCATTACGTCCACGCATAAGACCCGTTTCCTTGTCGAAAACCTTCTGATAGTTCATTGCTCGGAGTTTGAAAGGTTTGAGTTCCTTAGCACTCTTTCCGAGTTTTAATCCCAATTGATAGATACACCAATCATCGTAGGCGTACTCTAAGGTACGGGCAACACTCTCGTTGATTCCCACGTTATAAGGTACGTAACCTAAGCGATTATAATAGTCAAAGCCTTTACGTCCAGTAGAGTTGACGGTTGGATGAACAGCATTAGCACCATGCACAACAGCCTTCCAAAGTGTTTCAATGTCGTAGCCACGCAATCCCTTGATGTAAGCATCAGCAACGACCGAAGCCGAGTTGTTGCCCACCATACAATCACGATGCCCTGGACTTGCCCACTCTGGAAGGAATCCACTCTCCTTATAGGCGTTGACTAAGCCTGCTTGCATCTTCTCATTCATTGATGGATAGACAAGGTTGAGCAATGGAAAGAGCGAACGGAAGGTGTCCCAGAAACCTGTGTCGGTAAAGAGATAGCCCGGTAATACTTTGCCATTATATGGACTATAATGGATAGGATTACCCTGTTCGTCAAACTCATAGAACGAACGTGGGAAAAGTACGGAGCGATAGAGGCAACTATAGAAAGTGCGAAGATGGTCGATATTATCGTCCTCCACTTCGATACGTCCTAAGATATTGTTCCATTCTTTTCTACCTTCTGACTTTACATCGTCGAATGTCTTTCCCTCAACTTCCTTGAGGTTACGCAAAGCTTGTTCGTCACTAATAAACGATGAGGCTACCTGTATATTAACTTGTTCGCCTCGTTTCGTGTGAAATCCGACAACAGCCATGGCGTGATTGCTGGTTGCAGAAGTCTTTCCCTCTGATAGTTTTCCATCTTCAATACAGCCAACGAAAGAGAAATCGTGGTCGAAGCGAAGCACAAAATAGTTCTTGAAGTTTGCTGGTACACCTCCGCTATTCTTGGTTGTATAGCCTATGATAGTACGTTTGTCAGGCATAATCGTTACGGAAGAACCCTTATCAAAGGCATCAACAACAAAATAAGCTTCTTTTGTTTGTGGATAGGTGATACGCATTGCAGCAGCACGACTGGTAGGACTAATCTCTGCAGTGACGTCATAGTCAGCTAAATAAACCTTATAGTAATAAGGTGTTGCCGTCTCTGCTTTGTGGGAAAACCAACTGGCACGACCCTCTTCGTCAAAGACTTTCTTACCCACAACGGGCATGATAGAGAACTGTCCGTAGTCGTTAATCCACGGACTGGGTTGGTGTGTCTGCTTAATTCCGCGAATCTTATCGGCTCGATAGGTGTAAGTCCAGCCATCTCCCATCTTTCCTGTCTGTGGAGTCCAGAAGTTCATGCCCCATGGTAGGGCAATAGCGGGGTAAGTGTTACCCGTTGAAAGTTCTGGTTTTGAGGCTGAACCCACTAAAGTACTTACGTAATCAACAGGGTTGTTTACCGTGATAGCATGTAGATGAGCAGTAAATGTCAGCAATAAGAAAATAAGAAAAAGGTTTCTTTTCATCTTTTGATAAGGTGATTTATTTGTATATTTTAGGTTAAGAGTCAGCCTGATAGTTAGGCTTAGTTAATGACAGAAAGTAGTAACGGATTTCTATTGAGGACCGATAGGATGGTCGTACTTATTTTGTAGCCGACTTCCAAACCCATAATTCGCCCATTTGGAAGCGAACTAATAGCTTTGATCCTGCGTCCGTTAGCATGATACCTTTAGTCCCTGGTTGTAATAAGAATACCTCTCCATTATTTAGTTGTTTAATAATGGTAGAATCCTTCTTGCTTATCTCGTTAGGAGGGGGCAGTAGGTCAAGGGCATCCATATTGACAACTCCCAAACAAGGGATCGTCAGTGTAACCTCGTTTGCTCTGTTGCTGATAAAGCCTGCATCTCTTTTGTTTGCATTCTTAACAGCCTGATCGCCATTGTCAGTTATCTCCGTTGGGATAGTTTTAATGTCATGACTGTCTGCTTTCGGTTTATCTTGTGTCCCTTTATTACAGCCACTCAACGTAAAGGTAGCCACAGCAAGGAAGGTATAGAGTTTTCTAATCATTTTGTTTTACGCTTAAAATGTAAGTACAAATGTACACTTTTACAAGCATAAAGACAAGAGATGTTGAATAAAAACGATAACTTTCTTATTAATAAAGGGTGATAATTCCAAAGGAACAACTTTATTATTTATAGGGTAAACCTAATGTAAAAGCTGACATTTTACTAATCATGTATTCTTACTAATATTTCGTATTGCATTAAAATATAATGTGAAATATTATCTAATTAACTTTATTTCACTATCTAATGCTTGACTTTCTTACGAATTATTCGTAGCTTTGTGGCGTGAACTTTTAGATATATAATTTATGGAGAAACTAACTAAACAAGAAGAAGAAATAATGTTGCAGGTATGGAGTTTAAAAACTTGCACTATCAAAGATGTACTGCAAAAGTTGGAAGATCCTAAACCTCCTTATACTACAGTGGCTTCAATCATGAACAATCTGAAGCGTAAGGGATATGTAGTCGCTGAGCAGCATGGACTGACTTATCACTTTGTTCCGAAGATAGAACAGACGAAGTATAAGTCAGACTTCATGAAAGGCTTTGTTGATAAGTACTTTAAGAGTTCCTTCCGTGAAATGGTTTCCTTTTTTGCAAAGGAGGATAATATCTCGCCAGAAGAACTGAAAGATATTATAAATGAGATTGAAAAGGGGAAAGAGGAGTAGCCGATAAATACGTGTTTTTCTTTTCTCCAACAACAATAAGTTAACGTTTTGATGATAATGTATTTATTGAAATTGAATATTGCCCTTATTCTACTTTTCAGCTTTTATAAGTTGATGTTCACAGGAGATACCTTCTTTTCATGGCGTAGGGCTACGCTTATCGGAATGTATCTTGTTGCCATGTTGGTACCAGTAATGGATTTTTCAGCATGGCTAAGCAACAGCGAAGGGATGACATCTATTGCCAATGAATATGCAACAGTCGTTTTACCAGCTGTGTCTATTTCCTCGGAGGGTGGTGGAGTTCTACTATGGGAGTTGATAGTGTTGATTGTCTATAGTGTTGTTGCCTGTGTCTTACTACTACGTTTTTTGTGGCAGTTGGCTTCTATTATATTGCTAAAGAACAATAGTCAAACTTCTTATATATGTGATACAGAGGTTTATCTGTTGACCGATGACGAAGGTCCTTTCTCCTTCTTTGATTGGATATTCATCAACCCAGAGCGACATAAGAGCGATGAGATAGAGGAGATAATGATGCATGAATTGACACATTGCCAGCAACTCCACTCAATAGACATAATCTTTTCAGAACTATTTTGTATTATCTTTTGGTTTAATCCTTTCGTTTGGCTGCTCAAACGTGAAGTGCGATTAAATCTTGAATATCTTGCTGATAACAGCGTACTTGCTAATGGTAAGGATAATAAAGAGTATCAGTACCATCTGCTTGGGCTAACATATAGGAAGAATGTAGCTACAATATCAAATAATTTTAATGTTTTACCTATTAAAAAACGGATCAAGATGATGAACAAAAAAGAAACAAAGGGATTTTTAAAAGCTAAGTATGCGCTTTATATTCCATTGGTTGCAATGCTATTGGCGGTAAGTAATATCGAGACTATTGCACGTAATGTAACAAAGCTTACGGCAAGTGTTGAACTTCAAAAGAAGCCAACGAAAGAGTCTGAACGAGTATTTACAGTTACAGAAGTCATGCCTACATTTAAAGGTAATTTATATCAATGGCTATCAGAGAATCTTCGTTATCCGAAAGATGCAGTAAGTAGAAAAGAGCAAGGACGTGTTATGGTACAGTTTATCATAACGGCTAAGGGTGAGGTTATTAAGCCAGAGATTGTACGTTCTGTTTGTCCTTCTCTTGATAAGGAAGCCCTTCGTGTTGTGTCAAAGATGCCAGCGTGGAATCCTGGTAGAAATGGTAATAAGAAGGTTGCTACAAGGTATACGTTACCTGTTAAATTCTCCTTAGGCTCGAAGTAGAATATATATAGGTGTAAATTATAGTATTCTAAAATGGTTTCTAATGCTGGGATGTACATTATTTTGTGTGTCCCAGTTTTTTTTCTGGTTCTTTACTTAAATGTGTGGATGGTTACCCATGCTTGCTTCTAACAATAAGTTTGTTCCACATCGACAATAGATTGCATGGTATTTAGTACTTCGCACCATTGGTGTTTACCATCAGCACCATATGTGCGGAGCATCAGCACGACATGTGCGGACTATTATCACGTAGCTTAAAAGTAAGTAAAGAGAGGCGTTGTGGTTATTATTAAGAAGGTTCGTAAGTGTCTAATGGGTAACAAATATGTGTATGTTTTCTCAGACTATATTTCCTTCTTAAATAATAGCGAATGATGAATATTACATATCTCGTGTATAATAGCAGAATATTTCAGTGTAAGATGTATTTAAATAGGATACTCAAATGACGAAAAGAGTTTATTTATACATAGAATGAATAATTATTGTATTTTATGTAGAAAGTTAAGAATTAAAGCGGTTCTGATGTGATATTTTTACTAAAATATAACAAAAATAGGATAATTTTTGGTTGTTCTAACAGAAATGTATATCTTTGTATCTGAATGTCGGAGATGACATTAAAACTAACTATATAAACGTTATCTTAATCTACAAGCAGCTGGGAGAATTCTCAGTGACATCTAAATGTCAAGTATGTAATTGATGAGACCCTTGTGTGATATGCGATTATCAACAAGGGTCTCACTATTTTGATGCTTTGTTAGTCGACGGGTGTTAGTTCGCCTGTACGTGAGTCTATGATAAAACCACGTACACTAATGTCTTTCGGTACGAGTGGGTGTTGCTGAACAGTGCTCACCGTACGGCGTACGCTTGCCTCTGTGTCATGAAAACCGTCCAAATATTCGTTTAGATTAATCTGCTGCTCAGCTTCTTTGATAGCTTCGTCCGTGATTCCACGCTCACGCATCAAATGTAGGAAATGGTCTGCATTCATGTTGCAAGCACCACAACCAGAGTGATGGACAATCATAACCTCTTGACAACGCAACTCATAGATTGCCACAAGAAGAGAGCGCATCACAGAGTCGTAAGGAGTAAGAATGGTCCCACCAGCGACTTTGATAATCTTTGCATCTCCGTTTCTTAAGCCGAGTGCATTGGGTAGCAACTTCGTCAGACGGGTGTCCATGCAACTGACAATAGCTAACTTCATATCTGGTTGCCCAGATGTAATAAAAGGTTCGTAGCCTTTTTCAGCCACAAACCTTTTGTTATAAGAAAGTATCTGATCTATCATAATTGAATAATTATCTTACGACTTTTCCACGATAATAGGTGTCAAATGCATCTTCTGCATATCCATCTTTGAGTACTTTGAAGCTGGAACTGCTGGCGCCACTTACCTTGTTACCCATATAATAGACTTCGAATGCGTCTTTACCATATCCCCAACCTAAATCCTTGAAGCTGCTTGCGCTACTGCTAATCTTTCGTCCATTATAGAGGACTGCATTAGAAGTAACGATGTAACCTTCATTATAATAAGGGTCGTACTCATCACGAGGATTAACTGGATAGTTGCCAGAATAATCGCCAGGATAGCCACCTTGATAAACACTTCCTGGTACCTTTAGACGGAAGGTCATTGGGTCAACGAATGGAAGAATCTGTCCTTCAAAATAAACGTTATATCTATCTTTTGCATAACCATACCCAAGATCAACGAAGGTGCGTATGTCTATTCCCATAACTGGTTGACGACCATAGAATACACCATTCTTATTGAAAGAGTAAGGACGTACTTGACGTGAAGACTGTGCTGAAGCACTGAGTGCAAAGACTGTCATAAGGACTACGCAACTAAGGCGAAGCTGGTGATAAAAGTTCTTCTTTCCCATAATTATCTTTTATTAGTTATTATCTTAATTGTTATACCGCAAAGGTAATAGGAATTGTTCATTCACTTCATGGAATTACCCTAAAAGAAATTAGGGGAACACCTTTTTTGTTGTCGGGACTTCCGATATGAAGAATTGTCTTTTGAAAAGTGAAGACTCTTCCATGTACATCGTGGAGTGAATTATTTACCTCTTCATAATGAGAACCTCATTAGGTAGAGTAGGGTTGAGGGTGTTAAGCAAGTTCAGCCAACTCTAACCAACGAAGTTCTAACTCGTCCAGCTCATCTTTTAAGATAGGTAGACGTTTGCTCTTTTCTGTAAGTTCGTCTACAGAGAGATTACCAGAGCAGAGTTCTTCTTCAAGTTGTTGTTTCTCTTCTTCTAATTGTGCAATCTTATCAGAAAGCTGTTCGTATTCCCGCTTCTCCTTGAAAGACATCTTACGCTTTGTGTTGTTACGATAATCCTTCTTCTGTTCGTTTGCTGTTGGGCTACTATTCTTTGTTGGTTTCTGCTGTTCTTCTTCCTTAGACTTCATCTTTTGAAAGTCACGGAACTGCGTGTAGTTACCTGGGAAGTCTTGAATCTCTCCTTCACCTTTGAAAACTAAGAGATGATCAACAACCTTATCCATAAAATATCGGTCGTGTGATACCACGATGACACAGCCAGGGAAGTCTTGAAGATACTCCTCAAGAATTTGTAAGGTCTGAATATCCAAGTCGTTGGTAGGCTCGTCGAGTACTAAGAAGTTCGGATTTTTCATCAAAACCGTACAGAGATAGAGCTTGCGTTTCTCACCACCAGAGAGCTTGTACACATAGTTGTGCTGTTGTTCTGGTGAGAAGAGGAAGTAGTTGAGGAACTGTGAAGCCGTCATATGCTTCCCTCCTCCAAGGTCGATATAGTCTGCTATGTCTGTGATAATATCAATAACTTTTTGATCATCACGGAACTTTAAGCCTTCTTGTGAGAAATAACCAAAGCGCACTGTCTCACCAATATCAAACTTACCACTATCAGGTGCAACCTCTCCAAGTAGCATCTTTACAAAGGTTGACTTGCCAGTACCATTGTTACCAACGATACCCATCTTCTCAAATCGTGAGAAGTTATAGTAGAAGTCGTTCAGTATTATCTTTTCATCAAACCTCTTTGAGACATATTGACACTCAAAGATTTTACTTCCGATATACACACTTGATGACTTCAAACGTACCTGTCGTTCTTCAATTCGCTGCTTAGCTTTTGCTTCTAATTCATAGAAAGCTTCCTCACGATAGCGTGCTTTGTGTCCACGAGCTTGTGGCATTCGGCGCATCCACTCTAACTCCGTACGATAGAGGTTGTTTGCACGTGCAATCTCAGCGCGGGTGTTGTCGATTCTCTCTTGACGTTTCTCTAAGTAATAAGAGTAATTGCCACGATAGGTGTATATCGCGTTGTTGTCTAATTCTAAGATAGTATTACACACGTTATCAAGGAAATAACGGTCGTGTGTCACCATAAAGATGGTCTTGTTACCACGAGAAAGGTAGCCTTCTAACCATTCAATCATCTCTAAGTCAAGGTGGTTGGTGGGCTCATCAAGTATGAGGAAGTCTGGTTCCAATATAAGAACATTTGCCAAAGCAACGCGCTTCTGCTGTCCACCACTTAGTTGTCCCATAGGCTGATCTAAGTCATAGAGCTTCAGCATGGTGAGGATTTGCTTTGCCTTTAGGAGCCTTTCAGGATTTCCTTCATGGTTGAAACAAGCATCCAATACGCTTTCTTCTGGGTCGAAATGCGGACTTTGCTCTAACATTCCCACTCGCAAGTCATTGCGATAGATGATAGAACCGCTGTCATAACCCTCTTTTCCAGTTAGAATAGAGAGTAGAGTAGACTTTCCTGTACCGTTTTGTGCTACGAGTCCAACATGCTGTCCTTCTGCAATAGAGAAAGAGATGTCTTTAAAGAGGACCTGTGCACCGAAGCTCTTTGTTAGATTTTGGACATCAAGATAGGGTATCTGCGCCATAAAGTCCTATTATAAAGTCTTATTGATTTCTTCAATATAGTTTAATACCTCTTCTCTTCCAGTCTTGTTTTCAGCTGACGTAATGAAGTAAGGAGGAAGTTCTTCCCATCTATCTTGTAGCTTTTTCATCCAAAGAAGGGCGTTTGACTTAGCCTTGGCAGGTGATAGCTTGTCTGCTTTTGTAAAGATAATAGAGAAAGGAACATTGCTTTCACCTAACCAGTCAACAAACTCACGGTCTATCTTCTGCTGTTCATGGCGGATATCAATCAGTACAAATACGTTCACAAGTTGTTTGCGTTGGAGGATATATTGAGCAATCATTTGCTCCAACTTATTTCTTACAGTCTTTGAACTTTTGGCATATCCATAGCCTGGAAGGTCGACTAAGTACCACTCGTTATTGATAATAAAGTGATTGATAAGTAGCGTCTTGCCCGGTTTTGATGAGGTTTTTGCCAAGCCCTTATGGTTACAAAGCATATTGATAAGGCTTGACTTTCCTACATTTGAGCGTCCAATAAAAGCATATTCTGCCTTTGTATCTTCTGGACACTTTGACAATGAAGGTGAAGATATAGTGAATTCTGAATTCTTGATAATCATATTTTGAAGAGTATGTGATATAATCAGCTTTTCCTGCAAAGTTACTAAAAAGTTAATAGCTATGAATGGTCAGTTGATAGTTTTTTCGTATTTTTGCAGAAAATATGCTGCACTCGGCAAAGTTGAAGCAAGCTTCTTTTACTCTTGTCGATGCGTTTGTAGATAACTGATGTGTAAATGAAACAAATCAATTGGGGATTTATTGGCTGCGGTGAGGTGACAGAAAAGAAGTCTGGACCTGCGTTCAATGAAGTAATGGGTTCGCATGTTGTCGCTGTGTTTAGCCGTAGCGAGTTAAAGGCGCGTTCGTATGCTGAGCGTCAGGGTATACGGAAATGGTATACCGATGCACAGGCTTTGGTAGATGATCCTGACGTAAATGCAATATATATTGCTACACCTCCTTCTGCCCATGCAACCTTTGCTATCATGGCAATGCGTGCCAGAAAGCCTTGTTATATAGAGAAACCTTTGGCGGCTTCTTACGAGGATTGCGTGCGTATCAATCGTGTGTCAGAGCAGACGGGAGTACCTTGTTTTGTTGCTTATTACCGTCGTTATCTTCCTTACTTTAAGAAGGTAAAAGAGATTGTTGATAGTGGTGAATTAGGTAAGATACTTACGGTGCAAGTGCGTTTTGCCGTTCCTCCACGCGATTTGGACTACGAAAAGAACGTGCAACTACCATGGCGTCTACAATCACATATCTCCGGTGGCGGTTATTTCTATGACCTTGCTCCTCATCAGCTCGACCTACTACAAAACTTATTTGGCGTTATTATCAAGGCGCATGGCTACACAGCTAATCGTGCGGGGCTCTACAATCTCGAAGATACGGTAAATGCTGTCTTCCGTTTTGAGAATGGTTTAACAGGTAGTGGTGCTTGGTGCTTTGCAGCTCATGAGAGTGCGCGTGAGGACCGTATAGAGATTTATGGCTCAAAAGGCAGACTATCCTTCTCTGTTTATACTTATGCACCTATCCACCTCTGTACCAGTGAGGGTGAAAGAGATATTGAGGTCGCTAATCCTCCATACGTTCAACTCCCTATTATTAAGTCTGTTATTGAGGATATGCAGGGTTATGGAGCGTGTGATTGTACGAGTATTAGTGCAACTCCAACCAACTGGGTGATGGATCGCATCCTCGGAAAGATATAGGAAAAGCCCTTGAGGGTATTTGTTTTTGTTTTATTAATTAGATGAAGCTAACTTTCAACGACTACTTGGTTCTGTGTTTCCTCCTATTGTTTTTAGGAGGAACAAAGGCTTATGCGTTTTCAACAACGACTCTATCTGATAGCTTAGAAGTTAGGAAAGATAGTGGTGTAATTCCTCCAAGCAAGCAGTCAACAGACTCTGTGCGATGGATGCGCAGAGGTGAACCTTCACGCATTTTTAAGCAGAAGGCGGGTAAGGGCGGTGGCTTTTTCCAGCATTTCAATGAGATAGACACTTCTTATATTGAGCCTCAGAAGTATAATTTTGCTTTTATGTTGCAGAATACAAATACCTATGAGGTGTATCGTTTGAGTAGTTCGAAAGAGCAAAGTATTACCTTTGCACCTGAAGCTACGGTACGTATAGGACCTTATTTCGGTTGGCGTTGGATATTCTTGGGTTACACACTCGATATAAAGCACTTAGATTTCTGGAACAAGAACAACAGTTCTCGACAAGAATATGATTTAAGTTTATATAGTTCGATGCTCGGACTCGATATTTATTATCGTAAGACAGGCAATGATTATAAAATCAGACAGTTGTATCTTGGGAAGGATATTAACACAGATGCGATACGTGGCACTGACTTTGGTGGATTGACCTCAACCATTAAGGGTTTCAATCTTTATTATATCTTCAATCATCGTCGATTCTCTTATCCAGCAGCTTTCAGCCAAAGTACGATACAACGTCGTTCAGCAGGTAGTCCGCTGTTGGGCATTGGCTATACGCAGCATAGCCTTGATGTCAATTGGGGAGAACTTAATAGAGTCATCTCAGATCGTCTTGGTAGTCAGGTTCCTACCAATCCGATAGACAGTACATTGATGTTTAGTGAGATTAAGTACACTGATATTTCTATCAGTGGTGGCTATGCCTATAACTGGGTTTTTGCTCGAAACTGGGTCTTGGCAGGTTCACTTTCGTTGGCTTTAGCTTATAAAAGTAGTAAGGGAGACGTTACTCAGCGTACCTTTTCTATCAACGATTTTAAGTTTAGTAATATTAACGTTGATGGTATTGGACGCTTTGGCGTGGTGTGGAACAATAGCAAATGGTATGTTGGTATGAGTACTATCCTTCATGCCTATAATTATCGTCGCAGTAATTTCTCTACCAATAACTTCTTTGGAAGTATTAATCTCTATGCAGGTTTTAACTTTGGAAGAAAGAAGGAGAAATAGAATAGACATTGTTAGAGCATTAGTAGTCTAACGATATGTTGTTTTTTGAATTAAAACTTATTAATATGACACTAAAATATTCACTTATATTCTCTGCTCTCTTTGCTTTCTCTGCTTGTGGTGCAAAGCCCGAACAGAAGGCAAAGACACAGCAAGTTGCTGACACTGTTGTGACATCAGAGCAGATGGCAAGTGCTGTTCCTGAGGCATCTGCAGCCGAACAAAATGACACACTCCCCACCTATATAGACACGTATACAAAGGCTGATAGTGCTTTGGCTTGTCAGTTGTTACAAGAGTTTGTACCACAAAGACAACAGCTTACCAATGATCAGCTTATTATTAAGATTGCACGAAAGTTTATTGGGGTGCCTTATGTTGCCCATACCTTAGATATCAACGAGGATGAGAAACTCGTTGTTAATCTTCATGGATTAGACTGTACAACATACGTTGAGGCTGTTACGGCTCTTACACTTTGTGTCAAGAAGGGCGAAACACGTTTCTCTGACTATGTACGTCAGTTAGAACAAGTCCGCTATCGTGGCGGTAAGATGAGTTATGTAAACCGTCTGCATTATTTCCATTGGTGGTTGGAAGACAATGAACGAATGGGTTTTGTCAGAGAGATAGACACGCCTAATCCTCCTTTCACAGCTGTTCAGACGTTGAAAATCAACTATATGAGTCAGAACGCAAGACTCTATGAAATGTTGAAGAACAATCCTGAACGCGTGGCTGAACTTAAGAAATTGGAGGACGCTACTAACGGAACAAAGCTACGCTATATCCCTAAGAGCCTGCTTAACAATAGCAAACTACTTCGAGGAGTAGTGCGAGATGGTGACATCCTTGCGATTGTAACCAGTAAGCGAGAGTTGGATACGACACATCTTGGCTTTGCTGTATGGCATAAGGATGGACTTCATCTCATGAATGCTTCTAATCTTAGGAAGAACGGCAATAAGGTTGTTGACCCTGCAGAGACACTCTATAATTATATGATGGCTCGTCCAGCTAATCTCGGAATACGTGTTGTGCGTATTCAATAATAATGCGTACAACTTACGAAACAATCCTTTCTATCTGATTGTCATTTGTTTCCAAGATGATGAATGATGGTGGTAAAGCGTTTGTTTTAGTCCCTTTTATACTCGTGCGGACGTCCCGCACGGATGGTGCGGAGGCTTAGCACGAAGTGTGCGGAGGCTTAACACCATTACAAAATGTCGTTAAAAGATATCCAACTTGTTGTTGGAAGATAGATTGTGCATGGTAGAAGAGTCCTTTTAAGTTCATCGAGCAGCTATAAATAAAAATGCTCTGGCAGAGAACTTAATAGTCCTGCCAGAGCTTTTTCTTACTTTTTCATCTTAGCCTTGCGGGCATACTCAAAGAGCGCTGCAGGCAGATGGCAATAGCCTGTTGGGTGTTTGTCAAGATAATCTTGATGATATTCTTCTGCTGTGTAGAAGTTCTTGAGCGGTTTCACCTCAACGGCAATCTTTCCGTTAATCTGCTTTTGCTCCTTTTCAAACACCTTTTTGATCGTCGGGAGGTCGGCTGGATCGGTGTAATAAACGCCTGTACGATACTGACTACCACGGTCATTTCCCTGCTTGTTTATGCTTGTTGGGTCGATAGACTTAAAGTATAAGCCCAATAAGAAGTCCAAACTGATAACCTTAGGGTCGTAGGTGATGTGCACAGCCTCGGCAAACTGCGTCTTATCTGTGCAAACCTCTTCATATGTTGGGTTCTTGATAATACCGTTGGCATAGCCCACTTCGGTAGCCGTAACGCCTTCTATCTGTTTAAGGTAATGCTCTGTTCCCCAGAAACAACCACCTGCCACGTAAATTTCTTTCATTGGTCTAACTAATTTTATATAGGCTCCGTAGCCTTTTGCTTTCATCTCTTCAAGTGGAATGAAACGTAACGAAGCACTGTTGATACAATATCTTTTGCCCCCAGTCGCTGCTGGTCCGTCATCAAAGACGTGCCCAAGGTGCGCTTTGCCAGTCTTACTTCTCACTTCCGTACGTACCATGCCATGTGATGTGTCAGTATGATTTGTAACGACCTTCTTATCAATTGGCTTTGAAAAAGCTGGCCAACCGCATCCAGAATCGAACTTATCAGTAGAAGAGAACAGTGGTTCGCCAGTTGTGATATCTACATAGATACCCTCTCTGAACTCATGATCATACTCGTTGGTGAAAGGTCGTTCGGTGGCAGCCTGCTGTGTTACAGCATACTGTTCGGGGGTAAGCATCTTTCGTAAGGTGGCATCGTCGGGACGTGTGAATTTCGTCTTAGGAGCGATGATAGAATCAGTTTGTGTCATAGCTGTCTTGGTTTTGTTTGTGCAAGATGCTGTTCCTGCCATCAGTAAGCCACAAGAGGCAGCTTCAACAATGGTCGGAAGAATCAGTGTGCACAATATGGATAAAATGTTACGCATAGTTTGTTGTGTTTATAAATGTGATTAATAAAAAAGCAAGAGATAATAAAGGGTGCGTCAAAATCCAATTTGCTGGATTCTGAAACACCCTTCTTTATATTTGTTTTGTTTACAGCTTCTGCAAGAAACGGTCAACCTCAATAGCTGCCATTGCACCTGTACCAGCTGCTACGACACCCTGACGATAGGTTGGGTCTGCCACGTCACCCGCAGCAAAAACACCCTCGATATTGGTTGCTGTAGACTTTGGTTTGGTGATGATAAAGCCGTGATCGTCCATCTCTACCTGACCTTTGAAGAGGTCGGTGTTAGGAGTGTGACCAATAGCCAAGAAGAAACCATCGATGTTGATATCGAATTTCTCCTCGTTCTCCTCACCCTTGAAGCGTACCAAATGTGCTCCCTCTACACCGTCTTCACCAAAGAGACCGAGTGTGTTGGTATTGTAAAGAATCTCAATATTCTCCTTCTCTGTCACACGCTTACGCATAATCTCTGCTGCACGCAACTGAGGTTTACGTACAATCATGTAGACCTTCTTTGCCAAACCTGAGAGATACATAGCCTCTTCGCAAGCAGTGTCACCACCACCAACAACGGCTACGGTGCGCTTACGATAGAAGAAACCGTCGCAAGTAGCACATGCACTCACACCCTGACCACGGTATTTCTCCTCATCAGGTAAGCCCAAGTACTTTGCACTTGCACCTGTTGCGATGATTACTGTCTCAGCTTCAATCTGGTTGCCACGCTCATCTTCGAGGTGGAATGGACGACTGCTGAGGTCTGCCTTTACGATAGAACCATCGCGAAGGTCAGCACCATAGAGCTTAGCCTGCTCACGCATCTCTGACATGAGTTGGTTAGCATCGATTCCTTCGTGGAAACCTGGGAAGTTTTCTACAATGGTTGTGGTGGTCAACTGACCACCTGGCTGCAGACCAGAATAGAGTACTGGCTGAAGATTAGCACGTCCAGCATAAATCGCAGCAGTGTAACCTGCAGGGCCGCTACCAATTATAAGGGTTTTTACTTTTTCCATATCAATATATTGTATGTTGCCCCTTAAATAAGACTTAACTTCTAAGCGGGGCTTGATTAATATTTTTGTACTTATTACAGAACAAACATTGTGCCAAAGAAAGACTATTCCTCTTATTCCATTGGGAATAAGCCAAAGAGTCGGTCATCAATCATATCTGTGACACGTTTGAAGTCTTGTGGGTTGTCTTGGAAGTCAGTTGTGTCACCATCGACAATCATCAGATGTCCTTTGTAGGTCTTAATCCATTCCTCATAACGCTCGTTGAGACCACGGAGGTAGTCAATACGCATTGTTTGTTCGTAGTCACGGCCACGTTGTTGTATGTGATCGATGAGACGTGGGATAGAACAACGGATGTAAATCATTAAGTCTGGCAGTTTAACTAATGAGAGCATCAAGTCGAAGAGGTCGGTGTAGTTGTTGAAATCACGCTCTGACATCAATCCCATATCATAGAGATTCGGTGCAAAGATACGTGCATCCTCGAAGATAGTACGGTCTTGGATAATCGTATCCTTTGATTGTGAGATCTCTACAACATCACGAAAACGCTTGTTGAGGAAGTAAATTTGCAGATTGAACGACCAACGAGTCATGTCATTATAATAGTCTTCCAAGTACGGATTGTTGTCGACTGGCTCGAAATGAGCTGTCCATCCGTAACGTTTCGCGAGCATTTTGGTGAGTGTTGTCTTGCCTGCTCCAATATTTCCTGCGATTGCTATATGCATAATATATGTGTATCTAATTGCCCACCTTACGGTATCTCCTAAAGTAGGAGTGGTTGATATTGGCGTTGTGAGCTTATAATTTCTTGTTGTTTTGTCTGTATTAAATCCCTTTCAGTACTTTGAGACTCTGATTTTTATGTAGGGTAGGGATTCCATTATCTGTATTTAGAATAAGCCAAAGAGCTCTCTGTCTATCTTATCAGTAATGAAACCAAAGTCTTTTGGGCGATGTTGATAATCGAGGTTGTCGACATCTATCGTCAGAACACGCCCTTTATACTTCTCTTTGATAAACTCTTCATAGCGTTTATTGAGGTTCTCAAGATAGTCCAAAGGCATCTTCTGTTCATACTCTCGTCCACGTTTCTCAATGTTAGAAACAAGGTGACTGACCGAAGCACGAAGATAAATCATCAGGTCAGGGAACTGAACAGCATCTGTCATGTCCTCAAATAGCTCCATATAAGTCTCATAGTCACGATCATCAAGATTACCCATGGCATAGTTGTTTTCCGTAAACACGTAGACACCTTCATAGATAGAGCGGTCTTGTACTACTGACTCATCACTCCGACTTATCTCAAGCAAGTCCTTAAAACGCTCCTTTAGGAAGAATACTTCCATAGGGAACGACCAACGCTTAATGTCCTTATAATAATCTTCTAAGTAGGGATTATAGTCAACAGACTCAAATCTTGGCTTCCAACCATAGCGTTTGGCAAGCATTGTTGTGAGTGTTGTCTTACCGCTACCTATATTTCCTGCAATTGCAATGTGCATAACATAGTGTCCACATGTACATCTCTGACTTTCTCAGTGATAGACAAAGCCAGAGATGTCAGTGGAAAATATCGTTTATATTTAGAATTGATTTCTTGCCTTACCTACACAACCATCTGGCATCTGGATATGTAACATCGCGCATACGGTTGGTGCGATATCTACGATATGTGTCTCCATATTACTTGCACCATGCTTCACGTTCCATCCAAAGAGGAGGAAAGGAATGTGTGTGTCGTATGGGAATGGTTGTCCATGTTGTGTTCCACGGAAGTCAGGTCTGTCCTTACCACCGAAGAATTGTGGACGTGTTACAACACCAATCTCACCTGAACGGCCACGGAAATAACCATTCTGCATACGCTCCTTTATCCAATTAGGCATTGTTGTCTCGCTTATTTTCTCCTCGTCAAAGACGTAGAGGAACTGTGGATCTTTCTTCAACCACTCTACAGACTCATCTATAATCTCCTGCTTCTTCTTACCAGCAGCAGCGATAGTAGAGTCATTAAAGTAGAATTGGTAGTTGTCTTCACCCATTACAGGACTGATACCAAACTTTCCTTGCAGATAGGTATTGAGGTCTTTAACAGTCTGCTTATAATCCCATCCGCCTGCTGGAATGTGGTGCTCATGCATGTAGTTATAGTTGTGAGCAGCACCATGGTCGGCTGTAAGGAAGAGCAGATAGTTGCCTTCACCCACCTCTTTATCAAGCACCTTAAGGAACCATGCCAAGTCTTTGTCTAACTGCATGTAAACTTCGCGATTCTCCTTTCCACGTGTAGAGAATCTATGTCCGATGATATCTGTTGATGAGATACTCACTGTAAGCATGTCTGTTTCTTTCCCTTTACCGAGTTTCTCATTCTTCAATGCAGCCTCAGCCATCTTGAAAGTCATAGTAACGCCCTGTGGAGAACCCTTGATATCAAAATTAGGGTCTGTGTGATTCTTTGCATTAAAGTCCTCAACCCACTGTGGAAGTTTATCCATGTAGAAGGTAGAAGATACAAAGCGACCTGCTGAAGTGTCCCACCAGTAAGCGGCATCGGCTGCATGACCAGCAGGAAGGATTGATGCGCGGTCTTTCAATGCTACACCAATCACCTTTGAACGGAAGTCTGTTGCAACTTGAAGCTCGTCACCAATGGTGGATGTAAGCATACGGTGAGGGCTCATCTGACCTTCTTTACTATCAGAACCAACACTCTTCACGGTATTATCTTCGCAGCAGTAAACACTCTTATCGTCTTGATAGAAAGAATTACCAGCAATACCAGTGAAGGCAGGAATAGAGCCCGTATAAACAGAACTATGTCCGATTGCAGTCACTGTTGGCGCATAGTTGATATGTGTATTCTCAAAAGAGAAACCTTGGTTGAGCAATCTTTTTAAGCCATCATTACCATATTCATTATTATAATAGTAAAGATAATCCCAACGCATTTGGTCGACAACAAGACCAACCACCAACTTTGGTCGTTGTATCTGCGCATTCGCTGCTGCTGCAATCAGCAATCCAGCTACAAGAAAAAGCAGTTTTTTCATTTTAGGTCATGTGTTTAAATTATCTTGCAAACTTACAATATTTTTTTTAATTTCTCGACTTTTTTGTCTACTTTTGCACTTGTCGGAATGATATTAAATACAAACAAGAAACATGAAGAATATTATCATCGCAGATAATCAAGATATCACACAGGCTGGAATGGCTTATGTGCTTTCTAAAAGGGATAATATATCTTGCCGCGTGGCAAGGGATAAGTCTGAGTTGATTCTTCTTTTAAGCGATTGGCCCGAAGCGGTTGTGATATTAGATTATACCTTGTTTGATATTTCCAGTGAGTCAGATCTACTGAATATAGGACAGCGTTTTCCGCTTGCTCATCTCATATTGTGGAGTGAGGAGTTGAGTGTCGACTTCATTCGCAGCCTTGTTAATGCAAGCAATCGGATTAGTGTGCTTATGAAGGACGCCAAGATGTCTGAAATAGAACAATGTCTTGACTATGTGTTGCAGGGGCAACGTTTCCTTTCTCAGCACGCTACTAACATGATTTTGGCCCCTACTGCGTTAGTTGATAAGGAGATTGTCGCGTTGACAAAAACAGAGACAGAGATTCTTAAAGAGATTGCTTTAGGTGCTACGACACGTGAGATTGCTGAGAAACGTTTTTCTTCTTTCCACACGGTCAACACACATAGAAAGAACATCTTTCGTAAGTTGGGGGTGAATAATGTTCATGAAGCTATCCGCTATGCGATGCGTTCGGGATTAGTAGATGCTGCAGAATATTACATTTAAGGTATGTCTTGTTAAACCCTAATCATCTTTCCCCTCCTTCTCTTGATTTGAAAGGATAGAAATTTATGCGCATGAATTGCGAAATATATTTACACTTATGCTTGTCTATTTGCCCTAATCTCACCTAAAAAATACCATCTTTTGTTGCTTTTGTAACTAACTTGAAATCAAATGGTTATAAAACATAATTGTAAAAGGTGCTTAATTGGACTTCAAAAGGGCGTTAGTAACGTTGCTAAAGGGCATCTTTAGCAAGCCAATTGGGCGTCTTTTCGAACCCAATTAAGCATCTATTGATTTTTAAGTAGTGACTTTTTTATTACAATGTGGTTTGAATTGATGTTTTTCTTGAAGCCACCTTATAATGTTGTAGACTCCTTACAATGTAGGTTGATGACAACAGAAAGAGCCATATCAAACACTGTTAGCGTGAATCGATATGGCTCTTTTCGTATGTGTAATGACCGAAAAAATAATTTTAGTTTTGGTCTGCTAACTCCTTTTTGCTAAGCTTGGTTGCAAGAATGAAGTAGAGAATCAAAGCAGCGTAAGCCACAAGTGAGAGAAGTTCTGAAAGATGATTCTCCCACCATGATGAGTAATCGAACTCGATACCACCAAACTTCAGTAGGGCAGAAACGACACCCATCAACGCACCACCAGCAATGAAGCCTGATGCTAAGAGGGTACCCTTATCGCCACGTGTCTTGTTGACTGCTTCATCTTTAGAACGAGTGGTTACATACCAGTTTACAGCACCACCCACCAAGAGAGGAATATTCAACTCTAAAGGAATGAACATACCCAAAGCGAAAGCTAAAGCAGGAACCTTGCAACGGTCGAGGATGAGTGCGATAACTGCACCAATGCCATAGAGAACCCAAGGTGCACCTTGTCCACTCATCAATGGTTTGATAACAGCTGCCATTGCGTTTGCCTGTGGTGCAGCCAACTTGCCAGAGTTGAAGCCATATGTCTTATCCAAGACAATCATCACACCCGCTACTGTTGCAGCTGAGATAATCGTACCAAGGAACTTCCATGTTTCCTGCTTCTTAGGAGTTGTGCCGAGCCAATAGCCAATCTTCAAGTCGGTGATAAATGAACCTGCCATAGAAAGCGCTGTACAAACAACGCCACCCATCAAAAGGGCTGCCAACATACCAGCGTTACCCTTCAGTCCAACTGCTACCATAACGACAGACGCAAGGATGAGGGTCATCAATGTCATACCAGATACTGGATTGCTTCCTACAATCGCAATGGCGTTAGCAGCAACAGTTGTGAAGAGGAAGGCAATGATGGCAACGAGAAGAATACCCACAACTGCATGCAGCAGGTTGAAGTCCATCACACCAAAATAGAAGAACAGGAAGGTGATGATGAGCGTGGCAATACTTCCGAAAGCAATAATCTTAAAGGAAATATCACGCTGTGTACGGAGGATTTCTTCCTGTCCACTGCCTTTACCTTTCATCTCGCGTGCAGCCAAACCAACCGCACTCTTGATGATACCCCATGACTTGATGATACCGATGATACCTGACATCGCAATGCCACCGATACCGATTGAACGAGCGTATGACTTAAAGATAACTTCTGGTGCCATCTGTCCTACGGCTGTAGTGATTGACGGGTCCCATTGGTTCAGTACGGTGTCTGGGAAGATGAGTGCCATACCTGGTACGATAAGCCACCATACTGTCAGCGAACCAACACAGATAATGAAGGCATATTTCAGACCGATGATATAACCAAGACCGAGGACGGCTGCGCCTGTATTAACCTTGAAAACGAGTTTAGCTTTGTCTGCTATCGTCTCGCCAAAGCCAATCATACGACTCGTTACATTCTCATTCCACCATCCAAAAGTGGCAACTGTGAAGTCATAGAGTCCACCTACAAGACCAGCGAGGAGAAGAGGTTTTGCCTGACTTCCACCTTTCTCGCCACTCACGAGTACCTGTGTGGTAGCCGTTGCTTCAGGGAAAGGATATTTACCATGCTGGTCCTTAACAAAGTATTTACGGAAAGGAATCAAAAAGAGAATACCCAAGACACCGCCTAAAGCAGCTGCAATGAAGATATTGAAGAAGTCGGCTTCCAACTCAAGCATATAGATCGCTGGCATAACGAAGATACCTCCCGCAACAACAGCACCTGAACAGGCTCCGATACTCTGGATAATGACATTCTCGCCTAATGCGTTCTTACGCTTTGTGGCAGATGATACTCCAATAGCAATAATGGCAATTGGGATTGCAGCCTCAAATACTTGTCCAACTTTCAAACCAAGATAAGCTGCGGCAGCAGAGAAGAGAACTGCCATGAGAATACCCCAAGTGATAGACCATGGGCTTACTTCACGATAGGTCTCTTGTGGAGACATGACTGGCTTATACTCTTCGCCATCTTTCAACTCCCTAAAGGCATTCTCAGGAAGGTCAATGTTTTGATTCTGGTTATTTTCCATTGTTTAATAGTATTATTTGCTTGCAAAGATAAATAAAAATCATTTATCTTGTACCAATTCAGCATAAAATATTATCTTTGTCAGTATGAAAGAGATTAGACCTATTGCTTTTTTCCGTTCTCCCTTGACGTCAAAGTTTGGTATTCCTCGGCAAAGTGGACTGGCTGACAATCTGGTGGGTAAGATTGTGTTTGAGCCTCAATACCAACGTGAGGAGGCATTGCGTGGACTGGAAGACTTTGATTACCTGTGGTTAATTTGGGGCTTTTCTGCGAATAAGTCTACTGATGAGGGCAAACTGACTGTTCGTCCTCCGCGGTTGGGTGGGAATGAGCGTTTAGGCGTGTTTGCCACACGTTCGCCCTTTCGTCCAAATGGTCTTGGGCTGTCTTCTGTCCGTATTAAACGAATAGTGGATGGAGTGATTGAAGTTGTTGGGGCTGATTTGATGGACGGTACACCTATTTATGATGTAAAACCTTATATCTCTTACGTCGATAGTCACCCAGAGGCAAGGGGTGGTTTTACTGATAAGAAAGAGTGGAAATTATTGTCTGTTGTTATTGCAGAGGAGTATTCTAAGTTGTTTGATGTAGAGGAACTTGCAGCCTTGAAGGAGGTTCTTTCGCAAGATCCACGCCCACAATATCAACATGATGCAGCACGTGTTTATGGTATGCCTTTCGCAGGGAAGGATGTGAAGTTTAGGGTTGAAGGAGATGTGTTAGAGGTTGTTGGGATTGATTAGAAAGCTATTTGGCTTATTAGGCTAATTAGCCTTATAAGCCCAATTAGCCCAATTAGGCTAATAAACCCAAGAAAGTTATTATCTCAATAATCACCTATTTCTTCTTCAAATATTGTATCCACGCAAAGGGGCGACGATGTGATAGATAATTAAGGTTGTTCATATTCCCATAAGCTTCCCGTTCAAAGGAGAGGTTAAGATAGGCCCGCCCTTCCATGGGTAAGCGTATAAGCCATTCTATAAGATACCATAAATAAAAGGGAAGGATGAGCATTTCTAACATTTGACGTGTATGAATACGCTCGTGATTGATTATCTCCTTCGTTAGTTTAACGCCAGGATGAACAAAAAGAAACCCAAGAATGTTGATTGCATCATAATTCTTGGGCGGTAGATATTTCGTCCGAATAATCTTCATTAATCTGTTTCAATAGACTCAACACGTGGTTTGGAAACCGATGGAGCAATAGGTTGTGGCTCATTAGAAGAAGGCTCGGAGGTGCTGTTCTGATTGTCAGAACTGCCTGAAGAAGCGTCGTTGCTACTACTCTTGCGACTTGAACGATGACTTCTACGAATACTGTTGAATACCTTCTCAGCCTGTTCTTCTTCCTGTTTCTGGGTAGAATCGTTGGCTGTTGTGTCCTTAACAACTGTGTCGAACTTAGCCTTATTGTTGTCTGCTAAGTTTGAATCTGGTTCAATAGCAGTCTGTGTATACTCTGGATCGTTCTTATGTTGACCGTAATAATAGAATCCAAAGGCAACAAGGAAAATTGTTCCAAGAATAATAAAAGCAACCATACCGCGCCCTAAGGTTGGTCTGTTGTCTGTATCATTATTATTCAATGGAGTATTGCAGTAAGGACAATTCTTATCCTTCTCACTCACCTCATTATTACAATTACGACATTTCATATTTCTTTCTTTAGCTTTGATTTCTATCGGCAAAGGTAAAAGAAAAGGTAGAGATGACAAAACGATTTGCCTTTTTATTCGTTTCTTCTTTCTTTTTTGTATCTTTGCAGGGATTTTCAAGAGATGATATAATCATTTTAAAAACAGAAAAGAAGGAGTTTCTCGATATGAAAAAGATATTGATAATTATATGTTTCCTTACTTGTTGGTTGGGTGTTTCTGCCCAAAGTCTGCGTGAGGTATGGATAGAAATGCCTGATAGTATACTGCCTTATTTGAGCAAGAGCCAGCGTACAGAGCTGGCTGACTATGTTGAAATGAAGGCAGAACCAGCCGTCTTGAGTACTTTTGGTGATTCTGTTCGGATTGAACGCATGACCAATAACTATCTTTTATTGAAGGCAAACGAGGCAACACGATTGGAAATCAAGCTGTTGGATAATAACACGTTGGCTTTAGTTCAGACATGGATGGCACCTGCTGCAGAGAGTAAGTTGAGTCTTTTCAACCTACAATGGCAACCTAAAGAGGTAGTTGTAGACTATAAAGCAAATATTGTAAAACCCGAATCAATGAGCGATGAAGACTTTGCTGATTTGAAAACATTGATGTTTCCTCGCCTAAAAGAATATCGATTGTCAGCAGATAACAACTCATTGTCAGTAAGTTGGAACTATCCATTGCTTTCTAAGAAGGATGTCAAGCGTGTCACAGAGATATTAAAGTCGCAGGTACTTAACTGGACAGGAAAAGATTTTCGATAGTAAAAAACGATTGCACATTTGGCAGTTTCTGATAAAATCAGTACTTTTGTGGTCATAAAATAATAGCTTATAGCATGAATTTGAAGGTACGTTTAGCATTGATGAACTTCTTGGAGTTCGCAGTGTGGGGAGCTTATTTGACCTCTATGGGTCGCTATCTTGGTAATATTGGTATTGGTCCTGAGATTGGCTATTTCTACTCAATGCAAGGTGTAGTGTCAATCTTTATGCCTGCTTTGATGGGTATTGTTGCTGACCGTTGGGTACCTGCTCAGCGTTTATTAGGCTTCTGTCATCTGCTTGCAGGCTTGTTTATGTTTGCCACAGCAGGCTATGGCTTGAGCGTTGGTGACCATGCAGACTTCTCTACCATCTTCACTCTTTATTCGCTTTCTGTTGCCTTCTATATGCCAACATTGGCTCTCTCAAACTCTGTTGCTTATAGTGCTTTGAGTGATGCGGGTATGGATACGGTGAAAGCTTTCCCACCTATCCGCGTGTTCGGTACAATCGGTTTTATCCTTACCATGTGGTTGGTAGACCTCTTAGGCTTCCAAAGCAATCAGAATCAGTT
Source organism: Prevotella melaninogenica (assembly GCF_018127925.1). Taxonomy (NCBI): domain Bacteria; kingdom Pseudomonadati; phylum Bacteroidota; class Bacteroidia; order Bacteroidales; family Prevotellaceae; genus Prevotella; species Prevotella melaninogenica. The sequence goes on along the minus strand of NZ_CP072347.1, from coordinate 1,274,755 downwards.
TATTACTTCTGGTGTGGTAAGTATCCTTCTCTTCCTTTATACCTTTACATTACCTAAGTGTGCAGTTAATAAAGGCACTGAACAGAAGAGCTTTGTGGACGCCTTTGGCTTACGTGCTTTCGCCTTATTCAAGGAGAAGAAGATGGCAATCTTCTTTATCTTCTCAATGTTATTGGGTGTAAGTCTTCAGATTACCAATAGTTTTGCCAATCCATTCCTCTTTAGTTTTGGTGCTCAACCAGAGTTTGTAAACTCTTTCGGAGTACAGCATGCTAATATCTTGATTAGTCTTTCACAGGTTAGCGAGACTTGTTGTATCCTTCTGATTCCATTCTTTATGCGTCATTATGGTATTAAGAATGTGATGTTGATAGCTATGTTTGCATGGGTATTGCGCTTTGGTTTGTTTGGAGTTGGTAATCCAGGCTTCCCAGGTATCTTGATGTTCGTACTTTCAATGATTGTCTATGGAGTAGCCTTCGACTTCTTCAATATCTCAGGTTCACTCTTTGTTGATAATAGTACGGAGCCAGCTCTTCGTTCTTCAGCACAAGGTTTGTTCATGTTGATGACCAATGGTGTTGGTGCAACAGTAGGAACATTGGCAGCTCAGGCTGTTGTAAATGCCTATACACATCCACAGACAGTGGGTTCAGACACGTTGACAGTAGGTGATTGGCAGTCTTGTTGGTTCATCTTCGCAGGCTATGCCTTTGTTGTAGGTGTCTTGTTTGCTATTATCTTCCGACCAAAGAAAGCATAATTGCATACTGATAAATCGTATAGAATTAATGAGTAAAGTTCAACTTATATATGAAGGTGTCTCACAGATAGTAGGAGGTCCAGAGTTAGGGCTCCTCGTTCTGTCTGATCTTACACACACAAGGCAGATTGCTATTGTGTGTGATAAACATATGGAGTATGAACTTGGCTTGCGAACAGGTGAGAAGTCTGTTACAGAAAGGTTGTTGCCAGAAGTGCTTTGTAGTGTGAATCCAATGATGAAAAGTGAGCACTATGAGATACTCTTTAATTCTATTATTGATGGACAATATAAGGCTCTTTTGGTAAATAAAGATGACTTAACACTTACCCCTATACGTGCTTCTGATGCAATATTATTGGCACATGTGGCAAAGTTGAACATCTTTATGGAAGAGCATTTATTCAAGCGTCAGAGTGTTGATAGCAGTGTAAGTCAGAACAAGATGGCATTACCTTTAAATGCTTTAAACTTTGAGATGTTACATCATGCCTTGGAGAAAGCTATAGAAGATGAGAATTATGAACTTGCTTCTATGCTTAGAGATGAAATGAAGAATAGGGCAAAGGAACCTTGATTACGAAAGCTAATCAAGAATACCGAATTACTATATAGAACATTCTTTTTAAAGAAGACGATGTTATAAAACCAGAGAATGAAAGAAGTAAGATATTTTTTTGTCCCTAATGCAGCCGTAGAAACGGAGTTGCCTGCTGAGGAAGCAGTTCATGCAATACGTGTACTTCGGTTGAAGGAAGGCGACGAAATGTTCCTTATGGATGGTGAAGGCTGCTTTTATAAAGCGGAAGTAGCACTGGTATCATCAAAGAAGTGCCTTTATACTATTAAAGAAACGCTGAAACAAGAACCTGTTTGGCGTGGAAAGATTCATCTTGCTATTGCTCCAACAAAAGACATGGGGCGCATAGAATGGATGACAGAAAAGGCTACTGAAGTAGGCTTTGACGAAATCAGCTTCTTAGATTGTAAGTTCTCTGAGCGTAAGACATTGCGTGTTGATCGTATAGAAAAGATTGTCATTTCTGCTGTAAAGCAAAGTCGTAAGGGCTGGAAACCTGTTGTAAATCCGATGACACCTTTTCGTCGTTTCATAGAAAATTGTTCCAACAATGGGCGGAAGTTTATTTGTCATTGTTATCCAGAGATTCCACGCGCAGACTTCTTTACCGCTATCTCACAGGGAGAACAGCCTTCTTCTGCAAAGGATATTACCGTATTGGTAGGTCCAGAAGGCGATTTCTCTATTGATGAAGTACGTTTTGCTTTGGAGCATGGTTTTGAGAGTGTTACATTGGGTAACAGCCGTTTACGCACAGAGACCGCAGGACTTAGTGCCGTTATGATGTCGCAGCTTGCACGTAGAGTGTAAGCTGTTTTTGTGTGTATAAAGTTTGAATAGATGGTGAAGACTTCTAAAAATAGATATGTGTAATTGTAATTATCATATTCCGCACCAATGGTGTTAAGCCTTCGCACAATGTGTGCTAAGCCTCCGCACATGATGTGCGGAGCATCAATACGACAGCAAATAATGGATAGAATCGTCCTTTATGGACATTAGTTGGAATGCAACAAGACAAATAATAGGTAATAGGACACTAATAATTAAGTTATATGAGAAAAAGTTTATCGAGTGCAATAGAATTATTTTTTTTCATTGTTCTCCCGTGTTTGTATCAAAAAAAATGCTTAATTTTGCAGCATACATTTAAATAACGTTATTATTTATATTAAATTTTTTAGCTAAACTATGCAGAAAAGATTACTTTTCTTGATTACGTTGTTGCTTGCAATGACAACTACTGTCATGGCACAGGTTACAACTTCTGGAATCAGCGGTAAGGTTGTATCTCAGGGTGAAGATGTTATTGGTGCTACCATTACAGCGACCCACCAACCTTCAGGAACTGTTTACCGTGCTGTGACGAACATCGATGGTCGTTACACTATTCAGGGTATGCGCGTCGGTGGTCCTTACAAGGTGACCGTAGCTTACATTGGTCAGAAGACAAAGACTTTTGATAATGTAACACTTCGTCTGGGTGAGACGGAAGATCTCTCTTGTTCTCTTCAAGATGACACCAAGGAACTTCAAGAGGTTGTTGTAAAGGGTAGTGCAGGTGTCAACGCAACCAAGACAGGTGCTGCACAGAGTATCAACTCTAAGCAGATTGCTGATATGCCAAGTATCACGCACGGTATTGCCGATGTTGCTCGACTTAATCCACAGTTGACAACAACAAATAGCGGTGCAATGTCTTTTGCAGGTACCAGTAACCGTTATAACTCTTTCATGATTGACGGTGCTGCCAACAACGACGTGTTTGGTCTTTCTGGTGACGGAACGAATGGTGGTAGAGCTGGTGCACAGCCTGTATCAATGGAGACCATTGAGCAGATTCAGGTAAATGTTGCTCCTTTCGACGTTCGTCAAGGTGGTTTTACTGGTGGTGCTATCAATGCTATTACAAAGAGTGGTACCAATAATTTCCACGGTAGTGTTTATGGCTTTGGTAACAATCAGAACTTAGTTGGATCAAAGTATCCTCTCGCAGATGGTGGTTATGCGCCAAAGTTCAACAAGCAGCAAGAATATAATATTGGTGTAACTTTAGGTGGTCCGATTATCAAAGATAAGTTATTCTTCTTTGCAAACTATGAAAAAACCAACAAAACCTATCCAAACCTTTATACTTTAGGCTCTGAGCAGTCAGCTGTTGATGCAGCAAAGGCAAATGATATCTTGGTTAAGATTGCTGATATTGCTAAGCGTCAAGGTGTAAACTTCCCAACAGCACTTTCTAACAGTGATATTTATACAAAGAGTAATAAGGTGGGTTTGAAGCTCGACTGGAATATTAATGAGACCAATAAAGCCTCTCTTCGTTGGAGTCTTGTTGATGCAGTTCAGTTGAATAATGCAGGTTCACGAACAGCTGTTAATGGTAGTAGCTATGCTTTCCCATTTGAAAGTACTACCAATTCATTCATTGCAGAGTTGCAGAGTCGTATCTCTCCATCTGTTGCTAATGAGGCTCGTGCAAGCTATGTACGTGTAAGAGATAATCGTGCTATCTCTGGTGAATATCCTAATGTTACTATCAATAACGTCGGTGGTGGCGCAGTAAACTTAGGTATTGACCGTTCTTCTATGGCTAACCGCTTGGATCAGGACATCTATACATTGGAAGATAACTTGACTTGGTATAAGGGTAATCACACCTTTACATTCGGTACTCACAACGAATTGTATAAGTTTACCAACCTCTTCCTTCAGGATCTCTTTGGTAGTTATACCTTCAAGAACTATGATTCTTTCGTAAGCTACTACAATGATTATGTTAATGGAACTATCGATCCAAAGAAGTCATATATCAACTTGTATCGTTATGGTCATGCAAATGTTGACGTAACAGGTAACCCACGTTGGGAATCTTCATTTGGTGCGGCTCAGTTGAGTTTCTATGCACAGGATAAGTGGGATGCAACCACAAACTTCCAATTGACTTATGGTTTGCGTATGGATATTCCAATTATCATGGATACCCCTACAGCAAATGAGCCATTTGCTCAGTATGCAGAGACAAAGGGATGGAATGTTAAGACTAATCAGCGTTTGGCAAGTAGTCCTCTTTTTAGCCCACGTGTAGGTTTCCGTTGGGATATCAAGAAAGATCGCAGATTTATTCTCCGTGGTGGTGCTGGTGTGTTCACTGGTCGTATACCTTTCGTTTGGATTAGCAACAACTATGCTAATACTGGTATTCAGGTTTCATCATTTAATGTTAATTCTCCAACTGGCTTGGATTTGTTGCTTGACCCTAATGGACAGGAGGCAAATGCTAATAAGTTGAAGGCATTAGGAAGTCAGACTATCAATGTTTACGATCGTAACTTCAAGTATGCACAGAACCTTCGTTTCAACCTCGGCTTTGACTTCAATGTTCTTGGAATCAACTGGACAGCTGAGGCTATCTACTCAAAGACATTGAATGATATCCTTTATGAGAATCTTGCTTACGAGCAGACTGGTAAGACCTTCGGTGAAGTCTATGGTAGTGCAGGTGCTCCAGTAGAAGACAATCGTCCACTTTTCTCTAAGGTAACTGCTGGAAGTCCTTATACAAATGTTTATAAACTCAGCAATACTTCAAAGGGTTATACAATGAACTTGAGCTTGAAGGCTGAGAAGCATTTCGACTTTGGACTTGACTTGATGGCAAGTTATACTTGGACAAAGGCTATGAGTGTTAATAATGGTAGCTCATCTGTTGCTGAGAGTAACTGGAGATATAATTATACTTATCGTAACCCTAACGACCCAGAGTTGGGCTATTCTGCTTACAATATTCCTCATCGTATTCAGGCTTCTGCTTACTATCACATAAACTATGGTGCACAGAAGCAGTGGCAGACTACCGTAGGTCTTATCTATCAGGCTAAGAGTGGCTCTCCATATAGTATCTATTATTATGGTGATGTTAACGAAGATGGCGCAAATGGTAACGACCTCTTCTTTATCCCAACAGATGCTCAGATTGATAAGATGCAGTTTGAAGAGACTAACTTCTCTGCTAATGCACTTACCAAAGCAGTCTTTGGTGATAACTTCACTGCACCTAAGTTGACTGCTGATATGCAGCGTGCAATGATGAAGCATTGGATTGGCAATGACTCTTACATGAAGAATCACCGTGGTGAATACTACAAGCGTTATGCTGATAACCTCGCTTTCGAACATCACTTCGATGTTCACTTCGCACAGAAGTATAGCTTTAAGGTAGGTGGTCAGATTAATTCTCTTGAGTTGAGCTTCGATATCATCAATGCTGGTAACATGCTGAATAAGAACTGGGGTCATACTTATGGTGATGGTTTCGGTGTTTATTATAGTCCAGTTAACTACCAGAGAAATGGTCGTTACCAGTTCACTGGTGGTTATGCAACACGTAACTATAACGACTACTACAGCCGTTGGCGTGGTCAGCTTGGCTTGCGTTACACATTCTAAGATGTAAGATAAAACTATATAAAAAGCAGAGACTCTTGTTGGGGTCTCTGCTTTTTTTGTTACCTTTGTGCTTGATAGACTGCATTCGGTAATCTGTGAGCAATCGTTCATAGCATCCATTTGCACTATCTTCATATAAGATTTAAAAACCATACATTATGATTATTGATTTTGACAAGATTACCGAAGAGCATATTGAAGGCTTTAAAGGCGGTGAAGGAAAATTGGATGTGCGTGCTTTTGTAGATGATCAGGCACGTATCATGTACTCAACCTTGCGTCCTGGTGCAAATAGTGGAAAGCATCAGCATGTTGGCTCTTTTGAGGTGATGTATGTTATTAGTGGTGAACTGACTGTTCATTATGACGATACAACGGAAGTTGCAAGGGTAGGACAGTTACATTATTGTCCAGAAGGGCACTTCCATTGGTTTGAAAACTGTACAGACCATGATGTCGTTTACCTTGCTCTCGTACCAACTTTGAGATAAGAGCGAATTCTTTTCATGAAAAAAAATATTTATTTTCGTGATGAAAAAGATTTCTTTTCATGATAATAATTCTTTCTTTTCATGAAAAGAATTTGTTTTTATACTATCATATTGCCTCAGCTATCTCGGTCGTTTTCAATTAAATAGTAAGGGAAATGTAGGCTACTTGTGGTTAGTAGGCAAAATGATTACGGCATGGAATTTTACATTATACGTACGTAAATACTGTTGTATAGTTGTATTATAGTAAGATGGGGGTAACCCAAGCGATATTTCAACCTAAAACGATGAGAATTAAAAACCTAATAATGACAACGATAACTTTATTGACGGGATTGGGTGCAAACGCCTCTGATGCCGATAGCTTAATGGTGATGCGTGGTTTTCCTACGGATGAAGTAGGAATCGAACATGGCGTTTCTGCTTGTTATGCAGGTAGAATTGATGACCAACTTGTTATGGCTGGTGGTTGTAACTTTCCGGTAAATACGTTGGCTCCTGATAGTAAGAAGGTTTATTACAGTGGGATTTATGCTACCAAAACTGGCAATGGAAATCAACTGAATTGGAAGTTGGTTGGTCACTTGCCTGAACCTTTGGCTTATGGTGTTACTGTGACTTGCGACAACAGTATGATTGTTGTAGGCGGAATGAATAACGACGGAAGCTATGGAAAAGTTTATCGTGTAACTCTTGTTGATGGTAAAGCTGAAGTTTCTCCTCTCCCTTCTATGCCTTGCTCAGTGGATAATATGGCTGGTGCTTTGGTCGGTAAACATCTCTATATAGCAGGAGGAGCAATGGATGGTAAGGCTTCTAATCGTATTTTGCGCCTTGATTTAGATAACATCTCAGCAGGATGGAAGGACATAAAGCCTTTCCCCGGTATGGTACGTGTGCAGCCAGTGGCAGGGTGTATGGGTGATAATCGTTTCTGTCTTTTCGGTGGTTTCGCTCCTGCAGCAAATGGTGAGGAAGCAAAGTTGTCGTTGAATGGTTGTGTATATGACGAGACGACTGATGAGTGGGAGTTGGTTGAAGGTCCGAAAGACGACCAAGGAGAGCCTCTATTCGTTGGAGGTGGTACAGGTATAAACCTAACTAAAGACCAGCTTTTAGTAATGGGAGGCGTAAACAAAGATGTTTTTCTCTCTGCTGTCAATCATCCTCAACCAGATTATTTGAGTCATCCTATTGAGTGGTATCGCTTTAATCCATACACTTTATACTATAACAAAGATGGCTGGAAAGTTCTTTATAAGAGTTCAGAAACGGCACGTGCTGGTGCATCCTTGGCACAGACAGATCATGGTTTGTACGTCATTGGTGGCGAGTTGAAGCCGAGAGTGCGTAGTAATAAGATAGTAAAGTACCCGAAACGCTAATATCTATTGGAGAAATTAAGCTTCTAATTTAAGTAATTTATTAATCGCCCGTTGTTCTCTATGACATTCATTGCTTACTTATGTAAGATGATTGATATGCGGGGAGGGCTGTAATCTTTTATGAAAAAATACTATCCTTGGGTACTTGTTGCCCTCCTTTGGTTTGTAGCCTTACTGAATTATATGGATCGACAGATGTTGTCGACGATGCAGGAAGCTATGAAAGTCGATATTGCAGAACTAAATCACGCAGAGGCTTTTGGTGCATTGATGGCTGTTTTCTTGTGGATTTATGGTATTGTAAGTCCATTCGCAGGTATTATTGCCGACCGAGTTAATCGTAAGTGGCTTGTTGTTGGTAGCATCTTTGTATGGTCTGCTGTGACTTATCTTATGGGTTATGCTGAGAGTTTCGACCAACTTTATTGGCTCCGTGCCTTTATGGGCATTAGCGAAGCACTTTATATTCCTGCAGCTTTGTCGCTCATTGCTGATTGGCATGAGGGAAAATCACGCTCATTAGCGATAGGTATTCACATGACAGGACTTTATGTTGGTCAGGCTGTTGGAGGTTTTGGTGCAACGTTGGCAGCGATGTTCTCATGGCATGCTGCCTTTCATTGGTTTGGTATTATCGGTATTGTTTATTCACTTGTATTACTTTTATTCTTGAAAGAGAATCCTAAGCATGGACAGAAAGCGGTTTTACAAGGTGAGACTAAGTCAAGTAAGAACCCTTTCCGTGGCTTGTCTATTGTCTTCTCGACGTGGGCTTTCTGGGTAATACTCTTCTATTTTGCCGTGCCAAGTCTCCCAGGTTGGGCAACAAAGAACTGGTTGCCAACGCTATTTGCTAATAGTTTGGATATTCCAATGTCAAGTGCAGGACCAATGTCAACGATAACTATCGCCGTATCATCATTCATTGGCGTTATCATGGGAGGTGTTATTTCTGACCGTTGGGTACAGCGTAACTTGCGAGGACGTGTCTATACTAGTGCCATTGGACTTGGTCTTACCGTTCCAGCCCTTATGTTATTGGGCTTTGGTCATAGTCTTGTGTCTGTCGTCGGAGCAGGTTTATGCTTTGGTATTGGTTATGGTATGTTTGATGCTAACAATATGCCAATCCTCTGTCAGTTCATTTCTTCAAAGTATCGTAGTACTGCTTATGGTATTATGAACATGACTGGAGTCTTCGCTGGTGCTGCTGTTACACAGGTATTAGGCAAGTGGACTGATGGTGGTAACCTTGGTAATGGCTTTGCTATCTTGGGAGGTATTGTTGTATTAGCTTTGGTTTTGCAGCTCTCTTGCTTGAAACCAACAACCGACAATATGGAGTAACGAATCGCTTATAATTGCTTATTATTATCATATATAATCGCCTTTCCCACGCATACAACCCCCTTTTAGAGGATTAAAGGTGGAGGGCAACAATGTTTATGGAAAAGATTATTGGATTAATTGACGCACCGTTTACGCCATTCTATGCTAATGGCGATGTCAATCTTGAGCCTATTGAGGCTTATGCAGCCATGTTGCAGAAGAACGGTTTGAAGGGAGTGTTTATCAATGGTTCATCTGGTGAGGGCTATATGCTCACAACTGAGGAGCGTATGCAGTTGGCAGAACGCTGGATGCAGGCTGCACCAGAGGGCTTCAAGGTTATTGTACACGTGGGTAGTTGTTGCTTGCGTGAGAGCGTACGTTTGGCAGAACATGCAGAGAAGATTGGTGCATGGGGTATCGGAGCTATGGCTCCTCCATTCCCAAAGATTGGTCGTATCGAGGAGTTAGTGAAGTATTGTGAGACGATTGCAGCCGCAGCTCCCTCACTTCCTTTCTACTACTATCACATCCCAGCATTTAATGGTGCATTCTTATCTATGCTCGAACTCTTGAAAGCTGTCGATGGTCGTATCCCTAACTTCGCAGGTATCAAGTACACCTTTGAGAGTCTTTACGAGTACAACCAGTGCCGTCTTTACAAGGATGGTAAGTTTGATATGCTGCATGGACAGGACGAAACGATTCTCCCAAGTTTGGCTCAAGGCGGTGCAAAGGGTGGTATTGGCGGTACAACCAACTATAATGGTCGTGAGCTGACAGGTATCATCGAGGCATGGAACAAGGGTGATATCGAAACAGCACGTGAGAAACAAAACTTCTCACAAGAGGTTATCAACGTCATTTGTCACTTCCGTGGCAATATCGTTGGTGGTAAGCGCATCATGAAGTTGATGGGTTTTGACCTTGGTCCTAACCGTGTTCCTTTCCAGAATATGACAGATGAAGAAGAGGCACGCATGAAGAAAGAACTTGAAGAAATCGGTTTCTTCGAGCGTTGCAATAAGTTCTAACAAACATAATTCAGCCCAATATTTCCTTTTATTCTTCCTTTCAATGCTTATTGATTTGTAGGAAGAGTGGGAAATATTGGGCTGTTTTGTTTTTTATCAAGCCGTTCGCAGTAGTCTATCAATTATAGATAGTGATTTCACCTGCAATCGACTGGTTCATATATTTGCGAATTGTTTCTGTGTCGTTGTATTTAGCTTGCAGATACATCAACTTTGTTACAGCAGCTTCAACCGTACTATCATAACCACTAATAACGCCAGTATCCTTAAGTTGATACCCCGTATCGTAACGATTCATCTCAACCTGTCCGCTAATACACTGACTGATATTAACCACAATAACGTCACGTTCTGAAACCTTACGAAGTATGTTCATAAGCCAAGGTTGCTGTGGAGCGTTTCCACTTCCGTATGAACGCATGACAATACTTCTCAACTCTGGCGCATCAAACATGTGATGAATCAAATGCTCCTCAATACCAGGGAAGAGAGAAAAGATAATCACATTGTTATCCAACTCGAAGTGTGGCACCATTGGTTTTGCAAAGTCTGGCTTTAGGATATTGTGTTCATTAAAGTTGAAGTTGACGCCAGCCTCACAAAGATGAGGATAGTTAAAGGTGTCAAACGCATTGAATTCGTCTGCGTTCTGCTTAGTTGAGCGGTTGCCACGTAGGAGATGACCGCTAAAGTAGATACAAACTTCTGGTACCATTGGCGTGCCATCTAAGTGATGAGCAGATGCTAATTCAAGACTTGTCATGAGGTTTTCCTTACCGTCTGTACGCAGCTGACCTATTGGAAGTTGTGAACCTGTAAGGATGATTGGTTTTGTAAGGTTCTCAAACATAAATGACAAGACAGAGGCTGTATAAGACATCGTATCTGTACCATGCAAAACAACAAAACCATCATACTCATCATATCGGTCTGAAATAACTTTCACCAACTGCTTCCATCGCACTGGCGACATGTCAGAAGAGTCGATAGGAGGGTCGAACTGATAGGTATCAACCTCCGTAGGGATTAGTTTAAACTCAGGAACGTTCTCAACAAGATGATTGAAGTCTAATGGCTCCAATGCGCCTGTCCGTTGGTTATGTCCCATACCAATGGTGCCGCCTGTATAAATAAGTAATACTTTGTTGGTTCTGTTCATCGTGCATTAGTTTGTTATTTTTGCAAAGATAAGAAAAACATTTAATTCCTATCGTAATTTTAAAAGATAATTTTCTATATAATGCTGTATGGTAAGCAAATATCTTATATGTTAGTTGTTAGTGGCTTGTTTCATATGGTAATGCCCTTTATCTTATCGTTTTCTTTTGTTATATTGTGGCTTGTTAAGCCTTGTTTTGTAGGTAAGCACCAATGGTGTTAATGCTCCGCACCAATGGTGCTGACGCTCCGCACTAATGGTGCTGATGCTTAATAACGATGTTATATATCTCCCTTTTTGGTGCGGAAACTATGTTATTCGCCCTTTTGTGAGGCTTCATTCTGATATGTTTTTTCCTTTACAACCTTTGGTTATCTCTTCTTTTATGCTTACCTTTGTTTTTTAAACATGATCAATCACAATATTACCAAATCATCTTTCGACTATGGAGAAGAAATATTTTGCCCCTTCAGAACTGATTATAAATGAGGATGGAAGTATCTTCCACTTACACTTGAAGCCAGAGAATCTTGCAGATAAGGTTATACTTGTTGGTGACCCTGGTCGCGTGGCACTCGTTGCTTCACACTTTGAGAATAAAGAATGTGAGGTTTCTAATCGTGAGTTCTGTGCTATCACAGGTACTTTCAAGGGAAAGAGAATTACGGTTTTGAGTACAGGTATTGGCTGTGACAATATTGATATCGTTTTAAACGAATTGGATGCGCTTGCTAACATAGATTTCAAGACACGTACAGAGAATGAGCAGTTGCGCCAGTTGACACTTGTACGAATCGGTACTTGTGGAGGATTGCAGCCTTACACTCCTGTTGGTACTTACATTGCATCTGCCAAGAGTATTGGTTTCGATGGTTTGTTAAACTTCTATGCAGGTCGTAATCAGGCTTCTGACCTTGAGTTTGAAGCGGAATTCAAGAAGCAGGTTGAATGGGATTCGCAGTTGGGAAATCCATACGTGGCTTGTGCTGACAAGGATTTGCTTGACACTATCGCTGCTGATGATATGGTACGTGGTGTTACGATTGCTTGTGGAGGATTCTTCGGACCACAGGGACGTGAACTTCGTTTGCCATTGCAGGACCCTAAACTGAATGAGAAGATAGAAAACTTCTCTTATAATGGTATGCAGGTAACTAACTTCGAGATGGAGTCATCGGCTCTTGCTGGTCTTGCAACGCTTATGGGGCATAAGGCTGTAACGGTTTGTATGGTTATTGCCAACCGCCTTGCAAAAGAAGCAAATGCAAGCTATAAGAATATTATCGACGGCTTGATAGAGAAGGTGTTGGAGAGAATATAGGACTCTTTATGAGGATAATTTCTTGGAATACTTTTGGTATTAGGACAGCTTTACCAAATCTCCAGAAGATGTTGGAAAGCTGTACTCCTGATATAGTATGTCTACAAGAAACCAAAGTAAGAACGCGATATGCCAATTTTGACTTTAAAGGCTATCGGCAGTATTGGAATGAGTCAACAGACTTTGCACATTTAGGTACTGCTCTTTTGTCAAAATCAAGCTCTCTTATATCTGTTACATATGATAACTTTGATGCATATTACGACAAAGGGAATGTCATTGTTACAGAGTTAAAAGAGATTTATGTTGTATGTGTTTATGTTCCTTATGCAGGGGCAACAGCAACAACAAGAGATAATAGACACCATTGGTATAAATGTTTTCAAAGTCTTATTCACCAATTACAGCAAAATAAGCCATGTGTTATATGTGGTGATTTCAATGTTGTGCAGCAAGATATAGATGCTTGGGATAAGGCTGTTATAAACACTTCTTTAGCTTGTTTTAGTAAAGAAGAACGTGCAGAGATTGAAAGGTTTGTTCAAGAAGAACAGTTGATTGATGTCTATCGTTACCTATATCCCAGCACTAAAAGTGAGGGATTTACTTATTTCCCGTTCGGGTCTGACTATAGAAAGAATAAGAAAGGGTATAGAATAGACTTGTTTCTCATTAGCAAACAATTAATCAGTAAGGTTGTTGACTGCTGTCCATTACAGGATGTAGAAGGTTCATGTAATGTTCCTCTCTTACTCGATATAGATATATAACAATAGTAAAATGAATTCAAAGGGTACATTTTTATCAGTATCTGATACAGTGTGTAGTCTTGCTACTCAGCCGGGTGGAGCTATAGGTGTCATCCGTGTGAGTGGTGAGAAGGCGATAGAAGTGACGGACAAAGTCTTTCATGGTGTTCGTGGAAAGCATTTAACAGATGCGAAAGGGAACACCTTGCATTATGGTGAAATCCTCGATAAGGAGGGAAATACCATTGATGATGTTTTAGTTAGTGTCTTCCGTGCTCCCCATAGTTATACGGGTGAGAACAGTACGGAGATATCCTGTCATGGTTCTGCTTATATTCTTAATCAGGTTGTAAAGGCACTCATTAATGCTGGCTGTCGTCAGGCTCAGCCGGGAGAGTATACACAGCGCGCTTATCTGAATGGTAAGATGGATCTTAGTCAGGCAGAAGCTGTTGCCGACCTTATCGCTGCTTCTAATCGTGCTACGCATCAAGTGGCTTTGAGTCAACTGAAGGGCCATTTTAGTTCAGAGCTTTCACTCTTGCGTGAACAGCTTTTGAAAATGACTTCTTTGTTGGAGTTAGAACTTGATTTCTCTGATCATGAGGAACTTGAGTTTGCTGATCGTACAGAACTAAAAGCTTTGGCAGAGACGATTCATCAAAAGATAAAACTTCTCACAGATTCCTTTGAGACGGGTAAGGCTTTGAAGAAAGGTGTGCCTGTAGCCATTGTTGGTAAGACAAATGTGGGTAAGTCGACTCTGTTGAATTGCCTTCTTCATGAGGAGAAAGCTATTGTTTCAGATATTCATGGTACGACACGCGATGTCATTGAAGATACTACAGAAATCAAAGGTGTCACATTCCGTTTTATAGATACGGCTGGTATTCGTCACACTGATGATCAAATTGAGAAGTTAGGCATTGAGCGCGCTTATCAAAAGATGGATGAGGCAGCCATTGTTGTGTGGGTTATTGATGAACAACCAACAGCAGAAGAATGTACTGAAATGCAACGTTTGACACAGGGTAAGCACTTGATAACAATCTTCAATAAAATCGATAGTAAAGCGGTAGAGCCTAAGCAGGTAGATAATGACTTACATACGGTCTATATATCAGCAAAGTTAAAGCAAAATATTAAGGCTTTGGAGGAGGCTATTTATGAAGCTGCTGATATCTCTGAGATAAGCGAGAATAGCGTTATCATTACTTCTGCGCGTCATTACGAGGCATTAACGCATGCTGACGAATCTATCTTACGTGTCATAGAAGCTCTTGACTTTGGACTTAGTGGTGACCTCGTTAGTGAAGATTTACGCATCTGTCTTCATCAACTCGCTGATATAACTGGTGGTCAGATTACCCCACATGAAGTGCTTGGGAATATATTTAAGCATTTCTGTATCGGTAAGTAAGGTCTTTGGATAGGTTGCTCTCTTTGTGTTGTAAGTCCTTATTATTGAGAAATGTAACCCTCTTGATCATAGCCTTTACGCTCATGATGAATGAGGTCTATCAATTGTTGAATCTCTATTCTATCTGATTTAATATCCTTATAACGAGCATATTGTTCGTTATAACGTCTTGTTGAGGCACATCTTAATCGTGAGGAGATATCTTCTGGGATTAAGAAAGATGTGCGTTCTGTGCCTAAATGCTTCTGGAACTCAGACAGGAATATATGAATACCAGCCAAATCAAAGTCACCAAAGTGGATATATGGATTGGGAATAGTTACCAGCCATTCTCTAAGATCAGTTGATTGTGGATAGCGTGAGACGAACAGTACTTTTTGTGAAAGGCAGTGTTTATGTAGATATTCATCGAAGAAGAGCCTTTGTTGACGTACTTTTCTGAAATTCTCCATGTTCTCAATTCCAATGATAGTTACATCTTCTGGAATTGTAAAAGTTCTCCAATCAGAAACAAATAGGAAACATCCTTCTTGCGGATTGATGATAAATGGCTTTTCATTCAATCGACATTCAATAGGCTCATACGTATTCACTGGGAATCCAGGACACGAACGTACAGTCACGAGTTTAGAGTTTCCTGTCTCGCTTGCCATAGAACTTCTTGAGTTGAAATTATCGACATCTAAAATCCGATAGTTCTCATCCTTGTCAATGAGAAATCTCTTCAATGCTTCGATGTTATTAGCACGATACGACTTTCTCGACCCATGTGTAATGATTTGCAATAGACCTTCCTGAATAAGTTCTGTCAGTAGTCTATTACTTATCCTTGAGCCTGCAACGGTCTCACCAGCTATTAACGCTTGTATAGATGCACTTACTGCCATAGTCTTTCGATGTTATATTCTCTTTAAAAGTTTCTCAACTTTCGTCTTTACACCATGCTTGCTTAGTAGGTAAGTGTACCGGTAATCGTACGGATTATAGGATGTTGGTGAACTATTTATTAGCTGGATATTACGTGAGTTGGCAAACTGTAAGATTCCTTTAATGTTGTTTGGATGTAGACGACCAATCTCATCCATCATACAATGGACGATGAAATCACCACTCTTACGGGCTGCCTTCTTCTTGAATACGTTGATAAGCATGATGTTAACCATTGCCTTCACTAAGATGTCTGTTCCGTCTGAACCAACGTTATTAATGCGTTCTACCCAGCTTGTATCGTTGTCGTTCTCCTTTACACGGAACTGTAAACGGAAGGCATCGCCCAATGATACGATGTTACGATTTGGCTCGTTCTGTAACTGACGAGATAAGCTCTTCAGATAGTCTACAACCTTTCGGTTTACTTCATCACGATTATCACTTGAGAAGAGGTTAAGTTCTCCTATAGAAAGAGCATTCTCTATGCAGTAATTATGAATGGATATAAGCAACTGCATAAGCTTGTCTGACGACTCATTTGCTCTTAATTCTATACTTTTAATAACTCCAGCAAAGTTCTTCTCAACAAAGTCTCGATTGATGTCAAGGATTACTCCATCTACATCTGATCTACGTTTCATCAACGCGCCGACCTCAGTTGAAATACGTCCTAAGATGTCTTTATAATGTTCACTGGTACGTCTTCGATACTCTTCTATCTTATTATTGTCGATAAACTCTTGTAAGTCAACTGCAATCTGCATATAATCTGCGTCTGTGATAGGCATTGTGTTGAAGTGAAAAGCATTCTGAGGCTTAAAGTTACGATTGAAGTTTACGACTGTTCCTTTTAGTATCTCAATGGCTTCTCGTTTCTGATTAATGGTGCCTCTCAGCTGACTTATTAGCTGTAGACAGTCTAAATGTGTAGACTTAACCTTATTATCAGCAAGATAATCGTTGGATACTAAGTGTTCATTTTCTATAACTTGATGATATTGATTTAGTCCATCTCGTCTATGAGCGAGGTCTTTTTGGATCGCTCTCTGTTGGTCTTCAAATCCCTGCCTCTTCTTCTCTATGCGTATTCTCTTGTCTTCGTAACGTTGTTGCAACATAATAAGTCGCTGCCCAATCTCCTTTATATTGTTTCTAATATCAGCCTCTTTGGAGAATAGAGACTCCACCGCATCTTCGTATTTGATTACGTCATTGCGGTCTGTTTCTATCTGTTGAAGTAGCTTGTTAAGTTCATCAAGTGCTTTGCGATATTCGTTCAATAGTTTGATATCTACTCCCTTACCTTCAAGCTCAGCTTTTTGTTGCTTGTCAAGTTGAGCTTTTTGATTTTCAAACTCCTGATTATGCAATTCGGATTCAGACTTTTGTTGCTCTTGAAACGCATGTAGTTCATTATTAAGTGCCTTTACAGACCTATTGAAAGCAGCATCAAGTTCCTTCAAGTCCTTTTCGTTCTTAGCATCATTCTTAGCTTGCCTTTCTTTCTCAGCTTCAACTTTAAGAGTGGCATCATTGAATGCACGCATACGTAACTCTTGTTCGCTTGAGATTATTTCCTGCTCTTCCATCTCTAATTTATGCCATTGGTTCTGCAGGTTCTGTCTCTTTATAGGTATTTGATCAACCTCCACTCTTAACTGAGTAGCCTCTTGACGCAATGGTTTAAGTAGGTTACCATACTTCTTACCAAGTTTAGATATTTCCTCTTGGAGGGTTATTGGCAGTTGTGATAACTGTCTATTCAGAAGTTGAAGTCGTTCTTCTAATTTCTTCTTCTCTGTCCGATACTCATCAGGAGTACGGTGAGTTGACTCAATGTTGTCTAAGTTGAGTCTTACACCAAATAAGTTGTTTGTTTTATAGTCTAACGTTGGTTCAAGTCCTTGCGCATAGAGTATTCGTTCTTCATCTACAACTTTTCCAATCGTATCTTCCCATCCTTCAGCATTCTCACACAACCAATGATACAGCGAGTCATCCAGATGTGATAGCAAGTCGTTGATTCTTTCAATCTCATTACGGCATATCGCACGATTGTCTTCCAATCGCTTTTGTTCCTGCAAAGAGGCTTGTTTCAACTCAGCCTCTTTCATTTCGAATTCGTTAGTCAGCTTTTCTATTTGAATTCTAACAGTTGTCTGCTGTGCTTCGTTCGCCTTTTCTTTGATATCTAATTGTACCAGTTGCTCCTTTACCAGCTTAATATCATCCTCTTTAGGGTGCCATTGACGCAGTTCTTTAAGTCTACTATCTGTTCTATACTGTTCAGCTATAAGGCTTTGAAGGCGTTCTTTAGATTCAAGTGATAAGGTACGATACAGGTTCATAACCTGATTTCTGTTCTTAGAACGCTTTTCTTCATAGCGATTTCGTTCTTGTTGTAGCTCTGTTTGCTTTGTATACAAAGCCTCTCTCAGCCTATTGGTAAATGCTTGATGAGCATTTTCAAGTTTTGTTTTGGCGATATTATATTTCTCTGCTATTGATTCATTCGTTTTGAGCAAATCATCCAATAGCATTTTTTTCTCATCCGCCTCATACTTTAATGACTTCTCACGGGCGTTAAGAGCAACCTTTTCTTTTATATTGATAGCATCAAAATACTTCCGTTTCTCAGCTATCTCTTTCAGTTTACTATTCTTTCCTCCAAGGTCTTGATTGAGTGAGTCTTTTTCTTTGTCATAGTCTGCTTTAAGTTCCTTCTGACGTTTACTCTCTTTCTCAATATTGTTTCTTACATCTACAAGTTTACTTTCCAATAGTGGTATTTGTTGTTCATCGTCCGCTACAACATAGTTCAGCATGTGCCATACATCAAGTAGTTGCTGATCAAACGCAACAATCTTACGGCCCTGTTCTGCTATTTTCAGTGCCTGCTGGCGTACGGGATAAATTCCGTCACGTGTCTGTCGGAACCAACAGTCTATTTCATCGTATTCCCTTTCAAAGTCTGTTACCAGTCTTCTGTACGTTTGTAAATCAATAGGGTGGTCTTCGTCAGCCATTGACTGGATGATAGTATTCTTCACAAAGTCAGCATCCAACTTCGTGTTAAGGAATACATTTTGAATACTTCGGGGTATGTTTTGATAGTGGGAACTCTGTACTAAGGCATAGCGAGTAAACTTATGGTCGTGTGTATTACCAAAGATGATATCCTTAAACATCACCCCTGAGTCGATTCTTGCCGATACACTCACATTCTTATCAATACGTTCACGTATCTTCACCCAGTCACTTAATACCTGTTTATCATTGTCAATGAGCCACTCCCTTTGGTATGGTGCATCAATAAAGCGCCAAGAAGCACGTCCTTGGTATCGGTTGACTAATATGGTATATGCTCCATTATCACGCATTACCTCATAGAGGATATGCGAGTTAGATTGGCGGAAATAGAACTCATCAAACGACTTCTGGCCTTGTTGAATACCCAACTTATGCTTGTCGGCATTGTAGAAGAACAGTAGTGCTCTTAGTACTGTACTCTTTCCTACACCCTGTGTCCCAGTGAAATGCACGTTGCCATCTACTGATATTTCAGCATAAGGAATATTAGCACTATTGATAAATATGATTCTATTCAGGTATTTCATCTTCGTTAGCTATTTGAATCATGTTAACCAATTCCTCAGCATAACGGAATGCAGAGGTTATCTTAAAAGTCTCATCTTGAATATTGACACATTCAGCAAACCCCATGTTTTGCATCTCTTGGAGTAGCTTGTTCACTATCTCTTGATTTGAGCCTGCGCCATACTTCTTAAACAGGTGGTTAGCTTTTTCCTTCAATTCAATATCTAAACTGATTTGTTCTATCAGATGTCCTTTACGAAATTGATAGCCAGCCGAGAATGCTTGATTGTAGCATTTAAGGAAGTCAAGATAATCAAGCCACTTAGAGAAACTCTCTAACTTCTGTTCTATAGCTTGTTTTCCTTCCCCTATACGAGAGAAGTAGAAGTAACCATTGCCTTGTTCTAATTGTAGACCAATCTCCTTAAAGTAGTCTGCATAATCTTCAAAGTTTTCTTCTAAGTCATCATATAGATGGCGGATAGAATTGTCAGAACTGTCAACAGAGAGGAATTCTCCGCGGATTAATCGTTCATATATTCGTTGAGTGTTATTTCGCATAGATGATTGGATATTCAATGTTTTGGTAAGTTGCGTATTCTCCTGTCATTTTACATTCGTCAGAATGTAGGATGACAAGTTGACAAAAGAGGGTTGCATGATCTTCTATTTCACGTTTTGTGGTATAGTTATACTTTAGGATGAACTCAAATAAATTGTAGCTTGATGCAGCAAAGGCATTCCAGACTTCAGTAGGGTCAATCTCTTTCAGAAGTTGTACTTGCTCTTGTAAGTCTTCCTTTGTAAGTGGCTCTGCCTCTGTTCGTGACGTCTTTTGTATACCGTTACGTTCTGCTATTCTCCTTAAAACCTTTGCTATCTCATCATTTTCTCTTAATGCCTCCAATGAAAGACGAATCTTACTATATTGCCGAGACTCCATCCATAGCGGATTGTTATCTTCTAATACTTGTGTAATATTAGTTTCTGTCTTGATGAGAACTTGGTCTTTCAGATACTTTAATTTGCGTATCTTCTTGTAAAGCTGGTTCTGTTGGTCTATTTGATTGATATAGACAATAATTTGTCTATCTATCTCCATCAGTGCATGATAGGCTTCAACGAAATCGTGTCTTACATTGCTACAAGTCTTAGCCATGTGTGGGTCATTGGCCATAATGAAGAAGGCTTGCTCATTGTCCATTAGTTTCTCACATTCACGTATCATCGAGCGTATGCTATGACTTTTCTCATCAAGGTTCTGGAGTTTCGTTTTCTTGTTGAGATAGTTTGGTTCTTGCTTATAGGTGTTGTCCATGTTTCGTTTCAAGTCCACTACATTTTTCAACGTCCTAAAGCCTGTCTTCTTCAAGATTTGGCGTACACTATCTTGGTAGCCAGCCTTCCGATTTACGTTTGTCTCTTGTAGGAAATAAGTGATATGCTCCTTTAGTGTGTTGATACATTCCTGCACACTTAACACACTTATTTCCTCATTCACGTTCAGTACCTCCTCGAAGAAATTAAGATAGTCGCTCTCTATTTCAAGAGAATTGCCAGTTTCTACTACTACACCATAGTCAATGAGCCTACTTAGTCGGCTCTCATTCCCTCCAACTAACTCCAGTGCTATTCCTTTGGGGAATTTTATCAGCTTTCGCTTTTCAAACATCTCACTCAGTAGTCTTTGTTCGCGTGAGAGTGTTTTAGTTAGCTCTTCTATTGTTCTAAAGTGTGACAGTATGTCCATGTGCTTGTTTTATATATCAAGAGTATGATAGTCTTTAACTTTATTATTGAATAAGGTGGGAATAAGCAAGATTTCTTAATACATCAGTTTTGTATGGATAAGAATTTGTTTGCTTTCAGACCAGCATCTTATACTTAAGGTATTAAAACAGATACAAATATAATAATTACTTTTGAACAATGTTGCTAATTCCTGATAAAATCTGAGTAACTTATGATAAACACACCGTGTACATGCCCTTTTATCGGTATGTTCGTGTGAAATGGATAGTAATAGACGAACTTATATACATCTTTCTCTTATTGTGCGGGTGCTCCGCACATGTGGTGCGGAGGCTTAACACTATGCGTGCGGAGGCTTAACACCACACAAGTTTATGGTAAGGATAAAGGTAACTTATCGTCGAGAAGTGTGCAAAAGTTATCTGATTGGCATGAATTTCTATGTGGTTAGGATGGCGTAAGCATTTGATAAATAGTATCTTATATAGTATGGTTTCTTCTTCCTGTTTAATTAGGTAATATTAAAAAACCGTACTTAGTTACTCTCGTAATTAAGTACGGTTTTTTATTTGTTAGAATATTGATTTGTTGTTGACGATAATCAATTTTACTTTAACTTCTTACTCATTCTTCCATCAGGAGTTACTCTCAGTTCGATAACGTATGTTGTGGCAGCATCAGGGATTCCGATAATAACATAATAGTAGAGTGCTTTGGCATCAGCATGTGTGAAATACATCTTACGCAGGATGCTGCGAGAGAGAAAACTCTTAGGGATAAGCGACTGGAACTCCTGCTTACGGAAGTCATGTGCGAAGACAGGAGTACCATGATTGTACAATCGCAGTAATGCAACATTATCAAGATAGATGTTATCAACTTCTACTCCGTTATCGTTATAAGTTGACTTAACCACCTTATCAGATGTTGTTTGTACATGAACTTTACTCTGGAAATAACCTAAGTCTGTACAGATAACGGTATCTTGTGATTGCTCCAAGAAGGTGTTCATAGCGTAAACATGATAGTTAAAAGCAGGATAGAGCGCTTTATCATTACTCTTTATCAACTTTACTTCATCACCATTTTGGTTGGCAAATTTCAGTAGGTGAGCAGCCTGTTTCTCAATTTTATAGCCATGAATGTTTTGACCTTGCAGGTAGATTGTATCTTGATAAATCCAGAAGCGTACAGGCATACTTGCAGAGTCAGGGTAGAAGATGCTATCTCCCTTTACTAACATAGCAGGATCACTATTCTCTCCATTGGTCCATAAGCCCTGCAACATCTCTTTTGCTTGCTTGTCCTCATGTTGCTGTTGATAATCAGCTCCACGATTGTGGCAAGCTGTTAAAAGAACCAGTAACGTTAATATGCAGACAAATAACTTCTGTTTCATCTTTACTGATACATAGTAGAACGCTCCGATTGTACGTTCGTAAATAAATTTGTTATGTCGGACGCACAATCACTGCGCCCGATATTGTAAATGATTTTGGTGTTTATTCAAATACTTTTGCGTCCTTCAAAGACAGTCCCTTGTTAAGGTCTTTGTCTGAAAGTATGACATCCTTTGCATCGATAGGCCATTTAACACCTACAGTCTCATCATTCCAACGAAGGCTTGCTTCAGTCTGTGGAGAGTAAACATTGTCCACCTTATAAGTAAAGATTGCCTCATCAGACAGAACGAGGAAGCCATGTGCAAAGCCACGTGGTACAAAGAACTGACGCTTATTCTCGTCAGACAACTCAACCATAACATACTTTCCGAATGTAGGTGAGCTCTTGCGAAGGTCAACAGCCACATCAACTACCTTACCTTTGATGACACGCACCAGCTTAGCCTGTGCGGTATCGCCCTCTTGGTAATGTAGTCCACGCAGAACACCATAGCTTGATTTAGACTCATTGTCCTGTATGAAATCAACATGATAACCAACGTTTTTGTCGAATTCAGCCTGTTTGAATGATTCAAAGAAATAACCTCTGTCGTCATTGAACACCTTAGGTTCAATAATCCAAACGCCATCAATTTCTGTCTTAATAAACTCCATTGCTTTATTTTTAGTTCTTATTGCAAAGATAGTAAGTTTTATCGATTATCGGAAGGATTATTTCCTTTTTCATTATTCAAATAAGAATTTAACGTTGGGGACTTGCCACTTCCAAATAAATTACTTAATTTTGCAAACGTGATAAAACTCGACCGACATATAGAGATACTTCTGTTGGAGAATGACTGTGTTATTGTCCCAGGCTTAGGTGGCTTTGTTGCCCATCATGTTTCAGCAAGATATGATGAGCAGGATGGCTTGTTTCTGCCACCTTATCGCACACTCGGCTTTAATGCACAGCTGCGAATGAACGACTCTTTGTTGGTACAATCTTATGTTGATGCCTATGAATTAAGCTATCCTGAGGCTTTAGCACAGATAGAAAAAGAGGTTGATGAGATTTATCAAGCATTAGATGAGGAAGGATTATTTGAGCTAAATGACCTTGGAAGTCTATCAAGAAATAGTGAAGGTAATTTAGAGTTTGAACCTTTTGAAAGTGGTATTCTCACGCCATTGTATTATGGTTTGAGTAGCTTTAACTTCACAAAGTTTGTTACTGAGAAGCAGTCTGCACCTACAACGATTGAGGTTAAGACACAAAAGCAGGGTGTTGTCTTTGTTGATGACTCAGATACTGCGAATAAACGTATTAGCATCAGTATGCGTGCCGTGCGCAATGTAGCTGCTGCAGCAGTCTTCCTTACTGCGGTCTTCCTTGTTGCTTTCCCTGGTTCTAACCGTCAAGGAGCAAATGATAAACAGCAAATAAAGAGCGGAGTTCTTTATAATATCTTTGATTCAGACGATACGTCAAATGCTTCTCAGCAATTAAATACGTTAACACCTACCAATCAAGTGTCAGGTGTAAAGCTACAGCAGACAACTCCTACTATTACTTCTCATTATTGGGCAATCGTTATGGCAAGCCACGTAACAGAGAGTAATGCACGTGCTTTTGTACATAAATTGCAAAAGAGTGGACTTTCTGATGCACGTGTCTATGAAGGAGCTGAAAGCATAAAGGTTCTTTATGGCTATTTCTCAAGTCAAAAGGAAGCTTATGAAAAGATGAAGTTTATCAATAAAACTACAGATTTTAAGGAAGCTTGGGTGATAGAGATAGGAAAGTAAGATAGGCTCACATACAACGAAGGGGTAGGGCAGATATATTTTTCTTCCACATAGAATCCAATACAATAAAGTTTAGAGAGAAGACTTTTCATTGCTTATTTATGTTTAGCCTTGTATGTTTCTCCATGATAGCCTCTTTATCCTCTTCTGAGGTGAGGGGCATTTTTATTAAAATTACTTTTATTATATATGAAGCGCGTAAGATGTCCGAAGTGTGATAACTTCATAACTTTTGATGAGACAAAATATAAGTCGGGACAACGTCTTGTTTTCCAGTGTCCTCAGTGTAGTAAGGAGTTTGGAATCCGTATAGGAGTTTCTAAACTTCGTAAGACACAAAAAGAGGAAAACGATGCTCCAGCAGATGAAGAAGCAGAGAACAAGTATGGCTCTCTTCACGTGATTGAAAACGTCTTTCATTTCCGCCAAGTAATTCCTCTACAGATGGGTGAAAATGTTATCGGACGTTATATGAAGGGAAATCCAATTAACTGTCCGATTGAGACGGTTGACCCAAGTGTTGACATGACGCACTGCTCTATTACTGTTAGTAAGAATAAGCATGGAAAATTGCAATATGTGTTGCGTGATGGTCCTTCTTATACAGGTACGTTTGTTGACAATGTGATTCTTGGCGACCGTGAACGTCGTGTTATCGAAGGCGGTACGCTCTTTACGATTGGTGCCACAAGTATTATTCTTCATACTCCAGATGAAGATTAAGTTGTGAAAATACTTTACAACAATTAGGGTGATTTACTCTTAAAACCCTAAGAATGTACGTCTTTTTGTCGACTTTGTAACTATCAGTATATCAGTTTGTAGTAAAGTCGTGTTCTTGAAGGTGCTTAATAAGGGTTCAAAAGGGCGTTAGTTAGACTCCAAAAGGGCATCTTTTAGAAGCCGATTGGTGCTTAATTCGAATGCAATTAAGCATCAATAAAAATTGAACTTGTGAATTTTTATTACAAAACACTTGATTGTTCAGTGTTTACAAAACAATAGAGCCAACTTTTACAGATGCGTAAAAGTTGGCTCTATTATTTTAGTTTGTTATTTATTTACCAGTCATGACACCCTCTATATATAGTCGGGTCATTTCTACTTTTCCATTTGTTCGTACGGTAATACTCTTCTTGAAGTGTCCAGGGAACTTACCAGTTCCGTTGTATGTCACGTCAATCGTACCTTTCTGACCTGGTGCAATCGGTTTCTTATCGTAGTTAGGAATAGTGCATCCACAACTTGCAACAATCTGATTAATAACCAATGGCGCCTTTCCAACATTTGTGAATGTGAATGTTGTTTTGTGCACTGGGTTGTCGTCAGAGAAAGTACCGAAGTCGTAAGTTACCTTATCAAATTTAATTTCTGCCTGATTCTGTGCTACTGCAAATGTCAGTCCGAAAACTAACATCACTGTCATTAATAAGAACTTTTTCATGTCGTCTTTGTTTAATTGATATTTATTAAGTTCGATGCAAAAGTAATGAGAAAGTTTATAGTTTCATTAAAATTTCACAATAATTAAGGAGATATTGTTATTTTAACGCCTTTCAGATAGCAGACTTAACAATAAATCCGTAGAACTTTCTTTATATTTTTATAAGGTGTTTCCCATTTTTAATTTAAAGTTCGTATCTTTGCAGGAGATTATTAAAACCAAACAATTACGTTTGATTTCCCTTTTGGGGATAATTGCAGAAGCGAAATATAATAAACATATAATAAGATATGTATAGAACAAATACTTGTGGAGAGCTGCGCCTTTCGGATGCAGGCAAGGAAGTGACCCTCGCTGGATGGGTACAGCGCGCACGTAAAATGGGAGGTATGACTTTTGTCGACCTTCGTGACCGCTATGGTATTACCCAGTTAGTTTTCAATGAGGCCGATAATGCAGACCTTTGTGGCGAAGCTAACAAGTTAGGACGTGAATATTGCATCCAAGTTAAGGGTGTTGTTAATGAGCGTCAGAGTAAGAATAGCAAGATTCCTACAGGTGATATAGAGATTATTGCTAAGGAGTTGAAGGTGCTTAGTAGCTCAGAAACTCCTCCTTTCACAATTGAAGATAACACAGACGGTGGTGATGACCTCCGTATGAAATATCGCTACTTAGACCTTCGTCGTGAGGCAGTGCGCAAGAATATGGAATTACGTCACCGCATGACGATTCTTATTCGCAACTTCCTTGATGCTGCACAGTTTATGGAAGTTGAGACACCTATACTCATTGGTTCAACACCAGAGGGTGCACGCGACTTCGTTGTACCATCACGTATGAACCCAGGTCAGTTCTATGCACTCCCACAGAGTCCACAGACATTGAAGCAGTTGTTGATGGTTGCGGGTTTTGATCGCTACTTCCAGATTGCTAAGTGTTTCCGTGATGAGGACTTACGTGCCGACCGTCAGCCAGAGTTTACACAGATAGACTGTGAAATGTCATTCGTTGATCAGGATGATGTTATCAATTTGTTTGAGGAGATGGCACGTCATCTTTTCCGTGAGATTCGCGGTGTAGAGCTTCCTAAGTTAGAGCAGATGAAGTGGCATGATGCTATGAAGCGTTATGGTTCTGATAAGCCAGACTTGCGTTTCGGCATGGAGTTCGTAGAGTTGATGAACGACTTGAAGGGTACAGGTTCATTCTCTGTATTTGATGAGGCTGCTTACATTGGAGGTATTGTTGTTCCTGGTTGCGCTGACTATAGCCGCAAACAAATCAACGAATTGACCGACTTTGTGAAGCGTCCACAGGTAGGTGCTCAGGGCCTTGTATTCATTAAGTACAATGCAGATGGTACTATTAAGAGTTCTATCGATAAGTTCTATACAGAGGAGCAGTTGCTGAAAGTTAAGGAAACAACAGGTGCTAAGGATGGCGACCTTGTGTTGATTCTTTCTGGTAGCAACGTTAGAAAGACACAAGTTCAGCTTTGTTCTCTGCGTCTTGAGATGGGCGATCGCTTAGGACTTCGCGATAAGAACGTATTTAAGTGTCTTTGGATTGTCGACTTCCCATTGTTTGAATGGAGTGATGAAGAGCAGCGTTTGATGGCTACTCACCATCCATTTACAATGCCTAACCCTGATGATATCAAGTTGTTGGATGAGCATCCAGAGCAGGTTCGAGCAAAGGCATACGACTTTGTTTGCAATGGTATCGAAGTTGGTGGTGGTTCACTTCGTATTCACGATACTCAGTTGCAGGAGAAGATGTTTGAGGTTCTCGGCTTCACACCGGAGAGTGCTAAGGCACAGTTTGGCTTCTTGATGAATGCTTTCAAGTATGGTGCACCACCTCATGCAGGTCTTGCTTTCGGTCTTGATCGCTTTGTGAGTATCATGGCAGGTCTTGATTCAATTCGTGATTGTATCGCATTCCCTAAGAATAATAGTGGACGTGATGTCATGTTGGATGCTCCTTCGTTTATTGATCAGAAGCAGTTGGACGAATTGGAAATCAAGTTAGATTTGAAGGCATAACACTCTTTTGGGTTGACTTAAGTCAATAAAATGTCGCAGGAGGAGTTAAAGCGTTCATTATCTGTTACTTTTCGTCGTAAGTATTTGACACATTGGAATATTTGATGTACTTTTGCAACAAATAAATAGCATTCACCAGAAGAAAGCTAACAACTCTTTTGTATGTTTGCATTATTTAAGTAGATTGATACATATAAATAATTATTCGATTGCTTGAACAATACTTTAATTGTGTAAAACTATGACAGAAAAGAAAGAAGTTAAGTCTGCTCCTAAAGCAGCAAAGAAGGCTCCTGCTAAGAAAGCTCCTGCTAAGAAGTCAGTTGTAGCTATTAATGCAGAGAATGTCGGTTTTAAGGCTGGCGATGTTTACAATGCTCTTGCTGCTGAAGCCAAGGCTTTGACAGTTGCTGAGATTGCTAAGGCTGCTAATATTAGCACTGAGGAGGTTTATCTTGGCATTGGTTGGCTCTTTAAGGAGGGCAAAGTTAAAGGTGAAAACGATAAAGTTGCTCTTGCATAATTAGAGTAATTATTATAACACAGGAGGGGGAGTCTGTATGGTTAAGGTATAGGCTCCCTTTTTGTATGCAATACGATAAGGAAATATTACGGGTTCTTGCTGAAGCAGGAAACGAGGGACTTTCAGTTCAGAAAGTCTCCCGTCATGTTTTTAATGCTTGTAATTCTCTTTTCAATTCATTGAATCAAGAAGACGTACACAAGTATGTACAGACGTACCTCTTGAAGAATAGCAAGTCTTGCAACTCTCTTATAGAAAAGAGTAGGAAAGGAGTTTATAGGCTAAATGAGAATAATCAGTTATCTCAACAACTGATTCTTCAGTTTCATGACGAGGTAGAAACTCCTAAAGAAAAGCCTGCTGAAGATAGAAGTCTGAATCTGTTTGATTTCTGATTTTATAGCTTTATTACTCAGTAATCCTTGCTTTCTACCACTAAAAAAGAAAAAGCGACATTAATAATTGTCGTTATTCATTTTTATTTGTATATTTGCAATCATATTAATTTTTTGATAATAAGTTATGGCGCAAACTGATAATCATCTCGTCATTATGGCAGGTGGCGTAGGAGGTAGATTCTGGCCGATGAGTACTGCAGACTGTCCTAAGCAGTTTATTGATGTCTTAGGAGTAGGTAGATCACTCATCCAGTTGACCTATGATCGCTTTGCAGGTGTTGTTCCTTCTGACAATGTGTGGGTTGTCACGAACCAAAAGTATGTCTCTTTAGTTCATGAACAGCTCCCAGAGATACCTTTGAATCACATCTTGAGCGAGCCTTGCCGTCGTAATACAGCACCTTGTATTGCATACGTGAGTTGGCGTATCAAGAAAGAAAACCCAAAGGCTAATATCGTGGTGTCACCAAGTGATCATATTGTGACCAATGAAACGGAGTTCAAACGTGTTATTTCTAACTGTTTGAAGTTTACTGCAGAAACGGATGCTGTGGTTACTTTGGGTATGAAACCAACACGCCCAGAGACGGGTTATGGCTATATACAAGCTGACCTTTCAACAGCTTCAGCGCGTAATCGCGAGATTTATCGTGTTGATCAGTTCCGTGAGAAGCCTGATTTACCAACAGCAGAACAATATATCAAGCAGAATAACTTCTTCTGGAATGCAGGAATCTTTATTTGGAGTGCCTCTACTATTGTCAATGCTTTCCGTATCTATCAACCAAGTATAGCAAGAATTTTCGAGCGTATCATGGATGTCTTGGATACAGTCGATGAACAACGCGTGATTGATGAGGTATATCCTGAGTGTGAGAATATCTCTGTCGATTATGCTATTATGGAAAAGGCTGAAGAGATATTTGTTTGTCCTGCAGACTTTGGATGGAGTGATTTAGGAACTTGGGGCTCGTTGCTTGCCCAGACACAGCATGATATTTACGGTAATGCTGTTATTGGTAATGATGTTCATCTGTTTGATAGTAAGAACTGTATTGTACATACAACGGAGGAACGTAAGGTGGTTATCCAAGGTCTTGATGGCTATATTGTAGCTGAACAGGATGGTAAATTGCTTATTTGTCGCCTTTCTGAAGAGCAGCGTCTGAAGCAGTTTACAGGAGAAGGATAGGCTTATTCAATTCGAATTCGTAAATTAAAAGCTTGCGTAGGTACTTGTTTTATAAACGAGACCTACGCATATCTCTTTTATAACAAGAGGGCTATGTGAGATGTACTAATAGCTTGTTTAACGATTAAAAAGGCTGTTGTCTGATTTGGTTAACCAACTTTTCGTTCTCTTTCTGAGGTTCGTTTGTGTTGTGTTAGGTCCCCGCACCATTGGTGTTCACCCTCCGCACGCCTCGTGCGAAGCCTTCGCACAGTATGTGCCAAGGATAGTAAGGATGTTAATTAACCTTATCTTATATAATAAGACTTTATTGATTAAGGTAAAAGGGAGTTATTATTAGACGGCTTAAAACCAAAAATTCATGGTTATGAAACTAAAACTCAAGCATATTTTATTCTTTGTTTTCTGTTTCCCATTTACGCTTTTTGCACAAGCTCAACAGCTTGTCAGACTCAATCCACAGCATTACTTTCAGCGTACAGTTCCTAAAGGAAACTATAGTGGGTTGACATGGTTGGGTGGTGACCGTTATGCAGTGGTTTCTGATAAGACGTCTGAAAGTGGCTTCTTTCGCTTTCGTATACAGATAGATTCTGTTAGTGGAGATATTAAAGACGTTGTGAATGAGGGCTTCCAATCATCGGGCGAGTTGAATAAAGATGAAGAGGGCATAGCTTTCTTTCCTAAAGACAGCACGTTGTTCATTTCCCGTGAAGCAGATAATAGTATCTTAGAATATGGAATGAATGGTAAACAGACGGGTCGGAAGCTTACTATTCCCTCCGTTTTCAGTATGGCTATACCTGCTTATAGTTTTGAAGCACTAACTTACAATGCCCATACGCATCGTTTTTGGACGACTTCTGAAAGTACGTTGAAGATAGATGGAGAACAAGCTAATGCAAAGAATCAAGTGAAGAATAGACTTCGTTTTCAAAGTTTCGATGACTCCTTTATTCCTCAAAAGCAGTATGCTTATCTGATGGATGCTGCGGAGATTCACCCTTCTGTGCCTAATTATGCAATGGGTGTATCAGCAATGACAGCCTTAGATGATGGAAGGTTACTTGTCTTGGAGCGGGAGTTCTTAGTGACTTCAAGTAAGATTGGTTCGTTTGTAGAGAATAAGATTTATTGTGTTGACCCAGTGAAGTCTATGACTATCAGTCAAGAAAAAGCACTTGATACGGATAGTCCGTATATGCAGAAGACTTTGATTGCAACGTGGAAAACCTCCTTAGGACTGCTTCGTCAGAATCTTGCTAACTATGAGGGTATGTGTCTTGGCCCCCGCCTTGCAGACGGAAGCCAAGTTATAGTACTTTGTGCTGACAGCCAAGACCAGTATGGTGGTGTTCTTCGTGACTGGTTTCGCACGATTATTATTCGTTCGTGAATACGTTTTCTATTATTAAGGGATGATATGCCTCTTTATATTATTTTATCAAAAAGGTCTTTTTTGCTTAAAAGCTTTTGGCATTTAGAATATTCTTATTACCTTTGCAGCCGTGAAACAATTAGCAATGACATATCAGACCAATCCAGCGCAGCAAAGAAACTTTAATTTCTTTGCCTTTTTTAGTGCTTTATATTTGGTAGTTTCAGATATTTTGCTAACACACACACACACACACACACACACACACACACACAGGCGCACCTAGCGTTTAATCATCTATTTTTTCTTCCATCCTACGCGCGCGCGAAGCGTGGCGTAACCCTTGTAAACAAAGGACTTCACGAAGGTTCCTTTGTTCGCTTTTTTGTGCCCATTTGCGAGCTGTCAAGAAAGCAAAATAAGAACGTTTTAAGTACTGATTTTACCACAATAATTCATTGTATTTCTCTAGTAATAGTTTGTTTTCTCTCGTTGATTTCTCAGGTAGGCAGCAGTAAGATGCTGTCTGCCTGTAGAGAGGGAGAGGGCAAGCGGTTAAGAGGAATAGATAATGAGTTCAACAGGATGTATATAATAAAAGGTGAGCAATGAAGCCACATAATAGAGAGTAGATAACAACTATTTTTAATCAAATCAAAAAAGCAATGAGAAAAAGACAAGAAAAGAAGAATTATTCTGCACCACGTTGCATGATAATTCAAGTGAATGAAACTAGTTATTTAATGGATACATCCATGCCTGGTCAGCATAAGAAGGCAAATCATGGTACTGGACCTGCCAGTGCAAAATCAGCCCCAGCTTGGCAAGATGACAATGAAGAGACATGGGACAGCCCTTCTTGGGAAGAATAGTAAAATGAGAGTTATAATCACAAATTAGAAAAAGTAATGATGAAAACAAAACAATTATTTAAGACACGTTTATTCTCCCTTGCAGCACTTTTCAGTATGGCACTGGCAGCCATCTCTTGTGCCAACGAAGACATCGTGCAGAATGGTACAACCAGAGAGAACGGCAAAGGCTTTGCAACCTTTGTTGCAGATGCACCAACACAGACTCGTACCTCAATCGATTATGCAACAGGCGATTTCTATTGGGAAGAGGGCGATAAGATATACGTAAAGGACGACGACGGCACGATGCAAGTAAGTAATGCCGTAGATGCAGCTCACGCACATTCAGCTTCGTTCAAGTTCAAAGTTCCTGGAAAATTCGGAGGAAGCGCAACTTATAAGGTTTACTATCTTGGCAAGAATGGTGGCGGTAATCAAGTAACGATCCCGACAGCCCAGACCCAAACAAAGCCAAACGCAACCGATCATCTTGGCGATTCAGGCGACTACGGTACAGCCACGGCAACAGGTACTTTAGGCGGTAGCATCTTTAGTTTCCAGTTAGAGCACCAAGCAACTTATCTCGTCTTTCAGCCTTACACAAGCAATGCAATCTTACAAAACTGCTACCTAACTAAGGTTGAGGTAACTTCCGACAACGATATAGCGGAGACTTATACAGTCAACACTAGCACGGGCAACCTGGATGCTTCGGCAGGTAGTAAGCAAATCATTCTTACCACAAAAGACCCAGTGACTGGAAGCACTAACGAGAAAGGTTTCTCTTTCACCAATGCAGCCTCTATCTCTACAGCTGATAAGATCTACATGCTTATCAAGCCGGGTACACATACACTTAAGGTTCGTTACTGGATAAAAGATTATGTAACCAACGTAGAGGGAGCGATTACCAAAACTTTGCCTTCTTACAATTATGCAAAGAACACCTACTACGACATGACAGCCAGTTTAGATGCAAAGAACTATGATTCTAATTATTGCCTTTGGGATGCCCAGCAGCCATTCTGGTACGGACATGAGTGGAATGCTCCAAATCCTGCTGATCGTTGGCAGCCGCTTGTTTCTGTGAAACCTTTCCCTCACGCATCAGAATTAATAAACCCTACAGATGTACGTGCAGCAAGCACCGTCTTCCCAGGGCAGGGAGTTCGTAACGATGCTGTTAACCTCTGTAAAGATTGTCCTAATGCTAACGAGATAGCATGGTATGCAGAAAAAGGCGATCCACGATTTGATGCCGATCTGGTTTGGACCACTATGGGACATCTTTACAAAGGTGGCTTTTGGTTGAAGAAGAAAAGCAAGATGGCACTTGATAATAGTACGACGGTAGCAAATATAGAGAGTATGGGTCCTGATGGTACGGATTGGTGTACCAGTTCTACATCTAAAACTGTAACTAAAACTTATTCTATTACCACTCTTCCATCTGCTACCGAAGCGGTTAATTATTTCTTTGTACCAAGCATAGGGTATGGATTAGGATTCTCAGGGTTCGAAGAATTTACTATGAACGGAACACTGGGGGTATTTTGGTCATTGAGTGGATGTGCTGAGTCAGCTGGAAATGCCAGCGCATATTCTTTCCATTTAAATTATTATAATTCTCAGATATATGCAAGTGTAATTAGTAATTACAGTCGTACTAGCAACATATGCTATCCTTTGAAATTCGAATAAGATGCAAAAATAATTTTATCATATTCACAACGCTCCGTGGGCTAAAAGGTCTCGAGCTTACGGAGCTTTCACAAACAGAGACCGCCTTAATGATAATATGGCTAACAAACCTATTCAATTTTTCTTGAGAGAACAGAAACTGAACATTGGTAAGCAGGCAGGAAAGACTGTTATCGTAGCGCGCCCGACGGGTAGGCAACGTGTAGACTTCCGTAACTTCTGCGCACGTATTGCTAAGTCAACAACCTTTAATGCTCAGGAGGTAGCAGCCGTACTGAATCTTGCCAGCGAGACCGCTCGTGACATCGTAGCCAATGGCGACATCGTGGAATTTGGCGACATGGGTACATTGACACCTTCGTTTAAGAGCAAGGCGGTAGAGCGTGTTGAGCAGTTCCGTGCACAGCAGCATATTGAGAAACCTGTTGTGAAGCTCCTTGCTTCTCGTAAGTATTTCACGCTGAACGATGTTACCTTTGAGCAGGTAATACCAGGGGAAAAGAAAGCAAAAACAGAGAAGAAGACTGAGAAAAAGAAAGAAAATCCAGGTCCAGTTCCTGAAGATTAATAAAGACACAATTCTTTTGTCTAAGACATCTAATGTAAAGTTCGCGAACAAATTCAAAAAAGTTCGCGAACTTTTTTTGATTTCTTCGCGAACAATTTTTTGCGTTTCTTATAAGATGACTTTTTCTAATGTAGTTTCCTGATTTAGCTTGACTATCTTTGCATCTTATCTTTAGAGAAAGTTGACTTAATTTGCCTAGCCACTTTTTGCTATAGTAGCTGAACTGTGGCCACAGGTTTTATAAGTATAGAGGACAACTAGATGCAGAAGAACGAAAAAGTTTAGATAACAAACTCTTCAAATAGAAAGCATAAAAAGCCATATTCTTTCTATTGAAGAGAGAATGAGATTATACAAATTCTTTCATTTCTTTCTCTACAGAATGAGTGGATTGGGAAGATTTTATTTGTTTAGTTTTTTATGAAGTTTGCGCAAAGCCTTGTCTCGAATCTGGCGTACACGTTCACGCTTTAGCCCCATATCTTCTGCAATCTCTGCCATCGTATAGTGTGCTCCGGTCAATCCATAGATATAAGTGATGACCCTTTTTTCACGTTCATCAAGTACATCTAATCCTTTTTGGATTTCATTGCTGAGGATTTCTTGGTTAAGATGTTCATCAGCATGCTTGGCATTTTCATTCTCAAGGATATGCTGAAGTGTGAAGTTATTATTGCTACCTACTGGTACAGGCTGGTCAATAGAGATAGCATGTGAACGCTTCTGTTCAAATCTACTTGTCTCGTTCTTAGGAAGTTTATAGAGTGTTGCTTGCTCTTTGATAGCCTCTTCCATAGCTTTACGGATGTAAGGAGCCGCAAAGACAACAAAGCGTACACCTTTTGAACCATCAAACTTCTGTGCGGCATACATCATACCAATATTTCCCTCACTGATAAGGTCGTCTTCACCCAATCCTCGGTTACGGTATTGATGAGCCAATGAAACAACAAACTTCAAGTTAGCCTTGGTCAACTTCTCCAAAGCTCTTGCGTCACCAACCTTTATCTTCTCTGCTAACTCCTGCTCTTCTTTATCTGAAAGAAGCTGCTCGTTAGCTATATCTTCTATGTATTTCTCGTTTGAAGTCATAAAAAAGTGTTGTGGTAGAATATTATTATATAGGGTTATACCTGCTGTGAATGGTTCTTGTTGTTCTTCTTTTTCTTTACATACCACTTAACAAGGAAGTAAAAACAAACAACAATTACCAAGAAGATAAGACCAAACTTAATATACTCTCCATACTCTAAAATCTTCTCTTGGAGCTGATCTTCTGGTACAAAAGAGTGCATGTAATGTCCTAAAAGTGCAAGAATAGTGTGCCATGAGGCTGCACCTATAGTAGTATAAAGCAAGAACTTCCAGTAGCTCATCTTCGCCAATCCTGCTGGAATGGAGATAAGATGGCGAATACCTGGCAAGAGACGGCCAGTGATTGTAGCCACCATACCATGCTCATCGAAGTATCGTTCGCTCTTTTCAACTTTCTCTTGATTCAACAAACACAAGTGTCCCCACTTACTATTGGCAAACTTATAGATGATAGGGCGACCAAGATACCATCCTGCAAGATAGTTAATAGTTGCACCAACGTCTGCTCCTAAAGTGGAGAAAAGAATTACCAACCATATATCAAGGTTGCCTGCGGCAGCATGATAGGCAGCTGGGGCAACAACTAATTCTGATGGTACAGGGATAACCGTACTTTCAAGAAGCATCAAAATAAAGATGGTGCCATAGTTGAGATGTCCGAGCATGGATGTGATAAAACTCATAATGATATGTTATTAATTATAATTCTGTTTGTTATAAAATACGAATATTGGGGTAGTCTTGTGGGCTTGTTCCTTCTGGATAGAGGTCTGATAGTACCTCTATACTCTCCTCTGGATTCTTTTTAACGGCTTGTCGCAAGTATATCTTGAATTCTTTTTTTAGTTTTAATTCATAACAACAGCGTGCGAGATATGCAAAACCGATGTCCCAGTCGTCATCCATTTCAGGCAATAACGTACTAAAGATATTGTAAGCATATTCGACATATCCATTGTCAAAGGTTGAAATACCAATATGGATGAGTGTCAGACTCTTGCTCTGTGTTTCTGCTAATGCTAAATGATAATATCGTTGCGCTTCTGAAGCGTTGCCGTGCATGAGATGTATATGTCCGATAGTAACATCAACGACAGTTGTATCTTGATTATGGCAGAGCTTCTTATAACGCTCGTAGTACTTCAGAGATTCCTCATAATTTCCAAGTGTAAAGAGTCCGTTGGCCTTGTTGAGGATAGCTTCTTCATCATCAGGGTTGATGGCAATAGAGTATTCGCTTGATGTGATAGAGTCCTTTATGTCATTCCTTAAAAGCTGATTCTGGGCTAACTGATTCCAGTAAGGACCAGAATAAGGGTTGGTATCAAGTAACTCATTGAGAATGGACTCACTCTCTTTATACTTCCCACGGCTTTTGAGAAGACGCGCACGAAGTTCCTTATAATCGTTATCTTCTGTCTTTGTTGAGCGGCTCAACCATTTCTCTACATATTCATTTTCTTCATAATCGGAAAAGAGAGCAGCAACATCAAGGACATAATCCTCGCGGTCTTCTTGTGAGATAACCTCGTCATACTGGCTTTGAAGGAAGTCATCTGCTTCGCCTGCCTTATTGTCAACAATCATGATTTCAGCCTTAAGATAGAGATAATCTAAGTCGCTCTTGTCAACAATCATCTCTGCTATCTCGTTAGCAAGCTCTGGGTCTTCGTCGATGAATAATGCTAAACGTGCCTTGAAAGCAAGTGGAGTAGTGGCTGTTGGATACAAGCGGGTGGCATAATCGATAGCGTCTAAAGCATTGTTATCCTCACCAATATAGTGGTAATATTCAGCAACATCAGTCAGTTCCTCTGGGTCGAGGAACTCGCTGATGTTGTCTTTTTGCAGTTCTTCATATCTATGAAGGACTTGCTTGAATTTATCACTCTGATAGTATATATCCAAATCTTACTTTACTTTAGTTATGCTTTGGCCTTCTTAGCCCAAGTATCTTTCAAGCCAACAGTCTTATTAAACACGAGGTGGTCGGCTGTTGTATCTGGGTCAAGCATGAAGTAGCCAGTACGCTGGAACTGTAGGTAATCACCCGGTTTCTTCTCAGCGAGATACTGTTCAACGTAGCACTCTGTGTGTACAGTAAGGCTCTCTGGATTGAGAAGCTCACGGAAATCACGCTCATCAGCAGCAGGATTCTCTACGTTGAACAAGCGGTCGTACTCACGTACCTCTGCCTTTAAGCAGTGGTCTGCGCTAACCCAGTGGAGAGTACCTTTCACCTTACGGTCAGCACCCTGCATACCACTCTTGCTGTCAGCATCATATTCTGCTTGAATCTCAATGATATTGCCCTCAGCATCCTTAGTACAACCAGTACACTTAACGATGTAAGCGTTCTTCAATCTCACTTCCTTACCTGGAGACATACGGAAGAATTTCTTTGGAGCATCCTCCATAAAGTCAGCACGTTCAATCCAAAGATTCTTTGAGAAGGTGATAGTGTGTGAACCATCTGCCTCATTCTCTGGGTTGTTAATAGCCTCCATCTCCTCAGTCTTTCCTTCTGGATAGTTGGTAATAACAAGTTTTACAGGGTCGAGAACAGCGCTAACACGTGTAGCCTTCTTGTTCAAGTCGTCACGTACAGCAGCCTCCAACAATGCTACATCATTGAGTGCATCGAACTTAGTATAGCCAATAGAGTCAATGAAGTTACGGATAGACTCCGGAGAATAACCACGACGACGCATACCACAGAGTGTCGGCATTCGTGGATCATCCCATCCCTTGACATGATGTTCATCAACCAATGTATGAAGTTTACGCTTTGACATTACTGTATAAGTAAGGTTCAAGCGGTTGAACTCTATCTGTCGTGGGCGGTTATCTGATAGGTTGTCATCGGTGCCATCACTTTCTTTTAAGAAATCAATAAACTTATCATAGAGAGGACGGTGAGGCACAAACTCGAGTGTACAGATAGAGTGGGTAACACCCTCAAAGTAGTCACTCTGTCCGTGTGCAAAGTCATACATTGGGTAACAATGCCACTTTGTACCTGTACGATGATGTGGAATCTGAATGATTCGATATATGATTGGATCACGGAAGTGCATATTAGGATTAGCCATATCGAGCTTCGCACGAAGCACCATACTTCCCTCAATAGCCTCTGGTGTGTTCATCTGCTCAAACAAAGCAAGGCTTTCCTCGATAGGACGATCACGGTATGGTGATGCTGTACCAGGCGTTGTTGGTGTACCTTTCTGTGTTGCAATCTGCTCAGAAGTCTGCTCGTCAACATATGCCAAGCCCTTCTTAATCATCCAAACAGCAAAGTCCCATAACTTCTCAAAGTAATCACTTGCATAATAAATGTTACCCCATTTGAAACCAAGCCAGCTAATATCATGAAGGATATTCTCTACATATTCGTTGTTCTCCTTGCTTGGGTTTGTATCATCAAAACGAAGATTGCAAATACCCTTATAGTTTTCAGCTACACCAAAGTCCATGCAAATCGCTTTCGCATGACCAATATGAAGATAGCCATTTGGCTCTGGCGGGAAACGTGTCTGAATACGTCCTCCGTTCTTACCCTTTGCGAGGTCTTCCTCTACCAGTTGTTCTACGAAGCTCAAGCTACGCTTCTCCTCATTGGTGTTGTTCTCTATCGTAGTCATATTTTCCTATTTATTATTATGCTGCAAAGTTACTCATTTTTTCTTGTTTATGATGCACTTTGTTCTAAATAATTAATGTATATTCTTTTATGCAGTTTGAAATTATTCATACAAAATGCTTTTCGAGTAATGTTTTATAATGTTTTGTATATTTTCAGTAACGAAATAAAACCAATTTTCTTTATCTTTTTAAAGTGTTTAATAAAAGTGAATGTGAACAGCTTTCAGCGATAGGTGTATGTATGATAACAAATGTTTCATTCTTAATAAAAAAGTTGCATAAAAGTTTGCACATATAAAAATAATGCCCTATCTTTGCAAACGTTATCCTGAATACAATCTTTTTACCTTAAAGAAACTAATACCTATTGAGATTGAATGCCCATCGCTGTGAAGCGTAGGGCATTTTTGTTTTTAGTAATTTTGAGGTGTCGTATTTTTATTTACAATATTATTTTTATGCGTTTTAGATATCTTAAAATTAATATTATATTTTTCTTTATAGTTCTTTTAAGCGACTTTCTGATTTAAACTTAGGTGTTATTGTGACCATTCAAAGTACATTTTAACGCTTAGTACCAATCTTTTGTTATTCGTTTTATTGGAGTATAGTATATGGTAATATTACACATTTAGCTTGAAAAGAACTTTCCTTAAATCCACCTACCTAATTGTTTGTATTTTTTTCAATATTCTCTTATCATCTTGTAGTTTGTCATATAGATATTGTAACTTTGCATAAAACTTGATTAGAATGAAGAATATATTAAAAGAACTACGACGTAAGGACCACCCACGAGTGTTGGGTGCCTTAGATATATTTAAGTTTATTGGTCCCGGTTTGTTGGTGACCGTAGGCTTTATCGACCCAGGAAACTGGGCAAGTAACTTTGCTGCTGGTTCAGAGTATGGCTATGCATTGTTATGGGTAGTAACCCTTTCGACAATCATGCTTATAGCTTTACAGCATAATGTTGCCCATCTTGGAATTGTGACAGGACTCTGTCTCAGTGAGGCTGCAGTTAAGTATGCACCTAAATGGATAGGTCGTCCTATCATCTTGAGTGCAATTCTTGCCAGTATCTCTACCTCTTTAGCTGAGATTCTTGGTGGTGCAATTGCGCTACAAATGCTCTTTGGTATTAGTATTCCTACAGGCTCTGTCTTAACAACAGTGGCTGTGTTGATAATGCTTTTTACGAATAGCTATAAGAAGATGGAACGTGCCATCATTGGCTTTGTGTCAATGATAGGCCTTTCGTTTGTCTATGAACTCTTCCTCGTTGATATTCATTGGCCTGCAGCCATTGAGGGAGCATTCGTTCCTACTGTCCCTCAAGGTTCTCTTTTGATTATCATGAGTGTGTTGGGAGCGGTTGTGATGCCTCATAATCTTTTCCTTCACTCAGAGATTGTACAGAGTCGTGAGATTTATTTGGAGGGTGACGAGCGCATCCGTCACATGTTGAAGTATGAGTTTGTCGACACTCTTTTCTCCATGATTGTGGGTTGGGCTATTAACTCTGCGATGATTCTCTTGGCAGCAAGTACGTTCTTCTCTCATGGTCAGCACGTTGACGAACTGTCTCAGGCGCAAGCAATGTTACAACCACTTTTGGGTAATAATGCTGCGAATATATTTGCTATTGCCTTACTTTTAGCGGGTATTTCAAGTACGATAACCAGTGGAATGGCTGCGGGTAGTATCTTCTCTGGGCTTTTTGGTGAGTCATATAATGCAAAAGATACGCACTCTATTGCTGGAATTGTGCTTTCATTAGGTATTGCCCTTCTGATGATATTCTTTATTGGTGACCCATTTAAGGGATTGATTATCTCACAGATGTTCCTTTCTGTCCAACTTCCTTTCACCGTTTTCTTACAGGTCGGTCTGACATCTTCCAAGCGTGTGATGGGTAAGTATGCCAATAGTAAGTTGAATATGGTCTTCCTTTACTCGTTGGCAGGCATCGTCACCTTACTTAATATATGGCTCTTGATAGAGAGTATATCATAGTGGTGATGTCTTGCGAGGTGGAATATTGTAAAATAAATTCACAGCTTTGAAATTAAAAGATGCTTAATTGCGTTCCAATTGGGCGTTAATTGAGGTCCAAAAGGGCGTTAGTTGGCATGCAACTAACGCCCTTTTGCAATGCAATTAAGCACCTTTTATAATATTCTTTTGCAACTCTTTGATACCCTGATGGTTATGAGTGCAGTCTTTTTTGATGTTTCCAAGGTAGAAGAAGCTTCTTTCCTCTCTTTTTGTGTAATGATTTTTCAATTCAGCTATAAGCGTTTTACTCCTATAAAAACCAACTTCTGAAGATTAATCCCACATTATATAATATAAAGAAGACAGGAATGATACAACCATATCATTCCCGTCTTTTATGTTATTTGCTATTAATCTTAGATAGACTTGTAGCCGTTCGTACTGTTATGTGCAAGCAAGTCTTTCAGATTAAGCTCTCTGCCACCATGTGCTTCGTAAGCTTCTTTCATTTCTTCTTCGCCCTCAGCCTCTTCTTCAGAGTGAACGAATGTAACACACTTGTCTTTAAGCTCTGCGACTACCCAGCCAATCAGTGCAATGATTAGCAGTGCAATCAGTCCTGTCATTGGAGTTATCATAATTGATTTGTTTTTTATTTCTGATGCAAAATTACATTAAGTTTCGGAAAGCACCAAATTATCTGTTAGTTTTTAGTAACTTTGCAGTATTAAACGTGAAATGTATGAGGTATAGATTTATAATATTCTTAATTATAATACTTATTTTTATTCCTGTTCAAGCTGTTTACAGTACTAATGATAGGGAAGTTCTAAAACATAATATATCAATGAAGAAAATCTTTTTATGTTCATCTTTTGCTGATGTTGCTTCAATTTTATCCGAATCCGTTTCAGTTCCGTTGAGGGGCAAGACTGTAGCATTTATCCCTACAGCAAGCATTCATGAAGAGTATACACAGTATGTGGAAGATGCCAAGGTGGCACTTGATTCTCTTGGACTTATCATCAAGGAATTGGAAATTACTCAATGCAGTAAGAATGAAATGGAAGAGGTCCTGACAAGCTGCGACTGTATCTATGTATCGGGTGGCAATACGTTTTTTCTCTTGCAGGAATTGAGGAGAACTGGGATTGACAGGTGTATCATAGAGCAGGTGGAGCAAGGAAAACTATATATTGGGGAATCTGCTGGAGCGATGATACTTGCTCCCAACATTGAATATGCAAAGGGTATGGATGACTGTTATTCGCGGGTGTCAGGAATGGAGGATTTTGTTGGTCTTGGCATTGTTGGATTCTATCCTGTCGTACATTTCGATAGTTATCCTTTTGAAAAGGCTGCACGGGAAGTTGTCAACAAGAATAGCCATCTGCCCTTGAAGATTATTACAAATCAGCAAGCTATTGTTGTTGTGGGAAATAATATCGTAATAAAAGAAAGAAAATAATTTTTATTGGCTGAGATAATTGGCTGAGCTGTTTATTTTATGCTGTACTATACTATAAGAAGATGACAAGAAAAGAAAGATATGATTATGCACTGAGTTATTTTCGCAAGAATGTTGGGCATGTTTCAACTGAGCTAAATTTTGGTTCAGCATTCCAACTTCTTTGTGCGACACTCCTTTCTGCTCAGTGTACGGATAAGCGAATCAATGCGATTACGCCAGAATTGTTTCGTCATTATCCAGATGCAAAGGCGATGGCAGAGGCTACAGCCGATGAGATATTTGAGTATGTGAAGAGTGTTTCTTACCCCAATTCAAAGGCAAAACATTTAGTTGAGATGTCGAAGATGTTGGTTGAGAAATTTGATGGTGAGGTGCCTTCTGACCCTAATGCACTCGTTACGCTGCCTGGAGTAGGGCGTAAGACGGCAAATGTTATTCAAGCAGTGTGGTTTGGTAAGCCAACACTTGCTGTCGATACGCATGTATATCGTGTCAGTCATCGTCTGGGACTGGTTCCTTCAACAGCTAACACGCCTCGTAAGGTTGAGGATTATTTGATGAAGAATATTCCTACAGAGGAGGTCTCGGATGCACATCATTGGATATTGCTTCATGGCCGTTATGTTTGCAAGAGTGCTAAGCCTGATTGCGAACATTGCCCTTTTGATGATATCTGTCCAAAGTTGTTGGAGAATAGTAAGTTGTAGGATAGTATAGTTGACGAGTTAACGAGTTTACAAGTTAACAAGTTAATTGATGGTAGGTTTATAGTTGACGGTTGACGAGTTAACAAGTGAATGAATTGATAGTGTAAAATTAAACAAGATAAAACGCAAAAGATTATGAATACAAAGAAGATAATGCACTTCCTGCAAGGTATTGCTGCGAACAATAATAAGCAATGGTTTCAGGAACATAAGGCTGAATATGATGCGGTGAAGGCTGATTTCGAGAACGGAGTTGACCAAATAATATCTTGTTTGGCAACCTTTGATGATGAGGTTTCACACTTGACGGCAAAGGATTGTACTTATCGCTTCTATCGTGATATACGTTTCTCACCTGATAAGAGTCCGTATAAACGCCACTTGGGTGCATACATCTGTGCACGTGGTAGAAAGGCATTGCGAGGCGGTTATTATATACATCTTCAGCCAGGGAACTGCTTGGTAGCTGTTGGTTGCTATTGGTTGCCTACGAATATATTGACTTCATGTCGCAATGAAATCATGGCGAACATTCATGAATGGCGTAAAGATGTAGAGAATGAGGACTTTCTTAATCTGTTCGGACGACCTAATGAGGGCGAGTGGACCGACGATAAAGTAAGTAAGAGAGGCTTTGGATTTGCAGCTTTAAAGACTGTTCCAAAGGGATTTCCAAAGGATTATGAGCATCTTCAGT
The DNA here is from genome assembly GCF_018127925.1 of Prevotella melaninogenica. NCBI lineage: Bacteria > Pseudomonadati > Bacteroidota > Bacteroidia > Bacteroidales > Prevotellaceae > Prevotella > Prevotella melaninogenica. The sequence goes on along the minus strand of NZ_CP072347.1, from coordinate 1,230,883 downwards.
ATCTTCGGATGAAGGATTATTGCTGTTGGGTGTCTGTGCCCGATGACTTCTTCGAGGGCGATGGCTGGGTTGAGCAGTTAGAACATATCTGTAAGACAGGTAAGCCTATGATGGACTTTATAAATAATGTGGTAGATGATTATGAGTAGAAACAAATAAAGAAGGTGTGTCAAAATGCAAATTAATAACTTGACAACCTTCAATTTATAAGTAGGATTCTTCTAAAGACAAAGAATAGACCATTTCTTTACTCAAAATCGAGTACAGAAATGGTTATTTTTATTGGATTGTTTCAGACTGTAAGATTATAAAAATGGTATTTGTATTTTGACACATCCCCACGGGGGGTAAGGTTTTTTCTTCTTTTCCTTGCCCATTCAATTTATTCTTCTTACCTTTGCCGCCGTGAACAAATTAGCAACGACATATCCAGCCAATCCAGCACAGCAAAGAAACTTTGATTTCTTTGCCTTTTTTAGTGCTTTATATTTGGTAGTTTCAGATATTTTGCTAACACACACACACACACACACACACACACACACACACACACACACACACACAGGCGCTACTAGCGTTTAATCATACTTTTTTTCTTCCATCCTACGCGCGCGCGAAGCGTGTCGTAACCGTTGTAAACAAAGGACTTCACGGAGTTTCCTTTGTTCGCTTTTTCGTGCCCATTTGCGAGCTATCAAGAAAGCAAAATAAGGACGTTTTAAGCACAGATTTTACCGTAACAGATAATTGTAATTCTCTAATAATAGTTTGTTTTCTCTCGTTGATTTCTCGGGCAGGCAGTGGTAAAGCGCTGTCTGCCTGTAGAGAGGGAGAGGGTAGGCAATCAGAAAGGATAAATAATGAGTTCGTCAGGATGTATATATAAAGGTGGCGTAATGAAGCCACATCTAGAGAACAGTAACAACTATTTTTAATCAAATCAAAAAAGCAATGAGAAAGAAACAAGAAAAGAAGGATTATTCTGCACCACGTTGCATGATAATCCAAGTAAGCGAAACCACTTATTTAATGGATACGTCTTACCCTGGTCAGCACAACCCAGCCCAGTCAGGCGGAACCTCTGGTGATGCCAAGCAGGCCCCAAGTTGGATGACAGAAAGCGAAGAAACGACGGAGCATTCTTCATGGGAAGACTAACAAAGAGAGTTATTAACCAAGTAAAGAAAACAAAATCACAAAAAGAAGAAACAGACAATGAAAAAGAAATTATTCAAGACCCGCCTGCTATCGTTCGCAGCTTTCTGCGGGCTCACATTAGCGTTTGCATCTTGTGCCAATGAAGACGTAGCACAGAACCCAAACAACACAGATAACGATAAGAACCTGACGACCTTCACAGCAGGTGACCCCTCAACGCGCACCTCAATGGAGAGTGATGGCAAGTTCTTTTGGGAAGCAGGCGACAAGATTTGGGTAAAAGATGATAACGGTGCATGGCGCCAAAGCAGCAATGCCCCAACAGCAAAGACTGCCAGCTTTAAGTTTAGAGTGCCTGGTAAGTTTACACAAAGCAGCACCTATAAGGTTTATTACCCTGGTAAGAATGGAAATCGAGACAAAGTAACAATCCCAGCTACCCAGAGCCAATCAGAGCCAAATACCACTGCTCACTTTGGTACATCAGGCGATTGCGGTATGGCTGATGCATCGAAGCAGTCAAACGGCTCGTTTGCTTTTGCGCTTGACCACAAGGCAGCTTATCTTCTCTTCTTACCTCGTACAACCAATACTATCTTACAGAATTGCTATTTGACAAAGGTGGAGGTAAGCTCTGATAATAACATTACCAGTACATATACCCTCAACCCAACAACAGGCGAACTCACAGGCACAGGCACAGGTAAGCAAATTATTGTTTCAACAGGTGGTAGCGGAACATACGCTAACGGTTTCCCTTTAACTAACAACTCCACAAGCGCCGCTACCAATGGTTCTTACGTTGTTATAAAGCCAGGCACTCACACACTCAGGATACGTTATTGGGTGAAAGACATTGCAACAAACGTAGAGGGAACTATAACTAAGACATTAGCATCAGCTACCTACGACCAGAACAAGTATTATAATATCACTGCTAACCTTAACGTAAAGGACTACGACGGTGACCATTATTACATGTGGGATGCTCAGAATCAATATTGGTACGGTTACGAATGGACAAAGAACTTGCCAGCAGGCGTAGGCCAGCCAACTCTTAACGATAACAGTTCATCAAATTACGCCCAGAGCAACACTGACCCACGTTACTACAACGAGGGCAGCGGTTCAGGTCGTTTCGATGCTACCCAGAGTTGTGCTACTCTTCCTAACGTGAACGAGATGACTTGGTACGCTGTCAAGGGTGATCCCCGTTGGGATCGTGATGAACTATGGACAACTATGGGTCATTTATATAAAGGCGGCATGTGGTTTAAGAAGAAGGCAAAGATAAGTGGATTCGACAATAACACGGCTGTCGACGGCAGTGATTGGCGTGGAAACATACGCGATGAGCACTGGTCCGCATCTAGAACTCTTCCTTCCGCTGCCGACGCAGGTAATTATTTCTTCCTGCCCGCCTTGGGTTTCTACAACTCTGGTGAGCTGACCCGCGTTGGCACTCACGGCTACTATTGGTCGTCTAGTGCTTACCCGTGGGGCAGCGGCTTCGCGTACTGCCTGAGAATCGAGAGTGGTTCCGTCTTTCTGGATAACAGCAGCCGCATCTTTGGGTACAGAATCGGGGTGTTTGAGTAGTCCTAAAAGCCCCACTCCAACCCTCCCCCAAAAGGGGAGGGAGCCTAACAGGATAAGGGAGGATGAGAGATAAGAGAAAATCTAACCCGTTGCAAGAAAATTTCTAACCTGTCAGAAATTTACGGGGAACGTGTTAGCGGGAAATTTCTAACAGGTCGGAAGAAAATTTCTCTACGGTGAGAAATTTACGTACCTACGGTTGGAAATAAATTTTTCACAAAGAAAAATTTTCTTCTGACCGTAGGAAAATTTAAAGCCCTCCTTTGGCTCTGAAAAAGATGGGTGGAAGTTTCAATTTTCTATAAATGGAAATGCTATTATCTTGAAGACAAAGAAGGTTTCTAACCAGAAAAAAAAGAGAAAACCATTGACACTACAAACTGGATAAAACCTTATTCAGAAAAGAATATGAAAAACGGAGAATAAACCATGGAACAAACCAAGGTGTAAATGCCGTAAAAACTTAAATATTTACTTTTAAAAACAAAACAATTATGAAGATTAAACTTCAAAAGAAAAAGAATCCGCAGAAGCGGACAGAGGAAAAGTTCTATGCTAATCCTGTAAATCTTGGTAAGAAAAACTTGCGAGACATTGCACGCGACATTGCGGGGCGTTCTTCACTCACACGTGGTGACATCGAAAACGTACTGGCAAACTTTATGGATTGTTTGCCTCATTATCTTCGTGACGGCTTTAGCGTGCAGTTGGGCGAGTTTGGTACGATGCGCCTGACTCTTTCAAGCGAAGGGGCTGCAACAGAAAAGGCCTTTAAGACAGAGACCATCAAGCCACGCGTAACGTTTACGCCGGGTGTAGAACTAAAGGCCGCTTTGCGCGAGAACTCGTATGAGACGGTGAAAGAGGAAAAAACGGGCTCTAAGGAAGAAGGGGGCGGAAAGACTCCTGGACCCTTGCCAGGGTAGTCCTTGCCAACTCCTCTGAAAAAGGGAAAGCCTTATCTTCAAGAGGGTTTGTCAAAATGCAAATTAATAAGTTGACAACTTTTAAACTATAAGTAGTTTTTCCTAAAAGCAAAGAAAAGACCATTTCTTTACTCAAAATCGAGTACAGAAATGGTCTTTTTTATTGGATTGTTTCAAACTGTAAGATTATCAAAATGGTATTTACATTTTGACACATCCCCTTGTTTTTATATTTACTAAAATGCTTTGGCTAATGAACCCATTAGCCAAAGAGATAATAGATTATTTCTTTCTTAATTCCTCAAGACTTGCTTTCAAAGCAGCAATCTTCTCCTCTGAGTCGCTCTGCTTTTTGCGCTCACGCTCGATAACTGCAGCAGGAGCATTTGCCACGAACTTCTCGTTTGAGAGCTTCTTCTTGATACCTGTGAGGAAGCCTTCAAGATGCTTGAGTTCCTTCTCCTGCTTCTCAATCTCAGCTGCAACGTCAATCAAGTCGCCCACTGGGACAGCGAAACTGTCGGTACCTACCATGAAGCCAGATGCATCGCCGCTCTTCTCTGTTACTACTTCAATAGTCTTCAAGTTAGCCATCTTAATGATTACACTGTTGTAAGCCTCGTAGTTGTTCTGACCGATTACGTTCAAGTCGAGTTCAACCTTTGGTGCAATATTCTTCTGGTTGCGTACGGTTCTCACACCGCTGACAATCGCTTTAACCTGCTCAATAGCTTCGATAAGGTTCAACTCATCCTTGCTTGGAGTATCGAGCTTGAGTTCATCACGCATGATGCTCTCGCTCTCCTTGCGATCATAGATGTGCTGCCACAACTCTTCAGTGATGAAAGGCATGAATGGGTGGAGCATCTTCAAGAGTGAATTGAAGAATTTAAGGGTTGCTTCGTAGGTAAGCTTGTCGATTGGTTTTCCATATTCTGGCTTAATCATCTCCAAGTACCAGCTTGAGAACTCGTCCCAGAAGAGGCGGTAAACAGTCATCAAAGCCTCTGAAATACGATAGCTCTTAAACTGCTCATTCATTTCTGCATTCACTTCTTTCAACTTAGCTTCGAACCACTCAACAGCAATCTTGTTTGCCAATGGCTGCTCTGCATCTGTTGTTTCCCAACCCTGAATGAGGCGGAAAGCATTCCAAATCTTATTGTTGAAGTTACGTCCCTGTTCGCAAAGTGTCTCGTCGAAAAGGATGTCATTACCTGCAGGTGCAGAGAGCATCATACCCATACGAACACCATCAGCACCATACTTCTCAATCAACATGATAGGATCTGGTGAGTTACCAAGACTCTTACTCATCTTTCGACCGAGCTTATCACGTACAATACCCGTGAAGTAAACATGCTTGAATGGGAACTTACCACGATACTCATAGCCTGCCATAATCATACGTGCTACCCAGAAGAAGATAATGTCTGGACCTGTAACAAGGTCGCTGGTAGGGTAGTAGTAGTTGATTTCTTCGTTGTCAGGGTTGTTGATTCCATCGAAGACAGAGATTGGCCACAACCAACTTGAGAACCAAGTATCCATGCAATCGCTCTCTTGTTCAAGGTCGGCAGCTGTTACTGAAGGATTAATCTCCTGTGCCAACTTCAATGCTTCTTCAGTAGTTTCTGCCACAACGGTGGCATTCTTGCCTTCTACATCTTTGAAGTAGTAAGCAGGAATACGATGACCCCACCACAACTGACGGCTGATACACCAGTCCTTGATGTTCTCTAACCAGTGGCGATATGTGTTCTTATACTTCTTTGGGTAGAACTCTATGTCGTCGTCCATGACAGGAGAAAGGGCGATATCAGCAAAGTGCTGCATCTTTAAGAACCATTGTGTAGACAGCTTTGGCTCAATAGGTACGTGTGTACGCTCTGAGTATCCGACTTTATTATCATAGTCCTCAACCTTCTCCATGAGGCCTGCAGCCTCCAAATCCTTTGATATCTGCTTACGTACATCCATACGATCCTGACCTACATACAAGCCAGCAGCCTCGGAGATAGTACCATTATCGTTGAAGATATCAATAGTTTCCAAACCGTGTTTCAAGCCAAGTGCATGGTCGTTAACGTCGTGAGCAGGTGTTACCTTCAAACAACCAGTACCGAACTGGATGTCAACGTATGAGTCTTCAACTACAGGAATCACACGGTTTACCAATGGAACTACAACGCGAAGACCCTTCAACCATGTGTTCTTAACGTCCTCTGGATTGATACACATAGCCGAATCTCCCATGATCGTCTCTGGACGAGTGGTTGCGACAACAGCATAGTAGCCCTTTGCATCTTTATGTATTACGTTGCCTTCATCCTTACGTTCAACCTTTGCTTGGTCGTCATCGGCAACATAATATTTAAGGTGATAGAGCTTAGAATGTTCATCCTTATAGATTACTTCTTCGTCAGAAAGAGCTGTTTGCGCCTGTGGGTCCCAGTTAACCATGCGTACACCACGATAGATGTAACCCTTCTTATAGAGGTCGCAGAATACCTTGATAACACTCTTGCTACGAGTATCGTCCATGGTGAAAGCAGTACGATCCCAATCGCATGAACAACCAAGTCGACGCAACTGCTTGAGGATAATGCCACCATGTTCGTGTGTCCAATCCCATGCATGCTCAAGGAACTGCTCACGAGTGAGGTCAGTCTTCTTTATACCTTGCTCTGTGAGGCGGTTCACAACCTTTGCTTCTGTAGCAATACTTGCGTGGTCAGTACCCGGTACCCAGCATGCATTCTTACCTTCCATGCGGGCACGTCTTACCAAGATGTCCTGTATTGTGTTGTTCAACATATGGCCCATATGAAGCACACCCGTTACGTTTGGTGGAGGGATAACCACAGTGTAAGGCTCGCGGCCATCAGGCTTAGAACTGAAAAGCTTGTTGTCCAGCCAATACTGGTACCATTTTGATTCCACTACTTGTGGATCATACTTGCTTGCTAATTCCATTGTCTCGTATATTATTATTTCTTTATTATCTTTAAAATTACGATGCAAAAGTACAAAAAATCCGCCTAAAAAGCGTATCTTTGCATCAATAATAGTACACTGATGAGTACTTTAACGTTTATGTTTAACTTTAAACATCAAGACTTTGCATACTAAAGAAGATAAACTGAAAGCTTTTTCCCGACTTTTAGATATTCAAGAACGACTCCGAAAGGAGTGCCCATGGGATAGTAAACAGACTAATGAAAGCCTCCGTCCCAATACGATTGAAGAGACCTTTGAGTTGGCAGATGCGCTCTTAAAAAATGACTCAAAGAATATCTGTAAAGAGCTTGGAGACGTCATGGAACATGTTATCTTCTATTCTACATTGGGTGAAGAAAAGGGGGACTTTGATGTTGCTGATGTCTGCAATGCGCAATCCGACAAACTTATGTTTCGACATGATTTTATCGATTGGACGGGTTGGAGTGTGACACATTCTGATATGGTAGTTAATGCTGCAGGACAAGTAGTTTACAAAGATGAAGAAGAACAGGCTGCTAAGAACGCACAGTCGACAACTCCTAATACTGCTTCACAGGTAGAATCAACATGGGAACAGCGCAAGCAACGTGAACGTGACGGAAACACTTCGGTACTCTCTGGTGTGCCCAATTCACTGCCAAGTCTTATTAAGGCTTACCGTATCCAAGACAAGGCACGTAATGTTGGTTTTGATTGGGAAGAGAAAGAGCAGGTCTGGGATAAGGTATATGAAGAATTAGAAGAACTGAAGAACGAGCTGATGAAGGAGGATAAGCAACGTTCAACAGAAGAACTTGGCGACTTTTTATTCTCTCTTATTAATGCAGCACGCCTCTATCATTTGAATCCTGATAATGCTCTTGAGCACACGAATCAGAAGTTTATCAAGCGATTTAACTATATTGAGGAAGCTGCTAAGGCAAAGGGTGTTACGATAAAAGACTTAACTCTTGCTGAAATGGATGAGTTATGGAATCAAGCTAAGGCTGCTAACAATTAAAATTACGATAAAAATTAAGGAGTGTAAATATGAAAAGAACCTTTTATTTTATCATGTCTTTGTTTATTCTTGCAGTAGCAATCTCTTGTAAGGATAGCAAACCTAAGTCTATGTTGTCTGAAACTGAAGAGGCTGAAGACTCTGTTGCCACAAACGATAGTACTATCTATGGTACGATGGTGGATGGTGGTATGAACTCTATTGTTCTGCTTACCGATCATGGTGACACACTTGAATATCTTGTAAACCCAAATGATACATTTGAAGTTGTTAAAGGTGGAAAGATTAATGGTGACCGATTTGCCATTATTGGTTATAAAGAGTATGGTGATAACTTTATGCGTTCAGCGATTAATCTTACCTCTTTGTTAGGTAACTGGAGTAGTCTTGATCGCAACTTTGAGATAAAAGAAGGAGGAAGCGTTACTTCAAGCTTGCAGTCTGAGAAGAATCCATGGACATCATGGAAAATATGGAACGGTAAGCTGATTCTGTCAAAAGACACCTTTGACGTAGAAAGCCTTGGAGCAGACACATTGTCATTAGAGAATAAATCGGGACTTTTTGTCTTTACAAGAGGTAAGTAAGTTCTTCGCTATACTCTCTTTAAAGAGAATGTAACGGCTATTATATAAGCTAATCTTTTCATTCCTCTCTTAAAAGGGTGGGATGAAAAGATATTGGTCAGTCTATATGGAACCATTCAAAGTACATATTCTTGGTTGCGGTAGCGCGTTACCAACTTTGCAACATAACGCTTCTTCCCAAGTTGTTGAGCTTAGGGAGAAGCTTTTTATGATTGATTGCGGAGAGGGAACGCAGATACAACTTCGTCGGTCGCGCATACATTTCTCAAAGATTATTGCTGTTTTTATTAGCCACTTGCATGGCGATCATTGCTTTGGCTTGCCTGGTATGATTTCAACCTTTGGTATGACAGGGCGTACGGCTCCATTACATATCTATGCTCCCGCTGCTTTTGAGCCTATACTTGACCAAACATTGAACTTTTTTTGTCAGGGATTAGAGTTCGAAGTAGTGTTTCATGCTGTTGATACAAAGCAGAATAAGGTGGTTTACGAGGATAGGAGTCTGACGGTTGAAACAATTCCTTTGCAGCATCGTATAGATTGTTGTGGTTATCTGTTCCGTGAGAAACCAACGCTACCACATATCCGCCGTGACATGATAGACTTTTATCATATTCCTATCAGTCAGATTAATAATATAAAGGCTGGGGCTGATTGGGCAACGCCAGAGGGTGATGTGATTCCTAATAGTAAGCTAACAACCCCTGCTGCACCTGCTCGTAGCTATGCTTATTGCTCTGATACGCGATACATTAAAACACTCCATAATCTTGTAAAAGAGGTAAGTACGCTCTATCATGAAAGTACATACGCAGCGCAAGATGCTGATCGTGCTCGTCTTTATTGGCATAGTACGTCGCAGCAAGCAGCACAGGTGGCTCGGGATGCAGCTGCAGGGAAACTTCTTTTAGGGCATTATTCAGCACGTTATGGTAATGAACAGCAGCTATTAGATGAAGCTAAAGAAATATTTCCTAATACTTTCCTGACACAAGAAGGTGCAAGTTTTGATATATAAGTTGGTTTGTTAGAGTTGTTTTGATGCCATTCTATCTGCTATAATATTATATAAAGAGGTTGCATACACCTTTTTATATAATATAAAACCTTTTAGGCTCTAATGACCGACTTGGGTTAAATATCTACCTATTATCATGTCTATCCATCTTTTATAAACAACTTGTTCTTATATCGATAGATATTTGTAAGCTATTTTCATGCAATTCGAAACCAATACATGCTCTTTTGGCTTTTTAAAGACGCCTAATTGACTTGCAATAGGTGCCCTTTAAGACCCTTTTTAACGCCCTTTAGAAGTCCAATTAAGCACCTCTTTACGTATTATTTTATAACTAATTGATTTTCTGTTGTTTGTAGACTTGTTTTTTATACGTGTTTTTGTCCTTATTTATAAATGTTTTATTTGAAATTATGTAATGATTTTTCATGGTTTTGTCTGCGAATTATCAACATACAAGAAGAAAGGGGGCTCTATGTTGGAAAGTGATAATAAAATAGGTAGTTTGACAATCTTGCCTATGTTTTTCTTTGATGTTTAACTTTGACTTCCAGTAAAACGATACGAAAAACATCCACATATTTAACGAAAAATCCTGTTAATCCTCCTTCTCTCCCTCCTTTGAAGATTGGAATGAGGCTAAACGCTCTCCCCTTACAAATATGATAACACCACTCAAGACCAGTACTAATCCACCGAAAAGAAGCTCGTTCCCATTGAAGTGGAGAATGACATGGAGTGCGAACAGAAGCAGACCTAAAATAATGTCTGCAATGCCTAAGTATTTGATATATCTTTTCATACAAAAGTGTAAATATACTATTTATTGGAGCAAAAGTACAAAAAATATTTGGTCAGTTGCATAAAAATTACTACTTTTGCACCGCATTATGCGAAAGCAGGTGTAATTTAATTCACAATTTTATATTTTTAAGTAGTATGAATCAATACGAAACCGTTTTCATTTTGACTCCCGTTTTGTCTGATGAACAGATGAAGGAAACGGTCGCTAAATTCAAGAAACTGCTCACCGACAATGGCGCTGAGATCTTGAACGAGGAGGCTTGGGGTTTGAAGAAGTTGGCTTACAACATTCAGAAGAAGTCATCTGGCTTCTACGCATTGTTAGAGTTCAACGCAGAACCAACAGTTATCGACACTCTCGAGACCGGCTTCCGTCGTGACGAGAAGGTTATTCGTTACATCACCGTTAAGCAGGACAAGTATTCTGCAGCTTATGCTGAGAAGCGTCGTGCTAAATGGGCAGCTAAAAAGGAGGCTTAAATCATGGCAGAGCAGAAATCAGAAATCCGTTATTTGACCGCTCCTTCTATCGATACAAAGAAGAAGAAGTATTGCCGTTTCAAGAAGAGCGGTATTAAGTACATCGATTATAAGGATGGCGAGTTCTTGAAGAAGTTCCTCAATGAGCAGGGTAAGATTCTTCCTCGTCGTATTACAGGTACTTCTTTGAAGTATCAGCGTCGTGTGGCTCAAGCTGTTAAGCGTGCACGCCAGATTGCGCTCCTTCCATACGTAACCGATTTGATGAAGTAAAAAGGAGGTCAATAGATGGAAATTATTTTGAAAGAAGATATTATCGGTCTTGGATACAAGAACGATATCGTTAATGTGAAGAACGGCTATGGTCGTAACTATCTCATCCCAACTGGTAAGGGTATCATCGCTTCTCCATCTGCAAAGAAGCAGTTGGCAGAGAACTTGAAGCAGCAGGCTTCTAAGCTCGCAGCTCTCAAGGCTGAGGCAGAGAAGAAGGCAGCTCAGTTGGATGGTGTAGAGCTTGCTATTGCAACTAAGGTATCTGCTACTGGCGTAACTTACGGTTCAGTAAACGCAGCTACTGTTGTTGAGGAACTTGCTAAGCGCGGTATTGAAATCGATCGTAAGATTGTTACAATGCGCGATATGAAGAAGGTTGGCACATCTGAGGCTACTGTACACTTCCACAAGGAGGTTGAGGTTAAGATTCCTGTAACTGTTGTTGCAGAGAACCAGCCGGCACCTGCTGTTGAGGAGGCTCCAGTAGAGCAGCCAGCAGAGACACCTGTAGCTGAGGAGGAAACTCCTGCAGCTGAGTAATTTTATATTGACATTTTGCACTGTAAAGCAGTAATGTTAGATAATAATCCCTTTCACTTTCGGGTGGAGGGGATTTTTTAGTCATTATGAAACGAATTGTACTTACCGGCGGACCTTGTGCCGGAAAAACGACTGCACTTGTCAAGATCATTGAGCATTTCTCAAGTCTTGGCTATAAGGTGTTTATCATTCCAGAAGTTCCAACGCTCTTCTCTCAGGCGGGTATGGATTATCTTACAGATAATGCTGCGTTCTTCTATGAAGGAGAGAAGGCAACATTGGAGGTTCAGCTTGCTTTGGAAGATAAGTTTACGCGTATGGCTGAGACCATTGATAAACCTACGATTATAGTATGTGATCGTGGTACAATGGATATCTCTGCTTATATGAAGCCAGAGATGTGGAAAGAGATTACAGCTGGTGTAGGAACAACTTCTGAGGAACTTCGTGCTCGTTATGATGCAGTTCTTCACCTTGTGAGTGCTGCGGATGGAGCAGAACAGTTCTATACCACTGCTAATAATGCTGAACGTACAGAAGGGCTTGAGCTTGCACGTGAAATGGATAAGAAAGTCATTCAAGCTTGGTCGGAACATCCGCACTTGCGTGTAATCAACAATCACGAGAACTTTGACACAAAGATTAAGCGTGTTATACAGGATATTTCTAATGTATTGGAGATTCCACAGCAGATTGTCGAGGAGCGTAAATACATTGTTCGATTGACTGGTGAGATTCCTGATGCTATCGAAAGTGAGATTACACAGACCTATCTAACCTCAGAACCTCGCAGTGAGGTGCGTCTACGTCGTCGTACTCTGAATGGTGTTTCGGTTAATGTTCGTACAACAAAGAAGACTTTACCGAATAATGAACAGGTTGTTACTGAGCGACAGATAGATAATAATCTATATGAATCATTGATGCGTCAGGCAGATCCTTATCGTCAATCTATCCACAAGATTCGCAAGACTTTTATCTGGCGTGGTCAGTTCTTTGAACTTGACACTTACCTTGCTCCAACCTCTAATCTTCAGATTTTGGAGACAAAGGGAATCGTTGATCATGAGGATGTGAACTTCCCTCCATTTATTGAAGTACTTGAGGACATCACTGGTAATACGGAATATTATAACTACAATTTAGCTTTGAAGAGATAAAGAGTTAAAGCCTTCTGTGTTAAAGAATAGCTTTACCACTTTAAAGTAAAATAAATGCCGTAACACTCTCTGAGCGTTACGGCATTTGTATATTTAGTTTTCGTAGGAGTTTACTTCTTCTTTGCAGCCTTGTCGACTTTCTCCCAGTATTTCTTACCTTTTTCCTTCAACTTAGTTGTGAAGTCCATTGCGTCTGCCGCAGCCTGTGCTTCATCAGCAGGAGATGCATAAGCGTGTTGGAATCCCTTAACCTTATTCCACTCTCCGCGTGTGAAATCAGGCACCTCTACTGGGATGTTACCATTGTCCATGGAGATAGAACCTAACTCAGCTAAGCAGCACCATTCTGCTAAGTCATAAACGTCAATGTCCAAAGGAAGACCATTCTGCAAGCAGTAGACCAAACGTGAATCCATGATGAAGTCCATACCACCATGTCCACCAACTTCTTTTGCCTGCTTCTCATATTTAGCAACGATAGGACTCTCATACTTCTCTATCAATGCTTTTGTATCAACCTGTGAAAGATAAGAGTGACCTGAAAGGTTGTCTGATGACGGAGTAACACCTGATTTCTTCATCTCCTCAGCAGAAAGCGCAAAGCCTTCAAAAGGATACTTATTGGCAAAACCCTTTGTACCAGTAAGCTGATACATACGATTGTATGGCTGTGGGGTCATTACATTATGATGAATCTCAATAACTTTTCCGTTTTCAGTGCTGATAAGGGTAGTTGTTTGGTCACCATTACGGAACTCTTTACAAGGCTCACCAGTCATCTTTTCAACCTGTTTCTTACCGTTAACAGACTTTGTATCCATAGCAATAAGCGTATTCATCTTGTCACCTCTGTGGATATTCAGAACCTGTGCGATAGGACCTAAGCCATGAGTAGCGTAAACATCACCACGGAACTTCTGGTTGTAATCCAATCTCCAGCCTAACTTGTCTTGTGCATCCTTCTTCCAATATGCGTCCCAGAATTTAGATAGTTCATGACGATAGGCACCCTGAACATAAAGAATCTCACCGAAGACATCTTTCTGTGCCATGTTTAGTGAGTTCAACTCAAAGAAGTCATAGCAGCAGTTCTCAAGCATCATACAGTGCAGACGCTTCTTCTCAGAGATATCGATGAGTTTCCAAATTTCTGTAAGGTTCATGGCAGCAGGTACTTCTACGGCAACGTGCTTACCATTATTCATAGCCTCGTAGGCAACAAGGAAGTGGTGCTTCCAGTCTGGAGCTATATACACAAGGTCAATATCCTTACGCTTGCAAAGCTCCTTGTAGCCATCTTCGCCAGAGTAAATGTCGGCTGCAGGCATACTTGCTTTACGCAGATATTCTTGACATCTCTCAGCTCTGTCACGCTCATAATCACAGAGAGCCATTACTTGGATGCCAGGGATGTGTGTCCAACGCTCTACAGCATCATGACCGCGCATTCCTAAACCAACAAAAGCTACGCGAACAACCTTTAACTTAGGTGTCGTCATGTTCAATGCACTTTCCTGTCCAGCTGCACGTACTGGAACTTCCGTTACAGCTTTTCCATTGGTCACCTTGTATGGCCAATTGAATTGAGCCGATACGCTTGATGGTAAGAGTAAGCTACCAAGAATAAACGCAGCAGCTATTGATTTTCTAATACTCATTGTTTTTAGTTATTTGTTTATTGGTAAATTTTGTATTCTAATATTCAAAGTATTTGTAGGCAAAGATACTAAAAAATATTTAAACAAAAGAAGTATGACTTCCCCTTTTTCCTAATGATTTAGCCATTGTTTAGTAAGACTCAACTATTCAATGTGTTATGTATTATTACTTACGTTTATACTTAAATTAGTTTATAGGGCTTTTAGGCTGTCGACAAAAAATCTCGAAGTTGTTAATCATAAGTTTCTCACTTATATTATAATGATAGAAAAGATTCTTTCTTTTGGTTTTCTACTGATTTGTTGATGTTAAGCACGTGTGGTGCGGATGGTGAACACCAATGGTGCGAATGGTGCGCACCACACGTGTTGTTGGTCAACACTTATCAAATAACTATACCTATTAATATGAATAATTGATGTTTTGGTTTAATGATGGGCTTGTATGACAATGCTTGTGATACAAAAAAAAGGAACTCCTACATTGAGTAAAAGTTCCTTTGTTGTGTCTATATGCTTATTATCCTTCGCGTCTCATCTGCTCAATCAGCTCTTTCTGACGGTCAGTGAGGTGGTCAGGAAGTTTCACATTGTAGGTGATAATAAGGTCGCCGAAGGTACCATCACCTCGGTCATAACCCTTACCACGTAGGCGAACCTTTGTTCCACCTTGTGTCAATGGTTTTACCTTCAGTTTTACTTTCTGTCCACCAGAGAGTTGAATAACGATTTCACCACCTAAAAGAGCCGTGTAGAGGTCTATGCCGACATTAGCCTCCATCTGCCCTGTTGGCTGTTGTCCATGAGCTCTACCCGTGTTGAATCCAGATGAACGGCGACGTCCACCACCTCCGAAGAGGTCTTGGAAGAAGCTGCTAAAGCCGCCTCCGCCATTACCGAAACTGCTAAAGTCGAATCCGCCAAAAGGATTTCCGCCACCTTGTTCGCCTTGGAATCCACCAAAACCACCAGCATTTTCATAGGCTTCAGCATTACGCCACTGTTCTCCGTATTTATCGTATTTAGCTCGCTTTTCAGGATCACCGATAACCTCAAATGCCTCGCTCAGTGCTTGGAATTTAGCTTTTGCCTTTGGGTCGTTTGGATGTAAGTCTGGATGAAACTGCTTAGCTCTCTTTCTATAGGCTGCTCGCACATCTTTTTGAGGGATATTGCGGTCAACACCAAGAATCTTATAATAATCTATAAATGCCATAATATTTCTTCCTTAATTAATGTTTTAATACCGTCTTTAAGGTAGCAAATAATGTGCCATTAGTCCATTCTGTCACGATAATCCTCGTATGTATATTCGCGAAGCATCTCGAGTTCGTTATCTGTATGGAGTAGGGCGATAGCTGGGTGACTGATACCATTGAACATATTTGTCTTGACAGTCGTGTAGTGGAGCATATCTTCAAAGATAATGTTCTCGCCTACTTCCAGTGTATGACCAAAGTCCCACGAGCCCATCCAGTCACCACTCAGACAGCTGTTGGCACCCAATCGGTAGGTATATTCGCCTTTTGCAGAACCATCTTCATCGACAAGTTTTGCATTGCGAATGGTAGGGTGGTAAGGCATTTCAAGACAATCGGGCATGTGACAGGTAAAACTTGCATTGAGGATAGCTGTCTTTATGCCATGATCCTCTACTATATCAACAACTTGTACTACCAGTGGACCCGTCTGCCAAGCAAAGGCACTACCTGGTTCGAGGATAACCTTAAGCCACGGATAGCGTTTACGGAATCCTCGCAAGATATGTATCAGACGTTTAACGTCATAGTCTTTGCGTGTCATGAGATGACCACCACCAAAGTTAATCCACTTTAGTTGAGGGAACCACTTGGTAAACTTCTCTTCTATATGTACTAAGGTGCGTTCGAAGACATCGCTACCACTTTCGCAATGACAATGGATATGAAAGCCATCAATGTCCTCTGGTAGTGTTTCTGGTAGCTTATCGGATGATATTCCAAAGCGAGTACCAGGCGCACAAGGGTTATAAATGAGCGTTTCTACCTCTGAGTACTCAGGATTTACACGCAAACCGAAACTTAACTTCTCATTTTCAATCTTGGCACGTACGTGAAAACGCTCGTATTGTGTCAATGAATTAAATACAAGATGTGATGAACAGCGAGCGATGTCGTCAATTTCATAATCCGTATAGCCTGGTGAGAAGGTGTGTGTGGGTGCTCCAAATTCCTCAAAGCCCAGTCGAGCTTCAAAGAGAGAGGAGGCTGTTGTAGCCTTGATATACTCACGAAAAATAGGAAACGTACGCCATAATGCGTATGCTTTGAATGCGAGAATAATCTCAACATCAGCCTCTTTTGCCACGTGGGCAATGAGGTTTAGATTTTCTCTGAGCCTTGTCTCTTCCAGCACATACATTGGGCGAGAGAGTTCGGCGTATGTTAATGGATTTATTTTCATGGTGCAAATATAAGGAAAAATTTGCAGTTATGGGAAATAATCTCTACCTTTGCAATACAAATAAACTAAAGGCATGAAACTGGTCATCATGACTAAGTCCACGTATTTTGTGGAAGAAGATAAGATTTTAAGTATGCTTTTCGAGGAAGGGCTTGATAGTCTGCACATCTCGAAGGCAGATACTTCCCCACTTTATTTGGAACGTCTTCTTTCACTTTTGCCTTCTGAATATCATCGTAAAATCACAATACATCAGCATTTTAATATGAAGAATGAGTTTTCTTTGGGTGGTATCCACTTGGATAACTCAAGTATTGCTGTGCCTCGTGGCTATCGTGGCTCTCTAAGTAGAACTTGTGATGATGTAATGCAGCTAAAGGCTATGAAGAAACAATCGGACTATGTCTTTCTAAAGAATATCCACCAACCTCGTGAACAATCGGAAAAAGAAGAGCGTGTTATCTCTGATCTTGAATTAGACGAGGCTTATAGGCAGGGCATTCTTGGGCGACATGTTTATGCAATGGGTGGTGTAACGATAGACGATATACCTATTCTTCGTGAGCTTGACTTTGGTGGAGTAGTGGTTCGGAACGACTTATGGGATAAGTTTCGTATCTATAATGAACAGAATTTTAGCTCTATCATTAATCACTTCCGTAAGCTGCGTGCCCTCTGTTAATGATACAGAGACTTATAAAGATTTATACGTTATCAATATAAACAACTAAAAGAAATGAGTGAAAATAACTCTTTTTTGGTATTCTCTGGTACAAAGACGAGATACCTTGCTGAGAAAATCTGCGCCAGCCTTGGCTGTCCGCTAGGTAACTTGGTGATGACCCGCTTCTCTGACGGCGAATTTGTCGTTTCTTACGAGCAGAGTATTCGTGGTAAGGATGTCTTCCTTGTACAGAGCACTTTCCCAAACTCTGACAACCTTATGGAGCTTCTCTTGATGATTGATGCGGCTAAGCGTGCTTCAGCTCGTCACATTATCGCTGTTATGCCTTATTTTGGTTGGGCGCGTCAAGACCGTAAGGATAAGCCACGTGTCAGCATTGGTGCGAAATTAGTAGCCGACTTGTTGAGTGTTGCTGGTATCGACCGTCTGATTACAATGGACTTACATGCAGATCAGATTCAGGGTTTCTTCAATGTTCCTGTTGACCATCTCTATGCAAGTGGTGTTCTTCTTCCTTATGTTCAGGGCTTACATTTGAAGGATCTTGTTATAGCAAGTCCTGATGTAGGTGGCTCTAAGCGTGCTAATACTTACGCTAAGTATCTTGGTTGTCCACTGGTTCTTTGTAACAAGACTCGTGCACGTGCCAATGTCGTTGATACAATTCAGATTATTGGTGATGTGAAAGATAAGAACGTTATCATCGTTGATGATATGGTTGATACAGCTGGTACTATCACCAAGGCAGCTGACGTTATGAAGGAGGCAGGTGCTAAGAGTGTACGTGCTATTGCTTCTCATTGTGTGATGAGTGGTCCTGCTACTGAGCGTGTAGAGGCTTCTGCGTTGGAGGAGATGGTTTTCACAGACTCTATTCCATATACAGATCGTTGCTCAAAGGTAAAGCAGATTTCTGTAGCTGATATGTTTGCAGAAACAATCCAGCGTGTATTGAACAATGAGAGTATCTCAAGCCAGTACCTTATATAATAAGGAATGACGTAAGATAAGTCTTTTTTATAAAAGGATATATTATAATGTTGGGACGCATAGTTTATGTGTTCCAACATTTTTTATTTGTGATTATTCTGCCTAAAAGATGGCTTTTGTCTTATGGCATTTGCTCATTATAAGTCAACTTCTTTCCTCCTTCTTTCCCATATCCCTTCTTTGTTATTTCACTTGATGTATGTCAATAAACGTCGTTTCGCTGAAAATAATCGTGAAAAAGTTTTGTTGTGTGCGCAAACAGTTGTACCTTTGCATCGTCAAAAGACAAATATAGATTGTTTAGGTTAGTAGTAATAGATTTAGGTTTTTAGTTATTATTTTAAGGTAGAACAAAAGAGATTGTTCAGGTTAAATTTAAAATAGGTTTAGTTAAGGTAATATGAGATTGATTAAAGGATAACAATGATGCAAGATGATTGGGGAACGCCGTGAGGCGCGAACCAAAAGTCAAGCTCAAAGAACTCACAGAAATGTGGGTATTAAAGGGCACAGCAAATTACTTGCTGTGCCCTTTAATTCTTTTGTAATTCTCTCTTTAACAGTGTTATTTAAATATTCAAGCGGTGTGTTTGTTATTTTCTTTTTTGATGAAGTCTTCCGATAAACATATAGAAGTGGAGTTTTACGCAATGTTGTAATGGTAGAAACGCATCTATCTACTTGTCATTTCTCAACATTCTGATGATGCGCACATGTTGTGCGGAGGCTTAGCACATAGCGTGCGGAGGCTTAACACCATTCGTGCGGATGGTAAATAGCATTGGTGTTGAATGTTCTTTGTTTTGTAAAATATAGTCAATATGATTACAGATTGGGGTTGCAAAGGTGTTATATCACCCGCTGCAGATATTAGTTTGATATTGAACTTACTTTTACAAAGAAATAAGATATAATTCAATGTCTGCTTTTTTATAGTGACACATCTTGAAAATTTAATTATAAAAAGAGAACTTTATCCTATTAGTTTAAATATCATACTCCCTCACTTTGTTCAAATTTCTTTATCATTTACAATGGATTTCGCCCCTTCTCTGTAAAAGTAAATGCTTACGAACGTAATTTTGAGAACATGGCTTAAAAATGTTTTATAAATTTGTTGTTCTCAGTTGAAATCGGTATCTTTGCATATAGGTTATTTTAATTATAATAAACTAAAAACGAGAAACGTGAAACATAAATATATCATCATATTGTTACTTCTCCTTCCTTCGTGTCTCTTTGCACAAAACATAGAGATAGGAACTTGTACAACAACGGATGGAGGAACTTATCATGGACAGATGTTCCGTGGTAAACCAAATGGTAAAGGAAAAACAACTTATAAGAAAGGTAATGTCTATGAAGGTGATTATATGAAAGGTTTACGCCATGGACAAGGAACCTATAAGTTTGCAGATGGTGAGAAGTATGTAGGTCAGTGGTTCCAAGATCAGCAACATGGGCAAGGTGTTTACTACTTTGCCAATGGTAATCGTTATGATGGTTTATGGTACAAGGACTATCAGCAGGGACAGGGAACAATGTATTATTACAATGGTGATAAGTATATTGGTAATTGGGACCATGACAAAAGAAGTGGTGAAGGAAAGTATATCTTTGCCAATGGTGCGTTTTATGAAGGCTCATGGAAGAACGACATGAAGAACGGACATGGTAGTTTCAAATGGCCTGACCGCTCATCGTTTACAGGAAATTGGGTGAATAACCTAAAAGAAGGTAAAGGAATTTATATTTATGCAGATGGTGATGAATATAATGGAGAGTGGAAGAATGACCTACAGAATGGTAAGGGAATCTATAAATTCAAGGATGGCGAAAGCTATGATGGTGAATATTTAGATGGTGAACGCACAGGACAAGGTATCTTCCGTTATAAGAATGGCGACCAATATTCTGGCCATTTCCTTAAAGGACTTAAGTCTGGCTATGGCACAATGTCATGGAATAATGGCGATATCTATGTAGGTTATTGGGAGAAAGACATGCAGAATGGACAGGGTAAACTGACCAAGAAGAATAAGGATGTGTATGAAGGGCAGTTCCGAAATGGTTTATTAGAAGGACTAATCATCATACACTATGCTGATGGCAGTAAGTTTCGTGGCAGCTACCACAATGGCAAAAGAAATGGAACAGCTGTTGAGGAGACTACTGATGGTGTTCGTTTTGAAGGTAACTATCGTGATGACCACCGTGATGGAAAGTTCATTGAGCGTGATAAGAATGGTAAAGTAACTGCCAGCGGTTATTATGAAAGAGGAAAACGCTATACGAATTAGTCTTTACAAAATATAACAAATAACATAAAGCTTATCTACCATGGTTACAAAGAAGACCACAACAAAGAAGGCTCCAGTCAAAAAGACTTCTGCTAAAACGGTAAAAGTGAAGGAGCCGTCTCACATAGGCCTCGTAAAGAATGATGCCTATTTGGCTCCTTATGAGGATGCAATTCGTGGACGTCACGAGCATGCTCTTTGGAAGATGAATCAGCTTACTCAGAATGGCAAGTTGACACTCTCGGATTTTGCAAACGGCCATAACTACTATGGTTTGCATCAGACAGCTGACGGTTGGGTATTTCGTGAATGGGCTCCTAACGCTACTGAGATTTATCTTGTTGGTGATTTCAATGGCTGGAATGAGCAAGAAGCCTATCAATGTCACAGGATTGAAGGTACTGGTAACTGGGAACTTACGCTCCCACATGATGCTATGCAGCATGGTCAGTACTACAAGATGCGTGTACATTGGGAAGGTGGAGAAGGTGAGCGCATCCCTGCTTGGACACAACGTGTTGTTCAAGATGAAGCAAGCAAAATCTTCTCTGCACAGGTATGGGCACCTGCTGAGCCATATGTTTGGAAGAAAAAGACCTTTAAGCCACAGACTTCTCCACTATTAATCTACGAGTGTCACATTGGTATGGCACAGGATGAAGAGAAGGTTGGAACATATAATGAGTTCCGTGAGAAGGTATTGCCACGTGTAATTAAGGACGGATATAACGCCATTCAGATTATGGCTATTCAGGAACATCCTTATTATGGTAGCTTTGGTTATCACGTTAGCTCTTTCTTTGCAGCCAGTTCACGCTTCGGAACGCCTGAAGAGTTGAAGGCACTCATTGATGAAGCGCATAAGAATGGCATTGCTGTTATCATGGATATCGTCCACTCTCATGCTGTTAAGAACGAGGTGGAAGGCTTGGGCAACTTAGCTGGTGATCCTAATCAGTACTTCTATTCGGGTGAGCGTCATGAGCATCCAGCATGGGATTCGCTATGTTTCGACTATGGTAAAGACGAAGTTCTCCACTTCCTTTTGTCTAACTGTAAATACTGGTTAGAGGAATATCACTTTGATGGTTTTCGCTTTGATGGTGTGACTTCAATGCTTTATTACAGTCATGGATTAGGTGAAGCATTCTGCAACTATGCTGATTATTTCAATGGTCATCAGGATGATAACGCTATCTGTTATTTGACACTTGCCAACTGTCTTATCCATGAGGTAAACAAGAATGCAGTAACGATTGCAGAGGAAGTGTCGGGTATGCCAGGTTTAGCAGCTAAGTTTAAAGATGGTGGATACGGCTTTGATTATCGTATGGCAATGAATATCCCAGACTACTGGATAAAGACTATCAAGGAGTTAGCAGACGAAGCTTGGAAGCCTTCTTCTATCTTCTGGGAGATAAAGAATCGACGTTCTGATGAGAAAACTATTTCTTATTGCGAATCACACGACCAAGCATTGGTGGGCGATAAGACTATTATCTTCCGATTAGTAGATGCAGATATGTATTGGCATTTCCGTAAGGGAGACGAAACAGAGATGACTCATCGTGGCATTGCACTGCATAAGATGATTCGTCTTGCTACTATTGCTGCTATTAATGGTGGCTATCTGAACTTTATGGGTAATGAGTTTGGGCATCCAGAGTGGATTGATTTCCCACGTGAAGGTAATGGATGGAGTTATAAGTATGCCCGTCGACAGTGGAACTTAGTTGATAACAAGGAGCTATGTTATCACTTGCTTGGCGACTTCGACCGCAAGATGTTAGAGGTAATTACAAGCGAGAAAAAGTTTAATGAGACTCCTATCCAAGAGATTTGGCACAATGATGGCGACCAGATATTGGCATTTAGTAGGGGAGAGTTAGTCTTTGTATTTAACTTCTCACCAACACATTCTTATTCTGATTATGGTTTCTTGGTGCCAGAGGGTTCTTATAATGTAGTATTAAACACAGATGCTAAAGAGTATGGTGGCTTTGGCTTTGCTGATGATACAGTAGAGCATTTCACAAATAGCGACCCTCTTTATGAGAAAGATCATAAAGGCTGGCTCAAACTTTATATACCAGCTCGTAGTGCGGTAGTATTGAGAAAGAAATAAATTCATGATGGAAAGTAAGTTTATGCGTGCTATTTGCGCAGTACTATTTTGCTCATTCACATTCTGTTATCTGCTTTTCTATCAAGCAGATGTGATGACCGTAGTACAGCACTTGGCTTCAGGAAGGCAAACCTTCTATGATCCAATGTTGGGTGCAGTGCTGATAACATTTACTTTAAAGTTACTCCAAATGGGTGTAAGCTCATTATTTAAGTTGAAGAAGCGTGGCTTTGGCTTGACTTACTTTCCATCTTTTCTTATTCTTACAATTATCTCTGACCTTGGTCCTACAGCTGATAGCGTAACTTTTGGCAATTGGCTATGGATAGCTCCATTGCTCTTGTTGGTTTATACTTTTGTAATGCTCGCTGTCAAACGCTTTGAGCCTTATGAACCAGAATTGCGTAGCTATGGTCCGTTTTCACAGATGATTTGGATAAATCTACTGCTTTTTCTTGGCTTCTTCTTATTTACTGGACTTTTCAGTAATAGTAATCGCTATTTTCATCAGCGAGCTAAAGTTGAGGCTTTGATAGATAAGAAGGATTATGCTGGTGCATTGGATGTAGTACGAACAATGCCTCATACGGATTCTGTAACATCTATGCTAACCGTCTATGCAGTTGCGCGTAGAGGTCATTTAGCAGACAGCCTTTTCTATTATCCTTTGGTGGGTGGGGCAAGTACATTGCGTCCTGGTAAGGTACATTCGTGGCTACAACCTGATAGTGTACTCTATAAAGTTACCCATAATTCAGCTAACTATCAGTTGACAGGTTTCTTGTTAGATCGCAATCTTAATGACTTTGCTCGCTATCTTCCACAGTATTATCCTGCAGATAGCCTTCGTCCACGTTATTATAAAGAAGCTCTCAAGATTCTCTCGCTTAAGAAACGAGGATTAAGACTTATTGCACCTTATAAAAAAGGTAGCTATGCTGCCTATTATTATGCAAAGTAGCATTCTCCTTTATACAATAAATTTAGGTGAAAAATATCTTTACAAATATTGTAAAAATATTCTTTTAAAAACCGAATAAAACACTATTTCTCGGGATGTTTGTAACTTGCAGCGTATCAGTAAGTTGTAAAGATGCTTGCGAAGCGGTACTTAATTGGACTTCAAAAGGGCGTTAATATGACCTCAAAAGGGCATCTTTTGCAAGCCAAGAGGGCGTCTTTTCGAGTCCAATTAAGCATCAATAAAAATCTACGAAAGGAAAAATCCTTACATAATCGCCAATTTGTTGACTTCCTTTTAGCCCCAATAGCCTTTAAAATCTTAAATAGGTGTTGTTTGTTTTTGTAACGACGATTCAATAGAATGTGTACGTTATAAATATATATAGGTGGTTTTAGGATTATAATAGATGTTAGTATGTAATTCGTCTAATACGGAAACGTGATTATTGTGACCTTAATAATTAATTGTGATAAAATAGTTTATTTATGGAATGGAGTGTTTGTATTATTTTCAATAATACCTAAATATGGTGATAAACCTGAATAAAAGGTTGAGTGTTGTGGTATAACTTAGGTACATAATTTCAACAGATTTAGGTATTGTCATTTAATTCAGAAAACTCTATCTTTGCACACAAGTTATAAATATATTAAATAATAACTCAATGATGAAGTTTATATCTGGGGTAACTTTTGCCGTACTCCTTTCTGGTACGACCGCAGTACATGCACAAGTAAATGCAGCCGATTCTGTTATGACACATGCTAAAGGCAATAAGCTAAGTCTTGGCGGATATGGTGAAGCTGCTTATTCTCGTAATTTTTATAGTGATAATGGAAATCGTTACACGACGCCAGGTCTTTATAAGAAGGACCCAAGCCATGGAAGATTTGATATTCCACATGCCGTTATCTATCTTGGTTATGATTTTGGAAAGGGTTGGTCTGTAGGATCAGAGATTGAATTTGAACATGGTGGCTCTGGTTCTGCTATAGAATATGAGGCAGACGAGGCGATTGAGTTTGAACATGAAACAGAGAAAGGTGGAGAAGTTGAACTTGAACAATTCTGGCTTCAGAAATCATTCAGTAAGGCCTTTAATATTAGAGCAGGTCATATTGTAGTTCCATTTGGTTTAGTGAATGCACATCATGAGCCATTAAACTTCTTTACAGTATATCGTCCTGAAGGGGAAAACACAATTCTTCCAAGTACATGGCATCAAACAGGTATTTCTTTCTGGGGTAAGGCAGGCGATTTTAGTTATGTCACACAGATGATTGCAGGATTGGATGCTTATCATTTCAGTCGTGCTAATTGGATTCAGAAAGGTACATTAAGTCCTTTTGAATTCGAGGTCGCTAATAAGTATGGTTTCCTTGCACGTGTAGATAATCATACTATTCCTGGTCTTCGTATTGGTGTTAGTGGCTATGTTGGTCAGGCTATGCACAACAACGTTCCACATGATAGTGAGAAGGGAGAGAAGAAGAAGATTAAGGGTAATGTCTATCTTGGTAGTTTAGACTTCACCTATAATAAGTATAATTGGATTGCACGCGGAAATATTGACTATGGTTATGTAAGCAACGCGCAAGAGATTTCTCAGCTTTCATACCCTAATGTACAATATGTAAAGCCATACGAGTCAGGTAATGGTAAATACTTCGGAAGTCATGCAATGGCAATGATGTTTGAGGTAGGTTATGATGTTTTCTCTCAGATTCACAAGATGCGTGAAGACAATCAGAAGCTTTATGTTTTCGGACATATTGAGCACTATGATTCTTACATTCACGCTACAACAAAACAGTGGACGAATAGAACCGTTCTTGCAACAGGTATTAACTATTATCCTATCCCACAGATTGCTATTAAGGCAGAGTACAATTATCGTAATCTGAAGAAAGGATATAACGATGAACCTTCTATTAATATAGGTATTGCTTACGAAGGTTTCTTCCTCTAAAAAGCAAAGAATAAAGATTGTATAACCATAATTAGAAAGGGATTATAATGAAAAAAGTAACAAAACTTGCGATGTTCCTCCTTGCAGGAACATTAGCTACAGGCTTCGTATCATGTAGTAGTGATGATGATGAAGTTATTAACACAACAATTCTTACACCTGAACAGCAATCTGCTTTAAGCCAGGCCGAAAGCGAAAGTAGAGCAAACGCTAATAAAACAGAGATGGGTAAGGTTGTTGCCAACTACATTGATGAAGTTGTTAAACCTACATATTTAGACTTGGCAAAGAAGTCTGATATTCTTTATAAGGCTTGCCAAAATCTTTATCAGAAACGTAAAGCAGGTACTTTGACCCAGAATGATATTGATGCAGCTTGTGAGGCTTTCAAAGGAGCACGTCGAGATTGGGAGCAGAGTGAGTCTTTCCTCTATGGTGCAGCTTCTGACAATGAGATCGACCCACATATCGACTCATGGCCACTCGACCATGATCAGTTGACAAGGGCTTTAAATAATGCAGATGTTATCTCAGGTATTAATGGCGAGAATCCAACCAAGTATGTTTATGACAACAATGGTAACTTCGACTCTGTGTTAGGTTTCCACGGATTGGAGTTTGTTCTCTTCCGTAATGGTAAGAATCGTACAGTAGCAGACTTCAATGCTGAGAAAGAAACAGAACAAGGTCTTACAAGTGTAGGTACTGTAAACGAAGCAGCCTTTGCAGCAGCTGTTGCAGGTGACCTCCGTAACATGACTTACCTTTTGGAATATGGCTGGTTAGGTACAAGTATCCCAACATCACACTTGAATCAGCTTGCCAACGCAATGTGGGTAGTTAATGGAACACGACACAGAGGACTTTCTGCAAAGAATATCCCATACCGTGATTATTCACAGTTTGCTACAACGGAGAAAGGTATGTTTGCCTCATGGCATGAGACACTGAACAATATATTCATTGGCGGATGCTCTGGCATCTGCGAAGAAGTTGCTTCACAAAAACTTGGTCAGGCTTATCGCAAGGCTACAGGTACTGGTACGGAAAAAGATGCAGCTAACTACATCGAGTCACCATACAGTAAGCGTTCATTCCAAGACTACCAGGATAACATCTATTCTATCAAGAACTCACTCTATGGCGTACGTGGTACAGAGAACATCTCTACCCCAGCTCAGTACTCTATCATGAACTTCTTGAAGAATAACAACTATCCTAACTACAATGAGTTGAACAACGCTCTTAACGAGGCAATTGCAGCCTTGGAGACAGCTAAGAAGAGCGGTATTGCATTCATTGACCAACCAGGTAATCCACAGGTTAAGACTTGCATTGATAAGGTTGATGCTTTGAACGAAGCACTTAATGCTGCTGGTACATGGATTAACAAACAGACAGACAAGTAATCTGATTCTTGCAAATCTGAAAAGCAAATGTCAATAATAAACGTAGCCTTGTCTTCTCTAAGATAAGGCTACGTTTCAAACGTAAATTTAATTATAAAACATTATGAGACACAACAGCTATAGCAATTTTTTACTTGCTGGAGCACTATTATGTTCGTTTGCTGCATGCTCAGACGACAATGTTTCACCAGAAACACCACTAAAGCCATCAGAGCCTGAAACGAAGTACATTGGTCAAGCGGTAGGTAACTTCTCTGCAGACGAATGGTACCCAGGTGGCAAACTTGGTACAACAGAGAACACCGCAGCAGGTGGTTATGAGGACAACACACCAGCTATCGACGAACAAGGCCTAACTGATCTCTTCAACCAAGGAGATATGATGGCAAGTGCTAAGTACACGCTTAGTACTGAACCATACAAAGGTTGGGGCCCTGTAGCATCCCGTCGTTCATGCGAGTATTGCCACTCTGGCGGATATAGCCATGGCCATAGTCGTAATGACATGGAACCAGTAAAGGGCAACGGTTACATCGTTTCTGTTTATACTCCTGATGCCCCAGGTAGCAACAATGGTACACCAATTGACCAGTTGACTACCTTTACGATGCTTCAAGCTGTAGAGCCATTCTTGCCACCAGTAGATCCAAAGCAGATAAAGATTACTTGGCATGATGTTACTTCAATGCCAAGTGGACTCCCAATGCAATTCCCTGATGGTGAGAAGTTTAGTCTTCGTTATCCTTCTGTTGCTATTCCACAGTCTGCTTTCAACACAGACCCAGTGCCAAGCAACTATGAAGTACGTTTGATAGCTTCATGTAACTTCCAAGGTCTTGGTTTGATTGATGCTATTTCTAATGAAGACTTAAAGAAGCAATATGAAACAGAGGGACGCTTTGTAGAGTTGAATCCAGAGTTCTGGGACAATACAACAAAGCAGTTGAAGCCTGAAGCATGGGCAAGTGATTATTTTGGAAACAAGTTCATCAAGCGTTTCAACTACGACTTACTTGATGGCTGTCTTGAGAATGACGTTGCTCTTTGGGACGAGTTGAATGTTCTTCGTTCAGATATCAAGCACATTTGTTCTACAGAGCCATGGGCAAAGGCAATGTCAGAGAACGAGAACGTGATTAGTTACATCCAACAGCATGGTAGTGATCCTAACTCTTACGTACATCCATATTACAATGATGGAACACGTGAAGGTATCAAGAATGCTGTTCGTTATTTGCTTTCTCCAAGCGACAACGTAAACCTCTATAACAATCCTTACTTCAATTTCAAGCCGGAGATGAGTGACGATGCTTATCATGCATTTATGGTTTGGCACAGAGGTATTGCTGTTCCTCGTGCAAGAAATTTGAATGACAAGGATGTACAGCGTGGTAAGGAACTCTTTACTGGTGAGTTAGGATGCGCTCATTGTCATAAGGCTTCTTGGACTACGGGTGCAGACAATCATGGCTCTTCTAAGATTATTGGCAATAAGCAGTTGCCTAAGTATGCTAATCAGAAGATTTATCCTTACTCAGACTTTATCCAGCATAAGTTGGATATGAAGAATGATATTCATGGTTCATGGTGCCGTACAACACCTTTATGGGGTAGAGGTCTGTCACTTATCAACTCTGGTGCAGAAGATCGTCTCCATGATGCTCGAGCACGTAATGAGATTGAAGCAATCATGTGGCATGCTTATAGTAAGAACAGTCAGGCTTATAATGCTGCTGTGAAGTTCTATAAGTTGCCTAAGGCTGATAGAGATGCAGTGGTTAAGTTCATACGCTCTATCTAATAATTTTAGTAAGTAACAAGAACATTTATAGGAAGAAGATGTAGTCTCAGAAGGACTCATCTTCTTCTTTATTATCTTACAGATGCGAACAAAGAAGACGCTTGAAATTATTTATGTTCTCCTTGTAATAGTGATGGCAACGGGGACAATCATTGGGAAATATACCAGTCTTGATTATGTTTCAGACAACATCTTCGGGTCGTGGTGGTTTTGTTTGTTGTGGGCTATTGGTGCTGCAGCAGGCATTGTTTATTTTCTAAAGCGAAAGATTCGTCGACCAATTGTTATAACATTACATTTGTCTTTTGTTGTAATTCTCCTTGGTGCATTGCTAACTCATCTCACCTCTAATAAAGGTGTGGTACATCTTCGACAAGGGAAAGCGATAGATACGTATATTACCAAGGATGGAAACGAGGCTAAACTACCATTTAGTATTCAACTGAACAAGTTTACTGTATCTTACCATGCTGGCAATATGGCTGCAATGGATTATGCATCAAATGTCACACTTATCCAAGGAGATAAGCATGAACAGTATCAGATTTCAATGAATAATATTTACTCTGGATATGGCACACGCCTTTATCAAAGTAGCTATGATGAAGACATGAAGGGTAGTTATCTCACTGTTAATTCCGACCCGTATGGAATTCCTGTTACTTATTTAGGTTATGCTCTTCTGTTTTTCGGACTTATTGCGATGCTGATTGACCCTAAGGGAAACTTCCGGCGTTTGCTCCGTAAGGAAGCAATAGCTGGCATCATGTTGGTGATGGGCTGTTTGAATGTAAGTGCACAACCTGCATTACCACGTCAGACTGCTGACGAGTTTGGAAAGATATTGATTGTATATAATGGACGAATTTGCCCTATAGAGACATATGCTATCGACTTTACCACAAAACTTTATGGTAAGAAGAACTACAAAGACTTTACTCCTTCTCAGGTTTTAACGGGCTTTATGTTCTGGGGACAAGAGTGGATGAAGGAGCCTATCTTAAGACTAAAGGGAGCTGAACTGTGTAATAAGCTGAACTTAAATGAATATATTTCTCCTATGAGTTTGTTTGGACAACAAGGTTATATATTAGGACCTTACCTCCAAGATGCACATAACCAGGAGAATGACAATATATCAAAGCAGTTGCTTGATACGGACGATAAGATGATGCTGTTGATGGAACTAACGCAAGGTAAACCACTCAGAATTTTCCCTTATACGTCTAAAAGTAATACTGTTGACTGGTTTACACCTGCTGATAGATATCCGAAAGATATGCCAAAGGAACAGCAACAGTATATTCGATCTATTCTTCCTTTAGCGGGGCAGCTTGCCAGACAGGGAAAGATAGAGATGCTGAACGAGCTCATTCTGAAACTAAGAAGGTATCAATATAGATATGGTGGCAATACTATTCCATCTGATACAGTGATTAAAGCAGAGGGAATCTACAATCATTTCCCATTTGCAACTATACTTTTTATCTTTAATTTGACAGCAGGTTTACTTTCTGTATTATTCCTTGCACATAAGAAAAGATATAGACTTTTTACCTGGTTAATGTCTCTTTCATGGTGTGTTCTTACCTTTACTTTAGCTCTAAGATGGGTTATTAATGGTACAATTCCACTTGCTAACGGCTATGAGACGATGTTACTGTTATCTTGGCTCATCATGCTTGTATCTGTTTTGACGACAAGGAAGCTACAACTTATGACAACTTTCGGATTACTCATGAGTGGTTTTATGCTTCTTGTAAGTCATCTTGGCGAGATGGATCCAAGTATTACGCCGCGTATGCCTGTGTTGAATAGTCCACTATTAAGCATTCATGTAAGTATCATCATGATTTCTTACGCACTTCTCTCTCTTACGTTTATTAGTGCGATAGCCTATTTCCTTACTTGTAATAGTAAACGAGAAAGCGTTATGGCTGCTAATCGCCAGTTGACCGTTCTTTCACAGATTTTCCTCTATCCAGCCATAACAACATTAGGATTAGGAATATTTATTGGAGCTATATGGGCTAATATTAGTTGGGGAAGCTATTGGGGATGGGACCCAAAAGAAACGTGGGCTTTGATTACCTTTATGATTTATGCTATCCCCTTGCACACCAATTCATTTTCAGCATTAGGTAAACCAAAGAATTATCATCTCTTTATGTTACTGTCATTCTTTAGTATACTTATGACCTACTTTGGTGTCAACTATATCCTTGGAGGTATGCATTCTTATGCTTAAGGTGTACATGTGTGTTGTACTCATATGTTTATTTAGAGTTAAGGAGGGCTTCGCACAAATGGTGTTGACTATTAGCACCATATGTGCGGGGCTGCAACACCATATGTGCGCAGTAGTCGTACACTAATAGATAAGGACAAGAAAAGTTAGTTTTTGCTGTTGCTTACAAACGAATAAGGTCTGAATGTTTCGCACATTCAGACCTTATTCGTTTCTAATATTGTTTTATGTCTCTACAAGAAGTAGTTCTCTAACTCCTTTATCGACTCCTCTGTTATGTCATCAATATTCTTTATAATCTCACCTTTCTCCATCAATACAATTCTGTTACTGATATCTGTTGTATGGTGTAGATTGTGACTTGATATGAGAATAGAAGCCTTATGTTTCGTTTTATACTCTATCAAAAGTTTTTTAAGATGATTCTGACTACTTGGGTCGAGGAAGTTGAAAGGCTCATCAAGGATAACGAACTTTGGACAAGAGAGTAGGGCAGCAACTATGCCAACCTTCTGTTTGTTTCCTGCAGATAGTTCACGGATATATACTTTTCTGCCAAGAACCTCATCGCCAAGGAAGGATTGTAAGTTGTTAAGTCTTTCTTCCATCTCCTGTTCTTCAATGTTATTGACTTTCGCAATAAAGGTAAAGAACTCCTTTGGCGTAAGGAACTCTATTAAAAAACTCTCATCAAGATAAGCAGCTATATAACTTTTCCATGCGTCCTCAAGATGAGAAACCATAGTCACATTGCTGTTAAGATTTGCTTTATCCTGTTGAGTATTTTCATCAGTAAGACAGAAGTTTACGATACCACTGTCTGCTTTGATTAGATTAAGAATCAGACGGAAGAGAGTTGTCTTACCAGCACCGTTATTCCCAACAAGACCAATAATCTCGTTGGAGGGAAAACAAAAATCGGGGATAGACACAGCTGTCTTATCCCCGAAGTTCTTTATAAGGTTATTAACGGATATCGCGACCATGACAATTCTTAAATTTCTTACCACTACCACATGGACATGGGTCGTTTGGACGTGGCATCTTGTCTGCACGATATGGAGTGTGGTTTACTTCCTGTGCGCCTTCGCGGGTGTCATGCTGTGCTGCAGCAACCTGGTTAGGGTCATTTAGTTCCACCTTCTCCTCTCTGTACTGCTGGCTATGCTCCTCTGGTGCAGCCTCCTGAATGTCCTCAGCTGGCTGCATCTCTGGAATCTGACCACGCATGAGTACACTTGCAGTACGATTGTTCATATCGTCAATCATGTTGTCCCACAACTTCACACTCTCCAACTTGAAGATGAGCAATGGGTCTTTCTGCTCGTAAGAAGCATTCTGTACAGAGTGACGGAGGTCGTCTAACTGGCGGAGATTCTCTTTCCAATCATCATCAATGATATGGAGAAGAATAACCTTTTCAAACTGCTTAACAACAGACTTAGCCTCGCTCTCGTAAGCTTCCTTTAAGTCGCATGGAATGTTGTAAACGCGCTTACCATCTGTGATTGGAACCATGATACGCTCATACATTGCACCTTGATTCTCATATACCTGCTTGATGATAGGCCATGCAACAGTCTGGATACGCTCTGTCTTACGTGAGAACGCCTCCATTGCAGCCTGGAAACTGCGCTCAGAAAGTTCAGAAGTGTTACCACCATTGAACTCTTCCTCAGTGAATGGACATTCCATTGCAAGAATCTTCAAGAATTGTTCCTTGCAACCCTCATAGTCGTTGTTCTCAATGATGTTTACGCAACGGTCCCAGATAATGTTAGAGATATCCATGCCGATACGCTCACCCATCAAAGCGTGACGACGTTTCTCATAGATAACTGTACGCTGTTTGTTCATGACATCATCATATTCCAACAGACGCTTACGGATACCGAAGTTGTTTTCCTCAACCTTCTTCTGGGCGCGTTCAATACTATTTGAAATCATTGAACTCTCAATACGCTCACCATCTTCAAAGCCGAGTCTATCCATTACCTTAGCAATACGCTCTGAACCGAAGAGACGCATCAGCTTGTCTTCAAGTGATACATAGAATACTGATGAACCTGGGTCACCTTGACGACCAGCACGACCACGAAGCTGACGGTCTACGCGACGGCTCTCGTGACGTTCTGTACCGATGATTGCTAAACCACCAGCATCCTTCACTTCCTGAGAAAGCTTGATATCGGTACCACGACCTGCCATGTTGGTAGCGATTGTTACTGCACCAAGACCATCTACTGAACGACCTGCCTCGGCAACAATCTGAGCCTCCTTCAAGTGCTGCTTAGCATTCAATACCTGGTGTGGAATCTTACGCATGTTAAGCATCTTACTCAAAAGCTCACTGATCTCGACAGATGTTGTACCAACAAGACAAGGACGACCTTGATTTCTCATTGCCTCAACCTCGTCGATAACAGCTGCATATTTCTCACGTGCTGTCTTATAAACTCGGTCTTCCATATCCTTACGTTGGATTGGACGGTTGGTTGGAATCTCAACAACATCGAGTTTATAGATGTCCCAGAACTCACCAGCCTCAGTAGATGCTGTACCCGTCATACCTGCAAGTTTGTGGTACATACGGAAGTAGTTCTGTAAAGTAATCGTTGCGAAAGTCTGTGTAGCTGCCTCTACCTTTACATGTTCCTTTGCCTCGACAGCCTGATGTAAGCCATCGCTCCAACGGCGACCTTCCATGATACGACCAGTCTGCTCATCGACAATCTTAACCTCACCATTCAAGACAACATACTCATCGTCCTTGTTAAACATGGTGTATGCCTTTAAGAGCTGCTGCAATGTATGAACACGCTCACTCTGAACACCGTAGTGAGCCATCAACGCATCCTTCTGATCGATATATGTTTGCTCATCAATGACCTTATCATCCTTCTGCTTCTCAAGTGCAGAAAGCTCTGTGGTAATATCAGGTAATACGAACAACTGGTCATCTTTTACCTGTGCAGCTAACCATGCTGTACCCTTATCTGTGAGGTCGCATGAGTTCAACTTCTCGTCTGTCACGAAGTAGAGAGGTTCGATGGCCTTTGGCATTTCACGGTTGTTATTAGCCATGTAATACTCCTCTGTCTTCAGCATACCAGCTTTGATACCTTCCTCAGAGAGGTATTTAATGAGGGCCTTGTTCTTTGGCAGTGCCTTAAATGAACGATAGAGGGCAAGGAATCCTTCCTCTTGGAGCTTCTGGAATACCTCTTTATTGTTTGCATTCTTCTGTGCCTCAGCCAACTTGTGGCGAGCTTCTGAAAGAAGTTCTGTAGCCTGCTTGCGCTGAACCTCATAAAGGCTCTGTACCAATGGCTGGAACTCTTCAAACATCTGTACGTCACCCTTTGGTACTGGACCACTAATAATAAGAGGTGTACGAGCATCGTCAATTAACACAGAGTCAACCTCATCGACAATAGCATAGTTGTGCTGACGTTGTACGAGGTCGGCTGGTGATACGGCCATATTGTCTCGCAGATAGTCGAAACCAAACTCGTTATTGGTACCGAAGGTAATATCTGCTTGATAAGCCT
This sequence comes from Prevotella melaninogenica, assembly GCF_018127925.1. Lineage (NCBI taxonomy): Bacteria > Pseudomonadati > Bacteroidota > Bacteroidia > Bacteroidales > Prevotellaceae > Prevotella > Prevotella melaninogenica. The sequence goes on along the minus strand of NZ_CP072347.1, from coordinate 1,196,187 downwards.
TACGACGTGAAGGAGAGTTTGGTTGGTGTTTGTCAATACAATCAACTGAAAGACCGTTGAACATATAGAGAGGACCCATCCATTCAGAGTCACGTTTTGCAAGATAGTCGTTGACAGTTACGACGTGGACACCATTACCAGTGAGGGCATTAAGGAATACTGGAAGGGTAGCAACAAGGGTTTTACCTTCACCAGTAGCCATCTCGGCAATCTTACCTTGATGAAGAACTGTACCACCGAATACCTGTACATCATAGTGAACCATCTCCCATTTAAGGTCGTTGCCACCTGCTGTCCAGTGGTTGTGGTAGATAGCCTTGTCGCCATCAATAGTGATAAAGTCCTTTGAAGGGTCTGCAGCCAACTCACGATCGAAGTCGGTTGCTGTTACGATTGTTTCCTCATTCTCAGAGAAACGACGTGCTGTATCTTTGACAATAGAGAATGCTACTGGCATAACCTCATCGAGAGCCTTCTCATAGTTGTCAAGAGCTTCTTTCTCAAGTTTATCTATTTGATTGAAAATAGCTTCACGATCTTCAATCGGTGTAGCTTCAATTGTTGTACGAAGTTCGGCTATCTTCTCACGTTGTTCCTTACCTGTATCCTGGACATACTTCTGGATTTCCTTTGTCTTTGCACGCAATTCGTCATTGCTGAGTGCTTTAATCTCTGGATATGTAGCCTTAACCTTATCTACGTATGGCTGTATAAGCTTCATATCACGTGTTGACTTATCTCCGAAAAGTGCCTTTAATATCTTATTGAAATTCATTTATTCTAATTGAGTTTGTTATTTATATTAGAGGTTCTCCCTCTTTGTTTACTTCTATATATCTATGTTTTGTAATATTATTTATTATGCTAAAGGAAGTAAACTGGGGGCACGAATCTTGATTCCAGTCCTTAAGGAAGGATTAGGAAGGAATAGTTGTGATTCCTGATTATTATTTGATTGAGATGTTAAAGCAATGGAATAATTGTCGTATAAGTCTGTCACAAAGACTGCTTTGCTTTGTGCAGGCTCTATTTCTTCGTCTTCTTTAATCTGCTTAAAGGCTTCAAGAACTGACAAAATCTCCTGTTCAACACCTTTAAACGCTTGTTTATGGCAAAGATCTTCGATATTGACATCACCCAACGCAATCTTTAGCGCAGACTGATAGCTCTGCGCCTCGACTCCTGTTGCCGCAAGTACGACAAGTAAAGCGGTGATGTATTTATTCATTATCTTTTATTTCTTTGGACTACTCACGGTTGGTACAACCGCTTTATTAATCCGCAAATGTACTATACAATGTAATAGCAAGAATGATGCCACAATTAATATTGGCAGTGGTATTTCTTGGAATAAACTTCCGAAAAGTCCTAAAATGATAAGTACTCCCCATATTTTCCACCATATTACCTTCTTCTTTTTAATTGTACTATAGAGGAAGAACAATGGTAAAGGATTAAAGAATAATAGGATGAAATTCAAGCTAACACATGGATGTTGTGAGAAAATCATAACGAAGAAGATAATTCCCATGAGCCCCGATGTAAGCATTAAAGATAAGTCCCACGCCCAATAAACCTGCTGTCTGCGATAGCTAAAGAGCATCATTACAAGACTGATAACTGCAAATATGAGTGCTATAGATAGCGGAGAAAGTGGAAAAGCTGGTTCTGCCATTTCTGTTTCAGCATCCAATAGTACGTTTGTCTCCTTTACTAAAGGCTTTCCGTTGTATCTTGCTTTGTCAAAGTCACTCCTTAAGTTCTCTGGAAGAAACTGCTGTTCAGACTTTGTTGTCTTACGATCAGCATTCACACCGAGTAGGAGGTCTTCTCCGAATTGTGACCATTCATATTTATTGTTCCATTTATGTATCATAGAACGGAACGTTGCATCTTCTTCTGCTGGTGGATAAACAACCTTTCCATGGAGGTGATTGACGAGCATATCACGTGCCCTTGTGGTACAGTTATCAAAGAAGTAGTTGTAGCGATAAACTACATTTTCAGGCTTCATGTTCTCCTGCAATGCTTTATGGATAACCTCTTTATCTTCAGCTGATAAATTAAGAACCTGTTCGACAACTCCTCGCCCTTCATAACTATATTGAGCAAGGAACATATCCATAGGTTGAACTCCCATGCGATAGTCTGTCATACCAAGAACAAAACGAGGGATAAAGTAGGTTTGGTCGAGGGAGAAAATACCATAGTTGATGGCAAGGTCTTCTCCGCTTTCTTTGTCGTAATATCGAATAGCGGTATGACCATATTGTGCCCAAACTTCTTTACCAGGTGAACAAGTCAAAAGGGATATCTGAATACGATCAGGATTAGTCATAGACTGAATCCCCGCTGTAGCGTTAACAACAGACAGGATGAAAGTCAGTACAATATATAATAATCCCTTTTTCATTTTCTTTGCAAAGGTAGTAAAAAAGCATGAGAGCACAAAGAAAGCTTATTAAAAATCAAAATCCTTTATTGTTTTTCTGCAATATAGATTTTTTTTAATAACTTTGCGCCAATATATTGTTTAGACATATCGTCAGAATAAGAAAAAGATAGCGAATGAAAAAGATAATTGCAGCAGCGTTCCTTGCAGGTCTTGCAGTACAGGTGTCAGCTCAAAGCGGAACTAACTCTCCATATAGTCAGTATGGATTAGGTGCTTTGACATCTCAGGCAACAAGTTTTAATCGTGGTATGAACGGATTGGCATACGGATTTCATGAGCGTAATCAGGTGAACTATGCGAACCCTGCTTCATACGCTTTTGTTGACTCTCTTTCATTCATATTTGATGCAGGTGTTAGCCTTCAGTTGACTAATTTTGAGGAGAATGGCAACAAGGTAAATGCTAAGAATGCTAATCTTGAATACGTTGTTGCGTCATTCAGAGCTTTTAAGCATGTGGGTGTTAGCTTTGGTCTTTTACCTTATACAAATGTAGGTTACAACTTTAGTAACACTCAAAATGTCAATGCTTTCCCAAGTACATCTTCTGTAAATGCTACGTATTCCAATGCTTATAATGGTAGTGGTGGTTTACATCTTGTTTATTTAGGTGCTGGTTGGGAGCCTTTTAAGGGTTTCTCATTTGGTGCGAATATTGGTTACTTGTGGGGAACACTGAATCGTAATTCGACAAATACCTATAGTGACAGTTATGTTAATACATTGTCAAAGAATTACTCTGCACAGGTAAAGAGCTACAAGGTTGACTTCGGTGCACAATATACTTATGCTGTAGATAAGAAGAATGAGCTGACCTTGGGTCTTACTTACTCTCTTGGACATAATTTAGGGACAGAGGCTGAGTGTAATTTGATTTCAACAAATTCACAAACAAGCGTTTCTGATACAACTCGTTATGTTGTATCAAACTCTCTTGAACTGCCTCATACTTTCGGAGTTGGTTTGATGTGGAATCATAATAACCGTCTGAAGTTCGGTGTTGACTATCAGTTGCAGAAGTGGGCTAAGATAAAGTACCCACAATTAACCACAGTCAATGGTACAACAAGCTATAATCTTGTTGATGGACAATTCAATGACCGTCATAAGTTTACATTGGGAGGTGACTACTGCAAGGGCGAACGCTATCGTGGTTTCTTTAGTCGTATGCACTACCGTGCAGGTTTTAGCTATGCAAGTCCTTATCTGAAGATTAATGGTGTGGATGGACCACGCGAGCTTTCAGCAAGCCTTGGAGTTGGTATTCCAATCCTCAATGCTTACAATAATCGCAGTATGTTGAATATCAGTGCAGAGTGGGTGAACCAGAGTGTTACGGGAATGATCAAGGAAAATATGTTCCGTATCAACGTTGGTTTCACATTTAATGAGCGCTGGTTTGCTAAGTTCAAGGTTGAATAATATGCGTTCAAGCCTTTATTCATTTTTTATTGGATTAGTATTATTTACAGTGAGCTATGCTATGGTTTCCTGTTCGGAGGAACGTGAGCATACCGCTCCTGCTATTCATGACCGTGACTCTGTGCCAGTTATGACTACATATGGTGTCAATACACTTATCTCGGATTCAGGCGTTATTAAATATCGTATTGTTACTGAGCGTTGGGAAATTAATGAGAATAGAAGACCTTCGCGCTGGACTTTCAATAAAGGAATCCTACTTACTCAGTTTGATTTGAAGAAACATGTAGTGGGTTATATTCAATGTGACACTGCTGTTTACTTTGATAAGGATCGTCGTTGGGAACTAAGAGGGCGTGTAAGAATCCTTACAGCGCAAGGGCTTAATTTCTATAGCAATGAACTCTATTGGGATGAGCGTAACCATGAGATGTGGTCATATTCTTATTCACACCTCAAGACACCTGATAAGGAATTGCAAGGAAACTGGTTCCATAGCGATGAGCAGATGACAAATTACGAGATACGACAGACAAAGGGGTGGGGCATCTTCTCTAATAATGAGTTTATGTCGCCTGCTGGTTCTCCTCCCTTTACACCTATTGATACCACACGTGTTGATAGCATGAAAGGTCCTGTCGTTAAACAAAAGTAATAATTGTAGTTTGATAAAACTTAAATATTCTTCCCTACCATGTATAATCTCTCTTAAATAGATAGTTTCGTGTTGTTTTAAGCGTTAGTAAGTTTATCCTTACAATCCTTACTTACAACAAGTTGTTTTTCTTTCATTAATCTATTGCATTGCAATTAGTGCTCCGCACCATTGGTGCTAAGCCTTCGCACGACATGTGTGGGGCATCAACACAATCATAGAAGATGAGATAATAGGTTCATAACTGTCATATATAGGAAGAGACTTATGGCTAACATGTACGGGAAATGTTTACCAAGTCGCACTAAATAATAATAAGAAATTGGATATAAATTTAATTATAGGAATTATAATAACAATGGTACTCTCTGCATTCTTTTCAGGAATGGAGATTGCCTTTGTTGCAAGTAATCGTCTTCTTGCGGAGATGGATAAGGAGAAGAATGGTATTGCACAAAAGTGTCTAACCATCTATTATAATAATCCGAATGGTTTTGTATCTACGATGCTTGTAGGTAACAACATTGTTCTTGTTATCTATGGTATCTTCTTTGCTCAGATATTTGATACGACACTGTTTGCATCGTTTGATTCAGCAACACGTGTGATATTAGATACTTTAGCATCAACACTCATCATTCTTTTTACAGGAGAGTTCTTACCTAAGACCTTGTTTAAGAGCAATCCTAACCGCTTACTTACTTTTTTTGCCCCATTGGCATATGTCTTTTTTATTATTCTTTGGCCTATTAGTCGCTTTGCAACTTTTCTTGCGCGAGTCCTTTTGCGTCTTGTTGGTGTAAAGGTGGATGAGAAAGAGTCTGATGGTTCGTTTACGAGAGTAGACCTTGACCACCTCGTACAGAGTACTATTGAGAATGCTAAGAACGAAGATGAAATAGAAGACGAAGTAAAGATATTCCAAAATGCTTTGGAATTTCAAGATACGAAAGTGCGTGATTGCATGGTACCACGTACTGAGATTAAAGCTGTTGAAGAGAATTGCTCACTCGAAGAACTACAGCAAATGTTCATAGAAAGTGGTAACTCTAAGATAGTTGTTTATGAAGGGGATATCGATCATATAAAGGGTTATATTCACTCTTCAGAGATGTTCCGTTCTCCAAAGAACTGGAAAGACCATATCCGACAAATGCCGTTTGTGCCAGAGACGATGGCTGCACATAAACTTATGCAGGTTTTCCTTATCCAAAAGAAAAGCTTGGGAGTGGTTGTGGACGAGTTTGGCGGTACCAGTGGTATTGTTTCATTGGAAGACATCGTAGAAGAAATCTTCGGTGACATTGAGGACGAGCATGACAATACAAAGTATATTGCAAAGCAGATAAATGATAACGAGTATGTCCTTTCGGCACGTTTGGAGATTGACAAGGTGAATGAAATGTTCAATCTTGACTTGCCAGAGAATGATGATTATATGACAGTTGGTGGCTTGTTGTTACATGTCTATCAAAGTTTCCCAAAACTAAACGAAATTGTTACTGTTGGGCAATATGAGTTTAAGATAATCAAGAAGACCATGACAAAAATAGAACTCGTACGGCTAAAAGTCAATAGTACAGAGTAATTTCTGAATGAAAAATTATGATACTTGCCCTTTTTTTTGTATTTTTGTGGGCAATTTGTCATATTGAATAGAATAATTAAAATCAAATAATAAATCTAAAATGGCAGCATTAGGAAAAATCAGAAGCAAAGGTGGCATACTGGTAGCAGCTATCGGTCTTGCCTTGTTTGCATTCTTAGCTGGAGATGCAGCTCGCTCGTGTGATGGAATCAAGGGTGAAGCGCGTCAGCAGATTGGAGAAATCTTGGGCAAAAAGATTAGTGTCCAGGATTATCAGAAGTTGATTGATGAGTATCAGTCCGCAATTAAGTTTACTATGCAGCGTGATAATCTCACTGATCAGGAACTTAATCAAGTAAAGGACCAAGTTTGGCAGCAGCTTGTAAGCAATCGTGTTATCGAGGCTGACGCAGAGAAGGTTGGTCTTACTGTAACAGAGAATGAGATTCAGAACGTATTGAATGAGGGTACTAATCCAATGTTGGTTCAGACTCCATTCGTGAACCAGCAGACTGGTCGTTTTGATGTAAATGCTCTAAAGCAGTTCTTTGATAGCTATAACAAGGCTAAGGCTGCAAAGTCTCCACAGGTAGAGCAGATGCAGGCTATCTATGACTATTGGCTCTTTGTAGAGAAGAATCTTCGTGCTCAGTTGCTCGGTCAGAAGTATCAGGTACTGCTCGCAAGTTGTGTTCTCTCAAACAAGGCTGAGGCTAAGATGGCTTTCAAGGATAATAACGAGGAAAGTCAGATTCAACTTGCTTCTTTGGCTTACAGCACTGTAAAAGATGCTGATGTTAAGGTGACAGACGATGACCTCAAGGCTAAGTATGAAGAATTGAAGCCAGCTTTCCGCCAGAATGTTGAGACACGTGATATCAAGTTTGTTGACTTCCAGATTAAGGCAAGTGCTGCAGACCGCAGTCAGGTTGTTAAGGAGATGAACGACTTCCAGAAGCAACTTGCTTCTGCAGAAGATCCTGCTGCTGTTGTTAGCAAGAGTGGTTCTGAGATTCCTTATCTTGGTCTTCCTGTAAGTAACAAGGCTTATCAGCAGTATCCTGACATTGCATCAAAAATTGATTCACTTTCTGTAGGTACAACTGGTGTTGTTGAAAACGCTCAGGACAATACTTTAAATATCATCCGTGTACTTTCTAAGGCGCAGTTGGCAGACTCAATCCAGTTCCGTCAGATTAATATTGCAGCTGCAACTCCTGATGAGGCACGTGCTAAGGCAGACTCTATCCAGAAGGCATTGGCTGGTGGTGCTGATTTTGATGCACTTGCAAAGCGTTATGGTCAGACTGGTGAGAAGGTATGGTTTACTGGTCAGCAGTACGAGATGGCTCCAAGTATGAATCAAGACAATCGTACATTTATAAATGCTCTGCTCAATGGTGAGGTGAATGCAACGCAGAATCTTGCTCTTACGCAGGGTAACATTATCCTTCAGGTACTTGATAAGAAGGCCTTTACAACAAAGACAACTGCTGCTGTTATTAAGAAGGTCGTAGACTTCTCTAAGGCTACACGCAGCAATGCTTACAATAAGTTCTCTGAGTTTGTTGCTAAGAGTTCTACTGTAGCTGACCTTGAGAAGAATGCTCCTAAGTCTGGTTATCAGGTTCAGTCACTCAATGACATCTCTACGGCTGAGCACTATGTTGGTGGTATTCCTGGTACACGTGACGCGCTGAAGTGGCTCTTCGAGGCTAAGCAGGGTGAGGTTTCACCTCTCTATGAGTGTGGTAATAATGATCACCTCTTGGTTATCGCTTTGACTGCTGTTCATCCACAGGGCTATCGTTCATGGGATGATGCACAGGTAAAGGAAATCCTCAAACGTGAGGTTATTAAAGATAAGAAGGCTGAGAAACTCATGACTAAGCTCAAGGGTGTAAACTCTATTGCAGCAGCTCAGGCTAAGGGGGCTAAGGTTTCTTCTGTTAATCAGATTACATTTGCAGCTCCAGCATTCGTACAAGCAACTGGTTCTGTAGAGCCAGCTCTCTCTGGTGCAGTTGCAGGTACAGCAGCAGGCAAGTTCTCTAAGGCTCCTGTAAAGGGTAATGCTGGTGTTTATGTGTTCCAGGTAGTAAAGAAGTCTATGCGTGCAGGTTCTAAGTACGATGAAACTTTGGTAATGCAGCAGGCTGCTCAGGCAAATATGCAGTTGGTTGGTAACTTTATGCAGGATCTTATCCTCAAGGCAAAGGTTGTCGATAACCGCTACCTCTTCTTCTAAGAGATAACTACACCTTATGTATATAAGACGGATGTACTATCAAAGTATATCCGTCTTTTTCTTTATACAATTTTTTTATGGCTTTAACAAGCTGAATATTGTGTTATAATAATTATTTCTTTGATGCTCTTATTTACCCCAATCTTTATATATTTCTGCACATAATATTTTGAAATGTGCTTATAAATATGTATCTTTGCACAGAGATTGAAATATTGTGCAATGGAAAAGATTCCGAGTTTTAATGAATTAATAGAGAAGAGTATCATCGAACATTGGGACCGTGATGCTCTAACAGATTATAAAGGCAAGACCCTTCAATATCATGATGTTGCAAGAAAGATTGAAAAGTTGCACATTATGTTTGAGGCAAGTGGGGTAAAACGTGGTGATAAGATAGCGTTATGTGGAAGAAACTCTTCTGCTTGGGCTGCTTCTTTCCTTGCAGTACTCACTTATGGTGCGGTAGCTGTGCCTATCTTGCATGAGTTTATGCCAGAGCAGATTCATAACATTGTCAATCACTCAGATGCAAAACTTCTTTTTGTAGGTGATGTCGTTGTGACTCAGATTGACGCCATGAAGATGCCAAACTTGGAGGGAATTATTTATATTCCAGATTACTCATTGGTAGTAAGTCGTACGGATAAGTTGACTTATGCACGTGAACATCTCAATGAGGAGTTTGGACGTCGTTACCCTAAGTACTTCCGTCCAGAGCATATACACTACTATCGTGAGCAGAGTCCAGACGAACTTGCTTTGATAAATTATACCAGTGGAACCACAGGTCGCTCTAAAGGTGTAATGCTTCCATACCGTTCTTTGTGGAGCAATGCTGATTTTGCTAAGCATGTTTTAGGCCATGTAATTAAGCCAGGAGATAATGTTATCAGTATTCTCCCAATGGCTCACATGTATGGAATGGCATTCGAGTTTATCTATGAGTTCCTCTCAGGTGTTCACATTTACTATTTGACACGTATCCCTTCTCCTGCTATTATCTCTCAAGCACTTCAAGAAGTAAAGCCCGTTATTATGATTGCTGTACCTTTGGTAATTGAGAAGATTATTCGTAAGAAGGTATTCCCAAAGATTCAGAACAATCGTATGCGTCTTCTGCTGAATATGCCAGTAATTAATAAGAAGGTACGTGCAAAGATTCGTGAGCAGGTATATCAGGCCTTTGGTGGTAATCTTTACGAGATTATTATTGGTGGAGCAGCTCTCAATGGTGAAATCGAGAGTTTCTTACGTCGCATAGAGTTCCCATATACTGTAGGTTATGGTGCAACAGAATGTGGTCCAATTATCTGTTATCGTGATTGGAAGACCTTTAAGCAAGGCTCTTGTGGTCAGGCAGCTTTACACCAGGAAGTACGTATCAATAGTTCTGATCCAGTAAACATACCAGGTGAAATCTTGACCAAGGGACCTAATGTTCTTCTTGGTTACTATAAGAATGAAGAAGATACAGGTCAGACGATTGACAAGGATGGTTGGTTCCATACCGGTGACCTTGGTTTGATGGATGAGGATGGTAACGTCTTTATTAAGGGACGTTCTAAGAATATGCTTCTTGGAAGTAATGGGCAAAATATCTACCCAGAGGAGATTGAGGATAAACTTAATTCTCTGCCTCTCGTAAGTGAATGTTTAGTTATTCAGAGTGGTGAAAAGCTTATTGCCTTAGTTCATCCTGATTATGACGAAGCTCAGAACTTAGGACTCAATGCGGATGACCTCAAGAATATTATGGAGGAAAACCGCACACAGTTGAATACAATTGTACCAGCTTACTGCAAGGTTGCTGAGATACGTATTCAAGAAGAGGAGTTTGAAAAGACACCAAAGAAGTCAATCAAGCGATTCTTATACACAGAATAATCTTTTATTCTATTAGAATATCGGGGATATAAATCCTCTTTTATCCAGCATTTTATGCAACTATGGGTAGAAGGGAATTTATGTCCCTCTTTTTTTTACCCTTTTGATAGATTGATTTATAGTTGAGGAATTCTAACTTTGCCCTTTATTATAGTACTACAATAGTTAGTAATGTAAAATAAATTCACATAGCCAATTTATAAAGACCACCAAATAGCTTGCAATTAACGCCCTTTTGGCTTGCAAAAGGTGCCCTTTTGGAGTCTTATTAACGCCCTTTTGAAGGCTAACTAAGCACCTTTTAAAAGGCTATCTTGTAATGTTTTGAGTGTGAGTTGATTACAAAGGTGTGATGTGAGGCTATTTTTATGTGTAAAATAGCATGTTGATTTGTAAGTTTTGTAATGTTTTTTCTTTCCTTCTAATATACACTCATCAGACTTATTTTAAGCTGATGAGATAGAATTAATCGGCTATTATTAACCCTGAACTTTAGAATGAAATATGCGATGGCAGACAAAACTATAACATTGTTAGTGATCTGCCAGTATCCCATAATAATCGTTTTGCCCAACGGAGAACAACCAATGCGCTGACAACGGCTACTGCTGAGTCAATCCAAGTAATATTCCAAAACATGGCACATAGTATTCCAATGATTGCTCCAATCTCTGTTAGAGCATCTGAAAGGACGTGGAGGTAGGCTGCATGGCTATTGTAGTCTGCTGCACCATGATGTCCATGAAGGATTGAAGCACTAATAGTGTTTGCTACCAAACCTATTCCTGCTGTTGTTAATGCCAATTCATAGTTATGGATTTCTCCATGTGTAGAGAATCGTTCTACTGCTTCTACGATAATAAAGATAGCTGTGAGAATCAGAAATATACCACTTGTAAAAGCAGCTAAGTTCAGTATCTTTTCTGTATCGTAATGGGCCGTACCCTTGTTTTGTAAGTAGCGTACTAACACGTAGGCTGCCCAATTGAGTCCGATAACCAATACGTGTGAACCCATGTGAACGCCATCTGCAAAGAGTGCCATTGAGTGGGAAGATAGTCCCACAACAATTTCAGCAAGCATAACACAGAAAGCGAAGACTACCACAAAGGCAGTACGTTTTTCTTGTGAAGAACGTTCTATCTTGTTTGACATTGTTTTCTTTAATTCCTAATGTATAGTTATATATGCTTATGAATCAAGATTCAGAAGCCATAACCCTTAATCTTTAGTTGTTTATAATTCCGAAATGTATGAAGGCATTTCGTATGCCGTCCTCATCTACACTTGTTGTGACATAGTCAGCCACAGCCTTTACTCCTTCATAGGCATTTCCCATTGCAACACCGATACCGGCTGTTTGGAGAATCGTCATGTCATTGCCACCATCACCGAAGGCAATACATTCTTCCAAACCGATACCGAGATGCTTTGACATCTGCTTCAATGCGTTCCCTTTGTCAGCTCCTTGTATAGTAATATCGGTGAAACTTGGATGCCAACGTGCTGATACACAGTGTGGCATTGAAGGAGAAATAGCCTTCTCATCTTCTTCACTGAAGAAAGGAGTTAGCTGCAGAACAGGTTGGCTGAGCAGTGGCTCTACAGGTTTATTGATATCGATGTTGTTAACACCCAAGGCTTGGACGAAGATTTCGTCAAAGATAGGTTTATGATTATGAAGTGCAACAACATCTCGACCACATACCAAAACGGCATAGTCGCGACGGTTAGCATCCTCAATCATTGCTCGTACCTCGGTTTTGGGAATAGGCATCAAAGTGATATCTTCTTCGCCAACAAAGGAACGCGCACCATTAAAGGTGATATATCCATCAATAAGATGTCGGATGGCATCAATGTTATTAATAATGGCTACAGGGCGTCCTGTGGAGATGAAAATCTTCACGCCTTGTTCTTTTGCCTGCTCAATAGCCTTTATCGTAGATGCTGGAATCTGGTGCGTCTTAAAGGATACTAACGTGCCATCTATGTCGAAGAATGCAGCTTTTATTGCCATGATGAATCACTTTTAGAGTACAAAGGTACAAAAATATCTTGTAATCAAGTGAATTTATGGCTATGCAGTCAGTCTAAATAAATTAAATACTGCTCCTTACGGCTCGTTCCTTATTTTTATTGTACCTTTGCACTCATGAGTAAAGGTAAGTTAAAGAAATTTGCAGAGATGGAAACGTTTAAGAACGTTTTCCAATATCCTTATGGCGTTATCAGTGAAGTTCCGTTTGAAATGAGAGGGCATTGGCGTGAGCAGTATTTCCATAACGATAACCCGATTGTACTTGAGTTGGGATGTGGTAAGGGTGAATATACTGTTGGTTTGGCACGTGTTTACCCTAATATCAACTTTATTGGCGTTGATATCAAAGGTGCTCGTATCTATACAGGTGCTAAACAAGCTTTGGAAGAGGGGTTGGATAATGTTGCTTTCTTGCGTACCAGCATTGAGATTATCGACCGTTTCTTTAGCGAAGATGAGGTGCAAGAGATATGGCTTACCTTCTCTGATCCTCAGATGAAGAACGTGCATAAGCGTCTGACTTCTACCTTCTTCATGAATCGTTATCGTCGTTTTTTGATAGATGGTGGTATTGTTCATCTTAAGACGGATTCTAACTTCCTCTTTACATATACTACTTACATGGTTAATATGAACCAATTGCCAGTTCTGTTCCGTACAGAAGACCTCTATGGTAATGAGTTAAGCGAGGGTAGGGTAGCTGAAAATCAGATGGATGAAAAGACACGTGAGATTCTTGGTATTCATACTTATTATGAGAATCAATGGATTGAACGTGGATTGAACATCAAGTATATGAAGTTCCAGTTGCCAAGAGTTGGCGAACTGGTAGAGCCAGATGTTGAGATTGAACTTGATGATTACCGATCATTTAAGCGCACGAAACGCAGTGGATTGACTACGAGTAAGTAGCATTGTTCTGATGTTCGCGTGGTAGAAACATATATATGAGTCTTGAAATGGATAAGTTTCACTATCCATTTCGTCTTTTTGACTTCTCTTACCCATATAGTTATCTATGGGTTTAAAGCATAAAAAAGACACTAACTTCTATTTTCTTCTTTCAAAGGAGATAGAAGTTAGTGTCTTTATTATTTTGTTTGTTTTATTTTTTCAAGCTTATAATGTATGTCCATCAAGATAATCTTGAAGAGCGGTTTTATAACTATCTGAGATTGGGAGGGTAGAATCTCCGATTACAACGCGGAAACGATCAATGCCATCAATCTTCTTCATGTGTACGATGTAGGAGCGATGAATGCGCATGAATTCAGGTTTAGGAAGTGACTCCTCAATCTTCTTCATGTTCATTAGACTCATGATTGGCTTATGGTCGTTAGCAAGATAGATCTTAACATAGTCCTTCAATCCTTCAATATAGAGAATGTCATCAAACATGATTTTAACCAGTTTGTACTCGCTCTTCACAAAGATAAAGCGGTCGTTTGACGCATTCTCTGTCTGACGGGTACTTTGGAACCAGTCTAAAGCTCTGTTTGCACCAGCTAAGAAGTCATCATAGCTAATTGGCTTCATAAGATAATCAATTGCATTTGCCTTGTAACCATCGATAGCATATTGGCTGAATGCAGTTGTGAAAATAATCTTAGTTTCCTTTGGTAGAATCTTTGCAAACTCCAGTCCACTAAGTTCAGGCATCTGTATATCTAAGAATATGAGGTCAACCCTATTCTCACGGATCGCTTTTACGCCTTCTACAGCACTATTAAAAACACCAATTAAGTTCAAAAAGAGTGTTTTCTTTGCATAACTCGCAAGCAAGTCTGCTGCTAAAGGTTCGTCGTCAATGATTATACAGTTTAGTGTCATAAATGATAATTTTAGATGAATATGTATTTCTATTACTATCAAATCCCTTCTCCCATTTGTACTTACCAGGGTAAGCAAGCTCAAGACGGCGCTCTACTTGTTTGAGGCCTATGCCATGGCCGTTCCTTTCTGCCTCTCCCTTTGGGTTATTACTGTTTTGTATGGAGAATATTATTTGCTCATTATTTGCATCTAACTTTATGTGAATAAAGTTCTTTTGCTCTGGATTAATACCATGTTTAAAGGCATTCTCTAACAATGAGATAAATATCATTGGCGCAACATGGATGTTACAATTAGATGGGATGTTACACTCGCGTTTGATTTCTACATTCTCTGGTATGCGTATCATCATCAAGTCGACATAGTTTTGTAAGAACTCTACTTCTTCCTCCAGACATACGTAAGGTTGCTGATTGTCATAGAGAATATGTCGTAACATCTTTGAAAGGTCGATAATAGCCTTCTGCGCCTTTTCTGTATCGAAAGCTGTCAGCGCATAGATATTATTCATTGTGTTGAGTAAAAAGTGTGGGTTGACTTGCTGACGTAAGTTTACCAACTCGGCTTTTGTCATTGCTGTTTCTGCCTCACGCTTTTCCTTTTCAGCCTTTGACCAACGCTGTGCCATCAGTATCGATGTTGCAACACCAGCACAGATACTTAGGTTAAAGACATTGCGTATAATAAAAAAGATGTGTGGGTATACGTACTTGTCCTCTTTGTTTTCTACAAAGATTTGGTATGGATAAGTCATCAGGTTTTGGTCACCTGAGATGTAGTATAACCATTCGTGCTGTACAATAGATAAGAAAAGGATGAGCAGTGTATTGATTACCCAAAACTCTTTCTTCCGTCCCTTTAATAACATGGGGGCAAGTACAAAATAATTGGTATATGCAACTGCCATCATTGAAAGGGGAATGATATATATCGATAAGTCGTTTTGCCATGATGTATGTCCTTGCGGAGCGTACAAAATGGGTATGAGGAAAAGCGGAAGCCAAATGATAATTTGGTTCCAAAAGCTCTTAAATATGTCTGTTTGTTTCCTCATTTATTACTTTTATTTGTCTTTACAACTATATCTGCAAACAAAGGTAATAAAACTTTTTGTAAAATAAAATGTATTGATTGAATATGTGAGTTTTTTTTACATTAACCTATTGTTATGTATATACAAAAGGTTTTTAATTAACTTATTTTTATAATAAAACAACCCTAACCAACACTGAAATAGCTTTTTTTACTCTATTTCCTATGTTGTTTAGAGTTGTTAGATGCTATGACAATAAATATTTACAATATCTATTTTGTAAAGCTGTTTAAGCGTGCTATATATTTGCCAAGAATGTCAAACTCGAGGTTTACCACAGTGCCAATATGAATGTCAGCAAAATTGGTATTCTCTCGTGTGTAAGGAATGATGGCTACCTTAAAGCTGTTATCTGTTGGTTCGCAAACAGTCAGTGAGACACCATTGACCGTAACTGACCCTTTATCAACAGTGAAATAGCCACGTTGTGCCATCTCTCGGTTGCACGGATATTCGAAGGTGAAATAGGTACTACCATCTGCATCTTCCATATTAACACACTTAGCTGTTTGATCAACGTGACCTTGTACGATGTGTCCATCTAATCTACCGTTCATAATCATTGAACGTTCTATATTCACACGATCCCCCACTTTGAGTAAGCCTAAGTTCGAGCGGTCAAGGGTTTCCTTCATGGCTGTCACCGTATAGGTATCGTCTTGGAAGCGAACGACTGTAAGGCACACTCCATTGTGTGCAATACTTTGGTCAATCTTCAATTCCTTTGTAAATGAACATTGAAAAGTGAAATGGATATTCTCCTGTTCATG
This sequence comes from Prevotella melaninogenica, assembly GCF_018127925.1. Lineage (NCBI taxonomy): Bacteria > Pseudomonadati > Bacteroidota > Bacteroidia > Bacteroidales > Prevotellaceae > Prevotella > Prevotella melaninogenica. Next base: position 1,180,196 of record NZ_CP072347.1, on the reverse strand, counting down.
TTCAATCCCTCTAAGGATTGCCATCTCTTCTACAATTCCTGAGAACATTGCTAAATTTCTTTTATTATCCCCTTTAAGAAAGCCTAAATGATGGTATAAGTTCTGATAGCTAATCTTTTATAACTTCACAGGCTACTTATAGGAGGTTAAGTTTTACATAATTACTATACGCTTGAATAATTGAAAAAGGTGGGGAATCACTTGGAAACCCCACCTCAATCCCTCTTCTTTAAAGAAATGGGAATTAGAAAAGTCGTATCGACGATGTGATGAAAAGTCCGAGTATCAATGATAAGAGAGCTCCTCGTCTTTGTAATCCACTGACCTTGCGGCTTAGTCGCTGAAATGCGATTTATGTGGCCCGCCATTAACAAAAGAAGTCATCTCGGGTTTTCTAATTTATTTGATGACTATCCCAATCGAATCGATACGACTAAATCTGTATCCTTTCTGTCTGCAAAGTTAGTATAAAGATTTTTATCCTCCAAACATTTTATACTTAAAAGTATTTACTTCTGGAGGCAAATCTCCTCATTTCTCTACCGAAAATTGTTCGCGAACAATTTCCGATTTGTTCGCGAACTCTTTTTCGTTTATCCTTGACCAATCAGTCAACGCTTCTTTTAGTCTTCTGGCACAGGTCCAGGATTCTCTCCGCCTTTCTTGTCTTTATGAGAGGTTTTTGAATTAGAGTTTTCCTCCTTCACCGTCTCATACGAGTTTTCGCGCAAAGCGGCCTTTAGTTCCACACCTGGCGTAAATGTTACGCGTGGCTTGATAGTCTCTATCTTAAAAGCCTTTACCGTCGCAGCCCCCTCGCTTGAAAGTGTCAGGCGCATCGTGCCAAACTCGCCCAGCTGTACACTAAAACCATCGCGGAGGTAATGAGGCAGGCAATCAATAAAGTTTGCCAGCACGTTTTCGATATCACCACGTGTCAACGAAGAACGCCCCGCAATGTCGTGCGCAATATCCCGTAGGGTCTTCTTACCAGCATTGACAGGACTAGCATAATACTTCACTTCCGATTTCTTTTGCGGATTCTTCCGCTGAACCATTTTGATTTTCATTTGGTTATAAGATTTAAATTATTAATTATTATCGTACTGTACTTTGCAGCACTTCTTAATGCTCAAAAAAACAATATTCAAAGGTCAAAATTCAAAGCCCAAAGGTCAAAGAAAAAATTATATACGGTTAGCCGAAAATTTTTATTTGATATAAATTTATTTCTAACCGCTTCCCCGTAAATTTCTAACCGTATATAAATTTACGGGGAACCGTATATAAATTTTCCGCTGTCCGCATGCTTCTTTTTTACAAGCAGTATACCCCTGATTGACTATTCGTCATAATGAATGAAAGGGCGGACATGAAGCAGCGTACTACCAGTTGTATTACCGTTATAACCTGCCCAATACCATCTGAAACCATGAAGGACACCATAAATCGTGCAAGGATAATAAAATGAACCATTCTCACTACTTTCAGAACTAGACCAATAATAGTCGCTAACAGGCTGTGATACTCTAGGATCTTCCGTGAAGGAAGTCCCACCTACTTGTGTAAAAGCTTCTGTTGCTAAAAGATCATACCACCAAGAATAGTATCCTTGAAGATGTCCAATACCTGTTTGATAATTCTGCATACCTGAAGAATCATCATTACCCCCTAACTCAAAACAAGCAAGTTTCCATTCTCCTAAAGATGGTAAAAACCATTTTTTACCTACCATCTTTCCTGTGAGTTGTACTCCTGCCGGTAAAGTCGGAGTATATTCTGCGGCTGCTTTGAAAGCAGGGAAATCACTACTTGTTCCCTTTACGGTCACATTATCTGTACTAGCAGAGGCATCCCAAGTTTCAGAATAACCATTATATAAGGAAGTTTGGTCAAACGTATTTTTACCTACGGCACTCTTATTGTAAGGGGTTGATGTATACGTAGATCCAGTAGAACACCAGTCACATGGATTTCCGTTATTAGCATCAGTTAGAGCGATAGCCAAATGCTTGCTACGACTTACAACAACAGCAATAGGTGTCTTTGTCCCTCCACCATAGGTGGTATCTTTAAAGAAGCCTCTTGTTCCATCACTCATCAGATAAATAAAATTCTTTTTCAACTTAATATTAAGTATATAAGAGCCATTTTTATCTAACTTTAATGGAGAGGCAGGATTGAAAATAAGTCCTGCACCTGCTAAATTGAGATTATAATATTTACCATTGGTAAACGTGAATTTTAACTTTGAGACATCTGTTGATGGAAGAAAGGCAATCTCACTGCTGATAGCACGATAAACCAGAGTATTACTAGCCCATGGATCCATCTCACCCAAAGTAGACGAGAATGTTGTATTAGATGATACTGCTGTACCTGTTCCCATAGTCCAAGAATCGTTAGCAGCATCATATACGGCAGAACTAGGGATAGCTGTGCTATTTATAGAAGAAAGTACGCCAGTGGTATTTGCCATATCAAACTCGCCATACCCTTCTAATCGAATTTTAACTACGGCCCCTGCATGTTTCATTGTAAATGCAACCTTTTGCTTTCTAGGAGTAGCGGTAATCACCTGTGTTGTGCGTCCTATCCATGCATCAGCTGCGTTTGCTTGAGTTACGGTAAGATTATTACCGCTACGTGTCACCTTGTCATTATAGAGGACAAAGTCGTAAGTACCTGGAGTAAGACTTATGCTTTCATTAGAAGAGGTCGGGGTAAAATCCCAATTACCACCACTATAAGTTACGCTTCCTGTTACGCTGCCCTTGTAAGCATGAGTTGAGGCATCAAATGCCAGCATAGTGTATGCGAAAGTACTATATAAGGCACGTGTGCGTGGGGCATGTTCTTGTTTAACGGTATCACGTTGCAAAGTGCATTCTGCAACAATACCATTACCAAGGTCTATATCACTCTTCGCGAGTTTAATATCCTCTTTGGGTGCACGAGTTACGTTTACACTTTGTTCGGTATTATAATCGGCAAAGTTTACTTTAAACTCTATTCTTTGCGCAACATCAACTTTTCCATTTTCAATAGCATTCTCATCATTGTTGCTACATGCTGTCAATGCCAGCAAAACGATGCCTAAGATACTTGATAAAATCGTTTGTTTCTTCATTGTTCGTTCTTTTTAATTAGTGATTTCTGCAAAGAGGGTCCTTTAGTCTTCATCCTCTTCAAAATAGTTTCTTTTAGCTGGAGCAACAGTCGTTTCATCTCCTAGAAGAATAGATCCTACTTCATGTACGCCCTTATCATCATAGCTCCATTGATGTTGTGAGGCACTTGCATTGGGAGTGACAGATGTACAGATAAATGTTTCTGTCTCCATTTCGTGAACGTTACACTCGGGTCGTTCATAATCTTTCTTTTTTCTCATTGCTTTAATTGATTAAAAAATAGTTATTATTAATGATTCTCACTTGCTTTACTTCGTGTCACAGAGTTCAAGAGAGAGACGAAAGCATAAGAAAAGTTGTTAAAACAATGAATTATCTCCTCCTCCTGATGCTCTGTGGCACTATGTAAGTTTGATTTTATACTCGAAAAAATTGCTATATTTTGCGTTTTAGCGGTCTTCAAAAAGGGCACAAAAAAGCGAACAAAGGAAACTCCGTGAAGTCCTTTGTTTACAAGCGTTACGGCACGCTTCGCGCGCGCGTAGGCTGGAAGAAAAAAAGTATGATTAAACGCTAGGTGCGCCTGTGTGTGTGTGTGTGTGTGTTAGCAAAATATCTGAAACTACCAAATATAAAGCACTAAAAAGGCAAAGAAATCAAAGTTTCTTTGCTGTGCTGGATTGGCTGGATATGTCATTGCTAATTGTTTCACGGCTGCAAAGGTAAAACATCTTTTTAGAATTGGCAAGGAAATCTTGCGGAAATATTGAAATTAGACAGAATAACCGAGAAAAGGAGAAGTAGAAAGACAGAATAAGGAGACTGAAGGATATAGTAACAGGGTAACTTTCTCTTTTTACCTTTAACTTAAATCGGTCCATTAGAACCTAAATAGGTTTTGTATAGTTATTAACTTAACAACAAGAATAAACATTGTGTTCTAATGAACCGATTTTTTATTTTAAAGGAGTGCATCTTGCAGAATCTCACTCAACGTTGGATGGATATGAATGATGTCGCGTATCTTATCCAGTTTAGCATCACAGTTCATCAAAGCTGCAATTTCTTGAATAAGGTCAGCAGAGTGAGCACCATAGCAGTGTGCGCCCAATATAGAGCCATCTTCAGCTATTAGCACCTTTATCATGCCTTCAGTTTCTTCCATGCTTAAAGCCTTACCATTGGCGCGATAGAAACCTTTTCGAGTAGAGTACTTGATATCCTCAGCTTTACACTGGTCTTCAGTCTTACCTACGCAGGCTGCTTCTGGATATGTAAAGATTGCAGATGGCATGATATTAAGTCGAATGTTATCGTCTTTTCCAAGAATATGATTGACAGCGCGGAAGCCTTGGAAGGTTGCTGCATGCGCTAACATTTGGCGTGCATTGACGTCACCGATAGCATATACACCCTTCACATTTGTTTCCATATTGTCATTGACAACAATACCCTTTGCGTTTACTTCTATGCCAGTCGATTCAATACCGATATTGTCGAAGTTAGCTTGACGACCAGTAGCAATCAATACAAGGTCGGTATCAATTCTATCTTCTTTACCCTTTTTATCGAATACAACTGTTGTATACTCCTGTCCACTCTCTGCAGGTGATAGGATTTGTTTTACTGCACTCTGCATGTAGAAGGTCACACCTCTTTTCTCTAATGTCTTTCTTAAGCGTTTAGCTATATCGCTATCAATAGGAGGGAGGCATTCCTTCATAAACTCGATAACTGTTACTTCACTACCGAAAGCTGAGAAAGCTGAAGCAAATTCCATTCCGATAACTCCTGCCCCAATGATTGTGAGGCGGTTAGGAACTTTCGCAATAGAAAGTAATTCCGTGGATGTGACAATGTTTTGTGCTGTTTCAGACTGGCTCAAGAAGTCTTCTTCACTCATGAAAGGTGGTATCTTTGAACGTGAACCAGTCGCAATGATGATATGCTCAGCCTCTATTTGTTCGCCATTTACTTCAACAACATGGTCAGAAACGAAACGAGCCTCACCTATAATAAAGTCTATACCAGGCTGACTAAGTAAAGTGCTTACGCCCTCTCTAAGTTGATTGATAACTCCTTCTTTCCTCTCCATTACCTTCGCAAAATCGAGTGGGGGAGTCGTTTCGTAAAGAGAAGAAGTCGTAAGGCGCAGCTCAGCATCATGTGCAAGGCATTTCGTAGGAATACAACCAGCATTCAAACAGGTTCCACCAGGCTGTGCTTTCTCAATGATTGTCACTTCCAAACCACTCTGAGCAGCATAGGAAGCGGTTCGGTAACCACCAGGTCCCGAACCGATTATTAATAGATTTGTCTTTTTCATATTCAATCTCTTATAGAGTTACTGTGGAGATACGCTATACATTCTCCTCTACGTCGTTGACAAGCTGACGATAAGTCAGGATTGGATGCTTAGCTGCAAGGACATCATCTACACGTCCAATAGGTGTGTTGTATGGTGCTCCCTTAACAAGCTCTGGGTTCTCAAGAGCCTCTTTTGCAATGGTATGCATCACCTCTATAAATCCATCAATAGTGTCCTTACTTTCTGTTTCTGTTGGTTCAATCATCATAGCCTCATGGAACAGAAGTGGGAAATATATTGTTGGAGCATGATAGCCATAATCGAGTAGGCGTTTGGCAACATCCATTGTTGTTACACCGGTACTCTTATCTTTCAAGCCATCGAATACAAACTCGTGTTTACAAAGTGTGTCAATAGGAAGTTCGTAATCATCCTTTAGACATTCCTTGATATAGTTCGCATTTAGAGTTGCAAATGGTCCAACCTCCTTGAGATGCTTCTTGCCAAGTGTGAGTATATAAGTGTAGGCACGAAGAATAACGAGGAAATTGCCTAAGTAACCACTAATACGAATATTATCAGATGAGAATTCTCCTGTCGTATCTGGATTGTCAATAACAAAACCATCCTTCGTCTTCTTTACATGTGGCTTTGGTAGGAATGGAATTAGTTTCTCACCGACACCGACAGGACCAGCACCAGGGCCACCTCCACCATGTGGTGTAGAGAATGTCTTGTGTAGATTGAGGTGAATAACATCAAATCCCATGTCTCCAGGACGTGCTGCACCTAATAGTGGATTGAGGTTGGCACCATCATAGTATAGCAGACCGCCGCAGTCATGTATGAGCTTAGCAATCTCTGGAATATCTTTCTCAAAGAGACCTAAGGTGTTAGGATTGGTCATCATCATGCCCGCAATGTCATCACCCAAGAGCGGTTTTAAGTCGTTGACATCAACAAGTCCCTCAGCTGTACTCTTTACTTCCACAATCTCTAAACCACAAACAGCAGCAGAGGCAGGGTTAGTACCATGAGCAGAGTCAGGTACGATAACCTTTGTTCGCTTTGTGTCACCACGCTGTTGATGGTAAGATGCTATGAGTATCAAACCTGTTAACTCGCCATGCGCACCAGCGTATGGGTTAAGCGTGACTTCTGCCATACCCGTAATAGAAGCAAGAGCACGTTGAATATTGTATTCAACCTCCAGTGCACCTTGGACTGTTTCAATAGGTTGGTGGGGGTGAAGGGTTGTAAAGCATGGCATTGAAGCTATCTCTTCGTTGATGACAGGATTGTACTTCATCGTACAAGAGCCTAAAGGATAGAAACCATTATCAACGCCAAAGTTATTCTCACTATGATTAGTATAATGACGTACAACCGTCATCTCATCACATTCTGGTAGCTCTGCATCTTTCTCTCGTTTGCAGAAGTCGGGTAAAGGATGATGCCCAAAACGATTCTCAGGGAGGCTGTAAGCACGTCTTCCTGGATGTGACAACTCAAATATCAGATTGCCATATAGTTTATTATTCATTGTTGCGTAGATTTAGAAAAACTTTGTGTGACTATAATAATCCGACGAGTGTATCAATCTCCTCTTTCGTACGTTTCTCTGTAACGGCAATAAGGAGTTTGTCATCATCAACCTTGATACCTGGGAGAATGCCCTGTTTGATAGCCTTGTCGAAGAAGGTGTCGCGTTCCTCCATTTGAATAAGGAACTCATTAAAGAAAGGCTTGTTGTGAACAAGCTTAACTTTACCTGTACTAAGGAGTTGTTCGCAAAGGTAATGTGCACCATCATAGCCTATCTGTGCTGCTTCCTTTATACCCTCTTTTCCCATCATACTCATGTAGATAGTGGCATAAAGTGCCATCAAACTTTGGTTAGAACAGATGTTTGACGTTGCTTTCTGACGGCGAATATGCTGCTCACGTGCTTGTAGGGTCAGTGCGAATACACGCTGTCCACGGCTATCACATGTCTTACCCACGATACGACCAGGGAGCTTACGCATTAGCTTTTCAGTTGAACACATGTAGCCAGCGTATGGTCCACCAAATGCCATTGGAAGCCCAAGACTCTGAATATCGCCTATAGCAATGTCTGCACCCCATTCTCCTGGTGTCTTTAATAAAGCAAGGTCAGCTGCAACACTGTTAATAATGAACAATGCCTTTTCTTCATGACAAGTATCGGCAAAGCCTGTAAAGTCTTCAATAATACCATGTCGATTAGGCTGTTGTACGATAACTCCAGCCACACCACCTGCCTGTAATTGGTTCTTTAAGTCTTCGTGTGAAGTCTCACCATCAACCGCCTTGATAGCCTTGAGTTTGATGCCATGGAAATGTGCGTAAGTCTTTAATACACCAATGACATTCTTGCATAAGGTCTCAGAATATAATACAGTGTCAGCCTTCTTTGCATTATCGAAAGCCACCATCATAGCCTCAGCTGTTGCTGTAGTGCCTTCATACATAGAAGCGTTGGCAATATCCATACCAGTAAGTTCAGCCATCATACTTTGGAACTCAAAGATATAATGGAGTGTTCCTTGTGATATTTCAGCTTGATAGGGGGTATATGATGTAAGAAACTCCGAACGACTGAGAAGATTCTGAATAACACTTGGTGCATAGTGGTCATATACTCCTCCACCTGCGAAGCAAGTAAGCTTATCATTCTTTTGTCCAAGTTTCTCAAAGAAAGCGCGTATTTCTAACTCGCTCATCGTCTCAGGAATATCATAATCTCCCTTGAAACGGATGCTCTCAGGTACTTCAGCATATAGGTCTTCAAGCTTCTTTATGCCAATACGGTCAAGCATCTGTTGTATATCCTCACCTGTGTGAGGTAAAAACTTATGAATCATTTGTTTAGGATTGAATAGGTTAGTAGTAGACTGATATAAATATAAATAAGCGTTTATAAGCGATGATAGGCTTTTCTATCATCACCTATTTGCACTTATAAACGCCCATATATTTATTTCGTAGAACTTTATTCTGCACAGAATTCTTCGTAAGCTTTAGCATCCATAAGATTCTTCAGCTCTGCAGTATCTGTAAGTTCAACTTTTATAATCCAGTTTTCGTATGCATCTTTATTGAGCAAGTCTGGTTCATCTTCCAATGCCTCATTAACTTCGATAACCTTACCTGAGACTGGAGACTTGAGGTCTGAAGCAGCTTTAACACTCTCGATAGCACCGAAATCTTCGTCTACTTCAATGTCATCGTCTACATCTGGCATATCAACATATACGATGTTACCTAAAGCGTGCTGTGCATAATCGGTAATACCAATATAGCCAACACTGCCAACTACTTTCACGAACTCATGTGACTCTGAATAATAGAGTCCTTCAATTACTTTTGCCATAATATTATTTTTTTGATTGTTTATTAGCTTTATAGATTTTATTTCTTATAGTGATTCTCATAGAATTTCTTCTTAACAACAGTGCCAGGGAAAGTCTTCTTACGGATTTGGATCTCAAGTCTATCACCCATCTGAACGGAAGCATCTACCAATGCGACAGCACAACTCTTATCAACAGAGATGAGGTGGTAGCCCGTGGTGACTTCACCAACTTCTACACCATCTTTTAGAACCTTGTATCCATGACGAGGAATAGCATTATCGTCTAACTCAATACCACGGAGACGCTGGCTGACACCTTCTGTCTTTTGTTTCAAAAGGGCTTCCTTTCCGATAAACTCTTCTTTATCAAACTTCACGAACATTGATAAACCAGCCATGACTGGAGTTATCTTATCAGAAAGTTCATTGCCATATAGAGGCATTCCTACCTCAAAACGCAAGGTGTCTCGGCAGCCTAATCCGCAAGGTTTTACGCCAGCTTCAATCAACTTATCCCATATCTTTACGATATGTTCTGGTGTGCCATAAACTTCAAAACCGTCTTCTCCAGTGTATCCTGTACGAGAAACGATAACCTCAGTACCATCTTGCTGAAGGCGCTTAACCTCATAGAACTTCAATTCTTTGCAAGCAAGCCCGAGCACATCTTCTAACATGCTTTCAGCCTTTGGACCTTGAATTGCTAACTGACCATAAGCTTCGCTCTTGTTCTCAATAACAACATCGAAATCTTCTGCGTTCTGTTCAATCCATGCTACGTCCTTATCAATATTGGAAGCATTGATTGTCATGAGATACAAGTGGTCGTCAAGTTTACAAATACATGTGTCATCTACAACTCCACCATCAGGATAGCAAATCATACCGTAAAGCACCTTACCCGCAGCAAGTCCGTTTACGTCATTTGTGAAGATATGGTTAATAAACTTGTCAGCATCGGGACCTGATACTATTACCTCTCCCATGTGAGACACATCAAAAACTCCGCAATGTTCTCTTACTGCGTTATGCTCATCAATAATTCCTGTATATTGGATGGGCATATCAAAACCTGCAAAAGGAGTAATAAGTGCGCCTAATGCTACGTGTTTGTCATATAGACATGTTCTTTTGTTTGTCATATTGTTTAGGTTTATAAGTTTGGTTCTTCGTTTGGTAGCTTGTAAGTATATGCTTAGGTAGACCTATTAGCTAAGTCCGATTGCAAATATAGGAAAAAGCCGTGAAGAGGCAAAATAAAATCTAATATTTTGATGTTAATAAAGTTAAAGTATAAAAAAGTTCAATTATGTGTATATCTCATTAGGTTGATTTCGATATTTATTTGTATTTTTGCATTTCCCAGAATAAAAAGATGTATCAGTTTAATGAAGAAACTACAACAATTATTTTTGTTATTAGCCTGCATATTGGTTTTGGCAGTTGCGGCAGTACAACGTGATGGAAAACTATTGGGTAATCGTGTGTTCAGTAACGATAAAAAAGAGGCAAAAAATAAGATAGATACCCTTCGTACATTAGATGATGGTAGGGTTGTTATCAATACCACTTATTTAGCAAAGGATGTGAAGGGATTTGGAGGTGCTGTCCCTTTAGAGATTTATCTTAAGAAAGGAAAAGTTCAACAGGTAAAGGCATTACATAATTCTGAGACCCCCGAATTCTTCCAAGAAGCCAGTGAATTATTAAATCGGTGGAATGGTAAAACGACCGAGCAGGCGTTGGCTATGAAGGTTGACGGCGTAACAGGAGCAACTTACTCTTCAAATGCTATTATTGGAAACATGAAGGCTGGTTTACAGTATGCGGCTAAGAATGTGAAAGAGACTTCGTTCTTCGATAGACTTGACTTACGAGCAAAGACGATAATTGGTTTTATTGTTGTTCTTATGGCAGCTATTATTCCATTGTTTGTTAAGAACAAGCGTTATCGTATCTTCCAGCTCTTATTGAACTTTGTGGTTTTAGGCCTTTGGGGAGGAACATTCATTTCATGGTCTGTTCTTGTTGATTTCATGTCTGGTGGTATGAATGTATGGATATCATTGATTCCTATCATTATGTTGATAACAGCCTTCATTTATCCCCTTTTTGGTAAGAAGAATTACTACTGTACACATGTTTGTCCGTTAGGCTCTGTACAAGAGTTGGCGGGAATGACAAATCATAATAAGTTGAAGATGAGCAAACAGACGGTACAATATCTTGAACATTTCCGTAAACTATTGTTTTGGGTGTTAATGATCTTGATGCTTGCAGGTGTCTGGTCACAGTGGATGGATTATGAATTGTTTGTAGCTTTTATATTCAAATCAGCAGCTTGGGTAATTATTCTGATAGCTGTTGTGTTTATCTTGCTGTCATTCTTTGTGCCACGTCCTTATTGTCGCTTTGTCTGTCCAATGGGAAGTCTATTAAAGTTGCCTACAACTAAGGTTACAAAGTGGGTGTAGTGTAGGAATAAAACAGCCCGCATTCATCTTTAAGTAAATAGGTTGGGAATATGTATCCGTTGTGAAAAATATTGACATTAGATTGCTAATTTCCCCCTTTGGATGGTCAAAAATCACCTCTTTTTTATACGCTTGTAACACGCAGAGAGTCAGATACTTGTAAAATTCGAAAGGAAAAGGTGCTTAGTTGGACTTCAAAAGGGCGTTAGTAAGCCCTCAAAAGGGCACCTTTTGCAAGCTTATTGGGCGTCTTTTAGAAGCTAAAAGAGCATATTCTTAAAAGTCTGGAGTGAAAAATTAGGACAAATACTCTTATATCAACCTCTCTTCAAATGGGTAGGGGAGTTGACGATGTGTTTGCCGTATATAAAATAAGGAGGAAAGATGTGCTTAATCTTTCCTCCTTATTCCTCATCTCCTTTCAGAAAGTTTTATGGGTCTTCAGTAATTTAGAGTGATAAGGTTTACCTTATTATGTAAGGGCTTTAGTTTATCACTCCATATTTCGGATGAATCAGTTTTATTTCTGTTCTTCTCCTTCCCAAAACTCCCAGCTTGCGAAAGCCTGTAGAAGAAGCATTTCAAGACCATTTTTTACAATAGCTCCATGCTCACGACCCTTTGCCATAAATAAGGTTTCATCAGGGTTGTATAGTAGGTCGTAGAGTAGTGTGTGGCTGTCCATAGCCTCGTATGGAAGTGATGGGCATACCTCCGTATTGGGGTACATGCCGAGTGGAGTACAATTAACAATCACATTATACTCACGAATAATCTCAGGAGTTATTTCTTCGTAGGTGAAGACATCAGCTCGTTTCGTACGTGATACGAACTTCGTTTCCAGTCCGAGCGACTTTAGTCCATAGTTGATAGCCTTCGATGCACCACCAGTGCCGAGGATAAGCGCCTTTTTATGGTGGCGTTCAAGTAAAGGTTCAATGCTACGTGTGAAGCCAATCACATCACTATTGAAGCCTTTAAGTATTGTTTTATTGCCTTTGTGGGTGACACGAATAACATTTACAGCGCCAATAGCTTTAGCTTCTGGACTAAGACTATCAAGATAAGGAATTACCTGCTCCTTATAAGGAATGGTCACATTCAGTCCACGTAATTGAGGATTAGCATCAACAACCTCTTTGAAATCCTCTATTGATGGAATTTCAAAGTTGATATATTGGGCATTGATGTGTTCGTTCTCGAATTTCTCATTGAAATAGCCAATAGAGAAAGAGTGCCCTAATGGGTAGCCAATTAGTCCGTACTTGTCCATATCTTAACCTTGTTCTATAAATTATTTAATTCATCCGTTGCGTCGAACGATATTCCACTTACAAACGAACTTTCCTGTCACTTCTGTCATTCTGATTAGTTGCTTAATATTCTGTATTACAGTAGTTTAATGCAAAGTGTTAAATGTGACAGGAAAACGAAATCAAAACTATTATGATAGTATGTTTAATAATGTCCCCTTATCTTATTAGGTTTTGTAAGTCAATATCTCAGAAGAATCTTATTTCTCTGCAAAATACATTGTACAGATACCGAATGTCAATCGGCGGAAAGAGCTTTTCGCAAAGCCTGCTTTTTGGAATATCTCCATCATCTTTTCGCCTTGTGGGAAAGCCTCAACAGTCTTGTTAAGGTATTCGTATGCACTTTTATCTTTTGAGATAAACTTAGCATAGTTCAGCAAGAATGTGTTAGAATAGATGCGGAAAAGTTGTTTCATAGGGAACTTAACAGGCGTTGTCAGTTCTACTATGCTTAGATGTCCGCCCTTCTTCAGTACACGACAAATCTCGGCAAGTCCTTTGTCGAGGTTCTGGAAGTTACGAATACCGAATGCTGCTGTCACAGCATCAAACGTATTGTCAGGAAAAGAAAGGTTAAGACAGTCTTCCTTCTGGAAAGAAATGACGTCACTCAGTCCTGCAGCTTTTACCTTCTCACGACCGATAGCCATCATACCTTCAGAAATATCTGCACCGATAAGATGTTCTGGCTTCAGCTCTTTGGCTGCAAGAATGGCAAAGTCGCCAGTACCTGTAGCAATGTCAAGCATCTGCTTTGGACGGAAAGGCTGCAACTGACGAATAGCTTTCTTACGCCATCCCTTATCAATATTTCCAGAAAGTCGATGATTTAGGGTGTCGTAAGTTGGTGCGATGTTATCAAACATTTCTTCTATTAGTTTTCCTTTCTCGCCCTCTCCATCATAGGGCTTAATCTTTTCCTGCTCGTACATAATTCTTTTAATTCATAATTCATAATTCTAAATTCATAATAATGATTACTATTCTTTGATGTTATGCTGTTTGTCAGCGAATAGTTCTAATCAAATTTAAGAACTTAGAATTATGAATTAGTATTTATCATTTTACTTTCTTGAAGCCAGATACTGCTTTACATTCTTCTCGATACGTGCAGCAATATCACCATCTTCAACAGCCTTGTCAAACTTCTCGCCTGTGATATGCTCGTAAAGCTCGATATAACGGTCGCTAACTGTCTCAGCATATTCATCTGTAATCTCAGGCATTGTCTGTCCTGGCTCATTCATAAAGTTGTGTTCGATAAGCCACTGACGAAGGAATTCCTTAGAAAGCTGCTTCTGTGGTTCGCCCTTCTCAAATTTCTCCTCGTAACCTTCTGCATAGAAGTAGCGGCTTGAGTCTGGTGTGTGAATCTCATCAATGAGGTAGCACTGACCATCACGCTTACCGAACTCATACTTTGTATCAACGAGTATCAAGCCCTGCTTTGCAGCAATCTCCTGACCACGTGCAAAGAGTTTGCGTGTCCAGTCTTCGATGATTGCATAGTCTTCTGCAGAAACAATACCCTGCTCAATAATCTCTTCCTTAGAGATGTTCATGTCGTGACCTTCGTCAGCCTTAGTAGTTGGAGTTACGATTGGCTCTGGGAAACGCTCGTTCTCACGCATACCATCAGGGAGTTTTACGCCACAAATCTCGCGACATCCGTCCTTGTAGGCACGCCATGCAGAACCTGTAAGGATTGAACGGATAATCATTTCAACACGAAAGCCTTCACACTTCAGACCAACGGTTACCATTGGATCAGGAGTAGCCAACTTCCAGTTAGGACAGATGTCTGTTGTCAGGTCAAGGAACTTGGCAGCAATCTGGTTCAAAACCTGTCCTTTGAACGGTATTCCTTTAGGTAGTACAACATCGAATGCTGAGATTCGGTCGGTAGCTACCATGACGATAAGATCGTCGTTGATGTCATACACATCACGTACTTTGCCGTGATACACACTCTTCTGTCCATCGAAATGGAATTCAGTTTTTGTTAATGCTTTCATTGTTTTTATGTTTATAGAGTCCTATCTCTTGTTAGCTTTATCGTGTGCTTCGTATGCATTCACGATACGCGTAACTAATTTGTGTCTTACAATGTCTTTTTTATCAAGATTGACAACCGAGATACCATCCACACCATTTAGAATAGAAAGTGCTTCCTTTAATCCGCTCTTCTCTGCATGAGGGAGGTCAATCTGCGTCAAGTCACCTGTGATAACCATCTTTGTATTCCAGCCCATACGTGTTAAGAACATACGGATTTGTGCTGGTGTTGTATTCTGTGCTTCATCAAGGATTACTACAGCATCACTCAGTGTTCGTCCTCGCATGAATGCCAATGGAGCAATCTGTATGATATGTTTATCCATCATATCCTGTAGTTTTACAGCTGGAATCATGTCCTCTAAAGCGTCATAAAGTGGTTGCAGATAGGGGTCAATCTTATCCTTCATATCACCTGGAAGGAATCCAAGTTTCTCACCAGCTTCAACGGCTGGGCGTGATAAGATAATCTTCTTTGCAGCTTTTTCCTTAAGAGCTTTTACAGCCAAAGCTATACTGAGATAAGTTTTACCCGTTCCTGCTGGTCCAACAGCAAATATCATATCGCTTTTTTCGAAGGCATCAATCAGTTGCTGCTGATGCTCCGAACGACCTTTGATAGGTCTGCCCGATACAGAATAAACAAGGACGTCCTTTACCGCATCAGCTTTGGTCTTACGACCTTTCACGATATCAAGGATGTCCTCTTCTGTAATGGTGTTATACCGCTCCACATGCTTACGCATGGTTTCAATGTCTTCTTCAATCTTTACCATCTCTTCTTCATCACCTAAGATGCGAATAACATTGTCTCTTGCAACAATTCTCAACTTAGGGAAGAGTGATTTTATCATTTGGAGGTGACCATTGCCAACCCCATAGAAGACTACTGGGTCTATATCTTCAAGAACTATATGCTTCTCTATCAATTTTTTCTACTTTATATTTGTTCGCAAAGTTACTATAAAATAATGATACTTACAAATTATTCTTAATTCATAATTCGCAATCAGCAAAAACTTATTACCTTTGTACCAATGAAACAAAAAAAGAAGATAACAAAGAATCGTTTTTTATTGGGCTTCATTGCTGTAACTTTTCTTTTAGCCATCATAAGGTTACTGTTTCCGTCTATCGCTCATGATAGGATGAAAGCATTATCCAAAGGTGATGGTGATAGCACGCATGTCATGGAAAAAATTGACTCAGCTAAGATTAAAGCTCAATCAACTCCAAGTAATGTTAAGATGTCTCATTTCTTTACATCAGATGGTTCACAGAAGAAAAACAGAATCGTTGGTGTAAGAGATTATGAAGAGAGCTTCCCTGATTCGCAGCCACAGCAACTTGAAGCTGCGTTGCGTTATGGTGTGAAGCCTGTTGCTGATCGTGCTGATGCTGAGAAGCGTAAGAGCGAGTTGGTATATGTCGGTAGTAATCCATATTATAATATGAAGAAGTTGAATAGTAGCATACCATATCTTGTGCCACGTGCTGCTATCTTACTTCAAGATATTGCCCGTAACTTTATGGATAGCTTGCAGACAAAGGGAGTGCCTATCAATAAACTTTTAGTTTCAAGCGTATTGAGAACAAAGGAAGATGTTGAGAAACTTCGTCGGCATAATCATAATGCAACAGAGAATAGCTGCCATTTGTATGGTACAACCTTCGACATTGCTTACAATAAATATGCTTCAGTTACTCGTCCTGTGACAAATGATACTCTTAAATGGGTTTTAAGTGAAGTGCTTAACGACTTACGTTCACAAGGACGATGCTTCATAAAGCATGAGAAGCATCAGTGTTGTTTCCATATAACTGTTAGATAGTTTTTTGTTTAAGAGACTTATTTTTTCTACAGATTCCTTGTTCATTCCATTTTATCTTCTTACCTTTGCGGCCGTGAAACAATTAGCAATGACATATCAAGGCAACGATATACTGCAAAGAATTATCAGATTCTTTGCATCTTTTTGCACTATATATTTGGTCAATCCAAATAATTTGCTAACACACACACACACACACACACACAGGCGCTACTAGCGTTTAATCATATTTTTTTTCTTCCAGCTTACGCGCGCGAGAAGCGTGCCGTAACCCCTGTAAACAAAGGACTTTTAGGAGTTTCTTTTGTTCGCTTTTTTATGCCCTTTTTCCAGCTGAAGAAAGGGTTGATTTATGGCATTTTTAATTCAACAAACAATTATAAAAATGAAGAAAGAATTATTAAGAAAACAACATTATGCCTCTCCTTGGTGCAAGGTTATCGAGGTAGAGACGGCAAACTTGATCTGTGCCAGTCCTAAGATCAAAGCAATGCCCAGCGGTCCTGGATTTACAGAAGAAGATTGGGACAATGAGCAGACCATAGATGACGGAGATGAGAACGAGTTTGAATAGGTTTATTCCTAGAATAGTAAAAATTAATTAACAACGACAATGAAAAAGATTTCTATTTTATCATCAATAGCCTGTGCAATGCTTGTGATGCTGACAACGGCTTGTAGCAATGAAGATAGCACAAATGGTAAAGGAGAGTATGTACAGGCTGCACAGTTCCGCATAGTAGAAGAGGATTTCGGAGCTGACAACCAGACAACACGTGCCGTTTCCGCTAAGGAGACGCCAACCATAGCAGAGCTCAATGACTGCGAAGCAGAGACCAGCATAGAGAACGATCCAACAGCGAGTATCGCTGCCCGCACACGTAGCGTGACAACTCCTGTGCATTATACTATCCGTGCCTATGATGGTGGCGCATTGCGAGGCGAACTGAAAGGAACTTTCAGTGGTTCAACATTTACACCTGATGCCAGTACACCTGATCATATAGAGCTAAGTTATAACCGCACCTATACTTTTGTCTGCTTCAATGACAAGGTAACCCCAAACGGCAATCAGCTTGAAGTAGCTTTGGCAGATGCCGGCACAGCACGCATTGGACGGGTACAAGTAGCTATTGGTACGACAGATAAAACCATTACGATTGCATCCAAACATGCTGGTGTACGCGTTCGCACGCAGATGGCGGCAAAGAAGGATATTCCCGCTATTTCAGCCGCACTACAAACTACTGCCAATATTCCACAGACCGTTTCATACGATCCTGCTACAGGAAGCTATACAGCAACGAACTCGGCACCAATGACAGCCGAAGCCAATAACTTTGCTGCCAGCACTGAAACCAAATACTCGGCTTCAGCCTATGGCAAGAATTATGCTTATACTTCCACGGCTGATTACCATTACATTCTGCCAGGGACAGATCTTGCAGCATTGAAGCTGAACTTCACAGGCGGTATCTTGTTCAACGAAGCCCTTAATGGCATTGTTCAGCCTGCTAAGACAAGTAAGACAGTTGTTTCTAATGAAACCTATATGGTCAAAGTAAAGATGATGCCTTCTTTCCTGTATCTGATGAGTGACGGAACTGTTGGTAAACTCAAGGACACAACCTTTGGTGGTGGAACGAAGACACCTATAGCAGTAGTCATAGATAAAAACAAGCACATGGCTGTTGCATTGAAAAATGTGACACTGGTAGGAGGCAATAGAGTCTGGGCAGATCCTTACTATGCCCACACCTCTCCTCTATATTTGAACACGAATACACACAGTGTAGATATGGACAACCATCCAGAGACTTCACTTACAACCAATGCAACCAGTGGTAAAGATGAGACATGGGATGCAAGTTACAGTACAAGCCTTGTCAGGGGTGACAAGGTGAAAGGAAAGAATACAGACTTCCCTCCTTTTAAGGCAAGTGTTGACTATGGCAATAGCATTACCTATACAGGAACACCAGCATTGACATGGTATCTGCCGTCTAACAGTGACTTCCGAGTGTTATATAATAACCTTGGATTTGGTGACAGAAGTACCGTCATAACAGATATACAACCACATTACCAGACTGCTACTACATACGGATGGTATAGTGAATTGATGAATGATGCTTTCACAAGCGTTGGAGGCACAGCTATGAGTGGACGATACTGGTCGAGTACACTCTTTTACCGAACGAGTCCCAGTAATTATGCCTGTGGAGGATGGATGATGGTGGAAACTCCATCCCTGCGCTGGACATATTTCCCATACCATAATATGGTAGGTTCCGCACGTGCTTTTGTTGAATATTAAATGCCCTATATCTCTGCAAAGCATATCTCAATAGGAAGGTAATCGTATTCCCAATAGGAATACAAAGATATTCCCAATAGGAAGCCGATGGCTTTCCTATTGGGAATATAAAACACTTAACATTATTCATTCAATACGTTAAAAACATGATTAGTTTTAAAGTTGTCGAGCGCGTGCTTGGCGTAGGTCCTCGCAAAGGACAGAAAGCTTATGGCGCAGAGCCAAAGTCTATTAACAAGTTCTCACAGGCATGGCTTGTTGAACGTATTGTGCGTGAAACCTCATTGAGTGAAGGCGATGTGCGCAATGTGCTCATCACGCTGCGAAACATTGTCAAAGAAGTTGTCACCTTAGGTGGTTCACTCGATTTAGGCGATATCTTCTCTATCCGCACCGCAATCCCATCGAAGATGGAGAAAGAGGCAAAGGATGTGTCTGCTGCCTCATTGAAGCATCCCCGCATCATCGTTCGCTGGAAGTCGGCGGTTGCTGATGCACTGAAGAAAATTGAAGTGGATGTGGATAATCCTGCAAGGAGGAAGATTAAAGATGGAAAGGAAGAAAAGAAAAAGAAAGAAGGAGGAGGACCAGAACCAGAGCCGGAATAAAAAGCCCTAACTGCCCCCTCCACCGCCCCTCCCCAGTAGGGAGGGGGCAGCCTCTTCCCCGCCCCCTCTCCAAGAGGAGAGGGGGAGTAAAATTCGAGATACCCCTATGGGAGGGGAATTAACCCTTTGTTTCATTTTATCCGTTAGTTTTTAAATAAGAGTAATGGCTATTGTGGATTAATGGTTGATTAGGATTTTAATACGTCCAAGAACGGTACTTCAATGGAATATAATCATCCGATTATTTGGTAGTTACCGAAAAAAGAAGTAATTTTGCATTCGCTGTCACGAGATGACAGCATTAAATTCAAACCTTTAAAATATTTATTAAAGAATTATGGCAACAAAAATCAGATTGCAGCGCGGTGGTCGTAAGAACTATGCTTTCTACAGCATCGTAATCGCTGACGCTCGTGCACCACGTGATGGTAAGTTTACTGAGAAGATTGGTACTTATAACCCTAACACCAATCCAGCCACAGTAGATTTGAATTTTGATCGTGCTCTTTACTGGGTTGAGACTGGTGCTCAGCCAACAGACACTGCTCGTAACATCCTTAAGGGTGAGGGCGTTTACATGATGAAGCACCTCCGTGGTGGTGTTAAGAAGGGCGCATTCGACGAGGCTGCATGCCAGCAGAAGTTTGATGCTTGGAAGCAGGCTAAGGTTGCAGCTACAGAGGCTGTTGAGAAGAAGGTAACCGACGCGAAGAAGGCTACTGCTGCTCAGAACCTCGAGGCTGAGAAGAAGGTTAACGAGGCTATTGCTAAGAAGGTTGCAGACAAGAAGGCTGCTGCCGTTGCAGCACAGGCTGAGGCTGAGGCAGCACAGGCTGCTGAGGATACTACTTCTGAGGCTCCTGTAGAGGAGGCACCAGCAGAGGTATAACCCTCGCTCGCAATTAAAGCATAAGTCCATAGACTCTTCAAGAGTTTATGGACTTTTTTATTTGTGATAGATTCAAAAGTGTTACAATACGGTAAGCATTCCCACATAAATAAGTCATTCTTGTCTTACTAAATAAAGGTAATAATGTCCGATTTTTTCACATATCGATTTTGTAAATACCACTAAACGGCTTGCTATAAACGCCTGATTGGCTTGCAAAAGATGCCCTTTAGATGTCTAACTAACGCCCTTTTGAACCCTTGTTAAGCACCTTTTAAAAGCCCCCTCTGCAACTATTTGATAACAAGTAACTTATGCAAGCGTTAAAACAACTCACTTTTAAGTCACTTCCCTGCCTTTCCTTCAATCTTTTTGTCAATATATTTCTTTGTCTTGCGACTTTAAATCTCACACAGATGCACGAAGGTAACGAGGGCTTTATTTAAAGATACGTAGCCCACTATGACACCGACGAGGGAGGAATCAAAGGACCATAGCTGCAGTTTTTATTGGAAAAATAGATGACAAAGATGTCAGAAACCTGTGTGGAACATCTCTGTTGCTCTTTATACCATAGGTATCTCCGTCTATAGCTATTAGTCCTCTTTGCTCTCCGTGTACCTTATTATCTAAGGGTCTACTTTATCACTCCATCTTTTGCAAGAACCGTCATAATGACTTGTTCCCCCTTTTCAATAGATGTGTCGTTGAGGCTTGATTACCTTGCTATATGTTACTAATGTAGTTTCAACTTATTATGATGCGTCATTAAATCTACCTATACATACTCTTCTCCTTGCAGGAAAATTCGTTTTACTATAGGGGTTGTATAAGCGTATGGGATAAATTCTATAGAAGGGATTGTGTCTGTAATAAAGAAGTTAGCCACCTTTCCACGTGTAATAGAACCATATTCTTTACTCAATCCCATTGCACATGCTCCATTCAAGGTTGCAGCATTGATCGCTTCTGTTGGCATTAGGCGCATCTTGATACAGCCAAGAGAAACGATAAACTTCATGTCTCCTGATGGGGTAGAGCCTGGGTTGTAGTCACTTGCAAGGGCAAGTGGAAGTCCTTGGTCTATCATCTTTCGTCCTAAGGCAAAAGGTAGGTTGAGGAAGAAGGAGGTTCCTGGGAGTGCAGTCGGCATTGTTTCGCTATACTTTAGAATCTCAATCTCTTCTTCAGTCATACTCTCTAAGTGGTCAACTGATAGAGCGTTATATTCTACACCAACCTCTACACCACCAGATGATTCTAACTCGTCAGCATGTATCTTGGGTCGCATTCCATATGCTGCACCAGCTTTAAGAATCCGTGCAGTTTCTTTTGGTGTAAAGAAGCCCGTGTCACAGAATACATCGATGAACTCAGCCAATTTCTCAGCACCCACAGCGGGTATCATTTCGTTGATGATTAAATCAACGTAGGCATCTTGTCTACCTTTATATTCACGCGAAACGGCATGTGCACCAAGGAATGTTGCAACGACTTTCAGCCGTGTTGTCCCTTTGATACGACGGATAACACGGAGCATCTTTAGTTCATCTTCCGTGTTGAGTCCATATCCACTTTTTATCTCTACACATCCTGTTCCTTTCCTAATAATCTCATCAACACGCTTCATCGCTTGTTGATAAAGTTCGTCTTCGCTCAGTTCATGAAGGCGATCTGCTGAGTTAAGGATACCACCACCACGTTTAGCAATTTCTGCATAGCTGAGTCCACGAATCTTGTCAACAAACTCTTGCTCTCGACTACTTGCATAGACGATGTGGGTATGAGAGTCGCACCATGAAGGAAGGATGGTTCCCCCTTCGGCATCAACAACTTCTTCATTGTCAGAGAGAGAGGGGCAATCGCTCATCTTACCGTAATTAGCAAAATGTCCGTCCTCTATAATAAGGTAAGCATTGGGCAGCGTGTTTAGTTCTGTCATCTCTTTACCTTTAAGACATAGTTTTCCCTCATGCCCTATACCGGCAAGTAAGCCGATGTTTTTTACTATTAGTCTTTTCATTTCAAGTGTTCCTATAAATCTATGAAAGTGTGAGAATATGGGATGTTCAATAAGAAAGGGGCTATATCAAAACTGTAGACAATCTTGATACAACCCCTTTATGACTTATTTATTTACGTAAGAATTCAACAGACTTGGCGATGTGAGGTGCCATAAACTCGTCTGTGTCAATGAAAGGTACACTCTCACGATATGCCTTGTGGATAGCTTCAATCATAGGAGAAGACTTCAACGGACGACGGAACTCAAGTGCTTGTGCAGCATTGAAGAGTTCGATAGCAAGTACACGCTCCGTATTCAATACAACCTGATAGAGCTTTGTTGCAGCATTAGCACCCATACTAACATGGTCTTCCTGCCCTTGTGAAGATGGAATACTGTCGACAGATGCAGGCGTACAATAAGTCTTACTCTGGCTAACAATAGATGCTGCTGTGTATTGTGGAATCATAAAACCACTGTTAACACCAGGCTTAGCTACAAGGAAACTTGGTAGGTTTCGTGTGCCAGAAACGAGCTTATAGATACGGCGTTCAGAGATATTGCTTAGTTCGCAGAGTGCGATAGCAAGGAAGTCCATTGGTTGTGCAATTGGTTCTCCATGGAAGTTTCCTGCTGAGATAACAAGATCTTCATCAGGACAAACGGTTGGGTTATCAGTTGCAGCATTCACTTCAATATCTACGACAGACTTAACATAGGCAATTGTGTCCTTTGATGCGCCATGTACCTGTGGCATACAACGGAATGAATAAGGGTCTTGTACGTTGACTTTAGGCTGTTTGATAAGCTCACTGCCTTCTAATAGTTCTCTTATGCGTGCTGCAGTATTAATCTGTCCCTTGTGATGACGAACAGCGTGAACAGCGTGTGTGAATGGTTCAATACGTCCATCGTAAGCCTCAAGAGACATAGTACCGATAACATCAGCCCACTCGCTCAAACGTTCACTTTGTAAGAGTGCCCATACAGCAAAGGCATTCATATTCTGAGTTCCATTGAGTAAGGCAAGTCCTTCTTTAGAAACAAGTTCGATAACCTCCCATTTCATCTTTTTAAGGATGTCAGCACCAGAGAAGATTTCGCCTTTGTATTCAACTTCACCCATACCGATAAGTGGTAGAGAGAGGTGAGCTAAAGGAACGAGGTCGCCTGAAGCACCCAACGAACCTTGCATATATACAATAGGATAGATGTCGTTGTTGAAGAAGTCTATCAGTCGCTCGACAGTCTTCAGCTGACAGGCTGAGTAGCCGTAACTGAGCGACTGAATCTTGAGCAGCAACATTATCTTCACAATCTCATTGGGAACGCGGTCGCCTACACCACAAGCATGAGACATCACGAGGTTTTTCTGCAACTGTGAAAGACTATCCTTGTCGATAGATATCTTACAGAGAGAGCCGAAGCCTGTTGTCACACCATAGATAGGAGTTTCTGATTCTTTAATCTTATTATCGAGATACTCTCTACAACGAATAATTCGTTGACGTGCATCTTCAGAAAGTTCAAGCTTTGTGCCGTTCTTGATTATCTCACCAATCTGCTCAATAGACAGATGCTCGGCACTGATCTGATGAATTTTGTTCATAGTTTCTAAGGATTAGTATAATAGATTTAAATGATTAAAAAGCAGTGTTTATAACATCATCATCAACAATGTTAGGGAGTGTAACACAGAGTCCTGGTGTACGTTCCATCTCTCTTCGAATAGCATCAATAGAACCTGTGTTGCGTGCCCAACTACGACGTGCAATACCATTGTTGACATCCCAAAGGAGCATCTGACGGATGTGGCGGTCAGAGTCTTCGCTACCATCAATCACCATACCGAAGCCACCATTGATAACTTCTCCCCAACCAACACCGCCTCCATTGTGGATAGATACCCATGTTGCACCACGGAAAGAGTCGCCAATAACATTCTGTACAGCCATGTCAGCGCAGAACTGTGAGCCATCATATATATTAGATGTCTCACGGAAAGGAGAGTCTGTTCCCGACACATCATGGTGATCACGTCCCAGAACGATAGGCCGAGAGATTTCTCCCTTACGTATTGCTTCATTGAAAGCTAAGGCAATCTTGGTACGTCCTTCCGAGTCTGCATAAAGGATACGAGCCTGAGAACCAACAACTAAATGGTTCTTTCCTGCTTCTTTTATCCAATGAATATTATCGTCAAGTTGACCGATAATATCTGGAGTTGCCGTCTTGCGTATTTCTTCTAATACCTCTGTTGCAATGCGGTCGGATGTTTCTAAGTCCTTTGGGTCACCTGATGAACAAACCCAGCGGAATGGTCCAAAGCCATAATCGAAGAACATTGGTCCCATAATATCTTGTACATAAGAAGGATAACGGAACTTGCCGTCAGCCTTCATGATGTCCGCTCCCGCACGACTTGACTCTAAAAGGAAAGCATTACCATAGTCGAAGAAGTACATACCTTTCGCTGTCAGCTTGTTAATAGCTGCCACCTGACGGCGTAAAGACTCCTGCACTTTCTCCTTAAACAACGCTGGTTCCTCTGCCATCATACGTTTAGATTCTTCCAAAGAAAGTCCGACTGGATAGTATCCACCTGCCCAAGGGTTGTGGAGGGAGGTCTGATCACTTCCTAAGTCAACGTGTACATCTTCTGCTGCTAAGCGTTCCCAAAGGTCAACAACATTACCCACATAAGCCATAGAGACTGTACGCTTTTCCTCAACAGCCTTCAATGCTGCAGGGATAAGTTCATCAAGAGAGGTGTGAAGTTCGTCAACCCAACCTTGGTCATAACGTTTCTGTGCTGCCAATGGGTTGATTTCTGCTGTAATACTTACTACACCAGCTATGTTGCCAGCCTTAGGTTGAGCACCAGACATACCGCCTAAGCCAGAAGTAACAAAGAGCATACCTTTTATACTTGTCTCTCCAGCCTTCAATCGTTTGCGTGCTGCATTTAGAACGGTGATGGTTGTGCCATGAACAATACCTTGTGGACCAATATACATATAGGAACCTGCGGTCATCTGTCCATACTGACTTACACCCAAGGCATTATCTCGTTCCCAATCATCAGGCTTAGAATAGTTTGGTATTACCATACCATTTGTTACCACTACACGAGGAGCATTCTTATGAGAAGGGAAGAGTCCGAGCGGATGACCAGAATACATCACCAATGTTTGTTCATCGGTCATCTCACTCAAATACTTCATCACCAATCGATATTGTGCCCAATTCTGGAATACGGCACCATTACCACCGTATGTAATCAATTCATGAGGATGCTGTGCAACAGCCTTATCAAGGTTGTTCTGAATCATCATCATGATGGCTGCCGCCTGTTTAGAGTTATGAGGGTATTCGTCTATAGGACGAGCATACATCTCGTATGTTGGGCGAAAACGGTACATATAGATACGACCATATTGGCGTAATTCCTCAGCAAACTCTGGTGCTAATGCTGCATGGAACTTCTTTGGAAAATAACGCAGGGCATTGCGTAGTGCAAGTTTCTTCTCTTCTTGTGTGAGAATATCCTTACGCTTTGGTGCGTGATTGATAGAAGGGTCGTATGCTTGTGGCTCAGGTAGCGTGTCGGCTATGCCTGTGCGAATGTCTTTTATAAATTCTTCTTTTGTCATAGTTACTTAGTAAATCTATTTGGGTTGTAGTTATTTAAAAAGGTTTTCAGCGTAAAGTGTATTAGTTAAGGCATATAACAGCTTTAGCTACGATTATATATCTATTATCTTATGGAGATTTTAATCGGGCAAGCAAGGTATGCTTGCCCAATTTATTGACATATAATTAACTTCGTTGTGGGATAGCTAAAGTGTTATTTATTTCCTTGTTTATAAGGAATATAACCCTTATAATAAAAAGAAAAACATTATAGTTTAGCCTCAACTATCTTCATTATCTCTGCCTCAGCTTCATTAGCTTGAGCAATCAACTTGTTTGCCTCGGCAACTAAATGTTCTGCTTTTTCTTTGTCTTTCAAGCCAGAAGCATTAATCTTCACATTCAGACCTGCGCCGAGTACAGCAGCACGAGCTGCCAATACTCCAACACCAGCATCTGAAACACTGTTAGGATTACCTTCCTCTGCCATTGCACGGCAAAGTTCAAACACCTTGTATGAAGCCTTCATCGTGTGCAAAGGAACTTCTGTTGCAAAGAGTGTTGCTTCTTGTATTGCCTGAGAACGTGCAGCTTTTTCCTCATCGGTACCCTTAGGAAGTCCAAAGGCAGACATGATTCGGTTGAAAGCTTCTGTATCTTCATCAACGAGTACCATTAGTTCAGCTTGTATTGTCTGACCCTTTTCAGCCCAGTTGCTGAACTCTTCCCAGCGTGCATCCCAACCTGCTTTATGGCTGGAGAGGTTGGCTACCATTGTACCTAAAGCAGCACCCAATGCTCCCATATAAGCAGAGATTGTACCGCCTCCAGGTGCAGGAGATTCACGTGAAGTCTCATCAGCAAACTCTTTGACAGTCAAATCAATGAGCTTTGGTGTCTTATTAGCATCTTCCAACAAATATTCAATGACTTTCTCACGTGGATTGAAAGGTTTCAAATCGTCTAATCCCATTGACATAATGGCAATCTTGATGATGTCTTCTTCTGGAATACCTGTTGAACGTTGCTGCTTCTTTAGGAAATAAGTTCCAGCTTCAAGGAGTGTACGCTTAGGAATAAGACCTACTATTTCAGTACCTGTCACGCGTATTCCACGGTTCTGTGCACAGCGACAAACCTCATCAAAGGCAATGTGGAGAGGTGTGATATTGATGTCAGTTATATTCATTGACACCTGTGCTATTCCATATTCATCAATGAACCAGCCAATAGCCTTTGTTGCTTTCAACGTACCGGATTGCATGATGATTTCGCCCTTTTCGTCCTTCATTGGCTTACCCACAGGCGAACCCCCTTCACGCATAGGACGACCTTTTTCTCTTACATCAAATGCTATTGCATTGGCACGACGTGTAGAGGTTGTGTTGAGGTTGAAGTTTGTTGCTATCAAGAAATCGCGTGCACCGACTGCCGTACAGCCTGTTCGTGCTAACTGCTCATCCCATTCACGTGCACCATAATCAGGTGCCTCTGTTGCTTCTGACATACGCTGTGGAAGTCCTTCATACTCTCCCTTACGGCAAATAGCAAGATTCTTACGTTCTGGAGTCTTGGCTGCAGCTTCATAACAGTAGCAAGGAACCTGTAGTTCATTAGCAATACGCTCTGCCAACTTACGTGCCAATGCTGCACATTCCTCTAAGGTGATACCAGCAACAGGGATAAGCGGACAAACATCTGTTGCACCCATACGAGGGTGAGCACCATGATGCTGTCGCATGTCAATAAGTTGTGCAGCTTTCTTAACACAGCGGAAAGCAGCCTCTACAACTACTGATGGTTCGCCAACGAAGGTTACAACCGTACGATTGGTTGCTTCTCCAGGGTCAACATCCAGTAATTTAACGCCTTTAACGCGTTCCACTTCATCAGTAATCTGTTTGATTACATCTTTGTTTCGTCCTTCACTAAAATTAGGGACACACTCGATGATTTGTTTTTCTCGTGCCATATATAACAAATATAGATTTAAACAATGATAGTTTAGGTTTCGAGTGTAAAAATACAAATTAGTTTTTGTAATTCAAAACTTTTAATGCAAAACTATTTAAACAAACTTTAGTTACCTTCATTTGGCAAAGTAATGGAAGGTAATCGTATTAGAAATAGGTTTATAAATACAGTTATTAGGCATAGAAATAGGAGTGATTAGAAGGTGAAAAATGGTTTTTCTAAAATATAGAGTGATAAAAAGCCATTATATAATAAGGTATACAGAGCAATTCTAAGTTTCTTGCAGAAAGCTTAGAATCGCTCTATGCAATATTTCTTAAAACTCTAAACGTAAGTAGTAAACCTTATCACTTCAAACTACCGAAGTCGCCTTTTGTTAGAATTTTTCACATATCGTTTTTTAAAAGACCACCAAATGGCTTGCAATTAACGCCCTTTTAGCTTGCAAAAGATGCCCTTTTGAGGTCTTACTAACGCCCTTTTGGACCCTTACAAAGCACCTTTTCAAATCTATCTTTTTAACTGCTTGATAGCAAATAACTTACAAAGGTGATAAAAGAACTTGCTTTTAAGTTATTTCCCTACCTTTTTTTGAATATTTTGTCAATATATTTTCTTAGCTTTTGGAGTCAAATCTCATGCGAAAGTACGGGAGTTGACGGAGTTTTTATTTAACCCCAATCAGTCATTAGACCATAATAATGTATAATTCTTACAAGTGTATTGACTGATTTGGGTTTAAAGATACGTAGCCCACACTGTTTCCGACGATGTAGGAAGTAAAGGAGTATAACTGCAATGTTTCTTGGGAAGAATAAAGAGATATTCTTTTAGTCTAAACTATCGTCCTTCGTCAACGATAGGATATAACTCAACAAACTCTCCTTGATGCTTTTCCCCATCATTAATAACCTCTGCAATCTTCTCACTAACAACATCTATCGAGTGAGAACCTGGTCCTGTATAATGGTTATTTAAATCGGTTGTAGTAGCACCAGGGTGGATATTGAAGATTTCAACAGGTATATTGTTCTTCTCAAATTCCATAGCCATAATACTGGTCATTGCATTCTGTGCTGCTTTGCTGGCTACGTAAGCCATTGGATGCCAGTACGGACTTACTTCAGATGGTACGGTTATGTTCACAATTCTTCCTTTGTTTGCAGAGAGTAATGGGGTAAGTGCCTTTGTCAAACAGAATGTTCCGACATAGTTTACTTGTACGGTATCTATTACATCCTTTAGCTCTGACTCATAACTTGCTACTTCCATATCGCCAGGAATACCAGCATTGTTTACCAATAGTTCCAAGTCATGATATTTCTCTTTTACTTCTTTTGCTGTTTGCTCCAAAGAAGCATTGTCTGATAGATTGACGTATTGCCATCCAATCACGTCCACTCCCTCAGCTTTCAATGACTTCATTGCCTCCTCAGCACGCTCACTATGACGCGCACCAACGATTACCTGCCAGCCACTCTTGCCTAAAAACTTACAGATGCCATAGCCAATGCCTTTGTTAGCACCTGTTACCAATACTTTTGCCATATTTGTTTTTCTATGTTTATCAGTGTGATATATTTGCTTGCAAAGATACATTATTTTATTGAGAGAATAATCTTTAATGCTGGGATATAATTACATAAAAGACTTTATTCTTTATATAATTTTAATGTGTGTGTTCCTTGCTTTGATCATCATATAGCTTTATCTCTTTCTTATACAGTTTTTTTTACGTACCTTTGCAGTGATAATTCGTCTAATTTTAATAATTAATCGCATAATCTAATGAAGTTATTTAGACCAATGGTTCTTGCTATGATGGCAGGACTCTTACTTTCTTCTTGTATTAAGGAGGAAGCATTAAATGCGGAAGCAGATATTACAGATGTTATGGTTGACGGTACAACACTGGTCCGTAAGCCTGTTATCACAAATAATGAAGTACTATTCTATGTCAATGGTTGGGAAGACTTAACTAACTTGGCTCCAATGTTTAAGCTCACTGAAGGTGCTAAGATTGAGCCTGAGAGTGGTACTAAGTTAAACTTTACACAGCCTCAGAGCTATACAGTGACCTCACAAGACGGTCAGTGGAAGAAGACTTATAAGGTGTCATTTGTAAGTAATGATGTTGCAACTGATTACCATTTTGAGACGCTTAAGGTTGATTCTACCAGTAAATATCATACTTTTGTTGATAAGACTGCTGATGGTAACCTTGCAGAGTGGGGTAGTGGTAACGCTGGTGTATCATTCCTTATGGGTAATAGTAAGGCTACTGAATACCCAACAAGTCAAGCAGAAAATGGTTATGTGGGTAAGTGTCTGAAACTGACAACTGTTAGCACGGGTTTCCTTGGTGCTATGTTCGGTGCCCCAATAGCAGCAGGTAATCTCTTTACAGGTGATTTCCAAATTGATATGGGTAACCCAGCAAAGTCAAGCCACTTTGGTCGTCCATTCTATAAGGTGCCTAAGGAGTTGATAGGCTACTATAAATACAAGGCTGGAGAGAAGTTCCAAGATAAGGATAAGAAGGAGATTAAAGGTCGTAAGGATAGTTTGGCTATTTACGCAGTACTCTTTGAAACAGGCGATGGAGTGGAGTATCTCGATGGTACCAATTCATTAACCAGTGACCGTATTGTCCTCCTTGCACAGCTTAAGAATGCTAAGGAAACAGACGAATGGACACGTTTCTCTATCTCATTTGAGCCTGTAGCAGGTCGCACTGTAGACAGTGAGAAGTTGAAGAAGGGTAAGTATAGTCTTGCTATCATCATGTCTTCAAGTAAGGATGGCGCCTTCTTCAATGGTGCTGTTGGCAGTACGCTCTATGTGGATGAACTGAAGTTATACTCTGAGTAGTAGTTGTTTGGAGTTGACAAGTAACGAGTTTAATGGTTTGAGAGTTAACACAAAGATATTAAAGATAAAATAAGACAAATGAGACAACATATTATTGCAGTTGCAATCATGGCAATGAACTGCGCAACGACAGCCTTTGCACAAACAGACCGCACTTCTTCACTAAGCAGTGCAGAACAAAATGGCTGGGAATATGAGGTAAAAGCTGGCGTAAATATTGGTGGTGCTTCTCCGCTTCCTATGCCTGTAGAAATCAGAGAGATAAGTAGTTATAGTCCAAAGTTCAATGGAACGTTAGAGGGAACAGTCACTAAATGGCTCGGTAAGGAGCAGAAGTGGGGTGTTTCTACTGGTTTGAAGTTTGAAGAAAAGGGTATGATAACTGGTGCAAACGTGAAAAACTATAGCATGGAAATTCTCAATGATGGTAGTCGTGTGGCTGGTTACTGGACGGGTTATGTAAAGACAAACTATAATACAACCCTCCTCACCGTTCCTGTTATGGCAAACTATCGTTTCAATAATCGCTGGAAGGTGCGTGCAGGGCTTTACTCTTCTATCAAGTTAGATGGTCAGTTTACGGGTAACGTAAGTGATGGTTATCTGCGTGAAGGTACTCCTGTGGGAGAGAAACTTACTTTTGCTGATGGCAATACAGCGTCATATGATTTCTCATCTAACCTCCGTCACTTTCAGTGGGGTGGTCAGTTAGGTGCAACATGGCGTGCTTTCAATCACTTCACAGTCAATGCTGACCTTACATGGGCATTCAATAACATCTTTGAAAGTGATTTCAAGACGATTAGCTTCGGACTCTATCCAATCTATCTTAACCTCGGATTCGGATATCGTTTTTAAGGTTCTTCCGTTAAATGTGTATACTTTTCGTATAGCTTCAATGGAAGAACCGAAGTTGCTCATTAAATAAAAACATAGCTAAGACAGCCAACTTCCTGTTTTATTATCAACCCTCGACACGGAAAGTTATTTAATTTCAATACTTAAAAAAAATATAGATAAGATTTTGAAAGATTATTCTGTGTTTTGATAAAAGTACTAAGGTATGTTAATTTCAATATAGCTCCATTGTAAAAATCTGAAAATCAATTATATTTGTCACAAATATGAGACCTATGTTATTGAAAGACTTCTTCCAGATGTTCCCTGATGAGGATAGCTGCGAGAACTACCTTAGAGCTGTTCGAGAGGAAATAGGTGTTGTGTGTCCTAAGTGTGGAGCTACAAAGTATAAATGGCTGCCTGGAAGGAAATCCTTTCAATGTGAGAACTGTGGCAACAGAATCTCGTTGACAAAGGGTACCGTTATGGAACATAGCAAACTACCGCTGTATGATTGGTTCTCTACTGCGCACATGATGACATCCATCAAGCAGGTACTGTCGGCTAAGGAGATCCAGCATCAGCTTGAACTCGAATATTACTCTCCCGCATGGTTGATGATGATGAAATTGCGAGAGATTATGGGGCAGAGGGACAGCATCTATACACTCTCTGATGACTATGAGGCATACTTTGAAAGTGTTTAAGGTTTGTTAGTACTTTTATCAAAACACAGAAAAAGATTATTACATTTCTTTACTTAAACCTTCTTCAAAATCAAGCACAAAGCCTCTCAAAAAGCAACTTTGCAACCAACAGAGAATCAGATAGTTATAAGGTAGCAAAATAAAAGGTGCTTAATTGGGTTTCAAAAGGGCGTTAGTTAGCCTTCAAAAGGGCACCTTTTGGAAGCCAATTAGGCGTCTTTTAGAAGCTAAAAGAGCATGTTTTGGTTTTGAGTCGTTTGAAAATAATTTACAAAAACTAAAAGAATGGGAATAAGTGGTATTGTCTTAAGGAGAGTATAAGTCTTTATTCTATTTCAATCTATGCATTTAACAGAAGAACTATTCTTATTACTCTAAATGCGAAATAAGTAAAAAGGCTCAGTCGACAACATCTTCGTTTGTCTACTGAGCCTTTTCTTGTAGATGTATGTATATCGTTATCTTACGATATGTTCCAGTTCAACAGCCATTTCTTCTTGCAGCTCTTTTGCCTTTACAGCAGCAACTTCAGCAAAGTCTGTGTCAGTGCTTGCGTAGATAATACCACGTGATGAGTTCACAAGTAGACCACAATCCTTTGTCATTCCATACTTACAAACCTCCTGCAAGCTACCACCTTGTGCACCAACACCTGGTACCAAGAGGAAATGTTCTGGTGCTATACGGCGGATATCCTCAAACATCTTTCCCTGTGTTGCACCTACAACGTACATGAGGTTTTCGGTTGTTCCCCATTCCTGTGACTTCTTTAAGACTTTTTCAAAGAGGTGTTCGCCCTGCTTATCCTCTGTCAGCTGGAAGTCATGGCTACCTTTGTTGCTTGTCAATGCGAGTAGGATAACCCACTTTCCGTCATACTCAAGGAAAGGTTTTACACTGTCTTCGCCCATGTATGGAGCCACAGTAACAGAATCAAGATTATACTCTTCGAAGAATGTCTGGGCATACATCTTAGATGTGTTGCCGATATCACCACGCTTAGCATCAGCAATGATAAAGTGGTTTGGATGGTTTTCCTTTATATATTGAATGGTCTTTTCAAATGCCAACATACCTTTCAAACCATAGCACTCATAGAAAGCAAGGTTTGGTTTATAGGCTACGCAATAAGGTGCTGTTGCATCAATGATTGCCTTGTTGAAAGCAAAGATAGGGTCATCCTCATTCTTCAAGTGTGCTGGTATCTTGTTGATATCAGTGTCAAGTCCCACACATAAGAATGTCTTCTTTGTGAAGATCTCGTTGATTAACTGTTGTCTGTTCATAAAGGTTATCTACTAAATATTGGTTGTTATAACTCTGTTTCCTTCAACTTCTCAGCATTCTCTTTAATGGTCAAAGCATCAATCATATCCTGGATTTCACCATTCATGAAGCCCTGAAGGTCGTGGGTAGTGAAGCCACGGTGGTCGGTAACACGTCCTTGTGGGTAGTTATAAGTTCGAATTTTAGCACTTCGGTCACCTGTTGATACCAAAGTCTTACGGCGACTTGCGATGTCATCAACATACTTCTGATGCTCGTGGTCATAGATGTAAGTATAAAGACGACTCAATGCGCGCTCCTTATTCTTTGGCTGATCACGTGTCTCGGTACACTCGATAAGGATTTCTTCTACCTCACCAGTGTTAGGATTCTTCCAAGGATAGCGCAGACGTACACCAGATTCAACCTTATTTACGTTCTGACCACCGGCACCACTGGAACGGAAAGTATCCCACTTGATATCGCCTTCGTTGATGTTTACTTC
Source organism: Prevotella melaninogenica (assembly GCF_018127925.1). NCBI lineage: Bacteria > Pseudomonadati > Bacteroidota > Bacteroidia > Bacteroidales > Prevotellaceae > Prevotella > Prevotella melaninogenica. The sequence continues at coordinate 1,146,089 of NZ_CP072347.1, read as the reverse complement.
GAACTTATCAGCCTCTGGCAGTACGGCAACTGTCGCAGCAGATGTGTGCATACGACCTTGTGTCTCGGTAGCAGGTACACGCTGTACACGGTGAACACCTGACTCATACTTTAAGGTACCATAGACGTTATCACCTTCAACGGCAAAGTCAATCTCCTTAAATCCACCTGCAGTACCCTCAGAAACGGAAGTGATAGAGAGCTTCCAGCCCTTCTTGTCGCAATAACGTTTGTACATATTAAAGAGATCACCGGCAAAGAGCGCAGCTTCATCACCACCCGCACCACCACGAATCTCCATTTGAACGTTCTTAGCGTCCTCTGGGTCTTTCGGTACAAGCAGTAATTTAATTTCTTCTTCAAGCTTAGGTTGGAGTTCCTCGTTCTCTGTCAGCTCCTCACGTGCCATCTCTTTCATCTCTGCATCACTCTCATTGGCAATGATATCCTTTGCCTCTTTGATAGTGGTAAGACAGTTAATATAACGGCGACGAGCATCCATAATGTCGCCAAGGTCCTTATATTCCTTTGTCAGTTTCACATAACGTGACTGATCTGCAATGACACTTGGGTCTGTTATAAGCGTTGATACTTCTTCATAACGAGCCTCAAGTCCATCGAGTTTCTGTAATATACTGTTGTTATCTATCATAATCTTTTAGTTTAATTCATAACCTATCGTTCAACATCCACAATCAGAAACAATCTGATACATGAAAGTGCGTATTCTCACACTTGGAGAATAACAATATTCCTAATTGTAAATTGTGAATTTATAATTGTGAATTATCAATATTCAAATGTGCCAAACTCACTCTTAATTGTTAAGCTACGCTTGCCTTCTTCGATGTGTCCGACAATCTGTGCATCGATGTTGAACTCCTTACTGATGGCAATAACCTGCTCAGCAACCTCTGGACGAACATAGATTTCCATACGATGACCCATGTTGAATACCTGATACATTTCCTTCCAGTCTGTACCGCTACACTCCTTAATAGCACGGAAGAGTGGAGGAACTGGGAACATATTATCTTTGATGACACGGCAATTCTCATTTACGAAGTGTAGTACTTTCGTTTGTGCACCACCTGTACAATGTACCATACCATGAACCTCTGGGCGCAACTCATCCAACAACCGCTTGATGACTGGAGCATAGGTACGAGTAGGAGAAAGTACTAATTCGCCTGCATTGACAGGACTTCCCTCCACAGCATCGGTCAACTTATACTTACCACTGTACACCAACTCCTCTGGTACTGCGTGGTCATAGCTCTCTGGATAGTTCTCAGCAAGATATTTAGCAAATACATCATGACGCGCAGAAGTCAGACCATTGCTACCCATACCACCGTTATAGTGTGTCTCGTATGTAGCCTGACCAGTAGATGAAAGACCTACTATCACATCGCCTGGACGGATGTTTGCATTGTCAATAACATCCTCACGACGCATACGGCAGGTAACAGTTGAGTCGACGATAATCGTACGAACAAGGTCGCCGACATCTGCCGTCTCACCGCCAGTAGGGTAGATGCCAATGCCCATTTTGCGCATATCAGCCAAGAGTTCGTCCGTACCATTGATGATAGCTGAGATAACCTCGCCTGGCACAAGCATCTTGTTGCGGCCAATGGTTGAGCTAACAAGGATGTTATCTACCGCACCCACACAGAGCAAGTCGTCTGTATTCATTACGATAGCATCCTGCGCAATACCACGCCATACGCTTAGGTCGCCCGTCTCCTTCCAATACATGTAAGCCAGTGCAGACTTTGTACCAGCACCGTCAGCATGCATAATGTTGCAATACTCTGGATCTCCGCCAAGAATATCGGGGATAATCTTACAGAAAGCCTGTGGGTAAAGACCTTTGTCAATGTTCTTGATGGCATTATGCACATCTTCCTTAGCAGCACTTACGCCGCGCATCATGTATCTGTTGTTCATATCTTAAAAGGAGTTTTCTTGTGCAAAGGTAGCTAATATTTGTTGATTATCAGCTGAATTAAAGCATAAATTTCTACTAAAAGAGGGCTTTTATTGCTTGAAAAATATGTTGCCGACTTTTATAATTGTTTTGAAGTTCTATCATAGATAGATATTAACTTATTGCCCGCTTTGACGTGTTAGTGATTTTAGTTGGTACTGGGCAGCTTCTATTTTATAGTATTTTGCATGTTAAAGATAGTCTTCTTTTTGTCGAATCAAAGTCTTATTTGTAAAAATAAATTTCTGTGTTTTGATAAAAGTACTAAGGTATGTTAATTTCAATATAGCTCCATTGTAAAAATCTGAAAATCAATTATATTTGTCACAAATATGAGACCTATGTTATTGAAAGACTTCTTCCAGATGTTCCCTGATGAGGATAGCTGCGAGAACTACCTTAGAGCTGTTCGAGAGGAAATAGGTGTTGTGTGTCCTAAGTGTGGAGCTACAAAGTATAAATGGCTGCCTGGAAGGAAATCCTTTCAATGTGAGAACTGTGGCAACAGAATCTCGTTGACAAAGGGTACCGTTATGGAACATAGCAAACTACCGCTGTATGATTGGTTCTCTACTGCGCACATGATGACATCCATCAAGCAGGTACTGTCGGCTAAGGAGATCCAGCATCAGCTTGAACTCGAATATTACTCTCCCGCATGGTTGATGATGATGAAATTGCGAGAGATTATGGGGCAGAGGGACAGCATCTATACACTCTCTGATGACTATGAGGCATACTTTGAAAGTGTTTAAGGTTTGTTAGTACTTTTATCAAAACACAGAAAAATAAATTCGTATATGAAAAACCAATAGGTACTCTTTTGGCTTTGAAAAGACGCCCTTTTGGCTTGCTAAAGATGCCCTTTTGAGGTCTTACTAACGCCCTTTAAGAAGCCAATTAAGTACCTTTTGAAATGGTGGTTTGTAATGGTTTGATTATTAGTTAGTTATAAAAGTGATGCTTAGGACTGTTTTAGGCTGTCTTTTAAGATAAAATCAGTGGATGTTTTGTAATAAAATTTCCTTTGTGTGTGTCTTTTTTAGCATTCTTTGTTTGTGTTATTTTTGTCCGAACGTAGCTAACAAAGTAGGCAACGTTCGGACAAAAGTATTTGATGTGGTTCTTAGATAGGTTGTACTGAAGTCTGTTTCTTATGCTTTCAACCCTTGTTTTTATAGATTACGCAATTTTTCTTCAGCGCGCTGAAGGTCTTCTGGCGTATCAATACCGATGGTTTCAACATCCGTAAGACCTACCTTTATTTTATATCCGTTCTGTAACCAGCGTAGCTGTTCAAGGCTTTCTGCTAACTCAAGTGAGGACTGTGGCAGGCGACTTACTTCACGTAACACCTCAGTGCGGTAAGCATAGAGCCCGATGTGTTTGAGGAATGGAAAATGAGTGAGCCACTCTGCACTTTCTTTACCACGTACAAAAGGAATGACTGAGCGAGAGAAATAAAGTGCATAGCCATCATTGTCGAGTACAATCTTAGGTGAATTAGGATTCTCTACCGCCTCCATTGACTCAAAAGGTTTGCCAAGTGTCGCTATCTGTGTGCGTGAATCGTCAAAACAATGCATGACAGTTTCAAGTTGACTTCTCTGTATGAAAGGCTCGTCACCCTGTATGTTGATAACGACATCAAAGTCTCCACCCACCTTGTCGAGGGCCTCGCAGATTCTATCTGTGCCACTCTGATGGTCGGAACGAGTCATTATAGCCTTACCGCCAAACGCCTCTACAGCATCGTAGATACGTTGGTCGTCTGTGGCAACAAATACATCTTCCATCACACTACTTACCTGTCTGTAAACATGTTCTATTACGGCTTTTCCTCCAAGTATTGCTAAAGGTTTACCAGGAAAGCGTGAAGAACTATAGCGAGCGGGGATAATTCCAATAAATTTCATACGTGTTTCTATCTGTTTAAAGTTTAATATACTGCTGGTTTATGTGCCAGTATGCGCAAAAGTAGTAAATCTTTATTAAAAAGGCGATGACTTCCCGACATATTTCCTTTAAATTTATTAAATTTGTTGGCATGATGAAGGTTACATTGATTGGTGCTGGTAATCTTGCCACACAGTTAGGTAAGTCGTTGAAAAAGGCTGGTGTTATTATCAGTCAGGTGTATAGTCGTACTGAAGATTCTGCCCGAACGTTAGGTGAATTGCTTGAGGCAGAGTGGCTAACAGATATAAAAGCACTTCGCGATGAGGCTGATATTTACATCTTTTCTGTGAAAGATAGTGTTCTCTGTGAGTTGATATCAGAGGTCTGTAAGAGTAGGGGAGAGAAGCTTTTTCTCCACACAGCTGGCTCTATGCCAATGAGTTGTTTTGAAGGAAAGGCACTGCATTATGGTGTGTTCTATCCCATGCAGACGTTCTCTAAGTCTAAGGATGTGGATTTTGAACGTATTCCAGTCTTCATTGAGGGCAATTCTATTGAGACGGAGGATGTTATTAGGAGTTTTGCTAATAAACTTTCTCAGCGTGTGATAAGGCTGTCTTCCGCAGATAGGAAGTATCTACATTTAGCTGCAGTTTGGGCTTGTAACTTTACAAATTACTGCTATGCGGTGGCTTCAGACATTCTCGGTGAGCATGGTATTCCATTCGATGTGATGTTGCCATTGATTAATGAAACAACAGATAAGATACAGAAAATCAGCCCAAAGGAGGCACAGACTGGACCTGCTGTGCGTGGAGATAGGAATGTAATGAGCAAGCAGTTGGAGTTGATGAATGGCAAAGAGGATTTGCAGGAACTTTATCAGATGCTTTCGAAGGGTATTAATCCGCTGGTGGATAATCTCACTTTAGACAAAAGATAGATTAATAATAAACTCTAATATATAGATGTAACTTGTTATAATGTAGTTGTTTACAATCTAAATTGATTATACTTACTTATATGATAAACTACGATTTACAAAAGATAAAAGCTGTTGTCTTTGATGTGGATGGCGTATTGTCTGCTTCTACCATTCAGATGGATGAAAAGGGTGACCCACTACGTACGATTAATATTAAGGATGGTTATGCTGTTCAGTTGGCTGTAAAGCATGGGCTACAGCTTGCGATTATGACTGGTGGACATAACGAGAATGTTCGTTCACGCTATGAATATCTTGGTGTTAAGGATGTTTATATTAGCTGTTCGATGAAGATACGCACTTGGGAAGAGTTTCTTAAGAAGTATGATTTGAAAGAAGAAGAAATCATATATGTTGGTGATGACATTCCTGATTACGAAGTGATGAAGCGTGCTGGCTGTCCTTGCTGTCCAAAGGATGCTTGTGCAGAAATCAAAGAGATATCAACCTACGTTAGTGATTGTAAGGGAGGATATGGTGTTGCACGTGATATTCTTGAGCAGGTGATGAAGGCTCAAGGGAAATGGGTATTGAATGAAAAGGCTTTTGGCTGGTAAACTGTAATATAATGAAACGTATAATACTTGCGAGTAATTCGCCGCGTCGTCGTGAACTTTTAGGTGGTTTGGACTTGGATTTTGAGGTAAAAGTGTTGCCTGATATTGCTGAATCTTATCCTGATAATCTACCAGCTGTTGAAGTAGCTGGCTATATTTCTCGTGAGAAGGCAGCCCCCTATCGTACATTGATAGGAGAGGGCGACCTTGTTATTACGGCTGACACGGTGGTAATTGTTGGAGATGAGGTGCTTGGAAAGCCTAAGGATGCAGAGGATGCACGTCGTATGCTTCAGCTTATCAGTGGTAGAACGCATCAGGTTATTACGGGTGTTTGTTTATTGACAACTGATAAGGAACATGCTTTCTCAGTGACTACTGATGTGACATTTAAGCAGCTTTCGGAGGATGAAATCACCTATTACATAGAGCATTATAAGCCTTTCGATAAAGCAGGGGCTTATGGTATTCAAGAATGGATTGGCTATGTTGGGGTTACATCTATTAACGGTAGTTATTTTAATGTTATGGGATTGCCAGTGCAAAGACTGTGGGAAGAAATAAAGAAGTTTTAATATGAAGACGATACTCATCCTTGTTGGGAAAACACAGAGTAAGATATTTAAGGTTGGTATAGATGATTATGTCAGTCGTATTGAGCATTATATGCCATTTAGTATTACGACAATCCCAGAATTAAAAAATACGAAAAGCCTTTCTGAAGATCAACAAAAACAAAAGGAAGGTGAATTGATTTTGAAAGAAATTCAGCCTTCTGATACGGTCGTATTGTTAGACGAACATGGTGCTGAATTTCGTTCTATTGAATATGCAAATTGGTTGAAACAAAAACAAAATACGGCTCGACGACTTATTTTTATCATTGGTGGACCCTATGGTTTTTCCCCAGATGTTTATGCACGTGCCAATGAAAAGATCTCATTGTCACGTATGACTTTTTCACATCAGATGGTCAGGCTCATCTTTACAGAACAACTTTATCGTGCTTGCACAATTATAAAAGGTGAACCATATCACCATGAATAAATTCTATTTTGCTATCTTTACGCAGCGTTTTTATGCCTAACACATATGGTGTTAATGGTAAGCACCATATGTGCTGAGCATGAACACAAAACGTGCTTATCGTTTTTTAAGATAATGGTAGTTATGATAAATAGGGGTTATAAAGCCCTATTTATCATTTTTTTAAGGTCGATTGGAATAAAAAAGAATTGCTATATATGAAGTCTCTATGACTTCATATATAGCAAGTAAGAATAAGCAAAAAGATTATTCGCCTAAAATCTCAGATGGTTTATTAACGAATATAGTGCCACCATGCTGTATTAAAAAGTCTTTATCACGAAATCCCCAAAGCACACTTATGCATGGTAATCCGCAGTTTTTGGCTGTCATTATATCTACATCACTGTCACCAATATATACAGCACCTTCCTTTGATGCTCCTAATTGTCGAAGAGCCTCTAACACGGTGTCTGGTGCTGGCTTCTTTCTAATAGTCTCGCGCTCTCCTATTGCCACCTCTATTGTGTCTGGAAAGAAATGTTTTGCGAGGTCTTGTGTTGCTGCATAGAACTTATTGCTTACAATAGCAAGCTTCTTACCACGGCGTTTTAATTCGCGTAATAACGCTGGAATACCCTCGTAAGGACTGGTTGTGTCAAGATTATGTTCCAAATAATGTTCACGAAACTTGGCGTAAGTCTCCTCAAACTTAGGGTTATTAATACCATTAGGAATGGCACGTTCCATGAGTAGTTTTACTCCATTTCCCACAAACATACGTATTTCTTCTATTGTACGTTCAGGCATCCCAGCCCAACGAAGTGCATAGTTTGTACTTGCAGCCAAGTCGTTTAATGTACTTAGCAACGTACCATCTAAATCAAAGATATATGTATCAAATTCTTTCATTATCCTTTTATTTACCTCAGACAAAAGTACACAATTATACGGACAATAGCTTATCTTTTCTCTTAAATTTCAAAAAAGATATAATCAAAGTCGCATGTCATTGCTCGTTTTGTACTTTAAAATTGTACCTTTGCACTTCAGAATTATAAAGTAAAGACGATGGCAAAATCTAAAGGAAAGAACAAAGGGACAACGTCCCGTTGGATTATTGTTGCAATTTTTGCGATATTAGCAGGTGTAGCATACTTTCTTTTCTTCTCGGGAATGTCCCGTACAGGGAAAGAAAAATATGTTCTTATTGATGAGAACGACAATATAGACTCAGTATATGCTAAGCTTCAGCCAATCTCAACTCCTCAAGGTTTTTGGGTATTCAAGCAGCTTGCAGGAATTATGGGATATTCAAATCATATCCGTCCTGGTAGATTTACTGTTGGTTCTTCTGGTTCTCTTCAGACTTCACGTCATATTATTAATGGTCTTCAAGCCCCTGTGAAGATTACGATTAGGTCAGTAAGAACGATTGAAGATCTTGCCACTGATGTGAGCGAAAAGCTGATGTTCTCACGTTCAGAATTCCTTTCTCGTCTTAAATCAAAAGAAACTTGTAAGAAGTATGGTTTTACTCCAGAAACCATCCCTGCAATGTTTATTCCTAATACATACGATTTCTATTGGAATACTTCAGTCGATAAGTTTCTCGATAAGATGAGTGAAGAGAACAAGAAGTTCTGGAACTTTGAACGTAAAGAGAAGGCGAAACAGGCTGGCTTTACTGAAAGTGAGATTGTTACGCTTGCAAGTATTGTTGACGAAGAAACCGATAATGAGGCAGAAATGCCAAAGATTGCAGGTATGTATATCAATCGTTTACACATGAATATGCCTTTGCAGGCTGATCCAACAATAAAGTTTGCTACAAAGAACTTTACTGCTCATCGTATCTATCAGAAGTGGCTTACGATTGATAATCCTTATAATACCTATAAATATCGCGGTCTTCCTCCTGGCCCAATACGTATTCCATCTGTGGCAGCTATTGATGCTGTATTGAATTATGTTCATCATGATTATATCTACATGTGTGCTAAGGAGGATTTTAGTGGTACACATAACTTTGCCAAGACATATGAAGAGCATCAAGTGAATGCTGCTCAGTATGCTAAAGCATTGAATGAACGTGGAATAAATTAAGGAGGAAATATAGTTTATTTGACTATCTTCTCTTGAAGTTTTAATACTTATCTTATTATGTGCGATGCTTCCACACATACTGTGTTGAGGCCTCGCACATATCTTGTTGATGCCCCGCACATGTTGTGCGGATGGTAATAACCAAAGAAAGCTGGGGCTATCAGTCTTACTAAAATTAGGCTTCTCAATTAGAATTTACCTATTGCTTGCCATAAATTATCTTTTGGCAGTGGTGATTCTATACAGATCTTCTCCTTTGAAACAGGGTGAATGAATTCAACGCGATGGCTCAACAAACAAATACTGCCATCTGGATTAGAACGCGGAGCACCATATTTCAAATCGCCTTTTATAGGGCAGTCCATATTAGACAACTGACAACGGATTTGATGATGACGACCTGTCATCAGATTAATCTCTAATAGTGTGTAACGTTCTGACTGATTGATTACCTTATAATGTAAGATAGATTTCTTAGAAGTTGGTACTTGGTGATTATAAGCATAACTCTTATTCTGGCGTTCGTTACGTACAAGCCAGTCTGTTAGTGTAGCCTCTGTCTCAAATGGTGGACGCGTAACAATAGCCCAATAAGTCTTATGCACCTCACCATTGCGGAACATATCGTTTAGCCTTGTAAGCGCTTTTGATGTCTTGGCAAAGACAACCAATCCTGCCACAGGACGGTCCAGTCTATGTACAACACCCAAAAATACATTCCCAGGTTTCTGGTATTTCTCCTTTATCCATTGTTTGACAATCTCTGACAAAGGTTTATCACCCGTTTTATCACCTTGTACAATCTCGCCTGCCTCTTTGTAGACGATGATGATATGATTATCTTCGTAAAGTACTTCCATAGTAAGAAAAGCCTTATAGAGAGCTATAATAAAAGATTATCAGTAGTAACAATTATAGAGAAACAGCTTATATAAAATCTTCCTTTTTCGCTGTATGTATTAGAAGAAAGGTCTAACCACTTGTCAAATAAGTAAAGAATTTATAGAAGCGAACTAAATTCTCCCTCCCTACCCTTTCAGCATTGCTGACAGGAGGGAGGGAAGAAACTTTACATATTCATACCGCCATCAACCTGGATAACCTGACCTGTAACATAGCTTGACAGTTCAGAACCAAGGTAAACGGCTGTGTTTGCTATATCCTCAACAGTACCTCCGCGGCGAAGAGGAATCTTTGAAGTCCATTCCTTACGGATATTGTCATCCAAAGCCTGTGTCATAGCTGTATCAATGAAGCCTGGAGCAATAGCATTGGCACGAATTCCCTTAGGGCCCATCTCCTGAGCTATACTCTTAGCCAAAGCAATCATACCAGCCTTTGAAGCTGAATAGTTAGCCTGACCAGCATTACCATGAACGCCAACAACACTTGCCATGTTGATAATACTACCACCACGCTGACGCATCATCACTGGTACACAAGCGTGAATGAAGTTGAAGGCACTCTTAAGGTTTACTGCGATAACTGCATCCCACTGCTGCTCAGTCATACGAAGCATAAGACCATCTTTCGTAATACCAGCATTATTGATGAGGATATCAATAGAACCGAATTCCTCCTTAACCTGCTTTACAACCTCTTCAGACTGTGCGAAGTCTGCAGCATTACTTGCATAACCCTTAGCTTTTACGCCAAAAGCAGCAATCTCTGCCTCTGTAGCCTTGCCATTCTCGTCGATAACGAGGTCGGTGAATGCAACGTTTGCACCCTCCTCTGCAAACTTCAATGCGATAGCCTTACCAATACCACGTGCAGCACCTGTAATCAGGGCTGTCTTACCTTCCAATAATTTCATGTTGTTTTGATTTATATTGTTAGTTTATAAGTTTATAATAAGCAAGCTAACTGAAATCACATGATAGTATAATGATTTATTTCAGTCCGCTTTTTCCTAATGCACCATACACAACCTTAGCCACAAGTGGACGTGAAGATTCCTCTGTTAGTCCATGACCTAAGCGACCGTAGATAAATGGTACTTCAAGTCCTTTGATACAATAGTGTGTGATGTCTGCTACAAGTTCAACGTTTTCAATATCAAAATCTCCGTCTTCCTTGGCATCAGAATAAACTTTACGGAAGAGTTCAATCTCGTCTTCATCGAAGTTCTTTCGCGCCTTTTCTACCATCCATATATTCCTAAAGAACTCTGCGCGCAAATTACCATTACGCATCACAGTCTCTTTAATCATACTAAGGTGTGTATAAATGAGTTCGATGATTTTATCCTGAGGGCTGATGTTTTTAGCAGCTACTTCGTCCAACTTGTCTGATAAACGCTCCAGCTCAGACTCAATAACAGCATAATACACATCGTCCTTGCTCTTAAAGTAAGTGTAGAGTGTGCGTCTACCTTTACCTGAAGCCTTGGCGATGTCGTTCATCGTTGTGTTGGCAATACCATTTTTTGCAAAAAGTTGGCGTGCTACATCAACAAGCTTTTGTCTGGTCTTTGATATTGACATACTCTTGTAATTATTCATTTAGTTACTTGCACATCGCAAATCTTATGTGCAAAATTATAGATTATATCCCATATTCGCAAATTTATACGGATAAAAGTTGTTCTTTTTTAATCTTTTTATCCTTAATGTTGTTCTGTTTTACCTTAATATAGTTCTTGAGAAGTATAATTAGCCTTAATTGTATAGTAGATAATAGTTCTGTTCTTCTTATTGATTGTAATATAAGTTATCCCTCTCCTATCTATATTTTGTAATGTGTTTAAGCCTCAACACCACTCGTGCTGAGCATGAGCACCAATTGTGCTGAGCATGAGCACTACTTGTGCTGGGCAACAATACATTGCTTGAAAATGAATGGAGAGCGACTTTATAGTAGTTGTATATAAGGTGGAATACTATAAACACTGATGATAGCGTAAATGTTTAGCGGACAGCATTGATAAATAGTAGGACTGATTTAAGGGTATAAAAATTATCCCTCGATTCACATCGAGGGATAACAACAACACAAACACAAAATAAAGCAGGATACACCTGCAATATTGTTTTTGCTTACTAATCTTGACTATTATTAATCGTAAAAAATGATTTCTACATAACTCCGTCTTCTCTGAGCTTCTCCTGCCATTTCCAAGCAGTTGCGAGAACGTCAGCCAATGGCGTGTCAGCTTTCCAACCCAATACTGTGTTGGCTTTGGTGCAATCGCCCCAGATCTTTTCGATATCGCCTTCACGACGTGGACCATACTTCCAGTTTACCTTAACACCAGTAGCTTTTTCAAAGGTTTCGACAATCTCCTTTGTAGAGTTACCACTACCTGTACCAATGTTGAAGTACTCAATCTTCTCTGTATCCTGGTCAAGTACGCGTGCCATAGCTGCAACGTGAGCCTTTGCCAAATCAACAACATAGATGTAGTCACGGATACAAGTACCATCAGGTGTGTTATAATCATTACCGAAGATGGTCAATTCCTTTCTGATACCCATAGCTGTCTGTGTAACAAAAGGAATCAAGTTATTTGGTACACCATTAGGTAACTCACCAATCAATGCTGATGGGTGTGCACCAATAGGATTAAAATATCTCAATACGATACTCTTAATATCGGCACCGCTATTAATATAATCTAAGATAATTTGCTCGTTGATTTCCTTAGTATTACCGTATGGTGAAGTTGCTTTCTGATGTGGAGCATCCTCTGTAACAGGTAGGTTTTCAGGCTTAGGCTGACCATATACCGTACAAGAACTTGAGAAGATAATTCCCTTTACATTGTACTTTGGCATAAGTTCCAATAGATTCAACAATGAAACAATATTGTTTCTATAATACATCAAAGGAAGCTGTACACTCTCGCCTACTGCCTTAGAAGCAGCGAAATGAATAATACCTTCTATCTTAGGATATTTACGGAAGACATTTTCTGTAGCTTCACGATCACGAAGGTCAACCTGCTCAAAAGCTGGTCTAACGCCCGTTATTTTTTCAATACCATCTAAAACCTCAATTTTAGAGTTAGATAAATCGTCAACAATAACGACTTCATAACCAGCTTCTATCAGCTCTACACTTGTGTGTGAACCAATAAATCCCGTTCCTCCAGTAACAAGAATTGTTTGTTTCATTTTATATTGTTTTCCTTATTTAGGCTGTTTTATTTCAATGAGTTATGTTGCAAAGATAATGTTTTTTTTATAATCATCAAAAAAAGAGCGTAAAAAAATGTGTTCATATATACAAAATCGAAAACTTTTTGTATATTTGTCGTTGTTATAAAATAAACATATACCAAGGACATGACAGAAACTGAACAGACCCAGCAACAGATTGAACGCTTTTTGAAGAAAGTTGCACAGAAATTTACTGCTAATGACTGTGATATGCCTATGACTGATATTCATTTGCGTGTATCGCAAGATAGTGGTGACCTTATGGCTTTTGACGATGGAGATGATGAGATTACTCGTTGTGTCATCGACCAATGGATTGATAATAAGAGTGATAATTTTTATCAAGAAGCAGCATGTATCTTACGTTCAGAACTTAATCGTACTAAGAACGTTATTGAGAATATGTCAATCATGAAACCTTATAGTTTCATCCTTGAAGATGATGATAAGAATAATATTGCAGAACTTTATCTTGTTGATGATGACATTGCTATTATAGGTGGCGACCTCATGCATGATTTAGATAAGGACCTCGATTGCTTCCTCAAAGATTTATTGGATAAAGAAGAATGAGGAGATTAATCTTTATATTCACCTATTTTTTAGCTTGTCTTCTCCCCTTTTCTGCTTTTGCTCAGCGACATCAAATCAATGACGATAATATTCGTTCATTGCAGGTTGTTGCTAATCAGAAGTGGATGGACTTGCCTATCATGGTACTCAATGACGGAAAGATAAGTATAGATTTTGACGATCTTACACACACTTACCGCCGTCTGACTTATCGGTTAGAGCATTGTGAAGCTGATTGGAAGCCTTCCGTCGGACTCTTTGAAAGTGATGTCGTAGATGGTTTTATAGCAGGAAACACAATAGATGATGTAAAGGAGTCTACCCTAACGAATACACTTTACACACATTATCATTTGAATATTCCAAATGATAATTGCCAACCAAAGTTGTCTGGCAATTATCGTCTATATGTCTATGATGATGATAGTAGCTCTGACCACCCTTTACTTACAGCTTGCTTTATGCTTACAGAACCTGCAGAGAGTTCTATGGGTGTTAGATTGAATATAACTACACAAACAGATCAGTCGATTAACCGTGAGCAACAGCAGGCTGAGATGCTGATAGATTATGGCACTTACATAGTAAGTAATCCACAGGAGCAGATTAAGACAGTAGTATTACAAAACCGTAATTGGCTTGATGCTCGTTGGAATAGTAAACCGCAGTATGTCATGCCAAATGGTTTACGATGGTCGCACAATCAGGATTATATCTTTTGGGCGGGTAATGAATATAGGAAGTTTGAGATTCTCTCAACCGATGTTGCTTCTATGGGCGTAGATAAAATTGGTTGGGATGGTAAGAATTTTCATGCCTATCTCTTCCCTACTACTCCATTCTTAAATTATCTGTATGATGAAGATGCTGATGGTGCATTTTTGATACGTAACTCTGATAATGTTGAGATAAATACAACGAGTGACTATATGCTGACTCATTTTCAGTTAAACGTACCTTCCCCCAACCCTTACAGAATATTTTTGAATGGTGATTGGACTTATGACCGTCTGCTTCCTACTTATGAGATGACATATAATTCTACTGGTGGATATTATGAGGCAGTAGTCCCTTTGAAGTTAGGTTATTATAACTATCAGTTCCTTGCTGCAGATGAGCAAGGTAGACTCTCGTCTTTTAGAGTTGACAATAGCCATTATCAAACCGAAAATAGCTATCAAGCCCTTATTTATTTCCGTCCACAAGGAGGACGTACCGATAAGCTTGTTGGCTATGCAAATGTTAGGTTTATCAAGAAATAAGGGATTATTCAGTTATCAAAACATCGTGTTTTTATATTCTTAAAGCACCTGATATTTTATGTTTTCTAATTTGAAAATATATTACATAATTTGTTATCTTTACTCCCTAAAAGCATAAGAAATGATATCTTAAAATCATCTTTGTAACTATCAGCAATTCAGCATATTATAAAACCATGTTTTAAAAGGTGTTTAGTAAGGGTTCAAAAGGGCGTTAGTTAGCATCGAAAAGGGCATCTTTTGCAAGCCAATTGGGCGTCTTTTCGAATCCAATTAAGCATCTTTAAAAAAGCAGGTTGTGAAATAATAGGACAAACGGAAACTTTTCGACAGTTGGGTGAAATTGTATATAAACAAAAAAAGTGTATCAAGAGGAAACAATACCGTTTCATACTTTCGATACACTTTTTCTATTTTACTAATACTGTAAACTTACTGTTAGAAAAGAACAATAAGTTTCAATAATCTGATTTCATTAATCATTCATCGACAACAGGAACTCCTCATTGTTCTCTGTACGTCTCATACGGTCGTGGATAGAGTTCATAGCCTCGATAGAATTCATGTCAGCAATGTACTTGCGGAGAATCCACATACGATCAAGTGTTGTACGATCCTGGAGGAGGTCATCACGACGTGTACTTGAAGCAACCAAGTTAACAGCTGGGAAGATACGCTTGTTACTCAAGCTACGGTCAAGCTGCAACTCCATATTACCTGTTCCCTTGAACTCCTCGAAGATAACCTCATCCATCTTAGAACCAGTATCAATCAAGGCTGTTGCAATGATAGTCAAAGAACCACCACCCTCAATATTACGTGCAGCACCGAAGAAACGCTTTGGCTTCTGCAATGCATTGGCATCCACACCACCAGTCAAGACCTTACCAGATGCTGGTGCTACAGTGTTGTAAGCACGTGCCAAACGAGTGATTGAGTCAAGGAAGATAACTACATCATGACCACATTCAACCATGCGTTTTGCCTTCTCCAAAACGATACCGGCAATCTTAACGTGGCGTTCTGCAGGCTCATCAAATGTTGAAGCAATAACCTCTGCATTTACTGTGCGTGCCATATCGGTAACCTCCTCAGGACGCTCATCAATCAAGAGCATCATCAAGTAAGCCTCTGGATGGTTGGCTGCAATAGCATTTGCAATATCCTTCATCAAGATAGTCTTACCCGTCTTTGGCTGCGCAACAATCAATGCACGCTGTCCCTTACCGATTGGTGAGAAGAGATCTACAATACGTGTTGAAAGATTAGTTGTACGAGGATCGCCACAGAGTGTGAACTTCTCCTCAGGGAAGAGTGGTGTAAGATGTTCGAAAGGTATACGGTCACGTACTTCAGAAGGCTTACGACCATTAATCTTATCAATGCTTGTCAGTGGGAAATACTTCTCACCCTCATGTGGTGGACGTACGTGGCATTCTACAACGTCACCTGTCTTCAGACCATATTGCTTAATCTGATTGTTTGCAATATACACATCATCAGGTGATGCTAAGTAATTATAATCGCTTGAACGGAGGAAGCCATAACCATCAGGCATTACCTCAAGAACACCGTTTGCCTTGATAAGGTCAGAGAAATCATAGTTCGCATTGTTAGCAACTGGGGCATTATCATAGACCGGAGTTGACGGTAGCTGAGCAGGAGTTGTAGGCTGATCAAACATATCATAGTTTGGAACAATACCCTGATCTTCAATTGGTAGGTCAACAACTGGAATGAAATCTGTACCATCTCCTGGGTCACCTGCCCATACACCATCAGGTAATACAGAGTAACCAGCTGGTTCCATATTCATATTATGTGCGTTAACCTTCTCCTGAAGGCGTGCCAATAATTCTTCTTTACCTTCACTCTCTTCCTGCTGTGGTACGTTAGAGAACTGATCTTCTGGGATGAAATCCTCTGGAACAGATGGCTCTACATTCTCTACGGGAGCCTCCTCTACAGGCTCTTCAGTCTGCTGTGCTTCTTCTGCTTTTGCCTTTATAGCTGCTTCTGCAGCCGCAATAGCCTCTAATTCAGCCTTAGATTTACGACCACGATGCTTAGGAATAGATGCTAATATTTCTTCTGGAGATTTTTCTTCAGTCTTATCGTCCTTTGTTTCAGGCAACTCTTTGAACAATGAAGGCTGACTTGTTGCCATGTTTTTATTCTTCTGTACGTCGAAGTTTTCCCCTTCTTCACCATGTACCGAATAAACCCTGTCGGTATCTTTTCGTGCTATTCTGGTACGCTTACGCTTTGATTCTAAGGGATGTGCTGTACCTGCCTCTTCTGCCTGACGGTCAAGGATGGCATAAACGAGCTTATCCTTATCATCTCCAGGTGAGTAAACAGCACCAGTACTCTGAACAATAGCTTCAAGTTCAGAAACTTCTTTCTCTAATAATTCTTCTTTGCTTAACATATAAATATGTATGGGAAATTACATTTGATAGTGTCGACGTTTCATAAGGTGAAACATCATTAAATGTGTCTTTTGTGGCGCAAAGGTATAATTTTTATTTGAACCTTACAAGATTTCTCTTATCTTTTTTTGATATTATTCTGTGGATGAATAGGATATAATAGGGTTCTTCCGTTAAATGTGTGGACACTTTTCGTATTGCTTTAATGGAAGAACCATAGCCATTCATTAAATAAAAATTTGGCTAAGATAGTCAACATTCTATCCTATTATCATCCTCTGACATTGAAAATCATTTCTTTTTAGACTTCGAAAATATGCAGATAAAAGTTTGAAAAATAATTACATAATTTCAAAGAAAACATCTATAACTAACGGCAAAAACATATATAAGAGGCAGGTTTGCAATCAACAGAGAATCAGGTAGTTATCAAGTAGTAAAATAAAAGGTGCTTAATTGGACTTCAAAAGGGCGTTAGTAAGGGTCTTAAAGGGCACCTTTTGCAAGCCAATTAGGCATCTTTTAGAAGTCAAAAGAGCATATATTGGTTTTGAAGTGCATAAAAATAGTTTACAAACTTTAATTAATAAGGGAATACGTTGTTTGTAGAAGACAGATAGACATCGTATCTAATTATGTTTAGTATGAGTTGATCCGTAGTGTCTGTATGTCAAATAATTAATATCGTAACATTCATGGGTAATAAGATTCCCAACCTTTAGAAATCAGTTTTCTAAGGGTTGGGAATAATTGAGTTTATCGTGAACGAAACTAAGTTTTGTACTTATGACGTTTATTTATGATGTTTATAATGTTTATTGATGCTGTTCACGCAGAAGATCGTTGACAGTCTTTACTGGGTTGAAAGTGCCGAGTGGTACTTCTACAAAGACTGTATTCCAATCGCTCATAGCACCATTCCACAAGCCCGGAAGTTCCAATGCCTTAAGCTCACGACCATTCTTTGACTTTGAACTGATGAAGCCTGTTGACTTATCTACATACTTTGTCAAGTCAAAAGCATTGCCTTTGTAATCTTTGATAGCGCAAACAAGATCAACAGGATTGAAGTGTGTACCTTCTGTAAACATCTTCATAGATGCTTCGTTGTTCTTGTCAATCTGAGAACTCTCAAGAATTTGAAGGCTGACAGTACCATCTTGATTATAAGCAAGGAACGGACCGCCACCTGGTTCACCAACGTTCTTTACCATACCGCATACACGCATTGGACGATTTAACTTCTTATATAAGTATTCTGCCAGTGCTGTATCATTCAAAGAAGCCACATCATGCTTCTCACAAGGGAGGTCATTCTGTAAGAATTCAAGTATCTCTTCGAGTTCTGAATGTGTGCAATTACCTTCCTCCAGTTTGTGAAGATAAGCAAAAGCACGCTCTTGTAAGGTTACAAGTTTACCTGCAATAATCATCTTCCAACTGATGGTTTCTTCCTTCAAGCGGTCTGGTACCACATTATCTATATTCTTAATGAATACGATCTCAGCATCCAAATCATTTAAATTCTCTATCAATGCGCCATGACCGGCTGGACGGAACAATAATGAGTTGTCCTCATTACGGAAAGGAGTATTGTCAAGATTTACAGCAATTGTATCTGTACTTGGCTTCTGTTCAGAAAAAGAAATATCAAAGTTTACACCGAATTTACCTTCAAATTTAGCTTGCTTGTCAGCTACCCTTTGTTTGAAGAAGGCTAAGTGTTCGTGTGATACGGTGAAATGTACGTGTGCTTGCTTGTTACTTTCCGCATACCGAGCAGCTTCAACCAAATGTTCTTCCATTGGAGTACGTGCTCCATCGTTATAAGAATGGAACAACAGTAACCCCTTAGGTAGCTGTCCGTAATTTAATCCTTCCTTATTTAATAATGTAGCAACGACAGCTTTGTATCGTCCTTCAGCTATCAACGCATCGATAGTCTTACCTTCCAGCTGCTGACATTTGGCTGATAACGCCTCGTAGAACGCAAAGTGGTGAATATTTGAGAAGAACTCCTTTTCAAAATCACTAACTGGTGCCTCGTTATTTCCATTGAGGAATGCAAAAAGGTCTTTGAACATGCGACTGGCTGCACCAGATGCTGGAACAAACTTGACAACTTTATGCCCATGAGTTTGATAATGCTGCCATGCTTTGCAAGCAGCCTCACAAGCATTCTTATCGAGTACCATAACACCTTTCTTTGGTGTTGCAGCACCTTCAAGCTTCAAGTAAGGAAAGCCTCTTTTGAAGTCTTCCAACTGTCTATTTATCTGTTCCTCACTTATTCCTTTGTCATGAATCTGTTTTAGGTCTTCTTTCTTCAACATAATGGTAAGGTATTAAAAAGATTGTATTTTAACTGCAAAAATAACGAATTAAACCGAAAGAAAGGAACTATTTGACACATTTATTTCTAATTATATCGAAATTCTTTGTATCTTTGCCTTTGGAAAATAGAATATATTATGCCTATGGAAGAGAAATTCATTTATACGGATAAGGAAAGAGAATTATCTGAACAGATATTCGAAAGTCTGAAGAAGCCACTTGGGGAAACGTTTTATGAGAATGATCTTCCTAAATTGCGCGAACATTTGGATAAGATAATATCAGAGAATAGCATACAACGCAATGTCTTTGGCTTGAATCCTATTCTTTGTTCACTACAGACAGCTTTCATTGCAGTCAAGGATATCGGTTTAAATCGTGAGTCTGTCATTTCGATTTTGCTCTATCAAAGTGTTCAAGCAGGAATCCTTTCACTTGATGAGATAAGCAAGTTGTATGGTGATGGTGCTTCGAAGATTATCTATGGGCTTATTCGTGTTCAGACACTTTATAAGAAAACGCCAGTTATCGAGAGTGAAAACTTTCGAAACCTTCTGCTGTCTTTCGCAGAAGACATGCGTGTTATCTTAATTATGATAGCTGACCGTGTCAACCTTATGCGGCAGATTCGTGACGTTGAGAATAAGGAAGCGCAACGAAAGGTGTCTGAAGAAGCAAGCTATCTTTATGCTCCTTTGGCACATAAGTTAGGTTTATACCAGCTAAAGAGTGAGTTGGAAGACCTTTCTTTAAAGTATCTTGAGCATGATGCTTACTATCATATAAAAGATAAGTTGAATGCAACCAAGAAGGTACGTGATGCTTATATCAGTAGTTTTATTACTCCTGTTAGTGAGCAACTTAAAGCAGCAGGGCTTAAGTTTCATATTAAAGGTCGCACGAAGTCAATCCATTCTATCTGGCAGAAGATGAAGAAGCAGAAGTGTGGCTTTGAAGGTATTTATGACCTCTTTGCCATTCGTATCATTCTTGATTCACCAGAAGACAAGGAGAAAATGCAGTGTTGGCAGGCATATTCGATAGTGACGGATATGTATCAGCCAAACCCAAAGCGACTCCGCGACTGGCTTTCTGTGCCAAAGTCCAATGGTTATGAATGTTTGCATATCACTGTGCTTGGACCTGATAAGAAATGGGTAGAAGTGCAGATTCGTACAGAACGTATGGATGAGATTGCCGAACATGGACTTGCTGCACACTGGAGATATAAAGGAGTGAAGGCGGAAGGCGGAATGGATAACTGGTTAGCTTCTATTCGTTCTGCCCTTGAAGCTGGTAACAACCTTGAGGTGATGGACGAGTTTAGATCTGACCTTTACGAAAAGGAGATTTATGTCTTTACACCAAAAGGCGACCTTCTAAAGTTTCAAAAAGGTGTGACAGTACTCGATTTTGCTTATCACATCCACTCTAAGATTGGAAATCAATGTGTCGGTGGAAAGATAAATGGAAAGAATGTATCTTTCCGAACCGAGTTACATAGTGGTGATTCTGTAGAGATTCTAACCTCCACGACGCAGAAGCCTAATCGTGATTGGCTGAATATATGTAAGTCATCTCGAGCAAAGGCAAAGATACGTCTTGCGCTAAAAGAGACGCAGGTAAAAGATGGTCTATATGCGAAGGAATTGCTCGAACGTAGGTTTAAGAATAAGAAGATTGAGATAGAAGACTCTACGATGGGTCAACTCATTCGTAAGTTAGGCTTCAAGGAGGTTTCTGAATTCTATAAGCAGATTGCCGATGAGAAGCTTGATCCGAACTATGTCATCGAGGAATATCAGAAGGTTTACAATCATGCACACAACCTCAATCAGACAAAAGAGACTGAGAGTGCAGAGAACTTTGAGTTTGAGAACCCTACGACAGAATATCTGAAGAAGAATGATGATGTCCTTGTCATTGACAAAAATCTCAAAGGTTTAGACTTCTCGCTTGCAAAGTGTTGTCACCCTATCTATGGAGATCCCGTCTTTGGTTTTGTGACAGTCAGTGGAGGAATAAAGATTCACCGCGATGATTGTCCCAATGCACCTGAGATGCGCAAGCGTTTTGGCTATCGAGTTGTTAAGGCACGTTGGAGTGGCAAGGGTACATCCCAGTATGCTATTACACTGCGTGTCATAGGTAATGACGACATCGGTATTGTGAGCAACATTTCAAATATCATCTCAAAAGATGAGAAGATAGTGATGCGCTCTATCAATATTGATTCGAATGATGGTCTTTTCTCTGGTAACCTCGTTGTTCTTCTTGATGATAATTCCAAGTTGAATATGCTCATCAAGAAACTCAGAACAGTGAAGGGCGTTAAGGAAGTAATGAGAATATAAAATAATCTAATAAACTTTGCCCCCATTCTCTACCCTATTTTAAAGGTGAGAATGGGGGTTTTTTTATTAATGTTATTATCAAATCTTGCTAAAGAAAAAAGGTTCTTCCGAAATATGCAGTGATAAACTAAACGTCTTATATAATAGGCACACGGAGTCACGGAGGGGACGGAGGTAACGCAATGTTACGGAGGTGCCGACGGCACAAAGAGCGACGGAGGTGTAGCTTACAGATTTTTGATAACTATTTTGAGGTAAACGCTTGTAGATAAATTGCTAATAGAATTTGCAAGCAAGCTCCGTCACTCTATGCACCGACGGTGCCTCCGTGCCTTCCATTGCTTTGTTTTAATAATCCTCCGTCCTCTCCGTGCCTCCGTGTGACATTGCTTCAAACTCTAAACACAAGTGGCAAACCTTATCACTTTAAAATCCTGAAGATTCAGAAAAATATGTGTTGGTGTGAAATATATTTACAAGTTTAAGGCTATAAAAAGCTATTTGTAAGTATGAAAATAGAGTTTTGGGCGGGTGTTGTAACTCTTTAGTTATCAACTTGTTGCAAAGTGGTAAATTAAAAGGTGCTTAATTGGACTTCAAAAGGGCGTTAGTAAGACCTCAAAAGGGCACCTTTTAGAAGCCAATAGATGCTTAATTGAAGTGCTATTAAGCATCTATTGATTTTTAAGGGTATGATTTTTTATTACAAAACGATTTTACTTGTCCATCGTATTTATGCGCTCAATGCGTTTTGCCATAGCTTGTGATTTTGGACTCAGTTTACCTTTAAGATACTTCTCCATTATCAATCCTGCTATAGGGGCAGCTACATCGGCACCAAATCCACCATGTTCAATATAAACAGAGATTGCAATCTTGGGTTCATTCATCGGTGCGAAACCAATGAAAATAGAATGGTCCTTACCAGCGTTTTCGGCTGTTCCTGTCTTTCCACAAACTGGATAGGTTGTTCCGTTTAGTACGGTCGCTGTACCCTTTGTTACTGCTAAGCGCATACCTTTAATGACATCCGCATAAATGTAAGAAGGAACCTTTGTCTGACGTGGCGTGAGGAAGCGTGAAGGGAGGGGTGCCCAGTCTACGCTTTTATGAATATGTGGTGTAAAGAAGTAGCCACGATTTGCAATCGTTACGGCTAAATTACAGAGCTGTAAAGGAGTGGCTGTGATGTCACCCTGTCCCATTCCTGCCCACATAATTGTTTTTGGCTCCCAATTATTCTTATAACGGCGTGAGAGATAGTTCACATTGGCAACCAATCCGCCCTTTTCGCCAGTCATGTCAATACCTAATGGACCACCAAGTCCCATACTAACAATGTATTCCCACCAAGTTGTAACAGCCTTCTCCTTAGAGCCATACTTCTGTGTATTGTTCAGCATTGATAGGTAGGATTTCAAGAACCAAGTGTTACACGATACAGCCAATGCACCTGCAAGTGCTTCTGGAGAATAATGCGGATGGCATTTAACCTTTATGTTTCCATCTCGAAAACCATCATGACAGGCAATCTTGGTGTCTGGTTTGACGATTCCTTCTGAGAGGAAGACTAACGCTTGCGCTGGCTTAATGGCTGAGCCAGGAGGATAAGCAGTTGCAATGGCAAGGGCATCATTAGGACCTGTAGGTGAATTTGTTACCATACAGAGCACCTCACCCGTAGCTGGATCAATGGCAACGATACTACCCTTCTTACCTTGTATAAGTTCTGTGCCAAGCTCTTGTAGCAGTGGGCGAAATGTTAGCGGTGGATCTTCACGATACTCTTGCGCCTGAACACTATTCGTTGTTACGAATAAGAGTGCAAGTAGTGCAGAGCGAAATGATATAATTGTTTTATTTATAGTTATTTTACGCATACTTATTAAATTCTTGCTTAATATGTTTCTAATCATCAATTATGGGGCTTATAGCTCATAAAGCGATTGATATTTTCTTCTTTCAAAAGCTATAATGTTCTCTCATTCTTTCTTCTTTAAAAGAAAGTTTTAAGTAATCTAAGTTTTTATGGGTTACAAAATTACGAATAAATTATTCGCTTGAAACATACTTTTCTCTGTTTATATTTATTTTGCAACAATCCCAAATAATTGTAAATTACTATAGACGGATAGCTGCAAGAGATGTTCCTGACATGAAGCGATCAAGGTCTACGTGACCACGAATACCACGTACTTTACCACGATCGGAGAACTGCCAGATGTTATGTCGGCCTACTCCCTTGATAGATGGACGCACTGAACTATATCTACCCAAGAAAAGGAAGTACTTATTGAAACGAGGGCTAAGATGAGAATTATAGAAACTTACATGAGAATAAATTAGTGGTTTCTTACCATACTTCCTCTCTATTAATTTCGCAAATAAGGCAACGCTGTCTTGTACTTGTTTCTTGCTCCAGCGTCTTACACCATCATGTTCTATGTCAATCATTGGAATCAAATCCTGTTTATGTTCTCGCATAGCTTTCTGGAAATTGCGAAACTGAGACCTAACGGAGGTTGAGCATGAAAGATAGTGGTAAGAACCGCAACGTAAACCTTGACGGCGTGCCGCCTTAATGTTCTGTTCGTAGTTTTTATCCTTAATGCTTGTTCCTTGTGTTGCTTTGATGTATACAAATTTAATTTGTTTGTCTTTTGCCACTTCTTTCCAGTCGATTTGTCCCTGATGATGCGATACGTCAATGCCATCATACTGACGTTTGGTGTTTTTTGAAGACTTATGAGAAGATCTTGTTGCAGAAGCGATTACACAAATGGCAGATAGGAATAAGATGTTAATGGTACGTGGAAATATAGTTGATTTCATCATTTAAATATTTGAAGCATTCTGAATAAGATTCTTTTTGAATCTAAATTATCCTGTAATGATGCTTAAAAAGCACTGCAAAATTAGTATATTTTTCTTGAACAAACTCATAAAAATCCGATAATAATCATTATCTTTGCAACGTAATTACATCTCGATACAGTATCAATGAGTAAACAAGACATCACTCAGCAACTTATACAGACCGTTGAAGAACTTTCTGAACCGGAAGCGTTGCAGGGTATTTGCCATGAGCATCGTGATGGAGACCCATTGCCATCAGCTAAAGAATTGGAAGAGATTATTGAACTTTCACGTTCTATTCTCTTTCCTGGTTTTTATGGGCGTTCGTCTGTTAACTTTGAAACGATAAAATACCAAATCGGTGTAAATGTAGAACAACTGCATAAACTGCTATGTCGGCAGGTTATGGCTGGTTTATGTTTTAATGAAGACTGTCATTGTCCGAATGCTGCTGATACGCGTCGTTGTATGCAGGAAGAGGCTGATAAGATAGCTGGACGTATCATCGGAAAGTTCCCTACCTTGCGTAAAATACTTTCAACAGACATACAAGCTGCCTTTGATGGTGACCCTGCAGCTGCTAATTTGGGAGAAGTAATTTCATGTTATCCAGCTATTAAGGCTGTTATTAACTATCGTTTGGCACATGAATTAGTTTTAGAGAATGTGCCTCTTATTCCACGCATGATTACAGAAATGGCGCACTCAGAGACTGGTATTGATATTCATCCAGCTGCGACCATTGGTACACATTTTACCATTGATCATGGTACTGGTGTGGTGATTGGTGCAACCTGTATTATAGGTAATCATGTAAAACTCTACCAAGGTGTGACTTTAGGGGCAAAGAGCTTCCCACTTGACAAAGATGGTAAGCCTATTAAGGGAATTGCTCGTCACCCGATTCTAAAGGATGATGTTGTCGTCTATGCCAATGCAACTATCCTCGGCCGTATCACTATAGGGAAAGGCTGTATCATTGGAGCCAATGTGTGGGTTACGCGAGATATGCGTCCACGAACCAAGAAGTATAAACAGAATAAAACAGATATCTTAGATATTGACTTTGAATATGGCGGAGGAATATAAAGGGTCTACCCTATTCTCACCTCGAAAGGGAAAAGGGGAGCACTTGATAAGCAACCAATAGGTTATTCT
Organism: Prevotella melaninogenica; assembly: GCF_018127925.1. Classification (NCBI taxonomy): domain Bacteria; kingdom Pseudomonadati; phylum Bacteroidota; class Bacteroidia; order Bacteroidales; family Prevotellaceae; genus Prevotella; species Prevotella melaninogenica. The sequence goes on along the minus strand of NZ_CP072347.1, from coordinate 1,120,395 downwards.
TATTGAAGTTATCAGACAATGTTTTCCGCTAATTTAATTTTAACATCGTATATAAAAATATTTATCACATAAATGCAAGAATTTGAACTCATCGCCAAAACCTTCATGGGTTTGGAGCAAGTATTAGCAAAAGAGCTGACACAGTTAGGTGCCAATAACGTACAAATAGGACGCCGAATGGTGTCATTTACGGGTGACAAGGAAATGATGTATCGTGCAAATTTCCAGTTACACACAGCTATTCGTATCCTTAAACCTATCGCACATTTCAAGGCGAAGAGTGCTGAAGATATGTATGAGGAGATAATGAAGATAGACTGGAGTAAGTATATCCTCCCTGGAAAGACTTTCTCTGTAGACTCTGTCGTTTATTCTGAAGAGTTTACTAACTCACGCTTCGTTACATACAAAGTTAAAGATGCTATTGTAGACCAGTTCCGTGAGCTTACTGGTACTCGTCCAAATATCTCTGTCAGCAATCCTGATATTCGTTTGAACATCCACGTGGCAGAGGATAATGCTACCCTATCATTGGACTCAAGTGGTGAGTCTTTGCATCACCGTGGCTATCGTCAAGAGAGTGTTGAGGCACCATTGAATGAAGTTTTGGCTGCAGGTATAATTCTTATGACGGGTTGGAAAGGTGAAACAGACTTTATCGACCCAATGTGTGGTTCTGGTACCTTACCTGTTGAGGCTGCTCTTATTGCTCTTAATATTTCTCCAGGTGTGTTCCGTAAAGAATTTGCTTTTGAGAAGTGGCCTGATTTTGACCAAGAATTGTTCGATACGATATATAATGATGATTCACAAGAACGTGAGTTTACACATCATATCTATGGCTATGACACAGAGATGAAGGCTGTCAATACGGCTCGTATGAATGTTGCCGCAGCTGGTTTGTCAAGATATGTAACCATCGAACAGCAGGACTTCAAAGACTTCACTCAGCCAAAGGAGAAGAGCATGATTGTGATGAATCCTCCATATGGTGAGCGTATCTCTACACCTAATTTGCTCGGCACCTATAAGATGATTGGTGAACGTTTGAAGCATCAGTTCATGGGTAATGAGGCTTGGATTCTGTCTTATCGTGAGGAATGTTTCCGTCAGATTGGATTGAAACCAAGTATTAAGATTCCTGTTTACAATGGCTCATTGGAGTGTGAATTCCGTCGTTACCAGATGTTTGATGGTAAGATGAGTGACTTCCGACACGAAGGTGGTGTCGTAAAGACCGAAGATGAGAAGCGTGAGATGGCACAGAAGCATCGCTTCAAGAAGGAGCGTGAGTTTAAGAAACGTCTTGATGAAAATGAGGAGAATACTGAAGCTGATATTCGTTCATTCACCTTCCATAGCTTAGAACGTAATAAATTCAGTGGTGGTAAGTTCCGTGAAGACCGTGAGCGTCGCCCTCGTTTCGATCGTGATGTGGAAGACCGCAAACGTTCTTTTAGAAGAGGAGACGACGACCGTAAGCGTTCATTCCGACGTGATGACGATCGCAAGCGTTCGTTCAGTCGTGATGATGACCGTAAGTTTGGCGGCAAACGATTTGATAAATCTAACAAGCACGGAGGATTCCGTGGTAAAAACACGTATAATCATGAAGATTAAATCATTTATTAGTCTTGTCGGGCTTTGTGCTTTCACAGGACTTTTAAGTCCTACTGAAAGTATGGCACAAAAGCAGTTCACCCTTGAGGATTTGAACTTTGGCGGTAAAAACTTCTACAACATGCGCCCTGAAGCACGTTATCTTACGTGGTGGGGAGGAAAGTTGGTACGCCAAGACCTTAACAATTGTTCGTTAGTTGACTTAGTGACTGGTAAGGAGACACCGCTCTTCTCATTAGATGACATCAATAAATGGGCAGGTTTATCAGCTTCGGATGAGGTTGTGCGTCATCTCTATGGTGCTGAATTCCCTTATGCTGATCGCCCTATTGTGAAGGTTCAGAATGGTAATGAGGACTTATATGTAGACTTCAAAACACACAAACTTGAGCAGCGTTTGAATCGACCAGCTGGTCTTCAAGCACGTGATTGGAATAAGGTATCTGGTGCAACTGCACTGGTAAAGGACCATCAGTTATATGTTACAGATGCGAAAGGTACAGAGCGTCAGTTAACAACAGACGGTTCAAGAGATATCGTATATGGTCAAAGTGTACATCGTGATGAGTTTGGAATTAATGGTGGTCTCTACTGGAGTCCAAAGGGAAATCGTTTAGCTTTCTATCGTATGGACCAGAGTATGGTTGCTGACTATCCTCTCGTTGATGTTCCAGAGTTAGACTGGAAACCTGCTAAGGGTGAGTCACATGCTGCTAAGGTTGACCTTATTAAGTATCCTATGGTGGGTGAAACATCTCATAAGGTAACTGTAGGTGTGTATGACCTTACAACCGACAAGACCGTATATCTTCAAGCTGGTGACCCAACCGACCGTTATTTTACGAACATCTCATGGAGTCCTGATGAGAAAACAGTTTATATGTTTGAACTTAATCGTGACCAGAATGATTGCCGTTTAGTTTCTTATGATGCTGCTACAGGTGCTAAGCTGAAAGAACTTTATCGTGAGACGGACGCAAAATTTGTTGAGCCATGTCATCCAATTCAGTTCTTACCATGGAACGACAATGAGTTTATCTTGCAGAGTCAGAAGGATGGTTATAATCATCTTTACCTCTTTAATAAGGATGGTCGACAGCTTAAGCAGATCACAAGTGGTAAGTGGGTTGTACTGGAAGTACTCGGCTTCAATAGCAAACAGAAGAGTATTGTCTACGTTTCTAACGAGTGTAATCCTATTCAACGCAATACTTGGCTTGTGAATATAGCATCTGGAAAGCGCACACTACTTGATAATGGCCGTGGTTATCATTATCCAAAACTGAGTGAAGACGGTAATGCTGTCATGGATAATTACAGTGAACCATCTGTGCCTCGTAAGTATGAAATTATCAGTTTGAATGCTAAGCCACAGCGTCATGATTACTTTGCAGCTGCTAATCCTTGGGAAGGATATACGGTACCAGAATATACAAACGGTTCAATAAAGGCTGCAGATGGTAAGACAGACTTATACTGGCGTATGGTGAAGCCTGTTAACTTCGATCCAAATAAGAAGTATCCTACTGTTATCTATGTTTATGGTGGTCCTCATGCGCATAATGTTGAGGCTTCATGGAACTGGGGTTCACGTGGTTGGGAAACCTACATGGCACAGAAAGGTTATTTACTTTTCATCCTTGATAACCGTGGTAGTGATAATCGTGGTAAGGAGTTTGAGCAAGCAACATTCCGTCATCTTGGTCAAGAAGAGATGAAAGACCAGATGGAAGGTGTTAAGTATTTAAAGTCTCTCCCATATGTTGACCAGAATCGTATAGGTGTTCATGGTTGGTCTTTTGGTGGTTTCATGACGACTTCATTGATTACCAACTATCCTGACGTGTTCAAAGTAGGAGTTGCTGGCGGTCCTGTTATCGATTGGAAGTGGTATGAGGCGATGTATGGTGAGCGTTATATGGATACTCCACAAACTAATCCAGAAGGATATGCACAGACATCACTCCTTACAAAGGCAAAGGATCTTAAAGGTAAACTTCAGATTATTACAGGCTTGAATGACCCAGTTGTAGTTCCTCAGCATTCTTATTCCTTCTTAAAGGCTTGTATTGCTGCTGGTACACAACCCGACTTCTTCGTTTATCCTGGCGAACCTCATAACATGCGTGGACACCAGAGTGTACACTTACATGAGCGTATTACACAGTATTTTGAGGATTATCTGAAGCCAATAAAATAGCGTAACTAATAAGTTAATAATACGCTTGAGCATTGCTTATAATCATATCTAACAATTAAAAAATACCCATGTGCAGCAAGACTGCACTCCCCCTCCTTCATCGGAGGGGACGGGCAAAGCTTTATGAGAATATTACTTTTAGGTAGCGGCGGTCGTGAACACGCCTTGGCATGGAAGATTGCACAGAGTGCAAAGTGTAGTAAACTCTTCATCGCACCAGGTAATGCTGGTACGGGAGCAGTCGGTGAGAACGTTGCAATCGGAGTAAATGACTTCGACAAACTGAAAGATTTCGTTGTCGAAGAGAAGGTTGATATGGTTGTTGTTGGCCCTGAAGACCCATTGGTAAATGGTGTTTATGACTGTTTTAAGGAAGACAGCCGCACAGCTAATATTCCTGTTATTGGTCCTTCAAAAGCTGGTGCTGTACTCGAAGGGTCTAAGGACTTTGCCAAAGCTTTCATGAAGCGTCATAATATTCCGACAGCAGCTTACGAAACATTCGATGGTACTACAATAGAGGAAGGCATGCGTTTCTTGGAGACGCTTAAGGCTCCTTATGTATTGAAAGCTGATGGCTTGGCTGCTGGTAAGGGTGTTCTCATTCTTCCAACGCTTGAAGAAGCTAAGAAGGAACTACGCGAAATGCTTGGTGGTATGTTCGGTAATGCTTCTGCAAAGGTGGTCATTGAGGAGTTCCTTTCTGGTATTGAGTGCTCTGTATTTGTACTTACCGATGGTACTCACTATCAGATATTACCTGAAGCAAAGGACTATAAGCGCATTGGTGAGCATGATACAGGCTTGAACACAGGCGGTATGGGTAGTGTTACTCCTGTTCCATTTGCTACCAAGGAGTGGATGGGAAAGGTAGAAGAGCGCATTATCCGTCCTACTGTTGATGGTTTAAAGGCAGAGGGTATTGATTATAAAGGCTTTATCTTCTTTGGTTTGATTAATGTAGAAGGTGAACCTATGGTTATCGAGTACAATTGTCGTATGGGTGATCCAGAGACTGAGAGTGTCATGTTACGTCTAAAGAGTGACATTGTTGATCTCTTTGAAGGAGTTGCAGAGGGAAACCTCAATCAGCGACAGGTTGAATTTGATTCACGCTCTGCCGTTTGTGTAATGCTTGTCAGCGGTGGTTATCCTGAAGAGTATGTGAAAGGTTATCCAATCACAGGACTTGATAAGGTTGAAGATTCTGTAGTTTTCCATAGCGGTACAGCTGTGAAGGAAGGTCAGGTCGTTACTGCTGGTGGTCGTGTAATTGCAGTGTCTTCTTATGGTGAGAATAAAGAAGAAGCACTAAAGAAGAGTTTTGCGGAAGCTCAGAAGATTGAATTTACGGATAAATATTTTAGAAGAGATATAGGACAAGACCTATAGTCTTAGCCCTTTGAAAGTAAGGAGATAGCTTTTAAGTTGTTTATAACTTAGCAACTTCTCATGGCTATCTCCACATATTATCTATTATGCAACAAAAACGCATTCAAAATCGAATAGCAGAAAGCCGCTGGACACAAGCATATGTTGTCTCAGCGGCTGCTCTTGTATGGGTTATTGCGGGGATATATAACCCTTCAGTAATAGTACCAGGTATATGCCTTTTGCTGTCTACTTATCTTATGATGGAGCTGAATAATGCCAATGCGCTTATTCGTATCTATAGTAGAATGGTGTCATGTTCGTTTATAGTTTTTGCGACTATGGCTGTCTTCATGTTCCCATCTATCCAATCAGCCATCATCATGTTAGGCTTTGTAGGGTTCTATACCTTTGCTTTTCGTTGCTATCAAAACATACATGCGCCTGGTTGGACATTCTATGCATTCTTCTGTATAGGTATGGCAAGTATTGTTTGGGTACAAACTCTTTTCTTCCTACCAGTACTCTGGGTTATTATGCGTACCAATATTCTCTCGATGAGTCCACGCAATTTTGTTGCCTCTCTTCTCGGTATAATCCTTCCTTATTGGTTCTATGCAGGATACTTAGTGGTCAAAGGAGACATTACAATACTCATCAATCATTTCACTAAGATTGCTGTTTTTGGCGAACCATTCAACTTAAAGTTTCTGAACTTTAGTCAAGTATTGACTTTATCATTTGTGTTAGTATGCGCTGTGATTGGTATTGTTCATTTTATGAATCAAAAGCGTAATGACAATATTAGAACCCGTTTGTTCTATCAGATTTTCGTAACAATAGATCTTTTAGCAATCGTCTTCTTCTTTCTGCAACCTCAGCATTATGAAGCATTACTGAGCGTAATGATTGTTACTACAGCTCCGCTCATAGCCCATTTCTTTGCACTAACACGCACAAGGATAACCAATTGGATGTTTATCATTCTTTCTTATTCAGCTATCATCATCACCCTATTCAACTTATGGAATCTCTTACACAATTACTTGTAGATTATGGTTATTGGGGAATGTTCCTATCAGCATTCCTTGCAGGAAGTTTCTTACCTTTTAGTAGTGAAGCAGTAATGCTTGGCTTGCTTGCAGCTGGCGTAGATCCTGTTCTTTTACTTGTCTATGGTAGTATAGGTAACGTTTTGGGAGGAATGTTAAATTATGGTCTTGGCAGGTTAGGTAAACTGGAGTGGCTTGAACGATATTTCCGAGTGAAAAAAGAATCATTGGATAGAGCTTATCGCTTTATGGGTGGACATGGTGCATGGATGGGATTCTTTGCCTTTCTGCCTATTTTAGGTAGTGCTATCACCATCGTTTTAGGTTTGACACGTGCTAATATTGTTTTGTCTGTATTAAGTATCACGATAGGTAAAGTGCTTCGTTATGCAGTTTTGATTTGGGGTGCAAGCTCTTTCTTTTAGTCTTTTTATCCAAAGGACATATCCATAAGTGATGTTACTCCTCATTGAATATTTGAAATACTTTAGTGTGTACAATATTCTTCTATCAATAACTTGATAGCATCTTAGTAATATATAATAAGGAGTAAAGCTCTCAAGATAATTACTGTTTAGCATCCGCACTATTGGTGTTTAGCATTCGCACCATATGTGCTCAGCACTCGCACCACATGTGCGGAATATCCTCACGTTGATAAAAAGGTGCATAGATGAGTCTATTCAGACATTATGCGATAGATAGGATTTAGCATGTAGGCAGATGTTTATGCGCTTGTATTCTATGGATAAACTATAATCAAGTGGCACAATAGAAAGATCGAAGAACAAGATAAGCATCTTGAAACGACAAAAGGTTGGGTCATAATACTTAAAAGCAAAAAACTTTTTTCGCAAGAAATGGTAATATTCAAATTTTATTTCTATCTTTGCGATTATAACTTTATAAAAAGAATATAACTATGAAATCTGACATCGAAATTGCACGCTCATGTAATATGAAGCCAATAGAGGAAGTAGCAGCTACGATCGGTATTCCAGCTGATGCTTTGGAGCATTATGGTAAGTATATGGCAAAAGTGCCTCTCTCATTGATTAATGAAGATCGAGTAGCTTGCAACCGTCTTGTTCTTGTTAGTTCAATCTCCCCTACCCGCGCTGGTATTGGTAAAACTACAGTTAGTATTGGTTTATCAATGGCACTTAATCGCATTGGTAAGCGTTCGGTTCTCGCTTTACGCGAGCCAAGTCTTGGTCCTTGCTTTGGCATGAAGGGCGGTGCTGCAGGTGGTGGATATGCCCAAGTAGTACCTATGGAGAAGATTAATCTCCATTTTACAGGCGATTTCCATGCTATCACGAGTGCACACAATATGATTGCAGCCTTGCTTGATAATTATATTTATCAGCATCGTAGTGAGGGCTTTACTTTGAAGCAAATTCTCTGGAAGCGCGTCTTGGACGTAAATGATCGTAGCCTTCGCAACATCGTTACTGGTCTGGGTGCTTCTACTGATGGCTTACCAACACAGTCTGGTTTTGATATTACGCCTGCGAGTGAGATTATGGCTGCATTATGTCTTGCTGATAGTGAGCAAGACCTTCGTCGTCGTATTGAGAATATGGTTTTGGGTATCACCTTTGACGACAAACCATTTAGAGTACGCGATCTCGGCGTCGCTGGTGCAATAACAGTTCTGTTGATGGATGCTATCAAGCCTAACCTTGTTCAGACACTTGAGGGGACAGCAGCCTTTGTTCATGGTGGACCATTTGCGAATATCGCCCATGGCTGTAACAGTTTAGTTGCAACCAAGATGGCTATGTCACTGAGTGATTATGCTATTACTGAGGCTGGATTCGGTGCAGACCTTGGTGCAGAGAAATTCTTAGACATTAAGTGTCGTAAGGCTGAAATTCATCCTCGTGTAACTGTTCTTGTTTCAACTTTACGTGGATTGAAGATGCATGGCGGACTTGTTGATGGTGCATCGCATGAACAGGAACGGCAAGCACTTGTGGATGGGTTTGCTAATCTCGACCGTCATGTTGAGAATATGCAACGCTTTGGACAGCCAGTGATTGTCACACTAAACCGATATGGTGATGATACTGAGGAGGAAATTGCTCTTCTCGCTGAGCACTGTAAGGTGTTGGGCGTAGGCTTTGCAGAAAACAATGTGTTCTTGAAAGGTGGCGAAGGTGCTGAGGATTTGGCTCGTCTTGTCGTTGAAACCATTGATAAGCAGGGTGCTAAGGAAATCAAGATGACGTATGCAGATGAGGATAGTATTGAAGAAAAAGTTAATAAGGTAGCCAAGAATATCTATGGTGCACGCTCTGTTATCCTTAAGAAGTCAGCTCAAAACAAACTCGCACGTATCAAGTCTTGGGGAATGGATAGATTCCCTATCTGCATTGCTAAGACACAATTCTCATTCAGTGAAGACCCTAAGCAGGTGGGTGTAGCTAAGAATTTCGACATTACCATTCGTGACTTTGTCATCAATGGAGGCGCTGAGATGATTGTTGTTATTGCTGGTGAGATAATGCGTATGCCTGGCTTACCTAAGATTCCTCAAGCAGAAAAGATTGATATTGTTCGTGGTCAGATTGAAGGTTTGGCTTAACGAGTATCAATATTCTTTTGTTTAATTCTATACTTGTATAGTTTTATAGGATTCCTATACAAACTATACAAGTTTCTTCTTGACACAAGCTATTACTATTACCAGATATAACTTAGGATGTTAACGAAAATAATATGAAGAAAAAGACAATACTACTAATTATCTTTTCAATAATCCTTATAGGTGCAATTATTTGGTGTGTCAATGCACCCTATCGTGAAGTAAATCTAAATGATAACTTAGAAACGATCCAAAAGTCTGAATCTTGTATCTCTGTTCATGAGTTGTATAAAGAGAAAGACTGGGATACGATGATCGTTATTAAGCCTTACGATAAGCGTACTGCCTCTGATGAGAGAATTGATATGGGCTATGCTGGGGACAGAGCTGCCATCCTTGATAATACTTTATTTGACAGTATCTGTACACTTCTCTTTATAAAGGGGAATAAGCTTGTCGCCTTCTCGAGTATTTATCGTAATGTAATCGATTTTAGTTCACTGAGCAAAACAACCTATAAGGCTTCAGATAAAATACGAATTATAAATAAGTTTGCGACAGATTGCTGATTTAACCCTAATCAATCATTAGAGTCTTGACCAATATACTTATTATGGTCTAATGATTGATTTGGGGTTTAATCGGTGCAAACGCTTATTTAGGCATTTTGAAATTATCTACAGAAACACCTTCACGTAGCTGGTTTATGTCTACGTATGTCCATATTCCACGCACTCTCCCACGCTTACTCGACTGCCATATATCATGCTTAGTGTCTGGTAGTTGAGGTGGAAGGTTATAGTTTGCAATGAATAATCGATACCTGTTAAACTCTGGATAAAGGTTCAGATGATAATAAGCTTCATTGGTGTAAATCATCGGAGAATGTCCTGTTCGTCCCTTTATTAATCGGATAAACTCAGCAAGATTCTTCTGAATAATCTCACGTCCCCAACTGCGTGTTCCATCCTTTTCTATGTCAACAAGTAGTAATAAGTCTTGCTGACTAAGGTCAATGTTAGCAAGAAAGTTCTCTACCTGACGTTCCATGGAAGTTCGATAAGTCAAGAAATGATAAGAACCTACTAATAAGCCTCTTTCCTTTGCAGCTTTAAAGTTTCTCTTATAGAATGGGTCAACGATAGAACTACCTTCTGTAGCCTTGATATAGACAAAGCGAAGTTGTGGATTCTCCTCCACTAACTCATCCCAATGTATCTTCCCTTGATGGCGTGAAATGTCAAGACCATCAAAGTCTTTTGAATACGGTCCTTTGGTCATATCGTGGTAAGGCCATTGGTCGCTGACTACAGAGTGGGGCTTTCGCCATGGTTTAAGGTCAATGATAAGAATAACAGTCAGCACCGCTAAAGCAGCACAGACCCACCACCAAATACTATGTTTGTTGCGCATTTGCTTTCTGCGCCTACGTTTACGCTTTATCATCTGTTGTCTTAACTTGTAGAGCTTATATCTGGATTGTTAAGCATATTAGGGGCGATAAGCCTAAAAATATGCATTCTTACGACTTTTAAACATGGCAAAGGTAAACATTCTTTTTCAATACTACAAATTGCGTATATCGTAAAAAGGATATGATTTCATCGATCATATGCAAGTTAAAGTAATTGTTTAACCAATCTAACATTCATCTCTAACTTTATTAATTAAATGTTAAAGTATTGTGTATCAGGAATATTTTTTGTAACTTTGTAGCGTTAATATGAAACTGAGGCGTGGTGGTAACTCATTCTCACATAGGAACACGCCGTAGAGAGTAGTTCTATTGACTTACTCTTCCAAGGTTTCGGAAAGTTTTTAATGATGAGAATTTTAAAAGTAGTAAGTATTTGTTTCTTAATGATTTTTGCTTCACATGTTGAAGTGTCAGCCCAAAAAAATGGCTTTGATTGGGAACCAGTAATGAATGCAATCATCCAGATTGAAAGCAAGGGTAATCCTGCAGCTGTAAATGGTCCTTATGTTGGTGTACTGCAGATTTCCCCAGTTTTGGTAAAGGAGTGCAACAACATCCTTAAAAGTACTGGTAGCAACAATCGTTATTCGCTTTCGGATCGCTTTAATGCTGCAAAGTCTAAGGAAATGTTTATTATCATTCAGAGTTTCCACAATCCATTGAACAGTATTGAAAGAGCTATTCGCTTATGGAGCGGAGGTATTCGATATAATGTGGCTAAGACACAAGCTTATTTACGCAAGGTAATGCGTCACATGAACTAATAAGCGCAATTATTATTTAAGAATCCTCTTATTTAAAAGTCCGGCTATCCTTTCCTTTGGAACAGATAACCGGACTTTTCCTTTCTTTTCTCTTTCTTTTTTCTTACTTTTGCAGTAGGAATACATCAGATTATTATTTCGTATTCTGATGAGTTTGACGTGTTATACAAGTATTTATATGAAGACAAAGCTATTATTTTATCTTTTCCTTTCAGTTACTACCCTATCAATGCATGCTCAAAATGTTACGTATCACGGCTCAAAACACTATAACGTAAGAGTGAATCAATTTAAACAAGAAGGCTCTTTGCCGGATAATGCGATAGTTATGTTGGGCGATAGTCATTCTGAATATGGGAAAGACTGGAATCGTTTTTTCCCAAATGTGAAAACGATTATCAATAGAGGGATTATTGGAGATGATAGTCGTGGAATCTCTAAACGCTTAAATCAGATTCTGCCTTATAATCCCAGTAAGATTTTCTTTGAGTGCGGAACAAATGATTTAAGTCATGGTTGGACGGTTGATCGTATCTTTCAGGGAGTTGTTAATATCATAGAGACAATTCGAGCAACATGTCCACAAACCAAGCTGTACGTACAAAGTCTTTTACCTTTGAATGAAAAGGTTGGTGTATGGAAACTACTTAAGGGTAAGGATGATATGATTATTCAGTTAAATGAGAAGTTAAAGGGTTACTGTAATGACAATAAACTTGTTTTTATCGACCTCTATCATCCCCTCTTAGGTGTCAATGCTAAGGAAATGCACGCAGACTATTGTCGTGATGGACTGCATCTTTCGAATAAAGGTTATGAAGTTTGGGCAAATATTATCCGCTCTTATATCAATGAATGATGTTAGTGTTCATTTTAGAGGTTTGCTGTTGTTCTTGATGATAAAGCCGAATTTAGTTGTTAATTAGGGATATTCAGAATTTTTCTAACTAATTGTTTGTCAGCATAATATATTATTTGTACCTTTACATAAAATCCCCCGAACGACCCATCACGGGCAGAATCGGGGGAAAACTTAAAATAAATCGTCGTGAAGATACAAAAAATTTCTGATATAACACCAACTTTGCCCTTTACAGAGTTCGATTTTTTACAGAGCTATCGTGAAAGCTTTGCACAAAGCGAACTTGGACGCATTCATTCCCAGCTCCCACTAAAGGAGTTGGCAGCAGAGTATACGAACCTTAGCCATAAGAGCAAGCGAGGCAAAAAGCCTCTTTTCTCGGGTGAAGGAGAAATAGCCCTAATGTTCCTTAAGTCATACACAGGTCTGTCTGACGATGGTCTGATAGAAATGCTTAACGGAAGCATCCACATGCAGATGTTCTGTGGTGTTCTGATAGACCCCTCCTGTCCCATCAAGGATGGAAAGATTGTAAGTGCCATACGCAATCGTCTTGGTCAGTTTCTTGACATAGACAGCTTTCAGGGCATATTGTATGCCAAATGGAAAGACAACCTTAAAGACAAAGACCTGTGCTTGACGGATGCAACCTGTTACGAGAGCTACCTGCGTTTTCCTACGGATATCAAGCTGCTCTGGGAGTGTTGTTATTGGCTTCACACTCTGCTGGTCTCCGAGTGTAAACACCTCTCAGAGCGTATTCCGAGAAGCAAGTATAATAATATTGACAAGGCCAGGCTTGCATACGCTAAGCAGCGCAAGCACACAGCCTCGTCCACGCGCAAGCTCAGGAGAAGACTCCTGAGGCTTCTGTCCAAACTCCTGTCCCAATGGAATCGTCTGCGTAAACAGTACAGTCCTTGCATCTGTCTGTCGGCAGAACAAGAAAAGCGGCTGTCCGCTGTGCGTGAGGTATGCCTCCAACAGTCAGAACTATTCTCCGGCAAGGAAGTCAAGCACCGTATCGTCAGCATCGACCGCCCCTACCTCCGTCCTATTGTCAGAGGCAAGGAAAACAAGCGTGTAGAGTTTGGGGCAAAGGTCAACAACATACAGATAGACGGCATATCATTCATAGAGCACCACAGCTTTGAGGCATTCAACGAGGGTGTCCGTCTTAAGCTATGTATAGAATATCAAGAATCTTTGACGGGAATCAAAGTCAAGCGTGTAGGTGCCGATTCCATATACGCCAACAATGCCAACCGCACTATGTGTACAGAAAAAGGCATAACGACCTGTTTCACTAGAAAAGGTCCAAGACCCAAAGAAGAAGCTGAATGTCTCAAGACAGCGAGAAAGATTATTGGAAACCTCAGAGCTACGGTAATGGAGGGTAGCTTTGGAAATCAAAAGCAACACTATAGCCTTGGACGCATCAAGGCACGCAATATGTTTAGCGAGAGGCTACTACTCTTCTTCGGAATCCATACAGCAAATGCTGCCATTCTTGCCGCAAGGGAGATGGCTCGGAGGGTGAAGAAGGCTGCCTAATAAAACTTAAGGATAATTTTACAAGTCCATAGATAGTATGGAAAGGGCAGGTGTGCTCATATGACTCATTATTTGAGATTTTTGAACAAATAACACAGCATATTCTTTTTCTGGGACCTTCTCCAAGGAAAAGAATGCAGTTTTTGGCTGCCTTGGAGAGCTCTAAGAGGGAATTAACTGAAATTCCCTAAGTAACTGTTGATTTGTCTTTGTCAGAATCGCTATTTGTAAAATAAAATCACATCTTGAAAACTAAAAGATGCTCTTTTGGCTTGCAATTAACGCCTAATTGGCTTCCAAAAGATGCCCTTTTGCGATGTAACTAATCAACGAAAATGAAGAGAAATCGAAGTTGATGTAAACTAATTGATAATGAGGAAGAAACAGAACGATTTGCATAAAAGTGCTCTTTCCAAAAAGGGTAGGAATATGCAGATTTAGGCAAAAGTTCAGTTACCAAAGCATTACCTGATTTTGGGATAGGTAACGATGGAGTAATGTCCGGTAACTGAATTATTTTCGCTCGTGTGGCTGTTGCTGCGGTCGGCAGTTTTCTGCATAAGTGAGGAACGCTTTAATTCGGGTAACTTTGCCCATAAAAATTAAAGCGTATGAAACAAGCGAAAATGAAGGTGTTGCTCTACCTCAAAAAGAGCGGTCTTGACAAGTCGGGCAAGGCTCCCATCATGGGACGTATCACACTTGGAAGGAGTATTGCGCAGTTCAGTTGTAAACTCTCCTGCAATCCTAATTTGTGGAATCCACGAGAGAGTAGGATGGACGGAAAGAGTCGTGAGGCGGTGGAGATAAACAGCAGGTTGGAGAGTTTGCTGTTGTCTGTTCAGTCGGCTTATCAAGCCTTACTTTCCAAAGGTTACCCTTTTGATGCAACCGACGTAAAGGAACTGTTTCAAGGCAGCGTACAGACACGATGTATGCTTATCGAACGATTGGATATTTTCATCAGGGAGAAGAAAGAACATGTTGGAATTGACATTAAGAGAGAAACGATTTCCAATTACCATACTACCCGTAATAATCTTCGTACATTTATCGAAGACAAGTATAAGGTGGAAGATCTGTCTTTCTCGCAACTTACAGAAAATTTCATTTATGATTTTAGGGACTACTACTTGAACAAATTAGGATTTCAGCAAAGTAGTTTCTATGCAGTTGCATCCCAAATAAAGACCATATGCAAGTTGGCATACCGTGAAGGATTGGCTGACACCTTATTATTTGCTAATGTAAAGATAGCAAGAGGTGATAAGAAACTCCCAAAGGCACTTGACAGACGTTCACTTGACAAACTAATGAATACCCACTTCGGAGAGTTGGAGGAAGAAATGGAAACAGCAAGGGATTTGTTTGTTTTTGCCTGTCATACAGGTGCAGCCTATTGTGATTTAATGGGATTAAGTAAGACACATCTTGTCCGTGATGATGAGGAAAATCTTTGGATGAAGTTCAATAGGCAGAAGACAGGTGTACTTTGCCGTATTAAGTTGTTGCCCGAAGCGATTAGGATAATAGAGAAGTATCGAAGCGAAGAAAGGGAAACGCTGCTGCCACAGATGAAGTATGCCACCTATCAATCGTATCTTAAAGCATTGCGCCTTAGAGTGGGCATTGCCTTTCCCTTTACCACGCATACGGCAAGGCACACCTTTGCTACGCTCATCACGCTTGAGCAAGGAGTTCCGATTGAAACTGTGAGCAAGATGCTCGGACATAGCAACGTAAGTATGACCGAGCGTTATGCAAAGGTTACACCCCAAAAACTCTTTGAGGAGTTTAATCGTTTTCTTTCTTTCACGGAGGATATGCAGATGAGTATTTAGCAATAGACATATTAAAACTAAAATCATTATGAGAAGTACATTCAAGATACTGTTCTATATCAACAGACAGAAAACTAAGGCAGACGGCAATACCGCCATTCTCTGCCGTATCACCATAGACGGAAAGAGCACCGCCATTACCACAGGAGAAGAGTGTAAAGTCTCCGAGTGGAACTCCAAACAGGGTTTGACAACCAATAGGAAGACCAACCAAAGAATCAATGAGTTCAGGGAATTGATAGAAAAAACCTATCGGGACATACTGACGAGGGACGGAGTGGTAAGTGTGGAACTTATCAAGAACAGTTTGCAAGGCATTGCCACTAACCCCACCACGCTCCTTGCAATGAGCAAGGCAGAACTGCAAGCCGTCAAGGAAAGCGTTGGAAAGTCAAGGACAGAGGGGACTTATCTGAACCTTTACTATTCTGATAAAAATCTCCGAGATTTTATCGAAAACAAAGGAGTACAAGACATATCTATCGTCACCATTACGGAGAGTTTGTTCGAGGAATACCGTTTCTTCCTAAAAAAGCGTGGGCTGAAAGCATCGACTGTCAATACCAATCTCTGTTGGCTGAGCCGACTGATGTTTCGTGCTGTGAGCAGCAGGATTATCCGCTGCAATCCTTTTGAGAATGCCAAGTATGAGAAGGAGGAAAAGAAGATACGCTTCCTGCAAAAGAGTGATGTAATGAAACTTATGGCAATGACGATGAACGACAGAGAATCGGAATTGGCACGGCTGATGTTCGTCTTCTCCTGCTTCACAGGTATGGCTATCGCTGATATGGAAAATTTGGAATACAGGCATATCCAAACGGCAGCGGATGGGCGGAAGTATATCCGCAAGGAGCGTCAGAAGACAAAGGTTGAGTTTGTCGTACCATTGCACCCGATAGCAGAGGCTATTATCCGCCATTGTCTGGAAGAGCAGAAAGGGAATGAAGAACAGCAGACGGTGAAAGAAAAAGGTAAAAAACATATCTTTCCCCGTGAGTGCAGCCGGAGCGTGATAGACGGCAGACTGAGTATTGTTGGCAAGGCTTGCGGTATCAGACAGGGATTGTCGTATCATGTTGCAAGGCATACCTTCGGTACGATGAGCCTAAGTGCAGGAATACCTATTGAGAGTATAGCCAAGATGATGGGGCACGCTTCCATATCAAGCACGCAGATTTATGCGCAGGTAACGGACAACAAGATTTCGGAGGATATGGACAGGCTTATAGCCAAACAATCGGCAAAGGAGAAAGAAATAGCGGAGAGAGAGGCTTGTGAATCTTTGGAGGTATCAATCTATAAAATGGAGGAAACGGCATGAAAGCAAACGATAACTTAAAAGCCGTAACAAACATTGCCTGTCATCGCAGTATCTTTGATTGGGGCAGCAATATGCAGGTTGTCAGAAAAGGAAACGGAGACATAGCCATGACGGAGAACGAACTCGTGAGTTTCTTCGGTGTAACATGGAGAAAACTCAATTACAGACTGCAAATATTGGTGAAGTCTTCCAATCTGCACCCCGATGAAAGGAGTGCAGGCGAGGAAAATATTTATGCAAACAAACAACTAAAAGGTTATGCTCCGTTCTATCCGCTTCCAATCATCATTGCCATGTCTTTTCAGTTGGACAGCACAGAAGCGCATTTGTTCAGGAAGTATCTTTGTGAGAGGTTGCAGAAACCTGCATCCGTGATAACACCGATATTTCTGCTTGGCAGCACGGATAACTGATAATCTGTATTGATTTCCTTTTTCTTTCACCGATATTATCCTACTACTTACTACAACAAGAGATAAGGCAGTGAAAGAAAAAGGGTTATAATGTAGTTAGAACAAGAAATGAAAATTACTACCCTATGACTACATTCTATCTTATATGGGAATAACTGAGAGCCGTTTAGCCCTTTGGGGGCATAATATTTAGGTATCTTACCTTTATTATATCTTCTTATTATGCAATTGCCTCTAAGAATGATATGTCTCTGTGAAATTATGTCGTGTGTTATTGGCAATCCTTACTAACATCAACATCACCGGAACTTCGACCAACACGCCTACCACCGTAGCCAATGCAGCCCCAGATTGTAAACCAAAAAGAGAAATAGCTACAGCAACCGCCAATTCAAAGAAATTACTTGCCCCAATCATTCCGGCAGGTGCGGCAACATCATGGGGTAATTTCCACCATTTCGCCCAACCGTAAGCAACGAAGAATATCAGAACCGTTTGCAACACAAGCGGAACTGCAATCAATAAGATATGCAGGGGATTGTTTAGTATCGTTTCTCCTTGAAATGAAAACAGGATAATAAGCGTTAATAGCAATCCACCTACCATGTAATTATTAAATTTCTCAATAAATACATTGTTGAAATACTCCACACCTTTGCGGCGGACAATCATTATTCGGGTAATGACCCCGGCAGCAAGTGGTATCACAACAAACAGCCCTACGGATAGCAACAGAGTGTCCCATGGGATAGATACGCCGCCAACTCCCAACAAGAAAGCAACGATAGGGGCAAACGCTACCAATATGATTAAATCGTTCACTGCCACTTGTACCAGTGTATAAGCGGCATCCCCTTTAGTAAGGTAACTCCACACGAACACCATAGCTGTACAAGGTGCAGCGCCCAATAATACCGCCCCGGCTAAATATTCTTCGGCTAATCTGGCAGGTATAAAGGCTTTGAAAATCACATAGAAGAACAAATAAGCAATTCCAAACATGGTAAATGGCTTTATCAGCCAATTTGTAACGCCAGTGACTATTATTCCTTTCGGACGCTTGCCGACATTCTTAACACTTTGAAAATCTACTTTTAGCATCATCGGATAAATCATTAACCAAATCAGGATTGCCACGGGTATAGACACGTTGGCATATTCAAATTTGCTTAATGTTTGCGGAATTGCCGGAAGCCATTGTCCCACGGCAATTCCAATAATGATGCACAAGGCAACCCAGACAGTCAGGTATTTTTCAAAAAATCCAATTCCTTGTTTCTTTTCCATAACAATATCTATTTATTTTAATTGTGGTTTTAATTCGTTCAGGTAGAAGTCATAGAAACAGGCTTTAATTTCATCCCGTACCCGATGGAACTCACTGTTGATAAACTCGGGACTTCCGGTTGCTTCCGAGGGATCGTCAAACCCTATATGCAGCCTGTTTCTTACTTTACCTGTAAACATAGGACAACTTTCGTTTGCACCACCGCAAACGGTTATTACGTAATGCCATTCCTTGTCAAGATAGGTATTAACATGTGTTGGGACATGTGAGGCAATGTTTATTCTGGCTTCTTTCATTACTTCCACCGCCTTGGCGTTTACTTGTTTCGCTGGTACCGTTCCACCAGAATACACTTCTATATTTTTGTCGAATGACTGTAGAAAGCCATGAGCCATTTGGCTACGGCAGCTGTTTCCTGTACAAAGAATCAATACTTTCATCTTTTTATTTTTAAATTTGGGGATTTGACTTACTATATAGTTTGAATGCTTTTTGGAAGGAATTTCTACATATTATAGAATATAATTAAACAGATAGCCGGACAAGATGATGAAAAACGTCACAGTGCCGAAGAATATGCCGATAAGTCTCCATGTCATTACTTTCTTGAGCAGTGTTGCCTCTGGCAAGGAAAGACCAACGACAGCCATCATGAAGGCTATCGCCGTTCCGATGGGAATGCCTTTCGCTACAAATACCTCGATTACTGGGACGATACCTGCGGCATTAGCATACATCGGTACGGCAAGTATAACAGACAAAGGAACTGCATACCAGTTGTCTTTTGACATGTATTGCTCAAAGAATCCTTCAGGAACAAAGCCATGCATGAAAGCACCGATACCTATACCTATCAGAATATATATAAGTACACCACTGACAATTTTCCATGCATCACGGATAATAGTGGGAAGCCTCTTGGTAAAGGTGGTATGGTCTTTTTCCCATTCCCCTGCCTGAGCGGATGAATTTGCCTGCATCTGCTTTACCCAGTCACTCAGATAAGGAGCAAGGCGCATGCGACCGAGTACTATACCGCCTATTACTCCTAACAGAATGCCGCTGATGACGTAGATAAGAGTCACCTTCAATCCGAAGGAGCCAAGGAACATAGCAACAGCCACCTCGTTTACCAACGGTGATGTGATAAGAAATGCGAATGTTACGCCCAAAGGAATGCCGCCCTTTACAAATCCGATAAACAGAGGAATGGAAGAACATGAACAGAAAGGAGTGACCGCTCCGAATATGGAAGCCAGCAAGTACTGCAATCCGTACATATTGTGTGTAACCAGATATTTTCTCAAACGTTCAATTGGGAAGTAGGCGTTGATAATTCCCATCAATACGCTGATGAAGAACAAAAGGATAAGTATTTTTATCGTATCATAAAAGAAAAAGTTTACGGCAATTCCTATCGGTGTGTCGGCACTTAGTCCGAACAGTCCGTAAACAAGCCTGTCTGCAAATTCTTGTATCATAGAAGTCTTTTTTTGTTCGCTTAAATACGAACAATGTTCTTGAAAAAAAGCGGCAGATACCATAATGGTTGTTTCTGCCGCTCGTGGTTAAACATATTCTGTCAATCAGATGCCCAGAAGTTCCTTTACTTCACTTTCTGTCGGTACCTTCCCCTTCAATTTTACCACTTCGTCAATGACAACGGCTGGCGATGTCATGATATTGTAATTCATCATTTCCATGATGTCGTCCACCTTGGTGAGTTTTGCATCGATGTCGTTCTCTTTAAGTACCTTTTCAATTACATTGTAGGTTGATTTACATTTGGCACAACCCGGCCCTAAAACTTTTATTTCCATATTAGTAAAAATATTATTGTTATTAAATTCATTTTACAAATACATTATCCAGCAATAATATATGCCGATGATGATGAATACCACGCCTACAATAAGGTTCGCCCATTTTTGCACTTTCTGTATCTTTCCGTAAAAATTTCCCATTTGTTGTATGCTGAAGGCGAGAACCCATGCAACAGCAAGCACCGGTATAGCCGTAGCGACAGCAAATATCATGGGTAGAAGATAGCCTGCCGAGGTCGTGGCAGACATCGGTATCAGCATGCCGAAGTAGAACACGCCACTGGTGGGACAGAAAGCCAGGGCGAACAGAACCCCTATCATCAGAGCACCCCAGCCGCCTTTCCTGGCAAGACCTTCCGGATTTCCAGTGAATCCAAACTTGGGGAGGTTGAGTTTATCTCCCCAAAGCATGAACAGGCCTATTACGAGTAGAAGAGGTCCAAGTATAAGCTCCCCCCACGTTCCTATTGTCTTTTGTATGCCGAACATACTGGAACCTTCTTTCAGAATAGTAATCAGTATTACACCAAGTAGGGTGTATGAAAGAATTCGCCCCAGCGTATAAAGCAGGCCATTTCGGAATATTCGCTTCCTGTTTTCAATATCTCTTCCGATAAACCCTATAGCTGCTATGTTCGTTGCTAACGGACAAGGTGAAAGTGCTGTCAGTAGTCCGAGCAGAAATGCTGTCAGTATAGGCGTGGAACTGTTATCCAGCAATGTCTGTAACCAATCCATATCCACCATTATCTCAGCATTTCATTTACGGATTTTACGACACCAGCCCTAAATACATCTGGTGATTTGCGTGCATTAGCAAAAGCAAATTCAGTCATATTCTTGTATGTTTCCTTTCCATTCTTATGTCTAACGATAAATAGTGAAGACCATGTTACCTCATACTTTTCTGCTATCTTCTCATTTTCCTTTTTGCTGATGTCTATTACCTTAAAAGTCACCTTGCCTTTTTTTATCTGGTCAGCGAAGTTCTTTTTCATTGTAGCTTTTGTGTTGCTTTCGATAGCCATACATGTGGCACAGCGCTGTTTCCCATGAAAATACAACACTTCTACATAATCCTTTACCGTCGTCTTTTTTAGAGCCTGGGCATCTGTTCCGTCCTTTGCATTCATGTTGCAAAAGATAAAGGTGAAACATGCCACGATTAAAAATAAACACTTTTTCATACCTTTTTTATATTTTGTTGTTAGTTATTCGCAAAACTACGAACATATTCTTCAAAAAAAATCACCTACGACAGCCCTTATTATTGCAGGGTTGCGCAAAGAAATCTGCAAACATCTTCTTCGCAGCTTGCCAATTATCCTTGTTGATACAATATTTGACTTTGGGCGCTTCCACTTCACCCTGGATTAAGCCGGCTTCTTTCAATTCCTTCAAATGCTGCGAAACGGTTGCTTTGGCAATAGGTAGTTCTTCGTGAATATCACCGAAGAAGCAACTATCTTGTTTTGCCAAGAAAGCAAGAATTGCCATCCTCGTTGGATGTCCCATTGCTTTGGCAAAATGAGCTATCTGTTCCAGATTTGTTGTGTGCAGTTTATCTTCCATTATTCTATATGTATCATTGTTTGTTGTTTGCAAAATTACGAACAATATCTGATACATGCAAATAATATCGTTATTTTTTGGGAAAATCGTTTTTTTTCTGTATCTCAGAAAAATATAAGTAGTAATGCTATAGTCGCAAGTCTAAGTTGTTAATGATTCTATGTGAAAGCATCTTATGGTTTCCAAATCCATAGGAATAGCTGCTTCCTTCTTGCAGGGTACTTGTGAAATCATAAGCTATTAGTTTAACTTTTGAAATGTAATCTAAATATCCTAAGGCACTTGTTTCTGTTCCCTATAATTATCTTTTAGCATCTTTTCCAAATCTGAGGCCTTATAGAGGATTTTTCCTGCGAACTGGGTGTAGGGGATAATTCCCCTATCCCGATAGTCCTGCAAGGTGCGAGGGCTGATGTACAGCCTTTCGCACACCTCTTTACTCGTGAGAAAGTGCTCACCGCCAAAGAGCGGTTTGTGTGTCTTTGCCACTTCCTTAATCCGCTTACTTACCCCTTTTAGTGCGGACAGCACCACCTGCATATCGTCTGCCTCCATGTTCAAATCTCTTACTTGTTCCATAGTTCTTTCGCCTTATTTGTTATTCATGAATTTGTCCGTTTTTGATTTCTCCGATTTAGTTTGGAGCAATAGCTCCACATCCTCACGCCTGTAATAGCACTTATGCCCGATTTGAGAGAATGGAAGTACACCTGTATCCCGGTAATGCTGCAATGTGCGCTTGCTGATGTTGAGCAACTTGCATACATCACCATTGTGCAGCCAATCGGTATGCTTGCTCTGTTCCCCGAATGCCTTGTGGCAGGTCTCGGCAAGGCTGAGAATCTCATTCCTGAGCCTTGTCCAATTTGAATCCGTAATGATAAAATATCCCATAGTTTTATTATTGTTTTGTTTGTAATTCTGTCTTATTGGTATTGACAACACCTTTGTCTGTTCTGCGTTTCATCGCACGTTTATGCCTGCAAAAGTATAATGAGTTTGTCATACTTCAAAGCAGCAGGGAACAGCAGGGAAACATCGGGAAGTTGAAGGAAAAGCTAACGCATTTTATCGGCAGCTGTTTGCACATTCTTTCCCTGTTTTCTTCTTTCGCCGTCCGTTTGAAACAAAGATAGGGCGGTGTATGTCCTATTCAATCATTCTTCGTTCAAGAGACACCTTGTAACACTCTTAGTATGGACAAACGCTACCCTATTTCTGCGCGGATTCTATTGTTTGCAATATAGGTGCAGAATACTGCAAACGTGTGCAAAGGGTACACTTCTACCTCTGTCTTTCCTTATTATTTTATCCCCTGTTTTGACTTAATTCGGGCTTAAATCAGTCATTTCTTTTCCTGTCTCCTCAAAAAAACGTGCGAACTTTATTGCGAATGAACGCAACATCATGCAAGCACTCTTTGAATGCTTGGAACTTTCCAGTTCTCTTCATAACTTCACTCTTAGAAACCAAACCAAGCATATAATGAAGAAGAATGCAGATAAAAGCAAATCGGAGGGAGGAAACAATATGCCCAAGCGAAAAAAGACTTCCTCAAAAAACGGTGAGATAGAAATCTATCTGTCCTCTCGCTATGAGTTCAGATACAACACTGTATTGGGAAGAACCGAATACCGAAGCAAGAACGATGCTCATTTCTCAAAAGTGGGTCGCTATGAAATCAACACGCTCCGAAGGGAGATAGACAACGACATCGGGATAATAACCTCATCAGAAAATCTATACTCTATCATCGAGAGCAGCTTCTCTCCACGCATCAACCCCATACAGGAGTATTTCAAGGGATTGCCATTGGCGGATATAGGCTGTGATGAAGGTAATAGTAGTATCTCCTCTCTTTCACTGAAAGCCATTCCCGAACTGGCAAGTTGCGTTGTGGTGCGCAATCACGAAAAATGGCTACTATATCTTACAAAATGGATCGTGGCAGTGGTTGCCAACGCAATGGACGACCGTGAGTGCCGTAACCACACCTGCCTCGTGCTGACGGGCGAGCAGGGCAAGTTCAAAACTACATTCTTGGATTTGTTCTGTCCGCCAGCCCTGCACAGTTACAGCTATACGGGTAAGATATATCCACAGGAGAAGGACACGCTCACCTATATAGGACAGAACCTCATAGTAAACATCGACGATCAACTCAAAGCTCTAAATAAACGTGATGAGAATGAGCTGAAGAACCTCATTACCTGCCCGATGGTCAAATACCGTATGCCCTACGACAAGTATGTGGAGGAACATCCCCACTTGGCAAGCTTTGTGGCATCAGTGAACGGCAATGACTTTCTTACAGACCCTACAGGAAGCAGACGGTTCCTGCCCTTTGAAGTGCTTTCCATAGATATTGAGAGAGCAAAAGCTATCTCGATGAACAATGTCTATGCGGAAGCCAAAGCCCTGTTAAAGTCAGGCTTTCGCTATTGGTTTGATGATGATGAGATTGCCGAACTATACAGAGAGAGTGAGGACTTTCAAGTACAAACTGCAGAGATGGAGCTTTTGTTGCGTTGTTTTGAAAAGCCAACGGAGGATGAAAGTTATTCGTTAATGACCACTACGGAGATACTCACTTATTTGGGTATTTATACCCACCAGCCACTTGTTGCCAAGCGGATGGGCGAAGCCTTGAAGAAAGCAGGATACATAAAGGTGAGCAAACGAAGAAACGGTAGTAGCCCCATCTATGTCTACAAGATTAGGAAAATCTTGCCCTGCCCGCTCCTTCAAACTTGTAGTAGCCAAATGTAGTAGAATGTGTAGTATTGTCTTATACTACAAAGTAACACTGATTATCAATCACTTATCACAGAATAGTATGTAGTAAGAAGAAAGATGAAAAAGTTTGGAGGGGAAAAACTTTGGAAAAGGTAAAACCATAAAAACAGACAAACATAAATAATTATCATTCAACCCATTAATGTATCAAAACAATGAAAGAAGAAGATTTATCACTTATCAAGCGATACCCCATCGTGGAGTATCTCGAAAGGAGGGGTATCAAGCCTGTACGTAGGACTGCTGCCTATACCCTGTATTGTTCACCGCTCAGGGAGGAAACACATCCGAGTTTTAAGGTGGACACTGAGAAGAACCTTTGGATAGACTATGCCGAAGGCAGGGGCGGAAGCATAATCGACCTCTGTATGCGTATGGAGGGATGCACGCTATCGGAAGCTATCCATCGTTTGGGACAGAACGCTTCCGATAATGGCACATCTAGTTTTCTTAATGACTTCGTGCCAAATAATTCCCAACCTGTGATGGCTGTAAATGGAGCAAGGAGACTGATTGAAATATCAGACACTCTGCCACCACATTTTCAGGAGTACCTTACAAAGGTGCGTTGCATCAACTTGGAAAAGGCTATGCCATTCCTCAAATGTATCAGCTATGAGATAAGGGGCAGGCGCTATCAAGCCATTGGCTTTGCCAATCTCTCTGGCGGCTATGAGCTTCGGGACGACAAGACGTTCAAGGGAACGATAGCCCCGAAGGACATTACTCCGATATTCACGGATAGAGCGGAGTCTGTATGTATCTTTGAAGGCTTCATGGACTTCCTCTCCTTCCTTTCAATGAAAGAAGAGATTACCAACCACTGCCTTGTGATGAACTCCGTGAGCAACGTGGCAAGGACTATCCGTTATTTGAATGACCGACACCTCACCCATATCCGTGCCTTCCTTGACAATGACGAAGCAGGACGGAGGACTGTTCAAGATTTCATAAAGGCAGGCTTCCATGTTGAGGACATGAACATACATTACAAAGACTTCAAGGATCTCAATGAATATCATGTCAGCCGTGTCCGTGAGCGGCAGGAACGGAAAGCGCAGGAACAGACACACATATCAATTACAGGACAAAACAAGAAATCAAAACAAGTTAAACTTAAAATGAAATAGAAATGGAAACTATGATGAGCGACAAAGACCTTTCGTGGTTCTTGGGTGTGGAAGATGAAACAGAGAACGAATCTACTTCACAAGAAGCGACTGCGGTTCCTGAAAGAGAAAGCCCAACAAACAAGCAGGATACAGAGAATACCATGCACTCCGAGCCTGCACGAAATGCTGAGAACGTAACCGTTCAGAAACGTATCAGTGCCAAGATGAGAAAGAAAACACTCGAAGCCTACAAGCGAGCCTATCTTGTGCCGACCAAGTTAAACAATCGTAAGGCAGTCTATCTGAGTAGGGAGACACAGGAACGTGCCGACTTTATTGTGCGTAGATTAGGCGACAGGGGCAGCAACCTTTCAAGCTTTGTGGAGAACATCGTTCGTCAGCATCTGGATGAATATGGAGAGGACATAGAGAAATGGAGAAGGTTATAAACCGCAGGAAGGGGGCGAGGGATGAATTTCAAAAGATTTATTTCCCGCCCTAATCCTACTATCGCATTAAAATATGATGTCATATTCTCGTAAATGAGACGTCATATTTGGGCAAATATGACATCATATTTTTAGCAAGTAGACATCTGAATGATGAGAACACCACGAACACAGTTAAACACAGAATGCACGGCATTCACTTTTTGGCTGCAAAACGCCTCGTGCGTAAATGGTCTTATCACTGACATTGCAAGACGTCAGTTTGTACCCACAAACTGCTCTTGCTCCCCCTCGTCAGACTGTCGGGGAGATAAGACCGTAATCACTCCGTTCTCATCGGTCAGCATTCAGAAATTAAGCAACAACAAATTATCTATAATGATTAACTTTCAAAGGAAACTTATATGAATAGATACAAAGGAAAAGCTGCCCGATGGCAGCCAAAGGATAAGGAAGAACTGCGGATGAACAAGACAGAGTTCATCAAAGTAAGATGTACCTTAGAGGAAAAGCAACGTATCAAATCAAGGGCGGAAAATACAGGGCGGAGGTTCTCCGACTACTGCCGTGAGATACTCCTTAACGGCGAGATAATAGCCGTCCCCAAGATGACCGACAACGAGAGGGAAGCCATTGCCATCCTCCAACATACAGGAAGATTCTATGGGCAGGTTTCCAACCTCATCAAGGGCAAGGACGAAGATTGGCTACATATCACAAAGAACCTCTCGCTATGTGCCAAAGAGGCATTTAAGCGATTTTACGACCCCCATTTTCGTGTGGATGATGAGGTATATAAGGTCTTAAATATGAGAAGAGATGATAGGAAAATGTAAGGCGATAGCGCACGGCAGTACGGCTCTGGACTATATTTTCAGAGATGGCAAGCTCGGCTATCGGCTTGCCTTTCACAATCTTTGCAGCAGGGAGCCAAAGACAATCTATGAGGAAATGAAAGTGGTCAGCGACTACAACAGCCGTTGCAGGAACAAGTTTCTCCGTATCGAAATCGGCATCGCACCGCAGGACGAGAAAAAACTGCCCGTGTCCGAACTGATGCGGATTGCCCATTTGTTTGCCAAGCGAATGGGACTTGACAACCATCAATGGGTGGCGGTAACGCACAAGGACACCGACAACAGACACATTCACATCATCGCCAACCGCATCAGCCTATATGGAGAAGTCTATGATACCACTTTTGTGAGCAACAGGGCTGCAAGGGTGGCAGAGGAAATCAGCAGGGAGAAAGGCTTGACCATCGCAAAGGAGGTCAAGGCGGAAAGGAAATACCAAAAGGAAAAAGTCAGCCAGACGCGAGAGCAAGCAAAGAAAGTGGTGCAACAAATCTGTTATTCCCTGCTTGACAAATACAAAGGAACAGGCGTTACAGGGCATTCTATGTTCCTTTATGAATTGAACAAAAACGGCATTATTATAGAGCGTATGAAGAACAAGCAAGGTAATGTCTATGGTTTAAAGTTCTCATACGCAGGGCAATCCTTCAAGGCTTCCGAAATCGGCAGGGAATTCGGCTACCGTTCCTTGCAGAAAAGCTTTGAACCAACCAACAGGGAAGAATCAAGGAAATTACATCAAACAGTACAAAAATCAAGAGAAAAGAACGAACTGCCTGATACAGGTTATGAGCTTGTACCAAAGAGCCGTTCCTCAATCTCACGAGACAATAATACGCCACAAGTGCAGAACTCCATTGGTGCAGTGGCAGACACCATCGTTAGCGCAGCCGATGAAGTTGTGGAAGGGTTAGGCGATTTGATTACACCAACCGCACAGGACAATGACTATGCAGAAACAGCGTGGCAGCGCAAACTCAGAAACCAAGCCAACAGAAAGAAGCGAGGGAGGAGAATGTAACTCGCAGCAATAAAGAATACATCATATTACGCAGAAATCCGAGTTTATTTGCAATTTCTTGATAAAAAACAGTATCTTTGCAATCTATTAAACATTTATAATGATAGATGTCTGAAGATAGGCTTCGTATTGGTGATATCGGCTTTGTCTACAACCGCTCTCAAGTTGAGCAGAAGTGGAGTTTGATGGACATGGATAATAGGGCTCCTTTTATCTTTGTTCCTATAGATTGTGAAAAATTCCTAACAAACTCGCAGATTATTACCAATAAAATGAGAGATGACGATGGGCTTTATGTGGGACTTAATCCTGATTATCAGAAAAAAGTGAGTTATGATTATTTGATGTTTGAAATTGGTAGTATAGCTGGATATGTTGCCTTGTTCTTCAGCAAGGACAAAATGAAATTCAAAAAAAAACTGACAAAAACACAATTATTGAACTTTGAATTTAGAAAAGAAGACCAAGATACTCAAAGAGTTTACGGTTACAGTGCCTTAATAGTTTCAGATATGTCGATGAATATTTCTAAGCATATAAACGACAAGTATTTTCAGCTTCGGTTGAGTATGTTTACAGATGTCCGTGATTCTCTAAGCATTGCTCAGATTATGCAACCTTCTCTAAAAGAAATGGGGGTCAACTTGAATTTATTTAATTCTTGGAAAGCTCTTTTGGATAAAAGCCAAATAAAAGAAAATGGTGTCAATACTATATTCGATGCCCTTCTTGATAATAAAACTGAAGTTATGAACGATGTACGTAAAGTGCGTATTCTGTTTACTAATTTGATGTCTTTTGCGAACAAAATCCATGACCATGACAAAGTGGAAGATTAATAGCATAAAGATAGAAAACTTCAAGTTTTTCCATCGCCCTTTCAAGATGGATATTGAAGGTAAGAATTTGCTTCTGTATGGAGAGAATGGTAGTGGAAAGAGTTCTCTCTATTGGGCTATCTATACCTTGTTTCAGAGTTGTTATAAAAGACCAACAATAGATGATGCACAGAAATATTTTGTAGCAGATAACACGGAAAATCTTCGTAACAAATTCTTACCTGATACTCAGAGGTCTGGTATTGATTTAGAATTTATATCTGAAGATGACGGTCGTAGAAAGTCTTATGAAGACTCAAATGTCAGGTGTAATACTTCTACAGACCCTTTTATGAGCATTACTGCAGGATCTAGTACCTTCATGAACTACAAGTTTCTTTCTGCCATCTTCGATTTTAAAAATAGCAAGCAGCCCGAGATCTTCAATATTTTCGTCAGTGATATTTTCCCAGCTCTAATTTTACAACCATCCATGAAACTCATTCACTATGATGGTACACAATCATCTGTAATGACAGCTGACTACTGGTGGAAGTATTTAAATAATAACCTTCAGAATCTAAAGAGAGGTTCTAATCCACATTATATTTTGAAGACTTCTGATGAATACATACGTTATTCCAGACTGCTGAAAGAATTTAACAGACAGATAAAGAATAATGTGACCCTAATTGAAACTAAGGCCAATCAGATGATTTCTAATAGCTTCAAATTGAATGCAAGACTTCAGATGGACTATGAGAATGCAAGGATTACAGATGTCCAGATGGGGCCAGGAGTATTATATAACAAAAAAATATTACCTCCCAAAATAAAGGTTAAGGCAGAATTCAGCCATAACCATATTGTTGGACATAATGACATATTACATCCTCGCTCCTTTTTCAATGAGGCAAAACTTACTTGCCTTGCCATTGCGATGCGTTTTGCAGTTGTTGAAATTATGCACCGTGCCGAGGATGATGGTGCCTCTGCACTATTCCTCGATGATTTGCTGATTAGTCTAGATATGTCTACAAGACTTGAAGTAATGGACATTATTTTGAGTTATGAAAGTAATTATCAGATACTACTTTTCACGCATGATTACACCTTCTTCGATATTCTAAGGTCAAAGATTAGACAGCAGAAACATGATAGCAGCTGGTTGTTCAAGGAATTATACAGTTTGAATGATGATATAGACAATATACCAGACTATCTACTTGTTGATAATCAGAATGCAATTGATAGGGCAAAAGCTTTTTATGAGCAACGTGACTATGCTGCGTCTGCCAATGCATTAAGACGTGAATGTGAAGAGCAGCTTAAAAGATTGCTACCATTCAATGCTACAGTAGAATTTCAGAGAGCCCCTTTCCCAAAAACTTCTCCTAAACAACTATCCAACATGATGGGTGCTCTCAATCAGTTTTATTCAGACACAGGAATTCCTGATATTACTCCAGATATACAGATGTATAGGGAGAGAATCCTCAATCCGTTATCACATCACGATGCTCGTACTCCAATATACAAGAGTGAGTTGCTAAAAGCTATTGATGAAATTTCAAAACTGAGAACAATATCGGTTTCATTTCTAGTCCAATATGCAGATTGTACGCTTTCAAATGAATTTTTTATCCATTTCACTAAGGATGGTATAGATGCGGAGGTACACTTTTATTTTTGTGCTGAGTGGATGAAATACACACTGAATGGTATGGATTATTTTTCAAATCCTTTGCTTCACATTACCTCTTCTAATGTGCCACAATATGTAGTTGGAAGAGAAAAAACCATAAAAAGTATTTACAACACACTTTGTAATTATGTATATAGAGGTTCTGGCGGTTATCCAAGTCTTGAAGATGCTATTCAGAAGTGATATGATACTATATTAAGTTATATGTTTTTTTATATTTATTCTCATCATAATGCTCATTATTCGGCAAGAAAGTATTATCTTTGCAAACAGAATAATAAGCGTTCTTTGTTAGGCAGAAAACAGCGAAGCCCAGTAGTCCGCTCGTTTCCAAATCGTTACCTGTTTGGCTTATGCGATAAGGTAACTTCTTTATTTTCAATTAGATACATTTTAATAATTATCTTGCAATGTTACTAATGCCCTTTTGAAGTCTAATTAAGCACCTTTTTGTATAGTGTTTTGCAACTACTTGATAATCGGTTAGTTACAAAGACAAAAAATAACGACTATTTTGACCTTACATGAGGTTTGATAGTCGTCATTTTTGTAATGAAATTTCGTAGACTTTATGCGTCTTGAAATGATTGCCTAATGTCGCTTAGAAGGGTACTCTCATATCCCCACCTGGGTATGGTGGTATAGGATCAT
The DNA here is from genome assembly GCF_018127925.1 of Prevotella melaninogenica. NCBI lineage: Bacteria > Pseudomonadati > Bacteroidota > Bacteroidia > Bacteroidales > Prevotellaceae > Prevotella > Prevotella melaninogenica. Next base: position 1,089,235 of record NZ_CP072347.1, on the reverse strand, counting down.
CATTCATCTTGCTACCAATAATCTCACCACCCAATGGGTCATTAGGCATTGGAGCAGCCATATCCAAATCCTCAGGATTAGCAAAACGAGTGTATTCACCACGGAAGTTGAGTAGAACATCACCAGTTGCACCCTTACGATGCTTGGCAATAATAATCTGAGCCATACCATGAAGGTCGTTACCATGATCATCTTGCAGAATATGATAATACTCTGGTCGATGCACAAAGAGTACCATATCGGCATCCTGCTCGATAGCTCCAGACTCACGCAAGTCACTTAACTGTGGACGTTTACCCTCACGTGGATCGCGTTGTTCAACCGCACGACTCAACTGTGACAGTGCTAATATTGGAATGTTCAGCTCTTTTGCAAGTCCCTTCAAGGAACGGCTAATAGTAGAAACCTCCTCCTGACGGCTATTGAAGCGCATACCATTGGCATTCATCAGCTGTAAGTAGTCAATCATGAGCACTTCAATATTATGTTCACGCACCAATCGACGCGCTTTTGTACGAAGTTCGAAGATTGAAAGTCCAGGTGTATCGTCAATATAAATCGGTGCACCCTGCATCTTTCGTATGTTAGAGTCGAAACGCTCCCACTCGTCAGGTGTTAGCTGACCATTAAGAATCTTGTTACCAGGTACAGAACAAACGTTTGATATTAAACGATTGACAAGCTGTACGTTGTTCATCTCAAGAGAGAAGAACGCAATTGGCTTACGATAGTCAATGGCAATATTTTTAGCAATACTAAGTGCAAAAGAAGTCTTACCCATGGCAGGACGACCAGCAATAATAACCAAGTCGGATGCCTGCCAACCTGCTGTTATCTTGTCTAAGTCGTGGAAACCACTTGGTACGCCAGTTAAGCTACCCTTATTGTTTGCAGCCTTGAGAAGTAATTGATGGGCTTGTTCAACGACAGAGTCAATCTGTACATAATCTTGTAGCATATTCTTCTGGGAAATCTCAAACAGAGCACCCTCGGCTTTCTGCATCAACTCGTCAACATCCACGGTTTCATCGAAAGCATCAGTCTCAATCATTGATGCAAACTGGATGAGTTGTCGTGCCAAGAACTTTTGTGCAAGAATATGTGCATGATACTCAATGTGTGCAGATGAAGCAACATTGGAGCTAAGCTCAACGATATATGCAGGACCACCAACTTCTTCAAGTGTTCCTTTATGTCGAAGTTCTTCTACTACGGTCATAATATCTACAGGCTTCTCCTGCAGATTCAGAGATTGTACAGCTTCATAGATTTTCTCATGACGAGACTCATAGAATGTTTCTGGTTTGATAATCTCTGAGACAACAGTAAAGGCATCCTTATCAATCATAAGTGCACCTAAAACAACCTTTTCAATGTCAGTTGCTTGTGGTTGTAGGTGACCAAACGTCGTGTCGATAGGAGCCTGCTTGGTTCTACGACTACTTTTATTGTTATTACTTCTTTCTGCCATATGGTGGCAAAATTACAAAAAATATTCCATTTCTAACATCAATCTTGTAACCTTTTATTATCTTTGCAAAAAAGAATTCTTTAATTATAATTTTAGACTATGATTACCTTTCCTTGCTGTAAAATCAACCTTGGTTTAAATATTGTTGCAAAACGTCCTGATGGCTATCATGACCTTGAAACAGTTTTTTATCCTGTTCCTTTATGTGATGTGTTGGAAATTAAAAAGATGGATGAGGAGTTTCCCTCTCCTACTCCCATAGACTTAAAAGTGACTGGTCATGCTGTAGAATGTGATGAGCGCAATAATTTGGTAGTTAAGGCTTATCATCTCCTTGCAAAAGATTATGAATTACCTCGTATACATGTTCACCTTGTTAAGCGTATTCCTATGCAGGCAGGACTTGGTGGTGGTTCAGCTGATGCTGCTTATATGATTCGATTACTTGATGAGCGTTTTCGTTTGAATATGGGTAATGCAGAGATGGAGCGTTATGCAGCCCAATTGGGTGCTGACTGTGCATTCTTTATTCGCTCTGAAATTGCTTATGCGACGGGCATTGGAGATGTTCTTGCCCCAGCAGACAATGAGGGGAACAATTTAGAAGGGTATTATCTTGCACTTGTAAAGCCTGATGTAGCCGTTTCAACAGCTGAAGCATTCGCGGGTGTTACTCCTAAGAAACCAGTGAAAAGTTGTCGTGATATTGTACGTCAACCAATTGATACATGGCGCGCTGAACTAACAAATGATTTTGAAAAGTCTATTTTTGCTATACACCCTATATTGGCAACAGTTAAAGAGAAACTGTATGAGAATGGAGCTTTGTATGCACAGATGTCGGGAAGTGGTAGTACCATTTTTGGTATCTTTGGACAAAAGCCAACAAATATAGAGGAACTCTTCCCCGATATGTTCACCTATTGTGTCAGACTCTAACATCAATCTTTACTAATATTTATGATGGAAAAAGCATTAACGGTTTATAAAGCATCAGCAGGTTCAGGCAAAACATTTACATTAGCATCAGAATATATCACCTTAGTGGTAAAGAATCCACAAGATTATAAGAAGATTCTTGCCGTAACCTTTACTAATAAGGCGACGCAAGAAATGAAAACGCGTATTCTTTCTCAACTGTATGGTATTGCACATAAATTGCCAGATTCGCAGGCTTACTATGAGCAAGTATTACAGAAGACTGGCTTTCCTGAGCAAACAATTAGAGAGAATGCTGCTGAAGCGTTATCGCTGCTTACCCATCATTATAATGAATTTTGTGTACAGACGATTGATGCCTTCTTTCAGTCTGTATTGCGTAATCTTGCTCGTGAGTTGAATCTTACAGCTAATCTTCGTATTGATCTCAATGATGAACAAGTAGAGGCTCAGGCTGTTGATGAATTGATTAATAGTCTTGAAGAAGGGGAAGAGGTTCTTAGTTGGATTCGCGATTATATCGATAAAAATATAGAAGATGACAAGGGATGGAATGTTATTGGACAGATAAAGGACTTCGGAAAAAATATCTTTAAGGACTTCTATAAAGACCATAAAGCTGAACTTGATAATCGGTTTCGTGAAGAATCTTTTTTTGACGATTTAATCACGGATTTGCGTAGGAGACGTAAGGAAAGCCCTAAGAAGGTCAAAGAACAGGCTGGAAAACTGCTTCAGAAAATAAGTGATGCTGGTATTGATACAAGTTACTTTATTAAAGGATTGTATGGATATATCACTAAATTGGTAGAGAATGAACCTACTGATGAAGGACCATCAGCAAATGTCTTGAAATGTCTTGAGAGTCCTGATAACTGGTTGTTGAAGAAATGTCCAGCTGGAGAGAAAGAGCGTATTAGTGCTTTTATTTCAGAGTCATGGTATGATGACTTACTACTATTAGAACAGTATAGGAAAGAATGTTGGAAGGAGTATCAATCCAGTAATCTTACGCTTAAGCATCTTTCTCAACTTCGTCTTTTACATGCTATCTCAGGAGCCGTTGATGAGATAAATAAAGACACGAACCGATTTATGCTAAGTAACACACAATCATTGCTTAGCACTTTAATGAAAGATTCTGATACGCCTTTTGTTTTTGAGAAGATGGGAGCTTACTTGAAGCATATCATGATTGATGAGTTTCAAGATACAAGTACTATCCAATGGAATAACTTCCGCAAGTTACTTGATAACTGTATGGCTCAAATAGAGTCACATAATCTGATTGTGGGTGATGTCAAGCAGAGTATTTATCGATGGCGTCAAGGTGATTGGAAATTACTAAATAATATTGAGTATGACTTCTCTGAAGAGCAAATAAAGATAGAACCTCTTGAAACTAACTATCGTTCTGAAGAGAATATAATCCGATTTAATAATGCTTTCTTTACGCAGGCTGTTATACAAACAGTTAAAGAATTAGAGAGTGATGATATAAAAGGTGCTGCTCAGTTGATTGAAGCTTATAAAGAGATTGAACAGAAACCGAGGAAAGATGATGGTAAGGGATTTGTGCATATAAAACTCTTTCCTTATGATAAAAAGGCAGTATCAGAATACAACGAGAATGTTCTCAATGAATTAGTTAGTAATATCCGTGAACTATTAAATCGTGGGTATAAACAAAAGGATATTGCTATTCTTGTCCGATCAAAAGGAGTAATACAGGATATTGCTGATAAGTTCCAAAGTGAGTTTGGTACAGATGTAAGTATTGTTTCTGATGAGGCATTCCAATTGGATGCTTCGTTAGCTGTTAATGTGATTATTGCTGCTCTGCGATTGCTTACACATCCTGATGATAAACTTACAGAAAGTAAGTTGGTTAAGCTCTATCAACAACAAGTAATACAGTCGGATAAAGATAATAATGCTTTATTTGTAGATGAAGGTGAAAGAGAGTTAAAGTCTTTTTTACCAAGTGGTTATGTAAATAAGTTTGACTTTTTATTAAGATTGTCACTTGTAGACCTTGTTGATGAGATTTACTCACTTTTTAATCTCGGTAGTCTTGAAGGACAAAGTGCATACGTATGTACATTCTACGATACATTGAATGAGTATTTGAGAGACCATCCTGCAGATATTGATGATTTCATCGAAGAATGGGAAGATAGTCTTTCAAGCAATACAATTCAAAGCGATGAAGTTGATGGAATACGTTTGATTACTATTCATAAGAGTAAGGGATTGGAATATGATAACGTTCTGATTCCTTTCTGTGATTGGGGATTGGAGAAGACTGTTGGTAATACAATATGGTGTCCAGGAGATAATAAGGAAAGACCTTATGGAGAATTACCGTTGATTCCGATAGATTTTTCTAAAAAGATGATAGGTACTGTCTTTGAAGATGATTACAAAGAGGAGCATCTTCAGAATACTGTTGATAACATGAATTTGCTTTATGTTGCCTTTACACGTGCAGGAAAGAACCTATTTATTACTGGTAAAAAGGCTTCTAAAACCACTTTTACTAAGTTACAAAATGGTAATACTGCCACAGATCGTTCACAGATTATTCAATTAGTTATTGATGATCTTGCTAATGAATTGCCAGGAGCAACGATTGATGATGCTGGTGATAAGGAGGCTATCAGTTTTGATTTTGGTACTTTGTTGGATTGTGGACAGCGTGTTGATAAGGAGAAGTCTACGGAGAATCCTTTTGAACTTACACCTAAGACGCATAAGTTAAAGATAGAAACTTTCCCCCATCCTGTTAGCTTCCGACAGAGTAATAAGAGTCATGACTTTATCAATGGTGAGGATATTGATCCTTCAGACGCAAATCGTTACATAAAGGTTGGAAATATACTTCACCAACTCTTTTCTACTATCCTTACAGAAGATGATATTGAACCTCGCTTAAAGGAATTAGAGCAAGAAGGAGTTATCTATAATGATGAGGTTACATCGAGAAAATTGCAGAATAAGATTGCCAATGCTCTGATGAATGAGAAAGTAAAAGATTGGTTTAGTTCACGATGGAAGCTGTTTAATGAGTGCACCATTCTTGACTATGATAAGGAGAGTGGAGATATTCATGAACATCGTCCTGACCGTGTAATGACCGATGGAAAGGAGATTATTGTAGTAGATTTCAAGTTTGGTAAACCACGTGAAGAATATCATGAGCAAGTACAACGCTATATGACTTTGCTTATGCGCATGGGCTATGAGAAGGTCTCTGGCTATATTTGGTATGTCGTTAGAAACGAGATCATACCAACTCCTTTTCTCCCATTAAAGGGCGAATAGCCTATATAACTAACTTCATTTCATTCTTAACAAGCGTTCTGATATATAAATTATGAATACATTTCTCGAACACATTGCAGCTGATTTACTAAAGAAGTATGGTAATGACATGGCGCATATAGCTGTTGTCTTTCCTAATAAGCGTGCTGCACTCTTTTTGAATCAAGCATTAGCTCGATTGGCTGATGGTCCTGTATGGAGTCCTGCATATATTACTATTTCTGACTTCTTTCGTCAACATTCAGAGCTAACAATAGCTGATCCTATTAAAAGTATTTGTGATCTCTATAAGAGTTACATCGAGGTAATAGGCAATACGAATGAAACCTTAGACCACTTCTATGGTTGGGGGCAACTGCTCTTAGCCGATTTCGATGACATCGATAAGAATATGGCAAACGCTGAGATGGTCTTCTCTAATATTAGTAACCTTAAAGAGTTAGATGATATTAGTTATCTTACCGATGAACAGAAAGTAGAATTACGCCGTTTCTTCGCTAATTTCGATGATAATCCAGAGGGTATTAGAGAGCGTTTTATAACTCTTTGGAATAAGTTGAATGATATATATAATGATTTCAAGCAAAGGCTTAAATCTCAAAAGCTTGCATACGAGGGTATGCTTTATCGTGATGTGGTAGAGAAAACAAAGATAGAAGCACAATATGAACACTATGTTTTTGTCGGATTCAACGTACTTCAGAAGGTAGAACAGCTTCTTTTCAAACGCTTCTTAAAGGAAGAAAAGGCAAGTTTCTATTGGGATTATGACCGATATTATATGAAGCCAACAAATGAAGCAGGTAACTATATTTGTCGTTGGCTTGATAAATTCCCCAATACTTTACCAAACGATAGCGATGAATTGTATGATAATTTAGGAAAAGAGAAGGAAATAAACATTATCTCTGCTCCTACAGAGAACTTACAAGCACGTTATATCACCGAGTGGTTGCGCGAGAATGAAAGATATAAAGATGGTAAGCGAACAGCAATTGTTCTTTGTGATGAACATCTGTTGCAGACAGTAATCCATTGTATACCTGATGAAGTCGAGACTCTGAATGTCACAACGGGTTATCCGTTACAACAAACTCCGATTGCATCGATGGTTACGCAGCTTTGGGCGTTACAGACAGAAGGTTATTCAGTACAAGAACAGAGTTATAGACTTCACTATGTAAACAGAGTCTTACGACATCCTTATGGGAAGTATCTCACACCAAAAGTTGCCGAAATCATCGAACGATTGAATAGTGAACGACAGTTTTATGTAAAGCCAAAAGAAGGCTCAATCTTTGAATACCATCCAAGTGATAAGCAGAACCTACAAGTATTAGTTAATTGGTTGGCAGAAACTATCCGTTTCATCGGTGTAAATGGTGCAGCTGACAAAGACCCACTTTTTGAAGAGTCTGTTTTTCGTATGTACACCTTACTCACACGTTTGTCTGATTTGATGACAAATGGTGATTTAGATGCAGATAAGATTATCTTCCGTCGTCTATTAACACAGCTAATTGCTGCTACAAGTATCCCTTTCCATGGTGAACCAGCACGTGGTGTTCAAGTGATGGGCGTTCTTGAAACGCGTAATCTCGATTTCGATCATGTACTTGTGCTCTCTTGTAATGAAGGTAATATGCCAAAGGGAATAGACGATGCATCATTCATACCTCATCTTATTCGTAAGGCATACGAGTTAACAACAATTGATAATAAGGTATCTATCTACAGTTACTATTTCCATAGTATGATTCAGCGGGCAAAAGATGTTACTTTCCTTTATAATAACTCCACTCAAGGTAGCCATACAGGAGAGATGAGTCGTTTTATTTTACAGTTGATGGTAGAGTGGAATCACCCAATTCATCGATTAACTTTGCAAGCTGGGCAAGAGCCTATGCACTGTGAAGCAGAAGTGGTTGAAAAGAATGAAGCTGTACTGAATAGACTCGATGAAATCAGTTATTTCTCCCCAACTGCTATTAATACATATATAACTTGCCAGCTAAAGTATTACTTTAAGTATATTGCAGGTATTAATGAACTCGATGAAGTCGATGTAGATGATGTTGATAATCGAATGTTTGGTAATATCTTTCATACTGCAGCACAGCTTATGTATGAAAAGTTACTGCCAAGAGAAGTCATCACAGCTAAGAACATAGATTATTTGTTGAAGACAGGAAAGAGTACCCAGTCTCTCACATCTGGGAATGCAGAACTTACATTGGATGATATTGTCGACGAGGCATTTGCTACTGAACTATTTCATCAACAACGAGGAGTAAGGAAACATCCAAAGCTCAATGGACTCCAACTTATCAATCGTGAAGTAATCATAAAGTATCTTCATCAATTATTACGGATTGATCGACGTTCTGCCCCATTGCGTGTGGTAGGTCATGAGTTTCCTGTTAAACGCTCATTGATAATTAATGTGAATGGATTGGAGAAGCAAATAGAAACAGGTGGACGTATTGACCGTTTAGACGAGATTCTCGTTGATAGTGATAGCGCACGCTTGCGAGTTGTAGACTATAAGACTGGTGGAAAGGCAGCGGAGTCATTGAAAAGTGTTGATGAAATGTTCGATTCAAAGAACCTAAGTAAGAAGAGTGATTACACAATGCAGGCGATGCTCTACAGTCTTATTGAAGCAAAGAACGATTCTGAGCATAATCCAAATCATCGTGCTGTTAGTCCAGCTTTGCTCTTTATCCAACATGCAGGTAGTGAAGATTATACTCCTGTACTATCAATAGATAAGGAGGAAGTTACTGATGTCACTGTATATGAAGAGGAGTTTCTTAGAAATCTCACGGAGAAACTCGAAGAAATACATAATCCCAATATAGCTTTTGCTCCAACCGACAATACTGATAGTTGTCAATACTGTCCTTATAAACAGATGTGTGGACGATAATTACAGCTATAAACGATAATAGGCGGTCATAAATGCGAATACATTTATGACCGCCTATCGTTTTCTATTGTTCTTAACCAATAATTTTAAACTTGGCAAACTTCAGCAGTAGTTGTTTGGTTCCTGCATTACGGAACTCAACAGTTGCCTTAGCATTTTCTCCAGAACCTTCAAGGTTTAATACCTTTCCGATACCAAAGCGTTGATGTTCAATGGTCACACCAACACTGAGTCCAGCTATTGAGGCTGTCGATGAAACTGAGGATATTGAAGTACTCTCTGTCGATAATGTCCTACCACCATTTGTCATTGCAGACGAAAGCCGCTTGAAGTTACCCCCTCCTGCTATTAATCTAAGTTTTGTACGTTCTGATAGTGGGTCAACAGCTGCTTCAGGACGTTTACGTTCAGTTATCTTAGGCTTCGGGTCAGCACGAAATTGGCTTGCAACAGGATTTGAATTCTGCCATCTTGAGCCCATTTGACGATATTCTTGTCCCCAAGGTCTGCTACCAGTATATGCCTTGTTTGGCTCGTATTCACGGAAGTTATCTCCTGAACCATTACGTCCCCAAGGACTTCTTGCGCTATTATCCTCATCCCATGGCATCTTACGTCGTTCACCTCCAAAAGCACTGTTTGCTTCATCTTCTACATGAATCAATGCAGGGTCGAAATCATTTAAGAATCGACTTGGATTGTCAATTTGCATTGTTCCATATCGAAAACGGTTCTTTGCATTCGTCAATATACAATGTCGTTCGGCACGTGTTATAGCCACATAGAGTAATCTTCTCTCTTCTTCTATCTCACGTTTTGAACTTGCTGACATAGGACTTGGGAATATATTTTCCTCCAATCCAACGACAAACACAGTAGGGAATTCCAAACCCTTTGCTGCGTGAATTGTCATTAATGTAACTTTCGGCGTGTCATCGTCTTCCTTGTCAGCATCTGTGTATAATGCTACTTCCTGAAGGTAGTCAGTAAGGTAGACATTCTCTTCTCGTCCTTCTTCGCGTCCAGAGTCCACAAAGCCCTGCATAGCCGACATAAACTCTTCTAAGTTCTCTCGACGAGCCAAGTCCTCTGGCTCACTTCCCGACCGGATATCAGCACTCACCCCACTCTCTTCAATAATCTCCTTTCCCAGCTCATATGCATCCTTCAGTGCAACATTCTTAATAAATCCACTGATAAGCGTTCTGAAAGCAAAAAGCTTTGTCATTGTGCCCTTATTGATATCTAATCCATATTGAATAGGATTGAGGATAGTTTCCCATAGCGATACAGAATTTCGCTGGGCACAATCAATAATCTTTTGAATGGTCGTATTACCAATTCCACGTGTTGGGTAATTGATGATACGTCGGAAGGCTTCTTCGTCATCAGGGTTAGAAACCAAGCGGAAATATGCGATGATATCTTTGATTTCCTTACGTTGATAGAAAGAAAGTCCACCGATAATCTTGTAAGGAATACCCTGTTTACGGAATTCATCCTCGAAAGAACGACTCTGTGCATTCGTGCGGTAGAGAATGGCAAAGTTGCCATAGTCACAATCATCATTGCGTTTGATACGCTTCAGTTCACTCGCAACAACCATAGCCTCTTCCCTATCACTGTAGCAAGGCTTATAGAGAATCTTGTCTCCTTCGGCTTCCTTAGAAAATACATCCTTAGGAATCTGTCGTTCGTTGTGTTTCATTAACGAATTAGCTGCCTGTACGATGAGCTGTGTTGAACGGTAATTGCGCTCTAACTTAAAGAGTTTAGCATCGCCAAACTTATGCTTGAAGTCAAGGATATTGTCGATATTTGCACCACGGAAAGAATAGATACTCTGATAGTCATCACCCACAACACAGATACGACGATGTGTCTCAGCCAACTGGCTGATGATACTAACCTGTGCATAGTTTGTGTCTTGATACTCGTCTACCAAGATATATTCAAACTGCTGTCCATACTTCTCTCTAATCTCTTTGTTATCACGGAAGAGCAAGAAGGTATAAAGCAGAATATCGTCAAAGTCCATAGCGTTTGCCTGACGACATCTTGCTTCGTATGCTTTGTAAATCATGTGGATTGCAGGCATACGTGCACCTCGGTCACGCTCAATGGCAGCACGGTCTTCTGCATATTCTGAAGCAGTAATAAGATGGTTCTTTGCCATTGAAATAAAGTTATGCACCGAGGCAGGCTTATACGTTTTCTCGTCAAGATCTAAGGCTTTTACAATACTCTTAATCAGTGAACGAGAGTCGTTTTCATCATAAATAGTGAAATTACTTCCAAAGCCGATAGCCTCCCCTTCGCGACGTAGGATACGTGCAAAGATGGAATGAAAAGTACCCATATAAAGATGTTGCGCATCTTTAGCAGTTGTTATCTGTGCGATACGTTCCTTCATCTCTCTTGCAGCTTTGTTTGTAAACGTAAGCGCAAGAATGTTCCATGGGGCTAAGCCTTTATTAAGTAGGTAGGCAATCTTATAGGTAAGTACGCGTGTCTTTCCAGAACCTGCACCAGCAATTACCTGTGATGGTCCTGTACAATACTCAACTGCCTCACGCTGGCTTTCGTTCAGTGCGGAGAGGATAGCCTCTTCCTTATCTTGATTTATCATCTTATCTTTTTTGTTTTTATCGAACAGAATTGTTTAATAGGCTAATATACAGCCTTTTTAATGTTCTTCTGGGAAAGCTGGTATAAAAGTCATTTGGTGTTCAATCTGTCCGATTCTCTTGCGCATATAAGGTCCAGGATTCTTTGAGGAGAAGCGACGTGGATTAGGTAATGTCGCTGCTATGAGTGCACAATCTCTTCGACTAAGTTGGCTGGCCTCCATACCGAAATTCTGTTCAGCACAAGCTTCAACACCATAGATTCCATCGCCCATCTCAATTGAATTAAGATAAACCTCCATGATACGTTGTTTGCTCCATAGTGTCTCTATGAGGAAAGTGAAATAAACCTCCAATCCTTTTCTTACCCATGAGCGTCCCTGCCACAGAAAGACATTCTTTGCGGTTTGCTGAGAGATGGTAGAGCCACCACGTAGTTTCTTCCCTTTCTTCAGGTGGTCTTCTGCAGCTTTCTCGATAGCTTGATAGTCGAAACCATGATGCGTAAGGAAACGTTGGTCCTCACTTGCCATCACTGCTACAGGCATTGATTTTGACATCTTTTCTAACGGAACCCATTCATGGTAAAGTTTCACAGACTCTCCTTTACCAATCTGTTCGAAACAACGACTAATCATCAGAGGGGTAAAGTATACAGGTATAAAGCGATAGACAACTACCGCCAATATTGTGGAGATAAAGGTTAGGGATAATACCCATCTTATCACTTTAAAAATCTTCTTGAACATAGCTAATGAGTTAATTATCTGCAAAGGTACTAAATCTTATCCGATAGCAAGCGGGAAGAAGGAGTTTTTTCCTCTGTAAAAACAGCTTTAAAAATCTGAACAATAACACAATCAAATTAACCCTACTACTGTACAGTAAATATTCCCATAGAAGTTAAAAATGAAGTTAGTCGATAAGTATATCTTTTATTTTTGCAAGTAATTCCTCGCTTTGTTTATAGAGGAATGTAAACTTTTTTATAACTCTTCGAAAACAATACATGCTCTTTTAGCTTCTTAAAGACGCCCAATTGACTTGCAATAGGTGCCCTTTTACAATGTTACTAACGCCCTTTTGAAGTCCAATTAAGCATCTTTACTTTTACTGTTTTGTAACTTGTTGATTCATTGAAGGTTATAAACCTATTCGTGATAGGTTGTTTTGCCTTTCTTTGAGGATTTTTATTTGGATTTATGTAATAATTTTTTCTATTGGTGTCCGATAAAACTTTTGGGAGTTATCTGTGTTAGATAAAATAGGCTTAAACTTATGATTTCATTAATTTATTTGGTTATTATAGGGCTTTCCTTGTCAAAATAAGCGCATTTTATAATGCTTACAGTTTAAAACTGAAAGCCAAGCCCATGGATAAGTAAAACGGCTGCAACACCGATGGATAAAGAGATACAGAGCTTTCAGTTTATTTTTACCGGACAGCAATAAATTTTTTCGTAGTTAAAGATATGTTTTTCGAGGTGTAAAAAGGAAAGGTTCCTCCGTTAAAGATATACGCCTATAAAATAAGCGTCTACACATTTAACGGAAGAACCTTTTAATTACTTTGTGTGTATAAGTAGGATAGCTACTTTATATTTACTTAATCAAACTGATAGAACGCTTGAGGAACTTATCGAGTGCAGCACCCTGAAGCATACCATTCTGTAGCAATGCCAAGTCGATGAGTTGATGAACAATATCATTACCCTTAGCATATGCAGCAACAATAGCTTTCTTCTTGTCCTGAAGTTCAGAAACAGTCTTCTGAGTGTTCTGCATATCGTCCTTCTCCTCCTGTGTCAGTTCCTCAGCCTTCTTGCTGTCTTGTGACTGATGCAAAGCTGCCAAACGTGCCTCTTGTCCCTTCAGTTCGCTGGCTATAGGCTTCAATTCCTCTGCTGTGTTAGCAGTGATATCGTCAAGAACCTTCTTCACTAATGGGTGGTCGGCATTAAGAACGAGATTATAAGAGTCAGGCAACTGAGCATAGAAACCCATTCCCTGCTGGAACTGACTCATCTCCTTCATACGGCGCATGTACTCGTTCTGTGTTACGAGAACTGGCTGGAATGACTCTCCGAGAGACTGTACGTCTACAGTGAAGTCTGCTTTCTCGATTGTAGGAATCTGTGAACGGAAAGCCTCTGACAAATTGTCAGTCTCTTCTACTGACAGATTATTCTTTGGTGCATCTTCCTTCTGAATAATGCGATCAACGATATCTGAGTCAACACGTACGTAACGTGTCTTCTCCTGCTTCTGCTCAAGCATTGAAAGTAATGGTACATCCAACTGTCCGCTTGCATCAATAACGCTATACCCCTTCTGCTTTGCAGCTTCAATATAGCTGTATTGCTCCTCCTTGTTACTTGTGTAAAGGTTTACAAGGTAGCCCTCTTTGTCGGTCTGATTATCCTTAATGAGTGTGTTATACTCTTCAAAGGTGAAGTACTTGCCTTCGGTATCCTTGATAAGAGAGAAGTCCTTTGCACGCTCGTAGAAGTCTGATTCTGAAAGCATTCCGTAGTTGATGAAGAGCTTTAGGTCATCCCATTTCTCTTCAAATTCCTTACGACTCTCCTTGAAAATACTCTGTAGTCTGTCAGCAACCTTCTTAGTGATATAAGTTGCAATCTTCTTTACATTCGCATCACTTTGCAGGTAGCTACGGCTCACGTTCAGAGGAATATCTGGAGAGTCGATAACTCCATGGAGCAATGTAAGGAACTCTGGTACAATTCCCTCGACCTGATCGGTTACGAATACTTGGTTGCAATAGAGCTGAATCTTATTACGTTGCAGTTCGATATTGTTCTTTACACGTGGGAAATAAAGAATACCCGTGAGGTTGAATGGGTAGTCAACGTTCAAGTGAATCCAGAACAATGGCTCGTCATTCATTGGGAAGAGGGTGCGATAGAAGCTCTTGTAGTCTTCGTCCTTCAGACCTGATGGCGCCTTTACCCACAAAGGTTCAACGCTGTTGATGACATTATCTTCTTCAGTATCAACCATCTTGCCGTCTTTCCACTCAGTCTTCTTACCAAAGACAACAGGAACAGCCATAAACTTACAGTACTTGTTTAGCAGTTCTTCAATCTTTGATTTCTGCAGAAATTCCTTGCAATCATCATCGATATAAAGTACGATGTCGCTACCACGATCCTCCTTCTCTGCGTCTTCAAGTGTATATTCTGGGCTACCATCACAGCTCCATTTCACAGCCTTGCTACCTTCTTTATAGCTCTTTGTGATAATCTCTACCTTCTTTGAAACCATGAAAGAAGAATAGAAACCAAGACCGAAATGACCGATGATTGCCTCTGCCTTGTCCTGATATTTCTCAAGGAAGTCATTGACACCAGAGAAAGCAATCTGATTGATATACTTCTCAATCTCCTCAGCGGTCATACCGATACCGCGGTCGCTGATAGTCAATGTCCCTGCCTTCTCATCTAAACTGACACGAACAGTCAAATCACCCAACTCGCCTTTGAAGTCACCTGTTGCAGAAAGAGTCTTCAGTTTTTGAGTAGCATCAACAGCATTTGACACCATCTCACGCAAGAAAATGTCATGATCTGAATATAAGAACTTTTTGATAACGGGGAAGATGTTCTCAGTTGTAACTCCGATATTTCCTTTTTGCATAGCAATATAAATTTTAATTGTTTTCTATTTTCTTCGTCGTATATAACAAACTCCGTGCCATGATATGACAACCTATCTTATATTAGTCAATATACAATCATAGAAAAAAGAAAACGCCATCTTGTTCTAAGGAGCAAGATGGCGTGTAAATAATTATGGTTGTGTCCAATTACTTGATATTCTTAAGAACGGCAAGGAGGTGATCCCATACCATTTGAACTGTAGGAATAAGCAGACATTCGTCTGGTGTATGAACATAACGAAGTGTTGGACCAAAGCTAATCATATCTAAATGTGGATACTTCTCAGAGAAGAGACCGCACTCAAGACCTGCGTGAATACCAAGAACGAGTGGTTCCTTACCGAAGATATTCTTGTATTGCTCAACTGCAACATGTACTAACTCTGAGTTAGGATTCATCTTCCATGCAGGATAACTGTCATCTACAACAATCTCAGCACCAGCCAACTCGAAACATGCACGAACAGTATTGGTCATGTTTACTAAGTTACTCATTACGTTTGAACGCTGTGAAGAGACAACTGTTAACTTATTCTTCTCTGTCTGTATGCTTGCAACATTACTTGAAGTTTCAACCATATAAGCCAAGGCTTCATCCTGACAGTTGGTCAATGGACCGTTGTCGAGTGCCTGCAAAGCAAGGATAACGTTATGTGAAATCTGCTTTGGCATAACTGGAGCAGCATCTGCACTCTCAAGATTCCATACCATAGCGGTGTCAGTAATATGGAACTCGTCTGCAACCTCTGTGCTAAAGATATTCCAATCTGCCTTAACGGTCTCTTTATTAGCTGAAGGAACGGCGAAGAGTACCTTACCATCACGTGGGATAGCATTGTGCATCTTACCTGAATTCCAGTAGCTTAAACGAAGGTCCATCTTAGCCTGTTCAGCATAGAGGAAGCGTGCAAGGAGTTTGATAGCATTGGCGCGCTTCTTATTGATGTCATCACCAGAGTGACCACCAACCAGACCCTTCAAACTTGCTTCCATAAAGAAGTAGCCTTCTGGTGCATTCTCACGCTCAAAGTTGAATACTGCTGTTGTACTATTACCGCCCGCACAACTTACAAATATTTGACCTTCATCCTCAGAATCAAGGTTGATGAGATAGTTTCCTGTCATGAAACCAGCTTCCAAGCCGAAGGCACCAGTCAAGCCAGTTTCCTCATCACGTGTAAAGAGACATTCGATAGGTCCGTGCTCAATATCATTAGAGTCGAGGATAGCCAACTCATAAGCCATACCGATACCATCATCAGCACCGAGTGTTGTACCCTTTGCATGAAGCCACTCGCCATCCACATAGGTTTGAATAGCATCCTTGTGGAAGTCAAATTCTATGTCAACGAGTTTGTCACATACCATATCCATGTGACTCTGGAGTACTACAGTTGGAACATTTTCCATACCTTTTGTAGCAGGTTTAGAAATCAGAACATTGCCAACTTTGTCAACCTTTACGTCGAGGTTACGCTCCTTAGCAAACTCCTGTAAATAACTAATCATCTGCTCTTCATGCTTAGATGGGCGTGGTATTTGATTGATTTTAGCGAACTGCTCAAAGACACAAGCAGGTTTTAATTCTACATTTGCCATTTTTAATAATATTTTTTTTTGTAATCTTGCTGTTTTATATTACCTTTGCGGTCAATATAAATGCAAAGATAAAGAAAATGTTTGTAACATTATTGTTAACATTGTTAATAATTGCTATAGCTATGTTGCTCCTCGGAGTACGTGTGTTATTCAAGAAAGGTGGGGAGTTTCAGTCGCAGCATATATCGGATAATGCATATCTAAAGGAGAAAGGTATCCATTGTGTTATCGACCAAGACAAGGAAGCCCGAGTTAGAAATAAGGCATATTAGGAGAAATAATCAATTAAATACAATAGAAATGAAGAAATCATTTAGCAAAATGTCAGTGCTTGCTATGGCAGCATTCGCTTTTGTTGCATGTAACAATCAGCCAGTGAAGAATGATACAGCAGCAGGTAAGGCTGAAACATCTACAGCTGCTCCAGCTGCAAATAGTCAGAAAGTAGCTTATGTTGAGATAGACTCTATCATGAGCCAGTATACTTATTGGAAAGATGTTACTAAGCTTGTAAAGGCAAAAGAAGCTAATATCCAGCGTACATTGGCTGGTAAGCAGAAGGCTATTCAGGCTGCAGCTGCTAACTTCCAGCAGAATGTTCAGGCTAATAAGTACACACAGGCACAGGCACAGCAGATTCAGGCAAGTATCCAGAAGCAGGCTCAGGATGCTGATGCTTTACAGCAGCGTCTTGGTGCTGAGTATCAGAACGAGGTTGCTAAGTATAACAAAGCTCTCTCTGACAGCGTGCATAACTATCTGAAGGAGTATAACAAGGATAAGAAGTATAGTATCATTCTTGCTAAGAGTGGTGATAATATCCTTTATGCTGATCCTGCTTACAACATTACAGACGATGTTGTTAAGGGTATGAACCAGGCTTACAAGGGCATGAAGAAGTAATTTGTGAGTTAACAGTTACTTATAAAATAGACATAATGAAACCAGTTGTAATTTACGGCTGGTTTTGTTTTTATAACATAGTATCATAGAAGGGATAAAGTTTACTCTCTTGTTTTGTATAGCACTTCCTGATAGTCATCTCTCTATAAGTTTGATATGCCACTCTTCTCTACAGATTTTAACGACCACTATAACTCTAATATTTCATATTTTACAGTTGTGTTGGTGCTTCGCACATATCGTGTTGATGGTAAGCACCAATAGTGTTGAGCGTTTAATACCTTGTAAATATGCTTTTGTTGTATTCAACTTGTTGTTAGATAGAGATGCATTATCAAAAGCAGTCAATACCTATTTGATTAAGTCGCTAACTTTTCAAAGAAATTCTTTGTGAGAAAGTATGGCTATTAAAGTTTTATTGGAGAGGGTTAATTCTATTTAAGGTAAGTTTAGTTCTCAGCTTTTTATTTTATAGCTCTATCCTATTTGATGTTTTATAAAGCTGTTTTTTAAGAAGTTCTATATCTTGTTTTGACATCCTGCTTTTTGTTTTATGACAGTTTGTGTTGGCCAATAGGTTCTCCAGCACGGGTAACATACGATTGAGGTTACCATATTGAATCATAAAGTTCCAGAAAGGTTCAAACTTCTTCCAGCCTCCCATATAAAGGAGATGAGCCAATTGTTGCTTTATATTATCGTGCCCAAAGCTTGCCTTAAAAATATTACTCCATGAATAGAAGTTATGGTAAGCCCACTCGTAGCCTTGTTTTAACTCCTCTGCAGTTAATCCCAATGTTTTGTACACAACCGTTCGAGTATCATACTTGCTCCAGTCATAGGACGTAATCCGTCCATCTCGTTCCATCTGTTGAAACAGACGAGTTCCTGGATAAGGAGTTAAAACATGAAAAGTAGCTGTTGTTATGCTATGTTCAATCCCCCAATCAACAGTTCTTTGAAATACATCTTTATCATCATGATCAAGACCAAAAACAAAACTTCCGTTAATCATAATACCAAGACTATGCAGGCGTTCAACAGCTGCTACATAATCTTTCGATAAGTTTTGTAGTTTGTTACTTGAACGAAGATTGTCTGGAGAAAATGTCTCGAAGCCTAAAAACAAACTTCGTAATCCTGCCTCGGCGGCTTTTTCTATCAAATTACCATTTAGTACTGCTGCAACAGTAGAGGCACTCTGAAAAACTCTACCCATGCCGCGCATACCTTCAAATAATTCTGATGCGAAGTGAGGATTACCTAAAAGATGATCATCAAGGAAATAAAGATGTCTGCCAGGTAGACTATCAATTTCTGCTAAGGCATCGTCTACCTTACGGGTGTAAAACGATTTACCCTCGCTATAGAAGGCATCCTTGTAGCAAAAGTCACAATGATGAGGACAACCACGGGAAACAACAAGCGAGTTTGGTACGAAATACTTCTCTCTTTTAATAAGGTCACGACGTACTGGAGGAATGTTTTCAATGCTTCTCCAACTTGCTACATATCGTTTTTGAGAGTGCCCTTCGCGTAAGTCTTTGATAAATCGTGGGAATGCTTCTTCCCCTGGCCCTAAGATAAGTGTGTCGGCGTGTTGTGCAGCTTCATCAGGAAGACTTGTAACGTGAAGTCCTCCCATAACTACATACACACCTCTTCTTCTATATTCATCAGCAATCTTGTAAGCTCTATAAGCATTAGTAACGTAGACTTGAATACAAACCAAATCTGGAGTATCATTCAACTTAAGTTTCTCAATGTGTTGATCTTGTATCTCTACTTCGTCATTATCTGAGAAATAGGCTGCAAGTGTCGCCAGGCCCAAAGGTGGGAAAAGCGAGTATTTGATTGGTCGCCAATAAGGGCTTTCTGCCTCTTGCAAAGCTGGTAATATCATTTTTACCCTCATGCTGTTAAGTCTTTATTCTTCACACTATATTATTTTAATGAGGCGATTAATTAGTTGAAGCTAATCAACGCATAGAAAATGTAGTTTAAACTATCATCCTTAATAAATATGTTATACAAAAGTCGTTATTACATTTCATATATGCAAACTTTTTTCAAGAAAACTCAATTCGATTAGACTGTATTTACATTTTCTATTCTAAAACAAATATATTCAATTTCTATCAATAATATTCTTGTCATTGCTGTGTTTTTTCATAGAATAAAAGAAAAAGACAACGAAAAATTTTGAGGTATGAAAATAAAGTACTATCTTTGCACTCGCATTTGAGATAATGCTTGGTAATTCGGTTATAGACCATCTTGGAAGGATGGGTGAGTGGCTGAAACCAGCAGTTTGCTAAACTGCCGTGCGCATTTGCGTACCGGGGGTTCGAATCCCCCTCCTTCCGCTTTATCTCATAATCTCAAATGTATTTTGGTCGATTCATCTAATGGTTAGGATACAAGATTCTCAATCTTGGCATAGGGGTTCGATTCCCCTATCGACTACCAAACATCCTCTTAGTAAGAAATAATTATTCTGGTCGATTCATCTAATGGTTAGGATACAAGATTCTCAATCTTGGCATAGGGGTTCGATTCCCCTATCGACTACCAAACGAAAGTTCAGCTATTAAGCTGGACTTTTTTATTATATAAGGTTATGTGATTTTGTGGGGAGGTAGAAGGGGGCAGTTTTTTTTTGTTTTATATGCTTATTTGTTTTTGCGGATTGCACCAAATGGATATGTTAAATTAAATTTGCTGTCACTTCTGTCATTTATTGTGAGTACTTAACTTGTTTGTTTACAGTAGAATAAATGAAATGTTAAAAGTGACAGTAAAATAAAACAAGAAATATTCTTGTAAGATATGTGTGTGTAAAACGAAATTAAATCGTAATTCTTTAGTAAAAGTTATCTTGTGTATTTAAAATGTGTGCTTGTAGTTAAGTGTAGATGCTCTTAGAATGTATATTTGAGGTTCTAAGCAACTCCCCTACTCTGTTATCTTGTAAGTTGTTTACAAGACTAACCTTTGGCAGTTTGTCGTGTGTGGATTAAGTTGATGGTTATGTAAAAACAAATAAAGGCCATAGAAAAATCTATAGCCTTTTATTGATTGTATCTTTATAGAATTAATTCTTAAAGAACTCCTTGACGTCCTCGTTTGGGACCATCTGCTCATCGAAGATGTAAGCACCAGTCTTAGGGCTCTTTACCATCTTGATAACCTTTGAATATGCGCGACCATCCGTAGAACCTTCGTGGAGGGTAGCGACCGCTTTCTTTGCCATAGTCTATTAATTTTAACTATTAACTATACTACTCTTTTTAGCGAGCTTACTTAATCTCCTTGTGAAGGGTAACCTTCTTGAGAACAGGATTATACTTCATGAGCTCAAGACGCTCTGGAGTATTCTTACGGTTCTTTGTAGTTACGTAACGACTTGTACCAGCTACACCGCTGTTCTTCATCTCGGTACATTCCAAGATAACTTGGACTCTGTTTCCTTTAGCTTTCTTTGCCATGATATTTAGTCTCCTATTACCTTAATGTCCTTCCAGTCAACATAACCCTTAGAAACAGCCTGCTTGAGTGCTGCATCAAGACCTACCTTGTTAATAAGACGAAGACCAGCAGCACTAATCTTCAGCTGAATCCAGCAAGCCTCCTCTACGTAGTAGAACTTCTTGCTGAAGAGGTTAACGTCAAAGCTTCTCTTTGTACGGTGCTTTGAGTGAGACACGTTACAACCTATCTGTGCCTTCTTTCCTGTGATTTGACAAATCTTAGACATTTCTATCTTTGTTTTGTGATTCGTTAATTGATACCTATTCCAAACAGGGTGCAAAATTACAAAAAAGTTTCAAATAAGCAAAACTTTTACTACAATAATTGTTGCTTTTAAACTTTTTTGCGAGTTTATTCGGACTTAATATCTAATTCTTTTAGGAAATCAAGGAATAGACGGATTGCTTTGTTTGTTGCAATGGCAAGATTTATGTCACGTCCGAAGTCTTCGGTTAACTTAAATGTTCTTACCTCATCTTTGTTGCCATATGCCAACCAAATAGTACCCACTGGATGTTCTGCTGTACCGCCTCCAGGGCCAGCTACTCCTGTAGATGCAATGGCAAAGTCTACTCCAATAGTTTTTATAGTGCCTAATACCATCTCACGTGCAACCTCCTCTGATACTGCACTTTTCTCCTCAAGTACTTCGTGAGATACGCCAAGTAGTTTCTCCTTTACTTCATCCGTATAAGCAACTACTCCTCCTTTATAATAATTAGATGATCCTGGGATAGCCATAATCGCTTCGCTGATACGACCACCTGTGCAGCTTTCTGCTGTTCCAATTGTGTAACCTGAAGCATAAAGGATATCACCAATCTGACGTGATATTATCTTACTTTCAAATTCCATAAACTTATTCTTATTATAGGACTTAATTTTGTTATTATTCAAAAGTTACTTTACTAAATACTGGGATATCCATCTGTGTAAAGTCTTTGTCTTGATACTTTAAGTTACCTACACTGGCAATCATTGCTGCATTGTCTGTCGTATAGCTAAACTTTGGTATGTAAATTGTCCAACCATAACGCTCTGCATGGTCATGGAACGCATCACGAAGACCATTATTAGCTGATACGCCACCCGCAACTGCTACATGTTTAATACCAGTCTCTTTAACAGCTAAGCGTAACTTCTTCATCAATATACTAACAATTGCATGCTCAAGGCTGGCTGCAATGTCTTCTTTATGATGCTCAATGAAATCAGGGTCTTCCTCTACCCATTTTCTCATATTATATAAGAATGATGTCTTAAGACCAGAGAAAGAGTAATCAAAACCAGCAACATTTGGCTCTGCAAACTTATAAGCCAAAGGATTACCTTGGCGTGCAAGCCTATCAATGATTGGACCACCAGGATAACCGAGTCCCATCACCTTAGAACACTTATCAATAGCCTCACCAGCAGCATCGTCAATAGTCTGACCGAGTACTTCCATATCGTTATAAGCATTCACCTTAACAATCTGAGAATTACCACCAGATACCAAGAGACAAATGAATGGGAATGGAGGCATGTGATTGTCGTCATCACTTTCCTTGATAAAGTGAGCCATGACATGACCCTGCAAATGGTTTACCTCAATCATTGGGATATTCAAAGAACGAGCAAAACCTTTGGCAAAGTTTACTCCAACCAAAAGACTACCCATCAATCCAGGACCACGTGTAAAGGCAATGGCTGAAAGTTGTTCTTTAGTAATACCTGCACGCTTCAATGCTTGATCAACAACAGGAACCACGTTCTGCTGGTGTGCTCTTGATGCAAGCTCAGGAACAACTCCTCCGTAAGCTTTATGCACCTCCTGTGAGGCTGTTACATTACTGAGGATTACACCATTCCTCAATACAGCAGCACTTGTGTCATCACAACTGCTTTCTATACCTAATATATAAATATCTTCTTTTTCCATTTTCAGTTAGATTCTCTCCTAAAAGAATATCAGATATTAATGTGTCAGAATCTCTAATCCATGTTCTGTCATAACAAAAGTATGCTCCCACTGAGCTGAAGGCTTCTCATCACCTGTGATAACCTCCCAACCATACGGGTCGTCAGCATCAATAAAGACTTTCCATGTGCCCATATTAATCATTGGTTCAATGGTAAATACCATACCAGGAACCAGTAACATACCAGTACCTTTATGTCCATAGTGAACAACATCTGGCTGCTCGTGGAATTCGATACCTACACCATGCCCACAGAGGTCACGTACAACACCATAGCCATTCTTCTCGGCATGCTTCTGTATAGCATGACCGATGTCACCTACAAAGGAATAAGGCCTAGCTGCTTCTGCACCAATCTCAAGGCATTCTTTGGCTACACGAACTAATCGTTCCTTCTCTGGTGTTGTTTTTCCAATGATGAACATACGACTTGCATCTGCATAATAGCCATCTACAATCGTTGTCATATCAACATTGATAATATCACCTTCTTGGAGTACATCTTCTTCCTTTGGAACACCATGACACACAACTTCATTAATACTTGTGCATACACTCTTAGGATATCCCTCATAATTCAAGCAGGCAGGGATTGCATCGTGGTCCTTGCAATACTGCATACAGATATCATCAATCTCCTGAGTATTCATTCCTGCGTGGATAGCCTCAGCGACAGCATCCAAGCAGCCAGTATTGACTATACCACTCTTTCGGATACCTTCAATCTGCTCAGGTGTCTTAATCATATCACGTGTAGGAACGAGTTTGCCCTTCTTCTCAAGAGCCATTATCTTTAAGTCCATTTCGGTTGGCTCTTGTCCTGGAAGACAATGCCACCTTTTCTTTTTCAACTGCATATCGTTAATTTTATCTTTTTGCAAGAATTAAGCAAATAAGTACAAGAAAACAATCTTTTCTCCTTATATGCTACTTAGTCTTTGCAAAAGTACTATAATTCAAAGACAAAACAAAATAATTCCTGTCCTTTTTAGATGTCTCAAAGTCGTAGACTACTATAAACTCTTACATCTTGTGATTTATCAACCTAAACAGATAGCTATGACAAACACAAAAAAGTTCGCGAACAAATCGAAAAAAGTTCGCGAACTTTTTTGAATTTGTTCGCGAACTTTACATTGAATATCTTAGACTAACGAATTGTATCTTTATTAATCTGCAGGAACAGGACCTGGATTTTCGTTCTTTTTCTCTGTCTTCTTTTCCGTCTTTGCCTTCTTTTCCCCTGGTGTTACCTGCTCAAAGGTAACATCGTTTAGCGTGAAATACTTACGAGAGGCAAGGAGTTTCACAACAGGCTTCTCAATGTGCTGTTGCGCACGAAACTGTTCGCCTTTCAAGACAGCCTTACTCTTAAACGAAGGAGTCAATGTTCCAAGGTCGCCAAACTCTACGATGTCACCATTGGCTACAATATCACGAGCGGTTTCGCTGGCAAGATTAAGCACGGCAGCTACCTCTTGCGCATTAAAGGTTGTTGACTTCGAAATACGTTCACAAAAGTTACGGAAGTCTACACGCTGCCTACCTGTTGGACGAGCAACAATAACAGTCTTTCCTGCTTGTTTTCCAATGTTCAGCTTCTGCTCTTTTAAGATAAATTGAATAGGTTTATTAGCCATATTGTTATTTAGGTGGTCTCTCTTTGTGATAACTCCGTGGGCTTGAGACCTTTTAGCCCACGGAGCGTTTTGTTAATATTATAGCTTGCTATAATAGCCTTGTTCTATTCCTTAGGCTTTGCAATCTCTTAATAATGAATGAAAGGGCGAACACCACCATTAAAGGCACCTATTTCTATCCAAAAGTTTGCCATTATAGGCTGCCCTGTATCAGATTGACTACTTGTTATCATTAATCCAGTATGTAAGACTCCATTGACTTGACTAAACGCCATCGAAGCCATGCCCGATGGATTTCCAGGTGAATACATACCTAACTGCCAAAAGGTATTATCTATCATTCCACCTCCCATATCACGTGCATAAAAACCTGCAGAGGTATCTAGATCTTTTAATGCAGGATAAATCCTTAATACTTCACCTAAACTTGGTAAAAACCACTTCTTGCCAACAATAGAACCAGTAAGAGTTTTTCCTGCGGGCAATGTAGGAGTGTAATGTGCTGCACTATAAAAAGCGGGATAGCTAGTCTGTTCATTTGCCTTTATTGTTGTACCATCTGCACTACCTGATGCTTCCCATGTAAACTTATAACCATCAGCACCATCAGAGGAAAAAACTCCTGAACCTGTCCAAGGTGTAAATGGTGGAACATTTACTACACTACTATTAACTTGACCAGAATAAAATAAACCACCGATACTAAATGACGTATTCTCTAATGCTGCAGCTAGTTTTTTACTTTGACTAATAACAACAGCAATCGGAGTCTTTGTTCCACCTCCATACGTAGTCTCAGAAAACAACCCTGTGCTACCATCGGTCATCAAGTAAAGGAAATTATAATGGAATGTTATGCTAATAAGATAAGAACCATTTGCAACTGATGCCAATACTGGGGTCAAAGCAAAAGTAAGGCTTTTACCATTAAGGTTTTCTGTATAAATTGTAGCATTAGTAAAGGTTGCCTTGAGATTCGTAATATTTGAACCAGGGAAAATATAAGAGTAATCAGGAGATGTATAGCTATAAACACCAGATCCATTATTACTTTCTGTCCAAGCACTACTACCACCAAAACCGAAAGATCCTCCTGTGCCAGAAGTGCTCCATGTACCTGTAGCAGCATCGTAAACAGCAGAACTTGGGACTTCTGCAGGATTTGCTGCTGAGAAGCTTACATCAAAATAACTTGGCTGAACCTTGATATAAGTATTGAACTTTACTCTTACACGGGCAGCCGTATGCTTCATTGCAAATGAAACTTTCTGCTTCTGTGGAGTGGCAGTGACTGTATAATTGGTTCGCCCTAATATGGCAT
Organism: Prevotella melaninogenica; assembly: GCF_018127925.1. NCBI lineage: Bacteria > Pseudomonadati > Bacteroidota > Bacteroidia > Bacteroidales > Prevotellaceae > Prevotella > Prevotella melaninogenica. Next base: position 1,063,311 of record NZ_CP072347.1, on the reverse strand, counting down.
ATTCATTTGCAGACGTTGGTGTCAAATTGTTGCCGCTACGTGTAAAACGGGAAGTGGGATAAAGTACAAAATCATAGTTGCCTGGTGCTAAAGACATTGCAGTAGGATCCCCTGCATTCGGAACAAAGCTACCACCAGAGATAAATCCTTTTAGTTCACCTTTTAAGGTTCCCCCTTGATATGCAAGCATCGTATAGCTATCGTTTGTCAACGCACGTGTACTTGCACTCTTATCAGGATTACCAGACAAGTTTTCCTTGTCTCTCTGTAAAGTCACATCAGCAACAATACCATTACCCATGTTGACGAACTCATGCTTCAGCGTGTCAGAAGAGTTTGCTGCTGCACGAGTATTGCCTACTTGCACATCACTATTATAATCTGCAAAGGTGACAGGAAACTCGAATTTTGAGGCTACATCAACCTTTCCTTTGCCATTGTCTAAATTATCATCACTTGAACATGCCGCAAACACTGTCAACAGCATGAACATTGCTATAGCTAAAAAATATTGTTTCTTCATTTCTATGTATAATTTAATATTTTAGTATTATTAATCATCATTCTCACCCCAGCTAATTTGTCGCTTTGCTGGAGCTACGCCTGTTCCGTCTCCAATGATAACGGTTCCTGTATGAGTCTGCTCACTTCCCCATGACTCTTGGGTTGAACTACTGCCATTTGGAGTTACAGAAACATCACAAAGGTAATGCTCAACACATGTGGCTATAACACTACAAGAAGGCTGTACGTACAGTAACTTTCTTTTTCTTTCCTTTTTCATATTATTTTCTAACATTGTTATTAATAAAATATAGTTATTATTTCGTTCTTATTTTCTAAAAATTCATTTCGCATAAAGGCACAAAAAAGAACAAAGGAAACTCCTAAAAGTCCTTTGTTTACAAGGGTTGTACACGTCGAGCCTCGCGCGCGTACGAAAGAAATTAAAAAGTTAGTTAAACCTGCTCTCAGAGAGAGAGAGAGAGAGAGAGAGAGAGAGAGAGTACAAAAATATTTGGAACTACCAAATAATTAGCTATCTTTTTTCAACTTTCTTACTCTCGTTCATCAATGAATTAGATATAGCAATAACATGGCGAACACCTTTGTTTTGCAAGGCGCTACGCTTATTAAAATTAATATTTATTGCTTGTATCATCGTTATTACTCTCTAATTCGGGGGCAAAAGTAACAAAAAAATATTAAAGCACCAAAGTAAATCAAGAAAAAATAGAAAACAGACAGAATAACATTAGTTAATAAGGTTCTTAACACGATGTCATTTGTCTATATAGAAAGCCCTCCTACTTACTCAAAAAGGTTGAGTTTGTTCTCTCTTGCCTTACTCAAAGACAAAACCTTTTGTTGTTCTTCTTTATAACCTGCACGGAGTTGCTCGTATGTTGCGTCTAACTCTTTGCAGAAATGTTCACACTCTTTTTCATTAAGCAGTGCTGCTGCTATGGAAGGATTGACAGAAGCGTCTTTAACCCACACAACTGGGGCATCGTATAACGGAGCTATCTTCAGTGCAACATGAAGTTGAGAGGTTGTTGCGCCACCAATCATAACAGGAATATTCAGTCCTGCTTCCTTAAAAGCTACAACACTATTTACCATCTCCTGAAGGCTTGGTGTAATGAGACCAGACAGTCCAATCAAATCTACATTTTCTTCCTTGGCTTTCTTAATAATCTGATCAGCTGGCACCATAACGCCCAAATCAATTACTTCATAGTTGTTACAAGCCATAACGACACCCACAATATTCTTTCCAATATCGTGCACATCGCCCTTTACAGTAGCCAATAGCACCTTTCCTGCAATAGCCTTACCGTCTATCTTCTCCTTTTCAATATATGGTTGAAGGATAGCTACAGCATCTTTCATTGTGCGGGCAGTCTTGACAACCTGTGGTAAGAACATCTTACCAGCACCGAACAAGTCGCCTACTTCGTTCATACCCTGCATCAAAGGACCTTCGATAATATTCACAGCGTGTGGATACTTCTCCAATGCTTCATGAATATCCTCATTCAAATAGGTTGAAATACCCTTGCGCAGTGCATATTTTAATCTGTCTTCCAACGCATCATTACGCCATGCTTCCTGTGCTACTTCCTGCGTAGCACCGCCATTCTTTTGTGCTTCTTTTTCTTCAAGAATCTTGTTAGCTAATTCTATCAGTAGTTCGTCGGCTCCCTCTACCCTATCTAAAACAACATCTTCAATTATCTTCAGATGGTCTTCTGGGATATCGGCGTATGTCACTTTGGTAGCTGGATTGACAATACCAAAGTCCATACCAACCTGAATGGCATGATAAAGGAATACGGCATGCATAGCCTCACGGATATAGTTATTACCTCGGAAACTAAATGAAAGGTTACTTACACCACCGCTAACGTGCGCACCAGGCAGGTTCTTCTTTATCCATTCCGTTGCACGGATGAAATCGACAGCATAGCTATTATGCTCCTTCATACCCGTACAAATAGCAAGAATATTAGGGTCGAAGATAATATCCTGAGGTGGGAAACCCACTTTCTCAGTAAGAATCTTATAAGCTCTATTAGCTATCTCGATACGACGCTCGTAGCTTGTTGCCTGTCCCTCTTCATCAAAGCACATCACAACAACAGCTGCACCGAAACGCAGTACATCCTTTGCATGTTGGATAAAGAGTTCTTCTCCTTCCTTCAAAGAAATCGAATTGACAATGGCTTTTCCCTGTACACACTTCAAAGCAGATACAACTACCTCCCAATCAGATGAGTCAATCATCAACGGAACACGAGCAATTTCTGGTTCTGATGAAATCATATTGACGAAATGAGCCATCTCATCTTTAGCTTCCAACAGGCCATCATCCATGTTGATATCCAATACCAACGCACCATCATCCACCTGCTTACGAGCAATCGTCAGCGCCTCCTCATAGTTCTTCTCTTTTACTAAGCGAAGGAACTTACGGCTTCCAGCAACATTACAACGCTCACCAACGTTTACAAATGATATTTCTGGGGTCAATCGGAACTGCTCAAGTCCTGAGAGAATCATCTCCTTTGGTGCATCAGCTGGTATATGAGGTTTCTTTCCCTCAACAACCTTTACGTAGCCAGCAATGAACTCTTCCGTTGTTCCACAACAGCCACCAATAATGTTCACAAGCCCTTCATCTACAAATGAAGCCATTTGTGGAACCATGCTTTCTGCTGTTTCATCATATTCTCCCATCGAGTTAGGCAGACCCGCATTTGGATGAATGCTTATATAATAAGGTGCTTTAGCAGCCAACTCCTTCAAATAAGGGCGCATCTGTTCTGCTCCGAACGAACAGTTAAGACCAACAGAAAAGATAGGATAAGACGATACTGACGCAAGGAAAGCATCGAGTGTCTGACCACTAAGCGTTCTACCAGACAAGTCGGTAATGGTCACTGACAGCATAATAGGTAAATCAACACCCGCCTTCTTCATCTCTGACAAAGATGCATCAATTGCTACTTTAGCATTAAGCGTATCAAAGATAGTCTCAATCAAAACAGCATCAATACCCCCTTCTATCATCGCTGCTACCTGCTCACTATAAGCATCAAAGAGTGCATCATACGTAAGGTCACGCTTAGCAGGGTCGCTTACATCAGGCGACATCGAACAAGTCTTGTTCGTCGGACCAATACTACCTGCAACATAACGAGGTTTATCTACAGTCGAATATTCATCAGCACACTTACGTGCAAGCTTTGCTCCTGCAAAGGCAATATCACGAGAGAAGCTTTCCATGTGGTAATCCGCTTGTGAAATGCGCTGTGCAGAGAAGGTATTTGTACTGATAATATCAGCTCCAGCCTCTAAATAACGACAATGAATATCCTCAATGATATCAGGACGTGACAGGTTCAACATATCATTATTACCCTGATAATTAAGCATCTGTAAAAGTTCAAGGTTACCTCGGAAGTCTTTCTCCGTCAGCCCATATCCTTGAATCATAGTACCCATCGCACCGTCTAAAATCAGTATTCTATCTTTAATGTTATCCCTTAGCTTCATTATGCTTTAATAATGTTTCTTTGCCCGATCCATTTCTCGTCGGTCTTCTTTTTCTTTTAGTGTTTGTCGTTTGTCGTATTCTTTCTTACCTCTTGCCAAGGCTATGTCAACCTTTGCTCGTCCGTTCTCATCAATAAAGATAAGTGTTGGAACAATGGTGAAGCCAGGAGTCTTTGAGTCAGCCTCAAGGTTGCGTATTTCTTTTCGGTTCAATAGGAGCTTTCGTGGGCGTTTTGCTTCATGATTGGCATACGAGCCATAGAAATAAGGAGATATGTTCATCCCCTGAACCCACATTTCACCTTTTGTAATATAGCAGTAAGAATCAACCAACGAAGCCTTACCAGCACGTATAGACTTTATCTCCGTACCAGTAAGAACAATACCTGCTGTGTAAGTGTCAACGAAGAAATACTCAAAAGAAGCTTTCTTGTTTCTTATCTGTACAGGTGATTTCTTTCTTTTCTCTTGTTGTTCCTTATTCATTTTCAATTGTTGCAAAATTCTCAATATGGTCATCGACATAGGCTGCAATCATTGCACTCCATCGTTCCTCATTGACCACAAATTCATCATCAAACTCGTCAAATTCTGGCATCTGTTCGTATAAAGCCATGAAATCTTCGTCAGATTCAACAGCTTCAATCGCCTCGTGATATTTTTCGTAATATTTCTTTCCGTGACGAATGTGTGTGTATAGTTCACGAATTCCCCAGTTGCGCATAGCTACGGCAAAAGGATTTTTGAAGATAAAAGCACCATAACCATTGTATATCAATTGGACATAACCGCCATCCATCACTTCTTGATGAAGATAACTCCATGCCAATAGTGTTATCTGATCAGCATTTAGTTGCTGCATAGCTTCCAATGTCAACTTATTATCTATTGCATTGCCAATGGCATCAACAAAGACCTGAACAAAACTGTCCATTCCTTCTTCAACGGCTTTGCGTATATCGCTATCTTTTACTTTGACGTCAATCATTAATCAAATCATTTTATTTTTAAACAATGAATAAACTATATGAGCAAGGCAGAAGAAGCATACAGCTTATTTGCCAAGTATTGATTTTTATACTTTGCAAACTTACATAAAATTATTTGATTTCATGCCTGTAGAATAAAAAAGTTGAGATTACAACACAAACCAATTATCTAAAACAACAAGTATCTCGCTCTAATCCCTCCTCTCGAAGGGATTAGAGAACGATTATCTTCTATTTTTTTGCATAATCTGCAATAAGTTGTTGCAGTCCTTCTTTCGTACGAGTGTCATACTTAGCGGCATCCATACTTGGGGTATCCAGATATTCAGCCGTCAGTTTTATTCTTGTCTTCTCACTTCGTGTACCTAATAAGGCTTTATCGCCAAGATAGATAGCTCCATTTTTGTCCTTCAACTTCAAATAAAGTTCGTCTTTATCTAATGGATGTTGCAGAATATAATTGCCTTTTCCATCGGTAAAGAGAACCTCGAAGAACTGCGGATGACGTGTTCCGATATTGATAGAACTGCTACCACCAGCATTTCTTAACGCACTGTCTTTTAAACCCTTTGTACCGATATAGGTCTTACCACCAGCATAGACGGTTACGTTGTCAGCAGCCTTGAACCTCTGTTCAGTATTGCCGTTTGCATCATTGTGTGTTAGTGTTACAGAAGAACCCATTGCCGGAGCATCAAGATCGAGAATTCCATTAGTGCCTTTACCCATCTTCTTTTCAATAGATTCATAGATGATGGTGATGTTTCCCTCGTGTGTCGTGCCATCAGCAAGTACCACCTTGCCAGGCATATTATAGATGTTCACGGAAGCTTTTTTAGCATCGTTCACCAACTGTTGTTCTTTCTCAACAGCCTGTTGTTCCTCTGCCTTAGCCTTGTTAGCCAGTCGCTGCTTAACGTCCTCCGTCATATCTCCCAATGTATAGCCGTTTGCAAGTAGTTTAGACACCATACGATGTGCCATCTCGTTCTCAGAGAGTTTAAATGCCGTCTTGTATTCTAAGAAAGGAAGTTTCCTATCATCACAGGTTGTTATATTGCTGAAATTCTCGCTGTTAGTCCACGATTCCAGTTTAATCTCGGCAACTTGGTTGCCCACGCGGTCCTTAATATAATAGTTTCTTTTGCCCAATGATGGTTCATTGACAAGAACCTTACCCACCATCACCTTGTTGATGATAATGTCGCCATCGTCATTGATGAAGAAAGGATGCTGTGCTGTAAATTCTTCATCGGCTTTCTCCATCTTTTTAACAACGGTATAGATGCTGTCCCATTTTGCAGAGAAAGGGCATGAACCCTGTGCGAAGAGGTTATCAATGATAGATTTCTTGATGCCGTTCACTGCGAGGAGATTGGGCTTGCTATCTAATAGTTTGTAGGCAAAAAACTTCGTATTGGACAGAACTATCCTATCTTGCGGATTAGGTAATTCAAAGACTGCACCCTCAGGCGATATAAACTTAAGCCACTCTTCTGGCGCGCTGATGCCTTGTTTCGTCTTATTGGTAATGAAAAACGTAAGAACTTGCTTCCCATCAAGTGTAGACAATTCGCACGTTCTTTTCTCTTCTTTTAGAAGCGCTACTGGTGTTTCATTAAGTAATACCGTTCCCTTCTTTATTTTCATATCCTGGGCATGTGCGGAAAGCACCATGAAGCTGGCGATGAAGCCTAATACTGTTTTCTTCATATTGTTTATTAAAATTAAATATTAAGATGATTTGTTTGCAAAGATAACCTTTTTTCTTGATTAATTAACAAATACTATACCTTTTTCTCTCTGAAATAATAGATCTTTTTCTCCTTTTATTTATCTCCAAAAATTGGATTTCCTGATTGACCTTACATAATATGACAACAGCAAAACGAGATACAGCAGAAGACAGTAAACGACCTTATATGTAAATATTTTTCACAGCTCAAATGTCTATTGATGCTCATTAGGACTTGAATTAAGGCTTAATTGGCTTTGAAAAGATGCCCTTTTGATGTCAAAGTAACGCCCTTTTGAAGCCCAACTAAGCACCTTTTTTGCAGAGGTTTTCAACATTCTGATTAACAGGAGGTTATAAACACGCAAAAAAAGGGACTTTTCTTATGATTTTTAGCTGCGAAGCATAAGAATTTATGTCAATATTTTTCAAAGCGTATATATGATTATTCTTTGAATAAAAGAGTGTTTTCGATAGATGAAAAGGCCTATTCCTATTAATGTTTTCTGGTATATCTGCTTGGTATGATAAGTATAGAATGGAATAATACAGCAAATAGGAAACTTTGGTAAGATAACTACTTGTAGCATACCAAAAAAAAAGCCCACTCATTAAAATGAGCAGGCTTTAATTCTATAGTTGTAAATTGATTACTCTTCAACTGGAGTGAAATCATCCTTACCTACACCGCAAAGAGGGCAAACCCAATCATCTGGAATATCCTCAAATGCTGTACCTGGCTCAATGCCACTATCTGGATCACCAAGTTCTGGGTCATAAATATAACCACATGTCTCGCATTCGTACTTCTTCATAATGCTTCTGTTTATAATGTTAAAAATAAATTTAATTTGAATTATATCGCTTGCAAAGTTACAAGTATTTTGTAATAATTACACAATTAAATAGTTAAAAAATGCTATTGAATTAAAGGGTTGATATTACTTATAGATTCAAAACTTATTGATTTATAGGTAAATACAATGCTTGTATGTTTAGTAAAAAAAGAATCTTTAAGGATTTAATTCATACATTTCACTTGGTATTTTACGTTTCAATACTTCAAGTGTGAATTCCTTTCCAATGATTATTCCACTATCACGTAAAACAGCTTCAATTGTCTTCTTAGCTAATTCTGGATGATTATTCTCGTCACTCAGATGGCATAACCATACATGGCGTAAAGCAGGTGAAGCATTCTCTACAAGTGCTTTTGCACAGGCCTCATTACTTAGATGTCCGTTTGGTCCACTGATACGTTCCTTTAAATGGCGTGGATATGGACCTGCAGCCAACTTCTCTGGTTCATGGTTTGCCTCTATTACCAAGTAATTAGAGATAGAAATAAACTGTGCAATCTCATCTGTGATATGTCCACAATCGGTGATTAATGTAAATCGAATACCCTCATATTCTACGGAATAACCAACACAGTCTGTGCTATCATGGGGTACTCCGAAAGGCGTTACTTTAAATTCACCAATAGTAATCTCTTCACCCTTTTTTATGAATCTAACGTATTGTTGATCGACTTTACGTCTTACACACCAGTTCTGACTAATTCCTCTATGAACATCTTCTGTTGTATATACAGGTAGTTGCAAATCACCACTTATAGAACCAACTGACTTCACATGATCGGCATGATCATGGGTGATAAGCACATTATGAACCATATTTAATTGCAGACCATAGTTGTGGAAATACTTCTTTAATGAACGAATACCAACACCACAATCAATCATTAGACAGTCTGTGTCAGTATATAAAAGATAGCAATTACCACTACTACCACTGCCGAAAGATAAAAACCTCAGCATTATTTTCTTATTTTAGGCAAATGTAACAAAAGTATTTTGATAGACAAAATTATTGTTTATGTTTGCCTTATTATACACTTTACTTTTAGGAATAATTAAACATAAAAGTATCTATGAAATGACTAAAATGGAAGTCCTACGGCAAAATGGAACGTAAAGTCTCGTTTTAGATTTGGATGCCATAAAGCATAATGCTCTTCCGTACTTGTATAAGCAGGGTTAATGGCTTTCATACCACCATCAAATCGAAGTATGAAGTAATCGAAATTGAGTCGTAAACCAAGTCCGTATGCAACCGCTATTTGATTATAGAAACTCTTAAAGCTAAACTGTCCGCCTGGTTGGTCAGCATAATCACGCAGCGTCCAGATGTTTCCTGCATCTATGAAGGCTGCTGCATCAAGTTTCCAAAACAGATGTGTACGATACTCCGCATTTAAATCAAGCTTCATATCACCAGTCTGGTTGATAAAGTCTATTCGACCATCAACACCCTTAAACTTACCCGGTCCCAACTCTCTTACACTCCAACCGCGAACAGAGTTGGCACCACCAGAGAAATAACGTTTCTCAAATGGAAGTACAGTACTATTGCCGTAAGGTATCGCAATGCCCAAGCCACCATGTAAGGCTAAGGAGTTACGCTCGTCAAATCGTAGTATCTTGGTATAATCGAAGTCGAACTTTGCATATTGTGCATAGGCAATATTGAAAAGTGTTCGTTTCCCTTCGCTATTCTTTTTAAAGTTGAAGACACCACTCAAGCCATTCAGTAAGTTGCCTGCCAACTCCATTCTTGCTCTGAAAGCTTGGTTTGCACCACTGTAATTCACGCCAAAACCTGTTCGTAAAATAAACAAATCTTGATAGTTATATCGAAGGATGGCATTGCGTGTTGTCGCATTGTCGAGGTAATCATGCTTAAAAGTCTCACTAATCCAGGGCATATATACATAGCTGAGATTAAGGAGATCAAAGTCATAGGTCAGGTGACGAACTGGATCCGACCAATGATATTTCCATGCAGAAGAAAAGACTCGACGGTGGAACTCTGGTCTGTTTTGCAGATTCCAGCCCACAGATACCTCTGATGTGGCACTACTCTTTCTTTTAAAGTTCTTTGATATGAAAGGAGCCAAGAAGCGAGGGAACTGTAGATGTGCTTGTACACTATACTCCTCATAATCACTATTCTTATAGCCCTCAAGACCTTTGATTGCCTCAAAGGCTGCACGGAACTCTAAACTTAAATGTTCACTACCTCTAAAAAGGTTCCTATTCTGATAAGAAAGTACGGCTGCTGCACCTAAATCTCCTGCTGTATTTGTTCCTTCTGGTTGGAAAGAGATGGTGTTTGGCTTATTGTTTGAAACTTGAATATCAGCATCTAAATAATGTGTAGAAGATGTTGTATAGGTAAATGTCTTACCTATCACCAAACTGTCATAGCGAGGAACTTCCCTAAAATTGATGTTCGTATAGCGTACTGCACCAAGTCGAGAGAAGTTGTTATAAGTTTTTTGTAAGTCTGTTGCCGAGAAGTATTTGCCTTTTTCTATTAGTGTATTGTCTTCCAATACTCCTTTTCTAAGATGAAAACCTGTTGAATCACCTGGAATAAAATTGACGTTATTGATGACATAGCGTGGGTGTAATGTTGGTTCTGCATCGCTATTCTCAACGTATTTCATTAAGTGTAAGGTCACGTTTACATGCTGTCTACCTTGCGTAGAGTCTGCAGTATAATACATGAAGTCCTTATGAAATCTGTAAAAACCAGAGTCATTCAAGATATGTGTCAGTCTTTTACGCTCGTCATCCAAGGAAGTAACGGTAAACTGATGTGGTCGTTCAGTATCTTTTTTGAGGTGAGGAGCAAGTACTTTTTCAATAACTGAATCCTCTATCTCGTAGTTAAATCGATCAATAATATAAGGATTGCCTGGGTGAAGTAGGTAGTTAAGGGTCAGTTTCTTTCCTTTAACCTTTTTCTCTATGTCTACTGTTGCATTCATATACCCCATATTTTGCATAGCAACCGTCAAATCTTCTGAAGAAAGGCGAGCCTGAACAGAATCATACAATACGGGTTCCTCTCCCATTCTACGTAGTGTACGGTTAATCCATTTCGTAGTATCTTCTCCCGCCATAGCGTAAGTTCCTAATGGAATCTTAAAGAGAGAGAACCAACGTGAGTTACCTTTTTGACGTACATACTGCATCAGAAGTGATGAGTTAATGTCCTTTCTGTCAGAACGTAGCTCTACCTTATCCAAAAGATATTGCCCATCAGGAACAAACTTATCTGATGAACACGCTATGACAACAAGTGTAGTCATAACGATAAGGAGGGGTGTGAGAAATCTATGTGACTTTGGAAATAGCATTGATATCCTAATTTGTTAATCCCAAAATAATATACGTAATCGCAAAGAAAGTAGACTTTCAATTTGCCGAGCGCAACTTATTTTATGCAAAAATAATATACGTAATCGCAAAGAAGGTTGACTTTCTATTTGCTGAACGCAGCTTATTTTATGCAAAAATAATGCAAGTGAGCGCAAAGAAAGTTTACTTTCGATTTGCCGAGCGTAGCTTATTTTATGCAAAAATAATGCAAGTGAGCGCAAAGAAAGTAGACTTTCAATTTGCCGAACGCAGCTTATTTTATGCAAAGGTAGTAAAAAGTTAAGAAGTAATAGTCGGCGAGTGGATAGTTTTTTGTAAATTTGCGAAGTGATATCAAAAAATAAGATAAAGCTTATCCGTTCTCTTGAGACGAAAAAAGGAAGAGAGAAAGTAGGATTATTTGTAGCAGAAGGGCCCAAAGTTGTCAATGATTTGCTACACGAAGGGTTTGTGGCAGATGAAATTTTAGAAGATATTGAAGATATCAAAAAGGTTTCTTTTCTTCAACATCCACAGCCTGTTTTGGGCGTTTTCAAGATGCCAGAAGTAGATTGTAAAGTAACCAATGATTACCTAAACCTGTTCAATGAATACATTGATAATCAACTTGTATTATCCCTTGATGGAGTGCAAGACCCTGGTAATCTTGGTACAATCATTCGAATTGCAGATTGGTTTGGTATTGAAAACATTTTCTGTTCGCATGAGACAGCTGACTGCTGGAATCCAAAGGTTGTGCAGGCAACGATGGGAAGTATTGCAAGAGTAAAGCTTCATTACTTAAACTTGAATGAGTTGATAGACCATCTCCCTGTTGACTACCCTATCTATGCCACGCTTTTGGATGGCAATAACATTTATAGTCAAGAACTCTCTCATCACGGAATGATTGTAATGGGAAATGAGGGAAAAGGTATATCTTCGCAGCTTAGAACGAAGATTAATCGAAAGCTTCTGATTCCAAACTATCCTCCAGAGCGTGAAACGGCAGAGTCTTTGAATGTAGCCATTGCAACATCTATCGTTTGTGCTGAGTTCAGAAGACGATAAAAGGCTGTTATTCTTGGAATAATTAACTACCAACCTACAAAGAAACATAATATGATAAACTTACAAAATCTAATTAGAACAAATATTAGAGAACTCATCTCTTGCGCTGAAACAAAAGCTGAAGAGAATGTAAGGGATTCTCAACATATTATGCTTGATGCTAATGAAAATCCATATAACAAACCTTTTAACCGCTATCCTTCTGACAATCAGATAGAGTTGAAAGAAGAACTTGCCAAGCTAAAAGGTGTTAGAACTAAGGAGATTTTCTTAAGCAATGGCTCTACAGAGGCGATAGATATGTGCTATCGAATCTTTTGTCAGCCAAAGGTTGATAATGTTGTTGCCATTGAACCGACCTGTGAACTATACAAACATTTTGTCAGATTAAATGATATTGAATACCGTTCAGTACTTTTGGATGAGGAGTTTCAGTTAAATGCTGCAGAACTTCTAAAGGCTTGTGACAAGCATACAAAGTTAGTATGGCTTTGCTCTCCTAATACCCCAAGCGGCAATTTGTTGAATGTTGAAGAAGTTGAGAAGGTCTTGAAAGGATTTGATGGTATTGTTATTATTGATGAGGCTTATGCTGATTTCACACGTCTGCAAATCTTTCGAGAGCGTTTGTCAGAATTCCCTAACATGATAGTACTCAACACTTTCTCTAAGGCATGGGCAAGTGCTGCTATCCGTTTAGGTGTGGTTTATGCACAAGAAGCTATTATAAATATCTTCAACAAAGTGAGTAGTCCTTACCATATCAGCCAACTGACACAAGCGCAGGGGCTTGATGCGCTTAAGCATCGCTATGATATCGAAGATTGGATAAAGATACTCTTATTAGAGCGTAAGCGTATGATTCTTGCCTTCGAGAGTTTAGCTTGTTGTGAGAAAGTCTATCCATCGAATGCCAATTTCTTCTTAGCAAAGATGAGAGATGCACAAAGTGTGTATGATTATCTGTGTGAAAAAGGTATTCATGTTAGGAACTGTTCTAATGTTTCGTTATGCGGTAATTGCTTGCGTATAACAATTGGTTCTAAGGCTGAAAACGCAGAGATCCTTGGAATACTTAGATATTATAAGCCATCAAAATAGTCTTAAAGTCTATAAGTTGATGTTGCTTTATTAAAGCATCAACTTATAGATAATCGATTTTTTTAGTTTAGTATTATACGATAAAACGTCTTCGTATAAATAATTTAGCAATGTCTTACCTATTTCATGGTGGTAATAAGACATTATTCTAATGCCTTTTTAGGATGGTGTTAAGCCCCAGCACCAATGGTGCGGACGGTTAACACCAATGGTGCGAATGGTTAATAAACACGCGGACCAAAGATAGTTGTTCCCACACGAACCATTGTTGAACGGCATTCTACGGCTATATCATAGTCATGACTCATACCCCATGAACGCTCTTTGAATTCAGGGTCATCTGCAAAATACTTTACCTTCAGTTCGTCAAAGAGGTCTGCTGCCAACGTCATCTCCTTTTTAATTTGATTACGGTCATCTACATTTGATGCCATCATCATTAAACCTGAGATGTGTACATTCTTAAGTTCCTTCCATTCACCGCTTTCCAATAGCTCACGACAAGCATCAGGAGTGAAGCCATACTTTGTTTCCTCTTCTGCAATATGGAGTTCAAGAAGAACGTTGATGACACGGTTGTACTTCGCAGCTTGCTTGTTGATTTCCTTTAAAAGCTTCAAAGAGTCAACTGCCTCAACCATAGAAATATAGGGAGCAATATATTTCACTTTATTGGTCTGTAGATGACCAATAAAGTGCCATTCTATATCCTTTGGGAGTGTTTCAAACTTACGAGATAGTTCCTGCACCTGACTCTCGCCAAAGATGCGCTGCCCTTCCCGATAAGCCACTTCCAAATATTCGTTAGGGTGAAACTTACTGATGGCAACCAACTTCACACCATCAGGAAGATTCCCAAGCACTTCGTGTAAATTATTTGCTACATCATACATAACTGTAAGTTTCTTTCTTGTTTACTTATTAGGTTATTGTTCGAATTCAGGCTTCTCGTTCTTCTTTCCAGCATGATGCTCAAAGACATCCATAATCTTTGTTTCAGTGATAGCTGCAATCTCGTAATCGATCATAGTAGAACCCATCACCTCGTCTACATGCTTAACAGCACCGCTTACAGAATGTGCCTGAACAAGATAAGTTACTGAAGTACGCTTTTCCTTATCTGTCTTTTCATCCAATGTGATGAAAGAAAGCTTTGCCTTAAACCACTTGTCGTCAGTATCAATATCGCTAAAGAAAATCTCACCGAATGGTGCTGGAGAAATGGCTTTTACGTCAAACTCACCACTAACATAGTGTGACATTTCCTCTGTGATAAACTCCTCAGCCTCAGAGAAACTGAATGCATCAACCACATATTGTTCAATGACTTTCTTGTTCTGACCATCTTCCATGGTCTTGTCATATCTAACTCGTGTCTCAAACCAAGTGCTTGTTCTACTTCTCATAATTATTCTTTAAGTTTTAAGCCCTGCTTTTCAGCTATCAAATAAAGACAAAATGAAGAGCAATAGGCGGTTTTATAGATGTGCAAAAGTAGTAAAAAATCTGCGTTAATCAGCTAAAAGTGCGGTTAAAATAAAAAAAATGTCTATCTTTGCATCATAGTAAAGAATATAAGAGCAGATATCTTCTACTCTCATTCATTATCGGGAGAATAAATAAAGTCATTATGCCGGAAATATCAGTTCGTGGACTTGAAATGCCGGAGTCACCTATTAGAAAACTGGCTCCACTTGCCGTTGCAGCAAAGAAACGTGGTATTAAAGTTTACCATTTGAATATCGGTCAACCAGATCTTCCAACACCGCAATGCGGACTGGACGCTCTGAAAAAGATTGATCGTAAACTTTTAGAGTACTCACCATCTCAAGGCTATCTTTCTTATAGGGAAAAACTCTGTGACTTTTATGAGAAGTTCAACATAAACGTTACACCAGACGATATCATCATTACTGCTGGTGGTTCTGAAGCTGTGCTGTATTCTTTTATGGCATGTCTAAATCCTGGAGATGAAATCATCGTTCCAGAGCCTGCATATGCTAATTATATGGCATTTGCTATATCAGCTGGTGCAAAGATAAAGACGATTGCAACCTCTATAGAAGAAGGATTTGCACTGCCTAAGGTTGAGAAGTTTGAGGAACTTATCAACGAGAAGACACGTGCTATCATGATATGTAATCCAAACAACCCTACTGGTTATCTGTATACAAGAAGGGAGATGAATCAGATTCGTGACCTCGTTAAGAAGTACGATCTTTATCTCTTCTCGGATGAGGTTTATCGTGAGTATATCTATACAGGGTCGCCTTATATCTCTGCAATGCACTTACAGGGAATTGAGAATAATACGGTTCTTATTGATTCTGTGTCAAAGCGTTACAGTGAGTGCGGTATTCGTATTGGTGCGTTGATAACAAAGAATGAAGAGATACGTAAGGCTGTAATGAAGTTCTGTCAGGCACGTCTCTCTCCCCCACTGATTGGTCAGATTGTTGCTGAAGCAAGTCTTGATGCACCTGCTTCTTACTATCGTGATGTCTATGATGAATATGTGGAGCGTCGTAAATGTCTTATTGACGGACTAAATCGTATTCCGGGTGTTTACTCTCCTATCCCTATGGGCGCCTTTTATACTGTAGCTAAACTCCCTGTTGACGACTCAGATAAGTTCTGTCGTTGGTGTTTGGAGGAATTCAATTATGAAGGTGAGACTGTAATGATGGCTCCAGCCAGTGGCTTCTATACAACGCCAGGTGCTGGACATAACCAAGTTCGCATTGCTTACGTACTCAAACGTGAAGACTTACAGCGTGCTTTGATTGTTCTTCAAAAAGCTTTGGAGGCATATCCAGGACGTGTAGATGAAGAGTAAAGTCTGTTTATAATTCACAATTCATAGTTCATAATTCATAATTATGATTACTGATATTTGTTTTCGTTAATCCCCTTCTCAATTTTATTTAGGAGAGTATTATAGGTTGAAGATAGGCAAATAACTGTAAGCAAGGAATAAGAATAAGCTTGTATAATTAATATATTGGAATAGAATATACTCGTACAGAATGAAGGTAGTCATAATTATGAATTATGAATTATGAATTCTGAATTAAAGAAGTAACCATAATTATGAATTATGGATTATGAATTCTGAATTAAAGAAGTAATCATAATTATGAATTCTGAACTATGAATTATAAATTAAAACAATGAACTATCCGCTTTTTATTGCTCGTAAAATATATAACGGAGGAGACAAGACACGAAAGGTGTCGAAGCCTGCTATTACTATTGCTACTATTGGTGTAGCAATCGGTTTGGCTGTAATGATTGTGTCTGTGTGTGTTGTATTGGGCTTTAAGCATACTATCCGTGATAAGATGGTGGGCTTTGGAAGTCATATAACTGTAGCTAACTTCCTTACATTGCAGGGCTCTGAGCAATATCCAATAGCAGTAAACGATTCACTAATAAAGGAACTTAAGGGGGTACCTGGTGTAAAGCATGTGCAGCGTTATGCCTATACACAGGGTATATTAAAGACCGACAATGATTTCTTAGGTGTTATGTTGAAAGGTGTTGGACCAGACTTTGACTCTACCTTTATACATAACAATATGGTAGAAGGAAGTCTCCCCCATTTCTCTGCTACAGAGAATCAACAAAAGTTAGTTATCTCTAAAACGATTGCAGACAAACTTAATCTGAAGGTGGGACAACGTCTTTTTGCCTACTTTATCAACGACCAAGGTGTTCGTACACGTAAGTTTACTATCGCTGGTATCTATGAAACAAATATGAAGCAGTTTGATTCTCAGATTTGTTTCACTGATTTATATACTGCTAATAAGCTAAATGGCTGGGAAGCAGATCAATATAGCGGAGTTGAATTACTTGTTAACGACTTCTCACAACTGAACAATATAACTCTTCGCGTACTCAATAAAGTGAAGAATACGACTGACCATTACGGAGAAACTTACTCCGCAGAGAATATCATAGATCAAAATCCGCAGATATTCTCTTGGCTTGATTTAATGGACTTAAACGTATGGATTATTCTTGCACTTATGGTAGCGGTTGCTGGTGTCACGATGATATCAGGTTTATTGATTATCATTCTCGAACGTACCCAGATGATTGGTATCTTAAAGGCACTTGGTTCACGTAATCGTCAGATACGTCATATCTTCCTTTGGTTTGCTACCTTTATTATTGGTAGAGGTCTGCTTATTGGTAACATCATAGGATTTGGCATTATCTTCTTGCAGAAGTGGACTGGACTTATAAAGCTCGATCCACAAACTTATTATGTAAGTACGGTACCAGTAGAAGTCAACCTTCCACTTATTATTGCTCTTAACCTTGCTACATTGTTGGTATGTGTTGCAGTTCTGATTGCACCAAGCTATCTTATCAGTCGCATTCATCCAGCTAAGTCAATGCACTACGAGTAATAACATTTATCCCCTTCATAATGAAAGCTATGAAAAGGAATCGAGTAGTTATCTATATTTCTGTTGTTACGGAGATTATTTTGGTTGTACTCTGTGTCATTAAATATATCCCTGTATATAACATCTATATAGGAAAGCTGCGGGCTAAGGAGCTGATAGAAAGATTAGAAACTTATAAAAAACAGCACGGAGAATACCCGGAAACATTGAAGCCTATAGGCTTTCCAAAGGCAGAATTAGGTGAGTATGTGGAGTATAAAGGTACCTGTTATTATTATACAAGACAAAGTGAGTGTGACTTTGATTTGGAAATTGGAGGTGGCAAGGACTCCCCTACTTACTATTCACTTGCCGAAAAATGGGTTAGTGTCAACAGGGCTGAATTTATCAAACAGCTTACAGAACCACTTTATAAAAAATATCTATTAGCAGAGTCTTCAAATAAACTCACAACCTCAGTACGTAGCAACGTTACAAAAAGTGAGAAGGAAAACATCCCTTTCTTTAACTACACAACAGCAGACAGCATAATTTTTATTAAGAAGTTTTATGACAAGAAACATATTGCTTCAAAGGGCTTTGCTTTAGTTGACGTTAAAACTAAAAGGATAGAGCCTATTGGATCTTGGACTATATTTACTTACAACGGAAAGAGTTATCAAGTTACTTATGACAAAGATTCATCTAAAGGACAAATTTTATCACGTCTTTACTTGCGGGCTACGTGTGGTTACGAGTAAATTAGGTCTATTAACTATCTTATCTTTGATGGTATTTTCTTGTACTCTTAGAAAGCCTATTGAAGTGAAGAAGCATAGAACTGATATTAGCTTTATTAATAACCGAGATATTCATTTTGATATCTTGAAGGTGGCTTGCGATTCCTGTTTTCCTATTCACGATATTGGTTATCGTGTACGTGTAAAGTTATCCGCCGATGAGGATAGCCTTATAAGAACTATTAAGAAAGAACAATGGATGCAACTTTTGCAGAATTCGGCAACTGATTATGCAGCTAATGCCTTGTTATATTCCCTTTACAATCGTGATGCAATAGTTTTATTATATCATAGAGACATTGAAGATTGGAGGATGTCTATGAAGGAAGATGATATAAATTACTGGAAAAGTAATCTACGGTTTTGTAAAGAAAATTATAAGATTGAAAAATAATTAAGGCTTACTTCGATTTGAATTAAGGCTTAATTGAGGTGTAAAAGGGCGTTAATTGAAGCCTTACTAACGCCCTTTAAGACTCCTATTAAGCACCTTTTCTTGTACAAGTTTGTAATCGTTTGATATGCTTTTAGTTACAAAGGCGATTTAAAACGTTGTTTTCTTATCGTCGTAAGGTGTTATATTAGAATTTTATGTAAACTATTTTCTAAATCTTCTCGTGATGATTTTAGAATGAAAATATCACTCATAGGTATAAAGTTGTTACTAAGCACACGTCGTGTTGTTGGTAAACACCTGTGGTGCGAATGGTAAACACGAATGGTGCGAGTGCTAAATACCTTATATAAAGTTACCACAGTGGAATCTTTTTAGGTCTTAATTCCTATGATAGATATCTAAAGTTTATTGGGAGAAAACAGCTCTCCTTCCAAACCAACAATAGCGTCAATGCTTATTTTCTTTCTGTCTTTCATTATAATGATGCGTTCATTGGTACGAATAGCCTTGACAACACCAGTAATCGTAAGATAATGTCCACCTGTCTTACGTCCATCGGGCTGGAAAAAGGTAATAGAGATAGTCGGCTCTTCTTCTAAATGAGAGGAAAGAATTGAGAGCTTTCGGTCCATCAATTGACGGTCGTCTTCCATCATTTCTATCTTAGGACTTGTTTGTCGGGCTGTCTCTGCAATCGCTGCACCATAACCAGTGAGGGCAGCAAAAGGAGCAAATTGAGCAGCACGGTTATACAGACTCATCTGCGGATGCCGCTTTGAGACGTGACGAGGAAGGTGAATAATATCGTCGTAATTATCTGTCATGCCTTATGTCCTCCTATCTGTTTGTTTCGTTCTCTTGCTGTCGAACCTTCATCAAAGTTCAAACCACGGAGCATAGAGTTCTTACCAAATCGTTTTTTAATATTGATAATCGTTTCTTGTATCTTTCTTTCACGTTTCAACTCTGCATCTTCAACCTGCTTTTCTCGCCTTACTGCTTCATAATCTGTAAACATATCGAGCTCAACAGGGTTATGTGCCTTTTGCTTCATTTGCTCTTCACTAATGACATGATTAGTTGATATACCCAATCTTCTGACTAATAACCTTTTATCGACAATATCATCATAAAGTGTAAGAACAGCCTTTGCTATTAGGCGAGTTGATGACGTAAATCGATGAAGATTGACTGTTCCGTGTGAACTCTTTGGCACTTTCCGTCCATACCAGTCAACAGTAATGCGACCAGTATATCCCTTTCCTGCAGGTGAATTCAGGCTTTCACGGTCATAGCCAACGTATAAAACGAGTTGATCTGTAACGCAACGTTTCTCAACTAAGTCTAAGGCTATCGCATCAATCATCTCCTGCACGACAACTCTTGCTTTACGAAAGCTGTATGGTTCTTGAAGAACTTGACCGCTACTCATTGAGCTATGCTCTGGTCGGTATGCCTTAACCATCTCCATCGTACAAGACTCCCAACCCCAAGCATGGTCAATAAGCAATTCTGCATTGACTCCGAAAAGTTTATAAAGAAGCTCTTCTTGATGAATAGAGCAGCGTGCAATTTTCCCCATCGTGTCTATCCCATAGGAATATAGACGCTGCGCAATTCCTCTTCCTACACGCCAGAAGTCTGTAAGTGGACGATGATCCCAAAGCTTTTCACGATAGCTTTGTTCATCTAATTCGGCTATACGCACTCCATCTTTGTCAGCAGGAATATGCTTTGCAACGATATCCATAGCCACTTTACACAGATACATATTCGTACCAATGCCCGCAGTTGCTGTTATACCAGTCTCACGTAGCACGTCGCTTATCATCTTCCTTGCCAATTCGTGACCTGTCATACGATAGCTGGAGAGATAAGCTGTAGCATCAATAAAGACCTCATCAATGGAGTAAACATGTATGTCTTCTGGGGCAATATAGCGCAGGTAAATATTGTAAATCTTTGCGCTATGCTTGATATAATGAGACATACGGGGGATTGCCGTAAGATAATCAACAGCCCAATCAGGATGTTGTTCGAGTTCTTTCGCGTTGTATGATTTTCCTGTAAGTGCTTTTCCTGCTAAGAGACAACGTTCCTCATTAACCTCTCTCAAGCATTGTATCACTTCAAAAAGACGTGCACGGCCAGGAATTCCGTGTGCCTTCAGAGATGGTGAGACGGCAAGACAAATAGTCTTTTCTGTTCTTCCTTTATCCGCTACAACCAAGTTGGTTGTCATTGGGTCAAGTCCACGCTCTACACATTCCACACTGGCATAGAACGATTTAAGGTCTATGGCAATGTAAGTCTTAGTAGATGGTTTTCTTGATGAAGACATTTTGCGGAAGGGATAGGTGTTTAAAAGTTTTATAGAATAGTATTGCAGGAATCAAAAGACGATGAAAGAGAGTTAATGAAGTCAAGCATCAATCCTCTTTTATAGATAAATTAGAATCATACCTTACTTCACTAACTCTCTCCAATATCCTTGTTCTATGCTTTTAATAGTCCTTTTCAGTGTATTGCTCATCCAGCAACACCTTTGAAGGAGATTTGCCTGAACGATAAGTATATCGGAAGTTAAAGCCAGCATCCTTATAACCTTTTGTGCCAGTGTCAGCTTTCAAAGCATCACGCAAAGCTTTTCTTAACTCAGACTTCTTTGCGTTAACAGCCTGTTCGTTATCTGCATTTCCTACAAGTGAGTAATAGTAATGGATGGTTCGAGACGAAGGTTCAAAGACCATACTGTCCATTCTTGTGTCATTTACTACGGGTGTAGGACACTTCTTTTCTGTATATTCTTTACATTCTTGTGCTGCTCTGTCCTCCAGACTTTTATGACAAGCAGAAAGAGAAAGCAGCAGTACGCCTGCATAAAGTAAGTGTTTCATTCTCATTCAAGTTAATATTAATTTCGTAAGGGCTTTATGTAAAGATAACACTTTTTATCTTCACCCTAACCATATATCCGTTGCAAAGATAAGAAAAAATAGGCAATTTCTTATTTTAAGGTTCTTAATTCTCAATAATTATGACTATATTTGCACTTTGAAAATATAGACAAACTGATGAATCATATAAGAAATTTCTGCATTATTGCCCATATTGACCATGGTAAATCAACCTTGGCGGATCGTCTCCTTGAATATACTCAGACGATAAAGATTACTGGTGGACAGATGCTTGACGATATGGACTTGGAGCGTGAACGTGGTATTACTATCAAGAGTCATGCTATCCAAATGGAGTACACATTGGATAAGGAGAAATATATTCTTAATCTTATCGATACTCCGGGCCATGTAGACTTCTCGTATGAGGTGTCACGAAGCATTGCTGCGTGTGAAGGTGCATTGCTTATCGTTGATGCTACACAGGGAGTACAGGCTCAGACGATTTCTAACCTCTATATGGCTATTGATCATAACTTGGAGATTATCCCTGTTATCAACAAGATTGATATGCCAAATGCTATGCCTGAAGAGGTTGAAGACGAGATTGTTGACCTCATTGGTTGTGACCCAAAGGACATCATTCGTGCCAGTGGAAAGACTGGTGAGGGTGTACCAGACATACTTGAAGCAATCATTAAGCGTATCCCTTCACCAACAGGTGATACCAAAGCTCCGTTGCAGGCGCTTATTTTTGACTCTATCTTCAACTCTTTCCGTGGTATTATCACACTGTGTAAGGTTGAGAATGGTGTCATCAAGAAGGGTGATAAAGTTAAGTTTGTACAGACAGGAATGGAATACGCTGCTGATGAAGTGGGCGTATTGAAGATGGATATGATGCCTACCCAACAGCTCTCAACAGGAGAGGTGGGATACATCATCTCTGGTATCAAGACTGCCACAGAGGTGAAGGTGGGTGATACTGTTACCCATATAGTCAATCCTTGTGAGAAAGCTATTGAAGGATTCCAAGAAGTAAAGCCTATGGTCTTTGCTGGTGTCTATCCTGTTGACCCAAATGATTACGAAGGATTGCGTTCTTCATTGGAGAAACTGCAGTTGAATGATGCCTCACTAACCTTCCAGCCAGAGAGTTCTCAGGCTTTGGGCTTTGGTTTCCGTTGTGGCTTCTTAGGTCTGCTTCACATGGAGATTATACAGGAACGTTTGGATCGTGAGTTCAACATGGATGTCATTACCACTGTGCCTAACGTAAGTTACATGGTATATGACAAGCAAGGAAATGAAAAGGAGGTTCATAATCCATCTGGTCTACCAGATCAGACAATGATTGATCATATTGAAGAACCTTATATTAAAGCTTCTATTATCACCTCCAGTGATTACATTGGTCCTATCATGACGCTTTGTCTTGATAAGCGTGGTGAACTCATCAGTCAGAACTATGTGAGTGGAAATCGTTTGGAACTCCTCTTTATGATTCCATTGGGTGAGATAGTGATAGATTTCTATGATAAGCTGAAGAGTATTTCAAAGGGTTACGCTTCATTTGATTATCATATCGATTCTTACCGTCCTTCTAAGTTAGCTAAGCTTGACATTCTTTTGAATGGAGAGCCTGTTGATGCCCTATCAGCACTGACACATGAGAGTAATGCTGTTGTTTTTGGTCGAAGAATATGCGAGAAGCTAAAAGACTTAATCCCACGTCAGCAGTTTGATATCGCTATTCAGGCTGCTATCGGAGCAAAGATTGTTGCACGAGAGACCGTTAAGCAGGTACGTAAGGACGTGACAGCCAAGTGTTATGGTGGTGATATCAGCCGTAAGCGTAAACTTCTTGAGAAACAGAAGAAGGGTAAGAAGCGTATGAAACAGATTGGAAACGTACAGGTTCCACAGAAAGCATTCCTTGCAGTATTGAAGTTAGATTAATATCAAAGAGTTAAGAAAGGAAAGGAAAATGAAAGATTTGGTGAACGATTCAAGAGATATAGCGCGTGAATTGGCACGTAAATATAGTACGATGACTCATGATGAGTTGGATGTACTTGAAAGTATCCTCGTACCAATGAAATTCGCAAAAGGACAGATGATTCTCAGTGAAGGTGAAATCTGCAAGCACGTTTATTATATAGAAAGAGGTTTAATTCGTCAATTCTATTTTAAGAACGGTAAACAGATTACTGAACACTTAGGAGAGGATAGAAGTATCTTTATGTGTATAGAAAGTCTTTTCCGTGAGGAGCCAACCAAACTACAGGTTGAGGCTTTAGAGCCAACATGGGTTTATGCGCTGCCAAAACAGAAGTTGGAGCAGGTGGCACTTCATAATGTTAATATTCAGATTCTCTATCGTAAGATATTAGAAGAGAGTCTTATCACTTCACAGGTACATGCTGACCTTGTACGTTTTGAGACTGCACAGGCTCGTTATAAGAGAATGTGTAAGCTAAGTCCACAGGTTATTTTGCGTGCACCGCTGGTTTATATTGCCAGCTATCTGCAGATGACACCAGAAACATTAAGCCGTGTTCGTTCGTCAACATTGCTTGATGATTAATGCAATTTTATACTTATCAAGCGTTATAAGCAGTTAGAGGAGTTAAATAATTACCTATTATTCGTATTGAAAAACGAATGATAAAAGTAAAAGGTAATTATTTAACTCCTCTAATTATTTTCCTTGAGTGGCTCTTAATATAATGTGGAATACATTAATGGGAACTCCAAATCAATGATGTAACCACCCTATCCTACTTCCCTAACTCTCCCACATAGTGGATAATTCTCCCTTCACTTGTCACACCTTCAATTATAATACGATAGTTTGAACGATATTCTGTAGGTAAAAGTAGACGGAAAGAGCTACCACGTAATGAAGGTAACCACACAGGAGTATGTGCGTTAGGAGTGTAACTTTGTGGAATTTGATAGCCTAATGTAGTAAAAGTCTTCGTATTTGTCAGTGGTACAGAAGCCGCTTTGAAATCCCCTTTCTTCGTTGTTATAGAGATAACACCCATACCACCAATCGCTCCCCAGATAACTGTTGAGCCGCCCTTAAAGACATCTACTCTCTCAACATCAGACATCTGGATATTGTCTAAGTCGTAATCATCATTGACAAATATCCCATCTATGGCAATAGCGGCAGGTCTTTTTCCATCCACAGCCGTACCTCCACGTACATAGCATTTCCCCAATTCGACAGTAACACTCGGTACTCTACGCAACAATTCATGCAAACAAGTTGCACCAATACTCTCTATATCACGTAGACCAAAGGAAAAGTCAGCAGTGCGTGCATAAGCGTCAGAACGAGAAGAATAGGTAGGTTGATGGCTAAAAACATTCACTTCTTCCATTTGTATGCCACCTTTAGGAAGTGCCAATGTTGCATCTACGCGTGTAGTATCATTACTCGTCCATTCAAACGGCGGAAGTTGACCTTTATAAGCAGGGAACTCCTCTTCATCTAATAGCAGTTTTACCCACGATTTTCCAGCTTTTGTAAAGGCATTAAGAACATACTGTGTACCTTCAGGAAAATCTATTCCTTCAAATGAAAAACGACCTTGTGCATCGGTTTTAGTAACAGCATAAAAACCTTTATCGGGTGAAATAAGATTTACAATTCCTTCTTTTATAGCTTTATGCCCTACCAATATCTCAACTCGTCCACGTATTACAGCAGACTTTTCGATACCAATCTTACCCTTCTTACATTCCCCTCTGATTACATCTACCATTCGATACCGATTCCAACTACAGCTGTCAAGCAATCGTTCTGATTGATTATCAGAAAGAACAGATGTTGGTTCTTCTGGACAAGCTGCTACATCCATATCGTATAATAAATGAGAAAGAATGTTTGATTGTCCTGTTAAATCGTCAGTTCTGGCATATTCTACACGTAGAGAAACGTCCATTGTCTCTCCCTCTCGTAAGCTATCAGCCTTAATAATAAAAGGTATTTGCTCATCATTTGATTTCTCTGTCGCCATCCATCTTACAGAAATCGGACACTGTTCTTTCTCTGGATATAAGAATTTCAGTTTTTCTACAACTGTTTTTAAGTTGGAATCCAAGAGCTGGAAAGAATAAATACCACCTTGAGAAAGACTATCATAACTCAGAATAATATCTTTTCCTTGGCTTATTTTCCCAAAGTAAAGAGGGATTGAACGACAGTGAACAAATAGTCTATAGCTACTATTTAAGCTATCTGACGGATTATTAATTCTTACTTTAATATTCTTGTTTAATTTATTGATAGATAGTTTTATTTTCGAATTTCTATTGATAATATCAGTAGTGTCCCTATACTTAAAATGTAATAGCTTTCCATGACCACCAATAAAGATACTTTTAAGACTCTCATAGCGACTGAGGTTCAACATATTCTTCGTATAACTACGTAACAAATAACGTCCTTTTGCAACTCCCTCTGGAATATCAATATGTCCAACAAAACCTTGATCGCTTCGTATTAGACGTACTCGTTTCACAACGAGACGTTCTGGATTAAGAAGTTCTACGTATACATAACGGCTCACACTATCCGCCTGATGAACTACTGCATTCACTAAGAAGACACGCAAGTTAATACGCTGTCCTGCTTGATAACTATCTGCATCGGTAAATACGTAGGTCTTCTCTTGCGGGAATAGCTGTACCTGCCGTAGGATACGACTCAGTAACACATTGTTAGTCTGAGCATACAATGATGTTTGAAAACATGTTAGAAATATTATGAATAGTAGTTTTCTCATATAGATAGACCTCAGTGAATGAGTTTATGTAATAGACTTTCAGCAATAAAGATAATCTTCCGTAGAATCATATGCAAACTTACACAAAAATATTAAATAATAGGTTCAAAAATAGAAAAACCATACATTAACATTGAAAAACTTGTATTCTTTGTCTGTTTAGGGTGTTATAATGTTTTTCAAACTACAAATTACTTATGTTTTAAACGTAAAGTGTAGTGGTGTTAACCATTAGCACCAATGGTGCGGAGCATCAGCACTATTGGTGCGGAGTATCAACACCACATGTGCGGAGCATTCATACTCTATGTGATAAGCTGTAATCTGTTAGTAGGAAATGGGAAGTTAGAACTCTTATAGAAGTTGTTATAAGGTGAATAAGCTACAAACAACTCATCTGCTTGAGCAATGTATTGTTGGGAAACAATAAAAACATTGATTCAAAAGACAATAGTATGAATTGAAATAACAGTCAGATGTGGATTAATAATCAACTTAGCGTCAAAGGTTCTGCACTTATACTATCCATATTACAGAAACATTTTGTAAATTTGCAGTTCGATAGGCTGTTTCATATATTAGCAAAAAAGGATTGTTGATTTAGTAATTTATCAGTGGAATCGATACTGATATTAAAGCCTACAAATAACACATTGAGAAGATAAAAGTAATGATATATCCCAAGAACTTTGAGCAAAAGATTGGTTTCACAGAGGTGCGCTCACTTCTGCGTGCACGCTGTTTGTCGCCTTTAGGTAAGGAACGAGTTGATGCAATGAGTTTCTCAACCGATGCCGTACAGGTGAATACCTGGATGGAAGAGATTAGAGAGTTTCGTAGAATACAAGAGGGACAAGACGACTTTCCTTTAGATAATTTCTTTGATGTACGCGAAAGTGTGGCACGAATCCGCTTGGAAGGAACCCACATGGAGGTTGAGGAACTCTTTGATTTGAAGCGTTCATTAGAGACAATTATTGCTATTGTAAACTTTTTAAGTCGTGGAGAAGAGACAGAACAGGGAGAAATACGCCATTACTACCCTGCTCTCTATAATCTTGCTGATGGTGTTGCAACATTCCCATTACTTGTTCAGCGCATCTCACAGATTATCGATAAATTCGGTAAAATGCGTGACAATGCTTCTCCAGAACTACTTCAGATACGCCGTGAGTTGGCGCGCATCGAGGGAAGTATCTCACGTACTTTATATGGTATCTTGCGTGCTGCGCAGGGAGAAGGACTTGTTGAGAAGGATGTCACACCTACCTTGCGTGATGGTCGACTGGTTATCCCTGTTGCACCAGGCTTGAAACGTAAGATTTCGGGTATTGTACACGATGAAAGTGCTACGGGTAAGACGGTATATATTGAGCCTACTGAGGTTGTAGAGGCTAATAATAAGGTTCGCGAACTTGAGAATGAGGAGCGTAGAGAGATGATTCGAATTCTCACGGACTTTGCTAAGAAGGTACGACCGAATGTGCGTGAGATTCTCGATTCATACAATCTTATGGCAGCAGTAGACTTTATTCGTGCAAAGGCTGAGCTGGCTCGACTCTTTAAGAGTTTTGAACCACAGGTGGCAGAGGAACCTCACATTGATTGGATAAGAGCTATTCATCCCCTACTTCAACTTTCATTAGAAAGAAAAAATAATAATAAGTTAAACACCTCATTATCTGATGATAATAACGAAATAGATAAAGTTTCTAATGAAGTTGATAATACACAAGATTACGACACGGTATTAGAAGAAGAGAACGATACGCGTAATGTTCCTTCAAGTGTTGTTCCTCTCGATATTCAACTCACAAAAGATAAGCATCTTCTGATTATTTCTGGTCCGAATGCTGGTGGTAAATCGGTTTGTTTGAAGACTGTGGGTTTACTTCAGTATATGCTTCAGTGCGGTCTTTCAATCCCTGTTGGTGACCGCTCAACCACTGGCATTTTTACAGATATTATGATAGATATCGGTGATGAGCAGAGTATAGAGAACGACCTCAGTACCTATTCTTCTCACTTGATGAATATGAAGGTGATGATGCGTCGTGCTTCAGAGTCTACGCTTATCCTCATTGATGAGTTTGGAACTGGTACGGAACCACAGATTGGTGGAGCAATTGCCGAGTCTGTTTTACGTCAGTTCTGGAAGAAGCATGCTTGGGCTGTGATAACAACCCACTATCAAAACCTTAAGCATTTTGCGGAAGAACATCCTGGTACAGTCAATGGTGCGATGCTCTATGACCGCCATGAAATGCGCCCACTCTTTCAGTTGGCAATTGGTAGACCCGGTAGTTCGTTTGCTATTGAGATTGCTCGAAAGACGGGAATACCAGAAGAAGTAATCCGTGATGCATCAGAGATTGTTGGTTCTGATTATATTCAGAGTGATAAGTACTTACAGGATATTGTTCGAGATAAACGTTATTGGGAGAATAAGCGTCAAACCATTCACAGCCATGAGAAGGAATTGGAGAAACGTATTAGTCAATATGAAAAGGATATTGCAGCGTTAGAACAAAGTCGTAAGGAGATTCTCAACCGTGCCAAGGCACAAGCAGAAGAGATTATCAAGGAGAGTAATCGACGTATAGAAAATGCTATCCGTGAAATCAGAGAGAAGCAGGCTGAGAAGGAAGAAACCAAGCGTATTCGTCAGGAATTGGCTGCTTATGAGGTAGGATTATTGGATGGAAGTAAGAATGATAAGCCTGAAACCTCGAATAAGAAGAAACTAAAAAGTAGCGGATTACTCTCTGATGACGATTTCCAAAAGAAGGTTGACAAGATTAAGAGTCGTAAGGAACGCCACGAACAGCATCTGAAAGAAAAGGCAAGTAAGCAGCAAGCAGCTGCTGAAGCATTGAAGAATGCCGTACGTAAACAGCAAGGAGGTGGACTCGTTATGGCTGGTGATTCTGTACGTATAAAGGGTCTAACGTCTGTTGGTAAGGTGGAATCAATTGAAGGAAAGCAGGCAACTGTTATCTTTGGTGGTATGAGAACAAAGATGGCTATTAGTCGTTTGGAGCATGTTGATGCGGCAACTATTCAGTCAGAACAGAAGCAATTTCAAGCTTATAACTATAGTCGTGAGACTCGTGAAACCATTGATAAGCATCGTAACCAGTTCCGACAAGAGTTGGATGTACGTGGTATGAGGGCTGATGAAGCCTTAAATCAGGTGCAATACTTTATAGATGATGCTATCCTTGTTGGGGCAAGTCAGGTGCGTATTCTTCATGGTAAAGGCAATGGTATACTTCGTCAGCTAATCCGACAGTATCTTGGCAGTGTTCCTAATGTTACAAACTATCGCGATGAACATGTACAGTTTGGCGGTGCAGGTATCACGGTTGTAGAACTGTGAGGTGGTTGACAGGTAAACAAGTTGAGGAGTTTACGAGTTATTTCTGTTATTAGAAGACAGATAAAGAATATAGGCAATAAATTGAAAAAGCAAGCGTTAGAATATTAATATGAACAACCTAAGGCTTTTACATATACTTCGCAAACATCGACAGAATCTTCTGTTAGCTGTTGGTATCACCTTGATACTAATGTCATGCGGAATAGATAGAAATATAAAGAAAGGCGAGAAACACCTTTCCTTGGGCGAGTATTATGACGCTGCGAACCAATTTAAAACAGCTTATCAACGTACTTCGCCTAAGGATAGACGCCAACGTGGAGAACTTTCTTTGAAGATAGCTGAGTGTTATGAGCGTATTTCGTCCTCTCAACGAGCAATATCAGCTTATAGAAATGTTATCCGCTATAAACTGGATAATGGTGAGACGCATAAGCGTTTGGCTGATAATCTAATGAAGGAAGGTAGTTATTCGGAGGCTGTTAAGGAGTATCGCATTGCGCTTGATTCAATGCCTAACAATCAATTGATAGCTCAAGAACTTCAGGCTGCATCAATAGCTGCAAGCGTAAAAGAGCGTGGTTCAAAGTATATTGTGAAGCGTATGGACGTGTTTAACTCACGTCGACAGGATTATTCGCCAATGCTTTTCGGCGATAAATACGAACAGCTTTACTTTACTTCTACACGAAATGAAGCCAAAGGTGACGAATTGAGCGGTATTACTGGTGCAAAGGCTGGTGACATCTTTCTTAGTGAAAAGGATGATAAAGGCAAATGGAGTACACCGAAGGCTATAGAGTCTGCATTGAATACAGAGGCTGATGAGGGTACGCCTGCTTTCTCTGTCGATGGGAGGGAAATGTATATTACACAGTGTTTAACTGAACCAAGCAATCCTCGCTATGCCCAAATTTCAGTAAGTAATCGCTCTGATGCAGCTTGGGGAAAGGCTAATAAGTTGGAAATTAGTCGTGATACGCTATCGAGTTTTGCACATCCTGCTATCTCACCAGATGGTAATTGGCTTTATTTCACCAGTGATATGCCTGGTGGAAAAGGTGGTCTTGATATCTGGCGTGTACGTCTGACAGGCGGTACAACGGGAGGTGTTGAGAACCTCGGAGAACCAATCAACACCCCAGGAGATGAAGAATTTCCTACTTTCCGACCAAACGGTGACCTTTATTTCTCAAGTAATGGACATGGTGGTTTGGGTGGTCTTGATATCTTTATAGCTAAGGTTGGCAACGATCGTCGCTACCACTTGGAACATCCAGGATATCCTCTAAACTCACAAGGTGATGACTTTGGTATGACTTTCGAGGGCATTCATAATCGCGGTTTCTTTTCTTCAAACCGTGGTGATGGTCGAGGTTGGGATCATATCTATAGCTTTGAACTCCCTGAAGTCATTCAGACAGTGAAGGGATGGGTCTATGAAATGGATGGTTATGAGTTGCCAGCTGCACAGATATTTATGGTTGGTGATGATGGAACTAACAAGAAGTTAGCTGTCAAAGGTGATGGTTCTTTTGAACAAGAGATAAAGCCTGGCGTTAATTATATCTTCCTTGCGACCTGCAACGGCTACCTAAATCATAAGGAGGAGATTAAGGTTGGGAATGTAGATGATTCTAAAGTATATACCCTTCAGTTTGCTTTAGCAGGTATAAACGTACCTGTGTTGATAGACAATATCTTCTATGACTTTGATAAAGCGACGCTTCGACCAGAATCAGAGAAGGCTTTGGACGCTCTTGTCAATCTTCTCAAGGAGAATCCTAACGTAACAATAGAACTCTCGGCTCACACCGATTACCTTGGTTCTGCTGATTATAATAAACGTCTTTCACAACGACGTGCAGATGCCGTAGTGGCTTATCTCACTGCACATGGTATCGTTCGTGACCGCCTTACACCAGTTGGATATGGTAAAGAACGTCCAAAAAAGATTCGTAAGAAGGTTACCGAGAAGTACCCTTGGCTAAAGGAAAACGATGTTCTCACTGAAGATTTCATCAAGAAACTCGATAAGGAGAAGCAAGAAATAGCCAATCAATTGAACCGCCGTACTGAGTTTACAGTGCTTCGAACCACATATGGTATGTTTGATGAGAAGGGAAACCTTAAGCAACAGCCAAAAACAAAGAAAAAAGAAAGTCTTGATGATGATGGAATGATTATCATTAACATTCCCTAAACATATGATAAAAGATAAGAGCCGACAATGTCAGGCAGCACAATCTCCTTGTTCCTTAGAGCCAGACGGGCAAGAAGTAAGGACTATAGAAGAAGTTGAAGAAAGACTTCCTCTTGCCTTTACTGATTATACTCGTAGTCTTTTTGGTGATAACCTTTATCATACATTCCTAAAAGGATTGGGAGAAACAGCACCGGTGAGTATACGTCTTAATCCCTTTAAGTTGGCAGATGGAACTCATAAAGTTAATCCAGAGTTGAATCCTCATCCTATTCCTTGGTGCAAGGATGGCTATTGGTTGGATACAAGACCTAACTTTACGTTTGACCCACTACTTCATGCTGGGGCTTATTATGTGCAAGAAGCATCATCTATGTTTCTATCTCATGTATTACAACACTTGGTAAAACAGCCAGTTATGGCACTCGATCTCTGTGCTGCACCAGGTGGTAAAACAACTTGCGCACGTGCATCCTTACCTGCAGGTTCCTTTCTTTTCTCTAACGAGCCGATAGGGAAACGTGCACAAATATTGGCAGAGAACGTTCAAAAGTTTGGTCATGAGGGTGTCGCTGTTACGAACAATTACCCTCGTGATTACAAAAAGACAAAGCTTGGTTTTGATGTTATTATAGCCGATGTACCCTGCTCTGGTGAAGGAATGTTTCGTAAAGATCCACAATCAATAGAGGAATGGAGTCTACAGAATGTAAAGAACTGTTGGCAACTTCAGCGTAGTATTATTGCTGATATATGGGACAACTTAAAACCTGGAGGTATTCTTATTTATTCAACTTGTACTTTTAATGCACATGAAGATGAAGAGAATATTGCGTGGATTCTCAACGAATATGATGCTGAACTCCTATCTGTGCCTACAGAAGAGACATGGAATATAACAGGTTCACTCATTGATAACCCACTTAAAGACGGTCGGGATTTCCCCGTCTACCGCTTCATCCCTGGTAAGACACATGGAGAAGGAATCTTTATGGCTATCATTCGTAAGCATGGAGAGAACGAGGCGCTTATCAATAAGACAACTATTGATGTTGATAAAGCAATCACAGAAGCTCGTAAACATCTTCGTATTCTCTCGCATGGTGTAAAAGAAGGAATGCAAAAAGGGAAGAATGTTATCCCTGACCATACATTAGCACTCTCCTTTTCAACTGATAAATCGGCTTATCCTAATGTAGAGGTTGATTATCAAACAGCTATCGCTTATCTTCGTCATGAGGCTATTGTACTATCTTCTGATGCTCCACGTGGTATTGTTCTGCTTACTTACAAAGGCTATCCAATAGGCTTTGCAAAGAACCTCGGAAACCGTGCAAACAATCTTTATCCACAAGAATGGCGCATAAAGAGTACACATATACCAGAGGAACCTATGGTACTTTTATAATGTAAATCTCAACAATAAAAAACTTGAAAGCAATATATCCCTACAATATCTTAGAAATAAACAAACAATTATGCAACAATATTTAAACCTACTCAACCGCATCCTCACAGAAGGAACACAGAAAGGTGATAGAACAGGAACGGGAACTTTGTCCATTTTTGGGCATCAGATGCGCTTTGACTTGCGCGATGGTTTTCCACTGTTGACAACTAAAAAACTTCATCTGAAGAGTATTATTTATGAATTACTTTGGTTCTTACGTGGTGATACGAATGTGCGCTACCTACAAGAACATGGTGTAAGGATTTGGAATGAGTGGGCTGATGAGAATGGTGAATTGGGTCCAGTCTATGGTCATCAGTGGCGTTCATGGCCTGATTACAAGGGAGGTACAATCGATCAGATTAAGAATGTGGTGGATATGATCAAGCATAATCCTGACTCACGTCGTATGTTGGTCACAGCATGGAACCCTGCTGAGGTGGATGATATGGCTCTCCCACCCTGCCACTGTCTCTTCCAATTCTATGTTGCAGATGGTAGACTATCTCTCCAACTCTATCAGCGTTCGGCAGATAGCTTCCTCGGTGTACCTTTTAACATTGCGTCATATGCTCTCCTGTTGCAAATGATTGCACAGGTTACAGGTCTTGAGGCGGGTGAGTTTATCCATACAACAGGTGATACACATCTCTATCTAAACCACCTCGAGCAGGCTAAACTCCAGCTTACTCGTGAGCCACGTCCACTGCCAAAGATGAAGATTAATCCTGATGTAAAGGATATCTTTGATTTTAAGTATGAAGATTTTGAACTGATTGGTTACGATCCGTTGCCCCACATTCCGGGAGTAGTTGCAGTGTAAAAGATAGCCTCCCCCAACCCCTCCGAAAGGAGGGGAGTGCAAATAGGAAGTAGCTATTCTATTAACTTTGTAGTAAAGTATATTAGTCAAGAACGTTAAACCCTTCACCAAATTGATTGTTAAATCAGTACTCCCCTCCTTTGGAGGGGTTGGGGGAGGTCCCAAAACACCATTATGGAAATAAATATCATTGCTGCAGTAGCAGCCAATCGTGCCATTGGTTATCAGAATGATATGGTCTATTTCATTAGAGAAGACCTTAAGCGTTTTAAGCAACTAACAACAGGACATACTGTTATCATGGGGCGTAAGACCTTCCATTCATTACCAAAAGGTGCTCTGCCTAATCGTAGAAACATTGTACTCAGTAGAACGGAAACAGATTTCCCTAACTGCGATGTCTACTCTTCGCTTGAAGAAGCGCTTAAACATATTGGGACAGAAGAAAAGGCATTTATCATTGGTGGAGCCAGTCTTTATAAAGAGGCGCTTGCTATAGCAGACCATCTCTACCTCACAGAGATAGCTGCTACTCCTCCACAAGCAGATGTTTTCTTCCCAGAATATAATGATGGTACGTGGGTTGTAGAATCATGTGAGGAACATCCTGCTGCTGATGACAATCCTGCATATGCGTTTGTAAACTATGTAAGGAAATAATCTTCACCCCAAACTCCTGTCCTCCAGAGAGGAGAATAACAAGAATTGAGTTGTATAGTAACATAACTAAATATACAAGATAACTCATTTTTAAAAGCTCCTAACATAGGAGCTTTTTGTATAAAAGTTTGTTTCCATCTTACTATTTGTCTGATATTTTCCATAGTTGTAATTCTAATACATACTCTTTTAGCTTCTAAAAGATGCCTAATTGCCTTTCAATAGATGCCCTTTTGAATGCTAACTAACGCCCTTTTGAGCCCTTACTAAGCACCTTTTAAAATACAAGTTTATAACTTATCTGTATTGCTGTAAGTTACAAACGCATAAGAAAGAAGTGTTTTTTGATTAAAAAACATTCTCTACTTTGATTATTTTTGTAAAGTCTTTTTGTTTGCTCATAGTCGTTTAAAAGTACTTTTCTGACTCTCTACAGCTTTCTTTGAAACGGTAATATTCAATGTGTTTGATATTAAAGAATATGTGTACTTACCATTAACACTACATTTGTTAGGCATCAACACCATATGTGTTAAGCATTAGCACTATATGTGTCTGGCATAAACACGTAAGTAAGAATTGATGTTACATCATATTATAGTTATCATCTTAAGGAATAATAAGATATAATTAGAACTATTCAGCCCTGCTAATCTGATTAGCAGGGCTGAATAGTTGAAAATCAAAAAGATTAGAATGGCAAACCAATCGCTAAGTGGAAGGCTTGTGCATCCTTAAATTTTGATATGTTATAGAAACCAGTCTTGCCAGTTTCATAAGGTACGTGTAAGCCAAGTCCCCAATCAAGACGAATCATGAAATAGCCAATATCATAGCGTAAACCAACTCCAGTACCGAGTGCCATTTCATTTAATATATTCTTAAACTTGAAATGTCCTTCTGGTCGACCCTCATCATAGTGCATTGTCCATACATTACCAGCATCGAGGAAAACGGCACCATAGAGGGAGCCCATAAGGTGAGGACGATACTCAAGGTTGAGCTGTATTTTGATATCACCTGTCTGTTCTACGTATGAGCGTCGACGCTGTGTTGAGCGATAGCGTCCTGGACCAATCTGGCGGGCATTAAACGCACGGATGCTATTGGCTCCACCTACATAAAACTGTTCTGTATAAGGTGCAAATCTACTGTTGCCATACGCCCATAACGTTCCTAAATTGACGTGGGCTGCAATACCACTCTTCTCTCCAAGACTCCATACTTTTGTAAGATTAGCATCAATCTTCACAAATTGTGCAAATGGATTCTTAAAGAGTTTCTTGTCTTTTTCGCTCCAACGTCTACCAAAGGCAGCGTAACCTGCAGACAAGATGTTTGAAGCTTCACTAACCGTTGTCCATATTTTAATTGGACTCTTATAACGTGCTGGGCTCATAAACGTATGTTGGAACATCATCTTTGGAATGAACTGGTCTGCCAATGATACCTCAAGATAAGGAACACTATCTATCAATTCAAGATAACGGTCGGTCACGTTATGCATATACTCATAAGTCAGTGTCAAAGGAGAGAACGAATAGCTATTACGCTCGTTTGGCTGCCACTGGTATGTTAACTCGCCTGACACAACATGACGCTTGAAATACTGAGAACGGTTCAACACATCAACAGAAGCTTTAAGGGTCGTTGATGGTGTTGTAAAATAGATGCGTGGTCCCTTAGGAATATATACAAGTCCCTTTTCTGCAGCTTCTGCAGTCTTCCTTTCTTCACGTTCCCAACGCTTTCGTGGCGGTGTAACGAATGGATTGACAAGGCGAGGAAACTGTAAACTGGCTTCAGCACCATACTCGTAGTTATTCAATCCAAGACGGTCATTGCCATTATCATCAGTGCTTGCAGACCATTCATAAGAGCCATGTACGCGTAGGTTAAGTTTTTCACCACCACGGAATACATTACGTTTTGTCAGACCAATAATAGCCTCTGGACCATATCTGCCACTTGTTTTCCCTTTTCCGTAAGCCTCAATATAGAAGTCATAAGGCTTATCAAAGATACAATTAATGACCATATCTAAAATATTACATGAATCAGTACTATCACGTGGAGTGAATGTAAAGTTCGTAGCAGAGAATAGTCCACTACTATTCAATTGCTGCTGGCTTTTTTCAAATAGTTCGTTATTATACACAGTACCCGGCCATATCTTTAAATCATTAGCTATGGCGCGTAGACGGAGTGGCATGTGCGAACCATTGTAATTCACAATGACATCACGGAAGCGCTTGTGCTGAGTAAGAGAATCTATCATCTGACGCTGTAGGTTGATGTTAATGGTTCCTATTGTCCATTTTCTCAATGCTTTATCACTTACTGAATCCGCCATCTGCAGACGAATAGAAGCTAAGCCATAAGCCTTCGTTGTGTCAGCAAGATAACTCGCATCGTTATTCTGATAATAATAATAACCATTATTACGGAACAAATCAGTTATTCGCTTGCGTTCTTGTTCAAGTGTTGCTACATCAAAACCATCTCCCTTGCGGATAATTGCTTTATCAAGATTGGTTCTTATCAAACTATCTGCTGAAGGTGGAAAGTTGGTGTATTGTACGCTATCGAGCAACCACAGACGTCCCATATCAACAGCATACTGTAGTCGCATCTTCTTTGGATTACTCTGTGCAAGC
Source organism: Prevotella melaninogenica (assembly GCF_018127925.1). Taxonomy (NCBI): domain Bacteria; kingdom Pseudomonadati; phylum Bacteroidota; class Bacteroidia; order Bacteroidales; family Prevotellaceae; genus Prevotella; species Prevotella melaninogenica. The sequence continues at coordinate 1,025,686 of NZ_CP072347.1, read as the reverse complement.
TTCTCATAGCTTATCTTTCCTTTGAAATAACCACGTTTACGTAAGAGATTTTCACCAACCGTTACGCGCAAATCAGGTGTTGTTGAACTCATTAATACCGGTGAAGAGCCAAATGCACGTACTAACCAACGACTGAGTCCAGTTGTATCTTGTGAGAAAGCATTCCATATCCATAACCCGATAGGGAAAGGAGAACGCATACTGGGGCTACCCAACCAAGCGGCATTAGGCTTAGTTGCTAACACAAGATCCAACTCTTCTTTCACATCATTGAAGTGTTGATTTTCTTTGTAATTACTGTATTTTGTCGGCTCCATACCTGTATATAAGTATTCACCATTAGGGATGGCAGAAGTCGTACTACAGGCAACAAGTATGAATAAGAATGCCATAAAAGCAAATAGTTCTATGACTCCTTTTCCACCTGTTGTTCTTATATATTTATTTCTTTTTGTCATTTACAAAGTTTATTAATGTATCTCGTTTAGGCTTCTCAGTCTGTGGTGCTACTACTGGATTATCTTCTTTAGAGCGGAAGATATCCTTGAAATGACGTAACTTACGACGCCACATGAAGCCAGCACCAAACTCACTCAAGTTACCTTCTAACCAATCGTATGCCTCACGCTCATAGTAGAGTTTCAAATACTTGGTTTCTTTTTGGTTTAGACGATATTCAAGCGAGAAGTTATCGAAGTAAGCACCATTATCTTCAGAGAACTGTGAACCTGTTGAAACTCGTCCACCCATAATGATACGTAGGCGATTATTCCACAGACGTTTTGAGAACTTGAAGGTATAGTCGGTGTGTAAGTTGCCATTCACATCGGCAGCACTTTCCATATTGGCAGTCAAGTCAAGTCCCATAGAGTTAAGGGCTTTACCCGTAATAGAGTTAACCTGTGTCTGTAGGAAGCCTGCTAATGCACCATTCATGGCTGTATTGGCGCTTGCTGAGTTATTGCCATCAAAATACATACCCGATGCCAACATCATAACTGCAAGTTTTGAACGTTCCTCAACACTCTTGATATTAAGAATATTCTGCATCTCTTGATCCTCTGGGGCGGTGATGATAAACTCAACTCCAGGTTTAGGGAATTGCTTGCTAAGGCTTACACCACATTCAAAATCAATGATTCTACCTTCCCCAGAACCACTGGAAACACTTGTTCTTACTACTTCTGTTGCTGTAATTTTAAGTGTAGGCTTCATAGGATCACCCGTAAATTCAAGATAACTTCCGTCTTTAATGTTGAAAGTGCGGAGTGGAATAACTGGCAGAGAGTATTTCATCTTACCATCACTCAACGTATATCTACCTCGAACCTGCACACCATTGGTTGGGTCATAGTTAAGAAGTAGATTGCCACCACCTACAAAATCGACATAATTAGACTGGTCAGCATTCAACGCACATAATACATGTGCCTGCTCATCAATATTTACACTAAGCCCCATTGTAAAGCCAGTAATATCTGGACGTTTGACAACATTAACCGTAGAATCATTGAAGTTAGTGAACTGAACGAGGTCTTTCAAATCGTCATCAGTAGATAATGTACCATCGCGTACTACGTATGTGACATCTGTATTACCTAAGACATCAAGCTTTCCAACTAACTGTAAGTTGTTTAAAAGGCCGTTTATTCGTCCTGTAAAGTCAACGAAAGCCTTTCCATAAACTTCTGAACGAGGATTTTTCTTCGCATCAATAATCTGGAAGTCCTTAGCTCTCATTTGCGCATCAAGCTGCATCTTATTAAGATTAGAGAAATCTAAGTAGCCCGATATGTCGAGTGGTGAACCATTACTTGCAAAGAGTTCGAAGTTTTCAAACTGAATATGGCTATTGTGTATTTGGACAGGATCATCTGCAAAGCGCATCCTTATGCCGTAAGGTGCACTCACCAAATAAGTTGAATCAAGATAAACTTCACCATTGATATCCAACTTCTTCAGCGGCCCTTTTACTGTTAACGTTCCTTCTCCTACTCCATCGAGGCCTACAATTTGGTCAGGAACAAAGCCATTGACGTAATTCAGTGGGAAACGATTCATCTCTAAAGTAGCATCAAGTTCTCCAGCCCCCTCATTATTATAGGTACCCGAAAGTGAACCGACTTCCTTTCCGTTTTGTGTTATTATACCATCAACATAGTGAGTACCATCTCCCTTAGGCATATAAACAAACTGTGTGCCCACATCTCCCATAGGACTATTCTCATAAACAAGCTTCTTAATAGTCATATCGCTTGATATCGTGAGTTCCTTTTCAGTCTGAACAAGGTGATAGTCACCGTCCAGCATACCCGACAACTTCGGCGTAAATGGTAAGACTTCAAACAAACTACCCAACTCAAAGTGGTTCATTGAGAGTGTAACATTTTGTAATGAAGTAGAATCATTATCTTCTGTTGATACGAGCATACCAGTTCCGTCAGCTGCTTCCAGACGAAGATTGGCAGATAGACGACGGTCACGTCCAATGTAGATATAGTTGGAATCATTGACAGTAAATGACTTATAACCTAAGATAGATTGAGGAGAAGTAATAGAAAGTTCTATTCCCCTACCCTTCATAGCAGCCTTCATCGCTAAGTCGAAACCAGTCTTACCCTTATTATCAAGGATGGTTGCATGTGTCTTCAAACCATGTTCATAGAGCGCACCCTGCAAAGATCCATGATAAGGATATGTATTATTAGGGCTATTTATTACAGATAGCGTATAGTTCAACTGTCCATCAATACTGTTAAGGTCAGCCCTAATACTGTCGAGAAGAATATCATTATATACCAAAGAATCAATACTAATTCTTCCATCGAGTCCCTTTGTTGGTGATGATGTCAGGTTAATATCTGCCTGACTAAAGGCATATCCATCTCGTGCTAACAAGTTAGAGAATAAATTATCACGTCCACTGCGGAGCGTAAAGTGTCCTGTTGGTAACTGACGGAGTATAGCAGACTGATCTATACGACGATTAGTCAATTGCTCACGTACAGTCTTATAGATTCGCTTTCCACTTTCTGCCAATTGGTTGACACTACTATTAAAAGCTGTACTGAGATGGAAGTCTCCACCATTCAGAACTGCATGCACTGTATCACGACGACTCATAAGGTCAACATTTACATCACCAGGAGTATAAGTACGGTCTTTTTCGGTAACACGAAGATTGCCAATCAAACCACGAACATTCAAATTATCTTTGCCAGACATTGCAAATGAGGTGTTAGTAGAGAAACTACTTGTCATCGCTTTGTCTACAATTCCTAATTGGTAAAGGTCTACACGTGGGAAAACACCATTTATTGAACCTTCAATTTGATCACCACGCATGGTTGCATCAAGATTGAAATTACCTTCAGCTAATGGTAAACGCTCTCCCTTACGTTGTTCGCTTAGTAATAAATTACCCACATTTCCACTTACAGTATAGTACTTCTTCATATCTGAACGAAGCGTAATGTCTGTATTAGCAGATGTTATATAATGCTTATCTATAAATCCAAAAGCCTGCAAATCAGCTTCTGATAGATTTCCTTTTATGTGAGTGTCAAGGCTACCTGGGCGTACATCAGCTCGCATATCAAAGTTTCCAGCTGCTAAAAGTCTACTTTTCTTTCGTCCTTCTTGCAGAAGGCGGAACGAACGAAGTAGACCACTGACATGATGAATGTTCTTCATATCAGAGCGTACATCAACATCAGCCCATGTAGAAACTACATATCTTTGATTCATTACGCCCATGGCGTGCAAGTCAACACGACGTAACCAACCACGTAGATGACCATCCACAAGTTTTGTATTAACTCTGCCTTTATAAGTGAAGTCGCCACTTATCATTCGGTTCGTACTCTTTACATGAGCCGAAAGTTGCTCTCCATGTTTTGAAATGTCTCCATTCAAGCCATCCAATACGTAGTTACCATATTTGAAACTACGAATACGAAGGCTGAGATTGGTTGATGATTTTGGATTTAAGAAGTCTGTGCCTCGTCCTTGCATCTTTATTGTTCCGGAGAAAGCTGATAAACCCATATGGGGTAAGAAACGATGAACAGGGAATAAAGTTGCATCTGCTGTAATACGATATAGTTCTGTTGCTGTATTATAAGCACCATTCAATCGAATACGTCCGCCACCTTGTGTCAACTGTATGCTACCTGTGTACAGTGTTTTACGCACATGAATATCACCATTTATACCTACTCCATGTGGGAAAGCTATTGTCTTGCGCACATCACGTGGTAATAATTTAGAAACAAAACTAAGATTACTTGCTGTTCCTTTAAGTTTTAAGTCGCTGCGAAGATGACTAACTCCAGACATCATATCAGCTATCCATCCTGTTCCTGTAATGTCAAAATAGCCTGGCATAGCTAAACGAAGCTGTTTAAAAGCTGCTGAACGAAGATTTCCATCCAGTTGACCCTTTATGATGATACTTTGATTAGGAATAGCCTGATAAATATTCTTTGGTACGGAGGTTAGGAACGGGTGCAAATCTTCCAGACGTAGAAAACCATCTAACTGAGTAGATATCTGCCCTGGATTCTTATCAGCAAAGGCATTCATATCCATCGTAAACCGTCCAGAAAGCTCAGTGTTAGGTAGTCGGAAATACAAATCAGGTAGATTGATACTTGTAGAATCCATAGAAAATGGTCCACTGAAATCCTTTACTATCAGTCCACTCTTTTCCTTCATATTAGCTGTACGAACACGTAATCGAATCTTTGGAGCAGCATATAGGAAGGAATCTATACCCAAATTAACATCTTGCATGGCTATATGTGCTGCATCAAAACCTGTCTTTGCATGGCGTACATAGTTTTGATTATAACTAAAATCACCGCCTTGCCAATCTACGTTTGCAACCTTGTATATGTTGTCATGTAATAGAAGTTCTGCTCCGTTAGCTGCTGCTTTCTTGAAGTTAGCACGAACACTCATTGTGTCGCCAGGCATATGGAGGCGAAAATCTGTTTTTGTAAGATTAAGTTTATCTATATTAATACGCCAAAGTGGCTTCTGTTTGTTTGGATCTTCGGGTACAGTATCGCCCAAAGCAATATCAACCCATCCCCCTTCTATATCTGCTTTATTTACACGAACAGAATCACCAACAAGGTTAACTGCATGGCTAACAATATGCAAGCGTTGCAAATCACCACGAATACGCAGGTCACCAATAAAGTTGACGGTATTTGCTTTGAGTTTTGTAAAGGTTAGTTCGTTTACTTCTACCCTACTTTTAAGCAATGGCAATAGGTCTACATTAGCCACCAAGCGATGTACATCTGCCACCGTATCTTTCTTATTAGGGATAGAATCATTCGGGCGAAGCATCTTTAGACCATCTAACTGAAGATCTAAAGGAAAAGATAGATTGACCCTATCGATGCTTACCTCCATTCCAGTCTTGTCTGAAACATAGGCTGCCACATGCTTTACAGCCCAATTTTGAACGGGTGGACAATATAGTAAAGCTGCGAGGATAAGAAACAGAATGACAGGTATTGCTACAATTGCAACCAGCCATTTCAAGCTCCTATTCATATTTAAAATGTTAGTCATTAACAACTTTCTCGAGAAAATATCCTTAATAAGTAGGATTAATACGTTAGTAAACTCATATAATTACCTGCAAAGTAACACAAAAAAAATGGAATAGAAGAGTTTAAAAAGGTAAAAAAGCAAAAAGAGAATGGGATAAAATAAGGTTCTCCTGATTATTGTCTAATCGCCTTTCGTATTGCTTTAATAGAAAAACGGAAATTAGATATAAAACAAACAAATAGCCAATATTGTTAATTAGTTTTTTTCCCTATATCTTCCTATACTAAAAACCGATTCATTATTATACCCCGAAAATACAGATAAAGGGATGATATTATATTTACAAAAAAATATAATAAACACATATAAGTAATGATAAAAATGCTACCAAAAAGAAAGTCTACAACAAACAGTAAATCAGCTGGTTATAAAGATGTGTTTTAAAAGGTGCTTAATTAGACTTCAAAAGGGCGTTAGTAAGATCTCAATAGGGCACCTTTTACAAGCCAATTAGGCATCTTTTAGAAGCTAAAAGGGCATGTTTTGGTTTTGAATTGCGTGAAAATAGTTTACAAACACTACGTAGCTTGACGTCCGAAAAAATAGATGAATGAAAGCCTGATGTCAACTTGTTAGAATTTCATTTCAGCAACTCCTTTAGTTTAGTCCATACTTTCAACTTCTCTTCGAATGTCATTCGGCTATAGGCAGAAGACATTGATGGAAAGACATAACATGGTATATTAACTTTGCCAATTGCCTTTAGGAAAGCCTTATATGCTTTTTGACCATTAAAGATAAGGTATTTAATGGATTGATATTGATTCAGTAGGTCTTTTATCTCATTAGTAGAAGGATTGCCGATGAAGCCTGTATCAAGACTACCTTTTCTTAAACCTTCCTTATAAACATCCCACAGCCCTATACCGATTTTGTTAAGAAATGAACGGCTCTTTTCTAATCTACTTGTTGAATTGAAAAGATTATTGATAATCTTCCAAAACGTATTGCGTGGATTAAGATAGTAGGACTGCTGCTGGATAGAAATATCTCCAGGCATAGTACCTAAGATGAGTACCTTGGTTTTCTCATTTACCCATGGAACAAGTCCCTGTTTAAAATTAGAAGACATATCTTGAGAAACTGATGGCAAATTTTCTTTACATTTGCTTTTGGGAAATGGTGAAGAGGTAAACTGACAAAGATTAATTGACGATTTATTCTTTTGACTATCAGTGAAGTCTAAAGATGTTTTAAGGCGTATTTTACCGTCTTCAATAATAAAAAGCTGTGGATATTTTCTTGCACGATCTCTTATCTGTTTGGCTGGAGCCATAGAACCTGCCTGTTGCAGATATAATTTCTTGTCAAATATTTCCTGGGCTATTTCAGCAGAGCTCATCGCGGAACCATAGCCTTCTAATACGTAAATAATAGCTTCATGTAAAGTCATATCAGTCTGTTTTTTTATTCAATTCTGTCATTGTATAATCTTTCTGTTATCTAACCTTGGTAGTATTAATAATAGATTTTGTGTCCTATATTTTTATCTTTCCTAAATTGCGTATCAATCAAAAGACAATTTCTTCAGTCGAGTGCGTAGTTCTTCTGCCTGCCCTTTTCTGATAGAAAGAACAACTTCACAAGTATTGTCAAATACTTGATTAACAATGCGAGGATTCATTTCCTTAATGATTCGCATAACATCATTCATCATCGGATAAGTAAATGTATATTTCACTTCCTCCTCAATGAATTTTTCTTCTATCTCGCTATTTGATAATGCATCTGCTGCAGCCTCACGGTAAGCAACAATCAAACCACCAGTACCGAGGTTTATACCTCCATAATACCGAATAACACAAATGAGTGTATTTGTTAATCCGTAACTGTCAATCTGTCCAAGAATAGGCTTACCTGCTGTTGAAGACGGTTCTCCATCATCATTTGCTCGGAATTCAGTACCATCAAAACCTACTCTATAAGCATAGCAGCAATGGCGAGCATCATAATACTTCTTTCGATATTCTTTTACTATCTCTAACGCCTCTTCGACAGAATCAACATGATGCGCAAAAGCGAGGAACTTACTCCGCTTTTCAGAGTAATATCCCTCGCTAATCGCTTTCTCTTTTATTGTCTTATATTTATCGCTATCCATTCAATTTATGTTAATCTTGCATCAATCCAGCTTATGGATGACAAGACCAGAACGAAGTTTTGGTTCAAACCATGTTGCCTTAGGTGGCATAATCTTTCCACTATCAGCAATATCCATAATCTGCTGCATTGATACAGGATAGAGTGCCAATGCCCAACGCATTTCACCACTATCAACACGACGCTTCAGTTCTCCAAGACCACGCAGACCACCAACGAAATCAATACGTTTGTCTGAACGGAGGTCTTTAATGCCCATTAGTTCGTCCAAAATTAATCGACTTGAGATGTCAACATCAAGAACACCAATAGGGTCATTATCATCGTATGTACCAGGTTTAGCAACCAAGCTATACCAGTTGCCGTCAAGGTACATAGAGAATTCATGCAACTTTGTTGGGCGATATTCATCTTGTCCTTTCAGCTCAACAGTAAAGTTCTTCTCCAAAGCTTTTAAGAACTCAGCAACTTCCATGCCATTTAAATCCTTGATAACACGATTATAGTCAAGAATCGTTAATTGACTTGCCTGGAAGCATACTGCCATAAAGTAGTTATACTCCTCGTCACCCTTATGATTTTCATTGTTCTTAGCCTTCTCTGCACCTACTAAAGCAGCTGCAGCAGAACGATGGTGTCCATCTGCAATATAAAGACTTGGCATCTTCTTAAACTCTTCAGTTATAGTCTTGATGTCAGCTTCATCTGTAATAACCCAGAACTGATGTCTGAAACCATCATCAGGTGCAACAAAATCATATTCAGGTTTTGTTGCAGCATATCGAGCCAACAAAGTATCAAGTACCTGATTATCAGGATAAGCAAAGAACACTGGTTCAACATTAGCATTACAAATGCGAACATGTTTCATACGGTCTTCTTCCTTATCTCTACGAGTTAGCTCATGCTTCTTGATATTACCAGTCAGATAATCATTAACATATGCTCCAACAACAAGACCATATTGAGTTTTGCCATTCATAGTTTGTGCATAGATATAATAATGTTCCTTATCGTCTTGGACTAACCAACCTTCATTTTGGAACTTCTGGAATTGTTCAACAGCACTATTATAAGCTCTTGGATCATATTCACTTGTGCCAACTTCAAAGTTGATTTCTGGTTTGATGATATGATATAAACTCTTCTCGTTGTCTCCAGCTTCTGCACGAGCTTCTTCAGAATCCAAAACATCGTATGGACGACTTGCGACAGACTCAACCAAGTCCTTTGGAGGGCGGATACCTTTAAAAGGTTTTATTACTGCCATAGTGTTAGTTTTTAAATAAAAATAAAAGGATTGAAAGTCACAACCTCACTTAGTAGATTAAGACAATCAACCCTTATGTATTAGAAAGTTATTTATTTACTTGGAATTTAGTATCACCTGTAGCAAAGAAAGCATTAATCTGCTTTGCTGCAGCAATACCAGCATTATTATTAGCTTCAGCTGTCTGTGCACCCATCTTCTTTGGAGTAGAGAAGTAACGTCCTTCAAATTTCTTGAATTCAGCATCAGCATCAGGCATAATATCTGTCACAAACTTCAAGTCTTCACGCTCAGCCATCAACTTCAGAAGTTCCTCCTCATTGATAACTTCCTTGCGGGCAGTATTAATGAGGATACCCTTCTTTGGGAGAAGGTTAACTAAACGATAATCAATACTCTTAACGGTCTGTGGAGTTGCAGGGATATGGAGTGACAAAACGTCACAAGTCTGGAATAATTCATCTTGTATCTTACAAGCATGAACACCCGCTGCTTCAATAGCCTCTGCAGGGCAGAATGCATCGTATGCGTACACTTCCATACCAAAGCCTTTGGCGATACGAGCTACATTACGACCAACATTACCGAAAGCAAGAATACCAAGTTTCTTGCCCATCAATTCTGTACCAGCCTTGCCATTATAGAAACTACGTACGGCATATACCAACAAACCAAATACAAGTTCAGCAACAGCATTAGAGTTCTGTCCAGGAGTATTTTCTACAACAACATTCTTCTCCTTTGCATAGGCTGTATCAATAGAGTCATAACCAGCACCTGCACGAACAACTATCTTCAACTGCTTAGCTGCGTCAAGTACTTCTGGTGTAACTTTGTCAGAGCGTACGATCATTGCATCAGCATCTTTTACTGCTTCAAGCAATTCAGCTTTCTCTGTATATTTTTCAAGCAGAACAACCTCATGTCCTGCATTCTTAAGTTCGGTTGTAATACCTTGCACTGCAGATGGTGCAAATGGTTTTTCAGTTGCAATTAAAACTTTCATAGCCTTAATGTTTTGGTTAGATATAGTAAAGTTATCGTTTAGACTCAGCAGGTGGCATGTACACCACTGCTAAGTCTAATCTTTATATATTTAGTGTTTAGCTTCAAACTCCTTCATTGTTTCAACAAGAGCCTTGCAGCCTTCAACTGTCATAGCGTTGTAGCAGCTTGCACGGAAACCACCAACATCGCGGTGCCCCTTGATACCAACCATTCCTCTTTCAGTAGCGAACTTAAAGAACTCATCTTGTAATTCTGCATACTCATCGTTGAGAACGAAGCAGATGTTCATGTAAGAGCGATCTTCCTCACACTTAACTGTACCACGGAACAACTTATTGCGATCGATTTCACCGTAAACAATATCAGCACGCTCCTTAGCAAGTTTCTCCATTGCTTCAACACCACCGTTCGCTTTAATCCAACGAAGGTTCTCTAAAGCGGTATAGATAGGCACTACAGGAGGAGTATTGAACATAGAACCCTTCTTGATATGTGTACGATAATCCAACATTGTTGGGATTTCACGTTGTACACGACCAAGAACTTCATCCTTAATAATGATGAATGTCACACCTGCCATAGAAAGATTCTTCTGTGCACCACCATAGATGCAGTCGTACTTAGAAACATCAACTGGACGGCTAAAGATATCTGAAGACATATCACCAATCAAACGAACTGGTACATCTAAATCTTTGTGATATTCAGTACCATAAATTGTGTTATTGGTTGTGATGTGCAAATAATCCAAGTCTGTAGGAACATCGAAGTTCTTTGGAAGATATGTATAGTTTTCATCTGCAGATGAAGCAACTTCAACAACATCTCCAAACAACTTAGCTTCCTTCATGGCCTTCTTTGCCCAAACACCAGTATTTAAATAACCAGCCTTCTTTACCAAGAAGTTGAAAGGAATCATGCAGAACTCAAGTGATGCACCACCACCCAAGAAAAGCACTGAATAGCCCTCTGGGACATTTAATACTTCCTTTACTAAAGCCATAGCTTCGTCCATTACTGGCTGGAAATCCTTTGAACGATGGCTGATTTCTGCAATTGAGAGACCAATTCCATTAAAATCTAAAATGGCATTTGCTGTCTTTTCGATTACTTCACGTGGAAGGATACATGGACCTGCACCAAAATTGTACTTTTTCATCTCGATTGTTTAGTTTAAGTTTGACTTATGTTTTGTAGTTATTATCAGTATTAAATATGTAATAGGTTTTGATGGTCTACGATGCGAAGATACGCTTTTATTTTTATACTTCCAAATAAAATATCATTTTTTTTATTTGCAAGATAGTATGCGTTTTATACACGTGGAGAGGGATGTTAAAGAAAAAGGTGACACATTGTATAATGTGTCACCTTACCTCTTCCACAACGGTACGAATACCCTTTATTTTTTCACCTTTAGTCAATGAAATTATTTCTTTAATCTTTGTGCGTGAAACTGCTACATAAGTAAAACGATCTTTCACATCAATCTTTCCAATTTCAGAAGACTTTAATCCGCCTTTCTTACAAAGAAAGCCTACAATATCTATTTTTGAGATTTTATCTTTCTTTCCTTTACCTATATATATTGTTGCCATACGAGGCTGAGCTGGTTTTGGTAAAGTCTCTGGTATCTTATATTCTTCATGCTCATTGGTAACATACTCTGGCAAATGTTCTTCTGGACCAAGAATGAAGAAGGTTCTTCCTTCCTTGTCCCAACGTGCTGTACGCCCTACTCTATGCACATAGCTATCTTCAGTTTCAGGGAAATGATAATGAATAATATTGTCAACATCTGGTATATCCAACCCACGTGAAGCTAAGTCGGTACTAACAAGTATTGGTGCAGAACCATTTGAGAAACGATACAGAGATGCTTCACGTTCACGCTGGTCTAAGCCACCATGGAACCAACTGATTGTAAAACCATTCTCCTTTAAGAATAAAGCTGTGCGTTCTACGGAGTCACGATAATTCAAGAATACAATACTACTTTTGTCACCTAAAGAAAGGAGAAGTTTCTTCAATACCTCAAGTTTATCCTTTTCGGGACTTGTAACTGTGTAGAGACGTATACGATCAGGAATATTCTCATCTTCTGTACGATAATCCAAATGAACGGTCCTACCCATTGATACAAAATTAGGAATAGTTTCAGACTCTGTTGCTGAAAGTAGGATTCGTCTTTCTATATTTGGTAACTTACAGAGAATACTCATCATTTCGTCTTGAAAACCAAATTCAAGACACTTGTCAAACTCATCAATGACAAGCCACTTTATCGTTTCTGCATTAATATTAGCCTTATCAAGATGATCGTTTAAACGTCCTGGAGTAGCAAAGACTATCTGAGGTTTTACATCTCTCAATACACGATGCTCTTCCATTGTTGGACGTCCACCATATAAAGGCATAGAGCGTAAGCCACTACCCATATCCTTAAGAACATTAGCTGACTGCAATGCCAATTCACGTCCAGGTACCAACACTACAGCCTGCAGTGCATCTGACGAAGCATCTAACCGCTGAATTAATGGTAGGAGGTAAGCATAAGTCTTACCTGAACCTGTCGGTGACATCACTACAACATCTTTACCCGTATGCAATACTGCATCAGCCGTAGCCTCCTGCATTGCATTGAGCGTGATGCCAAGTTTATTAAGAATATTATTATTCATCTTTATCTTTCCTTTCTCAACTTATCAATTTCATCGAATTCCTTACCCATATTCAAATTAAGGTAAATAGTATACAAAGGTGCTAACCATTTACTCTTAGCGGTAGGAGCAAGCTCTCTGTATTTCTCCATGTAGGGTTTAGAGCGCTGATATAATGTTATAATCTTTTCCTTGTTGGCACGATACTTCTGCCTATCTTTATTTAATTCTATCGCCTGATTGAAATATGCAAGTCCTATATTATAATAAGCATCAGCATAAGTGTCTTTATCTTTTATCAGCTGCTTACAAATCTCAATACATTCATTGTATCTACCAAGGTTCAGCAATGCTGTACTTTTAGCAAAACGAAACAAAAGACTTGTGGAATCAGCTTTCAAAGCACGCTCCGTGATTTCTAATGCTTTCTGATGTTCTCCAATCTTAGCATAATATTCAACCAATCGTGGGAAGAAGTAGGCAAAATTAGGATATTGTTCGAACCCTGCTTGTAGAGACTTTACATACATGGCAGTATCCTTTTTTATCAAATATGCTTCAGCCTCATACTGCCTTACAAAGTTTAGCATAGAGGTATCACGCTCTGCCTGCTCTTTAAACTGCATAATCTTATCAGCATCACTAAGCTTATAGCCACAGAACATAGCCCAATAAGCAGCATGCGGAATAAGAGCATCTTTCTGCATATAGTCATAACCTTCAAACAGAGGATGATTTGCTGATAGCAAGTAATCGCTATAATAATCAAAGGCCGTATTATAATCTTTCTTATGGATAAAATATGAACCTCCATTGAATAGATTAGGACGAATAGAGTTTAGGAAGTCTGCATGCTTAGCTCTATATTTAGCACGTACTCTTCCTTTAGCATCTGGTTGAGCATCAAGAGAATCAAAGCGTGACATTACATCATACAACTTCCTTGTTACAGTAAAAAGGGCTGCCGTGTCATACTTTTGTTTCAAATATAATTTTTCATTTCCCTGCTCATATTGTTTTGTTAATACATCACAGAGAAGGAGCCATATTTTATTATTCTTCTTAGAAGCCGAATCAACCAATAATCCACGAAGTGTGTTTTCTGCTTTTGTGAGTTCTTTTCCCGACTTTATCTGATCACGCACAGTCTGGAGTTGCTTCTTCTGAGCAACACCAGTAAGCGGAAAGAGCAGGCAGATGTATATTAAAAATAATTTTATAGACTTCACTTTTTAAAATTTGTTACAAGAGGTTCAAGTTCTTCAGCCTTTATTTTATCATTCAATATTGTATAATCCAAATAGAGAGGAGCTACCCAATCTACTCTATTCCTACGAGGGTCTTTTGCTCTCACACGTTCAAGATAAGTACGTGCTTCTGCAAAATATTTCATATACTCATTATCTGATACGTCTTCCTTTTTCTTTCTTCGTTCAGCAACAGCCTCACGTGCAGCCATACCAACAGTGTTTAGACATACACCGATATTGTAGGCAACAGGAATACTACTTGGGTCTATTTCATCCGCTTGTTTGTAAGCGTCTATAGCTTCTTCCCAACGTTCAGCATGCATGGCAATTTCACCTTTAAGAATCCATGGCACTGCTGAATTTGTATTCTCTTCAAGAATTCTATCAATAAAGTCTTCAATATTGAACTTACGTGTAGGATTCTGATAGAACTTCATTATCCATGAGAAATAAGTCTCATTAGTAGGGTCAGTACGATAAAGTCGTTGTATTACAGAAAGATAACGTAAAGAGTCTTCCTCTGTCACCATCTTACCGTGCATACACTGAGCTTTAATTTCTGCTGCTGCTTGTGCCGTTTCATCGTATTGCATAGCAATATCAGCATATTTATCAGCTTTCTCTAAGTTGTGAGCTTTTAAATAATAATAAGCAATGTAATAAGCAGCAACACCTGACTCATCGATATTATCCTTTACCAATGGAGATTTACGAGCTTTTAGATATAATTGTAAGGCATCAAGTCCTTCATTTCTCGTATAACTTCCTTTGGTAAAATACTTACCAGCATCTATCAACATTGGATGCAGAACAGCAAGACGATTCTTGTTCTCCTCCTCAAATCTTGGGTTAACTTTCCCCTTTCGATTAGGCATTCTGTCAAATTCATCACTTTTCAATGAATATTCCACACCATCAACAACAGCATTGAAAATGGCTACAGAATCCCTATTCGAATGTTTCTCAACACGGGTGAAAGCTTCTTTTGCGAGGCGGTTAAAAGACTCTGCCTGCTGATATGCTTCTTGTGCCTCTGCGATATTCCAACTTGTAAAAATAGAAATAATCAGTATTAGTACTCTTTTCATCGGCTATATTTTAGTAACACAAAATCCCCTCTAATATGATTTAACCTAATAATTCATATAAGAGGGGAATATTAAAGTCGACTTACTGCTGAACGCCAGCAATAGCTGCAGCTTCCAATGTCTCAGGAGCTTGTGCACCCTTTACGAAATAGTAGCAACCGTAAAGTGGGTAAGCCCATGAGCTCTTATGCTCTTTCATAACATCGAGATTCTTAGCTGTCTCGAGGTATGAAATTGCCTTATTGTAAACTTCGTTAAACTGAGCACGTGCAGCTGGTGACAATACACCCTTCACAGATGCTACACGGTCCTGTGCCTTATAGAACCAGCACTGACCTATAGATGCATTGATAGCAATCTTTGCATTATCATCCTTTACCAATGCCAATGCCTTAGAAAGGTAGTCAGCAGCCTTCTCGTATTCCTTCTTTTGGCTTGCAAACTGACCAAGCATTACCAACGCTCCATAGCTGTTAGGGTTCTTTGCAAGGGCAGCGTTTACGATTTCCTCTGCCTTGTCCTGCATACCAAGTGAGCTATAGATAGATGTCAAAGTTGTCAATACGGCATCATTATCAGGATCTTGAGCATAGATACCAGCGAGCTTATCTGCATAAGCTACAGAGTCTTGGCGACTATTAAGCTGTGCACCCATAATAGCCAACTGCAACTGCTTAGCATCCTTACCACGGTCCTTACTCTTTACAGCGTATTCAGCATATTTCTCAGCTTTTTTATAGTCCTTATTCTGATAAGCATAATAAGTTGCGAAGTAAGCAATCTCATTCAAGTTTTCATCCTTAGACTTATCAAATTTTGAGAACATTGGCTCATCAGCAGAGTCTACGTAACGAGCAAGATACTTATAAGCATTTGCATCATCCTTAGCACCCTGATAGAAGATACCACCATTGATAAGCTGACCACGGAGTGGATAGAGCTCATCAGCAATACCTGTATACTTAGGCTTAACCTTACCCTTTGCGTTAGGCATATTGTCATACTTAACAATCTCCTCAGCAGCATCGAAAGCTTGACCTACAGCCTCGTAGAGACCTTTCTCATCAACAGCTTTGTTACCTTCCTTACCCATTTGCTGGTTAGTCTGGTTCTCAAGCTGAACACCCTGCTCTGCACTTACCTTTTTCATAGCAAGTTGATAGAGCTTGTCGTAAGCCTTTGCCTTCTCAGCATTGTCTGTAAGTTGGCCGAGGTTAGCCTTAATGAGCTCAGCAGCCTCTGCGTAGCTCTGTGCCTTAAGGATTGCCTTCAGTGGCTCGCTGTCACCAGCGAATGCAGCAGATGTACTGAGTAACATCAATGCTGCGAACATTAACTTCTTCATATTAGTGATCTTTATTAAAAGGTTTATAAATCTATTTTAATTCATAATGCAGAATTCTATGTTAATTCTTAATTCAGAATTCATAATTCATAATTATGATTACCGTTGTTTCTATGAACTTTGAAACAAGCAACTCGTCAACTTGTCAACTCGTTAACTCGTCAACTCGTTTACTCGAAATCAACAGGTGTCACCTCTGTATTATCTGCTGCGGATGATGCATCTCCCTTGATATCCTCATCAGTGTTTGGAAGGTCTTCACGACTATCATCCTCCACCTGTGACTCCATCTCAGAACTCATCACCTTACATACTGATGCGATGACATCATTCTTTTTAGCGAGGTTTATTAGGCGCACACCTTGTGTTGCACGACCCATAACACGGCATTCAGCAACTGACATACGAATAACAATACCACTCTTGTTGATAATCATCAAGTCGTTATCATCGGTAACGTTCTTAATAGCAACAAGTTTACCAGTCTTATCCGTGATATTCAGCGTCTTAACACCCTTACCACCACGATTGGTCAATCGGTAGTCTTCTACCTGTGAACGCTTGCCATAGCCCTCCTCTGACACAACCATAACGGTCTCTTTGACTGGGTCATTTACAACAATCATACCAACAACCTCGTCTTGTCCGTCATCGTCTAATCGCATACCACGTACACCAGTAGAAACACGGCCCATAGTGCGGATATTTGACTCGTCGAAGCGGCAAGCACGACCATTGCGGTCAGCAATGATAAGTTCGTTATGACCATTTGTCAAGCGAACATCTACTACCTCATCACCTTCATTGATATTGATAGCAATCACACCATTCGTTCGAGGACGAGAGTAAGCACGGAGAGAGGTCTTCTTAACGATACCCTGCTTTGTTGCAAATACTACATAGTGAGAATCAAGGAAGTCATCATCGTCCAAGCCCTGAATACGCAAGAACGCATTAACAGAATCGCCCGGCTCAAGTGAGAGCATATTCTGAATAGCACGGCCCTTTGAGTTCTTGTCGCCCTCTGGGATGTCATAACACTTCATCCAGTAGCAACGACCCTTACGAGTGAAGAACAACATTGTCTGGTGCATTGTTGCTGGATAGATATATTCGGTGAAGTCCTTCTCACGAGTACGAGCACCCTTTGAACCTACACCACCACGAGCCTGCTCCTTAAAGTCTGCAAGTGGTGTGCGCTTGATATAACCAAGGTGGCTGATAGTAATAACAACTGGGTCATTAGGATAGAAGTCCTCAGCATTAAACTCATGCTCGTCAGGGATAATCTCTGTACGACGATCATCGCCATACTTCTCCTTCACCTCCTGCAGCTCTTCCTTCATTACCTCCTTGCAACGCTCAGGATTATTAAGAATCTCCTGCAAGTCCTTGATGGTTTGCATCAATTCCTCAAACTCCTGATGCAACTGATCAAGACGAAGACCAGTCAGCTGTGACAAACGCATATCAACGATAGCTCTTGATTGAAGCTCATCGAATTCAAAACGCTTCTCAAGGTTTCTTTGGGCATCTGAAGGTGTCTTGCTGGCGCGAATAATACGTACAACCTCATCAATATTGTCACAAGCCTTAATCAATGCCTCCAAGATATGTGCGCGCTCCTGTGCCTTCTTCAAGTCGAATTGTGCACGGCGGATAGTGACATCGTGACGATGTTCAACAAAGTACTTAATGCACTCACGAAGGCTCAACAGACGTGGACGACCCGCTACCAATGCGATACAGTTTACTGAGAAAGAACTCTGCAATGCTGTCATCTTGAAAAGCTTATTCAGAATGACGTTTGCATTGGCATCACGCTTCACATCAACAACGATACGCATACCTTGACGGCCCGTTTCGTCATTAACGTTAGAGATACCCTCCAACTTTCCTTCCTTCACGAGGTCAGCAATATATTCAATAAGTTGCTGCTTATTAACTCCGTAAGGAATCTCTGTCACAACAATCTTATCATGGTTCTCATCGCTCTCAATCTCAGCTTTGGCACGCATTACGACGCGACCACGACCAGTCTCATAGGCATCTTTTACGCCTTGAAGACCATAAATATATGCACCTGTTGGGAAGTCTGGAGCAGGAATAAACTCCATCAAACCATCGTTAGAAATCTCTGGATTGTCAATATAAGCACAGCAACCATCAATAACTTCTCCAAGGTTATGCGTAGGGATATTCGTTGCCATACCCACAGCGATACCATTACCACCATTTACAAGCAAGTTAGGAATCTTTGTAGGCATCACAGCAGGCTCACGCAGCGTATCGTCGAAGTTGTTGACCATGTCAACCGTATCCTTCTCGATATCGTCCATAACGTGCTCACCCATCTTTGAGAGGCGGCACTCCGTATAACGCATCGCAGCAGCAGAGTCACCATCGACAGAACCAAAGTTACCCTGTCCGTCAACCAACTTGTAGCGCATATTCCATTCCTGTCCCATACGCACAAGTGCACCATAGACAGAAGAGTCACCATGTGGATGATACTTACCAAGTACCTCACCAACAACGCGGGCACACTTCTTGTAAGGCTGGTTGCTAAAGTTACCAATACCGCGCATACCGAAGAGAATACGGCGGTGAACAGGCTTAAAACCGTCACGAACATCAGGGAGGGCACGTGCCACAATCACCGACATTGAGTAGTCGATGTAGGAGCTTTTCATCTCCTCCTCGATGTTGATCTTCATAATTCTGTCCTGATCAATTGTCTGATTTTCGTCCATTATATATTTTTTCTGTTATAAATTTCTATCACTTTAACGAGCTCTTCTTTGAAAGACTAAAATTGCCCACAATAGCCTTTATTTCCTTTCTGAGCCGTTTTCGCACTTTTTCAAGGTGTAAAGATACGAACATTTTTTGATACCACAAAGGGCTTATAACGAAAAAATGTTATCAAGACCTATTATTTTGAAGTGTTTATTTCTTTTTAGGA
Source organism: Prevotella melaninogenica (assembly GCF_018127925.1). NCBI lineage: Bacteria > Pseudomonadati > Bacteroidota > Bacteroidia > Bacteroidales > Prevotellaceae > Prevotella > Prevotella melaninogenica. Next base: position 1,006,372 of record NZ_CP072347.1, on the reverse strand, counting down.
TTTACATTAAATCGCCATGACAGGGACAACATTACATATCGTGGAATACTATTATTCCATGTTTCCGTTCTTCCTTGTGCGTTCATTAAGTATTGAGTATTAGAGAGCTGACAGAGCATATCAAAGCCTTGCAACTTAACTAAAAGTTTCTTATTAATGAAACTGCGACTAAGTTGTGCATTCCATATCCAGTCAGTAGTATTCATCTCTGAGAGCTGATAACCACGGCGAGCAAACATTGTTAGGTCGGTTGTTAATTGTAGTTTCCAAGGCAAAGTTATTTGCGCATTCATACCTATATTATAATCTCCTGCATGAATATTACTAAATCCCTCACGCTGGCTCTTGATAAGATAATATGTACCTCCGCCATGAAGTGTGAACTCATAGTTATCATCGGGACGATAATTAAGTTTCAAGACGTTACTTATCTTCCAGTTATTTACAATACTTCGTTGACTTTGTGTAGTCCCTTGTACCATTGCCATGTCAACGTTATGATTATAGTTAAAGGATGCTTGATTATCAATACTTAATTTCTCTTTTTTATCCAGCGGACGGGTATATCCTATTCCTAAATCAATGCGATAGTTACCATTTACGCTAATGGGCTGAACGGTTGAAACACCTGTTTGTTTATCAAATACAAGACTATAAGCCACAGCATTATCCGTCTGATGATAACCCGTATTAATGTTAAGGCGACTATGTTTCTTTCCCTCAAATGTCTTACCACCTTCTATGTCATAATAATGAATATTACGAAGCTGTGTATTGCCTAATATGATATTCATAGGATTGCTGTCATCACGATAATTAACCATTGTTGTGAGGTCAGGGAATTCAGAATTCACCTTAGCTTTAATACCCCATGACTTACCCTTTAACCATATATTAGGTTCGAAGAATATGCTCTGTCGAGACACATCGTGTCGTCCCATGCGTTGATAATAAAGGTTGGCATGAGCTATACGAACAGGCAGATTGACACTTAGCTCACACTTCAAGAGTTTACTATACAAGTCTCTATAGCAGAAGTTAAATTGATGACTATTTTGATACTCAGTAAAGTGATAAGTATTCCCATTATCAAGGACTGTAGCCAAGATGCTTGTGGCAGAGGGCAATCTATCGAACAAACTACTATCACGTCCAGAAATCTTATCAAGACGATAGAGTGGATTATCCGTTTTTATATAAGAATATGCGTAATTATACTCAGGTTGCAAGCTGATATTTCTAAAAGCCCAATTATAACTGATACCAGCTGATAACTTAAGGTTTTGATTAAGGCGGTTTATATATTGATTACGATAATCACGTGGAAGACTATGCTGTAGATAGGTCAAATCCTGTAGAGAAAAGGTCTTTTGCGTGTTACGATTATAATTGATTCCAAAGTTCCACCTAATCATATCAGCAATAATGCTGATACCATTTCTATTTTGAAGATTAAAATCAACATTCCTCGATTCAAGGCTATTTGCCGACAACATACGGTTAAGCAACGATTGATTGTCAGACGTTTCGATATTGCTGTTGTTCAGGCCATGGCTATGGGCATAGGAAAAGGAAAGATTATTAATCGTATAATATTTATCTTTTTGGATACATAAATTGCTACCCGCTGTCCAATTATCAGAGCTTCCTAACGACTTATACCTGCTATGCTGATATGAATCTCCACCATACAAGAATATTTGTTTAGACGTGTGAGACTCGTTGTCAGTATTTGTATGATTCCAAAGACTACTAAGGTCGAACCAAGAAAATTCATTTCCTAAAAAGCGCATATATTGAGCACCAACCGTTTTAGTCGTCTGCAATCCACTCCCTACATCTTGTGGGCTCCACTCACCATTAAGTGCTGCTCGCTGATTGTCGTTAAGGTTGTTGCTATTGGCAAATATTCCGATGCGTTCTTTGTCAGAGAACTTTATGGCTAAGCCACGTAGCTTATATCTGTTGTTCGAACCTGCACCAGCTTCAACGTTACCCATATAGCCTACGGCATACTCCTTCTTCAGCTTTACATCCATCACATAGTTCTTGTCGCCCATATCACGTCCTGCCAACTTTGAAGCTGCTCCAGACTTGTTAAAAACTTTGATTTTATTAACCGTATAGGCAGGTAGATTCTCCAATGCCAACATTGGGTTTCCACTGAAAAACTCTCGTCCGTTGACTAAAAGACTCTGAATATATTTGCCATTGACAAATATTTGCCCATCTTTGGTCAGTCGTGCGCCTGGCAACTTGCTAATTAGCGCATCGAGCATGCTCCCCTCTGCAAGGTTGAAAGCATCAGCATTATAAACAATCGTATCGCCCGCAACAATCATCTTAACCTTTGTAGCCTTTACGGTCACTTCTGCCAATTCGTGCGGCTTTGCCAATCGTATAGGCTTTACAGATACAAAAAACTCACGCTTACTCCTCCACACACAGTGCATATAGCTGTCCTCATACCCCTCAGCACTTGCACGCACGATATAATTCCCAACTTTTGTCAAGTGTTCAAAGCGGTAGAATCCCACATATTCTTCAGCCTCTGTAGGATAGGTAATCGTACTATCAATGACCACACTGTCTGATGTCATCAAGTAAACCTTTGCCCCTGGTATTCCTGCCCCTGTCATATTATCAAGTACTCTGCCTTGTACAGGAATGTTGTCGTTCTTTGCTTGCCCACTATTACAGCAGAAAAACAACATCAATAACAAGATTAGTCCGTTTCTCATAAGATGCTTTTTAGAAATAGATTTATTTTTGATAAAGATTGTCCAATGTCAAATGGTGCATGCAAAGATAAAGAATATCTGATAAAAAAGCAAGGAAGATGTAAGTAGATTTCTATGTAGAAGTTTCTTTTATATACGTGTAAAGTTACGAACAAATCTTTGTGATTCCAAGAATCTATTACTTTAAAAAATGTTATTTTAAGTCTAACTTTTTGATATATCATGAGTTATCTTTTATTGAGCAAGTATCCTCCCTTATGTATACGGACACTTTATGGTTGTATTATCATTTCTCAAAATTACAAAATTACAAATTACAAATTACATTAAGGTCGTGGGGGTATGTCTGCCAGCAGCTAAGGAACAAAAGTTTATTATTATATATAATATAAATATTATATATAATAATAAAAATATTTATATTATAAATTATTATTTTATTCATTATAAAACTATCATTTTTCACCTATTCGGCACCATACGAAAAGTCTGATGGTCCTTAATGTAATATGTAATTTGTAATTTTGTAATCGGAGGAAAGTAACAAAGAAGTTATGTTACTGATTATCAATCAGAACAGAAGTATTGTTCTCACTCTCACTATTGTAAAAAGTTAGGTCTTAACGTCTTATACAATAAATAAAAGGAAGTTTTTAGGCTCTTCCGTTAAATGCGTAGACTCCTATCATGCAGTGCATATAGTCTTAATTTGAAGTATTCTTCATTTCTGAACCCATATATCTGTCTTTTCAAAACTTTTATTTTGTTGTTAATTCCTTCTATTGTTCCGTTTGTTATATAATGGTCATACCATGCTAATATGTATGTCTTGTATGCTCTAATAGTTGACGCCATTTTCATTAATGGTTGTATTTTGGATTCTATAGCTTGCTTTACCCATTCATCCAACACAGCTTTAGCCTTTTGCTTACTACACTGATTCCATATTTCCTTAAGATCTTCTTTGAGATAATAGGCAATCATTAGCGGACGGTTTAGGCTTAGTGCGTTCTCCAGTCTATTTCTGTGTGCATGATCAAAGATATCATTTCCATTTCTGAGTAACAACCAACGTGTTCCTTTGATTACTTTACGCTTGTTGATGTCCTTTTCCTCATGCCATAACTGTCTCCTTAGCAAGTCCAGCTTTTCGTTCATAAGCTTGGTTACATGAAAGTGGTCTACTACAAGTGCTGCATTGGGAAGATGCTCACTTACAGCTCGTGTATATGCGGCAGAAAGGTCTGTACATACTGCTTGTATATGCTCTTTGTCTTTGCCGAGCCGTTCCCAAAATCCATCAAGAGCATTCTTGCCATTACCATCACCGACATAAACAATATGACCATTATCCAAATCTACAACTATGGTCTTGTATACATGCCCCTTATGAGTGGCAAACTCATCAATGGAAATACGCCTTAACATGGAAAGGTCTGGGTTAGAGTAATTTGACTGTAGAAACTCCATCTGTATATTACGTACTACATCCCAGGATACCTGTAGGAACCATGATATATCTTGAATTGTTGCAAAGCGAGACAGGTCAAACACCATATTTGCAAAAGCTATAGTGTGCCGACGTTTTCCTTTCGCAAAGTCGATGTTTTCTTGTTTGATACAGCCGCAGTCGTGACATTGAATACGATGTACACGCATGTCCAGATAGGTCTTGCTCAGACCTATGGGAACACTTACAAAGCGACGAATATGACTGCCGTTACGATTAATATTATGACTTCCACATACAGGACAACAAAGTTTTTCCTTTGGAGTTTGGATTTCTAAAACTAAGTTATTACCTTCGTAGCGCAGATTCTGACAATCTTGTTGGGAGACGCCTAAGGCGTTTTGCATTATGCTGGTATTCATGTTCTTGAAGTTTGGTCACTACAAAGATACATAATACCAGCTTTTTATATATAACTAATCAGAGATATCTATCCATTTAACGGAAGAACCAGTTTTTAGCCTATCTATTCACGGTGGAAGGCGCATCTGCATCGTATAGATATGGCATCAAAGAAGCTTAGAGAGAACCTCTATGCGAAAAAAATAAATAATGAGCGTATTGTTATTAGCCTATGCGATAACTGCTAATCATTTTGTAAAACACTGACTAATAGCACATTATAACTAAAATAACATTTTATAACACTCGCTTTTCTTGCAATCTTAGAAATTAAAACTTATCTTTGTATCGTCAAAATGAAAAACAAGAGAAGAAAGTAGAAAACAAGTCGTTATCAGTTATGAAGCTCTAAGACGTACATATCTGCCCACACCGTCACGTCTGCTATCACAGAACTGCCCTCACGCTGAAAACGAAGAACATTAGTCGCAGGCTTGACTTGCTGCAGCTGGTAGCCATGTGCCCGAAGACCAGACGCCAATGTATGATAATATCCCTTGTCCCAAAAGACGATTTGCAACGCTCCTCCCCTATCGTCAATGACAGCAAGGCTTGAATTATCCTTCTTTGCAAAGAGCCTGTAGAAAGGTTGTTTTGATTGGTCGAAGTCAGCATTAGGACCGACGTGCCACCCCCACAACTGACGTGTGTCATCAGCTACTAACTCTGTCGGAATTCGTCTGAGTCCATACTTACTGAAAAGATAAGGTGCAACCGCCCGCTTCCATTTCTGTACCTGATATTGCAATAATTCAAGCACAGGCAATGGAAGTAAAGGAAGATTCCCCTGCGCAGGTGTGCACAGAGGAATCAGTAAGAAAATAAGTTGAAAGATTATTCGCTTCATGACAGTCCTTCCAACTCGTTTAGCCAGTTGGTTGACATTGCATCAGACGGCATTCTCCAGTCGCCACGTGGCGAAAGGCTCACGCTGCCCACCTTTGGTCCGTCTGGCAAGCATGAACGCTTGAATTGCTGAGAGAAGAACCTACGGAAGAAGATGCGCATCCAATGAAGAATGACGCTGTCGGGGTAAACACCACGAAAGGCATTCTGCGCCATCCAATAGATTTTTGAAGGGCGGAAACCGCAGCGAAGAACATAATAGAGGAAGAAATCGTGAAGCTCGTAAGGTCCAACAAGGTCCTCTGTCTTCTGCGCAATTTCTCCCTTATCATCAGCAGGTTTCAGCTCTGGTGAGATTGGAGTTTCCACGATGTCTATCAATGTCTTACGTACATTTTCATCCTTAGTTGTGTCGGCAGCATAACGCACAAGATATTGTGTCAGCGTCTTTGGCACACCTGCATTCACGGCATACATACTCATGTGGTCGCCATTATAGGTGCACCATCCCAAGGCAAGTTCGCTAAGGTCGCCCGTACCAATGACAAGTCCGTTCATCTGATTGCTCAAATCCATCAAAATCTGCGTACGTTCACGAGCCTGTGCGTTCTCATAAGTAGAATCGTGCACCTCTGGGTCATGACCAATATCCTTAAAATGCTGTAAAACAGAGGCTTTAATATCAATCTCACGAATCGTGATACCGAGATGTTCCATCAGTGCCATTGCATTCTTATAGGTTCTGCCCGTTGTTCCGAACCCTGGCATGGTAACACCAACAATCCCCTTACGGTCAAGCCCAAGCTTATCAAAAGTCTTGACAACAACAAGGAGGGCAAGGGTGGAATCAAGTCCACCACTGATACCGATAATTGCTGATTTGCAATTAGTATGTACCAATCTTTTTGCCAATCCACTCACCTGAATATTATAGATTTCATCGCAAGCTTCCTGCATATTTTCAGTCTTAGGAATGAAAGGATGCTGGTCGAACTCGCGTGTCAGCGTAAACTCACGCATAGGATTGAGCGGTGGCAAGCAATCCACATGCAAGGCGAGTTCATCAATCTGACCAGTAACACCAGCTAATCCTGATGCAACAGGACGTTGTGCGTTGACAAAGGTACTATTGGTACGACGTTCGCTACGCAAATTTTCAATATCAATTTCAGAGATAACTAACTGTGGGTCAAGCTGGAAACGCTCTGACTGCTTAACAAGTGAGCCATTCTCAAAAATCAATGCATTTCCGCCAAAGACAACATCCTGCGTACTCTCACCAAAACCACTGCTGCTATAAACGTATCCGCTGATAGTACGTGCGCTTTGCTGGGCAAGCAGTGACTTCAAGTAGGTATGCTTTCCGATGAGTTCGTCGCTGGTAGAGAGGTTGAAAATAATCTCAGCACCTGCCAAGGCAAGATGATTGCTCGGTGGTGTTGGTGCCCATACATCCTCACAGATTTCTATGGCAAAGGTAGCCCCCTCTGACGTGCGGAAAATCTGCAACTCTGGTGTCACGCGAATATTATTCCCTGCAAAGAGAATGTGCTGTGGGCGCAAGTCTTGTGAAGATGCAAACCATCGTTTCTCATAGAACTCGCTATAGTTAGGCAAGAAGGTCTTTGCCACGATGCCTAAGAGTTTTCCTTGTTGAATGACCAATGCGCAATTAAGGAGCAATGCTCCCACAGCTACAGGTGCACCGACAATGACGGTGATATCTAATTGGCGAGTAAATTCGAGCAGCTCAATGACTGCCTGCTCAGTATCGTCAAGGAGAAGCTGTTGCTGGAAAAGGTCCTGACAAGTGTAACCCGTTATTGAAAGTTCTGGGAAAACGATAACCTCTACGCCCTGACCTTCAGCAATAGCAATCTGCTTTTCTGTTTCTATAAGGTTGAACTTTGTATCTGCAACCTTCACTGCAGGAATAGCTGCAGCCACCTTTATAAGTCCGTGTTTCATATTGAATGAAAAAATTATTTAATTGTTACCTGAGTAGCTCCGTAGCCGTATTCACGGAAAGAAGCATCTTGGTAAGAATAATGTTTGTATTTATAATTAAGTTCATGAATAATAGCATGACGCAATACGCCTTCACCCTTTCCGTGGATAAAAATGAGTTTCTTGCCACGATGAGCCTTGTATTGTTCGAGCGTACGACGGAAAACATCTAATTGATATTCAAGAATATCTGCCGCTGTCATACCCGCTGTCGTCTCGAGCAATTCATCAGCATGAAGGTCTATGATAATTTTGTCATCGCTAAGAATCTGTTTAGCAGGTTTCTTACGCTCAAACTTATAACGCTTGGCAAGTTCCTCCGTCTTCTTGTCAATCTCTTCTTCTGACAGACGGCTTGGGGAAGAATATCCCACCTTTAGTTTCTCAGTAGCTTCGTCCTCTGCCTTTCTTGTCAAAGGTTCCAACATCGGGTGCTGAGCAGGCTTATCCTTCTCAATCAACGTGTATATCAATGCTGGCTGCTCAAAGAAAACACTCTCGTGGAAAGTATTGAGCTTATAGAACTTCACGGCATCAATCTTCACCTGAAGGTCACAAGTAGGCTTGAGTGCGAAAGGCTTATCCTTTTTATAGCTGTGAAGTTGAACACATCCCTGTAGCATATCGTTGAGGTCGGCAAGTGTGAAGTCCTCAATCAACAGCTTCATATTTGGTTCCAATTCGCCAACAGCCTTTAATACCCACTTATCTTCCTGCTTTAAAGAGTAGGAGAAATGAACATAATAATTTGAATCATTGACAAGATAAGACTTGAAGTGTGTAGTCGTGAGGTTCTTTATATCGGTAGGTGTGAAAGCAAGATAAATAGACAACTCATCACCACCAACACGTTCTCTTACTGGAGCTTCAAAATTAACGGAAGGGTCATCATTCGGTTCTATATCTGCATCAACATCACGCCAATCCTCCCCTACTTCCTCTTCTTCAGCACCTGTAGCGGTCAGACGTTGCTTGATACTGCGGGTGTCCTCACCTTTCTCCATCTTACGTTGTTGCTGGTCGATACGCAGTTTTGCACGGTCGGTAGCGGCATCTTCAACAACTACTACCTCATTGGCTGGTGTCGGTATCTGAAAACCGTCTTCGTCTTCAACCAAAACAATTTTACCTTTGAAACCAGCAATGACTCCACCACCAGTAGAACTTAAAAATCTTACTTTATCTCCTATTTTCATCTTTTATTCATTAACTTTATAGATAACGCAACTAATAGCTTGGCAATTAGCTGCATTTCATCCTTAATTAATAATGGGAATTTTGTTATCCTATCGCTAAATATGTTTTAATACCATGCACAATTTGTTGGACATATAAGCCCAATAAATTAAATCTTAGCGATAATGATTTATTCTTCCAATAACTAATTTAATATTTCTATAGCTTTCGGCATCATGTTATGGAATCAACAACGAAGAATCACCATAGCTAAGGAAACGGAAGTCATGGCTGAGCGCATAATCATAAACCTTACGCCAATCGCCCTTTAAGAAAGCACTCACTAAGAGCAACAACGTTGATTGTGGTTGATGAAAATTGGTAATGAGCGCCTTGACAATCTTATAGGTATAGCCAGGAGCAATGATAATCTGTGTACTCGAATGTAACACATTTAATCCGTCTTTATCCAAATAGGCAAGCAAATGACGGATTGAATCCTCTGCAGTTATCGCCTTACCATTCACAATGACCAATCCTTCTTCATTATGTGGTAAGTCATATGGCTCCCATTGATTGACATGAAGGTCTTTCTCTGCCATTTCTGGAGACAACACCAACTTAACACCCATATAATAAAGGCTTTCCAGTGTTCTCACACTTGTTGTTCCTACAGCAACAGCATGGCAATTATGCTTCAGTAGTTTCTCCAAGGTCTGACGACGAACAACAACAAACTCCGTGTGCATATTATGGCCCTCAATCTCCTGACTCTTCACAGGTTTGAAAGTTCCGGCTCCCACATGAAGTGTAAGTTCCTCACGATCAACACCATGTTCATCCAAGGCTTTCAGCACTTTATTGGTAAAGTGAAGTCCAGCTGTAGGCGCTGCCACTGAGCCTTTAATCTTTGAATATACGGTTTGATAAGTTTCCTTATCACTTTCCTCTGTAGCACGGTTAAGATATGGAGGAATAGGTAATTCACCTACGGCTTCCAGAATCTCAGCAAATGATATGTTTGTATTATCCCACTCAAATTGAATCCAATGATTGGTTCCACCAGCTTGCTCCTGCACCTTACTGCGGTCCATTGTTGCGGTGAGTGTTAGCTTTTGCCCTTTAATTTCGAATGCACGCTTTAATGCACCTTCCTTCCACTTCTTAAGGTTGCCAACCATACAAAGCCATGCACACTCGTGATTTGTTTGAAACATCAATTCATAATCTGTTGGCTGTGCTGGTTCCATTAGGAATACCTCTATGAGGGCTCCCGTCTCCTTACGAAAGTGCATACGTGCCTGAATGACTTTCGTATTATTGAAAACCATCAACGCACCTTTAGGCAAATATTCAGGAAGATTATAAAAAATGTCCTCCGATACATCACCATGCTTATAAAGCAATAACTTGCTATGGTCGCGCTCTGTCAACGGAAATTTGGCGATGCGCTCATCGGGGAGTGGATAGTTGTAATCAGAAATGCTAATATGTTTTGTATCTTCAGACATAATTTAATTTATATTGATAAGACGGCACGAAAAGCCGCGTAAATAAATGACAATATAAGTACACTAATAACAACGTCTATATCTGCAAAGCTATAACCTGTTCGCGTATATTTTGTCGAAATATAGTGTAATTTGTCACTAAAACGAATATAAATGCGAAGGTATAAAAAATAAGTGAAAACAGCGACGCTTGAGCCAAATATCATTCCAACAAATACGTCAGAAGGATAATGAACACCAAGATATGGACGTGTTAGGGATACCATAATGCTCCATGCTATCATCAAAATAGAAAAGATACGGTCACGTACCAATAAACAGAAGAATACTGCTATCACAAAGGCATTAGCAGTATGTGACGAGAAAAAACTATACCCATCAGCCATATAATGATTTACAGCCACAACAATTCCCTGTAAATTTGGATTATTGAGAGGGCGTGGTCGGGCAACAAGTGGCTTTACAATACCAAGATTTAAACCATTTACGATAAGAAGCCCCAATGCCACTGCTCCAATAACAAGTATTATCTTTTGCCACTTCTCATTATTCTTTATAACCAAATAAAGCAAAGACGCATAAAGAGGAATCCATGTAAAAGCATTGGTCACTGTAAGAACAAAATAATCAATAAAAAGGTTATCGCCTCCATTGAAAGCGAGTAAAATTGATTTATCAAGTTCTCTTAATACGTCTAAATTCATTGTTTGGATTCTATAAGAAACTTTCTGTCAGGTTGTCATTTATATAGCTTCAACATTTTCAGCCTTAATCCAGCCTTGACGACCATCACTCAACTTAATTTCTGTCCACTGGCTCATACTATTATCGGTAATTCTGACTTTAGAACCTTCATGAAGAATAAATGCCTCGGCAGACTTCTGATCAGGCGTCTTTCTTACAACGGCTGATGGTGTCATGATAATACCATGTGATTCTGAGTCTAACAAATAAACCTGTTGTATAGCAAAGAATGTGTTGACAATGAAAAGGAGGAAAAAGACAGGTAATACCACCTTTGACAACTTCCTAAGGAACTCAATGTCAACAAACAAGTACACAACAAGTGCTAAAAGCGAAATAAATAGACAAACAAGACTGAGAATTGCCCACATGTCAACACTAAGATAATTAACCAGTGCCTTATACCATGTTATAAAAAACATTTCTGGCTCTGGTGTCAAATTATCAATTGTCTTTGATTGTGCCAACTGAAGATTGAAACGAATATCCTCATCGCTTGGAGCAAGACGTTGTGCACGCTCATATGATAACACTGCATGTGGAATGTTATCAAGACGATAGTAGCTATTGCCAAGATTATAATATAAGGCAGCAGATTCGCCCTGCTTTAATAGCTTCTCATAACCTTTAACAGCTTGCATGTAATTTCCTTTTTGATATAGCTTGTCAATATCAGCCTTTGTTTGTGCTGACAGCTGCAAAGAGAAAATAGACATACATATGATAAGGAAGAAGAAGTTGAAAGTCTTCTTGCTTGAAGGCTTCAATTTCTTTACAGCCTCTTCCATATCTGCTATAGCTTTCATTGCTGCATCAAGTGTTCGTTTCATATTACCTTTCTCGTCACCAGGAGCATAGCGCTCATATTCACATTCGTCAATAGCAGAAATGTAGTTATCAATCACTTCGAATGGGACATTGATTTTACTAAACTGCTCTCTAATATTATCACGTGATAATGATTCTACAGGCAGGTTGAGCTTATCACTTGCATAACCCCATAATGTCTTCAAAACTTCATCATAAAAATCAAGATTCTTATTCTTCAACATTAAAAGTTCTGCCGCATGTAAACGACTGGAAGCAACACGATTGGCATTTTTTCCACGTTTTAATACCATATCTACACGATGCGCAAAGCGATCACGATAGTAGAATGATAATGCACCCCCTACTCCCAAGAGTAAAAGGAGAATTATATAGTATGTCACAGAACCAAAGAAGAAGTTGCCAACTTTATCAAGTGAGCTATCACCTACCTTCAATGGTAAAATATCCTCATTTGGTAAATCAACTGAAAGAATATCTTTTGAAGAGCCGTCACCTCTTGACACTTTTAACTCCATCGGTTCTGTCTGCAACGTTACATATTTCTTCTGCGCTAAGTCATAGTAACAGAACTTTACTGGAGGAATGGCAACAAGTCCTTCCTGATGAGGAATAACAACCTGATCATAAACCATGTTACCCTCTGCACCCTTTGTTGTCAACTGGGTCTTATCAGTTGTTTTAATATCAAATGACTCAAAGCCCTTAGGAATCTGAATGATAGGTTTCTTTATCAACTTCAGATTTCCTGCTCCACTAACAACAACACGAATCGTAATAGGATTACCAGCCTTTACCTCTTTCTTATTTAATTGTGCAGAAAGATTAAAATGACCAACACCACCAGAAAAATCTGTAGGACGATTAGGTAAAGGTAAAACCTTAACAGCTAATCCTGGTGCTACAATATCTTTCTTAAAGTTTGTGCTACCACCATCAATACCAAAGGCTTCAAATGGATTAAAGCCATTAGATTCTTGTATGATACCATGAAAAGTCAATGGTGGAACCTGTAAAGTTCCAGTCATTTGTGGATACATTACATATTGGCTCCATGTAACACAATTATATAAACGCTTAACTATACGCTCCTTATGGAAAGTTTTTTGTTGTGGCAAGTCAACTTCTTGTACATGAAAACCAACCAAGTCGGGCATCTTACCAATAAGTTGGCGTAAGTTTTTTGTTGTATAGACCTTGTATGTCAGTAAAACAGGCTCCTGTTCATAAACAGTAGTCTTATTAGCACTTACCTTGATAAACAAATCGTTAGTAGTAATCTTTGCTGCTGCAGCACGAGAATCTGTACGTGAATCATAATATCCACCACTTGTAGTACTATGAGAACCTGTAGTAGCTAAAATTTTTACTGGCGTTGATGCAAGTTCTTGATCATTCACAAAAATATGAGCAGGACCAATATTTACATTTCCCTTCTTAGTTGCTATAAAGACATATGTAAATGATACAGAAGATGAACTACTTGCATGCCCATCAATGAATTGATAATTTGATTGCGAAGAAGTTGCAGGACCAAACACTTTTTCAAGCCCACTTGATAATCTTCCCAATTGAAATCTACGAACATCTTGGGTATATACGACGTATTCAACCTGAAACTCCTCGCCTACTGTCACTTGTTTTGGTGCAGCCACCCGAACACGTTGTGCTTGTAAAACACAAACACTCATTAGTGACAGAAATAAAATTATATATCGTTTCATATCTTCAATATTACCAGTTTTTATCAAGTTTTTTATCAGAAGGTTGTCGCATAACCTTAGATAGACGCTCTTGAGTTTCTTTCTCTTGCTGTTTAACAGCATTGAGAAGTTGCTCAGCATTATCTTTGCTCATGCCTTGGTTGTCTTTCTGTTGTTTATTCTTCTGATTATTTTTTTGATTGTTATTATTTTGATTCTGATTTTGTGGTTTCTTCTTTTTCTTTTCTTTATCCTTATCAGATTTATTTTTATTTTTATCTGATGATTGCTGATTTTGTTGCTGTTTCAATTTACGTTTACATAACTCAAGGTTATAGCGAGCATTCTTATGATTTGGATTACTACGTAAAGCACTCTTATAAGCCTCTATAGCCTTTTCATAATTTTGCTCATCTTGAAGGATAGTACCAAGATTATTATAACTGCTTGAGAGACGGACTGGGTCTTTTTCTAACTTTGCAGCATTATCATACAACTTCTTTGCTTCCTCATTCTTTTTTTGTGCTTGTAGACATCGACCTAAATTATAATTAGCAATCGCATTGCTACCATCTTTATCAATGGCTTTATGATAAAGAATTTCCGCCTGTGCATAGTTTTTTGAAGAGAAAAACTTATTTCCCTCTCTTATGAGTTGATTAGCTGTTTGTGCATTACACCCGACAAACACTAACAACATACATATTATGATATAAAGTCGTTTTACCATACCTTTTACCAACGTCTTTTTCTTTCAAGTAATAAGACATCTATAATTAGCAGAATGACAACAATCAATGCTAATGCTTGAAATTGTTCATCAAAGTCGCTGTAAACAACATTGTTAATTTTACCTTTCTGCAATTTATTAAGTTCTCTGCCTAAGACAGCGTCAGCCATACTACTATTTGTAACATGCAGATAAACACCATGTCCTGCCGTTGCAATCTGTTTACACATTTCTTCGTTAAGACGAGTCTTCACAACTTCACCGTTAGATGCTTTCAATTCACTGCCATCAGGCATTGGAATTGTTGCGCCCTCTGTAGAGCCAACACCTAAAATAAAAACTCTTATCCCCTTGCTTTGTGCCTGTTTTGCCATTTCTTCAGCACCACCTTCGTTATCTTCACCATCCGTAATTAAGATAATAGCCTTTCCAACCTTAGAGTTAGGTGTAAAACTATTCATAGAAAGCTGAAGTGCTTTGCCAATATCTGTTCCTTGTGTACCAATTAAAGAAGGATTGATATTATCTAAAAACATTTTAGCTGAAACATAATCGCTTGTTATTGGCAGCTGAACAAAAGCATCACCAGCAAAGACAATCAAGCCAATTTTGTCTTCACTAAACTTATTCATCAAATTCTCAACCAGCAATTTGCTCTTCTCTAAACGTGAAGGAGCAACGTCTTCTGCCAGCATTGAATTACTAATATCAAGTGCAATTATGGTTTCTATGCCTTCACGCTCCTTGTTTGTAGCAATTCTACTTCCAACCTGAGGACGGGCAATAATAAGTATAAGGAGTAATAATACCAGTTCTACCAACACAAATTTAATCCAACCTCTTCTCTTACTTGTCATAGGAGAAAGCTGGTGTATAAGTGATGGATTCCCAAACTTCGCCAATCGTTGCTTATGCTTACGAATGGAGTACAAGTAGACAATTACTGATAAGGGTATCAGTAATAATAACCACAGATATATGGGATTATCAAATCTAAACATTCTTCAACTAATCTTGTTAAACAAGCAAATCTTATTTGTATCGCTAAGAGATAACATTATGGCAATCGTCTGAAGACTGTCCAACGAAGAATTAACTCAAAGCAGAAGAGTAATAAAGCCAACCAAGCAAAAGGCATATAAGCTTCATGTAGATGGTCATATGACTTAATATTCATTTTTGTCTTTTCGAGTTTATCAATATCTTGATAGATTTTTGATAACTCAGCCTGACTTTGTGCTCTATAGAATTCGCCATTCGTCAATACCGCAATATCTTGCAATGTCTTATAATCGATGGCCCCAATATCTTCCCCAGTCTCTCTACCTAAACCGATTGTATAAACTCTGATACCAAATTTCTTTGCTATGGTAGCAGCTGTCATTGGAGAAATAGAACCAACATTATTACTACCATCGGTTAACAGAATAACAACCTTACTCTTAGCCTTAGAATCTTTTAAGCGACTAACAGAGTTTGCTAATCCCAAACCGATAGCAGTGCCATCTTGCATTAATCCATTTGTAACTAAATCCGTACGAACATTATGAAGAAGATTCAACAAGGCTGCATGATCAAGCGTCATTGGGCACTGTGTAAAAGCTTCACCCGCAAAGATAGTAAGTCCTATATTGTCGCTTGGACGACTACTGATAAATTCAGAAGCAACTTCCTTTGCTACTTCCATACGATTGGGAAAAACATCTTCTGTTAACATACTTGCAGAAATGTCCATTGTCAGCATGATGTCAATACCCTCAGTATCTTTATTATCCCAAGCATTATAAGTTTGTGGACGTGCCAAAACGATAACTACTAATGCGTAAACTATACAACGCAAAGCCATAGGGAGATGAATCAATTTCACCTTCCAACTTTTCGGAGCATGCTGATAAGCGAATGTGTCGCTCATCCTCATGGTTGGTTCTTTACCTTTACCACGAAGGAAATACCATAATAAATATGGTATCAACAGAAGCACTAAAAGGAGATATCCACTATTGGCAAATTCCATTTCTATAATTCAATTTATAATTACATCAAAAGCGCGTAGGCTTCAAATGCAGCGTAAATAAGCAAAGCTACGGATGTCACTAATAGTAATCCAATAGCGAACTTTATTGTCTTACGTGAACGAGTATCGCTTATGTTTTCTTTTGGTTCTTCAATAACCTCTTTTGGTTCATCAACCTTTGTACTATCTATAAAATGAACAATACTATCAAAATAATATGTCATGTCATTCGCATCTGTTGAATATTTAGCGAATTTTACAAGGTCTGCTGTGTTGAATACTACTTTTAATTCAGAAACATCACAAACGTCCTTCATGCTTCCTAAGATCTCATGAGAAGTCATTTCCAATGCGTTGATATTGTAACGCTGTGAAATATATTTTCTGAGAACGTTTGTAACATCTGTATAATAATCCTTCTGTTCTGCATACAACATTTTATTTGCAGCTATCTCAGAAAGGTCTTGTTTTGCTTGCTCATAGTAGGATAGTGTACGTGTATTCTTTGGTGTCCTACCATTTTTCTTATGGCAAAGAATTCTATAAAGATAGAAAACAATGCAGATAAGTATAAGTGCAAGTACAAGTACTAAAATTACAGGAACCCATTCCCCCCATGAAAAAGGAACCTTTTGAATATCATCTGGTGGCATAGGAGTACTTTTCACTGTATCAATAGGAACAGCCTGAACATCCAAAGCAACATTACCTGTTGTCTTAGTCGCACCATCTACAATAACTTTCTGTGCAGGAATAGTATAACGCTTAGCATCCCATGCTGTAATGGTATATATTCGTCTAATTCTTACCTTACCATTTGCATTTGCTGTGTCAGACTTAGCACTAAGTACTTCAACATCTGATATTATCTCTTTTTTATTATTAAATTCTGGAAAAGAAATCTTCGTCCCTTTAGGTGCATATACAGTAATGAAATAGTGTGAACGTCCACCTATCAATATTTTGGTAGAATCCACACTTGCCGTTACCTGTACTTGTGCATGGCTTACAACTGCTAGGATAAGCAATATAAATATAACAATATATTTTCTCATCGGTTCCTCTTTGAAAACAATGTCATCAACATTTTTACATAGTCGTCATCCGTTGCAATAGCCACACTATCAACATGACTCTGAGTTAACATCTCATGTAATCGTATCTCACGCTCCTCCCAATATTTATTATGTACTTTTCGTAAACGAGCATCATGTGTATCAATATACATCTCATGCCCTGTCTCCGCATCAACAACCTTCATTAAACCCACATCAGGCATTTCTTTTGCTCGAGGGTCATAAACTTGGATGGCAACAACATCATGCTTTTTGTTAGCTATTCGTAGTTCTTGACTGAAATCCTTCCGAGTATAAAAATCACTGATTACAAAGGCTGTACAACGACGCTTCATTACCTTGTTAAGGTATTCAAGACTTATGCCGACATCTGTCCTCTTACTATTCGGAGTAAAAGTAAGCATCTCTCGAATAAGATAGAGGATATGCTTACGTCCTTTCTTTGGAGCAATATATTTCTCAATATGATCTGAAAAAAATATAACACCAATCTTATCATTATTTTGAATGGCAGAGAATGCTAATGTAGCGGCTATCTCCGTAGCACACTCACGTTTTAACTGCCCAGAAGTACCAAAATCAAGCGAGCCACTGACATCTATTAGCAGCATCACTGTCAACTCACGTTCTTCTTCAAAAACCTTAACGTATGGACGATGAAAACGTCCTGTCACATTCCAATCTATATCTCTTACATCATCACCATACTGATACTCGCGTACTTCAGAAAAGGCCATACCACGCCCTTTGAAGGCAGAATGATACTGCCCTGCAAAGATATTCTGGCTCAGTCCTAAGGTCTTGATTTCAATCTTTCGGACTTTCTTAAGTAATTCAGTAGTATCCATAGAAAATGATAATAATGCTTCTTAAACTCTTCTAAGAATATAATTGAAGATTAAGGCACCTGTACTTTGTTGATAATCTCGCTAATAATCTTCTCTGTTGTAAGATCAGCTGCTTCTGCTTCGTAAGACAAACCAATTCTATGACGCAAAACATCATGTGCAACTGCGCGTACATCTTCAGGGACAACATAACCACGATGCTTGATGAAAGCATAGGCACGACTTGCTTTTGCAAGATTGATACTTGCACGTGGACTTCCACCAAATGTTATCATTTGCTTCAATTCTGGCAATTGATAGCGCTCTGGATAACGTGTAGCGAAAACGATATCAGCAATATACTGCATGATTTTATCATCGATATATACATCCTTAACCACACGACGTGCCTCAAGAATCTCATTCGCTGTAATAACAGGATGTACAACAGGCATACTCTCTTGAAGATTCTCACGAATAACAAGTTTCTCTTCCTCTAATGTAGGATAATCGATAACAACCTTCAACATGAATCGGTCTACCTGTGCTTCAGGAAGCATATAAGTACCCTCCTGCTCTATCGGATTCTGAGTAGCCAATACAAGGAAAGGGTCTGGAAGTGTAAAAGTAGAGTCACCAATTGTTACTTGATGCTCCTGCATAGCCTCTAACAATGCACTCTGAACCTTTGCTGGAGCACGATTGATTTCATCAGCAAGTACAAAATTAGCAAATACAGGACCTTTCTTTACGTGAAAGGCTTCATCCTTCTGAGAATAAATCTGTGTACCAATAACGTCAGCTGGCAAAAGGTCTGGAGTAAACTGAATACGACTATAACGTGCATCAACAAGCTGTGATAGAGTCTTGATAGCAAGGGTCTTTGCCAAACCAGGCACACCCTCAAGAAGAATATGACCATCACTGAGTAACGAAATAAGTAGTGAGTCTATCAGATGTCTTTGACCAACGATAACCTGATTCATACCCGTTGTAAGGTTGGTTACAAATGAACTCTGACTTTCTATTCGCTCGTTCAACTCTCTAATATCAATAGATTCTGCCATTATCTTACAAATTATTATTGTACTATTATATACTTATTCTATTAGTCGCAAAAGTACAACATAAATGCGGATGAAGCGAAGAATAGTGTCTAAATTATATTAAAAAAGTCCTTAAAACTTCTTTTAAGGACTTTTTTCTACAAGATTACAGCTGTATAAAACAAATGCTGCTTTATTATATTGAAAATACTTACTTTCTATACTCTGGTCTTAATTCAACCTTTGGAACTTTCATAGTGTCACCAGCTTGCATTGTCTTACGACCATTAAGAACTTGAAAATACCCAACCATATCAGCACCAAGTGTCTTTCGGCTATACTTCTCCATAGTCTCACCTTTCTTCAACACAACAATGCGATCAATGCCTATAATATTATAAGCACCATAACGGATACGAGGGTCACTATTTAAAGCCATAAAAGAATCAACTTTAGCTGTCTCTTCCTTTTCAGGTGTTTTATGAACTTTAGTTACAGATGTTGTATCTGCAGAAACAGTCTTTGTGCCAAGGGAAGAATGATCATCAGAAGAATTTACTTGCTCTGCTACTTCTTTCGTCTTCTTCTCTGAGTTTGTGCTACTCATTCGTGCCCAAAGAAATATACCAAGACATATGATTACAATAAATGCAACCAATGCAACTTTCTTTAGTGTACCATTCTCTGAACTTTCTACATCAGTGTCTTCGGCTTCAGTAATATGAGTTGGGGCAGAACTATTTGGTAATTCTGTATTCTCAATATTATTCTCATTTGAAGACTCTTCTCGCTCTTCTGATGTATTAGGAACAGATTGTACAGACTTAACCTCAACCTCTATAGTTTCCTCCTCACTCTTTGGTTCAACTATAGCGTCAACCTTTGATTCAACTATTGAGTCGACCTTAGCATCTGCCTCTATAGCAACCTCCTGTTTTTCCTCTTTATTTTCTTCAAGTTCAGAAAGCTTTTCTTCTGAATTAGAGATAGCCTCATTCTCTTCTGAAGTAGGCTCTTCTATAACATCAACAGGTAAGTTCTTTTCATTGAGATTATCTTCTGCCTCTATTACCGCATCCTCTTTTACAGAACTACTATTATTAGTTTCTTCCTTTGTATCTTCAACCTCAGTTCTTTCCTCCTCAGCAACTGGTTTTTCTTCAGAAGTATTTTTTGTTGTGGTTTCATCAACAAATTCTGATTTTACCTCATCAGAACTATCTTCAGCAGGAATACGTTCTAATTCCTCTGTATCAACCCCATCATTGATAACAACAGTCTCAAATTGTGAGAAAGGTTTGTTCACAAGTTCCTTCATCACTGTATCTGGAGTGAAACTGATCTTGTCATGACCTTCAATAAGTACACGTTCGCCAGTATTAACATTAACACTCTCACGTGGTTTAACAGCTTGAACCTTAAAGGTTCCAAGTCCTTTAATCTTTACTTGATTACCGTTTTTTAATTCAGAACTTATAATGTCAAAAAAGGCATCAACAAAAGCTGCCGCATCAGCAGCCGACAGATTATGCTGTTTAGCCAATGCACTTGTAATTAATTGTATTGCAGTCTTAGCCATTGTCTTGTCCTCCCTTTCTTACATGTCCTTTGATTGTTGCAGCAGGTTTGAAGTTAAGAACCAACTTTGGAGGAACCAGCATACGCAAACCTGTTGAAGGATTAACCATAACACGTTCCAAACGCTTTTTAACTTCAAACGTTCCGAAACCAATAACTGGCACAGGATCGCCTGTTTCAAAGGACTTACCCATCATGTCTACAACAGTTTTCACCATCTTCTGGCTTTCATCCTGTGTATATCCAGTTCTTGCTGCTAATGCTGCAATGAATTCTTTATTATTCATTCTGTTTTCTCCTTTTTATTCAAAAATTCAGAATCTATAATCAAATTAATTCTTAGTTTATAAATTCAAAATTATGAACTACAAACTATTACTTAACTACCTCTCCAAAAAGGTCAAACTCATCGGAGTCTGTGATGCATACATCATAGAATTTACCGATACGTAAAGGCTTCTCTGCTGATGATATCAAGACTTCAGGGTCCACCTCTGGTGAACAAAATTCTGTACGACCAACATAGTATTCTCCTTCCTTACGGTCAATAATAACTTTAAAGGTTTTACCTACCTTCTCTGCTTCTAATTCTTCTGATATCCCTTGTTGAATAACCATTAGTTCATCGAGGCGAGCCTGTTTAACATCCTCTGGAACATCATCTTTATAATGATTTGCACTATAGGTACCTTCTTCTTCTGAATAAGAGAAGGCTCCCATACGCTCAAAGCGAGCATTAGTAACAAACTCCTTTAATTCCTCAAAATCTTCATCAGTCTCACCAGGGAAACCAACAAGAAGTGTTGTACGAAGATGAATACCAGGTACACGACGACGTATCTCTGTAATTAAATCAAGTGTTTCCTGCTTACTCACATGACGGCGCATACGGTCGAGCATATGGTCCGAAATATGTTGGAAGGCTATATCCAAATATTTACACAGATTTGGTTTTTCTGCGATTACATCGAGAAGGTCAAGTGGGAACTGATTAGGGTAAGCATAATGGAGGCGAATCCACTCTACTCCTTCTATATCAGCCATTCGTGATATAAGTTCAGTAATATGATGTTTACCATCAAGGTCTACACCATAGTAGGTCAGTTCCTGCTCAATAATCTGAAACTCCTTCACTCCTTGAGCAACAAGCCCTCTTACCTCATCCAAAACTTCTTCAACAGGACGTGAATGATGACGCCCCGTAATCAATGGAATGGCACAATAAGCACAATGACGATCACAACCCTCGGCAATCTTTACATAAGCATAATGGCGTGGAGTGGTAAGATGCCTAACACCATTACATGCAGGAACATCTGCCTTACCAAGATCTGTCAGCAACTGTTTATAATTGAACTTACCATAGAACTTATCTACCTCTGGAAGTTCTGCTTCAAGTTCGTCTTTGTATCGTTGTGACAGACAGCCCATTACATAGAGCTTATTAAGCTGTCCATTCTTCTTTCTATTGATAAATTCAAGAATCGTATTGATACTTTCTTCTTTTGCAGCTTCGATGAATCCGCATGTATTGATAACGGCAATCTCACCCTGTGGACGCTTTGAGTCATGTGTACAATGAAAGCCGTTTTCTTCAAATTGCTTCATGATTAGCTCTGAATCTACAAGATTCTTTGAGCAGCCCATGGTAACAATATCTATCTGATTTTTCTTCATTCGTTCTTTGTTTGGTGATAGGTGTTGAATGTTGGGTGTTAATGAATTGCATAAATGGGATGCAATATCACTTCATCAACACCCAACATTCACCACCTAACATTCAACACCCAACACCCTATTTAAATAGGCTATCAACAAACTGCACCTTATCAAAAAGCTGCAAGTCTTCCATGCCTTCACCTAATCCAATATACTTAACAGGAACCTTCAATTGGTCGCTAATACCTATCACGACTCCACCCTTAGCGGTTCCATCGAGTTTTGTAATAGCCAAAGATGTAATCTGTGTTACAGCAGCAAACTGACGTGCCTGTTCAAAGGCATTCTGTCCAGTACTTCCATCAAGTACAAGCAGTACTTCGTGTGGAGCCTCAGGAACAACCTTCTTCATGACATCCTTAATCTTCTTCAACTCGTTCATCAAGCCTACTTTATTGTGCAAACGACCTGCCGTGTCAATAATCACTACATCCGCACCATTTGCTTTGGCACTTTGCAGTGTATCAAAAGCAACACTTGCAGGGTCTGCTCCCATCTGCTGTTTCACTACAGGAACACCAACACGGTCGCCCCAAATTTGAATCTGCTCAACAGCAGCAGCGCGGAAGGTATCAGCTGCACCGAGATAAACTTTCTTACCAGCCTGCTTAAACTGCCAAGCAAGTTTACCTATGGTTGTAGTCTTACCTACACCATTTACTCCGACAACAAGTATAACGTATGGATGTGTATCTTCTGGTAACGTCCATTCACCATTGTCTCCTGTATTATTTTCAGTGAGTAATGCCGTTATCTCACTTTTAAGAATACTATTAAGCTCGCTTGTTGAAACATACTTATCGCGGGCAACGCGTTCTTCAATGCGTCGGATAATCTTAATAGTTGTATCTACACCTACATCAGACGTTACAAGAATCTCTTCAAGGTCGTCTAAGACCTCATCATCTACTTTTGACTTTCCTGCCACTGCACGTGTCAGTTTTGAGAAAACATTTTCTTTTGTTTTCTCAAGTCCTTTGTCAAGTGTTTCTTTTTTCTTCTTACCGAATAAACCGAATAATCCCATATAATTAGCTAATTTGTTGCAAAGATAATAAAAAGTTGACGAAAAAGCAAATTTGCTTTACAACACAATGAAAATTAGTATTATCCAAGAAATATTTACGCTATAATTTACGTGTTTAAGCCTAAGTGTATTCTTTTTTATGATATGATTGAATAGTAGAATTTGCTTTTTAATAGAAATAATATAACTCATCACACATCGTGTTAAGCCTCCGCACCAGTCGTGCTAAGGCTTCGCACCATTGGTGCGGAGGCTTAAAAAAATACTTTATAATACAAAGAAAAACTACATTTGTTTGTGATTAGAAGTGTCATTTACTATTAAAACCGGGCTATATAGTATAACATCAATCGAAACATGAGTTTTATCAGATTACAGTAAACGCAAGTAAGCATTCCTTATGCGCTAAGAAATGCTTACTAACAACGTTACTAACGAGTTTATGAGAACTTATTAAGTATCTTTAATTAAATCAATATATAAAGCACTAATATTCAAATATGTATCAATAAATAATTAAAGTAAATTATCTATGCTTATGCTTTACATACCAGCTATGAATAAAAGTATCATACAGAATCAGTGAGACTGCCAAAATTCCAAGTCCAATCCATAAAATAAGAGGTAAGTCAAGATTAAAAACTCCATAAGAAAGGACCAAACCTACACCGATACCTGTTTCCCAAGCAAGTAAAAACGTACTCTGACTCGTTCCACGTTGACAATGATCCGACATCTTTATAAAAAAGAGTAAGAATCTACTTCCTATCAATCCTACACCCAAACCAATAAGGATTGGTACGATATAGCTAACACTTTCTTGATTTCGAGTAATCATCAGTAGAATCGCAATACCAATAACAATCATTCCTGTTGTGGCTTCGCTGCGAAGATCAGCATCTGCAAAGACAAATCTTTCAGCAAGAATTGCTATAATAAAGCCTACCATCAGCATTCCATAAAAACGAGGACTGTGTTCTATACTTAAAAGAAGTCCAACAACAGATGTGATAAGAGTCACGTTGACAAAAAGCCAATGACTACCTTTCAATAGAAAACGATCGCAAGAAAAGCGAGAGAAATCCTCACTTGGCATACGAAATGGGAATCTTATTAAGTTGACAAAGATAAAAGAAACAGCCAAGCAGATACAAGACAAGAGGAGTACCGAAGCAAAATTCATCGTTTGGTATACCATGATTCCAGCTAAAGGACCAAATGAGAGCGCAAAACGTCCAAACCATGTTGCGGCATGATTTGCTTCTGTTCGGTGTACAGCTTCTACAGTATCAATAATGAGTGTACTAAGAAGGACGAGTTGAGAAAGGCCATAGAAAGCACCTTGTATGAAACGAAGTCCTACAAGTAGCGTATAATCAAAAGAGTTATAAGGTAAATTACTTAGATAATAAAGTACACCTGTAACTGCCAATAGTAATAATGTTGAAACATTAAATACATTTTTGCGACGATAGCGCTGAACAAGATAGCCAGAAAGACTACCAAAGAGATATATTCCAATAAAGAACACACCCATTACCAAAGCTATCTGTAACATAGAATATCCTCTAACTTCCATACGCAAAGGTATGGTAGCAACGAGCATATAAGACGACATGACTAACAAGAGATTAGCCATTGCCAATAACCAAAAATGCTTATTCCACAAACGAACGTGAACAGGTATGTTTTGAGTATCCATAAATCATTATTATCCAGAAATTAATCATTATGTGAGTTAGACGCTGAAATATGTAATGTATTTTGTTAGAGAAAGATGAATATATCAATCTCTTTTTAGCTTTTAAATACATATTTCCATTAATCAATCCAACATCATTTTGAATCGTAATTTATAAATTCTTACCTATAAACGAATATTAATATGACTCAGATTCTGAAGGAAAGCTCGTATCCTTCACACATTTAATATATTCTTGTACACCCTCTGTCATACATTTGTTGACATTAGCGAAATGACGGAGGAACTTAGGCTTGAAGCCCTGTGTCATACCAAGAGCATCTGCATAAACAAGTACCTGACCATCTGTGCCATTACCAGCCCCGATACCTATTGTTGCTGCTTTCACCATAGAAGTAACCTTTGTGGCTAAAGAAGCAGGAACTTTCTCAAGTGTGATAGCACTGACACCTGCTGCATCAAGCGCAAGTGCATCTTCTATAAGTTTTTCAGCTTCTGCGTCGTCTTTGGCACGTAGTCCATATCCACCAAACTTATGAATACTTTGCGGAGTAAGACCAAGATGTCCAATAACAGGAATACCAGCATCAACTATTCCTTTAACAGTATCAGCAATCTCCTTACCACCTTCCATTTTGAGTGCACCTGCACCAGTTTCTTTTATAATACGAATAGCATTGCGAATACCATCTTCACGACTTATCTGATAAGAACCGAATGGCATATCACAAACAACAAGACAACGTTGACAAGCACGTACAACAGAACGTGCATGATAAATCATCTGTTCAACAGTAATAGGAGTTGTATCTTGATTACCTGCCATCACATTCGATGCAGAATCACCAACAAGAATACTGTCGATTCCTGCGGCATCAATAATTCCTGCTGTCGTAAAGTCATAGGCAGTCATTTGAGTAATCTTCTCCCCCGCTGCCTTCATTTCTAATAATGTTTTTGCAGTAACTTTCTTCTTATCTGTTGTTAAATATCCCATAATCACTTTTATAATCCAATAGCTCAATACTTTCCATTATATGCTTTATAAGCAAACATTATTTTGAACATTGACTTTTGTTTCGGGCTGCAAAGTTACTCCTTTTTAATGGTCTGACAAAGTAAAACCATCATAATTACTAATAACCTCCTTTGTATAAGGTTCTATTTCAGCCACAGGATTAGTCGTAGCAAGACCTATTACACGTGCTCCTGACGCAATTCCCGAACGCAATCCATTAAAGCTATCTTCAAAGACAATGCATTCTTTAGGTGATAGACCGAAACGAGCAGCAGCCTTAAAGTAACAATCAGGTGATGGTTTACTCTCTTCAAAGTCTTCAGAGGTTAGAATCTCGTCAAAGTATCCCTTAAATTCTGGATGCTTATTATAAACATTCTGCATCTTCTCAAGGTTAGAACTTGTGACAACAGCAGTCTTTATACCTTTACTTCTAACATCTTTTACAAAGTCCTCGAAGCCAGTAATATAATTAAAAGACATATTCTGTTCGTATTCATAGAGAAGTGCAGTAATCTCCTCTTGCTTTTCTTCTTCTCCTGTAAAATACTTATCGTATATCTGAGCAAGTGTCTGTCCTTTAATAATATGCTCAAAATTATCAATATTAGGACGAAGTCTTTTATCCAAATTTCGCCAAAACAAGGTGTAAAAAGGCTCTGTATCGAACACAACTCCATCCAAATCAAACAAACAAGCTTTTACCATTTTCCTCATTTATTATTATATATTATAATGCAAAGTTACAAAAACTTTTCGTAACTTTGTAGCCTATATATGACAAAGAAGTTATTTACAATATTTGCTTTTTCCACAATGCTAATATTCATTATGAGCAGTTGTGGACACAAGTCATCAGCACCAAAGAAGTTGGATATCCCAACAGCTGTCGTTTCTGTAGACACTGTAGCTCGTCTTTCAGATGCAATACAATGTCATGTGCATGTAGATTTCACTTACTTGAAAGAGAGTAAATACGCAGCTGTCAATGATTCTTTGCTAAGAATGGGGCTTTTACAACCAGACTATTTCGCTATCAATAACGATAAACTCACTCCTAAGACTGCTATTCCGTCCTTTGTAAGGCTGTATATAAAGCAGTATATGGAAATAGCACAGCTTATTCGTCAGAAAGAAAAAGATAAAAGTCAACTCATTGGCGAGCTAACTATCAAGACAGAATTAAGAGCTGCTGCGGACAAATATATTACCGCCTTATCACACATTGCCATTAACAATGGCAACGGTCAGCTTACAAAGTATACGATTGTACGTAATTTTAATCCCCAGAACGGTAAACTTATCACACTTCAAGACCAATTTGGTAAGGATTATAAAGAGACACTAACAAAGGAAATCATTAAACGTATAGCAGAGAAAGAAGACCTTGAGAAAGATGATATAGCAGGATTACAAGCAAAGGGATATTTCATTGGTATAGCTCCCTACCCTGCAGAAAACTTCATTCTTACAGATGATTCAACTGTATTCATCTATACCCCAGGTGAGATTAGTCAGAAAGAAGTTAGAGTTACTATCGACAACTAACATTATCTATGGCTTTATTTTTATACCGCTAAACCTCATACAAAAAGATTATGATTGAAATTATAAAGAAATACTTTCCTCAACTTACTCCAAAACAGGAAGAACAATTTGCAGCGCTCGATGCACTATACCACGATTGGAATGCAAAAATTAATGTCATTTCACGTAAAGATATTGATAATCTTTATGAGCATCATATTCTTCATTCATTAGCTATCGCAAAATGTATAAACTTCCGTGAAGGTACAAATATCCTTGACTTTGGTACTGGTGGAGGCTTTCCTGGTATTCCTCTTGCTATCTTCTTTCCTGATGCCAACTTTAAACTCATTGACGGTACAGGTAAGAAAGTAAGAGTTGCACAGGAAGTTGCTGATGCAATTGGTCTTGAAAATGTCCTCCCTTCTCACTTACGTGGAGAAGAAGAGAAAGGAAAGTTTGACTTCATTGTATCACGTGCAGTGATGCCACTACCTGATTTGATGAAGATTGTCAAGAAGAATATTGCATCAGACCAACATAATGTTTTACCAAATGGTGTCATTGTTTTAAAAGGTGGAAACCTTGATGAAGAGCTGAAACCATACAAAAACATTGCTGAGAAAACTGAACTTTCACAATGGTTTGATGAAGAATGGTTTAAGGAGAAATATCTTATTTACGTACCAGGATAATCCTTTTCTTTACGATTATATAATATAATTCTTCTCCATTATCAACCATTTACACTCAAATATCACTTATGCTTAAAATCCAAACTTTCGAGGTTAATCCTCTTCAGGAGAACTGCTACGTTGTCAGTGACGAAACTAAGGAATGTGTTATTATTGATTGTGGCGCACTTACAGAAAGCGAACAGAACTCTATCATTGATTATATAAAAGGGGATGGACTAACACCTGTCCACAATCTTGGTACCCATGGTCATCTTGATCATCACTTTGGTGATGCTGCCATTCTTGCTACCTTCAACCTCCAACCAGAGGTTTCTGAAGGCGATAGTGTATTTATGAATAATCCAAAGCAGGCAGCTACACAGATGCTTGGAATGCAACTGAACTATGACTTGCCTGCTGGTGATTTAAAACTAACAGACAAGCAAATTATATCATTCGGTTCACACACCTTTAAGGTTATGCATACTCCTGGACATTCTGGCGGTTCAGTATGTTTTTATTGTGCAGAAGAGAATGTCATCTTTACTGGTGATACCTTGTTTAAAGGAAGTATTGGTAGAACAGATTTCCCTGGAGGTAGTATGTTTCAGATTATTAGTAGTCTTCGAGAACTTGCACAACTTCCCGACACTACTATTGTTTATCCTGGGCATGGACCACAGACATCTATCGGTTTCGAGCTATCTCATAACCCTTATATGGACCGATAAACACAAGTAAAATAATTCCTCAAGATGAAAACAAGAAGTTCACAACCCGAAAAGATACTACTTGGTATCGATCCTGGCACTAATGTGATGGGATATGGTGTGCTACGTGTCTGTGGAAATAAAGCTGAACTTGTTGTCATGGGTGTCATTGACATGCGCAGGGAGAAAGATGTATATCTCCGATTAGGCAGAATATTTGAACGTGTAACAGGTATTATTGACGAATATTTACCTGATGAAGTAGCCGTCGAAGCTCCTTTCTTTGGAAAGAATGTACAATCAATGCTGAAACTTGGACGTGCGCAAGGTGTTGTTATTGCTGCTGCTATTAACCACGATGTCCCTATTCAAGAATACGCACCATTGAAAATTAAAATGGCTATTACGGGAAATGGCTCAGCCTCTAAGGAACAGGTTGCTGGTATGTTACAAAAGCTACTACATCTACGTGACGATCAAATGCCCCATTTTATGGATGCTACGGATGCTGTTGCAGCAGCTTATTGTCATTTCTTACAGATGAGTCGGCCAGAAACGGATGCTAAACACTATGGATCTTGGAAAGATTTTGTGCACAAAAATGCGGACAGAATAAGATAAACAAAACTCCTCACACAGTTGTATTTATTCATGAATACAGTGATGCAATTAAACCTATAAAACTTCAATAACGTCAAAGATAACAACAAAAACAACACAAGGATTTAAGTATCAAGCGTATGAAAAATAGAATAATAGCTCTTTCATTCCTACTCGTATCTGTACTTACGGTGAATGCCCAGCAGGAGCGTGTATCGAAACAACTATATGCAAGTGCTTACAAGATAGCAACTGACAGTAAAGAAGATGTAAATGTGCGCAAAGCAGCTTCCTTTAAAGTCGACGCAATTACCTATCTTAATACTCGAACATTATCTGCTCTTGTTGATACAACGAAGCAACTTTCTACTAAGGATATTGCTCATCTCAACGCACAACTTGACTCTATGGCTTATTATATGCATGAGTATGTTAATCTCTTTACGAAAGAGTATGCACGTGCTGACAAGCAAAAGAGAAAAGAGCAAATTCTTAAGATATTCCGTGATGCAAGTATTAATCACCCACTCTATAATGACCCTGATAAGAATCTTGTTTTGGTATACTTCAATAGTGAGGACTATCTAACTCAGTTCTCCCTCGATACCGACTGGATTAAAGCATTGGCTGAAGTGAAAAAGAAATTGGCTGAGTAGTATAAATTCAATATTTTAAGATACATAACAATGCAAGACGAACAATTAAGATATTCATTTGAAGACAAATTCAAAGAGGATTTGACTACTTATCTACAAGGGAAACAACTTGTAGATAATATGTTGCCAGATATTACCGACATGGAAGATAAGTGGTTGGGTATTGCTGAGGCTTACTTACCTGATGGTATGCGAGAGTTTGCCAACTATCCTACCGTCTCCCTTGGTTGGATGATGTACATCGGTATGGCAATAACTAAATACTGGGATGAAGACTGGGGGTTGTATAGTAAGGTAGAGAATCTCTACACTTATCTACGCGATCGTATTGATTATGACCACATGGATGACTATATTTGTGAGAAAGTTCTACTTCTTTCTACTGAAGAGCATAAGGACGTTGCTAATATTGTTGCAAAGTGTGCAGCTCGCACTAATAGCCTGCTTCGTCATCTACCTATTGCCCCTGGTAGCAGTGATGCCTTTCATGCCTATGTTGCTGCCCTTCATCAAATGTACTTTATGGGAACAGCTATACAGTTAAAACGTATGGGATACCACATGACAAAGATTTAGTCCCAACCAATCATTAAAACCTGAACATATCTTTTTATTATCAAGCAGACTATATATTCCTGTATTGAATGCCTAGCATACTACACCAAGTTTAAACGGATAATAAACAAAATATTACGAAAGATAAAATATACTTAGATTCTAATAACCGACTGAGAACTATAATTAGGGTGTGCATTATGCGAAGTAATGCACACCCTTTCAAGATATTAATTCTTAACCTTCCAGCACTGGACCAGGGCTATCTTTACCTCCCTCTTTTGGAGAAGGGCTAGGACTGGGGCTCTTTCTCCTTGCTGGATTGTCCACCGAAACTTCTGCGGCTCGTACAGCCTCGCGCATCTTAGCCTTAGGCGTAAAGACAATCTTAGGTGTCTTAAGCGTGGCAGCCGTAACCTCTTTCTCCGTGTCCATCATCTTTGGTGGGAAGTAAACACGAAGCGAACCAAGATCGCCGAGGTCAATACTTGCGCCCATCTTCAGCGAACGGCACGCCATCTTGCCCAGTGTGATAAGCGTGTTCATCACGTCACCGCGCGAGAGCGAAGTCTCGTCCATAATCATATCGCACAGCGAGTCTAGTGTCAGGTGCTGATTACTCTTAGCCACGGCATAATACACCGTCTGCCCCTTCTTCTTTCCGATTGTTTGTTTCTTTGATTTAACTTCAAATTCTACCATAGCATTATACTTTTAAATGGTTTGTAATATATTGATAAAACTAACTCTTTCAATGGTATTCTATACTCAATTTCAAGGGTGTTTAACACTGTCGTCTAAGGGTGTTTAACACTGTTGACCAAGGGTGTTTAACACCCTTGATTATAGGTATTAAACACCCTTGAAATTCATTGTAATAGCAGAACTACGTTTCCGATTTTCTTTTTAATTCCAACCGCCTTACGACGGTCGTAAGGTGTCGCCTTTTCAAAGGGCGACACCTGTAAAAGACAATCGCAAGGATCACTCAAATGGCTGTACCCTAAATCCGAGGTCGCGATTGAAATAATCCACGAGGACGAAACCACTATAAACACGCTGATAGTATGCGCTGTTGCTGACCGACGGATTAGTACTAGATGACCAATAGCTGCCGTAGATGCCAAGGTAGTTTAGCTGTCCCCATTGATAATACCCCAAAGTGGGCATGTAAAAGTATTTATTTGCATCAGTAGCAAGGGGAAGTGTCTGGGATGCAGCCCAGCTATTGCTGTTACCGCTTGTTCGCCAATCGGTTCCATCAGGAGCACTGTTAGCGTTGAATCCACTAATATATACTTTCTTCTTAAACCACATACCTCCTTTATATAAGTGACCCATAGTTGTCCATAATTCGTCTTTATCCCAACAAGGATCACCCTTTACCGCATACCAAACCATCTCGTTCACGTTGGGAAGACTTGTACAAGAGAAGGTAGCTTGGAATGCACCGCTACCCTCGTGGTAATAACCTAGATCACTGTTACTTTTAGGGTAGTCGTTACTATTATTATAAGGGATGGTTGGCTGGCTACCACCTAAGTTCCACTCATGCCCCTTCCAATATTGTTCCTGTGCATCCCACATATAATAATGGTTGCCGTCATAGTTATGAGGATCAAGATTAGCTGTTACATCATGAATTGAACCAGCCGTACAGTTTAACGTAACTATCTTTGAGACTGTTCCCTCTATTGTTCCATTTGGATTATCAGTTGTATTGCGAAGCCAGTAACGAATGCGGAAAGTATGTGTACCGGGAGCAATGACTGCATAGGTAGCATTCTTGCTCATATCATCAGCAGAATTGTCTATTGCAAAGCCTGAACCTGTGGTTACGGTAATCGTTTTTGAACCACCAGAAGCAAGGGTAAGTGTACCGTTAGCCGCTATGTCGTAAATCCCTGCTATATCGTCGTCACTCATAATTTCAATCTTAATCAGCTTACTACGATTTACGTATGGATTGCTTGAGCGAGGGATAAAGCAAAGATAAGCTGCCTTGTGGTCAAGGGAAAAACTATAATCACTGCCAACCTTGCTCGCTGTGGCGATTCCGCAATCTCCTGATTCGCCTGCATGATCAAAGTTGTTTGGGGCAGACTGTGTTTGTGCAGCCTTAATCTCTACCTGTGTTTGCGTTCCTACAACCGCCTTGTTTGTATATAGAATGCCGTGTGAAGCACCCGTATATGTACCTGAAAGAGCAAACTTGGCAAATGATGGATTAGCTGCAGAAGGGATAGTCGTCGTTGTACTTTGCTGCCAGTTTCCCCCATCGTCTTTTACCCATATCTTGTCCGTGCTGCTCCAATTTACAGAAGCACCTGCGCCTTTTGTATGGTTGAGAATTGCTGTACGCGTTATAGCATCTGGCTGAGAAGTGCCAGTAAAGACGGTTGCCTCAGCAGGGATCTCATTATTCTTCTGTTTTTCTCCCTGTGCAATATCATCATTGGCACAACTGGCAGCAAACAATAAAGCTGCGAAGCCATAACACATGCCTCGCATTACTGAACCTATAGTTGTTCTTTTCATAAACTTATTCATTTTCTTTTTCCTTACTAATAAATCTTACTCCGTTTCAGTGTCACTCCAAGAAGTACCATTCTGGTCTTCCTCTTCACTGCTAAAAAAATTACGCTTTGCATCACCCACAGTTGTGCCTGGGTTAATCTTTCCTGCATTACCACTAGCATTAACTAATAGGGCTTCTGTCTCCGTGCAAATAATGTTGCACTGGGGTCTTTGATAAATCTTTCTTTCAATTACTCTCATTTCATTTAATTTTAAGGGATACGCTGTCAGCACATCCTGTTTTTATTACCTTATTGATTAAAATAGATATTATTTTGTTCTTATTTTGCCTTTTGAACAGCTCATAAATGGACACGAAAAAGCGAACAAAGGAAACTCCTAGAGGTCCTTTGTTTACAAGGGTTACGCCACGCTTCGCGCGCGCGTAGGCTGGAAGAAAAAACGGATGATTAAACGCTAGTAGCGCCTGTGTGTGTGTGTGTTAGCAAAATATCTGAAACTACCAAATATAAAGCACTAAAAAAGGCAAAGAAACAAACATTTCTTTGCTGTGCTGGATTCATCTGATATGTTATTGCTAATTGTTTCACGGGCGCAAAGGTAAAAAGAAAAAGTGAAATAAAAGAATAAATAAAAAGAAAAAAACAAATCTCACTCTAACTAGATATATCTATATTGTAGATAAATAAAGGAATGTAGAGGTTGCTATCAATTTTTATCGAACAGTAATCATTTAAGATGATATTCCAAAAATAGGGATACATATTTGTGTATCCCTATTCTCTTATATCTTAATAATGTCAAAAAATATGTATTTACACTTTAGAAGTACTCTTCTTGTATACCATTAACATTGATAGTGTCAGCCGTCTCACAAGGATTAAACTTAGCTGGAATAGCAAACTTAGTACCTTGATTATATCCTAACCGTTTGTCAGCATAAACACGCTGCATAAAGTAAGCCCATACAGGCAAGGCAGTTGTAGCACCTTGACCCATTGATGTGTGGTCGAAGTGGATATCACGATCCTCACCACCTACCCAGCAACCGCTGACAAGTTCTGGTGTAATACCCATAAACCAACCATCCGAGTTATTATTTGTTGTACCCGTCTTTCCACCAATATCAGCTGTTAGGTGATAAGCATAACGCAAACGACTACCTGTACCGCCTTGAATAACAGCACGCAACATATCAATCATTTGATAAGAACTTACCTCTGAAATAACCTCTGTCATCAATGGTTGGAACTTAGCAATGACGTTACCATGGCTATCTTCAATCTTTGTTACAAAGAGTGGAGCACAACGAATACCACCATTAGCAAAAGTTGTATAGGCACTTGCCATCTCACCAACAGAAGCCTCACAAGGTCCAAGACATAACACCGGACTTGTATTCTTATCAATATCAGGATTGTTCAATCCAAAGTCATGTAGAATATTTACAAACTGAGACGGACCGAGAAGATTAATCAAATATGCAGAAATCCAGTTGTTAGACTGTTGTAAAGCCCAGCGCAAAGGGACCTCTTGACCATAACGAGCACGTGAACCATTGCGAGGAGTCCATCCACCATAAGTGCGCTGTACGTTTGGAGCAAGAGTACAAGGAGTCATACCATTCTGCATTGCAAGTGCATAAAGGAATGGTTTTATAGTTGAACCAACTTGACGACGACCACCCATCACAACATCATACTTGAAATGTTGATAATCAATACCACCAACATAAGCCTTAACAGCGCCCGTATGTGGGTCCATACTAACAAAGGCTGAACGGAGGAATGACTTATAGTAACGTATTGAGTCGATTGGCGTCATCACCGTATCAATATCACCATGGTATGTAAAGAGTGTCATCTCATGTGGAGTACGGAAACTACGTCTAATCTCATCAGGTTTAGCTCCCTGCTCTTTCAAACGCTGATAGCGTAGTGTCTGGCGACAGGAGCGATTCAATATCTCTTTAATCGTACGACGTGATATATTAGATGAGAATGGAGCATTCTTCTTATAATGCATAGCCTGATTGAACTGTGACTGTAAGTATCCACCTACATGCTTACGCACAGACTCTTCAGCATACTGCTGCATACGTGTATCAATTGTCGTGTAGATACGTAAACCATCAGTATTCACATCATAAGGCTCACCATTACGCTTCGTATTCTTATTACACCAGCCATAAAGTGGATCCTGCTCCCATGCAATTGAATCAAGAACAAACTGACGATTCTGCCATGACTGATAATTCTCACGCTCCGGTTTCTTTGCCATCATGTATTGACGAAGGAATGCTTGGAAATAGTCACCTGCGCCATTCACTGGCTTTGACTTCGTAAAATGAAGTCCTAAAGGACGCTGTGACAATTCTTTATATTCATCTTTCGTTACATAGCCAGACTTAACCATCTGCATTAAAACAACGTTGCGACGTTGCAAACAACGCTCTGGATGACGAAGAGGATTGAACATTGATGGGTTCTTGCAAAGTCCTACTAACATAGCAGACTCAGTCACCGTCAACTTACGTGGTTCCTTATTGAAATAGACGTTAGCAGCTCGCTTGATACCAACAGCATTATGAAGAAAATCAAAATAATTGAAATACATAGCAAGTATCTCTTCCTTCGTGAAATAACGTTCCAACTTCACTGCAATAATCCACTCAATAGGCTTCTGCAAAAGACGTTCTACTGTGCTGTGTGCCTTCTCAGAGAAAAGCTGTTTAGCAAGCTGCTGTGTGATTGTAGAACCACCTCCAGCACTTGCCTGTCCCATCACACCACGCTTCACAACAGCACGTCCAAGGGCTATAAAGTCAATACCTGAATGTTCATAGAAGCGTTCATCTTCTGTCGCAACAAGGGCATGAACAAGGTGTGGCGACAGTCCATTATAGTCGATTGCCACACGATTATTGTTATCCGCGTTCCAAGTACCGATAAGTTGCTGGTCTGAAGAATAGACTTGCGAAGCAAACTTATCTATAGGGTTAGACAATTCATCCATATCAGGCATGTACCCTACCCATCCGTTCCATACAGAGATGAAGAATACGAAGACCAAGCCCAAGATGGCAAGAAGTGACCCCCAGAGGAAATGTACAAAGTGTCTTCTCATAATTGTGAAAATATTATGCAAAGATAATGTAAATCAATGGATAAGCAAAATAAATAGATATTTTTTTGTTATAGGTGGATATTTCCCTTTCTATAGTTCGTTGATTAGAAAATAATAATGTACCTTTACCAACAGAAAAGAACTAAAACATCACAAAACAAATATGGAAAAGCATAACTTTGTGAATATCCAAGGGTTAGATCGTGAGCAACTACTCTATCTTATTGAAATGGCTCAAGAGTTTGAGAAACATCCAAACCGTGAGCTACTTAAAGGTAAGGTTATCGCAACACTCTTCTATGAGCCTTCTACACGTACCCGACTTAGTTTTGAAACAGCGGCTAACCGACTCGGTGCACGTGTTATTGGCTTTACCGATGCAAAGGTTTCAAGTGTCAGCAAGGGTGAAACACTTAAAGACACCATCCTCATGGTCTCTAATTATGCCGATGCAATTGTTATGCGACATTACATAGAAGGTGCAGCACAATATGCTTCTGAAGTGGCTCCAGTACCTATCATTAATGCTGGCGACG
Source organism: Prevotella melaninogenica (assembly GCF_018127925.1). NCBI lineage: Bacteria > Pseudomonadati > Bacteroidota > Bacteroidia > Bacteroidales > Prevotellaceae > Prevotella > Prevotella melaninogenica. The sequence goes on along the minus strand of NZ_CP072347.1, from coordinate 969,242 downwards.
GAGCACATCAACATCCTTCACAATGCTTGCTTGACCTTTATACGATTAATCAGACACAAGGAACATTAGAGAACTTAAACATCTACCTTGTTGGTGATCTTAAATACGGCAGAACGGTTCATTCTCTTCTTATGGCTATGCGCCATTTCAACCCAACGTTTCACTTTATCGCGCCAAAGGAACTTGCTATGCCAGAGGAGTATAAGGTATATTGTCGTGAACATAACATCCACTTCGAAGAGCATGAGGATTTCACGCCAGAAGTGATTGCTAACGCGGATATTATCTATATGACACGCGTACAGAAAGAACGCTTCTCTGACTTAATGGAATATGAACGTGTAAAGAATGTTTATATTCTTCGTCGTGATATGCTCTCATTGGCTCGTCCAAACATGAAGATTCTTCATCCGCTGCCACGTGTGAACGAGATTGCATACGATGTTGATGATAGTCCACACGCTTACTACATAGAGCAGGCTCGCAATGGTCTTTTTGCGCGTGAAGCTATTTTCTGTCATTGTCTTGGTATATCTATGGAGGAGGTAAAAAACGATAAGACAATTTTGGAATAATAACTTTATCATTTTTACGATTATGAGTATATTAAAAAAGAGTACGTTTGCCGCTTTGCTACTGATAGTTTTGACCACCCTATTCAGCTGCGAACTAAACTCTGAAGATGGTCGTTGGGATCCTATGAAGTGGACTTCGAACCGCCCAGGAGACCCGAGAAAGATTACTGCTACAGCAGAAGGTGGAACTTATCAATTAAAATGTACCAACTATGGGGGACCATGGATTAGTAGCGTGACAGATGCTGACACTGTCATCTATGCCGGTAGTAAAGAGCAAGATTTTCGTCATATTAAATATGATTGGTACGATGTATTAGCAAAAGAGAATACTTTTTATATTACTCTTCTGCCCAACTCAACTGGTAAAGAACGTAAACTATCTATCGTTGTGACAGCTGGCGACGTCTTCGATCATGTAGAAGTAACACAGAAATAGATGCAATATACTCATAATATCTATATAACTATATCCATTTAATGAGCATGAATAAACTTAAGAATGTAACATTTGCAACATTGTTGCTGGTTCTTTTAACCACCCAATTCAGTTGTAGCAAGAATACGATTGATGATATCCACAGAACAACTTTTAAGTGGACTTCAGACTACACTGGTGACCCAAGGAATATAACAGTTCCTGCTGAAGGAGGAACCTACAAGTTGGTATGTACCAACTACCAAACTCTGCGATTTGCAAGAAAGACTGTTGATGATTCATCAGTAATATATGGAGAAGAGGTAATCAGTACTGGCATTGTTGGAAAATGGTTCACAGCAGAATTAACAGGCAATACACTCACAATTACCATCACCCCCAACACCACGGGTAAAATACGTAAGCTAATCTTTGGGATAAGAGCAGACGATGCCGTAGATAGAGTGAAAATCACCCAAGAAAAATAAAATACATACTCACAATGCCTATGAGTGAACAAAGAAAACTGCCCACAAATACCCTGTCAGGCATTCCTTCATATCAAGGAGACGGAGTGAGGCTCATATCATTATGTCAAAGAAAGAACGTCTGGTAGCTGCTATTGAGAGCGGCACCGTTATAGATCATATTCCAGCAGAGAAGACTTTTCAGGTTGTGAACCTATTACAGCTCCAGAAGCTCTCCACACCTGTCACTATTGGTTTCAACTTCTCATCGAAGATGGTAGGCACAAAGGGAATCATCAAGGTGAGCGATAAGTTCTTTACCGATGATGAAATTTCTCGTTTGTCGGTCGTGGCACCGAACGTGGTGTTGAACATCATTAATGACTATGAAGTGGTAGAGAAGAAGAAGGTTGTGACACCGGATGAGCTTCGGAGCATTGTAAGATGCAATAACCCAAAGTGTATCACTAATAATGAACCAATGGATACTATCTTCCATGTTGTCGATAAGGAGCATGGTATTCTTAAATGTCATTACTGCGACAAAGAGCAGGAAATGGAGAAGGTTGAACTTGTATAGGTTGCAAGTTGGTGAGTAAACAGGTTTACAAGTAGACAAGTTGCTTGTTTCGAGGGAGACGGATTGATAAGTTAAACAACTATATATTAGTAATTTAATTGGTATAATTAAAGTTTATTATAACCATATATTTTATAAGTTATAGACTTGTTTGTTCTCCTCAAATACGCTCTCTTCCAAATTATTTTCATGAAAAAAAATATTTATTTACGTGAACAGAAATATTTTTTTTCATGAAAATAAATATTTCTCCTTATGAAGATAAATTAAGACTAACTTAGTATAAGTACTAAGTGAATACTGTTACACGTTTTATTAACCTACAAATCATTGCATAACAAATAGGTTTTCTCATTTTTTTTTCGTACATTTGCAAGCATAGTATAAGGAGGAATTCCATTCATTCGTAGACAAGTAATAGAATCTTGATGGATAATAAGAATGCAACTTTAGAGTTAGGCACAAAACCTGTTGGTAAATTGTTGGCACAATATGCGTTCCCAGCAATTATTGCTATGATAGCAGCCTCACTCTATAACATAGTAGACCGAATATTCATTGGTCAGATCGTAGGACCAATGGCTATATCTGGTTTAGCTATTACTTTCCCTTTTATCAACCTTGGTGTAGCCTTTGGTGCAGCAGTAGGAATAGGAGCCTCTACGTCTATCAGTGTGAAATTAGGTCAGCGTGACTATGACACAGCAGAGAATATACTTGGTAATACAGTAACGCTTAATCTGATTATAGGAAGTGCATTTGGTATTATCTGCCTTATCTTTCTTGACCCCATCTTACGATTCTTTGGTGCAAGTGATGCTACAATCCCCTATGCCCACAGTTTTATGGAGGTTATTTTGGCGGGAAATATCATCTCTCACATGTACTTTGGAATGAATGCAGTACTTCGTGCAGCATCAAAACCTCGACAGGCAATGATGGCTACGATTTTCACAGTCTTGATGAATATAGTTTTAGACTTTATCTTTATCAGACTTTGGGGATGGGGAATTCGTGGTGCAGCTTTCGCAACTGTTTTATCACAAGCATTAGCTCTTTGCTGGCAGATGAAGCAGTTTACTAACAAAGATGAGATATTACATCTAAAGCGGGGGATCTATCGTCTTAAAAGACATTTGGTAGAAAACATCATCTCTATTGGTATTTCTCCATTCTTGATGAATGTTTGTGCTTGTATTGTGGTTATCTTTATGAATAATCAACTTGTCAGATACGGTGGTGATATGGCTGTTGGAGCATTCGGCATAGCTTATAGTGTGGCTATGATTTTTGTAATGTTTGTCATCGGATTAGACCAAGGTATGCAGCCTATTGCAGGATATAACTATGGTTCACAGCAGACTGATAGGCTTATGCGTGTATTGAAACTTACTATCTTTGCTGCAACAGGGATAATGGTTACAGGTTGGCTAATTGCCCATTTAGCTCCATATTACTGTGCACGTATGTTCACAAAGGACCCAGAATTAATTCGCCAAGCAATTAAGGCTATTCAAATAAACATGATGATGTATCCTGTCGTGGGATTTCAGATGGTTGTAACAAACTTCTTTCAGTGTATTGGTAAAGTAAAGATAAGCATTTTCTTATCCCTATCTCGCCAATTACTATTCTTAATTCCACTACTTGTAATCCTACCACATTTCTTCAACTTAAATGGTGTTTGGGCATCATTGCCTTCAAGTGACTTCTTGGCATCATTAGTTGCAGCTATCATTATGATGGCTTATATGCGTCGGTTGAAAAGACAAAGTGTGAACAATCAAAACTTAAATTCATAAATAAAGAATCTAAATATGGAAAAGGAACTAATCATAAACGTTGGTCGTCAGATAGGCAGTGGTGGTCATATTATCGCCAAGATGCTTGCTGAAGAATTCGATTGCCAATACTATGACCGAGAGATTCTTAACATTGCAGCTAAGGAAAGTGGGTTTTCAGAGAAGTTCTTTGAGCAAAACGACGAGCAAAAAGGATTTATGAAAGGGCACTTTCATATACACCTTCCTCTCTTAGGTGACAATGACTTTTATAAGAGTAATTTTTCACAAGAAAGTCTTTATCAGTTCCAAAGCGATGCCATTCGTGAAGTAGCAAAGCAGAACCCACGCTGTGTGTTTGTTGGTAGAACAGCAGATTACGTATTACGTGATAATCCAAACACCATCAATATCTTTATAACAGCATCAATGGACACTCGTATTGCTAATGTATGTGAGCGACGTGGATGCTCTAAAGAAGAAGCTCGTAAGTTTATTGAAAATGGAGAAAGCGAGCGTGCCAAATACTATAACTATTACACAACAAAGGTTTGGGGGCATGCTGAAAGTTATGACCTTTGCATTGATGCAAGTATACTTGGCTTAGAAAAAACAAAGGATCTGATAGCAGATTTTATCAAAAGGAAAAGTCTTTAATGAAACGAATTGGTATAATCTCTGATACTCATGGCTACTGGGATGATAAATACAAATACTATCTTGGGGAATGTGATGAGATTTGGCATGCTGGTGATATAGGATCATTAGAAGTTGCAGATAAGTTTGAGTCAATGAAACCCATCTTTCGCGCTGTATGTGGGAATATAGATGATTACACTATGCACAACCGATATCGGGAAATTCTGCGCTTTAAGTGCGAGGATGTTGACGTGCTACTTAAACATATTGGAGGTTATCCTGGACGTTATGACCGTTCAGTACAGAGTATGCTCTATGCTTCTCCACCCAACCTTTTTGTTGATGGACATTCACATATCCTCAAAATACAATTCGACAAGACACTAAACCTACTTCATATCAATCCTGGTGCAGCTGGTCTTCGCGGATGGCATAAAGAAAGAACTTTAGTGAGATTAACCATCGAAGGTGATAAATTTACTGATTGCGAGGTTATAACATTAGGAAATAAATAAATTTGAATTGTAAAAGAACTATATTAAGATTCGATTACAATCAAAGACTATTAAAACTTACCCAAAAGAATAACAAACATGTTAAATAACACAGATATGAAAACTTATTTAGTAACTGGTGCTGCCGGTTTTATCGGAGCAAACTACATTAAGTATTTACTTCATAAGAAGTATGTGAATGAAGATATTAAGGTTATTGTCCTCGATGCACTTACATACGCAGGTAACCTCGGTACTATTAAAGATGATATCGACGATAAGCGTTGCATCTTTGTAAAGGGTGACATCCGCGATCGTGAGCTTGTAGACCAACTCTTTGCAAAATATGACATTGACTATCTCGTAAACTTTGCAGCTGAAAGTCATGTTGACCGTTCAATTGAAGACCCACAGTTGTTTCTTTCTGTAAACATTCTTGGTACACAGAACCTTATGGATGCTGCACGTCGTGCATGGGTGACAGGTAAGGACGAGCAGGGTTATCCTACATGGAAGGAAGGCAAGCGTTATCATCAGGTATCAACAGACGAGGTGTATGGTTCATTGGGAGCAGAAGGCTACTTTACAGAGGAGACTCCACTCTGCCCACATAGCCCATATTCTGCCAGCAAGACAAGTGCTGACCATTTTGTAATGGCTTATCACGACACTTATCATATGCCTATCAGTATTACACGTTGTTCAAACAACTATGGTCCTTACCACTTCCCAGAGAAATTGATTCCATTAATTATCAATAATATCCTCGAGGGAAAGAAACTCCCAGTATATGGTGAGGGTTTGAATGTACGCGACTGGCTTTATGTAGAGGATCATTGTAAGGCTATTGATATGGTTGTACGTGAAGGTCGTGTAGGTGAAGTTTACAATGTTGGTGGACATAATGAAATGAAGAATATCGACATCGTTAAACTCACAATAAAGACTATCCATGACATGATGGCAGAGGATAAGAACCTCCGTACTATCCTCAAGAAGCAGGTCAAAGACTCAAATGGTGACATTGATATCAGCTGGATTAATGAAGAGTTAATCACACATGTTCCAGACCGTCTTGGTCATGATGCACGTTATGCCATTGATCCAACAAAGATAAAGAATGAGTTAGGTTGGTATCCTGAAACAATGTTTGCTGACGGTATTGTAAAAACTATCCGTTGGAACTTAGAGCATCAAGACTGGATTCAAGAGGTTACTTCTGGAGATTACCAAAAGTACTATGACATGATGTACACAAAAAAAGGAAGATAATAAATCTACTAAAATATAATCTCACACCCTCGTCTAACTCTTCATTATACGGCGAGGGTGTAAAACCTTCTCACAAACAAAAGATAGACAACACATCTTCAAATGAAAAAAATCTTGTTATTAGGCTCAGGCGAACTGGGCAAAGAGTTCGTTATAGCAGCTAAACGCGCTGGACAATATGTCATTGCTTGCGATAGTTATGAGAATGCACCAGCCATGCAGGTAGCTGATGAGTCTGAAGTAATAGATATGCTTGATGGTACAGCCCTTGATGCTATTGTAGATAAGCACAAACCAGACTTGATTATTCCTGAGATTGAAGCAATCAGAACTGAACGTTTGTTTGATTATGAAGAACGTGGAATACAAGTTGCTCCATCAGCACGCGCAGTAAATTTCACCATGAATCGTCGTGCCATACGCGACCTTGCAGCACGTGACTTGGGTTTAAGAACAGCCAAATACTTCTATGCAAAGACATATGATGAGTTCAAAGCTGCAGCTGACGAGATTGGTTTCCCATGTGTTGTTAAGCCTTTAATGAGTTCAAGTGGACACGGTCAGAGCTATGTTCACAATGATGAAGAACTTGAAGAAGCTTTTCATAATGCTATGGATGGCGCACGTGGCGATGTAAAAGAAGTTATTATTGAAGAGTTTATTGAGTTTGAAAGTGAGTTTACGCTACTTACAGTGACACAGAAGAATGGTCCTACCCTCTTCTGTCCACCTATTGGACACATACAGAAAGGTGGTGATTATCGTGAAAGCTGGCAACCATACACTATCTCTGAAGAATCATTACGACAGGCAGAACATATTGCCAATGAAGTAACACGCGCACTAACCGGATATGGTATCTGGGGAGTCGAGTTCTTCTTAACAAAGAAGGGAGAAGTAATCTTCTCAGAATTATCACCTCGTCCACATGATACAGGTATGGTCACATTGACACATACGACTAACTTCAGCGAATTTGAACTTCATTTCCGTGCTGTAATGGGACTCCCAATCCCTGCTATCCACCTTGAACATGCAGGTTGTTCTGCTGTAATTCTTTCTCCTATTGAGACTGACAAACCTTTATCATACAACCTATTAGATGCTTGCAACGAAGATAGAACACGCTTACGTATCTTCGGTAAACCAATTGCTCACGTGGGTCGTCGTATGGGTGTAGCACTCTGTTATGGAGAAGTAGGAACAGATATGGATGCACTTCGTGATAAGACTAAGCGTGTCGCAGCAACCGTGTTGGGTACAGATCCCTATATGAAGAAATAAAGACTGAATAGTCTAAAGGCTGTAAGAATGGAAAAAACAGAAGCTTCAATAGGAAAGATTATCTCCTTACAAAAGATGGTGGACCCACGTGGTAACCTCTCTATTGCTGAGGGAATGAAGGATATTCCTTTCAACATTTCTCGTGTTTATTGGACATACGATGTACCTTTAGGTGCTTGCCGTGGTGGTCATGCCCATAAACATTGCCGAGAATTCATCATTGCTGTTAGCGGTTCCTTCACGGTTACCCTCGATAATGGACGTGATAAGCAATCTTTTCTCTTGAATCATCCTTATCAAGGACTCTTAGTTGAGACTGATACATGGCGTACACTCGATGATTTTTCATCAGGAGCCGTATGCCTTGTTTTGGCAGAAGATTCTTTTGAAGAGAATGATTATATCCGTGAATACACAGAGTTTCTTAACTATAAGTGTTCTAAGAAAGGATAAAAGTAAAACCATAGATTAGATATAAAAGGATAAAAGAAGACCCTTCAGACTATCTTCTTTTATGCAATCCTAAAATATAATGTTTGAAGTAAAGCAATACACGCAAGAACAAGCACAAGCGTGGAACGGGTTTATTGAGGATTCACGACAAGGAACATTCCTCTTCAATCGTTCTTATATGGATTATCATGCCGATAGATTTCAGGATACTTCGCTGATGATTTATCGAAAAGGACAGCTCTATGCACTCTTACCTGCTAATCGTTTAGGCGACACACTTTACTCTCATCAAGGATTAACTTACGGTGGACTTATAACAAAGAAACAGGCTACTACAGCAGAGATTTGCGAAGTATTCATAAAGATTAATGAATATCTTAACCATTCTGGAGTACAAAGAGTTATCTATAAACCTACGCCATGGATATACCATTGTTATCCTGCCGAGGAAGATCTCTATGCACTAACATTTATTTGTCATGCACAACTAACGGCTCGTGACATATCAAGTACTATTCCTTTCGATTCACGTATAAAGTTCAATGAGAGTCGTCGAAGTGGAGTTAGGAAGGCCAAACGTGCTGGTGTGACAGTTCGAGAGAGTCAAGACCTTGCAACTTTTTGGGATATTCTCGATAAGAACCTCACCAATAAGTATGCAACTCACCCTGTACACTCCCTTGAAGAGTTAACTTTACTCCACAGTCGGTTCCCTAACTCGATTAGACTATTCATGGCATACAACGACAAAGGGATAGCTATTGGGGGTACTATCATCTACGAAATGCCACGAGTCGTTCATTCTCAGTATATCTCAGCATCTCCAGAAGGGAAAAGGCTTGGGGCTATCGATCTTCTCTTTGACTATATTCTTAATAATGAATATGCCAATCATAAGGGCTTCTTTGACTTTGGTAAAAGCACAGAAGAGGAAGGAAAGATTCTAAACACAACGCTTATTTTCCAAAAAGAAGGCTTTGGAGGACGAGGTGTATGCTATGACTGTTATGAGTGGGAAACAGATACTATCATAGAGTAATATTAAGATTCCGACCATACTCAACCTACTTCATTAAAGAATAAACATGATAAACTATCTCTCACTTCAAAAAATAACAGCATTACATGAATCAGAGATTACTACAGCTGTTAATCAGGTACTACGTTCTGGCTGGTATCTGCAGGGGGAGCATATAGCTTTATTTGAAAATAATTATGCACAATACATTGGTACAAAGTACTGTGTAACATGTGGTAATGGGCTTGATGCACTCTGTCTTATCTTCCGTGCCTATATAGAGTTAGGACTTCTAAAAGAAGGTGATGAGGTTATAGTTCCTGCCAATACATATATAGCAACTATCCTTTCCATCACCGAAAACCACCTTACCCCTATCCTTGTTGAACCCGATATCAACACCTTAGAGATAGATGAGAAACAGATTGAACAAGCTATCACCTCTCGTACACGTGCCATTATGCTTGTACACCTTTATGGAAGATGTGCCTATATGCCTTTCATTGGCGACATTTGTAAACACCATAACCTCTTACTGCTTGAAGATAATGCGCAAGCGCACGGCTGTCACTTTGGTAACAAACGTACAGGAAGCCTTGGAAATGCAGCCGCACATAGTTTTTATCCAGGCAAGAATCTTGGTGCCTTAGGTGATGCTGGAGCTGTAACAACCGATAATGAACAGTTGGCACAGACTATTCGTAGCCTTGCCAACTATGGATCTACACGCAAATATGAGTTTTCCTTCAAGGGAAAGAATAGCCGTATGGATGAAATTCAAGCTGCCGTTCTCAATGTAAAACTCACCTATCTCGATAAAGAAAACCAACGTAGAAAGCAGATTGCTAAAGCATACTTAGAGGGCATTAACAACCCACAAATAACATTGATAAAGGATAATGACAGAGATAATGTTTATCACATATTCCCTATTCTCTGTCCATCTCGTAATCGTTTGCAACAATATCTCAAAGATAATGGTATTGAAACGATGATACACTACCCCATTCCACCACATCAGCAAGAGGCTTATAAGGAATGGAACAAGCAACATTATCCTATTACAGAGTTCATCCATCACCAAGAACTCTCCCTCCCTTGCAATCCGACAATGACTGATGAAGAAGTTTATCAGATTATTGACAGCATCAATATGTATCAATAAAACTAAATCATAACGTATGAGAAAGATAACCTATATCACATCAACATTCGTTGCGCTAATGGCATTACAGGCGCAACCAATCAATGCTGACAATATTAATAAGGTACCGGCAAACCAACTCACCTGTCCAGCAGATGCAGTGACTTTCATCTCGAAACGTCCTAAAGAAACAGAAAGACTTTTCCGCTCAGAAGCTGTTGAGAAGGAAATACAGAATATTATAAAGAAGTTAACCAATAAACGTTTGGCATGGATGTTTGAGAATTGCTTCCCAAACACACTCGATACTACTGTTCACTATGGTGAGGAAGCTGATGGAACACCTGACACTTACGTTTATACTGGTGACATTCCTGCTATGTGGCTTCGCGATTCAGGCGCACAAGTGTGGCCATACGTACAATTAGCAGGAAAGGATAAGAAACTGAAGAAGATGTTAGCTGGTGTTATTAATCGCCAATTTAAATGTATCAACATCGATCCATATGCTAATGCATTCAATCATAAGCCAGACCCAAATGGCCGTTGGATGACCGATGAAACGGATATGAAACCGGAGTTACACGAACGTAAGTTTGAGATTGACTCACTCTGTTACCCTATCCGCCTTGCATATGAATATTGGAAAGTAACAGGCGACAAAAGTGTTTTTGGTCCAGAATGGGTTAAGGCAGTAGAGAACATTCTAAATACTTTCCATGAGCAGCAGAAGAAAGACGGCAGAGGAACCTATAAGTTCTTACGTGTTACCGACCGTGCACTTGACACAATGAACAATGCAGGTTGGGGTGCACCTGTTAAGCCTGTAGGACTGATTGCTTCTGCCTTTCGCCCTTCAGACGATGCGACGACTCTACAATTTCTTGTTCCATCAAACTTTATGGCAGTATCTTCTCTTCGCAAAGCAGCAGAGATTTTAACCAAGGTAAATAAGAATACTGTTCTTGCTACTCAATGTACCGACCTTGCTAATGAGGTAAATGATGCTTTACAGAAGTATGCTGTATACGAACATCCTAAATATGGTAAGATATATGCTTATGAAGTAGATGGCTTTGGCAGCTACTTCTTAATGGATGATGCCAACGTACCAAGTCTGTTAGCTATGCCATATCTTGGTGATGTAAGCGTAGACGACCCAATCTATCAGAACACTCGCCGTTATGTATGGAGTGAGGATAATCCTTATTTCCATCGTGGTAAGGCTGGCGAAGGCATTGGTGGTCCACATATTGGTAACGATATGATATGGCCAATGTCTATCATGATGCGGGCTTTCACATCAAAAGATGATAAGGAAATTCGACAGTGCATTGAAATGTTAATGAATACTGATGCCGGAACAGGCTTTATCCACGAGAGTTTTTATAAGGATGATGCTAACAAATTTACACGTGAGTGGTTTGCATGGCAAAATACTTTATTTGGTGAACTCATCGTTAAGTTAGTAAACGATGGCAAACTTGGTTTGCTCAATAGTATAAAATAGACCCGTAAAGCCACAATTGTAGAGATATTTCAAAAGTTAGAAGATAAATCTTAATATTTATCTTATTTAACATTGTATATTTGGAAATATAACAAGATTTAGATATCTTTGCAACGTGTTTTTCATGGTATTAGATTATTAAGGTTAGAAGATTAGTTGTCGTGAGACAAGTAATCTTTCAGTCCCAGACCAACAGTTTGGGACTTTTTATTTTTAATATACTATGACCTTATTGTCTTAACAAAGGGTCAGTCCTAAAACCCAGTTGCAAGTCTACCCTCTTAAGCACATAATTTCATAAGTATTTATTACCTTTGCATCATGAAGAGTCACCAATTATTACGTTGCATCTTTCCAGATGTACTTGCCGACTACTTTGATGTGGTCGATATTCAAGAGAGTGTTTCTCAGTTTGATTTTTGGCTTGACGAGCGTAATTTTATGGAAAAGTCAGACCATAAGTTAGGCACCGTAAGCAGTTATGGTTTTACCAGCGAGCGTGTTATTCAGGACTTCCCCCTTCGTGGCAAAGCAGTTTACCTCCATGTTCGCCGTCGCAAATGGCGTGACAGTTCCAACGGAGAGATATTTACTTATTCATATGATGATTTGACGGCTGAGGGCAGTAAACTATCCCCCGAGTTCGTTTCTTTTTTAAAAGAATAGAATTGAGTCCACTGCAGAGAGCATCGCAAGTATCGGTGCTCACTATGGCGTAAATGGCAAGCTGTTATCCACACAGTACAAGGAACATCTCAGTGATTATCGTAGCTGGGATCAGTTAGATCATGCTCAAGACTGGCTATTGTTTGAAGACAACATAGGAGAGAATCTAAGTATTGATGAGACCTGTCTAAGTAGTGGCGAGGTTTATACTTTTCTGACCAACAAGGCGGGAAAGGGCAGAAAAGGGACTTTGGTAGCTGTGGTTAAAGGGACCAAGGCTGAGGACGTCATCCAAATTCTCAAGACGATAAACCTTTCTAAACGGGAGACTGTCAAAGAGATAACACTCGATTTATCATCTTCTATGATGCGTATAGCCCGCTCTGTTTTTCCCAAAGCACTTATTACCAATGACAGATTTCATGTACAGAAACTATATTATGATGCTCTGGATGACATGCGTATCGCTTACCGATGGATGGCAAGAGATAAAGAGAATGAGGAGATAAAAGAAGCTAAAAGTAAGGGAAAGGAATATATACCATTTAGATACAGCAATGGTGACACGCGTAAGCAGTTGCTCGCCAGAGCAAAGTTCATATTGACCAAGCACAAGACCAAGTGGACTGAAACACAGAAAGGTAGGGCACAAATCATCTTTGAACATTATCCGACACTGAAAAAGGCATATGACTTGGCTATGAAACTTACCGATATTTATAACATCAAGAGCATCAAGGATGCTGCAAGGCTGAAGCTGGCAAAATGGTTTAATGAGGTTGAAGAGCTGGGAGTGGACAATTTCTACACAGTGATTGACACGTTTGAAAATCATTATCAAACCATACTCAATTTCTTTGTAAACAGAGCTACGAATGCAAATGCCGAGTCATTCAATGCTAAGGTTAAGGCATTCAGGGCACAGTTCAGAGGAGTCACAGATATTCCTTTCTTTTTATATAGGCTTATGAAATTGTGTGCTTAAGAGGATAGGCTTGCAACTGGGTTTTAGGACTGACCCTTAACAAATCGAAATGACAAAGTCTTGAAAAACCTCATTAAGTATAGAAGATGATACTTTTGTTAGCTTCTAAAAGCGAAGCATCATTTAGGAGTTGTAACAAAAATCATACTTCATAGATAAAACAAGATTTTATAGTACGATAAAAGAGCCAGTTTTCTATTGCAGAACTGGCTCTTTTATTATGTTATCATATTCGTTTGGAAGAGAATATCAGATGGTTTAGTGTTACAATATTATCCTTCTTAAAAAACAATCAACGAAGTATACCACTAAATCTAAAATAATCCTTTAATTCTCTGAATAACTTATTAGTTCTTTAATATTGATTGATTTCAACTCACAAAGATAAGCCTCGCGTATACTTCCCACCCTATTATATATGTCATGGTTCCATGCTTTTTAGGAGAGAAACCTAAAAGGGCAAAATCCGATGCTGGAGTAGATTCTAAACGAGCAATCATTTCACCTACAGTTATGTTATTTGTATCGTGCGTAGGCGTATAAGTTACTTCATCAGAAGTAGGTGAAAAGTTCTCCGAGATGAGATTGACCTCTTTTAATCTATAGAGAATATCCGTCATCACACGAATAGGAATATGCGTTTCATACTTTATTTGTAATGCAGTCTGAGGCTTTTGGTCATTTGCAAAACGTTGACAGATATGGCTCAATACAGTCGCACACAGTATTAAAAGGTCATTATGACATATATCTTCTGTATCTATCAGACACTCATAGTACTCTAAATTTTGATTAAAATAACAGAGTTCTGCACAGAATAGACAGATATACCACGATGCAAGTATCCACAACATAAATAGTGGAAGTGCTGCAAACGAACCATAAATGGCATTATAACTTGTAAGAAAAATCTGTCCATGTATATAAACCGCTTGTAAGCAAAGCATAGCGATACTGGCTATCATCGCAGGAGCAACTGTCTTCGTAATCTTTACTTTCGCATTGGGCATGAAAACATAAAGCACAATGAACATAAGGGTAAGGATAGCCCATGGCACAAGATAACGAAGTGAAAAGCTCGCAATAGTTCCGAGAAAACGCAAACCATTTAGATTCTCTACAAAGCTATAGAAATAGATGCTAAGTCCTGAAAGAATGATAATGCTAATAGGTACGAGAAACATTAAAGCCGTATAATCTATGACTATCCTACTAATAGGGCGACTATCCTTAACCTGCCATATATTATCAAAAGCAGTCTCTACCGTTCTAATCAGAGAGAAAACACTATAAAGCATTATCATCAGTCCTATTCCAATAAAGAGTCCTGTCTTAGCATGAACAAGGTAAGACTGCGTAAGCTTTAACAGCCAAGTAGCCGCTTCGGGTTGTGCAGACAACATTTCACGAAACTGTTTTTCGAGGAACTGCCCAAAACCAAAGCCATTTGCAATAGCAAAAATCATAGATGCTATTGGCACAATTGCCATTATCGTAGAGAACGAAAGTTGTGCCGTAGCAGCAGCATGATCACGTACAAAAAAGAATTTGACAGCAAGATAAAACTTCTGAAGCTGTTTAATTAACATGTTTCTATGTTTTGAGCTATGCTCAGTTTTCATGAACATACCAACAGTTAAGAAGTACTTGATGCTCTTTATATCAATCTTCATTATGGTTTCTTATTTCAGAAAAAAGTAGGAGTTATTATGCAAACTTAATAAAAAAAAGCGAAATTAGCAACAATTACACCTATTTATTATAATAATACTAACGAGATTCATCCAAAACAATAAGTCTACTTTTAGTTACTTCTTTACATCATCTTTTAAAGCTAAAAGACCTCGTTCTGTAATAAAAATTCATATCCTTATTTTTAAACAAGGCTTAATTGCATTCCAATTAAGGCTTAATTGGCATCCAAAAGACGCCCTTTTGCGATGCTGTTAACGCCCTTTTGAAGGCTAATTAAGCACCTATTACCAAGCACTTTTATAATTAACTGATAATCTGTTAGTTGCAAAGCTCCATATTAAGACTTTTATTTTGCTTATTTAAAGCATATTTACTCAGCTTTTTGTAAGTATTTTTTGCAAGGCAAAGACAGCTATCAACGTAGATTATAAGAAGCAAATAAAACAGCGCATACAGTTAATCTAACATTTAGTTTAACCCTATGCGCTGTCTTTTATATCAAGAGCCAATTAGAACTGGAAGTAAATAAATGGCTGTATATCAGAACTCTTTACCTGCATAATAATAAAGATAACAATCGTAATTGCAATTGCAGAGAGTAAGACACCACCCTTCTCTAAGATACGAACACAACGGTTTTGCCATGAGTCTGGAATCCAATGCGTAAGAAGCGCAAATATCATCAGTAAGAATACATACTTATACCCCATGAAGACGTCAGGAAGTACGGAAGGATTGAACTTCGTAAACATTTGCTTTACCATAACCCACACTGCATCAAAGTCCTTGCAACGGAAGAACAACCATGTGAAACAGAGAACGTGGAAAGTAATAAATACTGAAATAAACCGACGAAGACCAGATGGATGATAACGACGATCGTGCTTCAAAACAGTCTGAGACCAGAACTTATGTACACAAACCAATGCACCATGCAAGACACCCCAGACAATGAAGTTCAACGAAGCTCCGTGCCAAAGACCGCAGGCAGTCATAGCTACCATCTGATTGAAATACATACGAAGTGTTCCCTTCTTGTTTCCACCAAGTGAGATATAGACATAATCACGAATCCAAGTTGAAAGCGAAATATGCCAACGACGCCAGAAATCAGTCATGGAATCGGCTGTAAGCGGTGCATTGAAGTTCATTGGAATCTTAAATCCAAGCAGTAATGCAATACCAATTGCCATATCAGAATAGCCAGAGAAGTCGCAGTAAATCTGAATACAGTAGCCATAAAGACCAAGAAGAACCTCGCCACCAGAGAAGAGCGTTGGGTTATCAAAGATACGATCTACAAAGTTTTGTGAGATATAATCAGAGATAACCGCTTTCTTAAAGAGACCTATGACAATAAAGAATACTCCCTGAGCAAACATCTCACGGCTGATATGTAATGGTTTGCGAATCTGTGGACCAAAGTCTGTTGCACGCGTTATCGGACCAGCGAGAAGTGTTGGGAAGAAGCTGACGTAGAACGCATAGTCAAGAAGTGACTCCATTGGTTCAGTCTTCTTTCTGTATACGTCTACGACGTATGAAATTGTCTTAAAGGTGTAAAAGCTAATTCCTACTGGCAAGAAGATATCCCAAGGCTGGAAGTTTCCACCTATCATCTGCGTTACCATTCCAGCAAAGAAGTTAGTATACTTAAAGTAAGCCAACAGTCCAAGGTCTATCAACAGTGTCAAAGCCAACCACAACTTAGGATGCTTTCCCTTAGCAACACGTCTTGCAATATAGAAGTCGCTGACTGTTACGATAAGTAACAATAGAAAATAGAAGCTACTACTCTTATAAAAGAAATAATAAGAGAAGAGCGTCACAAAGAGAAGTCTTGCATCAACCTTGTTTCGCAGACAGTAATAACCTATCATAAAGACAAGGAAGATAAAAAGGAATGCACCTGATGAGAAAAGGAGCGGTTCGCGTGAATTATAGAGCAAGATATCAGCTACCTTTGTAAAATCAAGGCCTGAGACATATGACTCTATATTCTGTAGGAAGATTTTTAATATAGCCATGAATTGGCTAAACAAATTACTTAAATCCATCTGTTTCTATGTTGTACTAATAAATACTTACTCTTCAACTAATTTCTCACGTCTTGTATAATTCTTTTGTCCTGCTACAATAGACTTGAAAATACGCTGACTGACATATTTACCACCTTTATAATTAATGTGTACATAATCCTTTGTACCCATACTCTGTTCGTCTACGATGCGCATCATCGTACCTGGACCACCCATAGCACGGAAAAGATTATAGAAGCCGACATGGCTATCGGCAGCAAGTTGTTCTTGATAGCCCACCAACATCTCAACTCCCTTCATTGTACCATCAGGTGAAGTCTTTGAGCCACGGTCAGGACTACTAACAATAAGAATGCTCGTTTCAGGGAAACACTTGTGGAAGAGATCTACAACAAGCTTCATGTCAGCCATATACTTCTTCAATCGCTCAGGAGTTGTCTCTGCATCTACAGCATTGACACCAAACTGAAATACGATAAGATCATACGGACGAACAAGAGCAAATTCCTTCAACATCTGTTCTGGAAGTTTTGCCAATGATGTTCCAGAAGAGCCACGCATACTGAAGTTGTCAACAACAATTCCTTCGCGTCCCTCTTGTGATGTACCAAAGAGAACAGTATTAGAACCATTCACCTTTATTGTTGCATGAGAAGTAACACCATCCATCTTTACAGCTTGTACTGCTGACGACGGATTGACACGCTGCGTACTTGTCTTACCACCATCAATCTCAAAGGTTACGTTTGCACCTCCCTTTGAACGAAGATAAAGCCATGTGCTTGCCCATTTTTCAGTGCGACTGTAGTCATGAGACAATGAAAAAGGAGCATAAGACATAGTAGCTTGTCCATTCATTGTATAATAACGCTCCGCAATACCTGCTTGATTAACATCATAACTTGCTGGCTTCTTAACCATATGTTCGGTAAGTCCCGTGAATTTATTATCCACTGTATGCTTGTATTGGTCAAGATCATTACCAGCATCTATCCAACCTACGCCATAACCACCATACAGCTTCTGAAGGTCTTCACGTAAATCAGCTAATAAGATGTCTCCTTCTATATATGAATCACCAAAATAGGCAATACGAACAGGACGACCAACTGCTTGCTTCTGAGCCAACATATTAAGTTGACTATAGAAATGATCAAGTCCACCAGGTTTACCTGCAGAATAATCAACGATACGCTCTGTACCCTTAGGCCATTCCTCCTTAAAATCTATAACCTTTCCATCTTTATCGTAAGCAACAATAGCTGAAGGTTTCTTTGGAGAAGGAATAACGTCTTCAAGTACTTTTTTCTTTTGTGCAAGATCACTCAGAATGTCTATCTCTCGGAGCTTCGCATCTCCTATCTTGAAGGTAGGAAGAAAATGAAGCAGAAAAAGAAACAATGCTACTAATAATGTTAGCAGCAATGTCTTATATGTATTATCTTTCATTTACTAATTATCTTTTACCTAAATGCATCACTTTTGAAATGCAAAAAACATAGTATGCTGATTATTCACTTTAAGACAAGGGAAGAGAATTTAGTTCTTCATCCAACATCTTAACACCTTTCATTGTGCAATAAGCGCGTATAAAGAATAATATACTAACATGTGCCAGTTCCTTTATATCGTATTTCTTATAAAGATATTGATTCATAATAGCATTCTGTAAAGTAACTGTCATTGTACGTACGATATCATAATTTAAATTAGGAAGGAACAAGCCTTCATCTATACCACGCTGTATAAAAGCATGAGCATCGGATTCTCTTTCATCATGCAACCTACGGACATAAGCCAATAACTCTGGATATTTATGTATTTCTTCAAAGAAGAGAGGGTTAATCTGACTAAACTCTTCTAAGCGGAAACGGCTGATTTCTATAATTATATTTATTACGTTCGATCCAGTTCTGCCTATCTCGTCCATCCGTCGTTTCTCTCTTTGCTTATCACGTCGCACGACTTCTAACAGCAATTCTTCCTTATTGCTGTATATTTCATAGAGTGTACGCTTTGATATTTTAAGTTCATTGGCAATATCATCCATCTTAACACTCCTTATTCCATGTTTATGGAAAAGGTTTATGGCAGTAATGAGAATCTTCTCTTTAAGTTCCTGCCGATAAGTGGTTTCTGTAGCTGTATTATACATTAAACTTTATTTTTGCGACAAAATTACAAAAAACTTTCATAATGACATCTGTTTTAGAGTGGATTTTACTAACTTTGTAAGTCAAATATACATTTTTGTAATATTAAAAGTAAAAGATTAACTATGGTCAAGGTAACAAAAGAAGCCGCTTTGGAATATCATAACAACGGCCGTCCTGGCAAAATTGAAGTAACGCCTACAAAACCTTATAGTACACAGACAGATCTTAGTCTGGCATATTCGCCTGGCGTAGCATACCCATGCTTAGAAATTCAACAAAATCCAGACGACGTATATAAATACACCGACAAAGGAAATTTGGTTGCAGTTATCAGTAATGGAACTGCCGTTTTAGGATTGGGTAACATCGGTGCTATGAGTGGTAAGCCTGTAATGGAAGGTAAGGGTTTACTGTTTAAGATATATGGTGGTATTGATGTTTTCGACATAGAAGTAGACGAACAGGACCCTGAAAAGTTTTGTGAAGCTGTAGAAAAGATTGCTCCAACCTTTGGTGGTATCAATCTTGAGGATATCAAGGCACCTGAATGCTTTGCTATTGAGGAGCGTCTAAAGAAGACACTTGACATTCCTGTTATGCATGATGACCAGCACGGAACTGCTATCATCTCTGCTGCTGGTTTGAAGAATGCACTGGAGGTAGCTGACAAGAACATTGCTGATGTGAAGTTAGTTGTTAATGGTGCAGGTGCTGCAGCTATTTCATGTACTAAGCTGTATATGGCTTTAGGTCTAAAGAAAGAGAATATTGTAATGCTCGATTCAAAGGGTGTTATCACTTCTGATTTAAAGAACCTTACACCACAGAAGGCTCTCTTCGCTACTGACCGTCGAGATGTTCACACTTTGGAGGAAGCTATTAAGGGGGCTGACGTATTTGTTGGATTATCAAAGGGTAATATTCTTACACAGGATATGATCCGTTCAATGAATGAGAATCCTATCGTCTTTGCTTTGGCTAATCCTGTTCCTGAGATATCATACGATGATGCTATTGCAGCACGTCCAGACGTAATCATGTCAACTGGCCGTTCAGACTATCCTAACCAGATTAATAATGTGATTGGTTTCCCATACATTTTCCGTGGTGCATTGGATGTTCATGCTAAGGCTATCAATGAGGAAATGAAGATGGCTGCTGTCCATGCTATTGCTGACTTGGCTAAACAGACAGTACCAGACGTTGTTAATCAGGTTTATCATGTAAATGACCTTACATTCGGTCCTAAATACTTTATCCCAAAACCAGTTGACCCACGACTGATTACTGAAGTTAGTGCAGCTGTTGCTAAGGCTGCTATGGACAGCGGTGTAGCACGCACTCCTATCAAGGATTTCAAGGCTTACAAGCAACACCTGCTTCAAATGTTAGGTCAGGAAACAAAATTGACACATACTCTTCACTCCACTGCTGCACAGCATCCACAACGTATTGTATTTGCTGAAGGCGGTCACCAGACTATGATGAAAGCTGCTGTACAAGCTAAGCAAGAGGGAATCTGTGTTCCTATCTTATTAGGAAATCCTGACCGTCTAAATCGTGTTGCCAACCGTTTGAAGCTTGATATCTCAGATATTGAAATTGTTGACATGCGTGCGGATAAGGAGCAGGGACGTCGTGCTACTTATGCAAAGCACTTAGCAGAGAAGCGTGCACGTGAGGGTTATACTTTTGAGGAAGCATATGATAAGATGTATGAGCGCAACTATTTCGGTATGTCAATGGTTGAGAATGGTGATGCTGATGCGTTTATCACGGGTCTATATACCAAATATAGCAATACGATTAAGGTAGCAAAGGATGTTATTGGTATTCGTCCAGAGTACAAACACTTTGGTACTATGCATATTCTGAATACGAAGAAGGGTGTATTCTACATAGCAGACACACTTATTAATCGTCATCCTGACGCTGAAGTGTTGGCTGACATTGCAAAGTTAGCTGCTAACTCTGTTAGCTTCTTCAATGATAAGGCTGCTATCGCAATGCTCTCCTACTCTAACTTTGGTTCTGATAAGGAAGGTTCTCCATTAAAGGTACATACTGCTGTTGAAAAAATGCAAAAGGAGTATCCTGACATGGCAATTGACGGTGAGATGCAGGTTAACTTTGCATTAAATAAAGAACTACGTGATGAGAAGTTCCCATTCACTCGTTTGAAAGGATTAGATGTTAACACGCTCATCTTCCCTGACTTGTCTTCTGCCAATAGTGGTTATAAACTTTTGCAGGCATTGAGTCCTGAAGCAGAGGTTATTGGTCCTATTCAGATGGGTCTTAATAAGCCAATTCACTTCACTGATTTCGAGTGCTCTGTACGTGACATTGTGAACATCACAGCCGTTGCGGCTATTGATGCTTATGTGGAGAAAGTAAAAAAGAACGCATTATAAGTAATAGTACTGTTCAGTAAAAGTAAAATAGCATAGCTTTCATGAGGAGTTTCTTTTAAATGGATGATATTGTATTATCATTGAAAGAGTAGATCAACTCATCAAGTAAACTTTGCTTGCTTATGGTAGTGTAGCTTTTTCCTAACATAAAGTTGATTCAACTTTGTTAGCAAGTTGAAATGTATTTAGTACTTCGCACCATTGGTGTTTACCAACAACACAATACGTGTTGACCCTCAACACGACTTATGACGAACATAAATACATCAACTAAAAGTAAAATAAGAGGTTCATTATGATATATAATAGAGCACTATTTTCATGTGGACAATATTTACAGAACAGTATATTTAAATAATAAAAGCAGGATACCACTTGGCATCCTGCTTTTATTTTCTAACTTGTTTACCTTTATCGGGAATAGCTTTATATTATTGCATTCATATAGTAGAATATAAACACACTCTATTCCATTAAAGAGTTTGATAATCTCGAGAGTAACGTAGCATTTGTTCTGTGTATGACTCTAAATAATCAACAACAACATCTATCATCTCACCAAGTTCATTATAAACTGGTTTCAGAATAGGATTGATGAATCCTTTATAAGGTGCAATATTCAAACCCTCATACCTACGAAGAACTTCTGCATGAAGTACTGGGTCAAGATTAATAGCATACTTCTCTACTAACATTCGTGCAGCCTCAAAGTCACCTTCACTCTTTATACGCTGTATCTCAGCGAGTTGATAAGCAAAAATGTTGCGTAAAGCATCATAATCGTTAATGCGAACATATGTTTTAGATTCACTTGTGATTTTGTCCGCACAAGTAATAAGTTCTACAACATTATTCTCTTTGCCTAACTCCATTGCCCATTGTGCAATAAGTGCACGATTCTGCATATGCGACTCTTCTATCTGCTTTCCTGGTTTTATGCGAACTTGCTGTGTGAGTAGACCATTCATCATATAGCTGTAATACTGTGCCTTGTATGCCTCTTTACTGTCTAAAAGTCCAAGTTCTAAAAGTTTCTGATCAGCTATATAATATAATCCAAAGAGGTCAGCACGTGCTTCTTCAATTGTATTACCATAATTCTTCAGCGCATCAGGGTCTGTCCCAGGCAATAATCGTCCACTACCATGACCTAAACACTCATGAAGGTCAGTATGAAGATTATCTGTTTTATCCGCATATAAGTCCACCAACTTACAAGTGTCAGCATCAATAACAAACTCCTCACGAAATCCGTTACCCTTAGCAGCCATATCATATGCATGAGTAAGATTAGAAATCGTAACACTCTTTGAGCCATGTTCTGCACGAATCCAGTCTGCATTTGGTAAATTAATTCCAATAGCAGAAGCAGGATATTCGTCTCCTCCTAACATTGCTGCACATATAACATTGGCTGTGACACCTTTCACAATAGCCTTACGAAACTGAGGAGCAACAGGCGAATGGTCTTCAAACCATTGTGCGTTAGCTGATATAGCCTGCGTACGATGAGTTGCTTCAAGGTCTTTATATTCGACTATGCCTTCCCAAGAACCTTTCAATCCCATTGGGTCACCATAAACTTCTATAAAACCATTAATAAAGTCTATTCTACCTTCTTGCTCACGTAACCACTCAATAGAGTAGATATCAAAATCATGAAGGTCACCTGTCTCATAATAGCGAATCAACAGATTTATAACATGAAGTTGCTGATTGTTTTCTACAAACTCTTTTGCACGATTCAACCAATATACAATCTTTTCGATTGCTGCACCATATTTGCCATCAATCTTCCATACATCCTCACGGATAGAATCGCCTTCTTTTACAAGAGTAGAATTTAATCCATAGGATGGAGCTTCATTTGTTGGACCATCTTTCTTTAACTTAGCATAGAATTCTTCAACTTCATGCTGCGAAACTCCGTCATAATAATTGCAAGCAGAAGAGCGTACAATATCTTTACCATCTGACTTATCAACTCGCTTGGGAAGAATCGTTGGATCAAAGATTACTGGACACAATTCATTAAGTAAAGAAGTAACACTCTCTCCTTCATTAAGTGGAAGCAACTTAGAATCAATTGCTAAGACTTCATTGCAAAAAAAGTCTTCCGAAAATAAAGGTGAGAATTTGTCACAAGCATAATGATGATAAATACCACTAGCAAACCAAACGTGCTTCAGATATTCTTCTAAAGCACGAAAATTATGTTCTAACCTATCACCATTGTAGTTCAAATAGACAGCCTCTAAAGTTTTTCTAATACGGAGGTTGTATTTGCCAAATTGGTCAAACGTTATATCACGTCCAAATAGTGTTGCTTCTGACAAGCAATAAATTAGCTGTTTTTGCCGAATTGTCAGTGATTCGAAATCCGGAAGCCGATATCGTAACATTTGTATATCGGCAAACCGTTCATCCTGAAAGTTAAAAGTTTCTTCTCCTATCGATTCTATCATTTTGTTTTAAATCATTTCTTAAGTGGTTTTTTCAAACGCACTTCTTCTGAAGAGGGTTGTGCCAAATGGCGCATTCTGTAGTCACGAGGTGTGACACCATTTAATTTGTAGAAAGAAGCATAGAAAGACTGCCTATTAGAGAAGCCCACCATATCACTGATATCTTCCATATTCAGTTCTTGATAACGCTTATCAACCAAAAGAGCCATTGCTTCCTCTATTCGGAATTTGTTAACAAATGACGTGTAGTTCATGTGGAATCGCACATTAACTACAGCCGAGATGTAGCGCGTATTAGTTCCTAAGTCCTCAGCAAGTTGCTTGGCAGAATAATTCTTGTCTTTGTAACGCTGCTGAATAAGAATGATATTAAGAATCTTCTCCTTTAACTCATCCATTAATTGCGGACTGACCAAACTACGGTAGGCAGCTACCTTCTCTTTTTTTTCTATTAAATTGTACTTAGCCATAATCCGTGTATTTTTAGTTACCTATTCTGTTATTACACTGCAAATATAACATATTTAATTAAGAATGTCAAGTTTATGGCAAGTTTTTTAATATCTATTAGTTATTAAATTTCGCAAATATTTTATTACATTCCAATATATACATGTAGAAAATATTTACAAACATCACCTTAACATCTTTTTATACAAAGCGTTTCCGATTTTTATCTTTTACGCTCTTCTTTACATCAAAGTGATATTATAGATAAAAAACATCGCATAGTTAGATTTATTATTTTTTAACCCTTAACCGTCACATATGTTACCTTTTTGGCTTTTTTTTATCTATAATTTTGCACCCATAATAACATTATAGAAATAATATATAAAACAAAAAACATGGCAGAGAACAAAATGTTCTGTTTCCAATGTCAGGAAACAGCAAAGGGTACAGGATGTACCATTCAAGGTGTTTGCGGTAAAAAAGCTGAGACAAGCCGTTGGCAAGATTTGTTACTTGGTGTTGTAAGAGGTGTAGCTACGATTTCAGACTCACTTCGAAATGCAGGTATTAAAACGAACCAGGAGGTTGGTGATTATATTGTAGATGCACTTTTTGCAACTATCACCAATGCAAACTTTGATGATCAGGCTATATTAAATAAGGTGGACAACGGTGTACGTATCAAACGTGAGTTGCTCGCACTTGCAAAAGAGAACAATGTAACATTGCCTAACTACCAGGAAGTAAACTGGGGTGGTGAGAAAGCAGACTATGAAGCTGAGGGGGATCGTGAGAGCGTTCTCCGTACAGAGAATGAAGACCTCCGTTCATTGAAGGAGTTGACAGTACTCGGTTTGAAGGGTATGGCAGCTTACTATGAGCACGCATCACGTCTCAATGAGCGTAATGAAGAGATTATTGCATTCATGGAAAAGGCACTTGCTACCATTTCTAACCCAGCAGCAGACATGGACACATTGCTGTCTACTGTTATGGAAACAGGTAAGTTCGGTGTTGATGCAATGGCATTACTTGACAAGGCTAACACACAGGCATACGGTAATCCAGAACTTACAAAGGTAAATATTGGTACAGGTAGCCGTCCAGGTATTCTTATCTCTGGTCATGACTTGAAGGATATCGAGCAGCTTTTGGAGCAAACAGAGGGAACAGGCGTAGATGTTTACACCCACGGAGAGATGCTCCCAGCTCATTATTATCCACAGTTGAAGAAGTACAAGCACCTCGTTGGAAACTATGGTAATGCATGGTGGAAGCAGAAGGAAGAGTTTGAAACATTCAATGGTCCTATCGTCTTCACAACCAACTGTATTGTTCCTCCTTCACCAAAAGCAAGCTATAAGGACCGCGTATTCACAACAAACGCAACAGGTTTCCCAGGTTGGAAGCATATCCTTGCTGATGAGAACGGTCACAAGGACTTCTCTGAGGTAATCGAAATTGCTAAGACTTGTAAGGCTCCAACAGCTATCGAACAGGGTGAGATTATCGGTGGATTTGCTCATGCACAGGTATTTGCTTTGGCTGATCAGGTTGTTGATGCTGTTAAGAGTGGTGCAATCCGCAAGTTTGTCGTAATGAGTGGATGTGATGGTCGTATGAAGAGCCGTGACTACTATACAGAGTTTGCTGCTCAGTTACCAAAGGATACTGTCATCTTAACCAGTGGTTGTGCTAAGTTCAAATATAACAAGTTGAACCTTGGCGATATCAATGGAATCCCACGTGTATTGGATGCAGGACAGTGTAATGACTCTTATTCATGGGCAGTTGTTGCCTTGAAGCTGAAAGAGATTTTTGGTGCAAACGACATCAATGATCTTCCAATCGAGTTCAATATTGCATGGTATGAGCAGAAAGCAGTTATCGTTCTGCTTGCCCTACTCTACCTCGGCATTAAGAATATTCATATTGGTCCTACATTGCCAGCCTTCGTTTCTCCAAACGTTCTGAAAGTGTTGGTTGAGAACTTCGGCCTTGGTGGTATCACATCTGTTGAAGAAGACCTCAAGAACATGGTAGGATAAACCAAATAACCACTTATTAAAACCAAAAGTCCATTCTTTTTAGAGTGGACTTTTTTATTTAACCCAAATCAATCATTATAGCCTAAACAGATTATATTATGGAATAATACTACAGTAAGAGTTTGAGTACAGTATTCTAATTACTCCATTTGAGTTGAAGTTTGAATGCGTATTATTATAAAGTGTATCAAGGTTAGTAAGCATAAAAAGTGTAGTGATTTAACAAACACATTAGAATGAAATAGCAGATTTGATTCTAACCAAAAGTATTTGTGTAAACATTTTTCAAACCACAACTTGTTTATATATGCTCTATGGGCATTGAAAAGACGCCCTTTTGGCTTGCAAAAGGTGCTCTTTTGGAGTCTTATTAACGCCCTTTTAGAAGCCAACTAAGCAGCTTTTCAAATGCAATCATGTAAGACTCTCAAAATAAGAGAGTTACAAAACTAAGTAAAATACCCCTTTTATGACTTGTATCAACGTAAAATATCAACGGAAATGTAAATAAAATTCAGCACAAAAACATTATAATTTGCAAATAATCATATCAATAATGACCTAACAAAGATTAGCATTGTATATCTACTTGAAAATAAATTAAATATAAATATGAAGTTTCTTATCCTTAAATGGATAAATTATTAATATTAATTTGTATCTTTGTGTTATCATTAAGAAAATTATAAACTCAAAAGAAATACAATGGAGAAAAAAGCACTTATTACGGGTATTACAGGCCAGGATGGTTCCTATTTGGCAGAGTTATTACTCGAAAAAGGTTATGATGTACATGGTACTATTCGTCGTTCATCAGTAGATTTCCGTGAGCGTATTGCTCATTTAGAAGGTCGTCCACACTTCCACTTGCATTATGCAGACCTTGGCGACTCTATGAGTATCCTTGGCGTAATCAGTAAAGTGCGTCCTGATGAGATTTATAACCTTGCAGCACAGAGTCACGTACAGGTAAGTTTCGATTCTCCTGAATTTACTGCTGACGTTGATGCTGTTGGTGTATTACGTATCTTAGAATCAGTTCGCCAGTTGGGTATGACAGAAACTTGTCGTATCTATCAGGCTTCTACTTCTGAGTTGTATGGTAAGGTTGAGGAAGTTCCACAAAACGAAAACACCCCATTCCATCCTTACAGCCCATACGCTGTAGCTAAGCAGTATGGCTTCTGGATTACAAAGGAGTATCGTGAGGCTTACAACATGTATTGTTGCTCTGGTATCCTCTTCAACCACGAGAGTGAGCGTCGTGGTGAGACTTTCGTTACTCGCAAGATTACACTTGCTGCTGCACGTATCAAGCAGGGCAAGCAGGAAAAACTCTATTTGGGTAATCTTGGCTCTCTTCGTGACTGGGGCTATGCTAAGGATTACGTTGAGTGTATGTGGTTGATTCTCCAGCAGGAGAAGCCAGAGGACTTCGTTATTGCTACTGGTGTACAGCATAGCGTACGTGATTTCTGCTATTATGCATTTAAGCGTGTTGGTATTGAACTCGAATTCCAAGGTGAGGACATGGACGAGAAGGGTATTGATAAGGCTACAGGAAAGGTACTTATTGAGGTTAGTCCAGACTTCTATCGTCCTACTGACGTTGTCAATCTCTGGGGAGACCCAACAAAGGCAAAGGCGAAACTCGGTTGGAATCCTAACAGTACAAGTTTTGAAGAGCTTGTCAACATTATGGTAGATAGCGACATGGCTAAGGTTGCTTCTGAGGGTGCAGCTGAGAAGGTTAGAACAAACCTTGAAGAGTATTTGGAGAAGGGTATCGTTAAGTAAGAACGCTTCATCCTTCCCTCCCCCTCTTATGAGAGGGATAATTACCGCTTATGCTGATAGTTGGCGATTCCAAATAATCGCTTACTATCAGCTATTATTACTTTTTATCGTATATTCAACAAACACGCAATGAACAAAAATAGTAAAATATACATTGCTGGACACAATGGATTAGTTGGCTCAGCAATATGGAATAACCTTCTTCAACGAGGATATACAAATCTCGTTGGACGAAGCCATAAAGAATTAGATCTGACAGATCAGCAGGCTGTGAAGCGTTTCTTTGATGAAGAGAAACCTGATGCCGTTGTCCTTGCTGCTGCTTTCGTTGGAGGTATTATGGCAAACTATCTCTATCGTGCAGACTTCATCATGCAGAATATGAAGATGCAATGCAATGTTATTGAGCAGAGCTACCTTCATAAGGTAGAGAAACTTCTCTTCCTTGGAAGTACATGTATCTATCCAAAGAACGCACCACAGCCAATGCGCGAGGATTACTTGCTAACTTCTCCATTGGAGTATAGTAACGAGGAGTATGCTATTGCAAAGATAGCAGGTCTTAAGATGTGTGAAAGCTATAACCTCCAGTATGGTACTAATTACATAGCTGTCATGCCAACAAACCTCTATGGTCCTAATGATAACTTCCATTTGGAGAACTCTCATGTGATGCCAGCTATGATGCGCAAGATTTATCTTGCGAAACTTATTCACGAAAACAACTGGGATGCCATACGTAATGATATGGATAAGCGTCCTATCAACCCAACTGATAAACTGCGTGCGGAGATTGGTGAAGGTAATGTTGATGGCAAGAATACAGAGGAGCGCATCTTGAAAGCACTCGCTTTCTATGGTATTGAGAATAATAAGGTGACCCTATGGGGTGACGGAAGTCCATTGCGCGAATTCCTTTGGAGTGAGGATATGGCTGATGCCAGCGTCCACGTTTTATTAAATGTAGACTTCAAAGATATCATTGGCATAGAGAAATATTCAAGTGTTTTCTACGGCGCAAAGATTGATGGAGCAGTTGACCGCAATAACTCTGAGGGTCGTGGTGGTGCTATCCCTTCTTTAGGAGAGATTCGTAACTGTCATATCAATGTTGGTACAGGTAAGGAACTTACTATCAAAGAACTTGCAGAACTTGTCAAGAAGACCGTTCACTTTGAAGGAGATATCATCTGGGATGCCGAGAAACCAAATGGTACACCACGTAAACTCATTGATGTTGAGAAGTTGCACAGACTTGGTTGGACGCACAAAGTGGAAATTGAAGATGGTGTTGAGAAACTCTACGAGTGGTATCAAGAAAGCTTAAAGTAATTTTTATCATTGATTGGGCATATTGGGCATGTTAGCCCAATAAGCCTAATTTGACTAATAAGTCCACCCAATCGCAAACAGCGAACATTCATTCAAATCTTTACTATATGAAGAAACAAGTATTACTAACCGCAGCATTATTGTCTGCTACAAGCATGATGGCACAGAAGCTAACGTATCCACAAGCTCCTAAGGACGGAACTGTAGACACCTATTTTGGTGTTCAAGTTGCCGATCCTTATCGTCCATTAGAGAATGACAGTTCCAAAGCTACCGCTGAATGGGTAGCTGCTGAGAACAAGGTTACACAGGAGTATCTTTCTCGTATTCCATTCCGAGCAAAGCTCTTCAATCGTATGAAGGAGTTGGCGAACTATGAGAAGGTATCGGCTCCTTCCTATATCAAGTCTATAGGTAAGTGGCTTTTCTACAAAAATGATGGTCTGCAGAACCAAAGTGTACTCTACATCATGGACCGTCTTGGGGATGAGAAGAACGCACGTGTATTCCTTAACCCTAACCAATTGTCATCAGACGGAACCGTTGCACAGAAGGGTATCTACTTTTCACACAACGGTAAGTATGCAACCTACTCTATCTCTCGCAGCGGAAGTGACTGGCAAGAGTTCTATGTTATGGATGTCAAGACCGGAAAACTTCTTGATGACCATATTACTTGGGCAAAGTTTTCTGGCGCATCATGGCAAGGTGACGGATTCTATTACAGTGCTTACGATGCTCCACAGAAGGGACATGAGTTCAGTAATGTAAATTCTATCCAGAAAATCTACTATCACAAGATTGGTACTCCACAGTCTGAGGATATTCTCTTCTATCAGAATCCTGCAAATCCAATGCGCTTCTATGCTGTAAGTGTCAATGAAGAAGAAACCATGATGTTCCTATATGAGAGCGGTGCAGGCTCAGGTAACATTGTCTACGTACGTGATCTCCGTCAGCCTAATAGCCAATTCATTCAGATGACATCAAATCTTGACTTGCAATATAGTTTAGTTGAAACTATTGGTGACAAGATGTACTTCCTTACAAACGATGGTGCACCAAAGAACCGACTCATGGTTACTGACCTTAAGCACCCTGGTTTCAATGAGTGGAAAACACTTGTACCAGAGTCTAAGGACATGCTTGAAGGTGTTACCTTTGCTGATGGTAAGATGATTCTGAACTATATGAAAGATGCTTCCAGCCATGCTTACGTTTATTCTATGGATGGAAAGCAACTCTCTGAGATAATACTTCCTACATTGGGCAGCGCAAGTTTCTATGGAGAAAAGGACCGGAAGGAAGTATTCTACTCCTTCTCATCTTTCACCGTACCAACCACCATCTATCAGTATGACCTCGCCACAGCTAACAGCAAGGTGTATGCTGCACCAAAGGTTAAGTTCAAGGAGTCTGATTATGTCTGCGAACAGGTGTTTTATCCAAGTAAGGACGGAACAAAGATACCTCTCTTTATCACCTATAAAAAAGGTTTGAAGCGCAATGGCAAGAACCCAGTATTCCTCTATGCTTACGGTGGTTTCAACATAGCTTTAAGCCCTTACTTCTCTTCTGTACGTATTCCTTTCATCGAAAATGGTGGAATCTATGCTCAAGCATCCCTACGAGGTGGCAGTGAGTATGGTGAGGATTGGCACATAGCTGGTACGAAGATGCAGAAACAGAATGTTTTTGATGACTTCATTGCAGCTGGTGAGTGGCTTATTGAAAACAAGTATACAAGTAAAGACTACCTCGCTATTGTTGGCGGTTCAAATGGTGGTTTACTTATAGGAGCTTGCATGACACAGCGTCCTGACCTCTTTAAAGTATGTATTCCACAGGTAGGAGTAATGGATATGTTGCGCTATCATAAGTTTACTATTGGTTGGAACTGGGCTCCAGACTACGGAACAAGCGAAGATTCAAAGGAGATGTTTGAGTATCTTCACGCTTATTCTCCACTCCACAATCTTCGTCCTGGCACAAAGTATCCAGCAACTTTGGTAACAACAGCCGACCATGACGACCGTGTTGTACCTGCGCACTCTTTTAAGTTTGCAGCTACCCTGCAGGCTGACAATGCTGCCAACACACCAACACTCATTCGCATTGATACCAAGGCAGGCCACGGAAGTGGTAAGCCTTTGTCTAAGCAGTTGGAAGAGCAGGCTGACATCTACGGCTTTATCCTTTATAATATGGGATTGAAATATTAAGAGTTCGGAGGAGTTATGTTCATATATCTTTGTTCAAAAAGTAACTTCTTGCAATAGCATAACTCCTCAAACTCCAAAACATATTTCATGAATAACAGTATTGTCTTAATTCAATTAAAATACTTAACCTCTTAAGTTTCCAATCAAATGCAGATTCTATTAGCATCCGCAAAAATAATGAAAAGTACCACAAAGGTACAAACCCCAGATACACACCTGCCTCGTTTCCATAAGGAAGCGAGACAGATGGCATTAGAGCTGGGAGAACTCTCCGTTGAAAATCTTGCAAAAGAATTAAAGTGTAATGATAAAATAGCATTGGAGAACAAGCTTCGCTATCAAGACTTCTTCAACGAGGATGCTTATCTCCCGGCACTTCTTGCCTATTACGGTCAGGCTTATAAGTACTTGAAAGCAGAGGAATACAGTCTGAATGACTTTCTTTATGCGGACAAACACCTCTGGATACCAAGTTTCCTTTACGGACTATTACGACCGTTAGACCTCATACATCCCTACCGTCTGGAAGGTAAGACCAAACTTCCGTCAGCAGAAGGAAAGAATATATTTGATTACTGGAGACCACTTCTTACCGATATGCTCATTAAAACCTTGAAAGCTGATGACGGAATTCTTGTATATCTTGCCGCAGAAGAGTTCAAACATCTCTTTGATTGGAAGCGGCTGAAGAAAGAAGCACGTGTCATACATCCCTTCTTTATGGTGGATCAGGGCAGCCGGCTAAAAGCTATCAATGTCTATGCCAAGAGCTGCCGTGGTGCGATGACAAGTTATATAATACGCAACCAGCTGACATCATACGATGATTTGCTTGACTTTGAACTTGATGGTTTCACCTATCAACCCGATTATGGAGATGAAGAACATCCACACTTTATATTAAGGACATAAGCAAACATTTCGTCGTCAACCAACCAAACCAAATAGTACAAAAATGTCAATCGAAGAATACCGGCAGCAAATACTCAGTATTTTGCTTGCAAAAACGAACGCCAAGGGGACGGCTCGTTTTGATGAATCGTCTGCCAAGGAACTTCTTGACCAGTTATCAGATGAAGAACTGGAAGAAGGAATCCTATTCAACACACCTGAAGATGTAGCTGAAATCCTATCAGAAGTTGGAACACTCTAAGTGCTCATTTATAAGTAATAGAGGAAACCATAGGCGACATACGATAGTTTATTAGAGGTTTCTCACGGCTTATTATAAGCATATTCCATCTTAAACCCAAACATCTTCAGTAATGAAATATATTTACACAACTTACAGATATTTCCGTTTAAAAAACAAGAAATAGAAGCATTTTTCAATACTCTTATAACTATTTAGTTATCAATACGTTATAAAGTAGTACGAGAAAAAGTGCTTAATTAGCTTTCAAAAGGGCGTTAGTTAGCACCTTAAAGAGCATCTTTAACAAGTCAATTAAGGCTTAATTAGAATGCTATTCATGGTTATTAAAAATGTTAACGAGGATTTATTTTGACAAAATAACAAAAAAGGTAAAAGAAAATGCACTCTTTTACCTTTTTATTATTTACTAAGTTTCTTCTTAGAAACGATAACCCAATGTAAGGAGTAACTGACTTCTGTTATTCTTCACATCAGTGTTTGAAGCAATGTTAGACTCCGTTATTTTTGTAGTACCAGATGTGTAAGTAACATCTCTTACATTAGAGAATGGAGCAAAAGAACCTTTCTGTGCACTATACTGATAAGCCAAGTCTATATTGAACTTCTTAACCTGATAACCAACACCTAATGTGAAGCGATTTATTTCGCCCCAGTTTGTGTAGTCTGTTGTTGAAGAATACGCTGTACCTAAAGAAGTAAGACCTGGGTCTTTCTGACCATCACTCGCATACTTTGCACCAACATAATTATAACCCATACGCAAAGCAACATTGCTTACAGGCTTGTACTCAATACCTAACTTCAATGTGCTAACACCCTTCAGAACCTCCTTAGTGTGTGCATTCATATTCTTGTCAGGGATTGATGACTCGTAATACTGATCATAGTAATAATCATAATAGCCACCATTGTTAACTCTGCTATTAATATTAGCATAGTTCTCATATTCATATGTAGCACCCAAGGCGAGGTAATTACCAACGGTGTGACCAAGAGAGAAGCCAAACTTCCATGGTGTCCACATCTTGAAATCGTATGAGTTGCTAATGTAAGAATCCTTACTTGTTGTACCCTGAGCGTAAACAAGCCCTGTAACATTCGATGTTGTCAAGTCATACCATGTTGGAGACTTCACGTATGCACCAATTCTAAATGGAGACTCAGCCACTGGACGAACGATAACACCTGCTGTGATATCAAATCCAGAACCTGTTACCTTTCTTTCATCACGAACAAGTACACCACCATTATTATTAAAGTTCTCACGATACTCACTGTATCCCTTATAATTAACATCCTTCATACCGAATGTCAAACCGAGATAAACCCTGTCATTGAGGTTTCCACTCACAGCAAAGTCATAGTTACCAATATAGCCAGTATGCGCGCGATCTAAAGTATAACCAGTAGCTTTCTCATAGTTGAAAACTCCAGCACTACTTGGAATCAATGAATTCCAATAAAGGTTATCAATCTGACTCCAAGTGTATGCAACATTCGATGATGTAGCATTTACATAGCCAATATTCTGACCATCTTTATTCTTACCAACATAGAATCCACCATTGTTCTCATCACCAAGTATACCTTTAATATATGACTGCTTATTCTGTGAACTTCCATTCAAAGAGCCTGCAGCATTAAGGATATAATCAAAGTTCTTACTCTTATGATAGTTGAAACCAAAGTTAAGGAAAGACTTCTGACCAGTACGAGTAGTATAGACACCACCAATCTGGTCGAAACTCAAATTAGTCTTCTTACCATTAGAGAACTCCTTACCATCTGATTGCATAAGAAGACCAGCACTGAGACTAACATTGCTGTGACGGAACAAACCGATACCAGCTGGGTTAGAACCGATAGTAGAAATATCAGCACCCAAGGCTTCCATGGCTCCGCCCATACCAACGTAGCGTGCAGTACCATTCAAGTCCTCTCCTGCTAACTTAGCATTCTCGTATGTCTCCTGTGCATTTGCTGACAAAGCAGCAAACAACGAAACAGCAAAGAAAATATATTTACTCTTCATTTCTGATATTCTTTATTAATTAAACATTCATTATCCCAAATACTATCTATGACTACCGAAGGCACTGCGTGAGCCACCAGAGCTGCTGCCTCCACCGCCTGAATATGAGCCACCGAAGCTACCACCACCTCTTGCACCACCAAATGAGCTTGGTGAAGGCTGTGAGAATGTAGAGCGCTCTGGCTGAGAATAAGAGCGTGTCTGATTCTCAAAACCATTCTGACGTGCGCCAGCGAAGCGGTCATAGTAACTTCTCATATCATTACTCTGAGATGTATTGTTACCATACTGGTTTACATTGCCACGACGATTTGAGAAAGATGAGCGTCCGTTGTCATAGGAACCACTCCTTGCTTGAGAACCAAAGTCTCTTGGAGAGTTACCCCAGTGATTAGCTGTACCTGTATGACCATTGTAAACATAGTAGTCACCTCTTCTATAACCATAATAAGGATAGCCACCATAATAGCCATAATATCTGCTCCATGGGTTGTACCAACCATAGTCAGCATAACCATAATAGTATGGATAACCGCCGTAGTAGCCATAATATGGATAACCACCATAATAGCTATAGTAAGGATAGCCACCATAATAACCATAAGACCATGGATCATCCCATCTGTCATACCAACCACCGTAATAAGGTGAACGCCATCCCCATCCTACATAGAACGAAGAGCGACCAGCAAACCATGGGTCATAATAGCCACCCCAAAATCCATCAAAACGACTCATTCTTCGGCTATAAGCAAAGTCATCGTTATCGCTTTCGTACTGACGAGTGAAACCTCCATAGATAGTATCTAACACTACAGAGTCGCCATGCAACGTAGAGATACGCGACATAAAGATATCATTTCCAAGAGAGTCAACTCCTATTTTCTTATAATTATACTTGCCACGACGATTGTATTCGTCATTAGACTTACCAATACCGCTATAATAAACAGGGCGGTCCTCCTCCACTTTACTCTGTTGATAAGCAGACTGATCCGCCTTTGACGGGGTAAAATAAAGGTCATCTTGCGCCATTGATAGCAATGGCATAGCTCCAAATAAAACCGAAAGTAATACTGAACGTTTCATATACCTTTTTTTTAATTTACACTTGTTTTTAACACCAAGATAATGTTTGTACACAATCTTTATAGTGCAAAAATAAGATAACTTTCTTTGCAAATATACGGATTTTCCCTAATCCATGGTAGGTTTTTCCCTATTTTTTATAATTTTGCAGTAGAAATTTAACACCAAGATGAAATATATACAAGTAAAGTTTACGGCAGAACCTGATTCTCAGGATGTAAGAGACATCATTGCAGCTCTTGCAGCTGAAGTTGGATTTGATTCATTCACAGACGAACCAGACGGACTCGTTGGATACTGCCAAGAAGATCTTTTCAATGAAGAAACACTTACTGAAATCATACGGAACCTTCCAATTCCAGACGTAAAAGTTTCTTTCGAAGCTGCTAAAGCTGAGGATAAGAATTGGAATGAGGAATGGGAAAAAGCTGGATTCGACCCTATCATCATTGACGACCGCTGTGCTATCATCTGTAAGAACATGGAGGAGGAGGCTATTGCTAACTATCCTCAGCTTGAGACAATCCCAATGAAGATTGTTATCGATGCACAACAAGCATTTGGAACAGGTACACATGAGACAACACAGATGATTGTTTCATTACTACTAAACCAAGACCTCAAAGAAAAGAGAGTTCTTGATTGTGGTTGTGGAACAGGTATTTTAGGCATTGTTGCTGCAAAGTGCGGTGCAAAAGAAGTTGTAAGCTATGACATTGATGAGTGGAGTGTACGCAATGCTGAGCATAATGCCGAACTAAATGGTGTAGAATTAGATGTGCTTGAAGGCGACAGACGAGTCTTGTCACATGTGAGTGGTGTCTTTGATGTTATCTTAGCAAATATCAACCGTAACATTATCCTTGAAGATATAGACGAGTTTGTCAGCGTTATGACAACAGAATCAAAGATTATTCTGAGTGGATTTTATGAGCAAGACGCAGAGGCTATCCTTCAAAAAGCTAATGAACTCGGTCTGAAAGAGAATCAACGTTTGTTGAATCACGATTGGTGTTGCCTACTACTTGAACGTCAGTAACATCATCTTGTATAAGTAGTTGCTGTAAGTCATAGAAGCTACCATTGTAGATGTCTAAGTCTACATATCCCTTAATACCTGGCAGCCTTCCAGCATCGGTATGCTGCCAGAATTTCCAAGCACCTTGGTACTCCATCTGATGAACATAATAGTGAGCTATCCAATAAGGATAATCATCAAAGCGAGAATCAGAAAGGTATTGGTCTTTAAACTTATAATAGGTATAGATGATAGGTTTAACATGATACCTATCTTCTACTATATGTAGCCATGTCAGAATATTCTGCTGGAACTCTTCTGTACTGATATTCTTTGGTTTATGTTCCACATCAAGCACAGGTGGTAAATCTCCCGGCTGCAGATGAACCATGGCAAGGAAGAAATAAGCCTGCCGACGTGCTGACGACTTATTACTCCAGAAATGATAAACACCACGTATAAAACCATGTTCTTTCGCATTGGAGAAGTTATCACGGAACTTAGTATCAATATGACTATCGCCCTCCGTTGACTTGATAATCACAAAACGAATAGGCAAACGGTCTATCAGTGCATTTCTAAGTCGATTCCAGTTAATCGTACCTTGATAACGACTTACATCAATACCATAAATCGTATAACCTTCAGGATAATCTGGATCACCATAAATAGCACGCCATCTAAAACCTGTAGGTGATACAAAAAAGAAGTAAAACAGAATACTATACCCTACTGCAAGACACATTCCTCCAGCCCAACGCATCCAACTTGGCATCTGAATCCAAGTCTTTAGTATTGATTGAAGCACTTTAGAGATAAACATTTTCTTACTTTTGGATAATTTTATATTCTACTTTACATCTATATATATTGAACTTTCAAGTTTTTTTTTCATGAAGAAAAGAATTTCTTTTCATGAAGAAAAAGATTTATTTACGTGAAAATAAATAATTATTTTCATGAAAATAAATTAGCACACAACTTAAATATGAGTTCAAACATGTTGTTTCTTTAGATCAATAGACAACAAAAATGAAAGCGATTAAGCACTACTTACAGCTGTATTCATGTGCTTTTATTCTCGTATGAATACTATAATAATAGATTGAATATCAAAGGGATAATTTAAAATATTTACCAACTACTCAAAGCATAAAGGTCAGAAGAAAATAAGAAATTGTATAAAACAAAAGAAGAAACAGAGGATATAGTTATCCCCTATCTCTTCTTTATGAATATACTATTACTTAGCCTGCTCTAATCCGAGAGTCTTAGTAGTCTGATCACATACTGAAGAAGGACCCCAGTACTGGATAGGACCTGGATAAACATAGCATGTTTCCTTAGCCCACTTCTCACGCTGAGCAGCAAAAGTCTTGAATGGAGCACCATCAAGTTCAACGAGTGCCTTACGAATAACAGGCTTCATCTCACCATTACGTCTCTCCATGTTCATCATCATAGTGATTGGCACACCTCCTGCCTTCCACTGATCAGCAGGAGCTGTAGTGTTCTTAACGATAGCCATATAACCTGTCTTACCGTTAGCTATCAACTGAGCTGCTGATGAACCAAGTGCATAGCAGTAGTCTGCATCAAAGTTAGAAGGAGCTGCACAACGACCCTCGTAACCAAAGAAGTGGTGCAAAGGAGAGAACTTACCAGCATACTTACCTTCCTTCTTCCACTGATCAAGCTTAGCTGCAACCATCTCAGAGATGAGTTTCTCTGTCTCGATGAGAGATACCTGTACGTTTCCGTGTGGGTCACGGTCGAGAGAAAGCTGACGAGCAACGCCCTCTGGAAGTGTCTCAAATGTAGCCTTGTTCTCTGCAGAGAGGTGCTCAAGGATATACTTACGCTGTGCATCCTTGTCAAGGTTCAAATAATCAGCACCATGAGCAGCGAGCAAATCATTCAACTCCTGAATCAAACGACCGATAGCAGGAATAAACTCGATAAGACCTTCTGGAATCAAAACAACACCGAAGTTGTTACCCTGCTCTGCACGGTAAGCAACAACACCTGCGATATACTCAACGATATCATTCAAAGTCTGATCCTTAGATTCAATTTCCTCAGATACCAAGCAAATGTTTGGCTGAGTCTGCAAAGCACACTCAAGAGCGATGTGAGATGCAGAACGACCCATCAACTTGATGAAGTGCCAGTACTTACGAGCAGAGTTACAGTCACGCTCAATGTTACCGATAAGCTCTGAATAAGTCTTAGTTGCTGTATCGAAACCGAAAGAAGTCTCAATCTGATCGTTCTTCAAGTCGCCATCGATAGTCTTAGGGCAACCAATAACCTGTACACCATACTGCTTAGCAGCATAGTATTCAGCCAATACACAAGCATTAGTATTAGAGTCGTCACCACCAATGATTACAACAGCCTTGATATCCAACTTACGAAGAATCTCAAGTCCCTTCTCAAACTGTTCTTCTTTCTCGAGCTTTGTTCTACCTGAACCAATCATATCGAAGCCACCAGTATTGCGGTAAGCCTGAAGATTCTCAGCTGTAATCTCAATGTAGTTGTGGTCAACAAGACCACCAGGACCCATAAGGAAACCATAAAGACGGTTCTCTGGGTTCAACTTCTTAACCTCATCAAAGAGACCAGAGATAACGTTGTGACCACCAGGAGCCTGACCACCTGAAAGGATGATACCAACGTTAATCTTAGCATTGTTAGCCGAATCA
Source organism: Prevotella melaninogenica (assembly GCF_018127925.1). Classification (NCBI taxonomy): domain Bacteria; kingdom Pseudomonadati; phylum Bacteroidota; class Bacteroidia; order Bacteroidales; family Prevotellaceae; genus Prevotella; species Prevotella melaninogenica. Next base: position 929,332 of record NZ_CP072347.1, on the reverse strand, counting down.
GCTGGAACAAACTCTACGAGAGGCATTCCGTACGTGTTAGGGAATAACTTCTTGATATCCTCTTGATTGTCAACACTCTGTGTAGGAGCACCTTCCTGCACCTTTACTGCACCCTGAAGAGCCTTAGGCAACTTTGGCTGATAGCCTGCTCTTTCCTTCTGCAATGCGCTAATTTCCATGTGTTTAATTTAAATGATTTGAATATAATGATTTATTTAATGTCTTTACTACTCTGCAAATTTACCTTTTTTATCCGATAATAGAAAGGAAAAGACGCTAAATTAAAATTTTAACTCTATTTTTATGTAAGAAAGTCTTGCTTTTCTTTTTTTTTATTTATCTTTGAACGAAAATATAAAATATAGCTATTTAGGATTAATATGAGCAACAAAAGAGATTTGAAACGCACCATCAATTACATTTGTGGTGATTTGTTTACAGAGGGCATCGCAGCATCTCTCTATGGTGAGAATCGTGATAATGACAATACTGAGGCTATCCTCACTTCTATTTTAGTAATGCACAGCAATTACATCAGACGCGTATCCCACGTTCAGCCAGGTATGCCTGCCAAAGTATATTTCAAAGACTTGAAGGACAAGTTTAGTAAAGAAGTCAATGAGATTGTTGATCAACTCAATAACCTTGCATAATGTTACAGGGTATATCAAAGTGGCTTCTTTATAGTTTTATGGGGTGGAAGAAGGATGTTAGGTTTACATTACCTGACAAAGCTATTATTTGTCTTGCACCTCACACAAGTAATTATGATTTCCTAATTGGTCAGCTTTACGCAAGAGCTGAGCGACTGAAAAGTAACTTCCTTATGAAGAAGGAATGGTTCTTCTGGCCGCTTGGTCCTATCTTTCGCAAACTCGGAGGAATCCCTGTATGGCGTGATAAGAAAACAAGTATGACCGACCGATTAGCCGATTATGCTATAAAGGCTGACAAGTTCCAACTTTGTATTACTCCAGAAGGAACCAGAAGTTTAAATCCAGAATGGAAGAAGGGCTTTTATTATATTGCACTGAAAGCACAACTGCCTATCTACCTCTACGGATTAGATTATGAAAGGAAGCTAATCGAGTGTTCAAAGGTTATAACACCATCGGGCGATTTGGAACAGGACATGAAGGAAATCAAATTGTATTTCAAAGACTTTAAGGGTAAGCATCCTGAATTGTTTACGATAGGAGAATTAAACGGATAATGAAGATAAAATTGCTGTGTACAGCCCTTCTTGCAATGTCGTTTGCAAACACTTTTGCACAAGCAGGTAAGTCAACATGGGGGAAAACAGATTATGAAGATGCACCATGGGTAAAGAATGTTTCTCGCCCTAATGAAATCACAGAGGGATTACAGAATAGACATCTTTCTGTATGGTCATCGCATGGAAGATATTACGATGCGAAGAAGGGTGGATGGAGATGGCAAAGACCAATACTATTCGGTACTACTGAGGACCTATACACACAAACAATAGTTCTTCCTTATCTTATTCCTATGCTTGAGAACTCAGGAGCAATTGTCTTTACACCTCGTGAAAGAGACTGGCAGAAGAATGAAATTATAGTAGATAACGATAGTCGCACCAGCTACAAGGAAGAGAGTATGAAGAAGAAGTGGGCGACCACTTCGGATAAAGGCTTCGCACAACATTATGGAAGTTATAATGATGGTGAGAATCCATTTACAGCTGGTACGGCTCGACAAGTAAAAGCAAGAAAGCGCAACAGTAAGATTAGCTCTGTTGTCTACCAACCTACTTTCCCTGAAACAGGACGCTATGTCGTATATGTAAGCTATCAGACACAGAAGAAGAGTGTAGAAGCGGCAGAGTATATTGTTTTTCATAAAGGACAAGAAACACATTTCCGAGTAAACCAACGTATGGGTGGTGGCACTTGGGTTTATCTTGGCACTTTTGAGTTTGACAAGGGAAACAGCATCAACAACTCTGTTGTGTTGACCAATCATAGTTCTCATAGAGGTATTGTTACTACTGATGCAGTTCGCTTTGGCGGAGGTATGGGTAACATTGTCCGTGGCGGAACAGTGAGTGGTTTACCTCGTTTCCTTGAAGGTGCAAGATACTCAGCACAATGGGCTGGTGCACCTTGGAGTGTAGTTAGCAAGAGTAATGGCTCTAACGACTATAACGATGACATCAACTGCCGTTCCTTGATGACGAACTGGCTCGCTGGAGGTTCTTGTTATCTGCCTGAAAAGAAAGATGGTAAGAAAGTACCTATCGACCTTACTTTGGCAATACACAGTGATGCTGGAGTGAAAACTGATGATAGTTACGTAGGAACCTTGGGTATCTGTACTACGCAAGACGGCAATAAAACATTAGGAGATGGACTTTCACGTAAGGTTTCAAAGACCTTTGCAGAACAGTTGGTAGCCAACGTAAAGAAGGATTTGGACAATGCTTTCCACATCAATTGGACAACTCGTTCAGTGTGGGATCGCAACTATAGCGAAACGCGATTACCTGAAGTTCCCTCTGCTATCCTTGAGACGCTCTCTCATCAAAACTTCCCCGACATTAAATTAGGCCAAGATCCTAACTTCAAATTCACCTTTGCACGTTCTATATATAAGACTGTCTTGAAATATGAAGCTAACATGCACGGTAAGACTTATACTGTTCAACCACTTGCACCAAATAACTTCAAGATAGAATATGTATCAGCAAACAAGGTGAGATTGCAATGGAGACCAACTACGGATGCCAGTGAACCTACCGCAACCCCTACTTCCTATAACGTGTATGTTGCGATGGGAACAAGAGGTTTTGACAATGGTATGAACGTTCGCAATCCTTATTTTGACATAGAATTACTACCAGGTGTCATCTACAACTTTAAAGTAACGGCTTGTAACCGTGGTGGTGAGAGTTTCCCAACAGAAGTTCTTTCAGCTTTACGCAATGAAGGTGCAACTCAGACTATTCTCATTGTCAATGCTTTCAGTCGTCTTTCTTCTCCTGCTGTTGTTAATACAAGCACAGAACAGGGTTTCGACCTTGAAGCAGACCCAGGTCTTAGCTATGGTCCTGTGGCAGGTTGGGTAGGAAGACAAGCCAACTTCAACAAGGCAATGATAGGCAAAGAAGGTCCGAGTGCTTTAGGTTATGGTGGCGAAGAACTCGTAGGTAAGGTTATTGCAGGAAATGATTTCAACTATGTCAAAGACCATGCAGAGGCATTACGCCATGCTGGTAAATACAATATCGTCAGCTGTAACAGTAAGGCTGTTGAGTATGGCGAAGTCAATCTTTCTAAATATGCAATGGTAGACCTGCTCTTTGGTAATGAGAAAGATGATGGACATAGCTTGTATTATTATAAGACCTTCAAGCCAGCACTCCGTCAACAGTTGACTAAGTATCTGAATAATCGTGGCAAACTCTTTGTCAGTGGTTCTTATCTTGCATCCGATATGCAGGGTGTTGATGAGCAAGATTGGTTGAAAAACAACCTCAAGATTACATTTGATGGGGCAAACTATGACAATTATAACTCTGTAGTAAATGGTATGGGAATGTCATTCGATGTTTATCGAACTATAAACGAGCAACATTACGGTGCTTATACACCAGACTATATTCTTCCTGTTGACAATGCTTTCAGCACCTTAACTTATGCAGATGGCAAAACAGCAGCTGTGGCATATAAAGGAACTGACAACAGTGTTTTCTCACTATCCTTCCCATTCGAGTGCATCAAGGATGCTCCTACGCGCAATAGTATCATGAAGGGTATTGTCAACTTCTTAATGAAGAAATAGCAACAAAGAAATTGGAATAATCTAAAAGTGTAAAGACTATGTATAAAATTCAAGCAAACGCTTCGGGAACACGAAGCATTGAGATTACAGACAGCCATCTTGAGACAATTCAGAAGTATTCACTTCTCTCTGGATTGGTTGATTCCAATGGTATTATTGACGAGGATATCCTCGACAAACTGAAATTCAATGTTCGTGGACTTCTCGAGTCAGAACCTGGTAAAGATAAAGACTTGTTAGACTTATGTCTTGATGTTATTTATAATCAAAACATGAAAGCTATCGGACTTAAAAATCTTGTTACACTCTTCAAGGAGTGGGTCTTAACACACCAAGACGCTGAAGAAGAGAACAGTGAAGTCCTTTAATCATAAAGAAGGAATAATAGTAAAGTTCAATTTCTTGAAAACAAGTAACATACTTAAAAAGAAATTCATTTAAAAACAAAAACATTTGAGTTCACAAAAAGAAAATAGAAGACCTGCAAAGCAGCATAAAAAGACAACACCTACACAGCGACAAGATAGAGAGGCTGCTGTTAAGAATGAAGCTAAAATCACAAGACCTTCAAGATTTCAGCTAACAGACTTCCTCCCTACTACAAAGAAGGAGGTTGAACTCCGTGGTTGGGATCAGTTAGACATTATTCTCTTTTCGGGTGACGCCTATATTGACCATCCTGCCTTTGGTGCTGCAGTCATTGGTAGAACACTTGAAGCAGCTGGTTATAAGGTAGCTATCGTTCCACAACCCGACTGGCATGGCGACTTCCGAGACTTTAAAAAGTTAGGCCGTCCACGTCTCTACTTTGGTATATCGCCAGGTGCAATGGACTCGATGGTGAACAAATACACCGCCAATCGTCGTCTACGCTCAGACGATGCCTATTCACCTGATGGCAGACCCAACCTGCGCCCAGAGTATCCAAGCATTGTTTACTCTAATATTCTCAGACAGCTCTATCCCGATGTTCCTATTGTCTTAGGCGGCATCGAGGCTTCATTGCGCCGTCTTACTCATTACGACTATTGGAAAGATTGTGTTCGTAAGTGTATTCTCTGTGATGCACGTGCCGACATGATCATCTATGGTATGGGCGAGAAACAGGTGGTAAGCATAGCACAAGAGTTGGAAAACGGTGCTAATATCAAGGATTTAAAGCATATTCCACAAACCGTATATCTTTGTAAAGAGTCAGAGATTCCAGGCGGAATAAGAGAGAATGACATCGTACTTCATTCCCACGAATCTTGCTTACACAACAAGAAATATCAGGCTGAGAACTTCAAACATATAGAAGAAGAGTCTAACAAAAAACACGCACAGCGTATCCTACAGGCTGTTGACAACGTTTATGCCGTTGTTAACCCACCCTATCCTACCATGACAACAGAGGAGGTAGATGCAGCCTACGACCTACCATATACACGCGAACCACATCCGAAATATCGTGGTAAGACTATCCCAGCCTATGAGATGATTAAACACAGTGTGAACATCCATCGCGGATGTTTTGGTGGTTGTTCGTTCTGTACTATTTCTGCACATCAGGGTAAGTTTATTAGCTGTCGCTCGAAAGAGAGTATCTTAAAGGAAGTAAAGCAGGTTATACAGATGCCCGACTTCAAAGGTTATCTCTCCGACCTTGGTGGTCCGTCAGCCAACATGTATGGTATGGCTGGTAAAAATCAGAAGGCTTGCGAGCATTGTAAACGTCCAAGCTGCGTGAATCCAGAGATATGTCCTAACCTTGAAACCGACCACACTAAACTGCTTGAAATCTATCATGCAGTTGATGAACTACCAGGAATCAAGAAGAGTTTTATCGGTTCTGGTGTACGTTATGACCTACTTCTGCACAAGAGTAAGGACGAGAAGAGTAATGAGGCTGCCAGACAATATACTCGTGAGTTGATAACACGACATGTGAGTGGACGATTGAAGGTTGCACCAGAGCATACTTCAGACCGCGTTCTAAATCTGATGCGTAAACCTTCGTTCCAACAATTCTATGCATTCAAGAAGATTTTTGACCGCATCAACCGTGAGGAGAATATGCGACAGCAGATTATTCCTTACTTCATATCTTCTCATCCTGGCTGCCAGGAAGAGGATATGGCAGAGTTGGCAGTACTAACGAAAGACCTTGACTTCCACTTGGAACAAGTGCAGGACTTCACCCCTACCCCAATGACTGTTTCTACAGAGGCATGGTACACGGGGTATGATCCTTACACACTCGAGCCAATCTTCTCAGCAAAGACACCAAAGGAGAAACTTGCACAGCGTCAATTCTTCTTCTGGTATAAGCCTGAAACACGACGAGATATTGAGCGAGAACTTCACCGCATTGGACGTAGTGACTTGATTGCTAAGCTCTATGACAATGTTCCGAAGCGACACCCTCGTGCGGTTTATGATCCTAAGGCAATCGGAAGTACTCCCGACATTCCAAACAAAAAACGGAAGGGAAGAGAGGAAAAACCAACAGAGAATCGTAGGAAATCTGCTAAGCAAAATGGGAAACAGCCAAAGAGTTTCAATCCAAACTTTTCTGGTAACCATCGTCGCAGACAAAAATAAAGTTATAAAAAAGGAGTTATGACCCAAAAGGCATGGCTCCTTTTTTTTAACTTATAACGATAAGGTGAAATTAAAAAGAGCTTTCTACTCTATTATTTAGCACATCCAATAATCTAAACACAACTAAGAAAAGGACTACTAAAAACAAGAATACACTGGTAAAATATTACGACAAAAAGAAGATGAGAAAGCACAGTAATTTATCGAAATAGAAGTTTTTTCATCACAACTACAACCAATTAGTTTTCAAACAGTTACATAACCAAGTAATAAAAGGTGCTTAATTAGACTTCAAAAGGGCGTTAGTAAGACCTCAAAAAGGCATCTTTTACAAGTCAATTAAGCCTTAATTAGAAGCCCAAAGAGCATATTTTACTTTTCAGGATTTGAATTTTCATTACAAAATAGAAGTGTGAATGATAAACACAGAGCGATTAGCAACCTATCGCTTTATCAATAACTCAAAAAACACTTATCATCGTCAGAATAGCATGTAACAGATACATCTTGCCTATTAAACACCATCTTTTTCCCACGGAGCTATATAATTAGATACAGATAGAAGCCATTAAACCTAAAACCTTAACAATATTTAAAGAGGTGAAGATAACTATCTCCACCTTTTTTAGTAATTTTGCATTTGATTCTGTAATAAGAGCCTTTTTGCTCCTACAAAATAAATTGGCAGGAAGAAACAGATGATTAAAAGATAATTTATTAAGAAGCTATAAATAAGAAAATAAATTCAAATTATGAGTAAGCAAACAGAAAAGATCAAGGCACTCGTGGAGAAGCGCGAGTTAGCACGCTTAGGTGGTGGCCAGAAGGCTATCGACAAGCAGCATGAGCGCGGAAAGTATACTGCACGTGAGCGTATTGAAATGCTGGTTGACAAAGGCAGCTTCGAGGAATACGATATGTTCAAACTCCATCGTTGTCATAACTTCGGTATGGAGAAGAAGCAGTACCTCGGTGATGGTGTTGTTGCTGGTTCAGCAACTATCGACGGTCGTCTCGTCTACCTCTATGCACAGGACTTCACCGTAAATGGTGGCTCGCTTTCTGAAACAATGGCTCAGAAGATCTGCAAGGTAATGGATATGGCTATGACTAACGGTGCACCAGTCATCTGTATGAACGACTCTGGTGGCGCACGTATCCAGGAGGGTATCTCTGCTTTGGCAGGTTACGGCGAAATCTTCGAGCGTAATATCCTCGCTTCTGGTGTTATCCCACAGATCTCAAGCATCCTTGGTCCATGTGCCGGTGGTGCAGTTTACTCTCCAGCATTGACAGACTTCATCATCATGAAGGAGCAGACAAGTTACATGTTTCTGACTGGTCCTAAGGTTGTAAAGACCGTAACTGGTGAAGATATCGACGCAGAGCACCTTGGTGGTGCAAGCGTTCACGCTTCAAAGAGCGGTGTAACAAGCTTCACAGCTAAGACTGAGGAAGAGGCAATGGACCTTATCAAGAAGCTCCTTTCTTACATTCCTTCAAACAACCGCGAGGAAGCACCACGTGTAGAGTGTACTGACCCTATCGACCGTAAGGAAGACCTCTTGAACGAGATTATCCCAGACGATCCAAACCAGGCATACGATATGTACAAGGTAATTCAGGCTGTAACTGACAACGGAGAGTTCTTTGAGGTTCAGCCAAAGTTTGCTAAGAACATCATCACTGGTTTCGCTCGTTTCAATGGTCAAAGTGTTGGTATCGTAGCTAACCAGCCATCAGCCTACGCAGGAGTATTAGATACTAACGCAAGCCGTAAGGGTGCGCGCTTCGTTCGTTTCTGCGATGCTTTCAATATTCCAATCGTTTCACTTGTTGACGTACCAGGTTTCCTCCCAGGTACTGGTCAGGAGTATAACGCTGTAATCCTTCACGGTGCACAGTTGCTCTATGCTTACGGTGAGGCTACAGTTCCAAAGATTACTATCACATTGCGTAAGAGCTATGGTGGTTCACACATCGTTATGGGTTGCAAGCAGCTCCGTTCTGACCTCAACTTTGCATGGCCAAGCGCAGAGATTGCCGTTATGGGTGCATCTGGTGCTGTTGCCGTTCTCTGTGGTAGAGAAGCTAAAGAAGTTAAAGAGCAGGGTGGCGACGTTAAGCAGTTCCTCGCTGAAAAGGAAGAGGAGTACTCTGAGAAGTTTGCTAATCCATATCAGGCAGCTCAGTTCGGCTATATCGACGATGTTATCGAACCACGCAACACTCGTTTCCGCATCTGCCGCGGCTTAGCTCAGTTGGCTCATAAGAAGCAAGACTTACCAGCTAAGAAGCATGGCTGTATGCCAATGTAATAAGGAGGCACGCGACTATGGATAAGAACGTATATGCAGCTATTGCAATGGCACTCTATGAGTTTGCCGGAAACAATGTTCACGATAACGAATCAGGTATTATCACTATTCTGCCAAAGCAGACAATGTGGGATGCTAAGTTCGAGATAATGACAAAGAAACCATAATAGACAACAATGAAAGAATTCAAATATACTATCGACGGCAAGGAATATAAAGTCGAGATTGGTGAGATTAATGCCGAGAATGTTGCAGAAGTATCTGTCAACGGAGAGCAGTATGCAGTACAGATGGAACAGCCTGCTGAGCCAGAGAAGAAGAAGGTTGAGCTTGGTAAGCCAGCTGCTGCTGAGGCAAGTGAGGAGGCTACTCCTGCTGTTGCTATCAACAGTTCTGCAGCTGTTAAGGCTCCACTTCCTGGAACCATCACATCTGTTGAGGTGACTGTTGGTCAGGAGGTAAAGGCTGGCGATACTGTTGTTGTCCTCGAGGCAATGAAGATGCAGAACAACATCGAAGCTGAGAAGGATGGCAAGGTAACTGCTATTGCTGTAAAGGTCGGTCAGGCTGTGCTTGAGGACGACCCATTGGTTGTTATTGAATAATTCTGCTATCAGTTGACATTCGTCACTGATGCTATTATCATTTTCTCAAGAGGGTGTGTCATTACGACATACCCTCGCTTTTTGATAATAGTACATCAAAATATAGAACATAAAAAACACACAATCACATTTCTTTCTCCAAGCAGGAAAGAGGAATATCTATTATTAAGTTACACCTTATTAATAAATAACTTCCTTACCTTACATTGAAAGAAGAAATGTGATTGTATGCTTATAACAGTAAGGACACTACGCCCTACACTTACACACTCAAAGGATTAATCCTTTGGCTAATACTATTTTCTATCTGTTTATAGTCGATTGCCTTCCTTAGGAAATACAATTGAAGGCTTGAAGGTTTTTGCTTCTTCAAAATCCATCAATGCATAAGAGATAATTATTACCTCATCCCCTACTACAACCTTGCGAGCTGCTGCACCATTAAGGCAAATACAGCCAGAGCCTCTTTCTCCCTTAATAATATAAGTTTCAAAGCGTTCACCATTGTTGTTATTCACAATTTGAACCTTTTCACCTGCTATCATATTAGCAGCATCCAACAAGTCTTCATCAATGGTAATACTACCCATATAATGAAGATTTGCCTCTGTGACAGTAGCACAGTGCAACTTACTTTTTAATACTTCTATCTGCATCTTTTCTTATTATCCTCTGTATTTTATGTGGTCAATAAGTCGGATAGGCGTATGGCCACAATAAACAGTAATACAACCTACGACATACGCTTCCCATGTATTTACTTCAAGAAGCGTGTTGCCATCTACAATCTCAAAATATTCTACCTCAAGTCCGTCTACTGCATTGATATCGGCAATAACTTTCTCACGTGTTTCTGCAACAGTATGGGTCTTAGAGAACGCTACACTTTGACTTAACGCCTCATATATTTTCGGTGCTACAGCACGCTCATCGGCTGTCAATAGCATATTGCGTGAACTCATAGCCAGACCGTCTGCATCACGTATAATTGGACACTCTACTATCGTTATTTCATCCTTCATGCCAATGAAGTCAACAAGACGTTTGATAACAGCTATCTGCTGCCAATCTTTCTCACCGAAATAGGCTCTGTCTGGATGAACAATATAGAATAATCTGCTGACAACTTGGCAAACACCATTGAAATGACCAGGACGTTTTGCACCCTCCATCACTGTAGATTGTGGTGAAAACTCGTATTGACGATTATCTGGTTTAGGGTAGACTTCTTCAACAGATGGGGCAAAAACATAGTCTGCTCCACAAGCTTCAATAAGCTTACAATCAGCCTCTAATGTACGAGGATAACGTTCTAAATCTCCCTTATCATTAAACTGGGTAGGATTAAGAAAAACAGAAACAACTGTTATATCATTCTCCTTGACGCTTTGTTTCACAAGTGACGCATGACCATCATGCAACGCACCCATCGTAGGAACTAATCCAATAGTTTTGTTTTCCTTGCGACAAGAGAAAAGTTCGTTCTGAAGTTCAACAATCTTTTGGATAACTTTCATCAGTCTCTAAAATTAAAATCGATGCAAAGTAACAACAAAATAATTAAATAGACGAGATTTTAATTAAATAATCTCAACATGCCCTACTTTTTATTTGTTTTCAGGCGAAAGCAGGAGTTGTCTCATTTTTTTTTCGTACCTTTGCAGAAAATAAGCTGCGCCCAGAAAAGACTAACATTCTATGCGTTTGCTTGCAATAGTTGCAGAAACAAAAATTCTAATATAAAGAATGGGAAAAAAAGTATTATTTGTTAATCAAGAAATCATGCCATATGTGCCTGAGACAGAGATGTCTTTCTATGGCTCAGAAATGCCACACGTCATGCAAGAAGCTGGATTTGAGATCCGTACATTCATGCCAAGATGGGGAAATATAAACGAACGTAGAGGGCAGTTGCACGAGGTTATTCGCCTTTCAGGTATGAACTTGATTATAGACGATACCGACCATCCATTGATTATCAAGGTGGCAAGTATTCCGCAGACACGTATACAGGTTTATTTCATTGATAATGAAGATTATTTCCAAAAGCGTCCTGCAATGACAAAGGACGAATTGGGCAACGACTATCCTGACAACGGCGAGCGTGCTATCTTCTTTGCAAGAGGCGTATTAGAGACAGTAAAGAAGCTAAGATGGGCTCCTGATGTGATCCATTGCCAGGGTTGGATGTCTTCTGTTATCCCATTCTATGTAAAGACTGCCTACAAAGATGAGCCACAGTTTGCCAATTCAAAGGTTGTGACTTCACTCTTTGCAGAACAGCCACAAGACAGCTTGGGAACGAACTTTAAGCATTGTCTTGAGTTCCGTGAGGCGAAGGCTAAGTACTTGAAGAACTATGGTGACGACTTCGATTTCATGGAGTTAGGTAAACTGGCTATCGACTATTCGGACGGTGTCATTGGTACCAGCGACAAAGCTCACGCCGATCTTATCAACTATGCTAAGACTCACGATAAGCAGCTTTTGGAACATGCTATCGATGATGCTGAACTAAAGGAGAAGTATTCAGAATTTTATAATAAATTGTTCTGATACACTTAGATTCATACAATTAAGATATTCTAAATGAGAAAGAAATTCATTGCAGCCTGTATGCTTGCAGCTTGTATCGGAATGGTATCATGTGATGATACTACAGATACCCTTGGAGGCTCACTTATCGACAATGGCGACAAACTTTCTATAAAGGCAGACACCTTCAGCGTAGCTTCTGAAACAATGGTTGCTGACAGTGTTATAGCACGTTCATCAACTGGATATTTGGGCAGAATGGTTGACCCTGAAACAAATACAACTGTTACGGGTAATCTTATGTCACAGTTCCATGTGCTTAGTAGTTATGAGTTGCCAGCAAAGGACTCTATCATGAGTCGTGATGCAAACAATGAGATTATTGCTGATTCATGCGATATAAGACTGTATTACAGCAGCTACTACGGTGATTCTCTGAGCCAGATGAAGCTGACAGCATACGAACTTTCAAAGCCTGTTGAGGAAGGAGTAATCTACTACTCTAACTTCGATCCAGAAGCACAAGGCTATATTCGTCCAGCTGCACAAGGTGGTATTGCAGAGAAACGTTCATTCACATTGACAGACTACACAGAAGCTGACAGTATCAGAAATAAGAAAAACTATAGGCGTAACATCATTGTTCGCCTAAACAAACAGTACAAGGACAAGAGCGGTGTTACATATAACAACTACGGAACTTACCTACTCCGCAAGTATCAGCAGAATCCAACTGCATTCCGTAATCCTTATCGCTTCTTGCATGAAATCTGCCCAGGTTTCTATTTCAAGATAGATGGTGGTTCAGGCTCAATGGCACATATACAGGTTGCACAGCTGAATATTTACTTCAAGAATAAACAAAAGGGTAAAGTATCAGAGATATCAACCAACTTTGTAAGTACTGAAGAGGTCCTTCAGTTGACAAACTTCTCTAACGACAACACAAAGTTACGGCAGTTAGCAAGTGAGTCTGGTCATACTTATCTTAAGACTCCAGCAGGCTTGTTTACAAAGTTGACGCTCCCTGTATCTGACATTATGGCAGGACATACAAACGATTCTATCAACTCGGCTAAGGTTATACTCTACCGAGAAAACAATAGTACAACATCCGATTATCAGTTTGGAATACCACAGAATGTCGTTATGGTAGCTGCCGATAGTCTACAGTCGTTCTTTGCGAACAACCGTCTACCTGATAACAAGACTTCGTTCTTGGCAAGTTACAACAAGACAACGAATAGCTATGTGTTCAACAATATCTCGGGAATTATCAACCTCTTCTCACGCAACACATCAATGCCTGCATGGGGTAAAGTTGTAATTGTACCAGTTGAATTGCAGACTGTAACACAAGGTTCTGGTAGTACTCAGAAAACAATTATTACTAAGGTTTCCCACGATATGGGTCTCTCAAGCACAAAGTTATTGGGAAACACATCGACTGGAAAGAATATTCAGATTTCGATAATATACGGTAAGTTCAATGGCAGATAACTTCTTGGAACGTCATCGTGAGGAATATGAGCAGCGCAAGGCGGCTTGGCTTCGTAAGAAAAAGCACTTGGGACGACAGCCCAAAGTGAAACTTCAGAAGCCTGACGACGAAGCACTGTAATAGAATATAAAATGTAGAATCGGACTTACAACACCCATGTATGTCCGATTCTTTGTTTTTGGCACACCTTTTGTTTATAAAACCCTACTAATACAGGACATATTGTCCACAGATACAAGTAAAGAAAAGAAAGGTTAGGATATGATGAATCAATTCTCCCCAAAGGTCTCTGAAATACTTTCATTCAGCAGAGAGGAAGCAGAACGACTGACAAGTGCGTCGGTTGCTCCTGAGCATATCATGCTCGCCATTCTGAGAGAGAAGTCAGGACCAGTATGGGAACTATTCAACCAATGGAAGGTTGATATAGACAATATAAAGAAAGAAATAGAAAGAAGACTTCAGGAGGAAACAATTGACCCAACTTCTTATGTGCCTGATATGCTTTTGAACGAGCAGGCAAATAACATATTGAAATTAGCTGTACTTGAGGCACGTATACAACATGCCCAGACAGTAGATATCCTTCATCTCTTCCTTGCAATATTGCATGATTCTTCTAACAATGGTGCAAAGAAGGTAATGGAAGAAAATGGGTTTAATTATAACAACGCAATATCGATGTTACAACAACGCGCAAACCAACCAAAGAATGGTATAGGAATGGCTGACGAGGAAGAAATGGATGATGATATGATGTCATCTTCATCGTCTGAAGGCAGCAATAATGCCAAGACAACACAGGCTCCACGTACAAAATCAAAGACACCAGTACTCGATAGTTTCGGTACCGATCTTACTCAAGCAGCTGCCGAGGGAAAACTCGACCCTGTTGTAGGTAGAGAGAAAGAGATTATGCGTGTCAGTGAGATTCTTGGCAGAAGAAAGAAGAATAATCCTATTCTCATTGGTGAACCAGGTGTTGGTAAGAGTGCTATTGTTGAGGGTTTGGCACAACTTATTGTGAAGCATCTCACCTCTCCAATTCTCTTTAACAAACGCGTCATCACGCTTGACTTGACAGCTGTTGTGGCTGGGACAAAGTATCGTGGTCAATTTGAGGAGCGTATCCGTGCATTGATTAAGGAAATCGAACAGAATCCAGACATTATCGTCTTTATTGACGAGATTCACACTCTCATCGGAGCAGGTTCTTCACCAGGTTCAATGGATGCTGCTAATATCCTCAAACCAGCCTTGGCAAGAGGTACTATACAGTGTATCGGTGCAACAACACTTGACGAGTATCGCAAGTCTATCGAGAAAGATGGTGCCTTAGAGCGTCGTTTCCAAAAGGTACAGGTTGAGCCAACAACAGTTGAAGAGACATTACAGATTCTTGAGAATATCAAAGATCGCTACGAAGCACATCATCATGTAAGTTATACAGAGGACGCGCTGAAGGCTTGTGTGAAGTATGCAGACAGATATATCACTGATAGATTCTTTCCTGATAAGGCAATAGACATCATCGACGAAGCAGGTTCACGTATCCATCTGCAACATGTAAAGGTACCACAGGCTATTCTTGACATTCAAAAAGACATTGAAATAGCGCAAGAGAAGAAGCAAGCTGCTGTAAAGAATCAGAACTTTGAGTTGGCTGCAAGTTTCCGTGATAAGCAGACTGAATTAGAAAAGACACTCAAAGAGGAGCAGGAGAAATGGCAGAAAGGTGATACCGAAGATAAGGTTGAAATCAATGAAGAAGCCATTGCTGATGTTGTCTCTATGATGACAGGCGTACCGGTACAGCGCATGCAGGAGGCAGAAGGCGTTAGACTAAAGAACATGGATGCTGAACTTAAGCAGGTTGTTATCGCACAAGATGCAGCCATCGACAAGATGGTAAAGGCTATTCAGCGTAACCGCGTTGGTTTGAAAGACCCTAACCACCCTATCGGTGCGTTTATGTTCTTAGGTCCTACAGGTGTAGGTAAGACTTATCTTGCCAAGCGACTTGCTGAGATGATGTTTGGTTCTGCCAATGCTTTGATACGCATTGATATGAGCGAATATACAGAAAGCTTCAACACTTCACGCCTTGTTGGTGCGCCTCCAGGATACGTTGGCTATGATGAAGGCGGACAGCTGACAGAGAAAGTGCGCCGCCATCCCTACTCTATTGTCTTACTTGATGAGATAGAGAAGGCACATGGCAACGTATTCAATATGCTTTTGCAGGTACTCGATGAAGGTCGATTGACAGATGGTAACGGCCGATTGATAGACTTCCGCAATACGGTGATTATTATGACATCAAATGCGGGTACACGTCAGCTGAAGGAATTCGGGCAAGGTGTCGGCTTTAAGGCTGCTAACTTGAATGGTCTTTCACAGAGTGAGGGAGACAAGGAGCGTGCTCGTGCTATCATTCAGAAAAGTCTTAGCAAGCAGTTCGCACCAGAGTTTCTCAACCGTTTGGACGAGATTATCACTTTCGACCAACTCGACCTCGAAGCTATCAAGAAGATTATCAACATTGAACTCAAGGGCTTATTCAAGCGTGTGCATGAATTAGGCTACGAGATGGAGATAACAGATGAAGCCAAGGAGTTTGTTGCAAGCAAGGGATATGACGTACAATTTGGTGCGCGTCCATTGAAGCGTGCTATCCAAAACCATATCGAGGACGGACTGAGCGAATTGATTCTATCTGGCGATATCAAGACTGGCGATACCATTAAGGTGTCAAAAGAGAAAGATAGCGAGAAGCTAAAGTTTGATATTGTGTCGGCTGAATAAAATCCAAGGGAAGGAATTATCACCTCCTACCCTTACCAAATTTGTAATATAAAAGTCATCTTTAAAGAATGATTTGATGCTTAGTTGCATTCCAATTAAGCCTTAATTGACATTCAAAAGATGCTTAATTGAGGCCTTAAAGGTGCTTAGTTAGACGCTAACTAAGCACCTTTTCTTATGCTATTTTACAACACATTGATTAACTGAAAGTTACAGACACGGTAAAAAAGGCTCTTTTTTAAGAAAAAACATGTAGAATACTCAGCTATTTTGTAATGATATTTCTTAACCCTGCGTTCAGATTCTACTTTAGCTTTCATTCCACCACATAATGAAGATTATACCTGCACAAACTGCGCCAATGAAAAATATAGAAGAAATGACATGCCAAACGGCATTATTCTTATGACTTTCAAATTTATGGAAATAGCCTATATATTCATCATTTTTTTGACTAAAGAAGTAGGTAAACAGTAAGGAGAGAACACAAGTGATTATAAGAGATATATGGAAATGGGAATTCTGAATTGGAAGTATTCTAAATTTCTTGAAAACTGATAGAATAAGCATTTCATAAGGAACAAACATAAAAGCTAATGTTCCTTCTGCACGCGCAATAGATACTCCTATATTTATATCATAAAAAACGACTTCCATCGTTTTATAAACATTTCTTATATAGTGCTCCAATGTTGGATTATTTTTCTGAATAAAGCCAAACGGATTCCAAAAATATAACCGTTTGCATACACGATTGATAAAAGGTCCAAGTATTCGTATCGGAATACGATAACTCCATCTTTCTGCACAATATAGAGAATATAATAGTCTTATTACAAAATATTTCATACCTAACAAACGCAGCTTTATAGATATTATTTAATACTTGCTTTTATTCTTACTAATACTAACATAAAACCTTATTCGCCTTAAAAAGGATACTTGAAAGACTAAAATATCATATAGCGTTGCCCACTAAAAGAGACAGAAAGCTATCCAAAGATTTATATATAAGAAGGCATAGAACAATAAAAAACAGGAGTTTCCACAAATAAAACTTTATAGAGACTCCTGCTTTAATTATAATATCAAGCCCTCGCAAATATTATCAGAGACTAAAAATAGACCATTACAAACCCAAGCTCTTCTTGATAGCTTCAATCTTTACAGCTGCACGTTGCTCACAAGCAGGGAAGTCAGAAGCAGAATTCATTGTATCCTTTATCTCAAGATAGAACTTAATCTTTGGCTCAGTACCTGATGGACGAACACTAACCTTAGTACCATCTGTGCAGAACCACTGGAGAACATTGCTTGTATCAGGCATATCCATCTTCTCCTTAGAACCGTCAGCCTTTGTAATCTCAAGACTCTGGAAGTCCTTATAAACATCGATTACACTACCGCCAAGTTCCTTAGGAGGATTAGAACGGAAGTTCTTCATCATCTGCTGAATCTCGTCAGCACCGCTCTTACCAGGACGCTCAACATTGATTGTGAATTCATGGCTGTAACCATACTCCATATAGATATCCATAAGAATGTCATACAAAGTCTTACCATGATCCTTTGCATATGCACAAATCTCAGCCAACAAAGCACAAGCACTTACAGCATCCTTATCGCGTACAAAGTCTTCTGCAAGGAAACCGTAGCTTTCCTCACCACCACCGATATACTGCTGCTTACCCTCAGAGAGGGCAATCTCACGTGCAATCCACTTGAAACCAGTGTAGCAATCACGCATCTCAACGTGCTGTTTCTCTGCAATCTTGCAGATAACCTCTGTTGTAACAATAGTCTTTACGATAAAGTCTGTTGGCTTCATCTTGCCTACAGCCTGACGATTTGTAATGATATACCACAAGAAAATAAGACAGGTTTGGTTACCATTAATCAGTACCCACTCGCCATCACTATTCTTACAAGCCATACCTACACGGTCAGCATCTGGGTCAGAAGCCATCAAGATATCGGCATCGAGAGCCTTTGCATCACGCAAACCAAGTGTCAAAGCCTCTGCAATCTCTGGGTTTGGACGGTCAACAGTTGGGAAGTTACCATCTTTAACCATCTGCTCCTTCACACAATGAACATTGTCAAAGCCCCAAGAAGCCAATGCACGTGGAATCATTACGCGACCAGCACCATGCAGAGGAGTATAGACAATCTTAAGATCATGCTGATTCTTGATTACCTGTGGGTCAATGCTGATAGTCTTTACCTGCTCCAGATAAACCTTATCAACATCCTCACCAATAATCTGAATCAACGCCTTATTGCCTTCGAACTTAACATCCTCAACCTTAACCTTGTTTACTTCGTCGATAATACCCTTGTCATGTGGCGCAAGTACCTGTGCACCATCATCCCAATAAGCCTTGTAACCATTGTACTCACGTGGGTTATGACTTGCGGTAATATTCACACCTGCCTGTGCCTTCAAATGACGAATAGCAAAAGAACACTCTGGAGTAGGACGAAGATCATCAAAAAGATAAACCTTTATGCCATTAGCTGAGAAGATATTAGCAACGGTCTCAGCAAAGAGACGAGAATTGTTACGGCAGTCGTGGCAAACAACTACACTAATCTGCTCCTTATCCTTGAAGTTAATCTTCAGATAATTAGCAAAGCCTTGAGTTGCCATACCGACGGTATAGATATTCATACGATTAGAGCCTGCGCCCATAATACCACGAAGTCCACCTGTACCGAACTCTAAATCCTTATAAAAAGACTCTATAAGGTCTGCCTTATCGTCATTGTTAATCATAGCCTCAACGGCAGAACGAGTTTCTTCATCAAAAGCAGGAGACAGCCACTGTCTTGCTTTCTCTTCGCATTGTGCGATGAGTGTTTGGTTATTGTTCATAATTTAAGTATTTTCTTATTTACAACTTGTATTTGCAAATGTAATCAATAATTCTGAGAAAGACACTTGCAAATAGATTTTTTTTTGTATTTTTGCAGCTATATAAACCGAGGTTTTGCTAAGAATAATACGTTCGATAGCATATTTCTCAATGTAAGAATTATATTTAATCTTGAAATTTTACATAAATGAATTTAAATTTTGAAGGTATTCTCCTTGCTGTATGTACGTTTTTAATCATTGGACTTTGTCATCCACTCGTTATAAAAACAGAGTATTATTTTGGTATAAAACCTTGGTGGCTATGGCTCATAGCGGGCATTGCTTGCTGTGTAGCAGCCTTGTTTGTACAAAGTATCTTCTGGTCTGCTCTACTCGGTGTCCTTGGAGCTTCATGCCTTTGGGGAATTGGTGAGCTCATCTCGCAGGAGAAGCGTGTCTTAAAAGGATGGTTCCCTATGAATCCTAAACGTAAGGAACACTACGAAAAACTTAGCAAAGACGAGTCTATATGCCCTTGTAAGCATAAGAAATAAAGACTATCAACTTCTTCTTTTATCATCGTGCTAACACCCCGCACATGTGGTGCGGAGGCTTAACACCAATGGTGCTAACGGCTTATTACCTTACAATAGCTTGTCAAGATGATAGCATCTTATGACTCAAATATTGTTTAAGCATTATAAGTCAGTCTCAAATAACAATCCCGTGATTTCCAAAAAAGAAATCACGGGATTGTTATAATATATCATTTGAATCAGGAAGTATGCTTCCTCAGATTACAATATCAGTTAAACAAACCTACACTAAAACCAATCTTATACAGGTTTGGATGCCCTGCAGTATTGGCAGAAGTAAAGTCTCCAAAGGCTTTCACAAACCACATAGCACGCGATTTCTTTATAGTCAGTGGGAACTGATACATCACCTGTAGACTTCCATGAAGGAGATTGGCATCGTAATAAGGTAAGTCTTTCAGTAAGACACGCTCTGCAAGGATGGAAGTATTATCTGCCAGCTGAAGGTCAGCACGTGTTGAGAGACTATATCCAAGCGTTACATCAGCCGTCAAACGTTGCTTGAACAACGAGATACCATTCTCTAACTGAAGGTTCACACGGCTGTAATCTGATGAAGATGATGGCAGAAGATGGCGGTTGCTTGCCTTATGTGTATCAACTGAAAAGCCCACATAGCCTCTGGTAGAAGATGTTAAGTATCGACTACCTGCTATTAAAGACGTATTAATGAAGTTAGCACGGTAACGGAAGGAAAAATCAAAGGTGCGAACTTGATAACGTTTGCGGAACTCTAACTGCTTTTCGTAGGTGTAAGAGGTCGTTCCTATTTGTGGATCATTCTTGATAATCAACTGCTGGCGATACTCATCTGCATAGCTTTGCTGCCAATCCAGACGGAAATCGGCTTGATGTAAGATTGTACTCGTGTACAAACGATTTTGTGATTGAGCGTTGTATCGATAAGTAAAGTATCTGCCCGGCTCATATTTATAAGTACCATAAGCATACTCTTCACCACGACTTATACCAAAACTATTCAATGTCTGAAAGCGTGCTGAACGGTATCCATAATCAAATTCTGTCCCTAATTGGTGGTTCACCCATTCACGATTGAAACTTGAATATCCACCAATTGTACCCGTTGCATTCTCCATACCAGAGAGAAGGTAATAGGTCAACGTAGCATCACTCTGCACTGTTACCAACGGACCCATCTTCTCCTTACGACGATCATAGTAACCCAACAAGCCGAGTGTATGGTTTCCCATCGTATAAGAAACAGCTGGTGTCAGTCGATAATCAAGCAGTTGCGAACGAGAACGAGGGTCACGAAGACGAGAAAGGTCACCTAACTGATAGTTTAGTTGTAGACCAAAACGCCAGCCTGAGAAGCCTACCGTACCCACTGCAGCCATCATATCGAAGTTCTGATGATCATAACTTCCAGCAATAGCACTGCCCGACTGGTAAGGATTAGAGTTGTAAGGGCGATATTGGTCAGCAAAGGCACGATCTTTTGTACGCCCAAGATTAAAGTCTACCTTACCATAGCTGTATAGATATTTACCTATTTTCTGATAACGCTCAGTGAAGAACTGCATATTATTCATTGCTCCCCCTTCCTGCACACGATGATAGTCACCACCACGATGACTGAATCCTACGGATGCAAATCCTCTGTTTGAGGAATCATCAAGAGATAGTCCTGAAGCGTTGTTTGTGTTATGCCAGAGTTGTGTAAGACTTGCAAAGCGATATTCAGCCTCATTCATAAGAGAGTCAGAAGGCGTCTGTGCCATTGTAGGGAGCGTGAATAGCAATAAGAAAAGCCTTCCCCAGCCTCTTTGCAGTGAGGATTGTGCAAACTTGGATAAGCCTAAAACTATATGTGAAGTATTCATAAACTAATCGTTAATATAAGTAATGATTGACGATGACATACGGAATTTATATTATGGAGTTACCGATGTTGACACCTGAAAATCATTAGTACTATTGTTTGTATCCATGAGAATGTTATGTCCGCCTGCTGCTGTAGAAGCTGTCTTACGATAGATAACCTCACCCGACAGACCTGCTGTTGCATTAATACTTATATAACCAGCATCAATGTCATTGTAAAGACGCTTCTCACCAACGTCCGTTCCTGTTGCCTTATGACGAAGGAAATCAACACCATCAATGATATAACGCTTTGGTAGAAGTCCATACTGTGTACCGCTTGTCTTGCCAAACTTATAAGTAAGTTTCAGTTGACTGATGTCTGCAGAAGAACGGAATATCACCACACCTTGCCCTGTTGTGAGGATATTCATGTATGAAATACCCGAATAGATATTAAAGACATTCTGCAAAGCTGATACCTCTGGATTGTTTAACACCTTACCTTTCACATCCTTTGCTTCAAAGTTTGCGTTCAAGAGGCTATGCTCTAACGGACTGTTAAGACTATGATCAATAGCACTATTCACCAAGAGAACTGTTCCACCTGGAGCTACCTTATAACTCTTATCAGTTGGTATACGGAATACTTGCTTAACCAATACGACTGAATCAGCATAGTTTGTCTTGAGGTTTTCGAGGGTATAAGCCTGTGGGACATCCGTCTCAAGCAAACCAATATAAAGTCCAGCAACATCTACAGAGTCGTTAGATTGATTGTAAAGTTCAATATACTGACCTGCTACATATCGCTTATTATTATTGTCTTTAGAGCCTGCAGCATATATCTTACTGATGACTATATCTCGTTTTACAGAGAGAGTGGTCGTGAGGAGCAAAGGTTCTGAACCATTGATAAGTTGTGAATTCAAACTACCTGATACTGTTGCGCCATTAATTACCTGACTACTTCCTGTAATCCTATTATACTCTGACGACGTTATATCCCATGAAGCAGAGATATTGTAGACATCAGGAATAATATTAGAGAAGGTTGCTACGCCCGCAGCATCAGTCTGTGCAGAATAGGTAACACCATTCAATTGGAGGGAAACAGTATGCCCTTCTAATGTCATGTGACCATTCAACTCATCGGGAAGTTGGAGTTGTACCTTAGCTGTTACAGCCTCTGAGGCATCTGAATAATCTACACAAGAACTAAAAACAAGTGCTACTGTGAGGATCGAAAATAAATACTTTATTGCTTTCATATCGTTACAAATTAACATAAAGCTCTACACCAAAGCTAAACTTACCCGTGTTGCGCTGGCTTAACGTTAGTGAGTTGTTGCCTGTTAGGTATGGCTCATAATAAATCATATTGTTTACATAAAGGGAAAGACCACCAAAGTTACTAAGCTGTTTAGTAAGTCTTCCTTGCAAATTCCATTCTACTGGCGATTTTGAAGGCTTATTATCGCTAACACGAAGAGTAAGGTCATTAATAGCAGCTACATCAACTCCTGTTGGACGTGACGCATAATACTGGCCATCCATACCCAAGAAACCTGACATCATGTCCGCTGTTATAGGATGCTCAATAAGGTCTGCACCAAAGTAACCTATAGGATTCTTACTTGCTTTAAAGGATGTATGCCAGTCATACCAAATTGCCTGAGCTGTGAACGAAGCCACCATCTTGAGTGCTGGAATATTCGTTACGACACGCAATGTATTGAGGAAACGACGATACTTTTCGTAATCTTGTCCTGAAGGATAGACTACTCTAAATGGTGTAACACTATAACTTGAATAAGACGTTGGCAATAATGCTGCCCTTACAGCTTCTGTATTGCGACCTGTTGAATAGGTCTTTGTCTCAGAATAAGCACCACTAAAGAAGAAAGATGTGTGCAAAGGACGAATCTCTCCAAGTTCAAAATCAAACTCTAAACCTTTATTAATAGAGGTGTTTGTATTACCAACTGCACCCGTTGTCATATAGCCATTAAAGGTACGATAAGGGTTTGTATAATCAATTGTTGTAGCCTGTCCCGCTGTTATATTCAGTCCCTGTGCCTGCGTAAAGATACTATAAGGATAGACAAAGAACTCACCTAAGGATTCAAAACCATTCGGTGTACGGTCACGATAAGCAAGAATACTCAGACGACGACCACCTTTCAGTTTAAAGTCTACGCCCAACTCAACTTTAGTAGTTGTTGCATTCTTCAAGTTCTTAGAGTAATCTACCTTATAAGCCTGCGTATGATAGACCAGCAACTGTGCTGTAGGATCAGTCTGTGGGAAATAGTTAGCAGCCACACGGTCATCATATTTGGTATCAGGATAGAGATAAGCCAATCCTGGAGTCTTAGAGTTAAGACCAATACCACCACGAATATCAAGCCAAGGAGTAACGCTAAATGAAAGATTTAGACGTGGGGAGAGTGCTGTTGTAGCTACATCACTAAACGGTTGCATGGCTGTAAGGCGAAGTCCAAGGTTCGCACGCAATCTGTTAATCTTATTAATACTCCACAAGAAATTATCCTCTGCGTATGCAGCTATCTGATGTAAGCCTGGCACATCATTGAAAGCACGTGGACGACCATTGCTATTGGGTTGTAGTGGTAACAAATCATTGTCGTTATAATAGCCCTTTCCACTATTCCAATCATAGCGGTATTCCACACCAACTTTAAAGTTCTGGCGCGTCTTACCGGCTTTGAAATAGAAGGTATCATTAATCTTTGCAAACAGATTACCAGGTCTGCTCTCTGTTCTTCCAGTAGCCTTATAAGACTGTGTCTTCCAAGGTACGTTGAAATAACCGGTTTCTTTAGATGTCAAGATAGGAAGTAGACCTGTGCTAACAGGTACAAATGCTGTTTGTACATTGTCTGTCTCTCCATAGCTAAGACCTAATGTATAATTGAGCGAACGCATAAAAAGCTTATCCAGAGAGATACGACCATTATGCGTCAGACCAACCGTTACGGTCTTATTCTTGGTTTCCGTACCATCTTGAATAGCATCAGGATCTTTACCAGACCAGTCTTGTGAAGACAACATACGGAGTTTTGTCTCTGTGTGCCAACGCTTACTAAGATCATAACTATACCCCAAATTGAAAGTATAACGGTCATAACTGCGTGTCTTTTGACGTGGGTCGCCCCAAGCCTTAGCATAGTCTAAGTTTACATTCATTATACCTGCCTTGTTCAAAGAGAAACCCTTTGTCAGCGAAGCATTTGTCATAGCAGGGTTTACTTTCGCCTTAATCTGCCATGGAGTTACACCCACTTTAGAGTGAACAACCACAAGACCACTTGTCAAATCACCATACTCAGCAGAAGGAATACCACGTATTACCTCTACATTATCAATGTTATCGGCAGCTATCTGACGTAAATCTGTACCTGTAAAAGTCGTAGATGAGAATTGTCCTTGTGTCAACAATCCATTATTAGAGATAGGAACACCATCAACAACAATACTTGAACCAAAAGCACTTGTATTATTATTACGGAGCGTACGGAGCTGTAGATTAGACTTCTGAGTCATGTCTACATTGCCCATCTCTTTACCTGGAATGAGCTGCATGATATCAGCTAATGACGAAGCCTGTAAGTGATCGATTGCCTGACGCCCAATAATAGAAGACGTGGAAGCATCCGATGCATTCTGCTTTGCCGTCACAACAACCTCCTTTAATGCCAAAGAGGTTGGAACAAGCTGAACATTAACTGTTAAATCTTTCTCTACTTTGAGTATAGTCGTATAGGTTTCATAACCCACATAACTAACTTTCAGCGTAAACGTGCCTGCTGGAACCTTTTGGAATACTGCTTTTCCGTCTATATCCGTTACATTAAAAGAACCTAATGGATCAAGCGAACAGTTAGCCATAATCACACTTTCTTTCGTATTCTTATCGGTAACAACAATGTTAACAATATGACTTTCTGCTGCTTTTGATGTTCCTTGAGCTCTTAAAATTTGCCCTATCGACAACAATAACAATAGAGCTATGAGCTTTATTACTTTCATTTAAAAATCCTGAAATTTATATTCGAAAACTAAATACCGTTGCAAAGGTAAAGCAAAAATAACAGTTTAACAATACTCTAAGTTAGGTATTCTTTAGATATTAACACATCTTTTTTACCGATAGGAACAAGATAAATCCAGATACCGATACCCTCAGCACTGCAAACATGTCACCACGGCTCACCGTCGAAATCAATGCCAATCGGTCCGCCACCGAGTCTGTTGTTACTGGTTTTCCAACCGTCACTACCTGCAGATACCACAGACCTGTAATCTTCTTCTTTACTTTTTGAAAATGCCATAATATTAATACTCTAAAGTTGATAAATATAGTTTGTAAATTAAAAAGTTCGCGAACAATCTTAAAAAAGTTCGCGAACAATTTCCGATTTGTTCGCGAACTCTTTTTCGTTTATCCTTGACCAACAGTCAACGTTCCTTTTAGTCCTCTGGCACAGGTCCAGGATTCTTTCCATTTCCCTCGTCTTTATGAGAAGGTTTTGAACTAGAGTTTTCCTCCTTCACCGTTTCATACGAGTTCTCGCGCAGCGCAGCTTTCAGCTCTACACCCGGCGTAAACGTTACGCGCGGCTTGATGGTTTCTGTCTTAAAAGCCTTTTCCGTTGCAGCCCCCTCGCTTGAAAGAGTCAGGCGCATCGTGCCAAACTCCCCCAACTGCACGCTAAAGCCATCGCGGAGATAATGAGGCAGACTGTCCATAAAGTTTGACAACACGTTTTCGATGTCACCACGTGTCAGCGAAGAACGCCCCGCAATGTCGCGTGCAATATCCCGCAAGGTATTCTTACCAAGATTTACAGGATTAGCATAGTACTTTTCCTCTGTCCGCTTCTGCGGATTCTTTTTCTTTTGAAGTTTAATCTTCATAATTGTTTTGTTTTTAAAAGTAAATATTTAAGTTTTTACGGCATTTACACCTTGGTTTGTTCCATGGTTTATTCTCCGTTTTTCATATTCTCTTCTGAATAAGGCTTTTATTCAGTTTGTAGTGTCAATGGTTTTCTTTTTGTTTTTCCAGTTAGAAACCTTCTTTGTCTTCAAGATAATAGCATTTCCGTTTATAGAAAATTGTAACTTCCAGCCATCTTTTTTCAGAGCTAAAGGAGGGCTTTTAATTTTCCTACGGTCGGAAGAAAATTTTCCTTTGTGAAAAATTTCTTTCCAACCGTAGGCACATAAATTTCTCACCGTAGAGAAATTTTCTTCCGACCCGTTAGAAATTTTCTTCAAACGGTTTGCTTATTTACTTCTTTTACCCCGTTAGGCACTCCCTCCCCTTTGGGGAGGGTTGGGGTGGGGTTTTAGGACTACTCGAACCCGACGACCCTATACCCGCCGCGGCGGTTGGTGTTGTTCACGCCGACGCTACCACTGTAGAAGTACAGGACGTACGCGCCGTCATGGCTCCATGGGTTAGCACTTGACGACCAATAGAAGCCGCTGCCGCCAACGTCGTACAGCTGACCAGAGTAGTAGAAACCCAAGGCGGGCAGGTAGAAGTAATTACCTGCATCAGCCGCATCGGGGAGAGTATGAGATACTACAGACCAGCTATTTCCGTTGCTATTTGTTCGCCAATCATTACCGTCTACTGCGGTGTTAGGGTTAAATCCGCTTATATTCGCTTTCTTCTTAAACCACATGCCACCTTTATATAAGTGACCCATGGTTGTCCATAATTGGTCTGCGTCCCAACGAGGATCGCCCTTTGCAGCGTACCAGGTCATCTCGTTAATATTGGGAAGGTCTTTACATGATGTGTGGGTTGCTGGATTACTTACGCCATAACCTGGGTAACTCTCGTTGTACCAACGAGACACATCACTGTTACTCTGCGCGTAATTTGATGAACTGCTACCGATTAGTGTTGGCTGACCTGTGTTTCCTGACAAGTGCTTTGTCCATTCGTAACCATACCAATATTGTTTCTCTGCATCCCACATGTAATAATGGTCGCCGTCATAATTACGTACGTTAAGGTTAGCTGTCATATCGTAGTAAGTGTTTGAAGCATAAGCAGTAGCAGGAAGAGTCTTCGTAATAATACCCTCTACGTTGGTTGCTATGTCTTTTATCCAATAACGTACTTTTAAGGTATGAGTGCCTGGCTTAATCACCATGTAAGCTCCGTTAGTTGTTACGCTGGCTGAACTGTTGCTTAGTGGGAAGCCATTTGGATTAGTACTACTGCCGCTTGTAGTCAAGATGATTTGTTTGCTGCCTGCTGAGCCTGTAAGGGCACCCGTGCTTGTGTTGATTGTATAAGTCTCTGCAATATCATTATCAGAGCTTACCTCCACCTTTGTTAAGTAACAGTCATGTAGGACAGTGTTGCTTATGTAAGGCTGGAAGACAAGGTAAGCTGGCTGATGCTCTAACTGGAAACTAAAGATGCTACCGCCTACTGCTCCTGTTGCCGTAGCTGTACCATAGTCGCCTGCGGTGCCGAAATGCTCGGTATTGTTAGGGGCGATCTGCGTTTGGTTAGCAGAAATAGTTACTTGGCTGCCGTTACTGTTCTTACCCAAGTAATAAACTTTATAACTTGCACTTGCGCCAAACTTGCCAGGTACTCTATAACGGAAAGAAGCCACCTTTTGGTCTGGAGCGTTCGAACTCTTCTGCAATACGCCGTCGTCGTCCTTTACGTAGATATAGTCGCCTGCTTCCCAATAGAAGTCACCGCTATTATAATTCAGTGACGTACGGGTTTTTGCCTCGTCGCCTGCTACGAAGGTTGTTAGGTTCTTGTCGTTATCACCCTCTTTGATGGTTGGGTTTTGCGCCACATCTTCCTTAGCACAAGATGCGAAAGTCAAGGCGATTCCGAACACGACAGCCAAAGACTTTAGTTGCGATGCAAATGAATATTGTTTTATTGTTTTCTTCATCTTTATTCTTTTTAATTTGTTCCTTTTGTTAATAACTCTCTCTTAGTCTTCCCATGAGGTAGGGACTTCGTCTTCGAAGTCTTTCTCATTCCATTGACTTGCCTTAGCAGCAGCAGGACCAGTAGCCTTGTTTGCCTTCCTGTGCTGGCTAGGGAACGACGTGTCCATCAAATAAGTGGTTTCGCTCACTTGGATTATCATGCAACGTGGTGCAGAATAATCCTTCTTTTCTTGTTTCTTTCTCATTGCTTTTTTGATTTGATTAAAAATAGTTGTTATCTACTCTCTATTATGTGGCTTCATTGCTCACCTTTTATTATATACATCCTGATAACTTTATCATCTATTCCTCTTAACCATTTGCCTTCTCCCTCTCTACAGGCAGACAGCATCTTACTGCTGCCTGCCCGAGAAATCAACGAGAGAAAACAAACTATTACTAGAGAATTACAAGTATCTTTTGTGGTAAAACCAGTGCTTAAAACGTTCTTATTTTGCTTTCTTGACAGCTCGCAAACGGGCACAAAAAAGCGAACAAAGGAAACTCCGTGAAGTCCTTTGTCTACAACGGTTACGGCACGCTTCGCGCGCGCGTAGGATGGAAGAAAAAAAGTATGATTAAACGCTAGTAGCGCCTGTGTGTGTGTGTGTGTGTGTGTGTGTGTGTGTGTGTGTGTGTGTGTGTGTGTGTGTGTGTGTGTGTGTGTGTGTGTTAGCAAAATATCTGAAACTACCAAATATAAAGCACTAAAAAAGGCAAAGAACTCAAAGTTTCTTTGCTGCGCTGAATTGGCTGGATATGTCATTGCTAATTGTTTCACGGGCGCAAAGGTAAGACATCTTTTTAGAATGGGCAAGGAAATCTAAAAGAAATATATAAATTAGACCGAATAAGCGAGAGAAGACAGGATAATTGTCTTGTCTTATGAGAAATTTAGAATAAAGTACAACTATAGTAAAAAGAAATCGTCCATGGCAGAGATTTAGACTCTACTACGGACAATTATCACAACCATAAAAGACGAATAGACTTCTTGTATATGGTTAGAAGTTTACCTAAACAATTACTTTACTGTCACACGACGCTCACGAATCAGCTTAATCTGACGTAACAAATCGTTGTAATGAAGGAGATTGATACCTTCACTTTGTGCTGCTTGTGCCTTACAGAACTGCTCAACAGTATCTAAATGCTGCATGAGATAGAGCATAATATCAGAATTACTTGCACGGTCAGCAACGGTTGGTTTGTCGTTCTGAACAGGATTTAAAAGGCTATTCAGTTGGTCTACATAGTTACGCTCGAGTAAGCGGCGTGTACGTACCTGCATATCATTAAGACCAGCGAGTGGCTTCCAAACACTGTGGAACAAATCATTAAGATAGTCTTTGAACTGATAAGCACCTGCCTCACGCTGGTCCTTATAAATCTTATCCATAATGGTTCCGTTCATCATCACCTTCAGAATACGATCCTGATAAGTACTGATTTCGTCGACAAGGTCGGTACCTGCAATATCAGTCATAGATGAAGGATAAAGCCAAAGTGGTGCTTCAAACACCTGACGACCGATATAGTCGACAGCATCTCTACCCTTCTTAGCTGGTGCAACCTCATAAGGTTTCTGCCCAGGCATATTGTTAATGTAACGACCACCAATGTTCTTCAGTACGTGATTCGTATAACGTCCATACTGACCAACAACACTTCGCCACATTTCCATGCGGTCCTCGTACTGGTCGTTAGGCTGACGTGTCCACTCTGGCAGCTTTGCTATGATACGTTTCAAGTTCTTAATACCATAATCACTCGCCTTCACATTGTCATCTCCAAGGTCTTCTGTCTGTGCACGTGGGTCTTCATTCTTACCCTCACCACCAAACCAAAGACGCGGATTCTTAGCAAGAATGGCTGTTGTCTCAGTCATCAACTTCTCCTTCTCGTCCATCTCATCTTTGAACTCTGGACGATACTGATAGCCCCAACGGATTGCCCACTTGTCGTAATCGTTCACACGTGGGAAGAGTCCACGCTCTGAAACGTTGTCTTCTGGCTGTGCAACGTAATTGAAACGAGCGTAGTCCATAATGCTGGCAGTATGACCATGTTCCTCTACCCACTTCTTATCACGTAGTTTCTCTACAGGAGTAGCATGGCTTGCACCCATATTATGACGCAATCCGAGTGCATGTCCCACCTCATGACTTGACACAAAGCGAATCAACTCACCCATGAGTTTATCGTCCATGTGTACCGTTTGCGCACGCTTGTCCAATGGAGCGCACTGTGTGAAGTACCACTTTGTCAAGAGGTTCATCACATTATGATACCAACAAATATGACTTTCGATAATCTCTCCACTACGTGGATCAACTATACGAGGACCATATGCGTTTTCAATCTCAGCTGGTAGATAACGAAGAACATTGAAACGAGCATCATCAACACTCATCGTTGGGTCATTAGGCCACTCTTTTGCCTGTATAGCATTCTTAAAACCAGCAGCCTCAAAAGCAACATTCCAATCCTCGATACCCTTCATCAAATAAGGAACCCACTTCTTTGGTGTAGCTGGATCAATATAGAATACGATAGGTTTGATAGGCTCTGAGAGTTTACCCTTTGCATATGCCTTCTTATCTTTAGGCTCTAAACGAAATCGAGAGATAAACTGCTCACGGTCTGTCTTAGTCTGATTGTCGCTGAAGATAGTATATCTATTCGTAAAATAACCCACACGATTGTCCCATACTCGCTTGCGCATAGGTATCTTTGGAAGAAGAACAACACTGGTATTCAGTCCGATTGTCATCGCACCTGTATAAGAAGCAGGTACCGTAGAAGGTGCACTTGAATAAGTACGTGTCGTAGCAATCTCCACATTAATTGGGTAAACCTTCATCGTATCAATGAAAGTACGGTCAGACATGAGTCCACCTAACTTCAATTGCTTTGAGTTATCTGACGACACACTCAGCACAGCATTGTCTTTAACAAACAATGGTGTGACATCAATCAGCTGTGCCTTAGTATCCTTGTTACGTCCAATCACCTTAAATGAAGCGACAATAGGGTCAGCCGTAGAAGCTTTCAACGTACGAGAAATACTGCTCTTAGGGTCAGCCTCTTGTGAAAGAACGTAGGCACGAAGCAACATTGTCTTATCATCACGTTGCTCAAAATAAACAGTTTGTTGGTTTACTGCCTCTCCAGCAAACTTACCAAAGTTCTGTGGAACGGCTGTAAAACGAGTCACAGCGAGCAAGTATCGACCTATAACTGAGTCTGGTACCTCAAAGTACCATTGGTCGTCAATATGTCTTACGGTAAAGAGTCCATTCTGAACACTTCCTTTTTTCTTCACGAGTTGATCATAAGCAGAAGGCTTTTCTTTCTCTTTCTCAGGTGCTTTCCCTTTCTGAACATTCTGTTTTGTGGTGTCCTTGTGCTGTGTAATCGTATCTTTTACGGCACGATAGACAAACCTGTTACCTGCTACACCTACTCCACTTCCGAGCATAAGCGCAAACAGACAGGCTGTTGCTTTTCTGTTGATTGACATAAATTTATAGTAACTTTACTTTGTATTTACTGTTTGAGAGAATGAAGACAACCTTATTTCAATACGGTTGCTTTACGAATACGGACATCAACTAATGGACGATCGTTGGCATCAACAGGCTGGCGTTGTATGCGTTCAACAACATCCAATCCATCTAACACCTGTCCAAAGACAGTATACTGTCCGTCCAAATGAGGCGAGCCACCCACTTCTTTGTACATTTGACGTACCTCTGGTGTCATCTGCACTGTACTGTCTGTATGTTCGTTAAGGCGCTTCTGTGCCCAGTCCAGCTGACCATCAGAGAACTTTATACCCCATACAATATAGAATTGTGAGGCTGATGACTCTCGTTTTGGATTGACATCATCGCCCTCACGAGCTGCAGCAACAGCTCCACGACGGTGTAACAGCTTCGGATAATCTATCTCTGCAGGGAGCGAGTAAGTCTCTGGCGTATCGCCTAAAGCCTGTCCTGGCTTTGCTGTCTTTGAGCCCATATCACCTGTTTGAATCATAAAATCTTTAACAACACGGTGGAACAACACCCCATTATAGGCACCACTTCGCACCAACTTTAAGAAGTTATCACGATGACGTGGTGTCTCATTGTAAAGTTGAATACGAATGTTTCCACTATCTGTTTCTAATAATACTTCATGGCGTAATGTGTCAGTTAAAGACTGTGCATGAACATTAGCTACGAACAAAGCCAATAAAAAGGAATATATTAACTTCTTCATCTGTTTTAATAAAGCATAAATTTATTCGCAAAGATAAACAATTAAGAACAAATAACCTAATTAAGCGGGAATAAAAAAGCGACTAAAAGACGACATATGTCGAGGAAAGAACGTACCTTTGCACAATGAATGCAGGTCGTTGGTAATATCTTCTCGTGAATTATTTACGTGAAAAGAGGAGTTTATTTTCATGGAAATAAATGTATTTTATCACGTAAATAAAAATTTATTTCCATGAGAATAATTTGTGAAAGCAAGTCTATACATATTAAAGTAAGGAAAGAGAGTATTCATAATAACGACTGAATTTCAATGATTTAATATTAATTTAAATTATAACAAACAACTAATGACACAAACAAAAAGTATATTTCAACGACCATTATGGGTGACTATCTTTGCCCTAACAGCTGCAATTGCATGGGGCTGGGCATATCCCTTGATTAAATTAGGTTTCTCAGAATTTGCCATCTCAGCAGATATGACAGGCTCTAAAATGCTTTTCGCAGGTATTCGTTTCTGTCTTTCGGGACTAATAGTATTGGCGATTGCAGGTAGCAAAAAGCGTAACTTCAAAGTGAAAAAACCTATAGATTGGTGGTATATCCTTCTATTCTGTATGATGAATACCACCTTACATTATGCCTTCTTCTACTTTGGATTATCACATAGTGAAGGTTCACGAGCCGCCATACTCAACTCGCTTAGCGTCTTTTCTGTCGTTATCTTCGCTTGTATCTTCTTCAAGAGCGACCGTATGACAGTCAAGAAGATTATAGGATGTATTGTTGGTTTTGCTGGTATTCTATCACTCAACTTGGGTGGAGCTGAGAGTGGAAAGTTCACTTGGTTAGGTGACGGAATGATTATCCTCAATGCCCTTTGTGGTGCATCAGCATCACTGCTTACACGTGGATTGGGCAAACGTGTAGATGTATTTGTTGGTACAGGCTACAGCTTAGCAATAGGTGGTACATTATTGATTATCCCTGGACTAATGATGGGTGGTGAACTTCCACAGATTACCCTTTTAGGTATTACTTACCTACTCTTGCTCATCGCTATCAGTACATTAGGTTTCACGCTCTATAACAAACTGCTCACTTGCAATCCTGTTGGTAAGGTAGCTATCTATAACTCATTGATTCCAGTTGTCGGTGCAGTTACCTCATGCCTATGCCTTGACGAAACATTCTATATCAAATATATGATAGCTGGTGCATTAGCTGCAGGGGGTATATACATTATTAATAAGAGTTAGACACCTAAACAGCTACTTTGTGCAAAGAAACCATAGCTATAGAATGTCCCCAAAAGACAAGTTCTATGGTACCATTGTCACATAATAGCATCTTAACATCCATCAGATTGTAAAATAAAATCATAGTATCAGAAAACAACTAAGGCTTAATTGCATTCGAATTAAGGCTTAATTGACGTGTAAAAGGGCGTTAGTTACATCCTAACTAACGCCCTTTTGCAATGCTATTAAGCACCTATTACCTTATAGTTTTATAAATACCTGTTTATCTGAAACTTACAAACGCATTCAAAACAGTAGTGTTTTGATGAGAAACATGGTATAAAAGCCATTAAGATTGTAATAATATTTCAAATCTATCGACGACCGTGATAACCCATACCATGCTTCTCGTCATGTTTGAAACGAGTAGTAAAATCGGGCTTTTCCATCTCTATTGGATTTGCATTTAGCTCTGGTTCGCCCATCCACTCTACAATCTTATCCACCCATAGGGCAGCACCCTGACGTGTTGGATGAATACCATCTGCTCGAGAAGCAATGACAGAACTACTGTCAAAGAATCGACCTTCACCCGTACATTCACGTATCACATCAACAATTGTTCTATCTTTTATCTTCTTCCAAGGGAGAGGACCAACCCATACATATGGAATATTACCAACACGACTCAGAATCGTTTGAATTGCTGTTTCACGTCTACTATAATCCTTATAACCTAAGTCATTGGTACCTAAGCTAATAATTATATAAGTAGGACGCACTCTTTCAATCTGATATTGAAGGTCGGCAGCAATCGCCCAGTCACGTGTTGTGCTTCCATACCATACGATTGAATGAAACTTAAAACCGTTCTTTACGGCATAATCATTAAATCGAGAGCCAAGACCATCAGCCATAGAGTCACCAATGAGAAGTACTACTTGGTCACGACTTTCTGCCACCTGTGACACTCGGGTTGTCGATGTGGGCAGTGGTTCCATTGCCATCTCTTCTACCAAGGCTGAAGCTGTTTGAGATTTAGCAGCTACAGGCATTACATCTGGCTCTACAGACTTAGCTGGTTCGACATCATGTTCGTTTATTCCATTAGCATCCTGTGCTGAAACAGCAGGTGGCAAGAGGAAAAGAAATAGTAATACTATAAAACACTTTATTGTTCTCACAATTATTTATTTTTGCGTTTAATGGCGTGGTCATACCGCCATATCTCTACGCTGTTAATAATATTCTGCCACAAGATGTAGCAGCCTGGACCCACAGTTGACAATGGATTCAGATAAGTGTAGGCTATCCAGATAGCAAAAGCAGTGTTCTTCTGCCCTAAAGCCTGTCCCGCATTAATCGTACTGCGGAAGAAATGACCAATATATCTGCCTATGGCAAATTGTATCAAGCAAAGCACTAATGCCAACACTGCTATCAACAAAAGGAAGCTAACAGCTACCTCAGCATGAACAATATTCTTTACTGTTGTGCCTGAAACGATGAGTAATGAACATCCCCATAGATAATAACTGAGGTTATTCATACTGATTACCCACTGATAGAACCTACATAAAGTGTGCCAATGTTTCGTTATATAGGCTAAAATCATCGGTACAACCAATACTAAACACACCTTATATAGAATTGCCACAAAGGCACTCCAGAAAGTTATATCTGCTTCAGCATCAAGCAAAGGAAAGCAAACTGGTATCAACAAGGCACAGAGAAAGTTGGAGAGGAAGGTATAAGTTGTCATTTCCTCAAGGTTTCCACCTAACTTCTGTGTAACCACTGCGGCTGCTGAAGCACAAGGACAAATGATACAAGTGAGTAGAGCTTCAAGTAATATGAGCGACTTACCTGTGACATGGAAAAACAAGATTGCCCCAATAACAACCGCAACCATCAGCACTTGAGAGACTGCTATCCAAAGATGCCAACCTACTGGAATTAGCTTACGGAAGTCTACCTTGCAGAAGGTAACGTATAAGACGAGGAACATAAACAATGGAAGAGCTGCGTCAAGGATAGGAGCAAAAAAGTTTGCTGCGCCATCCAAGGCTGGTATAAAGACAAAAATAAGGTATAATAAGCTACCTGTAGCTATTGACACTGGCAGTGTCCACTCCTTTATAAATTGTATGATTCTCCTCATCTTTTATCATCAAATCATGCAGTTTCTCCCCCTTTTCAGAAAGAGAATGGGCTGCAAAGTTACGAAAAAAGACTGAAAATCAGCAATATAATTCAAAAATCGTAAATATGAGTAACTATTCAGCGGTATTGATCAGTCTGTATTTTCTCCTCTAAAATCTTAGTATAAAGGCTATAAATATGCTTGTTTTTCTTGCGTATTTCAGATTTTCTTTGTACCTTTATACCTATGAAAGAGCAGGTTACGGACATATCAAAAGTATTACAAGGCATGACGGAAGAGATGCGATTATTACGTGCAACTGTTAATCAGCAGTATGCCGAGATTATCAAATTGAACCGTAACATAAATGCTTTGAACCTCCAAATTCGCAAGAAAGATACGGAACTTATAAACTTACGGGAACGCTTAGCTAAGTATGAAAAACCTGACAAAAACTCTAATAACAGCAGCACTCCTCCAAGCAAGGAGCGTATAAAGGATGAGGTTATCAGAAGAACAAGAAGCCTCCGTAAGCCAAGTGGTAAGAAGCCGGGAGGACAAAAGGGGCATGATGGGCATAAGTTGTCTTACTCTTCCATACCTGACGAGATAATTGATGAGATACCCAACTATTGCACTCGTTGCGGAGAATCTTTATCAGATGCAGAACGTGTGCTTGATTATGTGACGCAGGTTATTTCCATTCCAGAGTTGAAGCCCGTAATCAAGGAAATCCGACACTATGTGATGGTATGCAAGAACTGTGGTGAACGTATTCGGACAGTACCGAGACGGCGGTCAAACAACGTGGTATATGATTCAAGCATAAAGTCCTTAGTGGTTTATCTGAGTGTCGTACAATTTCTTCCTTACGGTCGCATAGCAAGTTTTTTGCGTGAGGTATTTGGACTCACTCCAAGCGAAGGCTCACTGGTGAACTGGGTAAATGAGGCAAAGAGAAATGCGCAACCTGTGATTGATAAAATTAAAGGATATATTAAGTCATCAGCAGTTGTTGGTTTCGATGAGAGCGGCTTGTACTGTAAGAAAAGACTCGACTGGGCATGGATTGCACAAACCGTTTATTACACACTGCTTTTCCGTGCTAATGGAAGAGGGTCGAAGGTATTAGCAGACAAATTTGGCGATAGCCTGGAACGAATGACTGCCGTTACCGACCGCCATAGCGCATACTTTGCACTCCATTTCCTCAATCATCAGGTATGCCTTGCTCACTTACTGCGCGAACTGCAATATCTCTCAGAGTTGAACACTAAGCAAGAGTGGTCTGGGAAAGTAACCAATCTGTTCCGTGAAGCCATTCACGAGCGGAATACCAATCCGAACAACGTTATAGACAAGGTGTCATGGACCCGACGTTTAGACAATCTACTCAAACAGAATATAGAGGAGCTTGGTAAAAAGTTTATTACGTTCAGAAAAGGCTTGGTCAAATGCAGAGATTACATTTTCAATTTCCTCGAAAATCCGATGATACCATTTGACAATAATGGAAGTGAACGTGGAATACGCAAGCTAAAAATCAAACTGAAGAACTCCTGTGCTTTTCGTTCAGACTTCGGAGCAGACGCTTTCCTTGAACTTCATTCGATTGTAGAAACAGCTAAGAAGCACGACAAAACGCCATATAATGCGATTCAAGCCTTATTTAAGGTTTGATAATATATATCAATTATCGCTGAATAGTTACAAATATGATTAAGACAAATTCAGAGTTTACAATTATAGAATACATTAATTAAACGACAAAGAATAAAGAAAAAAATCCGGTTCTTCCGTTAAATGTGTGGACGCTTTTCGTATTGCTTTAATGTAAGAAACGAAGCAACCCATTAAACAAAAATATGGCTGAGACAGTCAACTATCTATCCTATTTTCATCCTCTGACATTGAAAATCATTTCTTTTTAGACTTCGAAAATATGCAGACAATGGTTTGAAAAATAATTACATAATTTCGAATAAAACATCTATAAAGGACGGCAAAACAATATACAAAAAACAGGTCTGTAATCAACAGGAAATCAATTAGTTATAAAGTAGTAAAGTAAAAGGTGCTTAATTGGACTTCAAAAGGGCGTTAGTAAGGGTCTTAAAGGGCACCTTTTGCAAGTCAATTGGGCAACTTTTAGAAGCCAAAAGAGCATGTATTGGCTTTGAACCATACGAAAATAATTTACAAACTTTGATTAATAAGGGAATAAGTTGTTTGTAGAGGACAGATAGACATCTCACCTAATTACGTTTATCGAGTAGTTTATCCCCCATTCTAAAACCCTCTAATTGGGGATAAGCATACTGGTGTTGGGTAATGGGTGTTGGGTGTTGAGCCTTTATAAAACTATCTTATTAGAGGAAATCATACCATGTATGTGGACTTATCTCATTCTATTAACAATCTACACATTTAACGGAGGAACCAAAAATCCCACCAACTTCGCAGTTGGTGGGATCCATTCAAGTATATATGAAGCTATAGAAAAGCGATTAGCTTTCGTTATCTTTCGTGCAGACCATTTACTGCTCCAGCGCTATTCTTTGCATAGTCGTTCGTCTTAGCAGAACCAAAGGAAGCCTTGCTTGAAGCTCTTGTCAACGCATTTTGAGCCTTTGCACTTGCTGGTCTCTGACGAGCAAGGTCGAAACGCATAACGTCTGTTGTGTTTGTACTGCGTGCTACACCATAGAAGGTGTCATAACCCTTTGTCTTATCATATCCTAAATGGAAACCATCATTAGTAGTATTGATGTCAAGATTGAAGATAGTTCCAGTCTTAGAATACTTTATTTCGATATTTCCATTATCCAAAACTTTCCAAGAGAATGCCAATGTCTGTGTGTTACCTTGTGCATCAGTATCTACCTCAACTCCATTACCTTGGAGCGAATTAGCTGAAGAATTATACTGGAAGAACTTCATGTTAGCTCTAAAACTATTGCTCTTACGCTGATGTGTTGCATCATCCGTGTACTCAACAGTCATATTACCATCCCACTCACCGGTAAGTGTCTGTGCTTCTTCAACCAGTTTATTTACTTGTCCGTTCTCCTCCTGACGATAGTTATTATTCCAATTATAACTACTGTTATTACCTACAGCATCCATAAACTTATAGAACTCTGAGGTTGTTGCTTCTGGGTAATAATAATAGAACCAATTGTAAGCTGTATAATAACTTGAGCCACTTGGATATTCACCCAGATAGTTTCGTACCGCAGATGTTACCAAATCATCATAGTAATCATCGTCACAGCTTGTCAATGCCAATGGACTCACAACTATTGCAAGTGCCAAGAAAAATTTTGAAATCCGTCTCATACTCATATCCTATTTAATTCTTATTCTTTGTTTATTTACTGATGCAAAAATAGTGAAATTATAAGATGTTTATCGAGTAAATACACTATTTGAAGATAGGGAAATCCCTATTGAAGAAGATTTCACTCCATATCATCAACCCGAATAAAGAATCTCCAATAATCTATTACGAATTAAATCGATTACTAAAAAACTCCTAAACAATGAAGGAGGAAACAAATAAAATTCGTACATTTGCAACACACAAATAAGTAAACTATATAAAGAGAAGATAAGAAACAGAAATGAGAACAGTTTATGAATTCTCTGTCAAAGACAGAAAAGGTAAGGCTTTTTCACTGAAAGAGTTTTCTAATGAGGTGCTACTGATTGTAAACACAGCTACAAAATGTGGCTTCACACCAACTTATGAGGAGTTGGAGGCACTCTATGAGAAGTACCATGCACAAGGATTTGAAGTACTTGATTTCCCTTGCAACCAGTTTGGACAGCAGGCACCAGGTACAGACGAAAGTATCCATGAGTTCTGCAAACTTACATACGGCACAAAATTCCCACGCTTCAAGAAGGTAAAGGTGAATGGTGAAGACGCTGACCCACTCTTCAAGTTCCTCAAGGAGCAGAAGGGCTTTGCTGGTTGGGATGAGTCACATAAGCTCTACCCTATCCTCGACAAGATGCTTTCTGAGGCTGATCCAAACTATAAGGAGAATCCAGATATTAAGTGGAACTTCACCAAGTTCCTTATTAATAAGAAGGGACAGGTCGTTGCTCGCTTTGAACCAACAGAGAGCATTGAGAATATCGCAAAGCAGATTGAAGAATTACTGTAGGAAAAATAACTTGCAAATAACTCTCTCTTAAGGAGATAAAAGCTATTGGCAAGATAACATACAAACAAAAAATAAAAGGCAGAGAGACTTATACTCTTTGCCTTTTATCTTTTTATTAAAGTCATTATCACCTATAAATCTTATTAAAAAATCGCTTCATACGCTTTCTTCTCTTTATAAATTACCCCCATATTAACAATATAATACACCACATTTTGCCCTCAACACCATTGGTGCCTACTAATCCGCACGAGTGGTGCTAACCATCAACACCACTCGTGCTAAGGCTTAACACCAATGGTGATGAGCCTTAACACATGAGATAATAATGATAAGAAAGCGGCATCATCATTATGTTTATAAACTTTATTGCAGGATGCTTATTGGTAAACTTATATGGGGTTTGTTTGCCTTTCAGCACACTTTATAAAGAATTTAACCTCTTTTCCTGTTTATAAGTTTACTTTCTTGCTGGAAGAAAGTAGCATGCAACAAAGGTAATTAACCCATTCAACATCAATAATTCATAGCCAAACTTGTAACCAGTAGTTCTCGAAACAATTGTGTCTAAAGCAAAACAAAGAAGTGGACTGGCTACTGCTATATATGGAGTCAACCGATCATTTACTGCACGTTTAGTACATAAGCCAAATGCAAAAAGACCCAAGAGTGGACCGTATGTATAAGAAGCTATGGTGTAAATAGCATCTATCAGACTCGTTGAGTTGACATAACGGAAGATAAGGATAAACAAAATAAACACAATGGACACACCTATATGTGCCTGTTTGCGTAACTTTTCATCCTTTGGACGATTACAAATGTCTACACAATAAGTTGTT
The DNA here is from genome assembly GCF_018127925.1 of Prevotella melaninogenica. NCBI lineage: Bacteria > Pseudomonadati > Bacteroidota > Bacteroidia > Bacteroidales > Prevotellaceae > Prevotella > Prevotella melaninogenica. The sequence goes on along the minus strand of NZ_CP072347.1, from coordinate 888,236 downwards.
GTTAAGGCTGTTAAGGCAGAGTCTGCACTGGAGAAGCACGCCGCTACGATACCGATTGTAAAGAGAATGACAACCAATGTACCTAATTGTCCACCTGCAACAGCCTGCAACATTAGATTATCTGGCATATCAGGCAAGGCTTGCCCGATACTATTGAAATACATCATTAACAGTACACCCAAGGACAAAAAGAGTAAATTGGCAGGTACAAAGGCAAAACCATAGGTACACATATCCTTCTGTGCTTCACGCAAAGTCTTACAAGTAAGATTCTTTTGCATCATGTCTTGGTCCAGTCCTGTCATAACAATAACAATAAAGATACCGCTAAGAAACTGTTTCCAAAAGTTCTGTTTTGATACCCAGTCATCGAATACAAAAATACGAGAATGACTGTCATTGGCTATTGCTTGAGCTGCTTCTGGAAGCGACATGCCCAATGTTTCGACCACCTTATATATAATAAGAATGAGGGCAAGCAGCATACAAAGGGTCTGAAAGGTGTCTGTCAAGACCAGTGTACGAATTCCTCCCCTACGCGTATAGAGCCAAATAAGTGCCACAAGAGCCACAACGGTAATGGGGAAAGGTATGCCGTAGGCATCTAAGACGAAACGTTGAAGTATCATACAAACAACATAGAAGCGCACTGCCGCACCTGTCATCTTAGACAATAGGAAAAATGAAGCACCAGTCTTATAGCTATAATTGCCTAAACGTGTTTGTAGATAAGAGTAGATAGTTGTCAACTTTAGGCGATAATAAACAGGAAGTAATAGATATGCAACAGCAAAATAGCCCAGCACAAAACCTAAACATGTCTGCATATAGGTCATATCGCTCAACAGTACCATTCCCGGAACGCTAACAAAGGTGACGCCAGAAATACTGGCACCAATCATCCCGAAGGCAACAAGATACCAAGGTGACTGACGGTTTGCACGAAAGAAAGCATCGTTGTCTGCTTTATGTCCCGTTATTCTACTTATTAACAATAAGATGCAAAAATATGCAAGAATAGTAGCGATTATTATCATAATGGCAGCAAAATTACTAAAAATATTATCATTTCATGCAATTAAGAAATCTTATTTTGTAACTTTGTGGTACATCATCTTTCAATAAACATTCATCCATTGTATAATTGAGTAAGAGTATGGCACAACAGAAAAGATTTATACTTGACGAGAAAGATATCCCTACACAGTGGTATAATATTCAGGCAGACATGCCCACTAAGCCCCTTCCCCCACTTCATCCGGCTACACGTAAGCCAATGACAGCAGAGGATCTTTCTGAAATTTTCAGTAAGGAATGTGCAAAACAAGAACTTGATTGTGAGCATGATTGGATTGATATTCCTAAAGAAGTGTTGGAGATGTATAAGTATTATCGCTCCACACCTCTTGTCCGTGCGTATGCTTTGGAGAAAGCATTAGGCACACCAGCACATATCTATTTCAAGAATGAAAGTGTAAATCCACTTGGCTCACATAAGGTTAATTCTGCTATCCCTCAGTGTTACTATTGCAAGCAGGAAGGTGTAACGAATGTCACAACAGAGACTGGTGCGGGTCAATGGGGCGCAGCACTATCCTACGCAGCAAAGGTATACGGACTTGAAGCAGCGGTTTATCAGGTAAAGATTTCCATGCAACAGAAACCTTATCGTTCGCTGATTATGAGGACTTTCGGGGCTATGGTTGAAGGTTCACCTTCAATGTCTACACGTGCAGGAAAGGACATTGTTACACGCGACCCAACACATCCGGGTTCGTTGGGAACAGCTATCTCAGAGGCTATCGAACTGGCAAGAACTACACCTAACTGTAAGTACACTTTAGGTTCAGTACTCAATCACGTTGCATTGCACCAAACAATTATCGGCTTAGAGGCTGAGAAGCAAATGGAAATGGCTGGAGAATATCCTGATAAGGTCATTGCTTGCTTTGGTGGTGGTAGCAATTTTGGTGGTATTGCATTCCCATTTATGCGCCACAATATCCTTGAAGGAAAAAAAACAGAGTTTATTGCAGCAGAGCCAAACAGCTGTCCAAAACTGACACGTGGCAAGTTTGAATACGACTTCGGTGATGAAGCGGGTTACACTCCTTTGTTACCTATGTTCACGCTTGGCCATGATTTCAAACCAGCCAATATCCATGCAGGTGGCTTACGCTATCATGGTGCTGGTGTCATCGTCAGTCAATTGCTTAAAGACGGATACATGTGTGGAATGGATATACCACAGTTAGAAAGCTTTGAGGCAGGTATTCTCTTCTCCCGCACAGAAGGAATTATCCCCGCACCAGAGAGTTGTCATGCCATTGCAGCTGCTATTCGAGAAGCAAAGAAGGCAAAGGAAACAGGAAAAGAAGATGTTATCCTCTTCTGTCTGTCTGGTCATGGACTCATTGATATGACGGCTTATGACACCTATTTCAATGGTGATTTAAGAAACTATACACTCTCTGATAACGAGATAGAGAAGAACCTTGGGACTGTTCCAAAGGTATAGTTAAGGTTCTTCTTTTAAATGCGTAGATTGTTAATAGTATGAGATTCATCTACATATATGGTATGATTACTTCAAATAAGATGGTTTTATAAAAGCTCAACACCCAACAACCATCACCCAACACCAGTATGATTTCCTCCAATAAAATGGTTTCATAAAGGGGGATAAACTTCACGATAGATGTAATTAGGTGCGATCTCTATCCGTCTTATATAAACAACTTATTCCCTCATTAGTTGAATCTTGTAAACTATTTTCGTACGGTTCAAAACTAACACATGCTCTTTTGGCTTATTAAAGATGCCTAATTGGCTTGCAAAAGGTGCCCTTTAAGACCCTTACTAACGCCCTTTTGAAGTCCAATTAAGCACCTTTTACTTTGCTGTTTTATAACCAATTGTTTTCCTGTTGGTTACAAGCTTGCCTTTTATTCATGTTTTTATCGTTATTTATAGTTGTTTTGCTTGAGGTTTTGTAATGATTTTTCAGTACCTTATCTGTGATTATAGAGGTCTAAAAAGAAATGATTTTCAATGTCAGAGGATAACAATAGGATAGATAGTTGACAGTCTTAGCCAAGTTAGGAGAATTCCTCTCTTTAAGTAAAATATCATCTTAAAGAAAGGATAAAGGTATTTATCTTTAACTGTCTATACAGCAGATAGGTTACTATAAAATTACAGGCACTTTGTAGACAGCGCTACAAAGTGCCTGTAATCCTTTATAAACAATGATTAAACTGTCTCAATGTTATCTGCTTGCAAAGCTGCACCGATTGCCGTACAATACTCAGAATTCTTCGGAATAATAAAGCGAACATCGTATATCTTCTCCATAACAGGGAAAAGGAGTTCGCATTGTGGCAACAAACTAAGATTACCTATGAGTACAAAGTCACGGATATCGCTATTCAAAGAGCTCAAGATTGTTGCTGAACCGATAGACTGTAACACCAGACCTATCAAGCCTAAGGCAATATCTTCACGACTTGCATTAGCCTGCGCATTGGCAAAGAGAGATGCAGTAGCATCCATTGGCAAGCCTGGAAGTGGACTGGTTGAGATGTCTTTAATCTGAAGATTGATACGAGAAATATCTCCCTTATTAGCCAAAGCAATGATTTCGTTAATGTTATCAGTCTGTAACAACAAACGTGAAAGACCACTCAACGTACCGCCACCAATACCGATACCACCAATATGACGTATCTCATTGCCATCACAAAGTACAAGTGAGGTACCCGTACCCATAGAAACAACAATCATACGTTGCAACTTCGACTCAAACTGAGCACCTAAGCCATCAGCCAAAAACTCATCAGCCTTAGCCGTTGGAAGTCCATAAACAGGCTTATCAATATAGTGAGCACCTACACCCGTAAGCATAACACGCTCAACCTCAGACAGGTCTATCCTATTGTCATATAGATATTTTCCAAAAGCTCCATACAAGGACGTTACTGGATCAGTAGCCTTGATACGCAAAGGTTTAATAACCTTTCCCTCTCTGATTCCAACAATCTTGGTTGTTGAAATACCCACATCTATACCGATGGAAATCTTCATACACCTTATATAATTATACAGAAGTCTTGCAAAAACTGCTTTCTGAGAGATAATGAATAAACCAAAATATATAAGAATTTACACCAAGTAACCACTCATAAAGAATCATCTCTACGCAAGTGTTGGTAACGGTTCAAATCCTTATAACATCATTAAATCCAATACTCCACATAAGCATGAAATACAACTTATAATGTCGCAAAGGTACGAAAAACCTTAAAGTTTAGAGCATTTACCGAGATATTTTACAAAAAAGACACAAAAATATTTCTCTATTAAGCTGAAAATGAGTATCTTTGCATTCCGTTATAATGAGAGATTAGAAATAAACATCAATAAAGAACAAAAACAAAATGACGAAAGCAGATATCATCAATGAGATTGCAACGTCTACTGGCATCGCCAAGAAGGACGTTTCAGCTGTGGTTGAGTCTTTTATGGAAACCATCAAAGACAGTTTGTTGGAGAAGAAAGAAAATGTATACCTTCGTGGTTTCGGTAGCTTCATCGTTAAGCACCGCGCGGAAAAGACAGCTCGTAACATCTCAAAGAACACGACTATCACTATCCCAGCACACGATTTCCCAAGTTTCAAGCCAGCAAAGACCTTCATCGAGGATATGAAGAAATAAATTAAACATAAATACAATAACAATTTAAAACAATTTAAAGCTATGCCAAACGGAAAGAAGAAAAAGGGACACAAGATGGCTACGCACAAGCGTAAAAAGAGATTAAGAAAGAACAGACATAAGAGCAAGTAAGCCCCAAGGCTGAAAGGCTTTATAACTGACTTTCAATAATATGGCGGGGCGTGTCATCGCAATATACTTCTCTTCCCTGGAAGTGCGACGACAGGTTCCGCGTTTTTATTTTATCTATAAGTATCCTTTAGCATCATTGTAGAGACTATAAAAGACGCTAAATGATAGCTTATAACAAACGAAGAAGATGACAAGCGAAGTAATTATTGATGCCCAACCGAAAGAGATTTCGATAGCTCTACTCGAAGACAAGCGTCTGGTTGAATACCAGCGTGAGCCAAGAGAGGCGAGCTTCTCGGTTGGAAACATCTACGTGGCAAAGGTAAAGAAACTGATGCCAGGGCTGAATGCCTGCTTTGTAGATGTAGGTTATGAGCGTGACGCCTTTCTTCATTATCTTGACTTAGGGAGCCAATTCAACTCCTATGCAAAGTATCTGAAACAGGTTCAGAGCGACCGCAAGAAACTTTATCCCATTCAGAAAGCCACTCGCCTACCCGACTTGCAAAAGGACGGAACAGTTCAAAACACACTGCAGGTAGGACAAGAGGTGATGGTGCAGATTGTTAAAGAACCCATTTCCACCAAAGGACCTCGCCTTACAGGCGAAATATCATTCGCTGGCAGATTCCTGGTGCTTATACCATTCGGGCATAAAGTTAGCGTATCTTCTAAAATCAAAAGCGGCGAAGAACGTGCACGCCTCAAGCAGCTCATACAGAGTATTACACCAAAGAACTTCGGTGTAATTGTCCGTACAGTAGCTGAAGGAAAGCGCGTAGCCGAGCTTGACGCTGAGATGAAAGTCCTACTGAGCCGCTGGAATGAAGCAATCACAAGACTGCAGAAAACGCAGGAACGCCCTCAACTTGTTTTTGAGGAGACTGGACGTGCTGTTGCGATGCTGCGTGACCTCTTCAATCCAACCTACGAAAACATCTACGTCAACGATGACGAGATTTGCACTGCCGTTCAACACTACGTCTCTCTAATAGCCCCTGAAAAGGCGGGCATAGTGAAGAAGTACACTGGTAAGGTGCCAATCTTTGACAACTTTGACGTTACGAAGCAAATTAAATCAAGCTTCGGCAAGACTATCAATTATGGTCATGGATGCTACCTCATCATTGAACACACTGAGGCAATGCACGTTGTAGATGTGAATAGTGGTAACAGAACAAAGGAAAAAGCACAGGAACAGAATGCTCTTGACACCAACCTTGGTGCTGCCGACGAGTTAGCCCGACAGCTTCGACTGCGTGACATGGGTGGAATCATTGTCGTTGACTTTATCGACATGAATCTTGCTGAGGACCGCCAGATGCTGTACGAGCGTATGTGTAAGAACATGCAGAAGGACCGTGCACGTCACAATATCCTTCCTTTGAGCAAGTTCGGACTGATGCAGATTACTCGTCAGCGTGTACGCCCAGTAATGGATGTAGATGTAGATGAGAACTGCCCTACTTGTTTCGGTAGTGGTAAGATTCGTTCAAGCATTCTCTTTACCGATCAATTGGAGCGTAAGATAGACCGATTGGTTAATAAGGTTGGAGTAAAGAAATTCTATTTGCACGTTCATCCTTACGTTGCAGCTTACATTAACAAGGGTCTTATTTCCTTGAAACGTAAGTGGCAAATGAAGTATGGTTTAGGTGTAAATATCATTCCTTCACAGAAACTCGCCTATTTGCAGTATGAGTTTTATGATGCGAATCAGCAGTTCATTGATATGAAGGAACAGAACGATAAATCCTAAACTAACAACTAAGTCGTTAGATAAAACGAAAGGTTTACAACATTAGAAATCCGCAACCTATAATATATAAGGTGGCGGATTTCTTTTTTTCATCTACTTTTCATATTTCATAAAAACTTAGACTTCAAATCTAACAGAAAGTCAATTTTGTCAACAATTTTCCTCTCTTCGATTTTTATTAAGGCTTAATTACACTCGAATTAACGCTCAATTGACTTCTAAAAGATGCCCTTTTAAGGTCTTACTAACGCCCTTTTGAAGTCCAATTCAGCACCTCTTGCAAACCATTTTTGTAACTTATTAACTACAAGACAGTTACAAAGGTATAGCAAAGAGTGGTTTTATGCTTAGTTTAAGTGGAAACATTAGTAACAATGTAAAATAAATTCGCATCAACAAAAACGCCCTCACCTGTCTAAAAGAAGACAAATGAGGGCGTTTGCTATATGGTTTAATAAACGTTTTAAGCCGGAATGACTTTAAAGCGTACTCTGAATGCGCGTTTCTGCTCATCCCAGTTTGTACCCAACATCTCAAAGCGACCAATCTGAGCGGTTGAACGAACGTGCTTACCTATGCAAAGGCAAGCATCAAAATCACCAATACGAACCAATCGCAACATCTCTGAAGCATCTTCTGGAAGTCTATCAACAGTAACACCTTCGGGGATATGATTGCGGTCGACCATTTCAAAAGTTACAGGCAAGTCTTCAGCAATAAGACGATTCATCTCCTCCTCTATCGCCTTTTCTTCCTTACGGTTTGGTTTATGATCAAGTATAAAAGTCATCTTACTCTTCTTCCGTTCGATGTGAGCATTATTACTACGCTCTGCCCCAAACATACGAATCATCACCTGATTCAGCAGATGCTCTGCTGTATGGGCAGGAGGAAACTCATCTTTATTGTGTGAATTTAATACATAGTCCACTGTCTTCTTCTTTATATTAAACTTATAAATCCTACCATAGTTCGCCTCTACATCCAATGCAACCTGACCATCACGCTTCAAGTCTACTACCTTTGTAAAACCAGAAAGCAAGTCGGTCATTTCTACCTCCTGTTCGGGCAGAGCGAGGAAATCATACGCATGAGAAGGAATGACTACATTGATATACACTCGCTTTTGGTCGAAGTTGGCAACAACCAATAACACTTCATCATCCGCCTTACGCAAGAAAGCAAACTGCTTGCGAGGATTAAACTGATAACTCTGATTATTCACATACATAAGATCAAAAGTCTGTCCTTCCCTGACAGCTTTTTCACGATTGCAAAAACGGAGAAGTCCTTGATATACAAGAGAGAGTTTCTTTTCGTCTATTGTCAAGGCTTTACGATTAAAAAAGCCTTTATAGATAGCATCGCTCGTCCAGTAGTCAAAGATGGTTGAACGACCATCCTGCCCCGAAAAGCCTTCCTTATCCATACCTCTTTCGCCAAACTCCTGTCCTGCATATACCATAACAGGGTTCTGCTGAAGAAGAGCAGACACAATCATACCGGGAACTCCCTTCCAAGGATTACCCGCAAAGAAATCAGAAGCTATACGTTGCTCATCATGATTTTCAAGAAAATATAGCATGTGGTCACGAATATCGTCAACCTGCTGCCACTCATGGGTGATAGAAGAAGCAGGACGCTCGTCACACATCACACCACGGATACAGTCATACATACCCACCTTATCGTAGAGATAGTCGAAACCTGACTCTACATACATACGATATTGGTTAGGATCGTAAACCTCACCAATGAATATCATCTCAGGATAACGCTCCTTCACCTGCAGTGTTGCGTAAGCCCAAAACTCGTGCGGAACCATCTCTACCATGTCACAACGAAAGCCATCAACACCCTTTGCTGCCCAGAAAAGAAGGATATCAGTCATCTTCTTCCATGTAGAAGGGACAGGATTATAGTGATAACTTCTTCCACCAGCATCACAATAGTCAACACCATAGTTTAGCTTAATGGTCTCATACCAGTCATTCTGCTGAGGGTGAGAATCGAAACGATCGTTACCAGTACACTTTGCAGGGAACTCATGATAAGCCTCAGCACCATGAGCATAAGTATTCTCAACAACTCCTGAAAGGTCAAGTTCTTCGCCTGGACAGTAATAGAAATTGTTTTGAGTATCAAAGTGCTTGCTCGTATCATCACCTTCTCCAAGGTCTTCAACACCCTCAGGCTTAGCTATACTCTTATACTGGCGAGCTACATGATTAGGCACAAAGTCTATAATCATCTTCATACCTTCAGCATGTGTACGGGCTACAAGTGCCTCAAACTCTGCCATACGAGCATCTACATCTACTGCTATGTCAGGGTCAATATCATAATAATCCGTGATGGCGTAAGGCGAGCCAGCACGTCCCTTTACAACACGAGGGTTCTGTGTAGGTATACCAAAAGCAGAATAATCTGTACACGTTGCATGGCGGATTACGCCTGTATACCAAAGATGAGTAACACCGAAGTCATGGATGCGTCGCAACATATCCTCATCAAAGTCATTCATCTTCCCTACCCCGTTCTCAGCTAATGTACCATTCTCCTTCTTTGTAAGGTTCTTATTACCGAAAGTACGAGTGAAAACTTGGTAGATAACTAATTTAGTTTTCATAAACAAATAGAAAGAAAACCCCTCCTTCGTTCCCTCCCTCAAAAGGAAGGGGACGGAGGAGGGGGCTGTCGCTTAATAATAAAGTTAGAACTACACACCGTGTGCATTAACGGTCTTATCAATACGAGCAAGCATACCCTGCAAAGCAGCACCCGGCCCACACTCTACGAACTCGTTAGCACCATCGGCAATCATGTTCTGTGCGCTCTTTGTCCAACGTACGCTTGATGTAAGCTGAGCGATAAGGTTCTTCTGAATCTCAGCTGGATCTGTATGTGGCAATGCATCTACGTTCTGATAAACTGGACACTTTGGTGCATTGAATATAGTTGCCTCAATAGCTGCCTGCAACTCGTCCTTAGCTGGCTGCATCAATGGAGAGTGGAAAGCACCACCTACCTTCAATGGCAATGCACGCTTAGCACCAGCCGCCTTCATCAACTCGCAAGCCTCATTGATACCCTCTGTTGAACCAGAGATAACCAACTGACCAGGGCAGTTGAAGTTAGCTGCAACACAAACCTTACCCTCTTTAGATACAGATGCACAGATTTCCTCAACCTTCTCATCAGCCAAGCCGATGATAGCTGCCATAGTACCAGGATTCAGTTCACAAGCCTTCTGCATAGCATTAGCACGTGCAGCAACAAGCTTCAAACCATCTTCGAAGCTCAATGCACCAGCAGCAACGAGTGCTGAGAACTCACCCAAAGAGTGACCTGCTACCATATCTGGCTTGAACTCATCGCCTAAGCAAAGAGCAGAAATAACGCTATGAAGGAATACGGCAGGCTGAGTTACCTTAGTTTCTTTCAGCTGCTCGTCAGTACCAGCAAACATAATCTCGGTTATCTTGAAGCCAAGAATCTCGTCAGCCTTATCGAAAAGTTCCTTTGCTAATGGGTTATTGTCATAGAGGTCCTTACCCATACCAACAAACTGAGATCCCTGTCCAGGGAATACAAATGCTTTCATATACTATTGAATTGTTTAATTATTAATATTCTACAGAGTGCAAAGATACAGAAAAGAAAGGAGATAGAAAAGAAACTAAGTAAAAAACACGATGTGCTTTGCATCACTCTAACCTTGTAGAAATAATTTCTTGTTATTTCCACTATGTATTTTGCATCAATAAGATTGTATACATTAGGTTTGTATAAGAATACTTTGGGGTTATAAATTGCCAAAGAACATTCACTTTGTCAGCATTTCCAATGCCATCGACATCCCCTAAGACAAACATTACTTACCCCTTTAAAACCATATAAGTCTTGTCTTTACCTGTTCTTATAAGGGATGTAACGAGTTCAGAAAGTCATCCGCACCATCCGTGCGAAGGCTTAGCACGTGTGGTGCGAACGTCAAACACCATTCGTGTTGTTGGTAGATAGCTTACCATACATAACCAAAACGAAAGAAAAGAGTTGTACTATCGAAAGGATATAACACCTACTTCATTCATCTAAGTAATCATTACCTTTACATCTAAACACGCTAAACGAACGATATAGTTACATCATTGAAAAGACATAACAAGGTGGCGACCTGCTAATAAAGCGATAAAGCCTAATGCAAGCGAGGTAATGATATAAAGGGAAGAAATCATAAAACCATCCCCTCCCTTTAATAACGTTGCATGCTCATTCATAAAAGTTGAAAAGGTTGTGAAACCTCCACAGAAACCAGTAGTGAGCATAAGGCGAACAGCAGGACTGACTCCGCCATGATCATTAGTTAATGAAGAGAAGATACCTATAAGGAAACAGCCAAGCACGTTGACGACCATTGTTCCCAAAGGGAATGAACCTACTACAGCAAGTTGTAAATACTTCGAGATAACCATTCGAAGACTGCCGCCAACAAAACTTCCAATACCTACTAAAAGAACATCCTTTATCATACTGAACGAACAATTATTTTTGTCTTTAAGGCTTAGAAAACCAGATTAAAACCAAATCGAATACCATTCTTTGAGATACCCGGAGCATGTGTATAAGTTAGTCGACGAACGTAATCTACCTCCAAAAACTTGAAGATATTATGTACTCCGACAACAAACTCCATGTAAGGATCGCGTGTCATAACACGTGTATCGACAGGGAACTTATACAATTCTGTATCATTAGAATTCTGTGGTAAATATGGGTTGTTCTTATCTGTCAAATGTCCCCACATACCTTTAAAGGCAACATACTCACGCCACTTCAACTTCTTAATGAGTGGAATACGATTGAAAATCTTACCCTCTAAGTCCCATGCAAGATTAAACTGTGCATATCGGTCATTAAGGAATTCAAGTCCTTTCATGAGGTTGAATGTTCCTTGATGCTCGAAATAAGACGTGTTCACAGGAGGAGTAATAAGGAATTGGAATGGTACCTTATTCCATTGTGCACCACCTTGTACACGTGTATCAACATGTCCCCAACTTCCTAACCAGAAACGTTTATAGATAGAAACCTCCGTAAGATTAGTATTAAAGTCACTACCTAAGAAATGCTTAATGCCCATTGTATGCGTAACATTGAACTCTGGCGCATCGAGATTTACAGTCATACGCTTTTGCTTTGAGTTCACATAAGATTGTCCAGGACGATAATTGAATCCAAGACTAATCTCACTCACACGCAGTTTGTCAACCAACGTACCATCCATTTTCTCATAGACAAGCTTACCTGTAGGTCTGTTACTCTCTGTACGAATCTCAAAGCTTGTAGCCAAACCATAGTCAGTCTCCCACATGAAGTTAATCTTCTGACGATTAACAAAATACATCTGTTCAACCTTTACAGGGCGGAAAGTCATGAAGATATTATCCTTATTGTGTTTCAGATATTTGTCTGATGGAGACTCAACATCACTTGTTGATTCGAAAGATATGGTACGGATAGGGAACTCAATAGGTTGATACTCGGGCTTATTAAACGAGTAGGTAACCTTTGCATCGTAATAATTGCGATGTGACTTTGTACCATAAGCATAATAACCTTCAAAGAACCAATGAGGATTAAACTTAGCTGTAGTACGGGCAGAGGCACGTAAACGAATGCCATCAACAAAGTTCTTTGAGATAAAAGTATTGACAGGACCAATATCAAACTTACTTGGCTTGTCTTCTGAACCTGTTTCAATGAAGTTCTCTATCAAAGCCTTGGACGCAAACATCACCCATTTGAAATGCTTTGTGCTTGCCATACGCTTGATAAATGAGTCCATTCCAGCCTCACTCTTCGTCAGTTGCGTTGTTCTGTGTGCTGCCCAAAACTCATTATCACGCATCTTAGCATTGGTATCGTATATAGTCTTTGCCTTACCCTTAAATTGTTTGTCATCAATAGGGGCAAAAGAATAGTTTGTTATACCGGTCGTGCGAATGACAATAGCACGTTGCAAGAGGTCTGTCAGCTTCAACTCAGCAATCATATTGTCTGTTGTCAAAGCCCACTCTCCATTACTTAACTTCGTGAATTCCTGCTGAAACTTCATTGCATCAACAAAGTTAACACCCGTATTAGCAGGCAACTGCATATCACACTTCTTCACATGAAGTGAACTATCATTCAACACATACAACTCTCCACGGAACCCAAAGTCCTGCTGGTTGGCTGGCATAAACTGCAAACGAATACACTGATCCTGATTGACATAAACCGTATCGTCGATATAAAAATGATAGAACGAAATCGCTGTAGAGCCTATTGGAGAAGGGAAACGCTTCTGAAGAAGATCAATTTGGTCGTCATAAAGATTGATATCCTTAAAAAGATCCTTCACAATCGTATTCAAAGCTTCACCTGTTTGTATAAGTTTTGAAATACCCTTAGTAGACTGTCCTAACACGATATCCTTTTCATCACGTGGATTCTTACGATAAAGATGCTGGGTAAGCGTCTCATCTACAGAGATTGGAAGAATGAGTTTGTTATTATAAGGACAAGTTTCTACTTGCTCAAGAAGCCAAGAAGCTTTCTTAAACATAGAGCCTTCAAGTTCATCAGGTGTAAGGTTATTAATAGCCATAGTCACCTTCTGATACTTATCATACTGATAGTAATCATGGTTTTCCAAGTGAGTTTGCTTCTTCGCAGCAATAACTCGCCTCATCAACTCTACTGCTGGGTTATCCTTACGCGAATATTTATGACGACGTTTAGCCTTCACCACAATACCCTGCAACTGCTTAGAGTCTGCGATAAGCGTCACTTTCAATTCTCTTGAAGTATGTGCAGTAATCTTAATATTACGTGATTTATAGCCAACAGCAGTGATTGTAAGTTGTTCTCCTACTTTTCTTGCAATAGAGAAATGACCATTCGCATCACTCGAAGCACCTAACTTTAAATTCCGATAGACTGCATTCGCATAAGGAATACTATCTCCCGTTTGCCAATCAACCACATAACATTGAAGTAGCGTACTATCTATCACAGCAGGCTTAGCGGCTATCTTAGCTAATGAATCCATCAGTTGCAGCAACGAATCAGTTGCAATTCCCATCGAGTCAGCTGCTGTCAACAAGGAATCTTTACCTACAAACGAAGAATCTTTACCCACCAACAACGAATCTATGTGCATAACATAAGGCTTTGAATTAAAGTACAAAGACTTAAATGTATATGCATGTGCTGAAAATGATACGAATACAAAGAGGAGAGCAACTATCACTCTCAACCTTATCATTCGCCGTCCTCCTCTTGTCTTATCAAAGACAGAAGATGTATGATTACGCATGTTTAGACTCATTAATCTATTCATATATTACTTTAGTTTTAGAATCATGCAAGACAACTTACTATCGTCATTTTGCATTCAAGCGTCCTCCTATCCCATAAAAGAACTTGGAGGACTTCTCTGTTAATTGAGGAAATGACTAATCAATCTCCTCATCAGCTTCATATCCACCCATTTCTCGAATGGCATTTTTCAGCATTGTATACTGTTCAAAAAGATTATTGACAGCTTCCTCACCACGAGTAAAATCGTGCATTGGACTCTTGAGGAAGATACTCAAGAAACGCTGAATACCATAACGACCTGCCCTTGCAGCAAGATCAGAGAGCAACGTAAGGTCAAGAAGCAATGGTGCAGCAAGGATGGAATCACGACAAAGGAAATTAATCTTTATCTGCATCGGGTAACCCATCCAGCCAAAGATGTCTATATTATCCCATCCTTCCTTGTCATCATTACGAGGAGGATAATAGTTGATACGCACTTTATGATAGATATTACCATAAAGATCGGGCTGCTCATCAGCTCTACAAATGGTCTCAAGTGTCGACAACTTACTTACTTCCTTTGTATGGAAGTTAGCTGGTTCATCAAGAACTAAGCCATCACGATTACCCAAGATGTTCGTTGAGAACCAACCAGCAAGTCCAAGGTTACGTGTCTTAATGATAGGAGCAAAGCCCGACTTAACCAATGTCTGCCCTGTCTTAAAGTCCTTACCAGCAATAGGCATACGAGTCTTCTCAGCCAATTCCCACATAGCAGGTATGTCAACCGTTGTATTAGGAGCACCCATGATAAACGGACAATCCTCTGTCAATGCCGCATAAGCATAACACATAGATGGCGCAACATGCTCTCTATCATCTGACTTCATAGCCGATTCCAATTGCTCAAGCGTTTTGTGGTATGCCTCATCGTATGGTACATAAATCTCGGTAGAAGCTGCCCAGATGACAACAACACGTTCGCAGCCATGCTCTTTCTTAAAGTTCTGAATGTCTTTCTGCAATTCCAGCACCATATCCCAGCGTGTCTTGCAGTCTTTAACATTGTCACCATCAAGTCGCTTAGCATAGTTTCGGTCGAAAGCTGCCTTCAGAGGCTTGATAGCCATCAGTTCCTCACGTACTGGTTCGATATCCTTTGCCTTCAACACTTCAGCATATACTGCTGCTTGATAAGCATTCTGAGGGTACACATCCCATGTACCAAAGACGATATCATCTAAGTTTGCCAATGGAACAATATCTTTGTAATGAAGATATTTTTTATCAGCTCCGCGCCCAACACGGATTTTATCATATTGAGTCATAGAGCCAATAGGCTTCGTAAGACCCTTGCGTGTCATTAACACTCCAGTCATGAAGGTCGTAGCAACAGCGCCGCAACCAACGACCATTATTCCTAATCTGCCCTCTGCAGGCTTTACATTTGTTTGCTTCATGATTATTACTGCAATATTTTATTAACGCATTAAAGTGGCGTATATTGTCTTAATATAGGTTGTAGTTCAACTAAATTCTTAATAATATAATCTGCTACACACATTGTTGGCTCTTCAGACGTCCACCCTTCGCCTTTTAACCATATGGTATGACAACCAAGTTCATGTGCAGGAAGTATGTCTTTTGTGTAGCTATCACCTATCACAATAACGTTTTCAGGCTTCACATCCATAGATTTTACAGCTATATTAAATATCTGTGAATCAGGTTTTCGAACACCAACAACAGCACTTTCCGTCACGGTTTCAAAATAAGAAGATAAGCCAAACTCCTCAAGTACAACTGACATGTTGCCATAGAAGTTTGTTACCAAGCCTATTCTATAATGCTTCTTTAACTCCGACAGCACGTCTCTACTCTCTGCTATGTTGGCTTTTACCCTCTCATAGACGTCATGTACCACAACCTTTTGCATTCGTTCAGCCTCAACCTTATCCTCTGGCAACCAGCCACAGTCAACCAAGTATTCAAACTCTAATTTCAATTTAGACGTTAACATCGAAAGAAATGTGTCGTGTGACCGTATAATAGGCTGCTCTCCTAAGGTACGTTCTGCATGTACATAGGCTTCACGAAACTGCTCTTCTGTCACAGGAATTCCGTTTCTTTTGTATGCATACCAAAGGAACTTTCCCCAGTGACAACCTGCTGTATCAAGCGTACCACCAAAGTCAAAGAGGAGAGTTAACCCTCCCTCCTCATCACATTGAGTAGCGTGTGTTCTCTTTGTTCTTAATGATATATCGTTTAACTCTTTGTTCATTCTAAATGGTTTAAGCAATATTAGATTGTAATAGACTGTCATTCAACATTAAATGATGAACAGGAAAAGTAAATCTTCAACCTATTTTCAATTTTAATTACAGTCAAAGAAACATATAATTTACACTTTTGGCGTAAGACTTTTACACAAATCTTCGTGCCGTTTGTGCATATAGATGTACAGAAGATTATATAAACTAACCTCAAACACAAAGTATATCCACGGACAATTCAATAAGCAAGTGACGTAGATAAGAATAGCACGACTGTTGAACGAAAGAAAGTTTGTAAAAGGCATCAACGGTCTGCTACCTGCCAAGAAACGATCTCTGAGTTCCTGTGGCACCTTATCTATTCCTCCGTACTTCTCTATCAATACTGCATGAAACTTCTGAAAAGCAGGGGTTCTACGCTCCTGACTCCTACAATAACGTTGATAATTACTATGAAAAGCACGGTCCCAAAAGACTCCCTTCTTTCCTTTCAAGCTTTCGACAATAGCGTGTTCGCGTTCGTATGAGTCAAGTTCTGAACCTTCTTTACCCTTCAAGAAATAAAGATGAATCTGTCGATAATAGTCGCTCAATGAACTTTGTGGAGAGTGACATAACAAACTTGCAATGGCTGCCAAGGCTAATCCCCAAAAGCCCCACACCTCTGATGTGCCAGGCATTGGCTGATACCACAGTCGTAAGACAATAGCAAGATAGATTGAGAAGAACCACACATCGCCTGCAAAACCATCTAAACAGCGACCTTTCATAGATTGTTGACGAGTAAGCCGTGCCAACTGTCCGTCTGTTGAATCACAAAAGTTTGCTAACATCAAGAGAATAATTCCAATGATATTATGCAAGGTATCTGTAAAGTAAAACATTACACCCGCACCAATTCCAAGGAAGATAGAAAGAATGGTAATAGTATTAGGTGTAACACCCAAGCGATGCCAGAACAGGGCAAATGCCAAACCTATGGGACGAGTAAAATAAATATCAAGCCATTCTTCCGTGTCCATAGACTTGAAAGAGGCGCGAAGGAGACTGAAAAATCCCATCTTACTTTCTTGTCCTTCGCCCAAATAGGGAGAAGAACTCTGTATGGTTAAATGAGAATTGTCTCCTTTTTGCTGAGCAGATACTCTGTTATTTTGTTGTTCTTTCATCATTATTTTCTGATTATTTACAGGTGATTTAAGTTGAATAACAATTGATTATCAACTAACTACAACTACTCACATCATTCTTACACTTCTCATTAAAGGAAGCTTTGGGAGAACACTCAACCGCCAGTTTTACTCGTTCAAAGATTGCCTTAGCAGCTTCTTTCCTGCATTTTGAGAAACTGGGGAAGTCATTAAAGTCAATGATAACATAACTGCCGTCTTCCCGTACTATCGCATCACCACCATAAATAGGCGTCTGTAGTAAACAAGATAACTTCTCCGCATCAGTTTGTAAGTCAGAAGATGAAAATGGATAATACTGCGGTTTACCATTCCTTTCTTCATCACCAAACTTTGTTTCAGTATCATCACCTGAATAATAATAACGGAAAAAGCCAGTACCTTCAACACCATAAAACTTCACAACGTCACCTTTTACGTGTGCTTGCGTCACAACATCTGTGATACCACGCTGCATAAAGGTTGATTTTATCTTTTCGACTTCTGACCAATCATGACAGAAACAGACGTCTTCTTTGCTTTGAGCGGTAGTATCAGCACGCTTTACCCAATAGCCATCATTCCCCTTATCAGGTGGCAATGGGAGATAGTTTTCACGCATCACCTTATCTACATTACTCCTTTGACAAGCCCGAACTCCAACCGATGGGTTAAGAACTCGTATGCCTCTCTGCTCCAACTGCTCAAGACAATCTAACGCTTTGGGACTGCGAGCCATAGAAATAATTTGGTAATACACATTTACAGCGCCTACCGATTCAGCTGAAATTAACTGATTATCAGTACTAAAGTTTTCAACGAATTCATCTTCACTAATTATCTTAGCATCGTCAAAAAAGCAACCAACCTCTTGCAATACAGCTAAGTCTTTCTCCTCAGAATTAGGTGAATAGTAGGCTGCACGTTGTATCAACAGGGTTTTCCCCTTACAACAAGAAGATAAGTTATTTACTCCTTCATCAGCCTTTCTTATATCATCTATATGGTCAATATCAAACACCTTTGTCAGCGGATGAGCTTCTATTCGCAAGCCAGCTGCAACCAATGCACGCTGAAAATTACGCATCCGCCTCTCACCTTTCTCTATACAAGCTTCAAGAATATTAAGCGAAGGAGCTGTCAAACCATATATACCTGCAGAAATAAAGTGAGAATCTACTTGTGCATTATCGTAATAACCATTAATACGCATGACATTATCAACACCGACATAAAGTGGTTTTTCATCATCAATATAGTCTGTAACACCCATCAAAGCGTCTGTCCCCTGTGCTATCTTATATTGAAAGGATAAGACGTAATCATGAAACTCTCTCTCGTCAAAGATTGTATCGACTGTTGTTATGATAAAAGGGTCATCACGAAGAAAGTCGCGCAATTCAAAAAAACTATGCATCGAACTCGGCGTTGACTTTACAACAAAACGCAACGGGATGGGCAAACCATTCAAACCTTCGTCTTGTATCATCTTCAAATGACTTGCCACATCAGCCATCTGCTCATTACAGATAACAACAATCTCCGTGGCATTATTTCCCATGAAAATCCTTATTAATCTGTCTATGAGCCGTTCTCCCCTTACCTTCACCAATGGTTTGGGTTCGGTGATACCATCTTGAGCCAGTCGTGAACCGTCGCCAGCTGCAATAATTGCGAATTTCATCCCTGCAAAGATACATAATTCTAAGGAGATAAGCCCCTTTCTCTGTAACGTTTTTCTTCTAAAAGATAAACCAAAAGAAACTTTTTAGACTCTTTTGTAGACTTACTTGCTATAGAACCTACCCTACCTCATTAGTTATAACACAAATCTGATAAGAAAAGCTGATAAATATAGGCACATAAAACAATTATCAACTACAAGAAATTTTATTACAAAAACAAAGGATTGAAAGGCTTAAAAACCTGTCAAAATATACCGTTTACAAGACTATTGTAAACCAAAGACTATCAGACTGTTACAAAACCGTAAACTAAAAGGTGCTTAATTGGACTTCAAAAGGGCGTTACTTAGACTCCAAAAGGGCACCTTTTGCAAGCCTATTAGGCGTCTTCTTGAAGCCCAAAGAGCATATCTTACTTATAAATGGAATGAAAAATCATGACAAAACAATAACAAATTGGATTCTAAACAACGATATCTAAGTTAACACTCGACTAAAAAATAGAATAGCAATAAATTCTTAAAGTAAAAATAACATGCTGGAATAAAAATAGAGAAAATAGCGTTTTAGACATAAAGAATATAAAAAATGGTAGAAAACCAAACAAAAACAATGCGTTTAGAGGTCATTATAGTTAATTTTATGTTAAAGGAATAGTAATCTAAACAAAAAATTTGCTTGATTGAATATTATATTCTATCTTTGCATATATAGAATTAGAGGATGATAACAACAACATAACACAGATTGTTTAAGACAAAAAGAAACAAATCCTCTATAGTATTCACAAGCCAAGTTGAGATTAAATTTGACTTGTATGAGATGAAAAGAGGTTAAAAAAACTATTTTACTAAAGACATCAAAAGCAATATATTGCTACTTAGTTGCGTTAACCACGCAAGGATAATTCACGCAAATAAGAGTACGAAATACATAGGTTAGTTTTTTAAGGTGAAGGATAACAAAATTGTCACGAGTCCCACTCTATCTCATATTGGGATTTCGAAGACACTCAGCCAGTCCTGATTTCACGTCGGTGAAATCAGGATTTTTTATTTGAAATATTTTGTTTTATCCGTTAAAGTGCCTATATTTGTAACCACATATGTTTAAAGATAAATACAAGCGAATAAGTTGTATGTTGCTCTTTTCCCTCATTGTAGGAAGAACTATGGCACAACAGCCCTTGACCTTTGAGTTGGAACGTGTCAGCGACTCACTTTCATGGCTTTGTTTATATCCTAAGATAGAAAGCAAGACAGCACTGAAAAGACCAGAGAAGAATAAAAAAAGCAGAACAGCTATTGCGAAATGGCGGCTTCCCTACCCTGTTTATCGACTCGTAACAGGCGATATTAATGGAGATGGAAAGGACGAAGCAATCGTTGGGGTTATCAAACCGACTCGCTTCTATCCACAACCTGCACGCCGCCTCTTCATCTTTAAGCAAATAAATGGTAAAATACGTCCCATGTGGATGGGGTCGCGAATGGGTGGAATACTATGCGATTTTCGTTTTATTGAACCATACGTACGTACATTGCAAGCAACCACCGATAACAAATATGTTGTCGCAGACTATGTTTGGGACGACTTTGGACTCTCTTTCGTGCGCTTTTTAACTGAAGCGGTTAACCACGAAGAAGCCCTAAAACGATTTACTTCGAACGAATAAAACTAAAATATAACAATTTAAACCCAAACAAGATGAAACACAATCCCTATTACAAGCGAATGCAAAAGGACGCATTCAGAACTGTAGCTATTGCATTACTAATCTTGTTATTCTCACCTACTGCGTGGTCACAAAGTGAAAAGTCAGTTGGCAACACAGGTGATGCATATATTGAACGTACCCAAGAGAAGAAGACTCCTCTTATTCTTCCTGGTGCTGGAAAAGTCAATATTGAAAAATTGAAGGGTAAGATTGATACGCAGATGGATATCTCTAAACTCAATCTTGTAGAGCTACGTGCAATCAGAAACGCCTTTGCTGCAAGGCAGGGATACCCTTTCAAAGATGCAACCTTACGTGCATTATACAATACAACAACATGGTATAACGATGCACTTTGGGATGTTGGTGAAAAAGAAGAGACCACTGGTAAGAAGTTCTCACCAAGTTATACGAAAGAACAACTTGCCTTTACAGAGCGCATCCGTGCAAGAGAAGCTGAATTACGAAAGCTGAACTTTAAACCCGCGAACAGTAAGGACGTGGTGAATATGAAGAATCTTATCAACCCTTTCCAGCTAAAAGAGTTTGACCCAAAGCTATATAGCATGTTGGGACAGAATGGTTTTGCTATCGTTCCTGCTGAACATAATCAGCTTTTCCACGTATATGAGAAGAATGATTATGCTGATTTCCCAAGTTTCGTTACCACCGATCTCTATCTACAACTTTTCCATCTCTATTTTGATTGTGTGTTGCGTGATGTGGAAGAGAAGCACTTGGACTCCCTAATGATTGTCTTTTCTTCCAAAATGGGAGCAGAGATGAAGACGCTGACAAGCAGTCAGAATACAGAAATAAAGGCTGCTGCGGAATATGGTCAGGCATGGTTTACCGTCGCATCTTGGCTCTTTAGCCATGATAAAGCTCCTACGTCAACTGCCACATTGAATGTTCCTGAAGCCTACAAAACAATGGTAATGGAGGAAATTAATAAGGCTTTTGAGGCTGAGAATGGGTATTCAGAGATGCTGGAATATGCTCCTCCAGGAGGATTGTTTGCTTATTCGCTCTTCCGTCCACGCGGTCACTATACCCGATCTAAGGTTTGCAGTCGTTACTTCCGTGGTATGATGTGGTTGCAAACAGCCCATTTTGGCACGGACAAGCTTGCAAAGATGAAGCAGATTGCACTTATTGCCAATGTCTTCAATCAACAACCAAAGATCAAAACCATATACAACAAGGTAAGTGAACCTATCACTTATCTTATGGGAACACCTGATAATGTTACCCTCATACAGGTTGCAGAACTTATTAAGGAAACGAACTTACCTATAGAAAAGCTATTGTCTTCAAAAAAAGATATGGCTAAGCTGACAGAAGACATCGAAGAAATTGCAAAGAAACAAACACGTATCGAGTTGAAGAAAACACATGGTAGCAAATATGTCGTAGACATTATGCCACAGCGTTATCAACCTGATGCAGAGGCATTGATAGCTACTACGGACCAAGATAGCCCTGTTTCCCTCCGTCCATACCCTAAGGGACTCGACTGGATGGCTGTGATGGGACTGCCAGGTGCCGAACCTATTCTCATGGATGAGCTGAAAGAAGCACAGAAGTGGGCGGATTTCCCTAAGGCATTAACCACAGCTCGTAAGAAAGTTGCTGATACTCCGTGGGAGGCTTGTGTAGCAAATCAATGGATGTACACGCTCCAGTCATTAGGTGACACCGCACAGTCACTTCCTTATTTCATGCAGACACCACAGTGGCAGAAGAAGAATTTGAACACAGCACTTGCTTCTTGGGCAGAGTTAAAGCATGATGCTATCCTCTATGCAAAGCAGCCGATGTTAGCAGAGTGTGGTGATGGTGGTCCAGAACCACCTGTAGTGAAAGGTTATGTTGAGCCTAACATAAAGTTTTGGGAGAAAGCTATTGCACTTGTAACAAGAATGGATAAAGTCCTCACAACTTATAATTTACAGACAGAAAAAGCAAAGACTGTATATGAACGAATAAAGGAAATGGCTGAATTCTGCCGTGATATCAGTAAGAAAGAACTGAATGGTGGGAAGATAACTGACGAGGAATACAACCAGATTGAGATTATTGGTTCGACCGTGGAGAATATCTCTTTGGAGCTTGTCAGCGAAGATAACCAGATGTTACAGGGCTGGTCGGATGTGGTGAGTACAGACAAAAAAGTCGCTGTTGTTGCTGACGTATTCACAGCTGCAGGTGAGAATGTTGCCATAGACGACATGTGTGTACTTTATGAAGGTGTTGGTTCTGCTTACGAAATATACGTAGTTGTTGAGATAGACGGCTCCCTTTATCTCACTCGTGGCTCTGTTTTCTCTTACCGTGAGTTCACTCGTTTGATGTCAGATCCACGCATGACGGACGAAGAATGGCAACAAGAACTGAAGAAGTCACCAACAGGTGGAACGCCATCATGGATGAAAGAGATCATAGCTCCAGTAAAAGGAATGAGTGCTGATGATGAAGAGACATTCTATAGCTCAGGCTGTTAAAGTTATTATATGCTTATTAACTCCTATCCTACTATCTTTCAGCGGGATAGGAGTTAATGATATAGACAAAAAGAAGTCTACTTCTAAAGAGGTAAACGACACCTTACGTATCGTTATTACAGGTGACCTTCTACTTGACAGGGGGGTAAGACAGAAGATTGATATGGTGGGAGTCGATGCTCTCTTCTCACCTACTATCGACTCGTTGTTCCACTCTTCCAACTATGTAATTGCCAATTTAGAGTGTCCAGTGACCAAAATAAGGGAACGAGTGTTCAAACGTTTCATCTTTAGAGGCGAACCCGAATGGTTGCCAACACTACGTCGTCATGGCATAACTCACCTCAACTTAGCCAATAATCATAGTATTGACCAAGGAAGAAGAGGACTTTTAGACACGCAAGAACAGATAAAAAAAGCAGGAATGATACCTATCGGGGCTGGTAAGAATATGGAGGAAGCA
Source organism: Prevotella melaninogenica (assembly GCF_018127925.1). NCBI lineage: Bacteria > Pseudomonadati > Bacteroidota > Bacteroidia > Bacteroidales > Prevotellaceae > Prevotella > Prevotella melaninogenica. The sequence goes on along the minus strand of NZ_CP072347.1, from coordinate 864,466 downwards.
GCAGAACCAGTACTCATTTCTACAAGTCCACGCCATGTTTGGGTAGTTTCATCCCTACGTTTACCCTTAGAAAACTTCCTCTATCTTCCTCAAAAACCTTGTATTAGTCAGGAGAGTATAGATAGTCTTATCATGCGAGTTAAACGCTTACGAGCCACAGATAAGAATTGTTATATTCTCCTTCTACTACATTGGGGATGGGAACACCACTTCAGAGCCACTCCACAGCAGCGTGAAGATGCACACAAACTAATAGATGCAGGGGCTGATGCTATTGTTGGTCACCATAGTCATACACTCCAAACAATAGAGACATATCGAGGAAAACCAATCTATTATGGTATTGGAAACTTTATCTTTGACCAAAGAAAACCGATGAATTCACGGGCTTGTCTTGTGGAGTTAAGCATCACTGCAGAGAAGTGTAAAGCAAAGGCTTTACCTATAGAAATCAAGAACTGCACACCCTACCTTAGTAAATAGCGTTTTCAAATTATGCTTATTTCTCACTTTTGGATAACTTTTCAGCGAAAAAGTTTGGAAGTTTACGTTTAAGTATATACTTTTGCAGCAGGTCTGAGGGTATGGCTTTGCACAAAGCTATACCATAAAGCAAAATGAAAAAGTAAACACAATATGAAGCGACAAGGACAAGCACTATCGTTAAAGAATCTAACAAAAAGCAATGTGTGGGACATTCAGGAAAACGATGTCTTCCGCCTTTGGGCACAAGCAGAACGTGACGCCGACTTAAGGGATAATGAGCGTCATTATATTGATGTAATCAAAAGTGCCTTTACCATAGAAGAAGTTAAGGTTGATAAGCCTGAAGTTATCAAGAAATACGAAGAACGTGGCTGCCAAGTTGGTCAAGTTAGACTTGATGAGGGTACCACTGTAAAATGGGCTTTAAAGAAAAAATCAATCCAACGTATTACTGATTTAACTTGGGAAAACATCCATCATATATCAGCTCAAAAGCTAATAGAAGTACTTGAGCGTAACTTTGGCGGTGGTTGGGAGAGCCTTCCACAGAGCGTACAGGATATTATCTTAAGTGGATTTGATATAAGTACAACTACGCTTCCGACTGCTCGTCTGAAGAAACCAGGTGGTCTTTATGAGAAGAAAGTCGCTGATGGCTTCGAAGTTCTTGAGATTTCAAAGGGCTCATGGACAGAAGCTATCTTTGCTAAGGAAAAGCCAATTTCAAACGTAGCTACTACTAAACTTTCATCATTTGATGAGATTGGAGAAGAAGAAAACTTGAAGGATTTGGATGATGAAGACGAAATGATGCCTGAAGAAGATAGAGGTACAGATGATGAGGACGATGAGGATTTCGATGAGGACAAGCTCACTGAAGAAAGCTATCGTACCACATTCGACACCAACCCAGAGGATTTGGAAATGCAAGCCGATGAGGTTGGAGAGGATGTCGACTTCTAAACAAGCATAATAAATATAGTAAGTGATTAACTAAATCACTATAAGAAAAGAGGGTGTGTCAAAATGCAAATATCATTTTGATGATCTTACAGTTTGAAACAATCCAATAAAAAATGACCATTTCTATACTCGATTTTGAGTAAAGAAATGGTCTTTTCTTTGCCTTTAGAAGAATCCTACTTATAGATTGAAAGTTGTCAAGTTATTAATTTGCATTTTGACACACCCTCTTTTCTTGCTTTCTAAGATTAATCTTCTACACGTTTTCTTACCTAATTCGCATTACCGAGCTACGAATAGCCACGAACGCGAGGCGTTTGTTTTAGTGCTTTTTAGCCTTCTGAGCCAAAGCCTGACGACGAGCATTCTGAATCTCGAGGAAACGAGCATCCATACTGCTGTCAAACTCTTGGTTCTTAATAATGAGCCTATCCATAAATGTATGTTATCTTAAATACTTAATCGGTTGCAAAGATACGTTTTCTAAGTAATCATAACAAATTTATACGACCTTTTTTGAACTCTTTTTAGTTACTTTTTGACCATAGTCAATACTATTGACTTACATCAAGCATCCACGTGTTATATTGCAAACAAGACTAAAAAAGTTGGCTATGTCAAATATCATTCCTACCTTTGCACGGAATTTGCAAAGAAAAATAAGTAATAACCGCAGAACCAAAGGGGTTCCGCACAAAAGAAGAAAGGATAACATTATGTTGACATTTGGTATTGTTACTATCGTTGCAGCAGTAATTGCAGAGGCATTGATTGTTTCAAAGAAGATTAATCTTGATTAGTAATTATCAAGTAACCAAAAGACCAGAAATCAAATCGTAAGCTGTTGAAATCGATTAACAGCAGACAAATAAAAAAGAAAAGAGGGTGTGTCAAAATGCAAATATCATTTTGATAATCTTACAGTTTGAAACAATCCAATAAAAATGACCATTTCTGTACTTGTTTGTGAGTAAAGAAATGGTCTTTTCTTTGCTTTTAGGAAAAACTACTTATAGTTTAAGAGTTGTCAACTTATTAATGTGCATTTTGATACACCCTCTACTTGCATATAGCTCTCGCTACCAGCTCCCCTCTCTTTCATCACCAACTAAACCATTTAGTTTCCATCCTCCTCTAGCAAACTGCGCATTTCACTCCCCTCTCCTCTTGGAGAGGGGCTGGGGGTGAGGCCTTTTATCCCGCCTCTGGTCCTCCACCTTCTTTCTTTTTCTTTTCTTCCTTTCCCTCTTTAGTCTTCCTCCTCGCAGGATTATCCACATCCACTTCAATCTTCTTCAACGCTTCTGTGACGGCAGACTTCCAGCGAACAAGGACACGGGGACGTTTCAAGGATTCGGCGGTGACATCTTTCTCGTTGTCGACCATCTTTGAAGGTATCGTGGTACGGAACGAGAAGAGGTCGCCAAGGTCTAGTGAACCGCCAAGGCTAATCACCTCAATAGTAATATTACGCAGGGTGATAATCACGTTTCTTACGTCTCCCTCACTCAACGAGGTTTCGCGAACAATACGGTTAACAAGCCAATCAGATGAAAACTTCATCGGCGCTTTTGGCACGGCATTAAAGGCTTTCTGACCTTTCTTTGGACCAATCCTGTGGACGGTCTCAACTACTTTAAATGAAATCATAAAATAATAAATTTAAGTTTTTAAAATATGGAGCCTCGCCTTTCAGCAAGGCTCCGATAGTTATATTTTGTATTTCTTAGTGTTCCTTATATCAAGGCGTTTCTTTTCATTATATGAAGACCGTTGCCTTGATATAAGGAAGACAAGCCTCTTGATATAAGGAAGATAACTGCCTTCATATAATGAACACAAACATCATCTAACTTAGAATGGGCGGTATTCATCTTCATTGGAAGATTTAAAGAGCTTTCCTCCTGCATTTCTCGCAAACCATGCTATAAATATATTATGATCGGAAAAGCTAAATCCTGCAGAAGCATTATTCCCTGTACTAGGAGTACTTCCCCAATAGTAGCCCGCTTTATCAATGTATAATTTTCCGAATGAATTCTGACCTAAAGCAGGAAGATAAAAATAATTATTAATATTCGTTGGTATCCCTTGTGCTATACTATTAACAGTAAAACTACCCGAACCTTTCATCGTTGCGGATGGCGTAGATGTTAAGTCTCCTCTATTATCATATCCAAAAGGATCTTTGTCTTTTAACTGCAGAACAGTTTTGCTATTTTCGGAAGCAATTACACTTTGCTTTTTAATCCATAAACCTCCTATACGAAGATGTCCCATCGTAGCCCAAAGTGTGTTGCCGTCCCAATGTGGATCGCCTTTCTCTGCATACCAAATCATTTCATTGATATTAAAAGTTCCTACTGCAGAGTAACTTGGATCTTGTAGTATTCCCAACGAAGAAAGACCCATAATATCGTTATAATCACGCGGAGTATGTGCTGAAGCACTATATGTGCTTTGTGGTGCATCAGTACTATTTTGTTGTCCATCTAATGTAGGCTGCTTTGGATTAGCACCATCCCATTCATATCCTGCCCAGTAATGCTGCTGTGCATCCCACATGTAATAGTCATTAGCAGGGTATATCTTAACTTTTAAGTCTGCCCTTACTGGCGTATTCTTACCAGCATCAAGAGTTACAGAAGGATATGTTTTCGTTATCACTCCCGTAACATTGGTTACAGCATCGTGTAAAGTGTATTCTATTGTCAGATTACTATATGTACCAGGATTAACAACCATCGTTGCAGCATTAGTTGCATAAGTAGAAACACTAGGAATAGAAAAGTTGTTTACATTCAGCTCTACACTGTTTGATGTGGTTGCACCATTGCTTAGTGTACCATTATCTGCTAGATCGAATGTGCCTGCAAGTTGGTCAGAAGTGTTGCTTGTGTAAATGCGAATCTTTTGAAGTTTAGCAGCAGTCGTAATGACACTTTGTGTAGTATAAGGCATGAAAGTAACATACGCTGCCTTGTGATTCAGTGTAAAGTTATACGAACCACTGCCCGTTGCATCAGCTACACCGAAGTCTCCATCCTCTGCTATGTGGGCAGCATCGTTAGGAGTGCTTTGGGTTTGCGAAGCCTTGATGGTTACTTTGTCCTTTGTGCCGTTCTTACCTGTATAACGTACCTTGTGTGTGGAACCTGTATAGCTTCCATTTACCCAGAATTTCGCCTTGTCGGTAGTTGTGCTGCCAGGTACGGCAGCGATGCGACTGCTGATATCGTCAGAGGCACTCTGATTGTAGTTCCCGTTGTCATCCTTTACCCAAATCTTATCGCTTGCTGTCCAATAAAAATCGAGACCGCTGCCTGTGTAAGTGGCAGATGTGCGAGTTGAAGGCTCTGTTTCTGATGAGAATACGGTTCCTGTCTTTGGCGTATCCTTACCTGCTGTTTTGTCTGTGGCTGTATCGTCGTTGGCGCAACTGCCTAGGGTGAGTGCTGCCAACACGAGTGTACCAAAATAAATACTTTTCTTGTCCATTGTTTGTTCTTTTTTAATTTAGTTTGTTACTTGTGGAGTTGGCAGACTTACCACCAGCTAGCTTCTCCACCTTTCTTCTCGTCTTCGAGGCTTTCCTCTTCAGTAAATGTACTTGCTTTTGCGTTCAGTCCTCCCGTGTCACCAGCGTGGGCATGACCGCTACCGCTACCTCCAGGGTTATTGAACGAGGTTCGCATGAACCCTTCGTTTTCGACTTTCAGAAATGAGCACCAAGGTGCTTGATAGTCCTTTCTTTCTTTTGTTTTCATCATCTTTTTGATTTGATTAAAAATAGTTGTTATCTACTCTCTATGTGGCTTCTTTTCGTCACCTTTTATATTATAAACATCCTGATAACCTTATCATCTATCCCTCTTAACCATCTACACGTTTCCTCTCTACAGGCAGACAGTATCTTACCACTGCCTGCCCGAGAAATCAACGAGAGAAAACAAACTATTATCAGAGAATTACAATTACTTGTTACGATAAAATCTGTGCTTAAAACGTCCTTATTTTGCTTTCTTGACAGCTCACAAACGGGCACAAAAAAGCGAACAAAGGAAACTCCGAGAAGTCCTTTGTTTACAAGGATTACGACACGCTTCGCGCGCGCGTAGGATGACAGAAAAAAAGTATGATTAAACGCTAGGTGCGCCTGTGTGTGTGTGTGTGTGTGTGTGTTAGCAAAATTTCTGAAACTACCAAATATAAAGCACTAAAAAAGGCAAAGAAACTAAGATTTCTTTGCTGTGCTAAATTTATCTGATATGTCGTTGCTAATTTGTTCACGGCCGCAAAGGTAAGAAGAATAAATTGAATGGGCAAGGAAAAGAAGAAAAAACTCACCCCGCGAGGAATGTGTCGAAATGCAAATACCCTTTTGATAATCTTACAGTCTGAAACAATCCAATAAAAAATAACCATTTCTGTACTCGATTTTGAGTAAAGAAATGGTCTTTTCTTGCCTTTAAAAGAATCCTACTTATAAATTGAAGGTTGTCAAGTTATTAATTTGGATTTTGACACATCCTCTTTTTCTATGGGTAATATTACTCTTATCTAACGATTATCTTCTCTCAATTCTACACCCTATTCTATCGTATTTTGTCATCAATATCATTGGTGTCAAGCATCCGCACATGTCGTGCTAAGCATGCGCACATATGGTGTTAAGCATCCGCACCACATGTGCTAAGCAGCAATATGCCATTTGAAAAGTAGCTATACGTTGGTAGAGCATAGGAAAAAAGACTGTAATAGTTCTTCTAACAAAACATTATAAAGCCTTAAAAAGAAGACATCCTTACTTTAGCTTATTGATAAAAGAGTAGTTTTTCGACTATCACTTTATATTAAAGGATATTAAGATCAGCAAGCGCTTTCTGTGCTATAGTATCGAAGTCTTCTCCTAATTCGCAGAAACTTAGAACACAATTATATGCAGCATGTCTCAATGGTAGGCTCTCACCTGCTAACGTTGTGTGTGCCTGATCAAGGAACTCATTAATCCCTCGCTCATTAGGTTCCATACCACGAGCAAACAAACGAGCAAGCAACTGATAGCCACAAAGCTGATACATATCACGGTTTGAAGCTATCCATTTGTATGCCAAAGCTGGTGCGAAGTCAAGATACTGAAGAAGATTAAATGCCAACAACTCAGCCATTTCCTGTGTGCGAAGGCGCTCCATCCATACGTCCACAAGGTCTTCATCCATTTTCTCAGCTGGCATAATAAGCGTAGCTAGTACCTGACACTCACGAATATCCTCTTTCCATAGTTCTATAGCAAGCTCATAATCCTTACCATATTCAGCTGCCATCTTCTGCAAATCAGGGATTGGCACTCCCCAGTTTATCTTATATGTAACACCCTTTTGACGCATAGAGTGCGATGCAACTCCATTCATCAAGAGGCGGAAAGACTGTTTAATCTCTTTCAGTTTCTCGTGTATCTGTTCATTCATTATCCTATTAATCTATATAAATTGATAAATTATATTGTGGTTTTTCTATACCACAACAGTTTAATTATTAAGTATTTGAACACCTATTGATAGTTGATATTAACCAACTAAACTCAACATTAAGAAGCAGTCAGTTTCAGAAATACCGTACATCTCCAATGTGTCAGCATCACTACGGAACTCTTCTAATAATTGTTCAGTACTCTTTCCACTCTTTACCATCCATTCTCGGAACAGCTCAACAGCACGTTGGACGTTGCCCATAGCCCACTGACAATAACCTGCATTCAAATAATCCTCATGCGCTGGAGTTGCTGCAAGAAGGGTGTCATATAACTGTGAAGCCTTATCAAGGCTATTATCCGACAGCATTGCCCATCCAAGAACACGCTTCACATTCATGTCTTCCGGATATTGATAGTCAAGACGGAATAACTCTTCACGCACCTCGCTCGTCCTACCTAACTTCAAAAGAGCAACACAACGGTTCATTGTGTAATTCTTATGACCTGGTTCTAATTTCAGCAACTCAGTATACACCTCTTCTGCAGTTTTATAATCCTCTGCGTCAAGCGCTGCTCTTGCTTTTCCTTTCAGCGCCCACTGATTATCAGGCTCAGCCTTCAACGCATAGTCGAAGAACTGATAAGCAAACTCAGCCTTACCCATATGGATATTCGTATAGCCCATTAAGATGGCACATCGTGGGTCTGCACTCTGGAAAGTAGTGAGCAATTCTGCAAGTTCCGTCATCTGCTGATGCTTATACAAGTGTGAAGCCAAGCGCAACTTGACATCATCGAGCCCTGTACCCATGAAGGATTTATACGTAAAGAAGAAGGTGTCAGCTACAAAGTCCCCCTTACCATTATCCTCAAATGGATTGATAAAGTCATGAGCTGTATGATAAAGGCGGAAGAAACGGTAAAGATCTTGTAAGTAGGTACGACGAATACTGATAGCATCTTCCATATCATCACTTTCTGCCAACGGTCCTAACATTGCATCAGAACCTATTACCTCCTTAATATCAGATGGTAACTGATTGATGATTTGTTCTAAAGCAAAAGCAAAAGAGTATCTGTCCGACTCACAGAAATTACTTCTTTCCATGAGAGTATTTAAGAACTTCGTATCACCTAATTTACTTATCACAGGACGTAAAGCAGGGTGATTCAAGTAGAAAGGAGTAAACCAATTCACCATATCATTGAAGAAAGGGAATCGTTTCATCTGACTGAAACCACCAAAATAGATATCAGAACCTTGTTTCTGCATATCCATCATCTTGCGCACCTTCTCTTCCATCTGCTCCATGCGCTTCTCATCAGCATCTTGGTGAAGAATACTCTCTATCGCATCTTCTTCCTTTTCCATAATACCAAGACGCCCGATTGTCAGATTAGAGTTACGCATGATATCAGGCATAATATCACGCTGAATCTTGTCATTATCCTTCTCAGCATCCTTACTATAGAAGAACTGAATCTGTAAAGTCAGTAATTCACGAGTGATAGTAGGGTTTTTACAGAGCTCACGTATCATCGCATCTTGCTCTGGGAAGATGTCCATTCCTTCGAAGACTGCCAACACCCAGCCCACCAATGCACGCTGTCTTACATGCTCGTCTGTAGCCTGCTGATACACATTGACAAGTGTTTTGAACTTATTAATATCAAACTGATTCATTGCGCCAAGGCTAATTGCACTTACAATTACCTGCTGATCTGTTGACATAACAGTAGGAGAAAGGAGCAATTCTGTATAGAATTTACAATCATCATCAGTCCATTGACACGATGTCCATAAGGCACTAAAAAGACGATTCATAAACGATTGGTGACGATCATATAACTCAGTACTCTTCTGTTCTCTTGTTTCTTCTGGTTGAAGTGAGAGCATAGCGATGTCTGAAACAAATGATTCTAACACCGTACGAACGAAGTCATGGCTGGTATTTAGATGATCGATTACCCTAAAAGAGTTAACGTATGCACTAACATTCTTGCATCGCCAGCTGATTTCAAGGTCAGCTGCAACACGGTAAAGTCGCTGCAACAATGTGCTGTAGAGTGATTCACGATGACTATCTGAGAAGCCCCTTCCCATATAGTCTACCATCAACTGATAATCAGTTTTGATAGCTTCAAACTCACTGTGTCCCATAAGTGATGGACGCTGAACATAAAGTTGCTCTAATACCTCAATGGCATTACTCAATCTTCTGTCCATTAAACAGTTTATAGCCTTGCTAAGAATCTCCTCTACATTCACTTCCCTACTCCTTTATATGATTACTATTCAGTTCTTACTTAAACCTTACCACTGCTAAGAAAGTTGCGTGCCATGAGCAAGTCTGCCTTACGTGGTGGTCCAATCTTCGTATATTTGATATCAGGTAATGCACGTACAAAAGATTCATCAACCTTCATATACTTCTGAATCAAGGCAGAATAATACTTCACACCATTCTTATTGATTTGCTCTACAGCCTTATCATAAGCCGCTGCAAAGGCAGCTTCTTCATCTTGACGACGCACTTTATCCATTATAGCCACCACACCAAGGTGTACACCAGCATCTTCCGAATTGAAAAGGGAGTTATTATCTGCTGATAAAGCCTTTGTTATCTGTGGTTCAGCAAACCAGTAAGCATCAATCTCATGGTTCTGCAACATAGCAAGTCTCACCAGTACATCATTAACCTGTACACGAAAGACTTGATACTTAGGCTTAGCCTTCTTCACCGCCATATCAGTCAGAAGGTCAGTTCCAGAGAAACGAGTCATAGCAACAATCTTATCACTTAGGTCAGAGAGTTGCTTCAACTTCGAATCCTTGTCAGCAATCAGTTGCCAATTAAGATTCGTATCTGTCAGATAGTGCATCAGCACCTTGTTTCTATGTTTCAGTCTTTCTGTACGGACGAGGTCACTAAAAGCAGCTTGTACACTTCCCCCAATCATAGCCGTATCACAATCCATCTGTGCATTAAACCAACAAAGTCTAATGTCAACCTTCGCTGTATCATACAACAAGCTATCCTTCAATAGATACGCCGGAAGGCAATCCATCGTAGGCATCACAGCTATTTTATAAGCTTTCTGATAAGCTTCACGCTCAGCCAACTTCTGTGCCTGACGTTCAGCTTGCAGTTCCTTGTCGCTCTTACCGCAGCTGACAAAGGTAAGCACAGCCAGTATGAGCAGGTAATTAATACGTTTCATATAGTTGCAAAATTAAGAATAAATTTTGTAACTAAGAAAAATCTTATTACTTTTGTCTTACTTATGGCAAAGGACAAGATAGCTTTCGTCTGCAGTAATTGTGGACAAGAAAGTCCAAAATGGATTGGTAAATGCCCCAACTGTGGGCAATGGAACACATTCAAGGAGTTCCGTATCGCTGCTGATACGGGTTCACTGGCTGCACGCAATGCCGCAACAACATTGCGCAATGCGGCTTCTGGTGGCTCTGTTTCGGCTTTAGCAAATAAGCCACAGCGCCTTCGTGACATTTCATCTCACGATGACCCACGCATAGACATGCACGATGGTGAACTTAACCGTGTGTTAGGTGGAGGCTTGGTACCGGGTAGTATCGTACTACTTGGTGGCGAACCCGGTATTGGTAAGAGTACACTGACATTGCAGACAATACTCCACATGACGCAACGTGTACTCTATGTCAGCGGTGAGGAAAGTCCTCATCAGATAAAGATGCGTGCCGAACGTATTTCCAAAGATATTGCAGAAAACATCATTATCTTGTCGGAAACATCCTTAGAACACATCTTTGAGCATATTCGTGACGTACAGCCAGAGCTTGTAGTTATCGACTCTATCCAGACTATCTCAACGGAAGACGTTGACAGCAGCCCTGGTAGTATTACCCAAGTGCGCGAATGTGCATCAGCCCTTCTACGCTTTGCCAAGACAAGTGGCGTTCCTGTGATTCTCATTGGTCATATCAATAAAGAAGGAAGTATTGCTGGACCGAAGATATTAGAGCATATTGTTGACACCGTGATTCAGTTTGAAGGCGACCAACATTATATGTATCGAATCCTCCGAAGCATTAAAAACCGCTTTGGTTCTACTTCAGAACTCGGTATTTACGAGATGGAACAGCAGGGACTTCGTAAGGTTAGCAACCCTTCCGAACTTCTACTTACCGAAGATCATGAGGGATTATCGGGCGTTGCTATCTCAAGTACTATTGAAGGCGCACGTCCTTTCCTTGTTGAGACACAAGCACTTGTATCATCAGCTGCCTATGGAACTCCACAGCGTTCAGCCACAGGTTTCGATCAACGCCGCCTTAACATGCTCCTCGCTGTCTTAGAGAAGCGTGTCGGTTTTAAGCTGATGCAGAAGGATGTCTTCCTGAACATTGCAGGTGGTTTACGTGTGACAGACATGGCGATGGACCTCAGCGTCATTGCAGCCGTACTTTCATCGAATGTTGACACACCAATAGAACAAGGTTGGTGTATGTGTGGTGAGGTCGGATTGAGTGGCGAAGTACGTCCTATCAGCCGTATTGAACAGCGCATTGCAGAAGCTGAGAAATTAGGTTTTAGCCATATCATTATTCCAAAGTATAACCTTTCTGGACTTACAGGTAAGTACAATATACAACTTCACCCCGTAAGAAAGGTTGAAGAAGCACTTAGAGCATTGTTTGGCTAAAACGAAAATGAATACTTTGAGACGAACTCTCACAACACACAACATCTCACCTTTGTAATAAAAATTCAGTGCCCAATATTCTAAGTGGTGCTTAATTGGACTTGAATTAAGGCTTAATTGGCTTTCAAAAGACGCCCTTTTGAGGTCTAACTAACGCCCTTTTAAAGTCCAACTAAGCACCTTTTCGAATGGCGTCTTGTAACATCCTTATTACAAGAGAATTACAGAGGTGTACGAAATGACATGATTTTGCCATTTTACGAGTAAAAAGCAAGAGGGTAAATGTAAAGAAAATTCACTATACAAAAAACGGAATTACACACTAAATAAAGCATCATAACCTTCTAAACAGAAGTAAACAAAGAAAGGCAGTAGTCGACGGATAAACCGCTGCTACTGCCTTTAATATTTTTCTTTTAATACTATTGCTTTAGAACTTAGCCATCTTTATAGCATCAATCGCACACTCATCACCCTTGTTTCCAAGTCTGCCACCACTGCGATCCTTAGCCTGCTGGAGGTCATTGGTTGTCAGAAGACCATAGATAACAGGAATATTTTGTGATGCGTTGAGATGAGCTATTCCGTATGTCACACCCTCACAGATATAGTCAAAATGAGGTGTTTCACCGCGGATAACACTTCCAAGAATAATAACAGCATCGAAACCGTCATTCTTAGTCATCATCTGTGCACCATAAATGAGTTCAAAGCTACCAGGAACAGTCTTAATATGAATATTCTCTGGAATAGCACCATGCTTCTCGAGTGTCTTTACAGCACCATCAAGCAAGGCACCAGTAATCTCCGGATTCCACTCAGCTACAACGATACCAAAGCACATGTTACTTGCATCTGGTACACTCTGCGCATCGTAGTCGGATAAATGATGAAGTTCTGTTGCCATGTTTGCTTAGTTAGAAGCACGCTCAATATACTTGTCAATATCCTGATAGATAGGAGAGTTGACGTAAGTCTTCTTGATATCCTTGTAAATCTCAAGTGCTTCAGCCTTCTTACCTTCGCTCTCGAGGAGGATACCAGCCTTGCGCAATGCTAATGGAGCAATAGTGAGATTGGTGTTATCAGCAGCCTCAGAGTTAGCCATCTTTGCAGCTTTCTTGAAGCACTCAACAGCCTTATCATTCTGGTTGTTGTTAGCATAGATATCACCAAGTGCCATCTGAGAAGCCGGACTAATCATCTCATCGTCGCTTGTGCTAAACTTCTCTGCATTCTCCAACGCCTTTGTCCAGTTTGGCTTAGCCTGATGTGCATAGCAAAGTGCAACATAAAGGTTTGCAAGGTTGCCAGCATCAGTGCTGCTATAGTCACTCTGAACCTTCTGGAAACCAGCGAGAGCCTGGTCATACTGCTGACTGTTGAAGAGTGTCTGACTCTTAGCCAACTCAGTACTTGCCTCTGCCTCACGTGGAGCAGAAATGTAGTTTTTGTAAAGGATAAAGCCAGCTACAACCACTACGATAGCAACGATAGCGATAAGGAAAGGCTTCTTGTACTTCAAGAACGTAGCCTCTGATTTGTTAAGGGTATCTTCGTATGTACCCTGTTCTTTGTTGTTTACCATTTTTACGTTATGATGTTTTTATTTTATTCTAAACTGTAAGGTGCGCATTATAGCGGGACAAAATTAATCAAAAAGTCGCATATATTGAAATTTATCAACGACTTTTTTCTTTTATTGAACGGAAATGAGTTAACTTTGCAGAGAATGGAAAGGAATAATATAGCGTTTAAAGGTTAATCGGATTAACTCTACTTTTTATTCTCTTAACAGAGGAGGAGCTGTTTCTTTACAGTTCTTTTAGTCATAAGGAGCATTCATTCACATTCATCTCCTTAACATTCAAGCAACAAAATAAGACAATGCAATTAGAGAAACTATCCATTATCAACTATAAGAATATTCAGGCGGCAACATTAAACTTGTCGGCTAAGCTTAACTGTTTTATTGGACATAATGGTGAGGGAAAGACTAATCTGCTTGATGCAGTCTATTATCTTTCGTTCTGTAAGAGTGCTTTTAATCCAAAGGATTCGGAAGTGATGCGCCATGATGCAGACTACTTTGTACTGGAAGGTGATTATTGTACGGATGCAGGTGAGCATGAACAGGTGTACTGCGGTATGAAGCGTGGCTCAAAGAAGCATTTTAAACGCAATAAGAAAGAATATAAACGACTGTCACAGCATATCGGACTGGTACCGTTGATTTTTGTTTCTCCAGCTGATGCGACCCTTATTGAAGGAGGAAGCGAAGAGCGAAGAAAGCTGATGGATGTGGTTATCTCGCAATACGACACACCTTATATAGAATCACTCAGCCGATATAATAAGGCTTTACAACAGCGTAATAGCTTGCTGAAGCAAGAGGAAGAACCAGATGCTACTCTTCTGGAACTACTTGAGATGCAGATGGCAGAGCATGGTGAAGCAGTATATAAGAAGCGAGCTGCCTTCGTAGAGGAACTTACCCCTGTTTTCCAACGTATCTATCAGACAATCTGTAGTGAGCGAGAACAGGTATCACTCGAATATGTCTCGCATTGTCAACGTGGCGATTTGTTAGACGTTATTCAGCGTGATCGAGCAAAAGACCGTATTATGGGCTATTCACTTCATGGCACGCATAAGGATGACTTAGTGATGAGACTTGGTGGCTATCCTATGAAACGAGAAGGAAGTCAGGGACAAAATAAGACATACGTATTAGCGCTGAAGCTTGCACAGTTTGATTTCCTTAGACGCACAGCAGGTAATAACACACCATTATTATTGCTTGATGACATCTTTGATAAGCTCGATAGTAGTCGAGTAGAACAGATAGTGCGCTTGGTTTCTGGTGATGATTTTGGACAGATTTTCATTACAGATACTAACCGTGATCACTTAGATAAGATTCTACAAGGAAGTGCCTTCAATTACAAGTTATTCTCTGTAGAAGGTGGAGAAATAAACGAAAGAGAAGGATAAGATATGTTTAGACGGAAAGTACAACCATTAGATGACTTGCTCAATCAGTTCTTACGCCAAGAAGGACTTGAGTCTCCCCTATTACAGAAACGTATTATTGCTGCATGGGACACTGTGACTGGTGAGACTGTTGCTCGATACACACAAGAGAAGTTTATCAAAAATCAAACTCTATTCGTAAAGATTATAAACCCAGCTTTACGTGCCAACCTCTGCATGATGCAATCAGACTTAGTCAAAAAGCTTAACGCAGCTGTTGGCTCTATGGTTATTTCCGAAGTAAAAATCTACTAAATTATCCTTTCTATCATAGGATACAACAACCTTATATAGTCAAAGAAGTAATGGAGTAATTACTTGTTATCATTCCTTTCTCTTTACAACTGTTTTCATTATTTGTAATTGATACAAATCAAGAAACAACAAATTGAAGGAAATTTATGCGTGAATTATTTGGTGTGTGCGCAAACAATGCTTACCTTTGCATCGTCAAAAGACAAATAATAGATTGTTTAGGTTAGTAGTAATAGATTTAGGTTTTTAGTTATTTAGTTTAAGGTAGAACAAGA
Organism: Prevotella melaninogenica; assembly: GCF_018127925.1. Lineage (NCBI taxonomy): Bacteria > Pseudomonadati > Bacteroidota > Bacteroidia > Bacteroidales > Prevotellaceae > Prevotella > Prevotella melaninogenica. The sequence goes on along the minus strand of NZ_CP072347.1, from coordinate 849,295 downwards.
GAGATTGTTCAAATAACACAAATAGGTTTTTAGTTAAGGTAATAAAAAGGATTGATTAAGGGTAACAATGATGCAAGATGATTGGGGATTGCCGTGAGGCATGAACCAAAAATCAAGCATAAAACAGAAATTTCACACAAGAAATAGGAAAGAGCATGGTAGAGTTTCTATCGTGCTCTTTACTTTTATAGCCAATATAAAAGGGCAGTCACCTGCCCTTTTGTTATACTACGATTCTGATAAATATTATTTTTAGATTCTCATTCCTTTAAGAATCTCATTCATCTTCTGCTTTGTCTCAATACGTGTTGGAACCAAAGGAAGACGCAATACATTCTCTATCATACCCATATCATTCAAGAGAGCCTTACAACCTGCTGGGTTACCATCCACAAAGAGAAGCTTGTAAAGCTCAGTAAACTGGTGATGTATCTTGCGCGCAGGCTCATACTCACCCTTAAATTCCAAACGAATCATACGTGAGAATTCCTTAGGCAGAGCGTTACCAATAACTGAAATAACACCTACAGCACCACTTGCTATCATTGGGAAGGTCAACGCATCGTCACCACTAATAACCTCAAAGTGCTTTGGTTTATTCTTAATAATCTCATCAACCTGCTCCAAGTTACCTGACGCCTCTTTGATAGCAACGACATTGGTAAACTCAGAAGCGATACGAACTGTTGTCTCTGCAGTCATGTTGACACCAACACGACCAGGCACATTGTACAAAACAATCGGCAGTGGGCTTGCCTTTGCAATAGCCTTAAAATGCTGATAAAGTCCCTCCTGACTTGGTTTATTATAATAAGGACAGATACTAAGAATACCATCAATACCACTCCAATCAGTCGTTTTGATTTCTTCTACAACAGCTGCAGTATTGTTTCCACCACAATACTTTAGGATTGGCACACGACCATTAACTATTCGTTTAATGACAGCAGTCAGTTGATCCTTTTCTTCACGTGAAAGACAAGGAGACTCACCAGTAGTAGCAAGAATGCAGAAGAAGTCAGCACCGTTATCTAAATGGTAGTTAACCAAGTTTTCAAGTGCTTCATAATCAATACTGAAATCTTCCTTAAATGGAGTTATCAATGCTATACCTAATCCATGAAAAACATTCTGCATAGTAATTATCGTCTTTTAAGAGACTCACGGTAAAGACTCCATGGGGAGTTAATGTGCAGTCCTATTCATATTAAACGCTGAAGGGCGTCTACCAATATCGTTGCAAATATAGCAAATATTTATCAATAACCAAAGACTTTTATCCTTTATCTTAAAGAGTAAGTCATCATCTTAACGTGAGCCAATCCATAGAAATATCATTCCAAGGAGAACAAAACATAAGTCGATTGCCTTTGCTTTTAAGTTCTTTTCTCTAAACAGCAATGCACCACATAAGAACGATACGAGGACGGAACCACGACGTACCATTGACACAATGGAAATCATTGCGCCTGGTAATGAGAGTGCATAAAAGTAGGCAAAGTCTGCCATTGATAGGAATATAGATATGAGCAGGATAGACCACTTCCATGAAAAATGGGCTGTACGCTCTGCTTTCTTTCTCTGATTGAAGATATAGACAAGGAGAACTGCACCCATCATCATACATTGATAGATATTATACCAGCTCTGTGCCATCATGCGGTCGAGCCCTACCCCACCATTCTCAGGGCTTGCCATCAGATATTTGTCAAGCAGTCCACTGCATGTTCCCATCATGGCTGCCAATACCAAGAAGAAGATCCACTTGTTATGCTTGAAGTCTATACCCTCTCTCTTACCGCTTCTTGCCAATAGGAACAGGGAAATAATAGCCAGACTGACACCAACCCATTGCCAAGTATTTAGTCGTTCGCCAAAGACAAGCATAGCACCGACAAGTGTCATCACTGGGCGTGTAGCATTGATTGGACCGACAATCGTTAAGGGTAGCTGCGCAATCGCAAAATAACCGAATACCCAAGAAAGGAGTACAATAACGCTCTTTAGTATGATCCATCGGTGCATCTCCCACCCACCAGCTCCGACATGAAAGATACTGGAATCGAGTACATGGGTATATTGTGACAATAATATCAATGGCAGAAAGATTGCCGAACAAAAGAGTGTATTAAGAAAGAGCACAGGTATGACGTCATTCCCACGAAGAGAAAACTTCTTCGATGTATCATAAAGTCCTAGCAATGTTGCTGAAACAAAAGCCAAAAGAATCCACATAAGCTATATTCTAATACTTTACTTCCCAAAGGAAGAGGGCGTTGCCAGGCATACTCTCACCAGCATCGCTTCTTGTTCCACCGTCTACAATCTTCTTAAAATCATCTAATGAAAGACGTCCTCGTCCCACTTCTACTAAAGTTCCAACAACAGCACGCACCATATTGCGTAAGAATCGGTTAGCAGTTATCACAAAACACCAATTCTTAACAGTATCATCTGTAGTCAAAGCAAACTCATCATTGACTGGAATCCATCGTGCCTCTGTCAGATTACAGATAGTAGTCTTTACATCTGCACCCGCTTTACAGAAACATTTAAAGTCCTTCTCGCCTATTAGATAGGCTGCAGCTTCATTCATCTTATCAAAGTCTAAGGCATAACGAAGCTCACACGAATACTGTCGTGAGAAGGGTTGTTTGCCCGTATGGACATAATAATGATAAGTACGTGAGGTCGCTGAGAAACGTGCGTGAAGTTCTTCACTAACAGGTTCAATCCTACTTACAGAGACATCACGTGGTAACAAACGATTTACTTTATACACTAATTGTGCACTGTCAAACGACAATTCCGTGTCAAAGTGTGCAACCATCATTCTGCCATGTACACCAGCATCGGTACGTCCTGCACCTGTAATAGCAATCGATTCTCTTAGTATTGTAGACAAAGCGTGTTCCAATACTTCTTGTACAGAAATCCCATTGGGTTGAATCTGCCAGCCATGATAGGCTGTTCCATCGTATGAAAGGGTGATTAAATATCGTTGCATAACTATCTGCAAAGGTACAAATAATTACTTAAACTCTATCTTCCCTGCTAAAAAACTCCATAAAATCCAAATAGCTATCAGCATGAAATAGTATATAAAGAGCTGGAAAATGGTTACATGAACATCCTCTATGCATGCACAAGGTAGGCCCGCAAGCCAATGAAGTGAGGTATTCAATCCTTCTGTAATAACACAGATGCACTTCCCAATAAACGATGATAAAGAAGGCAATGGACTAAGAAGTAACAAACAGAATGACGCGGATACGATTAGCATTGTGCATGGTACAGCTATAAGACTACTAACAACAAAGATTGTGGAAATCCTTCCGAAATAGAAAGCTATCAAAGGTGTCGTCCCCAATTGTGCAGCCAATGACACAGCAATCATCCCCCACAACCACCTAATAACAAATAAACTCTTCTTCTGCTGTAAAGGGATTAACTCATAGATGAGTGGATAGAACAATAGAATTGACCATACAGAGATAAAGGATAGTTGAAAACCTATATCGAAAAGACTATTAGGATTGCTAATAAGCATAATGATAGCGGTTAGTGCCAAAGTATTAACTGACAACCGTTCCCTATTCAAAAGAGTTACAAAAGAGTAGATAGTCAGCATAACAGCAGAACGAACAACAGACAAAGACATCCCTACCAAGACAACATAACTCCATAAAATAAACAGAATAAGTAATTCACTGACTCCCCTTTTGAAGACCCTTGGCACAACACGCTCACACCAACTCAGAATAAACAAAAGCAAACCATACAAGATAGTTAGATGTAAACCTGACAAAGCTAAGACATGACTTGCACCTGTTATGGAGTAATCTTCCTTTATATTTCTACTAATCAATTGTTTATCTCCAAGTATCATTGCAGACACAACAGCTAAATGAGTGCTATCAAGATTACTTTCTAATACTCTCATTAACTTCTCTCTATGGAGCGCAGCAGACAAGGATGTACGTTGAAGAAAACTCATTTGACGAAGACTCACTTTGGTTTTCTGCCATTGATTATAAAAGATAAAGGTTTCTGCAGAATAGCCATGTAACTTCAACCAACGGGCATAATCAAAGGTAGCATCCGAAAAGTTCATAGGTTCTTCAAGGTAAGCTGCAGCTTCTATTCCGTCTCCAAGGTGTAGTGTTCGATAACGATTTGTTATCGTATCACGAAGTATTGAAGCCTTAACCTTCATCGGTTCGCCTACAGTCATAACCATTAAGTCTGTTTGTATGACTTTACCATGAACGACAGGGTTACTAAGAAGAACTGCCTTAAAGGTTATTTGCTTATTGGGAAGCTGTATCTTTGCAGCTTTCCGGCTCACTGAAACAAAAGTTCCACCAACAAGAAAGACCGTAAAGAGTAAAAACAAACTTTGAAGATACTTCTTCCTCCACACCACAAAGGTAATGACAATCATACTGATCGCCATAAACCACCAAAACATAGAGGATATATCTTCTTCTAAAGCATCACCAACAGCAATACCCAACACCAAAGGTAAGAGTAACTTTACTGAGGGATACATCAGTAAGTCCATTTTCTTATTCACAGCATTAATGTTTTCATGTACTTCTTGCAAATGTAAGAAAAAGAACTGAAAAACAACAACATTGCACTTACTTATCTTGCAAGATTTACAAAATATCAGTACCTTTGCCACATGATATTCTACTTTTCTGGTACAGGTAATAGCAAATGGGCTGCAAAGACATTAGCTTTAGAAACTGACGATACACTCGTTTCAATCCCAGAAGTAATCAAAAGCGATTGTTCTTTTACATTAAAAAAGGATGAACACGTAGGTTTTATCTTTCCGATACATGGATGGAGAGTTCCAAGCATTGTAAAAGACTTTATAACTAAATTATCAATAAAGACTGATGGAGAAGACACCTCCCTCATAAAGCATTATTGTTTCTGTTTAGTTACAGCTGGAGATTCTATTGGCAAAGCTATGGAACGCTTTCAACAGCAACTAAAGAGCGTTACTGTAAGTGACGCACTGTCACTTAAGGCGGTATGTTCTTTAATTATGCCAGAGTCATATGTTGGCTTGCCAGGTATGGATGTAGATACGAAAGAGAAAGAATTAGAAAAGAAGGAACTTGCTTCAGAGCAGATAAAAGAATTCTCTAAGATTCTTAAACAGCGTCCTCATACGGATAGCAATCAGATTTGGGGCTGGAACCAATTAATAAGAGGTCCTATTCCTTCTTTCTTCTCTGGTCCTGTAGGAGGCTTCTTTGAACGCTTCCTCATCACTGATAAGCCCTTTCATGTAGACAGTCGTCGATGTGTGAAGTGTGGTATTTGTGCTAACGTTTGCCCCGTTGATGACATCAAAGGTGGCTTAGGATATGAACCAGAATGGCTACACAATGGCAAATGCCTTACCTGTTTCTCGTGTTATCACCACTGTCCACACCATGCTATTGAATTTGGTAAACGTACACAGAAGAAGGGACAATATTTCTATAATAAATTAAGTAAACTAAATTAAGAAAAAGATATGATTAAACAATTAAAACAACTATCTCTTATTGTATGTCTAATGCTTTGTTCCCTTACCACTTGGGCGGCAAAGGCAGAATCAATCCCTGTACAAGTAAGACAGGCTGATGGTTCTGTTATTACTGTCATCTTGCGTGGTGACGAACATATCAACTGGTACACAACGCTTGATGGCGTATTGCTTGTACAAGGTGCGGATAACAACTACTATATCGGTAAAGTAGAGAAAAGTGGCAACCTTATTGCTACCCAACAGCTTGCACACGAAGCATTAACTCGCTCACAAGCAGAGCGTAACTTGATTGCTAAGCAAGACAAGGATAAGTTCTTTGCTTACGTTAATAAGGTTGCTGAAGAATCTGAAAACGCATACGATAAAACTCCTCTTACACGAGGCCCTATCATAGATACAGAATGGGGAGGCATACCTTATTTCCCTCATACAGGTAGCCCAAAGGCACTTGTCATACTTGCTGAGTTTCAAGATACAACTTTCACGATCCAAGACACTAAGAATGTGTTCACAAACTATTTAATGAATGAAGGGCATTTCACAGATACTCGCTACAATCAAGATAAAAACTACAAAGGTGTGCGTGGCTATTTCAAGGATTGCAGTTATGGGAAGTTCACACCTACCTTTGATGTTGTAGGACCTGTAAAATTGCCTAAGCCACAGGCTATCTATGGCGCTGGCCAAAATGACAGGGTAGACTTATTGATTGCTGATGCCTGTAGTGCAGTTGATGGAACGGTAAATTTTGCGGATTATGATGCTAATGGTGATGGTCTAGTTGATCTCGTTTATGTTATTTATGCAGGACATTCTGCCAATATTACTGGAAATAAAATAACTGATATATGGCCTAAATCTGGAACTGTTAATATCTCAAACACTTTTGATGGAAAAAGCATCCGACGCTTTGGTGTAAGCAATGAGTTGGCAGGTTTAGAAAATAAGGCAAAAGACAAGGAAACGATTAACGGTATTGGCTTGTTCTGTCATGAGTTCTCACACACACTCGGACTTCCTGACATATACGCTTATCATACTGATGCAGAAAATCAGGATGATCAAGGTATGGAATATTGGGACATTATGGATGGCGGAACGGGAATCCGTGGTGGACGTATACCAGCTTCTTATCTTGCTTGGGAACGTGAAGTAATGGGCTGGATGAATATTGATGAACTCAAAAATGATAGCACGATTAACAACCTAAAGACTATCGACAATGGCGGGAAAGCATATAAGATTGTCAATAGCAAAAATAAAAATGAGTACATTGTATTACAAAGTATTCAAAAAGGTGCTTGGAACCAAGGCTGGGGAAATGGTACTTATGGAAAAGGCCTACTTGTCTATCGTATATCATATCAATCTGACAAAGTAAATATCTTCGATTATCCTAATAATATAAAAGGTAAACCACGTGTGATCCCAATCCCAGCTGATGGTAAAATATTAGCAGCAGCTAATGCTGGAGGCTTATTAAGTACATACGTACAACAGCTCAATGGCGATCCCTATCCTTACAATGGAAAGAACAGAATTGATAACTTTAAGATGTATGATGGCAGCATACTAAATAAGTCAATATTTGACATCGTAGAGAATGATGCTGCACGATATGTTAGTTTCAAGTTTAAGAACAATGAAACCAACGGTATTCAGGCACCTTCAATCTTTGAAAGGAGTACATCTGACAACCGTATCTATAGCCTTGACGGCAGATATGTAGGTACTGATGCGTCTATCCTTCCTCATGGAATCTACATTCAGAACAACAAGAAGTTTGTAAAATAGCACAAACTCTTGAACAAATAAAGAGGGTGTGTCAAAATGCAAATTAATAACTTGACAACCTTCAATTTATAAGTAGGCTTCTTCTAAAGGCAAAGAAAAGACCATTTCTTTACTCAAAATCGAGTACAGAAATGGTCTTTTTTAATGAATTGTTTCAAACCGTAAGATTATCAAAATGGTATTTGCATTTTGACACACCCACTTTTTCATAGTAATTTAAGATGAAACAAAGATTTCTATCAAGATTATTTGGCTGAATTAAAAGAAAGCCTTACCTTTGCCGCCGTGAAACAGTTAGCAACGACATATCAAGGCAACAACGTACTGCAAAGAATTATCCAATTCTTTGCATCTTTTTGCACTTTATCCTTGGTCAATCCAAATAATTTGCTAACACACACACACACAGGCGCTACTAGCGTTTAATCATACTTTTTTTCTTCCATCCTACGCGCGCGCGAAGCGTGGCGTAACCCCTGTAAACAAAGGACTTCTAGGAGTTTCCTTTGTTCGCTTTTTTATGCCCTTTTGTGAACTCCGTTTAGAGCAAAATAAGAACGAAATAACAGCTATTTTGATTAATAACCAAACAGGATGCGCTGACTGCGTTTCCCCTAAAAATTAAACGAAATGATAGTAATTGAAAGAAAGATTTATCAAAAGCCCCAGTGCAACATTGTTTGTACGGAGACAGAAGCCCTATTGGTTCATGCCAGTGGTAATGCAGGAACTATTCAATCTGGTACAACAGTGGGCGATGCCAAGCACAACTTTTTTAATGAAGGAGAAGACCAAGAAGAGACTTCTTGGGATAGTACAGAAAACTATTAAGAATTATCAGAAAGGAAAAGACAATGAATAAGTTTATGAAGAGAACGACTATCGGTTCAGTAATGCGAGGTATATGTTACGGCTTCGCTGCTTTATTGTTTGCTGCCAGCTGTGCAAATGATGACGTTGCACAGGATGAAAAGCAGAAGAAAGATAACATCCCAGCGGGTACAACCGTATTTACAGGTACTTCCCAACCAGAGACAACAACACGTACAGCCATCCTTAACCACACAAAAGGCGCAGGTGCTTCCGTAAATTGGAGTAGCACGGACAAGATATGGGTAAAGGACGATGGAGGAAATTGGCAGCAGAGCACAACGACGACTATCCCTTCCGCAGCAAACCCATCATTTGCTAAGTTTGCTCTTTCGGGCACATATACCGGTCTTTCACACGATGTTTTATATACAAACACGACTGTTGGTACGCAACCACAAGTAGAGATAAAGGCAGCACAAACACAGTCTGCCCCAAACAACTTTGACCATGCAGGCGAATCGGGCGATTGCGGAATTGCTACAGGTAACAAATCTGGTAGTGATTATGCATTCACCCTTAATCATAAGGCTTCTTATCTCTGTTTTATTCCTCGGTCTAGTAATCCATACGTAAATCGCAGTAAGTTGATTAAGGTTGAGATTATGAGCGACGACGATATTGCCGGTACTTACAACATAGCTGCCAATGGAGCTCTCACCCTTGCCTCAGGCGGTTCAAAGACAATTACTGTAAGAACAGGTTCAGGCTTTGATATAGATAACTCTGCTGATGATATGAGCAAGAATGCAACCTATGCTGTCGTAGCCCCAGGTACACATAAATTCCGTATTCGTTACTGGCTTCGCAATACAACAGATAACCCTAAGGGACCGATTGAAGGAACAGTATCAAAGATCGTTACGCTTAATTGTACGGCAGGTTCGATCCATGATATAACTGCTAATCTTGACCCACATGATTACGATGGCGACCATTATTATATGTGGGATGCTCAGGAACAATACTGGAAGGGGCACGAATGGTGGTCAGCCAATAAAGACCAGCCAGTGTTAAACGTTGCCGGTAACGGCAACTACGCCAAGAGCAACACTGACTCTCGTTGGTACCGCGAGGGCGGCGGTACAGGTGTTAGATTCGACGCTACCCAGACATGCGCCACTCTCCCCAACGTGAACGAGATGACGTGGTACGCCGCAAGTGGTGACCCCCGTTGGGACAAGGACGAATTATGGACAACTATGGGTCATTTATATAAAGGTGGCATGTGGTTTAAGAAAAAGTCACAGATAAGCGGATTCAAAGCAAACAAAGCCTACGACGGTACTGATTGGCGCACAAATAGCAACAGTTACAGCGGGACCCCATCTCATACTCTTCCTTCCGCAGCCGATGCAAACAATTACTTCTACCTGCCCGCCTTGGGTCACTACAACACCACTGGTCAGCTGTACAACGTTGCCCTCAGCGGCAGCTATTGGTCGTCAAGTGCTTACCCGGGGAACAGCTACAGCGCGTACTGCCTGGACATCTTCAGTGGTTACGTCTACGTGGAAAACACCAACCGCAACGTCGGGAATAGGGTCGACGGGTTCGAGTAGTCCGTGCGCTTGCCCTTTTACAGGTGTCTACCTCTAAAAGGCGAGGATTAATGCGAAAAAACATGACAAAAAGGGGTAAAAAGTAAACCTCTTGCAACCAATTGATAGTCAACGCATTATAGAAGAGGGTATCTCGGTATAGGACTAAGCCCCCCTCGGTATAGGACTAAGGGTACCTCAGTATAGGACCGAGGTACCCTCTGTAACGGACCGAGATAGACTGTTACTTGAAAATAATTTATACATCGTTTATTATAAATCTATTTATTAATCTTTAAAAGTTTGAAACTATGGCTTTTTTTAAGAAAGTGAAGAAGAAAATTACAGGTTTGTGGTATCCACAGGTAGTAGTCGTGGGGAAGCCCGTAACAACCGACCAAGTGGCTGATCGATTGGCATTGATTTCGACCGTGAGTCGTGGTGACACGTATGCGGTGTTGAAAGACTTAGGTGTCGTTATGGCTGCTTTTATGGCCGAGGGTCGCACGGTGAAGTTGGAAGGCGTAGGTACGTTTTACTACACCATCAATGCCGACAAGGGAATCGCGAAGCCGGAAGAAGTAACGGCAAAGCAGATAAAGAATGTCCGTGTCCGTTTCATTCCGAGACTTCGCGCACACAGAGCAACAAGGTTGCTACCCGTTCATTGGTTTCTGATTCTATTCACTGGGAGGAGTGGAAGGAAGAAAAGGAGAAAGAAAAAAAGAAGCAAGAGGGAGGCGGAAGACCAGAGGTGGGATAACGCCTAGCCCCCCACCCCAGTAGGGGAGGGAACTTAATTCCTAAAAGCCTCTCCAAAAGAGACGGAGTAAATAACAGAATCCCCGATGAGTAGTTTACTCCTTGATTTTTCAAATCATAAGGAGGTTACTAAACATAAAAGAGCCATATCTAACTCTACGTTTGAGTTTGATACGGCTCTTACCATTTAATAGTGGTTGAACTTGAAATAAAAGTTTGGTTCTTCCGAAATATGGAGTGACAAAGTAAGCCTACTACATATAAAAGGCACACAGAGAGGGGGAGAATACGGAGGTGAAAGCAGACAATATCACGGAAGTGCCGAAGGCGCAAAGAGCGACAGAGGTGTAGTGTACGTGTTGCTGATAGCTTTGGTAAAAAACGTTTTAAGAGATCTTGCAAACCACTGCTTTGTAATGAAATAGACAAAAACATTAATAAAACTCGCAAATATCCTCTGTTTCTACACGCACCAACGGTGCCTCTGTGCCTAACGATTGCTGCTATATAAAACCTCTGTGCTCTCCATTTCTCTGTGTGACCTATCTTCAAAAGTTCTAATCTCAAAAGGTATCACTCCAAATTGCTGAAGGCCCAAAGGAAAGACAATTTCTTTACTCAAAATCGAGTACAGAAATGGTTATTTTTTATTGGATTGTTTCAAACTGTAAGATTATCAAAATGGTATTTGCATTTTGATACATCCTCTTATTCTATCTTAGGAAAAGGTTTATACGGAGGTTATTTGTTTTGTAAGAAGAAAAATAAGCTTTAGCACATACTTTTTCAAACGTTCCTTACGCTTATTTTTCCTGATAGAGATAACGCTTAATACTCTTCTTCGGAGTCTTGGCAAACTCCTCATCACGCAACTCTATTGCCGAGAGGTGGCAGAAAGATGGCAACATATTGTTCAGTTCCAGACGGTTCTGCTCCATAATTTCTTGCAAATCTGATTGTGAGAAGCCCATCTCTTTTGCCTCATCAAAATCAGGATAGACCAAGCCAACAATCTTGTCACCACGCTGAACAACAATACACTCACTCACCATAGACATAGAGTTTAGCTTGTCTTCAATCTCTTCTGGATAGACATTCTGACCGTTAGAGCCTAAAAGCATATTCTTTATACGTCCGCGAATAAAGAGATGACCATCAGCACTCATCGTTCCAAGATCACCCGTATGATACCAACCGTCCTTATCAAGAACTTCTTTAGTAGCCTCCTCATTCTTATAATAACCAAGCATCACGTTCTCTCCTCTGGTAATAACCTCACCAGGAACATTTGCAGGATCAGGACTGACAATCTTTACCTCCATATTCAAGACAGGTGTACCACAAGAGCCTGGAACAAAGTCTTTGTAATCACTATAAGTTACCATCGGACCACATTCCGTTGCTCCATAACCACTGGTCACAGGGAAATTAATACTTACCAAGAAGTCTTCAATCTCCTTGTTAAGAGCAGCTCCGCCGGTAACAAGTTCATACGCATTGCCACCAAAGGCTTCCATAACAATCGCACTGATTCTTTCCTTCACCTTCTTGCTAACAACAGGCATCTTCAGCAGCATACGAGTTGCTGTACTTTGTACCTTTGGAAAGACATTCTTACGAATAATCTTCTCAACAACCATTGGTACTGCAATAATAATAGCAGGACGAATATCTGTACAAGCCTGAGCAATCAAAGAAGGACTCGGCAGTCGTGTAAGGAAATATAGATGACTACCAAAGCTAAACTGGCAGATAAACTCACAAATCATTCCATACATGTGAGCCATTGGAAGCATACAAAGAACTTTACTACCAGGCTTAATATGTGGTTTCAAATCGGCTGTTGCCCAAGCAAGATTACTACGCACAGAACGATAACTGAGCATCACACCCTTTGAAAAACCAGTTGTTCCGCTGGTATAATTAATCAGTGCAAGGTCGTCAGCCTCGTCTTTGAAATAATTTACATCCTCCGCACGGAAGAACTTTGGATACTTCTTTCCAAAGAGTGCATTCAAGTTTTCACGAGCATTTGTCAATGATTCTGAACGAGAAAGAATCAATGAGAAGTCTGGTAAATATATTATACCTTCCAACTGAGGCATCTGTTCTCCATCAATAGTTGTTGCCACAACATCACCTACAAAGAGGAGTTTTGATTCAGAGTGATTAACAATATTGTAAATCTGCTCTGGCTTGAACTCATGCTGAACAGGTACTGCTACAGCTCCATAAGAAAGCGTTGCAAAGAATGCAACTGCCCATGACGAAGAGTTTCTTCCACAAAGAGCAACCTTATCACCTTTCTTCAAACCACTATTCTCAAAAAGAATATGTAATTTCTCTATTTTGCGAGCTACATCATGGTATTGAAGTGTAGCGCCAAGATAATCCGTCAGAGCATCTTTATCCCAGTTATCCTTGATACTCTTTTCTATACACGCGTTGAAACTTTTAATAGAATCCATTGCACAAAAGTATGATTTGCGTGCAAAGTTAAATAAATTCCTGCACATTCACAAAAACTTTGTGCAAGAAAAATATGCTCAGTAAACAAAAAGAGGAGAAATATTCCTTTTTTATCTTCGAATAAAAGAATTCAAAGTTGATTTTAGTTTTTCATCTTTTTATACTTATTTTCTTATTTGAAAAGCGTACTAAACAATTGAAATATATTTACATAATAGACTGCAAATCACCTATAAAAGTCATATATTAGCGCTATTTCTCGTGCCTTTGCAACTTACACGATATCAATAGGTTACAAAGTTACTTTATAAAAGATGCTTAGTTAGACTTCAAAAGGGCGTTAGTTAGACTTCAAAAGAGCACCTTTTGCAAGTCAATTAGGCGTCTTTTAGAAGCCAAAAGAGCATGTTTAAAAAACAAAGTTATGAAAAATTACAACAAAACCGACTTTTATTATCTTTCTATAGGATAACAATAGGAGTAGAAACGCCAACAAACAAGAAACAAAAAGAGACTATATCAAAAATGTAGAAACACATGATTTGTGTATCTGTCAGTAGCACTTTATTGGGAAATATAAGTTTAATTTCCCAAGAAAAGTCCTGACTACATCTTTGAAATAGTCTCTTTCTATATTCTTAAAATCAATTACACCTTATTATATATAGGCGCATAGAGGAACGAAATTAGTCCTCTGCTGGCTTCATGTTAGTATAAACATTCTGCACGTCGTCGAAGTCTTCCAAACGCTCAACCATCTTATCGATAGTCTCACGCTCTTCAGGTGTTACGTCCTTCAAGTCGTTAGGAATACGAGTGAACTCAGCAGAAGTAATCTCGAAGCCATTGTCCTCTAAGTGTTTCTGAATCTCACCAAAGCTTGTTGGCTCACCATAGATTGTGATTTCGTTCTCTTCCTCATCCTCATCGAATTCGTCCTCAACACCATAGTCAATCAAGTCGAGAATCAACTCTTCCATATCCAAGCCGTCCTTCTTCTTAAAAGTGAAGACTGCCTTATGGTCAAAAAGGAAGCTGAGAGAACCCTGTGTACCAAGATTACCATTGAACTTGTTGAAGATTGAACGAACATCACCTACAGTACGTGTGGTATTGTCGGTCAATGTCTCAACGAACACAGCAATTCCGTGAGGACCATACCCCTCGTATGTTACCTCCTTGTAGTCGCTGGTGTCTTTACCCATTGCGTTCTTAATAGCGCGCTGGATATTGTCCTTCGGCATGTTCTCACGCTTACATGTTGCTATAATCGCACGAAGGCGTGGGTTGTTCTCAGGCTCAGGACCACCTGCCTTAACAGCAATAGCGATTTCTTTACCTAACTTTGTGAACGTACGGGCCATATGACCCCATCTCTTGAGCTTACTTGCTTTGCGATATTCAAATGCTCTACCCATTGGATTTGTTTGTTAACGGAGTTCTGCTCCGAGTTTATTTGTTAAATTCTTAATTAATTTCTGCATGATGGCATCAATTGCCTTGTCGTTGAGCGTCTTGCTTTCATCCTGAAGAATGAAGTTTACAGCATAACTCTTCTTACCCTCAGGAAGGTTCTTACCCTGATAAACATCGAAGAGTTCGACACGCTTCAAGAGTTTCTTATCTGCCTGACGAGCGATCTCTTCAATCTGTGCAAACTCAACATTGTTGTCAACCAACAAGGCAAGGTCACGGCTTACAGCAGGATACTTAGATATCTCCTGAAACTGAAGTTTATTCTTGCGGATGGCCTTCATCAATCCAGCCCAATCCAACTCTGCATAATAAACCTTCTGATCAATATTGAAACTCTTCAAAAGCTTGTGGCTAAGAATACCCATCTCAACGAGTATCTTACCTGCACGTGTCTTCAGTGCTATCGCCTTATCAAAGACGTTGTTATCAGACTTTTCGATAACGAGCAAGCCCTGTGCAATGCCGATACGACGAAGAATATTCTCTACGTATGCCTTTAGTTCATAGAATGTACTTTCCTCATCAGGATGTGCCCATGAACCTTGTACGCGCTTACCTGTCACCCACAATGCCATGTGATAATCCTGACTATAAGCCTTAACAGGACTTTCCTCTGACCACTTTTCCTTATTGAACTTGTAGACATTACCTACTTCAAAGAAGCGAAGGTTCTGTGCCTTACGGTTTACATTACGTACAATACTCTCCAAACCACCAAAGAGAAGGGTCTGCCGCATCACACCCAAGTCTGCTGAAAGTGGATTCATCACCTTCACAGTCTCCTCCCAAGGATAAGCATTAAGGCCTGTCTCCTCATAGTAAGAACTCTTTGTGAGCGAGTTATTCATAATCTCTGAGAAGCCAGCACCTACTAACTGCTCACCGATGATATTCTCACGATGATAGTTCTTGTCAGCCTCTTCTGCGATTGTCAATGAAGACTTCAACTCTGTAGGAATCTCTACATTATTATATCCATAGATACGAAGGATGTCTTCAACAACATCACAAGGACGCTGTACATCAACACGATAAGGAGGAACGAGGAGATTGAGTCCCTCTGCATCTTCCTTCTCTACCTTCATTTCAAGACTTTCAGCAATACGCTTAATCGTTTCATTACCGAGTTTCTTACCGATAAGACGGTCGCAATACTCATAGTTCAAACGAACTGGGAAGCCTTCCATCTTAGTTGGATACTCATCACGAATCTCCATACTTACCTTACCACCTGCAAGTTCCTTACAAAGGATTGCAGCCTGCTTTAGCGCATAGATGACACCATTTGGATCAATACCACGCTCAAAACGGAAGCTGGCATCAGTTGAAAGACCATGACGACGAGCACTCTTACGAATCCATGTTGGATGGAAGTAAGCACTCTCCAAGACTACATTTCTTGTTGTTTCGTAAGTACCACTACCCTTTCCACCAAAGACACCTGCTATACACATAGGGTCTTCCTCATTGCAGATTGCAAGATCGTGCTCACCAAGTGTATGCTCTTCACCATCCAAAGTAACGAACTTCTTACCCTCATTCTTATCTTTAACGATGATGTGGTGCCCTTTAACCATGTCTGCATCAAAACAGTGCATAGGCTGGCCGTAAGCCATCATGATATAATTGGTAATATCAACGATATTGTTAATTGGTCGTAAACCGATAATATTCAGTTTATCCTTCAACCATTGTGGACTTTCCTTTACCTCACAATCAGTAATGCTCAAACAAGCATAACGACGGCAAGCATCTGTATTCTCGATGGTCACATCAATAGGAAGGTCATGATTGTCAACCTTAAATGCATCACAAGATGGACGATGCAATGAAGTTTCATAACCATTCTGTGTCAACCATGCATAGAGGTCGCGAGCTACACCATAATGGCTTAACGCATCTGCACGGTTAGCAGTGATATCTATTTCAATCAACCAGTCACTATCTAATTGGTAATACTCTGATGCAGGCTGACCGACTGGTGCATCCTCTGGCAACACAATGATACCATCATGACCAGTGCCAACACCAATCTCATCCTCGGCACAAATCATACCAAGACTTTCTACACCACGCAGCTTGCTTCTCTTGATAGTAAACTCATTGTCGCCATCATAGAGTACACAACCTAAATCAGCAACGATTACCTTCTGTCCTGCTGCAACATTCGGTGCGCCACATACAATCTGCTGTGGTTCTCCCTTGCCAAGGTCAACGGTTGTTACGTGAAGGTGATCAGAGTTTGGATGTGCCTCGCAAGTAAGCACCTTACCAACATATAAACCCTTTAATCCACCACGTATCGTTTCAACTTCGTCCAGTGAGCCTACCTCCAAACCTATGGAAGTGAGCGCAACTGCAATCTCTTCTGGACTAAGATTGAAATCAACGTATTCCTTTAGCCATTTGTATGAAATCTTCATTATATAGTTATATTGTTTGTTCTGAAAATACATGCAAATTTACGAAAAAACTCAGATATAGCAAAAGGATAAAAGAAAAAAGCCGTTGCATATAGAGAAAGTCTCTCTTTCTATAATCGTAACAAAGAAAAAGTAGACTATTTTTTACGCACATAAAGCTATCTTTCAAAGTCATTATCACATAGCTTTAATCCATGAAAACATCAGCTTTATAGTATGAAACGCATACATTTAAGTTATAGGAACAAGGTTGTAATACTTGCAGATTTCAAGATAATGCCTTACCTTTGCCAACATAGAAACAATTAAGCTTAAAAAACAAAGGAAATAAAATGAGACTTACAGGACGCAGAGAAAGTAATAATGTAGAAGACCGTCGTGGCATGGGTACGGGCGCTAAAGCTGGTATTGGTGGCATCGGAGGTATCATTGTCATTGCGCTTATCACCTTTTTAAGCGATGGAAACATGGGAGACGTGGTCAACAACATCGTTCAACAGCAGATACAAGGACAAACTGAGATACAAACTGGTGGAGAACAACATCAGTTTACAGAAGAAGAAGAGAAGCTTGCTGACTTCTCAAAACAGATTCTTGCAGGTACAGAAGACGTATGGACGGAGCAGTTTCAGTTACACGGCATGAGATACCAATACCCTACGCTTGTTCTTTTCACAGGTGCAGTACAAACTGCTTGTGGTAATGGCTCTGCCGCTATGGGTCCATTCTACTGCTCTGCTGACCAACGCCTTTACCTCGACTTGAGTTTCTTTAGCGGTATGCGTAAGGACTTAGGAATACAAGCAAAGGGCGACCTTGACTTTGCTTATGCCTACGTGATTGCGCATGAAGTGGGTCATCATGTGGAATATCTCCGTGGAATCCTTGGCAAATGTCATGCAAAGATGGCACATGTTAGTAAGGAAGAAGCGAACAAACTGAGCGTGAAATTAGAGCTTCTTGCCGATTATTATGCTGGTTGTTGGGCACATTATGACAATGAAAAATATCAAAGTCTTACTGATGGTGATATCGAAGAGGCGATTGATTGTGCGGAGAAAATCGGCGATAACTATCTTCAGAAGAAAGCTCGTGGCTATGCACTCCCTGAGACTTTCACCCATGGAACTTCCGAACAGCGTATGTACTGGTTAAAGAAAGGTATCGAAACTGGTGATTGGAATACAACAACCTTTGCACCAGGGGATTTAGACTAAGGATATTAAACATCCTTATCTTCATCTAAAAGTATACTTAAAGTATAATGAGGATGTGATGAATAGAAAGGAATTATAGATGTAAACTTTATTTTTAAAGAGTCTAATACGCATTTTGTATATTCCTTGTTTAAATTTGTTTGTTTTTTGTTGATTTTTATTTATCTTTGCACCATTGAGAACTAAACAACTTATTGATAAAGAGTAGTCTACAATACCTATTCCCCGCTTAATGGAGTATATGTAAATTGACTACAAACTTGATTAATAAAATATTAACTTAAACAATTACTAGTATGAAAAAACAAGTAACATGGATTGGGCTTTTATTGTGCCTATTTTTCTTTGCAGCCTGCGAAAAGCCAGTATTAGAGAGTAATGATGGTAACAAAAGGTCAAACAATGCAAAAGACAAGTTGACCAGAGTTGTACGTATTCATCCTAAGGAGTTACGTGTTGAAACGGTAGAAGAGGCAATGGCGGCAAAGCCACAGCCTCTGAGCAGAGCCGCAAGAGAAGAAAGTAAGAAAAAGTTTTATGCTGTCAATGTCTATGAGAAAAAACCTAACGACGAAGACTATTCTATGTATGCTTACGGTTTGTTTACTAACCTCTCAAAGATTGCGTTAAAAATGAACGTAGAAAATCGTTATAAAGTGGAATGCTTGATAGTTACGGAGGAGGATGATCAGGTTTACGCAAAAGATGGAGCCTATTTAGCCCCTTTCTTGCATGGAGCAAACAAGGGAACAAAGGCCACAAATACTTTTGTCTTCTCAAAAGATGAAAACCTGAATGGTTTAACAAAAGGAGAAACAACCATTGCTAATGGGAAAAACGTTCAATATCCACGCCTTGTAAAACTTTATGGTACAATTAATGATTTCAGTCCAAAAGCCACAAAAGATCTAACAATTGACATGAGGAGGGCTGTCTTTGGGCTTCATTTTAAGGTTACACCGCCAAACGAAGGTAAATTAATTATTACCTATGCAGGGTGGCATATTACTTTAACTAAGAGCAGCGCCGCCTATGACAACAGAGCTACTTACTCTTTTAGTGACATTCTCAAAGCGTGTCAAGATGGCTATCAAACAACAATGGAGGTCAAGGCGGTATGGACAAAGGATGACGGAACTGTCGAAGAAGAAAGCAAACAATTGCTGCTCAAACGTAATGTAATGACCGTCGTTAATATAAAAGTAGAAGGGCAAAAGCCTAAAAGTTTTACATTTAAGGAGGAAGAAAGTAACATGACAACAGAGAATGTTGAATGGGATTTGATTTTATAATTTCGCTCTTATAATAACAAAGATAAAGATTTGAAAAAGCAAACACACATCTTAGTGAGCCCTCCACTTTGAACCCTAAAGATAAAAGACCATTTCCTCACTCGAATGCGAGTTTTGAAATGGTCTTTTCCTGTAGAATTATTTCAAGCGACAAGCTTACTAAAAGCTATTCCCTCACTCTTGAGAGTCGCTAACGGCAGATATCAAAAAAATCGTTTTAAAGCAGGCAATCTAGATGCTTATCCCCCAACTAGGCTCTCTCTCGGGGGAGTTGGCGAGGACTACCCTGGCAAAGGTCCGGGAGTCTTTCCGCCCCCTTCTTCCTTTCCGCCCGACTTTTCCTCCTTCACCGTCTCATACGAGTTTTCGCGCAGCGCAGCTTTCAGTTCTACGCCCGGTGTAAACGTTACGCGCGGCTTGATAGTCTCTGTCTTAAACGCCTTTTCCGTTGCGGCCCCCTCGCTTGACAGTGTTAAGCGCATCGTGCCAAACTCGCCCAACTGCACGCTAAAGCCATCGCGGAGATAATGAGGCAGACAATCCATAAAGTTCGCCAGCACGTTTTCGATATCGCCACGTGTCAGCGAAGAACGCCCCGCAATGTCGCGCGCAATATCCCGCAAGGTTTTCTTACCAAGATTTACAGGATTAGCATAATACTTTTCTTCTGTCCGCTTCTGCGGATTCTTTTTCTTTTGGAGTTTAATCTTCATAATTGTTTTGTTTTTAAAAGTAAATATTTAAGTTTTTACGGCATTTCCATTCCTTGGAAATTCTCCTTCCCCCTCATCTATTTCCACAGCCAAAGGTAAGTCTTAAAATTACCTACGGTCAGAAGAAAATTTTCCTTTGTGAAAAATTTCTTTCCAACCGTAGGTACGTAAATTTCTCACCGTAGAGAAATTTTCTTCCGACCGTTAGAAATTTCTCGTTAACCCATTCCCCGTAAATTTCTAACACGTTAGAAATTTTCTTGCAACGGGTTAGATTTTCTCTCATCCTCCCTTATCCTGTTAGGCTCCCTCCCCTTTTGGGGAGGGTCGGGGTGGGGCTTTTAGGACTACTCAATCCCGCCGACTCTGTACCCGTAGTTGCGGTTGCTGTTGCCCACGTTGACGTAACCACTGACGAAGAACAGGTAGTACGCGTTGCTGCCGCCGTCCGATGGGAGAGCACTTGACGACCAATAGTAGCCGCGGAGGCCAACGTTGTACAGATAACCAGATATGTAGTAACCCAGGGCGGGCAAGTAAAAGTAGTTACCTGCATCGGCAGCGGAAGGAAGACTGGAGGTGTTGTTGCTGTAGCTCTTGAATGTTGTACGCATGTCGGTTGTACCGTCAGCAGATTTCTCGGTGTCGTAATGATTTTCCGCTTGCAATATAGACTTCTTCTTAAACCACACGCCGCCTTCATATAAATGACCCATAGTAGTCCATAATTCGTCATCGTCCCAACGTGGATCGCCGTACACTACATACCAAGACATCTCGTTTGCATTAGGGAGGTCCTTACATGGTGCGTGAGTAGCGGGGTTATTTACGCCAGAAGTAAATGCTTCGTTGTAGTAACGTGGGTCAGTATTGCTCTGGGCGTAGTTTGATGAGCCGCTACCGCCACCGACTGTTGGCTGACCAGTGTTTCCTGATAAGTGCTTTGTCCATTCGTAACCATACCAATATTGCTGCTGGGCATCCCACATAGAGTAATGGTCGCCATCGTAATCATGCGGATCGAGATTCGCTGTTATATCATGAATTGAACCTGCTGTACAATTAAGGGTAACGATCTTTGATACAGTTCCCTCTATCGGTCCATAAGGATTATCTGTCGTATTACGAAGCCAGTAACGAATACGGAATTTATGTGTGCCTGGGGCGATGACAGCATAGGTAGCATTCTTGCTCATATCATCAGCAGGGTTGTCTATATCAAAGCCCGAACCAGTTGTTACTGTGATCGTCTTTGAACCACCCGAAGCGAGGGTGAGGGCTCCATTGGCTGCTATGTTGTAAGTACCGGCAATATCGTCGTCACTCATAATCTCAACCTTAATCAACTTACTGCGATTAACATAAGGATTACTTGAGCGAGGGATAAAACAGAGATAAGCAGCCTTGTGATTAAGAGAGAATTTGTAATAACTGCCTGCCTTGTTACCTGTAGCGATACCAAAATCGCCCGATTCACCTGCATGGTCGAAGTTATTTGGGGTAGACTGTGTTTGTTCTTTCTTAATCTCTACTTGTGGTTGCGTTCCTGAAACAGACTTGTTTGTATAAAGGACGTCGTGTGTAGCACCCGTATAAGTACCTGACAGAGCAAACATTCCTTCCGCCTTATTTGCAGCAGAAGGAATTGTTACGGTTCCACTCTGTTGCCAAGTTCCTCCATCGTCCTTTACCCATATCTTGTCCGTGCTACTCCAATTTACGGAAGCACCTGTGCCCTTTGTATGGTTAAGGATGGCTGTACGTGTTGTTGCATCTGGTAGGGAAGTACCTGTAAATACGGTTGTACTTGCTGGGATGTTATCTTTCTTCTGCTTTTCATCCTGTGCAACGTCATCGTTCGCACAGCTGGCAGCAAACAACAAAGCTGCGAAGCCGTAACACATGCCTCGCATTACTGAACCAATAGTCGTTCTCTTCATAAACTTATTCATTTTCTTTTCCTTTCTGATAATTCTTAATCGTTTTCTGTACTATCCCAAGAAGTCTCTTCTTGGTCTTCCTCTTCTTCGTTAAAAAAGTTGTGCTTGGCATCGCCCACTGTTGCGCCAGGCTGAATTGTTCCGGCATTACCACTGGCGTTACCCAATAATGCTTCTGTCTCCGTACAAACAATGTTGCACTGGGGCTTTTGATAAATCTTTCTTTCAATTATTCTCATTTCGTTTAATTTTTAGGGGAAACGTAGTTAACGCATCCTGTTTTGTTTATTGATTAAAATCGCTGTTATTTTGTTCTTATTTTGCTCTAAACGAAGTTCACAAAAGGGCATAAAAAAGCGAACAAAGAAAACTCCGTGAAGTCCTTTGTTTACAGGGGTTACGGCACGCTTCGCGCGCGCGTATGCGAGAAGAAAAAATGTATGATTAAACGCTAAGTGCGCCTGTGTGTGTGTGTGTGTGTGTGTTAGCAAAATATCTGAAACTACCAAATATAAAGCACTAAAAAAGGCAAAGAAATCAAAGTTTCTTTGCTGCGCTGAATTGGCTGGATATGTCGTTGCTAATTGTTTCACGGCTGCAAAGGTAAGACATCTTTTTAGAATTGGCAAGGAAATCTAAAAGAAATGTATAAATTGGATAGATTAATCGAGGGAAGACAACGCAGAAAGAAAGAAGAATGAGAGACAGAGTGGCGGATGGACTTTCTTCTTTTACTTTTAATTGAAATCAATTGCCAGAGCCTGAACAAAGTTTGTTTAATATAGAGGTAACACTGTATTATAAGGCGGGTGAACGTTATGCACAAATGAATAATTTCGGTTTAGTATTATCGAGCAGGAATATTTTTATACATACACGAAAGGGCATACATAGCGTACGTCCTTTTCTTTTTGATATATAATGCTTTACTAATGTCTCTTTAGATGTTAGCGATACTCATGATATTCGCAAACACTCCGGCTGCCGTTACCGATGCACCGGCACCATAACCCTGTATCTGCATAGGATACTCCTTATAACGGTCAGTGGTCAGTAGGACTATGTTGTTAGAACCTTCAAGATTATAGAAAGGATGGGTAGAAGCCACTTCCTTTAGTGCAACATTCGTCTTGCCACGTTCCATTGTAGCAACGAAACGCCAGCGTTTACCCTCCTCTGCTAATAGCTGACGACGTTGTTCAAAGTTAGCATCAAGTTCAGGAAGACGTTTCCAGAAGTCTTCTACTGAACCTTGGAAATAATCATCAGGAACAAATAGATGCTTCTCAACATCCTCTTGTTCCACCTTGTATCCAGCCTCACGTGTGAGGATAACCAGCTTACGAACAACATCCGTTCCACTAAGGTCAATACGGGGATCTGGCTCACTATAGCCCTGCTCTTTAGCACGTTTAACAGTTTCAGAGAAGGGAACATCAGCTCCAATCTCATTAAAGATGAAGTTAAGCGTACCTGATAATACGGCTTCAATCTTTAGTATTTTGTCACCCGAATTGCGCAAGTCATTGATTGTACCAATGATAGGTAGACCTGCGCCCACGTTTGTTTCAAAGCGGAATTTGACACCACGTTGAATGGCTGTCTGCTTTAAATGGTAATAATCATCGTATGCTCCAGATGCTGCAATCTTGTTGGCAGCAATCACAGAGATATTATTTTCCAATAAAGACTGGTAGAGTGCAGCCACTTCTTTAGAAGCAGTACAATCCACAAACACCGAGTTAAAGATATTCATCTTTAGGATAACATCACGCAAATGCTCTGGACTTGAAGCCTCACCTTCCTTGAGTTCTTTACGATAATTATCAAGATTTAAGCCGTCGTGATTGAAAATAGCATTCTTAGATGAAGCAATTCCCACCACCTTCAACTTTAAGTTAGAATTTTGCTTCAACTCTTCATACTGGCTCTTGATCTGTTCAATGAGCTTACCACCTACTGTACCAATGCCGCAAATAAAGAGATTCAGTACTTTATATTCCGATAAGAAAAGTGAATCATGGAGTACATTCAGTGCTTTCCTTAGGTCAGAGCCTTTCACAACAAATGAGATATTCATCTCAGATGCACCCTGCGCAATAGCAATAACACTAATACCAGAACGACCAAGAACCTCAAAGAGTTTACCACTGATACCTGGTGTTCGCCTCATGTTCTCACCAACGACCGCTACTGTTGCCAGTCCACTTTCGGCATGCATAGGGAACATACGTCCATCTTCTATCTCAAGACGGAACTCTTCATTAAGTACCTTCACTGCATTGTCGGCATCTTCATCCTTCACACCGATAGAGGTATTGTTCTCTGATGCTGCCTGTGATACAAGGAAGACACTAATACCATTGTTGGCAAGAGAACTAAAGATACGACGGTTGACACCAACAACACCCACCATAGAAAGACCTGTCACGGTAATAACCGTAGTACCTTTGATAGATGATAAACCCTTAATAGGTTTTTGATTGTTCTCTATGTGTGCTTTAATAATCGTACCCTGTCCATCAGGATTGAATGTGTTTTTTACCTTGATTGGGATGTTTTTTACACAGACAGGGTATATCGTTGGAGGATAGACGACCTTTGCACCAAAGTTACAAAGCTCCATAGCCTCAGTATAGGAAAGCTCATTAATGGTATAGGCACTCTTGATGACGCGAGGGTCAGCTGTCATAAAGCCGTCAACATCCGTCCATATCTCCAAGACTTCAGCGTTGAGAGATGCGGCAAGGATGGATGCCGTATAATCACTTCCACCACGCCCAAGATTGGTAATGTCGCCAGAGTCACGGTCTTGTGCTATAAAACCAGGTACAAGAGAGATGCGAGGAAGGTTAGAGAAAGTATTTACTACAAGTTTGTTGGTTAGTTCTGAATCGAGACTTCTTTTGCCGTGTCTCTCCTCAGTCTTAATAAACTCACGAGCATCAAACCACTTTGCTCCACGAATAAGCGTAGCTACTATTCTTGAACTTAGACGTTCACCATAGCTTACAATAGTATCTTCTGTCTTATGACTGAGGTCGTGAATTAAGAATACACCGTAATAAATAGAATGAAGTTGCTCAAAAAGACTATCCACTTTGTTGAATAGCATCTCACGGTCATGTGGGTCGGTAATAATCGCATCAATCATCTTATGATGTCGTGCAACGATAGAATCAAACTCTGTTTTCCAACTTTCATCACCCTTCAAGGCAAGTTGAGAAGTAGCTATGAGCTGATCTGTTATACCACCTAAGGCACTAACAACCACAATAATTGGTTGATGTTTAGCCTCCTTTTCTACAATCTTTTGTAGACTTAAAATACTCGAAACAGAACCTACGGATGTTCCGCCAAACTTTAATACTTTCATTCCTGATGTTTATTTTGTTATTATTTGGCATCCCCTTTACAATGGGGGAGGTGCAAAACTTAGCCACAAAAATAATAAGAAATATTGCAATAGCCAACGAATTTCTCGATATATTTGAGTAATTTTGTGGCAAAAAGAAGAAGTTATACTATATATGACAGAGGAATATCAGTTACGCGTTTTGCCCCAAGTTGCCTATAATGAAAATAACATGAAGGCATATCTTGCAAAAGAAAAGGGGCTGGATGAGCGTACCATTTATCGTGTTCGGGTATTGAAGCGTTCTATTGATGCACGCCATCGTGACATATATGTTAATCTGAAAATTCGTGTTTATATTAACGAATTTCCACAAGACGACCCTTATGTGAAGACTGAATACCAAGACGTAAGCAGTCGTCCTTCGGTCGTTGTGGTAGGTGCTGGTCCTGCTGGTTTATTCTCTTCTCTGAAGCTAATCGAATTAGGATTGCGCCCAATAGTCCTCGAACGTGGAAAGAATGTACGTGATCGTAAGTTAGATATGGCTTTAATCTCAAAGACACAAGAGGTTGATCCTGAGTCAAATTACTGCTTTGGTGAAGGTGGTGCTGGAGCTTATTCGGATGGAAAACTTTATACACGAAGCAAGAAGCGTGGTCCTGTTGATAAGATTCTAAATGTCTTTTGTCAACATGGTGCATCACCTTCTATCCTCGCTGATGCCCATCCACACATTGGTACAGACAAGCTTCCTCGTGTCATAGAGAATATGCGTAACACAATACTTGACTGTGGTGGTGAGGTTCATTTCCAAACAAAGATGACTTCTTTAATACTCGATAGTGATAAAGTTGTTGGTGTAGAGGCTGTTGATAACAGTGGAGCTGTGAGTGTGAAGCGTGAGTTTCATGGTCCAGTCATTCTTGCTACGGGTCATTCTGCACGCGATATCTATCGCTATCTTGCAGAGGCAGGAATTGAGATGGAAACAAAAGGAATCGCTGTTGGAGTGCGATTGGAGCATCCTTCTCACTTAATTGATCAAATACAGTACCATAATAAGAACGGCAAGGGGAAGTATCTTCCAACAGCAGAGTACTCTTTTGTGACACAAGCACAGGGTCGTGGTGTCTATTCTTTCTGTATGTGTCCTGGCGGTTTTGTGATTCCTTCAGCAACTGGTCCAGAACAAACTGTAACCAATGGTATGAGTCCTGCCAATCGTGGAACGCAATGGTCTAACTCGGGTATGGTTGTTCAATTAAATCCAGAGGATGTTGAAGGCGATGATGTTTTGCGTATCTTGCGTTATCAGGAACAGTTAGAGCGAGACACATGGCAGCAGGGAAACCACAAACAGACTGCTCCTGCACAGCGTATGGCAGACTTCGTGAACAATCGTCTGTCGTATGATCTTCCTAAATCGAGCTATGCACCAGGACTTATTTCCAGTCCACTTCATTTCTGGATGCCATCATTTATCACAAAACGACTCCAAGAAGCATTCAGAACCTTTGGTAAACAAGCGCATGGCTTCCTTACGAATGAAGCAGTAATGATTGCTTCCGAGACTCGTACAAGTTCTCCTGTTCGTATCCTCCGTGACAGAGAACACCTCATGCATGTCCGCCTTGAGGGTCTTTTCCCTTGTGCAGAAGGTGCAGGTTATGCAGGTGGAATCGTTAGTGCAGGCATTGATGGAGAGCGCTGTGCTGAAATGGTTTCGGCTTATCTTCAGCAGTTATAAAGTCGTTTGCTTCTGTTAGTAAGTAGCTTAATAGACTTTGTTTATAGCTTGATAGAGAATGTATTAGATCTCTCGCAGTACTTTTTTCTACTTCTATAGACTCTATCTTATCGAATTACTTTCACGAAAAGAAATAATTATTTACGTGAACAAAAAGATTTCTTTTCATGAAGAAAAATCTTTTTCTTCATGAAAAGAAATCAGAGGTATTGGTATTTAACTACGAATTAGTCTTTTGAAACAACAGCCTTGAAGCTCATATCAAGTCCTTTAACACTGTGTGTTAGTGCGCCAAAAGAAATGAAATCAACACCAGCTTGTGCATAAGGAATCATCGTGTCAAAGGTGATTCCACCACTTGACTCCGTTTCACAGCGTCCAGCAACCATCTCAACTGCTTTGCGAGTATCCTCTGGTGTGAAATTATCAAACATGATACGGTCACAGCCTTCACTTAATGCTTCTTCCAATTCGGTAAAGTTTCTTACCTCACATTCTATCTTAAGATCATCCTTGCCATGGTCCTTACAATACTGCTTTGCCTTAGAGATCGCATTATGTACACCACCACAGAAGTCAACATGATTATCTTTCAGGAGAATCATATCAAAGAGACCAATGCGATGATTCATACCACCGCCAATCTTCACAGCCTCTTTTTCCAGCATTCTCATACCCGGTGTTGTCTTACGTGTGTCTAAAACGCGTGTCTTCGTACCTGCATCAATGAGTGCTTGTTGATACTTATGGGTCATCGTTGCAATACCACTCATACGCTGTAAGATGTTAAGCATAAGACGTTCTGTCTGCAAAAGGCTCTGCGTTCTGCCCTTCACACTCATGACAATATCACCAGGCTTCACATGAGAACCGTCTTCCACAAAGACTTCTATTTGTAGTTCTGGGTCAAAATGATGCAACACTCTTTTGGCAACATCCACTCCTGCCAAGACTCCCTCTTCCTTAATCAGTAATCTACTTTCACCCTTAGCATCAGCAGGGATGCAGCAAAGCGTTGTATGATCACCATCACCTATATCCTCACTGAAAGCGAGTTCGATGAGTTTATCGTTTAGTTCTTCTACTGACAACATAATAATATCTTTAAATTATAAACCTAATCTGTTTGAAATATCCAACATTCTATGAATTGATTTGACAGCCTTCTTTGCCATTTCTGGCTCAACTTCAATAGCAGGCCACTCATACTTCAAGCAATTATACAGCTTCCTCAAAGTAATATATTTCATATACTCACACTCGTTACAAGGGCTATCGCTATCATTAGGAGGGGCAGGGATAAAGGTTTTTTGTGGAGCCAATCGCTGCATTTCAACAAGAATACCACTCTCCGTCACCACTATAAACTCCTGAGCATCATTCTCAACACTATACTTCAATAAGGCAGATGTACTTCCAACCTTATCAGCTAAGCAGAGGACAGTAGGTGGACATTCAGGATGAGCCAGTACTTTTGCTGCTGGATGCTCGCGTTTTAACTGCTGAATCTTCTCTACAGAGAATCTATCATGAACTTCACATGCACCATCCCAAAGCAACATCTCACGTCCTGTTTGCTCGCTGATATAATGTCCTAAGTTCCTATCTGGTCCAAAAATGATAGGAGTATCCTTTGGTAAAGACTCAACAATCTGTTTTGCATTACTGCTCGTCACCACAACATCTGTCACAGCTTTGGTTGCTGCAGTTGTATTGACATAGCTTACCACGGTATGATTAGGGTGTGCTTTTACAAACTTCTCAAACTCATCGGCTGGACAACTCTCTGCCAAAGAACAAGAGGCGTTAAGGTCAGGGACGAGTATTGTCTTCTCTGGACATAAGATTTTATTCGTCTCACCCATGAAATGTACGCCGCACATAACAATTATATCGGCATCTGTAGTAGCAGCCTTTTGTGCCAAAGCCAAACTATCTCCTACGAAATCTGCCAACTCTTGAATTACGCCTTCTGTATAATAATGTGCCATGATAAGCGCATTCTTCTCTTTACACATCCTGCGTATTTCAGCCTTTACATCAGTCCCTTCAGGAATAGGTTCATCTATAAAGCCCTGTTCCAGCCATTTTTTATCTATCATGTTATTTTATATTATAAACTGAGAGTACAATGGTTGTTGTGCTTCTCTCATCATCTATCTATACTCTTTTACTACTTCTCGTCATATGCATGCTTCGGATAATCTACCGTGTAGTGCAATCCTCGACTTTCCTTTCGCTCTATGGCTTGTCTTGTTATCAGATAACCGACATTTATCATATTACGAAGTTCGCATATATCCTTCGTTGCCGTCACGCGCTTAAAGAGGCTTTCTGTCTCCTCATACAATAAGTCGAGTCTTGCCCAAGCACGCTTCAAACGTAAATCACTTCGAACAATACCAACATAGTTGCTCATGATTTCGCCAACTTCCTTAATACTCTGTGTGATTAAAACATGCTCTTCATTGGTCATTGTGCCTTCATCGTTCCACTCAGGAATATTTGTGTTAAAGTCATAGTTGTCTATCATCCGTAGAGTATGTTCCGCTGCAGACTTAGCATAGACGACTGCTTCTATCAGCGAGTTGCTGGCAAGTCGGTTTCCTCCATGCAATCCCGTACATGAACATTCACCAACGGCATAGAGTCTATGAATAGAGCTTTCTGCATTCAAATCGACCTTTATACCCCCACAGATATAGTGAGCACTTGGACAAACGGGGATATATTCCTTTGTTATATCAATCCCAATGCTCAAACATTTCTCATAAATATGTGGAAAATGATGCTTCGTTTCTTCAGCATCTTTATGTGTTACATCAAGACAAACATGATTTAGTCCGTGAATCTTCATCTCATGGTCGATAGCTCGAGCAACGATATCACGTGGAGCAAGAGAAAGACGTTTATCATACTTCTGCATGAACTCTTGACCGTCAGGAAGTCGCAACACCCCACCATAGCCACGCATAGCCTCAGTAATCAGAAATGCTGGATGCGTTTCAGAAGGATTATAAAGAACCGTCGGGTGGAACTGTACGAACTCCATATCCTTTACTGTTCCCTTGGCTCGATAAACCATTGCTATACCATCGCCAGTAGCTATCACAGGATTAGATGTCATTGCATAGACTGCCCCTACTCCACCTGTAGCCATGAGTGTTACCTTACTTAAGAAGGTATCTACCTTTTTCGTTTCAGGATTGAGGATATACGCACCATAACATTCTATATCTGGCGTTCTGCGTGTCACCTTTATACCCAAGTGGTGTTGCGTGATAATCTCAACAGCATAGTGATTTTCGAAGACTGTAATATTTGGGTTAACTCTCACCGCATCCATCAATCCACGCTGTATCTCAAAGCCTGTATCATCAGCATGATGAAGAATACGAAAGTCGCTGTGCCCTCCTTCACGATGTAGGTCGTATGTACCGTCTTTATGCTTATCAAAATTTACACCCCAGTTAACAAGCGCCTTGATAGCTTCTGGCGCATTACACACAACTTGTCTTACAGCTAAAGGGTCAGAAATATAATCACCAGCGACCATAGTATCGTTGATGTGCTTTTCAAAATTGTCAATGGCAAGGTTCGTTACTGCTGCTATTCCTCCTTGTGCTTTAGCCGTATTGGCTTCGTCCAAAGAAGTTTTGCAAACAAGGGCAACCTTTCCCTTACCACTATTTGCCACACTCAGTGCATAACTCATTCCTGCTATACCGCTGCCGATAACCAGGAAATCAAATTTGTGTATCATAATATGATTCCTTCTGATATCAAAAATTAATCGGTACAAAAGTAATAAAAATTACCATAACAATGGTAAGAAAAGAGCATATATATTTGTGCGTGCATGAGAAAACTTTTTCTTCTCCTATCGAACACAAAAATTTTTCTCTCTGAATTAAGTATAAACAATCCTCTTTCAGCACGTTTCCAATCCCTGTGTTGATGCTTTTTATATGCTATCCGAATACTGCGCACATCATGTGCGGAGGCTTAACACATATAGTGCGAAGGCTTAGCACCATTGGTGCGGAGTACAAACACACAATGAAGTTTACTATAACTTGTGAAGTACAAATGAGGATTTCCTCTTTATATCATGCTAAACCCTTACCTTTCCACGCCCTTATTGAGCAAGAAAAACGCTATTCAATCCCCTTAAAAGAGGAAAGAATAGCGTTAATATTTAGTGGTTCAAGTAAAGAGAAACTTACAGAATAAAGTTTTTACTGCTCGTCTGGTACGATGAGTTTATAACCCTTACCGTGAATATTGATAATCTCAACCTGTGGGTCTGGCTTCAAATGCTTACGCAACTTAGTGATATAAACATCCATTGAACGTGCATTGAAGTAGTTATCGTCAATCCAAATAGTCTTCAAAGCATAATCACGCTGAAGAATCTCATTAGAGTGTGCGCAAAGCAAAGCAAGCAATTCATTCTCCTTTGTTGTAAGCTTAGTTGCCTTCTCAGGGTTGTTATCTAAGGTAAGCAACTGCTTTTGTGTATCAAAGGTGAAACGACCAATAGTGTACATTGTTGACTCCTTGGTCTTTTTTCCTCTTACACGACGAAGGATTGCCTCAATACGGAATACGAGTTCTTCCATAGAGAATGGCTTAGTGATATAATCATCAGCACCAATCTTGAAACCTTCCAAGATATCCTCTTTCAACTGTTTTGCAGTAAGGAAGATGATTGGAACTTCTGCATTTGCCTGACGAATCTCCTGCGCAAGTGTGAAACCATCTTTCTTTGGCATCATAACATCAAGCACGCAGATATCATACTTGTTCTTCAAGAAAGCTTTATATCCAACCTCACCATCAGGGCAAAGGTCAGCCTGATAGCCTTTTGCCTGCAGATATTCACTCAACAGTGTTCCGAGATTCTCATCATCTTCACACAACAGAATTTTCAGTTTATCATCCATAACTTATACGTATTAAATTGTTTATACTCTAATTATCTATTACTCTTCATCTTCCTCATCCCTTATTACGGGGAGTTTAATGACAAATTTTGTTCCTTTACCATACTCGCTCAGCACCTTAATCTCACCTTCATGGAGGTCAACCATCTTCTTTACGTATGCCAATCCTAATCCAAAGCCTTTGACATCATGGAGGTTTCCTGTGTGAACACGATAGAACTTATCAAAGATTTTCTTTAAGTTCTCCTTCTTTATACCTTGACCCGTGTCACGTATTGAAAGATAGAGGTTCTCATTTGTATTCCATGTCTTCAGATAAACATCTAATGGTTCGTCTGGTTTTGCATATTTAACGGCGTTATCCAAGAGGTTAAAAATAACATTCTGAAAATGCATTTCATCAACATACATGAGCGAGTCAACCGCTTCAATCTCTGTATAAACCTTACCACCTGTATGCTCAACACGCAAACTGAAGGAATGAGCAATCGTCTCAACCATCTCATTAAGGTCGGTATATTTCTTCTTTAACACTGCCTTCTTGCGGTCGTACATACTCATCTGGAGTACCTTCTCAACAAGGAAACGCAGACGTTTTGACTCATCATTGATAACACCTCCTAAGTGTTCTATCATCTTTGGACTCTTTGTCAATGTCTTATCGTTCATCATCTGAGCAGCCAGAGAGATACTTGCGATAGGCGTTTTGAGCTCGTGCGTCATGTTATTGATAAAGTCATTCTTTATCTCACTGTAACGTTTCTGTCGGAAGATAGTCACGATTGTGAAGATAAAGGTAACCAATAGCACGAATGTAAAGATGATTGACGGAATCATAAACCGTACACTGGAGAAGATGTAGTTGTTCATCTGTGGGAAATGAACCTTTACAACACCCATTCTGTTTACAGGGTCATTGCGGAACAACACCTGAGAATAAGTATTCTCCTCACCATCACTTACATAATCAGGACATTTATATACCTCACGCCCATCCTGTGTCGTCACTGTGAAATGATAAGGAATATTGATTCCATTGTTCATCATCTCCGCCTTTAAGTCCTGATCCAACAGCTTGAAGTTAATTCTATTGCGCAATGGCTTATCTGAAGCAGAATACAGGATATTGTATATCACCTCTTCCAACATTGCTTTCTGATAGACATAACGGTTACGAACAATCTCCTGCATGTTACGTTTTGTAGCAGACAGTGTACTACTATCATTGCGAAGAATCATTGCCTTTGGTGTCAAAGAAGGCTTTGCTTGAAGCAACTTTGCCTCAAATGAGGTATATGCCTCACCTTGATTATCCGTGACAGGAACTTGATGAGCAGCAGTAGATTTATCTTTATCTGTATTCGGCTCTTCATCTTGTGAACGTTCCTTCTTGTTTACATCATCCTCCAAATAACGAAGAGTCTCATTCAACTCCATATTGCGAGAAGCCTGATAGAGGGCACGGTTGACGGATTCATCAAACTGTTCCTTCTTCATCTCAGCCATCTCTTCAATGTAGTTGAGCTGGAGCAGAAGCAAACCAAGGAACGAGAGTCCCATGATTATGGCTATTGTCCAAATTGTTTTCTTCTTCATTACTCTCTATTTATATTCATACTGCTCATAGAAAACTCCACTCACAGCATCAAATATTTAATTTTCGACTGCAAAGGTAGGACTTCCTTAAATAATTAACATATAAAAGTTAAGAAAATACTCTTAATTGATTTTAGTTAACAAAATACCACTTATTAAATTAATAATTATCAAGTATAATCTTCAACATACAGTTTTAATTACTCCAAAAGATATACAAGAAAGTAAAAGAGCTAATAAAGCATTTGTTTAGATTCACAAAACAAAAGTAAGTAAGTCTTTCTATAAATCAACAAAAAGCATTAGCTGAAAACAAAACGTTTATTCTTTATACAAAAAACACCTAAGAAAAATATTATTTTATTATCTTTGTAGACTCATTAAACCTATTGCCTACAAACAAAAATAAATTAATATGCTATCCAGTAAACATCTCTCACATAAGTTAATCTTTCATGTATTACAATATTATAATGATAATAATAACCAAACTTCTCATATTTTACCGATGTGGTGATGCCCAACACAAGTGGTGATGGTGGTAAACACCAATCGTGTTGAGTGCTTAGTATACTATAAAAATAGATATAAATATAACAAACCTCATGACAATTCAAAGATTACAAACAAGACCTTTCGCAACACACATCATCTTAGTTATAACTCTATTGTTGCTAAACACATCCAATCTTATGGCTCAACAGACCGTAACCTTTAGTATCCAACAACAAACAAAGGAACCTATTGATGCTGCAACAATTATCATTTCTAATCAGAAAACAGGAAAAGTAATTGCCAATGGACTTACCGAGACAGACGGAAAGTTTAACTACACCCTCATAGATGGTAGTTATCAACTATACTGCGGAGCCATCGGATGCCGTGATACTACTATTCTTTTCTCCATTCCGAATAATAACTCCATTTACAACATCTATTTATATCCTGACGGTACAGAGCTGAAAGACGTTATTGTCACAACCCGCAAACAACACTCACTCATCAAAATGGAAAGTGGGAAGATACGCATTTCAGTTGCAGAATCCTATCTTGCCAATCTTGGCAACTCTTTAGATGTTCTGCGCCACACCCCAAGTGTAAGGCTTGATAATAAAGGAAATCTATCGCTTTCTGCACTTGGCAATGCCGCCGTTTATGTGAACGGAAAACGCATACGACTTCAAGGCGAGATGCTTACAGCCTACCTGCGCACTATTCCATCTTCTAACATTGCAAGCATAACTACTTCAACCAACCCTGATGCAAGTTATGATTCAGAAGGAGCAAGTGGTATTATAGACATAAAACTAAAAGACAACAACGAACGAGGACTTTACATTTCGACCTCTCATGGTATGTCTTTTTGGAATCACATACGCCAAAGTTCTGATTTTAGTATGACTTATAACAAACAGACATGGCAGCTGGGCATCAACTATAGTCATAACATTGGACACTATGACATGAAATATGGTACTAACAGAATACAAGAAGGAGACCGAAACTTCTCGGAAACCGATGATACAGACAAGCGAAACACTTACGCAGGGGGACTGGCTTTTGTATTCCAACCTAACAAGAAACACAAACTTATGCTGAACACATCAGTTGATGCCTTAACAGGTCCCGGAATGACAGTAACAACTACTTGGATATATAAAGGTAGAGACACGCTTCATGAAATACTTAAAGCAAGGAATGATTATACCAAACAAGAGAACACAAAATATACGACAGGCATAGGCTATCAGTTTAATATTACAGAACAGCAGACCATCACTGCAAATGCAGACTGGATTCACGTTGATGTTGTGAGTAATAACAATCAGCCCAATGCGTTTTACTCTCCAAATGGAACATTACTAAGAGAAGACGACTATCCAGCTAAATCCAAGAAGAAAATAAACATCATCTCATCTGCTATCGACTATAAACTAAAGAATAGTCATGACGGAGAACTCCTTACAGGTATTAAAGCTGCTAAGGTGGAAAGTAACAATCGCTTTGGCTTCTATGCAAAAGGTGTGCTTGACAACACAAGGTCTAACAGGTTTACCTACCAAGAGTCGAACCTTGAAGGCTATATACAATATGCCCAGAAATGGAAACATATACAGGCAACTGCAGGTATGCGGATTGAATATATGCAGACTATCGGGACTTTAGAATCCTATTTGGACGGAAAACTGATGGAGGAGAATAAGAACAATCACACAAGACTCTTTCCTAATCTTTCCATCAGTTATGACTTTAACGACAAAGCAAAGCTTACACTTGCCTACAGTAAACGGCAAGACAAAGCAAGATACGAAGACCTTAACCCCATTGAATATCTGTTAGATGAACTAACCTATTGGAAAGGGAATCCATTTATTCAGCCACAAATAAATCATAGGGTATCTTTAGATTACACAAAGAATAATCTTAGTGTAACGCTCTCTTATAATCAGCTAAACAATTATTTTACGCAGCTTCCCGATGCATACAAGAAAGACTGCATAGTCATGACAACCAAGAATATTGGTAAACAGAAGCAGCTGGCACTTGACCTTATCTATAACAAACGTCTCACCTCATGGTGGGATGTCAGTGCAAACATCGGTGCTTACTACTTTATCAACCATCTTGATTATGAATCTTATAGAGAAGACTACCGTCGCCCCTCATGTAACCTTTCACTTTCAAACGACATACAACTACCTGCAAAAGTTCGTATGGAACTGTCTGCAAGATACGCAAGTAAACGACAAGGCAGAAGTTATGAGGTCCTCAAACCAAATGGAGGTATAGATATTGGACTGAGTAAACGATTACTCCGAGACAGACTCTCCCTATCTTTAATGATTACCGACCTACTCCACACTGAGCGTTGGGATAGCTATGGACGTAAGGGAGCATTAGATTTAGACATTTGGGGGCACAGCGAAAGTCGCCAAGTTATCTTCCGTGTACATTACAACTTCGGAAGTAGTAAGTTTGAAACAGGTAAGAACAAAGTAAAAGAGGCAGAGCGTCTGTAGCTATCTGTTAATCACTATCAACCTTTTTGTTGAAAGCTTAAGAGCTTTTTGGTGAAAACTTAAGAGCTTTTTGGTGAAAGCTTAAGAGCTTTTTGATGAAAGCTTAAGAGCTTTTTAATAAAAGCTTAAGAGCTTTTTGATGAAAGCTTAAGAGCTTTTTGGCTAAAAGGTCAACTCTTTCTGCGAAAACAGTCGACTGTTTTTGAAAAATAGTCAACTGTTTTAAAGAAATGGTCGACTGTTTTGATTATGATTATTAAGACCATTCCTTCACTACACAAGTAGATAAAGATTAGAATAAACAGAAAGCTCTTCTACATTACAAAATCTCAATCTGTAGGCAAGAACTGCTCTGTGGGGTCAACTTAAAACAATCATTGATA
The DNA here is from genome assembly GCF_018127925.1 of Prevotella melaninogenica. Classification (NCBI taxonomy): domain Bacteria; kingdom Pseudomonadati; phylum Bacteroidota; class Bacteroidia; order Bacteroidales; family Prevotellaceae; genus Prevotella; species Prevotella melaninogenica. Next base: position 812,197 of record NZ_CP072347.1, on the reverse strand, counting down.
CGAAGACCGAGCACCCAAAGGATAGTACCAGTGGCATCAAAGAGTACTAACTGGTTACGTTTCTCAAAGCGGTTACGCTTGAGATTGGTAAGGAAATCACTCACAAGCTGAGTTCCACGCATTCCAAGAGGAGTAAAACGATTGCCTTCTGCAACACGCCGTAATGTCAATGGGAAACGTATAGAAGCTGCATCAAGGTCAACAATCATAGGATTCTTTGAATAAGAAACGTTTGAAGATGGCGATAACGCTCGTTCAGTCAGTCGAAGAGACAGTTGCTCATCATAGACATAACGCCCTGTTTCAGGGATTACAAGCTCACGTGGTTCAGCTTCCTCGCGAGGCAAAACCATAAAGAATCCACGATCATGAGTAAGTTCATGTGTTGACGAATACCACAACTGCCCTATCTGACCATCAAGATGTGAAACCATCTCGGCTATCTGAGAAGATGAAAAGCCAAGCGGTTTAAGCACATGAAAAAGGAAATAAGAAGGAGAAGGAAATGCTCGAACAACTGACAAGTCGAGTTGGAAAGGCTCATTACTTAAACTGTTTAAACTAACTTGAGTCACAGGATTGATAAAGCTAACAGCCTTTCCCAAAGCCTCTTTGAGCGACTTCTGCACAATAGCATCTACCTCAGAGAGATGATTAGCAGTAGTAAGGATAGTATCCGTAACCGACGGATTAATCTCAGATAACTGTGGAAGAACATTCAACCGAATCTTATTCCGTACCACATCATCTACAAGATTAGTGCTATCAATAACAAAAGAAACAGCATACTTTTGGAGATAATCTTCAATTTCTTGGCGTGTCACACATAGCAAAGGGCGGATAACATCATTATTACGAGGACGAATACCCATCAAACCATTAAGCCCTGTTCCTCGAACAAGGTTAATAAGAATCGTTTCGACAGAGTCTTCTTTATGATGTCCCACACAAACACCATCAGCACTCAACGCCTCTTTCAACTGAAAGAAATAACGATAACGCAGTTCACGCGCTGCCATCTCAATACTCACCTTATGCAAGTCGGCATAAGCCTGCGTATCAAAATGGGCTTTATGGAATGGGATATCCTCACGTTGACATAACTCCTCACAAAACTGTTCATCCCTCAAACTCTCCTCTCCACGTAGGTGGAAATTGCAATGAACAGCCTCAACACGATAGCCCAACTCCTTGAGACAAAGCAAAAGGGTAACACTATCTGCACCTCCAGACAGCGCTACTAAATAAAGAGCATCTACCCGTAGCAGATGCTCAGAGGCTATGAATCGTTTGACTTTATTCAACATAAAGGACTAATCCCTTCAAATATTCGCCTTCTGGATGATAAATGTTAATTGGATGGTCAGCAGGTTGATGAATCTGATGCAGGATGCGCACCTTACGTCCTGCTTGTGCAGCAGCGGTGAAGACAGCCTGTCTGAAATTATCTTTAGTTACTACCTGCGAACAACTGAAGGTAAACAAGATTCCTCCTGGCTTAATCTTTTCAAAGCCTTTGACGTTCAATCGAGTATAACCACGCAATCCATTCTTCAAAGCACTACGATGTTTTGCGAAGGCTGGTGGGTCGAGAATAATAAGATCATACTTACCATCGTTGTCATCAAGATATTTAAAAGCATCCTCACAGATTGCCTCATGGCGTGAATCATTAGGGAAATTAAGTTCAACATTCTTATTCGTCAATTCAATAGCCTTAGCAGAACTATCCACAGAATGCACCACTTCTGCACCGCCACGCATAGCATAAACAGAGAAGCCGCCCGTGTAACAGAACATATTTAGTACACTTCTTCCCTTCGCATAATACTCCAAGAGAGAGCGGTTCTCACGCTGATCAATGAAGAAACCAGTTTTCTGACCTTTCAACCAGTCTATATGGAACTTTAAGCCATTCTCAATCGCAATGTTATTGTCAGTTTCTCCATAGATAAAACCATTCTCCTGACCAAGGTCCGCCTTAAAAGGAAGAGTTGTTTCACTCTTATAATAGATGCTATCCAACTTATCGCCCATCACCTTAACAAGGGCTTTCGCAATCTCCTCACGGCATACATGCATACCAACTGAATGAGCTTGCATAACAGCAGTCTTGCCATATATATCAATAATCAATCCAGGAAGATTGTCGCCCTCACCATGAACAAGACGATAAGTTGTGTTTGGGAACAGTCCTACTCCTGTTGATTCTTCCCGAATAACACCAATAGCCTGACGAACTTGAAAAGCCGCTTTCAAACGACTTTCCCAAAACTTATCATCTATCTTTACGTCGTGGAACGAGAGAACACGGACTGCAATAGAACCAATTTGGAAGTGCCCGACAGCAATAAACTTCTTTTCATGCGTCATAACACGCACAATATCGCCTTCCTCAAGTCCTTCTTCAATCTTGTTGATAGCACCTGAGAAAATCCATGGATGGTAACGAAGAAGACTCTCTTCTTTGCCCCTTTTCAAATATACTTGCTTATACATAAAGTTCCTTTTTAGAGTTTATTGGTTTCCGCTTCTTGGCGATTTGCGAATTATTTTCATGAAGATAAATATTTATTTACGTGAAAAGAAATCTTTTTCTTCATGAAAAAAAATATTTATCTCTACGATAATAATTTACATAGAGACGTTATTTTGATGTCACTTCTGATGTATTCCTCGCTTCTTCTGGTGTGGGTTTTACCTTGGGAGGGACTACTACGAGTTCGTAATTACCACTATGTTTCAATTCATGCAGACGCTCATAGAGTTTAATACATGTCCAAGCATCTGTAGAAGCATAGATTTTCTGCTTGTCATTCAATATCTCATTCTCCCAGTTCGATAACTGTTCACGCTTCGTGATACGCTCATGGAAAACATTAGCATAAAGTTTCTGAAGGCTCATATCTTCAATACCCAACGCCTTAACATAGTCTTGGAGGTCGATAAAAAAACCTGGTTTAAAGTCTACACGCTGATGTAACATCAAGATATCATCACTCAATGAGAGTCCCACCTTTGGCACTGTTGTATCTTCAAGAAAACGTTTAATACAATCTGGTACACCTATGATATTTAATCGAAAGAGAAAACAGACATCACGATCGCAAGCCTGCAAGAGTGCTACTTTGCGACGTTGCCCTTTTTTGAAGACAGGACGCGTCTCCGTGTCGATGCCGATGATATCCTTAGAAAGCAGATAATTAACCGCTTTCTCAGCTTCAACTTCATTTAAGACAACGACTATCTTCCCTGGGAAGGTAACCCTTGGCAACTGTGATATTTTACTCTTATCAAATCTATTGTATAATACTGTACTCATTTTAGATTGCATACTAACTTGCAAAATTAAAAAAAAAGTTTGAAAAACGGCACTTATGTGGCACTTATTTATTACTTTTGCAAGGATAAAAGAACAACGATAAATGGCAAAAAAGAAAACAACACAGAAAAGCAAGACTTTCACCGAGGCGATCGGACTAAATAACATTATTAACGACAAAACAGGATTTGTTGCTGGACTTATCCTTTTATGCGTTGCTATCTACATCTGTGTCGCTTTTTTCAGCTATTTCAGTACTGGTGCAGCAGACCAAAGTTTAGTTACCGACCTTCGCCCGGGAGAGGTGGAGAATACAAATAGAGTTTTCCAAAATACATGCGGTTCGCTTGGCGCAATCATTTCATACGGACTTATTTCCCGCTGTTTTGGTATTCCTGCCTTTATCATTCCTGCCTTCATTGCCCTTTGTGGACTTCGCATGATGGGAGCTTACAAGAAACTGAACTTAACGAAATGGTTCATGGGAATGGCTTTGGTAATGATTTGGTCCTCTGTTACTTTTGCAAAAGTCCTCACGCCATTACTGGGAGATCAAATATATAATCCTGGCGGAGACCATGGAGCTTTCTGTGTACAATATATGGAGAATCTTGTTGGTTCACCGGGATTGATAGCTATCTTGGTAATTGTCATGTTAGCTTATCTTACCTATATCACCTCTGAAACAATTACCGTCGTACGCAAGATGATAAATCCTTTTGGTTACATCCGTGACAAGGTGAAGTTTACAGTGGTACATGGCAGCAAAAGCGATAGCACAGAAGATCTCTATAACGATGAGGTTATAATAGAAGATGAACCAGTAGAGACAATAGAACACGTTGATCCTACTCTCGCTGAACCTATTGACTTACCAACAGAGCCAACAACCACTCCACAAGAGCCAGACACGCTCAACTCGTCCTATGGCAATGAAAAGGGAACAAAGACACCAAACAATATTACCCCAGGCTTTGAGATTGAGGAGAAGAAAGTTGAAGAAAAAGCAAATAGCAAGACACTCGCAAGTAACAACCTTCCACTGACACCAATCAATCCTCGTGAACCTTTCACAAAGTGGAAGTTCCCTTCACTTGATTTGTTGAGAGAATATGCTTCTGATTCTAAGACTAACTATGTAAGCCAAGAAGAGTTAGAAGCTAACAAAGATCGTATTATCAAAGTTCTAAATGACTTTGGCGTACAGATTCGTAGTATTCGTGCAACTGTCGGTCCGACAATTACTCTTTATGAAATTACCCCTGCACAGGGTATTAGAATCTCTAAGATTAAAAACCTTGAAGACGATATTGCACTGAGTTTGGCAGCTATCGGTATTCGTATCATAGCTCCTATGCCGGGTAAGGGTACAATTGGTATTGAGGTTCCAAATGCTAAACCCAACATCGTATCAATGTTCTCTATTCTAAACTCACGTAAGTTCCAGGAGTCAACAATGGAGTTGCCGATTGCATTAGGTAAGACTATTACCAATGAGGTGTACATGGTAGATCTTGCTAAGATTCCTCACTTACTTGTTGCAGGTGCTACTGGACAGGGTAAGTCAGTTGGTCTGAATGCTATCATCACCTCCCTACTCTATAAGAAGCACCCAAACGAACTGAAGATTGTACTCGTTGACCCTAAGAAAGTGGAGTTCAGCGTCTATTCTCCAATTGCAAAACCATTTATGGCTGCTGTTGAGGAGAATGAGGAAGAGCCAATCATCACAGATGTTCAGAAAGTTGTAAAGACGCTAAAAGGTCTATGTGTACTTATGGACGAGCGTTATGACCTGCTGAAAGCAGCTCGTGTTAGAAACATAAAGGAATACAACCAGAAATTCCTTAGACATGAACTGAATCCAGAGGAAGGACATGAGTTTATGCCATATATCGTTGTCATCATTGACGAGTTTGGTGACTTGATTCTTACTGCTGGTAAGGAAGTAGAAATGCCTATCACCCGTATCGCACAGCTGGCACGTGCCATCGGTATTCACATGATTATTGCAACCCAGCGACCAACAACATCTATTATCACAGGTAATATCAAAGCAAACTTCCCAGGACGTATTGCTTTCCGTGTTGGAGCGATGATGGATTCACGTATCATTCTTGATCGACCAGGCGCACAACAGCTCGTTGGACGAGGTGATATGCTTTATCTCAATGGTGCTGACCCTGTCCGCGTACAATGTGCTTTCGTGGATACACCAGAAGTAGAGAACATCACAAAGTTCATTGCTAACCAGTTAGGACCTGTCCGTCCAATGGAAATCCCAGAGCCTTTGTCTGAGGATGAAGCTGCTGGTGGTGGCTCACTGGACGCACAAACTCTTGACCCATTGTTTGAGGAGGCAGCACGAGCTATCGTTGTATCCCAGCAGGGTTCAACAAGTATGATACAGCGTCGACTGTCTATTGGTTACAACCGGGCTGGTCGCCTAATGGATCAAATGGAAAAAGCTGGTATCGTGGGTGCGGCAAAAGGTTCAAAACCACGTGAAGTATTGATAAGTGATGAGGTAAGTCTTGACAACCTTCTTACAATCCTGCGTGGGCAATAAAGTTTTTACATATACGGATAAAATCATTAAAACGATAAAACTATGAAGCAGATTAAATATTTATTATTGTTCGTTGCCATCTTTATGACAAATAGTATAGTAGCACAAAATGCTAATCAAGCAAAGGCATGCCTGGATAAAGCTACTGCAAAAGTGTCTAATTTAGGCGGTTTTACTGCCCACTTTGCCCTCTCCAGACCAGGTTCTGTTGGCAGGGCATCGGGCACTATTTCTGTGAAAGGAACTAAATTTGTTGCTACTACTCCACAGACAACCGTATGGTTTAATGGTACGACACAATGGTCATATATGAAGTCAACTGACGAGGTGAACGTTTCTACACCTACAGAGGCGCAACGCCTTTCAATGAATCCTTACGCATTGATGACACTGTATCGTCAGGGCTACAACCTCTCTATGACAACAGAGGGTGGTGCTTACGTAGTACACATGAAGGCTACCAATCCTAAACGCAATATCCCAGAGGCATATGTAACAGTCAATAAAGCTTATCAGTTGCAGAAAATCAAGATCAAACAGGCTAACAAGTGGACTACTATAACAGTCTCTGACATCCAGCGTAAGAATCTTTCTGATGCTATTTTTACTTTTAATAAGAAAAGTCATCCATCTGCTGAGATTATAGACTTGAGATAAATGACTTACTGGGAGGCTATACAAACACTACATAAGCACTTCTACCTATCTGGTAGAAGGAATAAAATATGGCAAGCCAACAACGTAGCAAAGCTTTTTTACTACGTGTTGGCTGTTTTTCTTTATGCTTATTTTGTTTGGATAGGATGTGAATTAGCAGACCTCATCATCAAGGATAATTTAGGGGGATATCGTTTCATCTATGCCCTACTACCGCTTCTGCTGTTCTTAGATTATCTTTTCAGATATACAACAGACCATCGGTTGCTGATGCATATCCGTCCTTATCTTCTCCTACCGCTTCCCAAACACAGCTATACAGACTATCTGATTTTGCGTCAGTTGATAGTTTTTAAGAACGTAAACCTCCTCTTTATCTGCATTCCTTTTGGTATTAAAACAGTCATTCCAGAGTTGGGTGCAACAGCTATGATTGGTTATACAGCAGGATTTTACCTCCTTCTGCTTATCAACGGACAGTTTTTCCAGTTTACACAAGTGCTGACGGCACGTGGACTTTTGTATTGGCTCATACCGATTTTTACTTATTTCTCCATCGCAGTAATAACAATCTTCTTCCCTTCTCCACAAAGTTACCTCCATCACTGTGCAGAGATGGGCAATGCAATGATTAGAGGTGAGATATGGATATATGCTGTTATGGTATTGTTGCTAATAGGAATGATATTGCTAAATCGCAATGTCCTTGAACAGCGTATCCGCCAAGAACAATACCCAGCAACAAGATCTAAAAGTACCAAAAGTAATATCAAACTCACTTTCTTCGATCGTTTCAACTTAATCGGAGAGTACCTTAAAATAGAGTTATGGACAATCCTCCGAAATAAGAGCCTACGCCTTATATTCATTTTCAACACAATTGGTATCTTTCTGTTTAGCCTAATTATTGCTGTTGACCCAGAAAGTGACATCGTAAAAATCAATGGCTTCATTTACTACAGCTTTATCATCTACGGGTTAAGTTCACTTACAAAAATCATGTGTTATGAAGGCAATTACTACGAGTGCCTACTGATGCAGCGTAATAGTGTCCAAACTCTTTTGTTAGCAAAGTACTACTTCTATACTGCCCTGCAGTTAGTTCCATTGCTAACCTTCCTTCCCATAGTTCTTATTGGCAAAATAAGCTTTTGGACGATACTTGCCTACGCTCTCTTTACAGCTGGTGTCGCCTATCGTATTCTATTTCAAATGGCGGTATATAATAAGGTAACATTCTCTATGCAAGCTACCCACACGGGCAAGAATGCGAATACAAACTACATACAGCTCATCGTTACAATCATTACTATCATAAGTCCGTTCCCCATCGCTGCATTAGGTACATGGTGGCTAAACCAACCGATTCTCACAAACGCCACCCTCTCCCTCCTTGGTATCATCTTCATAACCACTCATCGTCGTTGGATTAGTAGTATCAGCCGAAAGATAAAAGACAACCAATACGAACAACTTGACGGGTTTAGGAGGAGTAGATAAAGAAAACAACTTTCCGTTAAAACCAAAACCAAAAATGAGCAGTTAGACTGGGTAATCACTCACAACTCGCATCATCTTCACCACCTTTTTACATAGTACTAAGCATCAACACCATATGTGTTAAAGCATGAGCACCACATGTGCTAAGCGTGAGCACCATATGTGCGCAGCCTCAACACCACAATAAAAGTACTGAACATAAAATGGACTTTAGGGTGAATAGAGTCGCTAAACAACAATGAATAAGGTGACAAGAGGAATACTTATAAACCAAGCATAGCCAATATAATCTAAGAAACTCTTCTCTTAACAGGAAAATATCTACAATCATTAGAAAAACAACTATAGTTAATTCAACTCAACACAGAACAAAATAAGTAATATAAATGTTTTTGACTTATAGAAGTTTTTTCGTAACTTTGCTCTCAGAAACAAATTAAAATAAAGATTAGAACGTTATGCTTACATTAAAGCTCATCAGTGAAGAAACTGAACGCGTCATCAAAGGACTGGAGAAGAAACACTTCAAAGGTGCACGTGAGGCAGTTGAGAAAGTATTGGAATATGACCGTTTGCGTCGTGAGACTCAGCAGAAGCTTGACACAAACAAGCAGCAGCAGAATCAGCTCTCGAAGCAGATTGGTGGACTGATGAAAGAAGGAAAGAAAGACGAAGCTGACAAGATAAAGGAAGAGGTAGCACTATTAAAATCTTCTGACAAAGCTCTCCAAGAGATAATGGATATGGCACAGAAGGATATGACAGACGTGTTACTGACGATTCCTAACATCCCTAACGAGATTGTACCTGAAGGTAAGGATGCTGAGGACAATGTTGTCGTAAAGGAAGGGGGCGAGAAGCCAAACCTACCTGCTGACGCTTTGTGCCATTGGGACTTGCTAAAGAAGTTTAACTTGGTAGATTTCGACCTCGGTGTAAAGATTACTGGTGCTGGTTTCCCACTCTATATCGGTAAGTTGGCACGCTTCCAACGTGCCTTGGAGGCATTCTTCCTCGACGAAGCTCGCAAGAGTGGCTACTTGGAAGTACAGCCACCATTGGTAGTAAATCAGGAGTCTGGTCAGGCTACTGGTCAGTTGCCAGACAAAGAGGGACAGATGTATCATGCTAATCTTGACGACCTCTATCTCATCCCAACAGCTGAGGTTCCTGTAACAAACATCTTCCGTGACGAGATTCTCAACGAGCAAGACCTGCCTATCAAGCGCTGTGCTTACTCTGCTTGTTTCCGTCGTGAAGCTGGTAGCTATGGTAAAGACGTACGTGGTTTGAACCGTTTGCACCAGTTCGACAAGGTTGAGATTGTACGTATCGATAAGCCAGAGCACTCTTATCAGTCATTGGATGAGATGTTAGACCACGTTGAAGGTCTTTTAAAGAAGCTCGAATTGCCTTATCACATCCTCCGTCTTTGCGGTGGAGACATTAGCTTCACAGCTGCTCTCTGCTATGACTTTGAGGTGTGGAGTGCTGCACAAGAGCGTTGGTTGGAGGTGTCAAGTGTATCAAACTTCGAAAGCTATCAGGCAAATCGTCTGCATTGTCGTTTCCGTCATGCCGATGATAAGAAGATTGAACTCTGCCATACATTGAATGGTTCAGCCCTTGCTCTGCCACGTATCGTTGCAGCTATCATCGAGAACAACCAAACCCCAGAGGGTATTCGTGTACCAAAGGTACTCGTTCCTTACTGTGGTTTCGAGATGCTCGATGACAAGATGGACTAAAGAATACAGCCCCTCCCTTAAAAAGGAGGGGCATCATTACCGCGAACAACTAATAAAACAACAAAAGCTACTTACCCTTATCAATCTTTCATACGACTCTTTACAATAGAAGAACACCCAAAGTATAAAGAACACATAGGGTCAGTACTTTTAATATCTATTACCACTCCATGAACAAGATTATCCGTAAACAACAGTTTTCAGAGAAGGTTTTCTGCTTAGAAGTAGAAGCACCGCTCATTGCACGAAGCTGCCGTCCAGGTAACTTTATCATCGTGCGTGTTGACAACCACAGCGAACGTGTACCTTACACCATTGCTAAATCGGACCCAGTAAAGGGTACGCTCACCATGGTTATCCAAGAGGTAGGACGCTCATCAACAAAGCTTTGCCAGTTGAATGAAGGCGATGAGATTGTTGATATTGTCGGACCACTCGGCACTCCATCCCACATCGAGAACTACGGTACGATTATCTGTGCGGGTGGTGGTATTGGTATTGCTGCCATTCTCCCTATCCTCACAGCCTTGAAGCAGGCTGGTAACAGAGTAATTTCTGTCCTCGCCGGTCGCACAAAGGAGTTAGTTATCATGGTAGACGACGTAAAGAAATACTCTGATGAGGTTATCATCATGACCGATGATGGTTCCTACGGAGAGAAAGGTGTCATCACCGTGGGCGTAGAAAAGGTGATACAGCGCGAACACGTAGACAAGGTGTTAGCAATCGGACCTCCTATCATGATGAAGTTCACCTCTCTTTTAGCCAAGAAATACGGCATTCCTAACGACGTTTCACTCAATACTATCATGGTGGACGGAACAGGAATGTGTGGTGCTTGCCGTCTAACGATTGGTGGTAAGACTCGCTTTGTCTGCATTGATGGTCCTGAATTCGATGGCGACCTCGTCGACTGGGACGAGATGTTCAAGCGAATGGGGACGTTTAAGGATATTGAGACCTCCCCCAACCCCTCCGAAGGAGGGGAGTGCCTGGCGGAAAACAAGTCAGGGAATGAGGTTCAAGGGAAGAATGGAGATTGTTGCGACAGCGAGAAAAACAAGTCTACAAATAACGACGAAAACACGTCATCACCTACAGCCCACCTATCAGAAGAGTTGGAGGGAGCCGATTGGCGCACCACCTTACGCAAGGCCCTCAAGCCAAAGGAGCGCACAGCTATTGAGCGTGTGAAGATGCCAGAGTTGGATGCAGACTATCGCGCGAAGACCCGTTTAGAGGAGGTAAATATCGGATTAACCCCAGAGATGGCCATGCAAGAGGCTAAACGTTGCCTTGACTGTCCAAAACCCTCTTGCGTAGAGGGCTGTCCTGTAAACATTCACATACCAGACTTCATTAAGAATATAGAGCGTGGCGACTTCCTCGAAGCAGCCAAGATACTCAAAGAAACATCAGCTTTGCCAGCCGTATGCGGTCGTGTTTGTCCACAAGAGAAGCAATGTGAGAGCCGTTGTATCCACTTGAAGATGAACTCACCAGCTGTAGCCATCGGTTATCTTGAGCGTTTCGCAGCCGACTACGAGCGTGAAAGTGGACACATGGCATTGCCTACTGTTGCACCATCCAATGGTATCAAGGTAGCCGTTATTGGTTCTGGTCCTGCAGGCTTGAGTTTTGCTGGCGATATGGCTAAGCGTGGCTTCGAGGTTTATGTATTTGAGGCACTGCACGAGATTGGCGGTGTTTTGAAATATGGTATCCCTGAGTTCCGTCTGCCAAACAAGATTGTTGATGTCGAAATAGATAATCTTCGTCGTATAGGTGTACACTTCCAGACCGATACTATCGTCGGTAAGACCATCAGTATAGAAGACTTAAAGGAGAAGGGCTTCAAGGGTATCTTCGTTGGTTCAGGTGCAGGATTACCTAACTTTATGGGTATTCCAGGCGAGAACGCTATCAACATCCTTTCAAGTAACGAGTATCTGACACGTGTAAACCTCATGGACGCAGCCAATCCAGAGACCGACACACCAATCATTATGGGTAAGAAAGTCTTGGTTATCGGTGGTGGTAACACAGCTATGGACTCTTGTCGTACTGCCAAACGATTAGGTGCTGACGTCACACTCGTCTATCGTCGTTCTGAAGCCGAGATGCCTGCACGTCTTGAAGAGGTGAAACATGCTAAAGAAGAGGGTATTAACTTCCTCACTCTTCATAATCCACAGGAATATAAGGCGGATGAGAAAGGCCGTGTATGTGCCGCTGTCTTAGACGTAATGAAACTCGGAGAACCAGACGCAAGCGGACGCTGTCGACCAGAATTGACTGGCGAGACCGTCACTGTCGAGTGCGATCAGGTTATCGTTGCCGTAGGTGTATCACCTAACCCATTGGTACCAAAGTCTGTAAAGGGACTTGAATTAGGTCGCAAAGACACCATTGTTGTCAACGAACAGATGCAGAGTTCACAGCCAGAAATCTTTGCTGGTGGTGACATTGTACGTGGTGGTGCAACCGTTATCCTTGCCATGGGAGACGGAAGAAGAGCCGCTGCAAACATGGCAGAACAATTATTAGCAGAAAAATAATCACCCTGCTTATTGCTTGTATTGGTTAGTAGCACGTTTTATTAATGACAGTTACTCCCTTTCCAACAACAACAAACAGTGGTGCTAAGCCTTAGCACGAATGGTGTTTACATACAGCACCATTCGTGCGAAGCATCAGCACATGTGCAAAGAGGCATAAATAGCTTACTTTCTGTACCCTGAATAAAGAGCAATATACTAACAAACAATGTATATGAGAAGCGTGTACAGGATAGTATGAAACCTTATAATCGAAACAGTCGGATTGAGTTCTTCAATCCGACTGTTTTAGTTTTTGTAATTAAGAAACTAAAAGTAATAGAACAATCCTATCATTCCTTGCTATAAATCGTTGGGTCTTTCACACCTGCAGCTTCAAAGGCTTCCTTACGTTCAACGCATGTTCCACACTTACCACAGTGAATATCAGCACCTTTATAACAGCTCCAAGTCTTAGAATAGTCTATTCCCAACGCAGCACCACGCGCCACAATCTCAGCCTTAGTAATCTCCATATAAGGAGCCTCCACACGCACTTTCACAAAAGTTCCAGCCTCCGTAGCACCATTCATCGCATGAATAAACTCTGGACGGCAGTCAGGATAAATCGTATGGTCACCACCATGATTAGCAATATACACACGCTTCAACTCATGACTCTCAGCAATCCCCGTTGCAATCGCAAGCATAATACCATTGCGGAAAGGAACAACCGTCGACTTCATATTCTCTTCCTCATAATGCCCCTCTGGAATAGCATCAGCCCCATCAAGCAACGAACTCTTGAAATACTGGTGCATAAAAGACAGTGGAATCGTAATATGAGGAATCCCCAACTTCTCACAATGATACTGAGCATAAGGTAGTTCCTTAGCCCCATGGTTCTGACCATAGTCGAAAGAGATTGCTAAAGCGATCGTCTCCGCCTTATCATAAAGCAACGTGATAGAATCAAGTCCACCACTGACAATAATAACCGAATCTTTCATTACAATCTTATTTTTTTGCAAATTTACAAAAAAGATAGTGTTTGATTTCACCAATCCATCAAAAATTAGTATTTTTGCGGATAGGAATATTATAACGTTACAAATAATAAAGAACAAATGAAAATTAACGATTTTAACTTCGCTGGACATAAGGCTATCGTCCGCGTAGACTTCAATGTGCCTTTGGATGAGAATGGTCATGTAACTGACGAGACACGTATCCGTGGTGCTTTGCCAACACTTAAGAAGGTATTGGCTGACGGTGGTGCTCTTATCATGATGAGCCACATGGGTAAGCCAAAGGGCAAAGTGAAGCCAGAGCTTTCATTGAGCCAGATTGTTAAGAACGTAAGCAATGCTCTCGGCGTTGAGGTTAAGTTCGCTAAGGACGCTGGTAACGCTGAAGCTGAGGCTGCTGCATTGAAACCAGGCGAGGCTCTCTTGCTTGAGAACCTTCGTTACTATCCAGAAGAGGAAGGCAAGCCAGTAGGTGTTGAGAAGGGAACTCCAGAGTTCGACGCTGCAAAGGCTGAGATGAAGGAACGTCAGAAGGACTTCGCTAAGAAGCTCGCTTCATACGCTGACGTATATGTAAACGATGCATTCGGTACAGCTCACCGTAAGCACGCATCTACAGCAGTTATCGCTGACTACTTCGATGCTGACCACAAGATGTTGGGTTACCTCATGGAGAAAGAGGTTACAGCTATCGACAACGTATTGAAAAACGCTCAGCATCCTTTCACCGCTATCATCGGTGGTTCAAAGGTAAGCTCTAAGCTCGCTGTAATCAAGAACCTCCTCGACAAGGTTGACAACCTCATCATCGGTGGTGGTATGGGTTATACCTTCATCAAGGCACAGGGTGGTAAGATTGGTAAGTCACTCCACGAGGACGACTTGATGCCAGAGGCATTGAACGTAATCGCTGCAGCTAAGGAGAAGGGTGTAAACCTTTCACTCTCTGTTGCTACTGTTTGTGGTAAGGACTTCTCTAACGATACAGAGCGTAAAGTATTCCCTATCGATCAGATTCCTGATGAGTGGGAAGGTATGGACGCATCTGAGGAGAGCATCGAGGCATGGAAGAAGATTATCCTCGCTTCTAAGACTATCCTTTGGAACGGTCCTGTAGGCGTATTCGAGTTGGAGAACTTCGCTAAGGGTACTGGCGAGATTGCCAAGGCTGTTGCACAGGCAACTCAGGAGAACGGCGCATACTCTCTCGTTGGTGGTGGTGACTCAGTTGCTGCTGTTAATAAGTTCGGTCTTGCTGACAAGGTATCTTACGTATCTACTGGTGGTGGTGCTATGCTCGAGGCTATCGAGGGTAAGGTACTCCCAGGTGTAGCTGCTATCGAGAAGTAAGAGATTTATCTATCTCTCAAATATACACAAGCCGTTGCTTCATCATGAAGTGACGGCTTTTTTTATATAGCGAACTAAACGAGGAAACGAACCATATACGAGAGTAGTATCTAATGGCTTACAGGAAACTAATTAACGATTTACAACTTAACAACAGGTTATAATCTTCATCAATCGACACTCTTTTGTAATAAAAACTTCATACCTACAATTTTAGTAGATGCTTAATCGGAGTTGAATTAACGCCTAATTGGCTTCTAAAAGATGCCCTTTTGAACCCTTACTAACGCCCTTTTGCACCCTTACTAAGCACCTTTTAAAACACACACTCACAACAACCTGATAACAAAACATTTACAAGAACGCTTAAAACGCATATTTTTTGAGGTTTTTCTTGCCTTATCTTCCATTGTTTTGTAAAGATAATTGATAACTAAACTTAAAACCTTAAACTTTGACGTTTAAACTGTCCCCCAAACGGTAACCATAATTATGAATTTTGAATTATGAATTAACAACTCGCAGTTTCATACAGCTTGAGCACTATTTCATCAGCAGGGAGAAAAAAGATGAGAGTAAGTAGAAGATTAAAACTAACTTTGCAATGAGGTTATTAAAACAGTATCAAAACATGACCATTAAAGTACATGACAACATGATATATTTAACTCAAACAAAGATGAAGAAAAACAAACAAAGGAAAAAGCAAATCATTCTTTCCACCACCGCTATCATTGCTATACTCGGAGCGATAATTGCATTGTGCAATATTATTGTTGATAAGAATGCAAAAGGAAGAACATTCAATGATATCAATGATGTTCCCACTATGCAGACAGCCTTACTGCTCGGTACTAACCCAAAGGCAAGGGGAGGGAAAAGACCGAGTTCCTTCTATATGGCACGTATCAAGGCGACTGTAGAACTTTACAAACATGGGAAGTTCAAACAACTTATTATTAGTGGAGACAAACGCGAAGGATATGACGAACCACAAACAATGCGCCATGACCTTATAGAAAGAGGTGTCCCTGATAGTATCATCACAATGGACGGACAAGGCTATCGTACCCTACTATCTATGAGAAATATTAAGCAACACTTTCGGGTTAACGATATGATTATCATCTCACAGAAGTGGCACAATGAGCGTAGCATCTTCTTAGCAGACAAGATGAATATTAAAGCTGTGGGATATAATGCTGATGACGTACGACATCCAAGGGCCATATGGACACATATAAGGGAGTTATTGGCAAGAGTTAAACTCTTTATTGACTTGTATATTACACATCGAAAAGACTTCTGTGAGTAGCTATCCTAAGCCACTGATAGGGTGCAAGAAATAGATTTTCTATACAAAGTAACAAGAGTATAGCTTTTTATTACTAAATTTGCACTACTATAACAATTTGTTGACAATAAGTAGTGAAACAGCTGTTAATCATACAAAACGGAAGCACAGAAATGATGCGACTGGCGTTTGACGAGATTCTTTATATTCGGTCAGACGGCAACTATTGTGTGATGACACTTTCAAATGGTGAGGAGATACAGTTATGGATGAACCTCAAAGCCATTACAGAACTCATTGATCAACAGATGCGACAGCAAGAAATTGTATTCGTAAGGGTGGGTAAACAATATGTTCTCAACCTTCACTATATCAGTAGAATTGACACGAAGAAGGACCAGCTGAGCCTGTGGAGAAAAGAACTATCACAAAAGATAGTACTCGACTCTATCTCACACAAAGCGTTGCAGCTCCTTGAAGAGGGTATAAAACAAAAGCAGAATGAGCTATAGTGACGACGATATTCAGTTCTTAGGAGGTACGGAATTCAAGCCTTCTCAGCTAACAAACAAGCAGCAGCCAGCATCCCGCAGATGGTGGATAGGAGTTGTTGCGCTTGTATTTATCGCCCTTTCTGCTGCAACCTTCTACTTCTGGCAGAAAGCAAATAGCCGTACCCTCGCTTTTGATTACCCATTAAGTCGCACGTCAACAGAAATCATTCGCGACTTAGAGAAGATGCCGACAGACTCGTTACAAGGGGTAACGATGAAGGTTGATTCACTCTATGGTGTGAGTATGAGACTATACGAACTGCACGGACTTACACCTACCCTATCTCGTACTGCCCCTTCTGACAGCGACTCTACCGTCTGCCTTGTCACACATGGTTGGGACTTCTATTGGGACGAAAACCATCAGTACAAATACATTGGCGACTTTATCTATCATGGTAAGGAGTATGCCAGCAACCATAATAAGGCTGGTTTTGTAGCTATTGTTGGCGACAAGTGGCAAATAGGCATCGGTCAGGACGATTCCATAAAGGAGTATGTCAAAGCTCACAATGGTAGTATGTTCCGCCAATTTGCCCTCGTATCGGCAGGACAAATATGTGAGGAGCAGTTTGCCTTAAAGGGAAAAGTGACACGCTGTGCATTAGCACGTAAGGCCGGCTCTACAACGATTTGGTATGTTGAGACTATCCATAAAGAATCCCTCTACGACTTTGCACAAGCCATTGCCGACTATGGCTTTACTGATGCCGTCTATCTGACAGGTGGAAACAATGGTAACACCTTCTATCGCACACCATCCAATAGCATCTGTGGAGTAGCTGACTGGAAGGGATACGGAAATAACCTACTTATATTTAAGAAAACAAAATAGAAACAAGTTAATAGGAATATCAAATAAAAAAATAAAGACTCATTTGTACGTAAGTATATTGAAGAGAGTATGACAATTTTAGTTCTTAAAACAATATATATATATTTTAGTTTGAATAAGATGTTTATATCTTGTTTTTTTGTATATTTGCACTATATTTTAAAAGCATTTAATCAATGAATAAGGTTATGTGTAACTCTTCTGCGATAAGATGTATAAACTACTGTTGATCATCAACAAGTTACATAAATAGATACATACAAGTTCTGGTAAAGAATGTCATTTCGAGCCTTTTTGCCACAATGTTACGTTTATAAGTTCTTGATATTCAACGTTCATTATCGCTGAAGAGTTATTTTGTTTGTAATCAAAATATAAATAATATGGAAATTATCTCATTAAGAGGTCCCCAAAATAGTGGGAAAACAACAACACTAACGATTGTACATGATAAGCTATTGGAACAAAGCTCTCAAAATTCTAACAGTTATTTTAAAGAAATATCCAATGGTGATTTTCTTGATGTCATAGAATACAACGGAAGAAAAGTTGGTATTGTTACACAGGGAGATTATTCAAGAGGAGAATGCTCTGTAAAGAATCATCTCGAAGAATTAAAGGATTTGGGATGCGATGTGGCTATTTGTGCTTGTACAATTGGTTACGGCAAAGACAGTATTCAAGCTGCTATCAATGCTTATCCTATGCACGATTACATTGAAAAGAAATGGGTTGACGATGCCACACTATACAACACAGCCAATCATGAAGATGCGAATAAGATAATGGCACTACTTAACCTTCAAAAAGTTTTGTTTGTCTTATTGAATGAGTACACAGATTGGGAAGGTGCTTTTCTCTCTACAGCCCTTCATGTTGGCGTAATACCAGGTAGTGAAATCAAGTACAGAGTGCATACAGTTGCTCCGACATTAGATGCAGTCTGTTCCATTGGTGGATTCAAAACATTGCCCAACTATTCTTTTGAGAATATGCCCAAAGACTATGCAGCCTTAGTGCTTATCGGTGGCAATCAATGGGATTCTCCTGAAGCAGAACTTGTTGAGCCATTGGTACAAGAAGCATTGAATAATGGCAAACCCGTAGGAGCTATATGCAACGGAGCATCGTTTCTGTGTGCTCATGGCTTCTTGAACAACGTAAAACATACGGGTAATGGTCTCGACCAACTTAAACAATGGGGTGGTGAAAGATACACGAACGAAACAGGATATGTGAACGCACAGGCTGTAAGTGATAAAAACATCGTTACAGCAAATATTACTGGTCACTTGGAGTTCACTCGTGAAATGCTCTTACTTCTGAAAGCCAATACTCCTAAAAAGATTGCAGATTGGTATGACTTTTATAAGAATGGATTTGTAAAACAGTAGTAATACTAACAAATAAAATTGATTAGGAGAGGGTGTATCAAAATGTATATACCAATTTGATAATCTTACAGTTTGAAACAATTCATTAAAAATGACCATTTCTGTACTCGATTTTGAGTAAAGAAATGGTCTTTTCTTTGTTTTAGGAAAAACTACTTATAGTTTGAAAGTTGTCAAGTTATTAATTTGCATTTTGACACACGCTCTTTCTATATAACTTGTTGTAATAAGTCTGAGAATGATATTCTAATCTCTTAAGCGATAAAGTCCAATTTCAGAGATAGTTGGCACTGCACGCACCTCACTGATAATAAGGCGTACCTCCTTAGCAGTTTCAACAGGGAACTTCAGCAAACGCTTATGACCAACGGTTGTACCCTCAGTTACTTTCTTCCAATTGCCCTTGGCATCCTTCACCTCAAGTGAGAACTTCTCAACACGCTGTCCCTTACGGATATCCTCCTGCACAGAAAGGACATTGAAGGTAGCAGGTTTATTCAGTTTGAATGAGAAGACAGCCTTACCATCCTTCATCTTTGGACGTACAGAAGTGTCATAATTATCGTCAATAACATTGCGACCCTTACCCTCTGAAAGCACACAAGTAACCTTTGCCTTTGCCAAGAGATTATCAGTGAAGGTATTTGCATACAACTGGCGGAAACCACGAAGACTTCTTATATCAGCCTCAGAGAGTTTACCTTCCTTATTAGGAGGGAGATTCAAGAGGAGTACACCATTCATTCCGACAGATGTGAAATAGATATCCATCAGTTCCTTTGGCGACTTCACCTTGCTATCCTGATCCTCATGATAGAACCAACCTGGACGGATAGACACATCAATCTCAGCTGGATACCAAATGAGTGACTTTGCCTTTTCAATCTTCTTGCGGCTACCGAGATCCTGACCCATCATATCACCAACAGGTGCAGTCAGCACTTCCTTCTGTGAGTTCTTTGCAATAGCATCCTGATCAAGATTGTCCTTTGGCACAACACTCCATTCCATCTCACGGCCACGGCCAGTCTCTGTACCAACCCAACGAACATCAGGTCCCATGACAGCTATCACTGCCTCTGGCTGTAACTTACGAATAAGCTCATACCAACGTACAAAGTCATACACCTGCTTCTTACCATTTGGTCCTTCACCACAAGCACCATCAAACCATACTTCACTTACCTTACCATATTGTGTAAGCAATTCTGTCAACTGTTTAACAAAGAAGTCGTTATAAGCTTCAGTTCCATAAAGGTCTGAATTACGATCCCAAGGAGAGAGATAGACACCAAAGTCCATACCATACTTCTTGCAGGCATCGCTCACCTCACGTACAACATCACCTTTACCCTTCTTCCATGGAGAGTTCTTAACACTATGTTCTGTATAAGCCGATGGCCACAAACAGAAACCATCATGGTGCTTACAAGTAAGGATAGCACACTTAAAGCCTGCTGCCTTCAACTCACGTATCCACTGATCAGCATCAAGGTCAGTAGGATTAAAGATAGCTGGTGACTCCTTACCATCACCCCACTCTCTACCAGTATAGGTGTTTATACCATAATACAAGAAAGCCGTAAGTTCCAGACGCTGCCAATTAAACTGACAAGCAGAAGGCACCATCTGGGCAGTTTTCCTGACAATATCAGCGGGACTGTCGGTGGGTTGTAGGCCACAAGATTCTTTTCCAGAGCATGGGATGCTGTAGCAAAGCGGGCATGAATAGCAAACAGATGGTTGCAACAGTCGACTTTATAAACGGAGAATAGACTTTAATCCTCATAAAACAAATTGTGATAGTTGGGTTCGTATGATTTGATAAGATGCAGCAAATTTATAATTTTCTACTGAAAATGCCAAATAATGGAGCCATAAAAATAAATTCTTCCTTTGTAAGTCATAAACAAGAATAGCTTAAAAGACATCTCTCTAAGAAGGAAGATGCCTTCATCAAAAGTTTTTTTACCATCTCTCGCCATTGCGATTATCTAAATTTCTTTTCAGATTATTTTGTGGTTCCAGAATTTTTACCTACCTTTGTCGCCGATAAAAAACAAGACTTTGAACAGGTAGAAGGAAACATGCAAAATCATAACGAATTCCTTTTCACAAGCGCAAGCAACAGCATCATACAGGAGAACGAAAGTTTTTCTGCGAAAAAATGTACAAGAAAGTCGTCAGATTATTTGGTAGTTTCAAATAATTTATTACTCTCTCTCTCTCTCTCTCTCTCTCTCTCTCTCTGGTAGAGCAGACGCAGACCATCCTTTTTTATTTCTCGTTCACGCGCGCGAGGCATGTCTCGCAAACTCTTATCCACAAAGGGCTCGGTAGAGTTCCCCTTGTGCAGTAACCCATGCCTTTTTGTGAACTAACAGAAGACAAAATAAGACCAAACGTTGCATTATATAATTCTATAAATTATGAAGAAAAAACAATTAAAAACTTATTGCATCCCTGTATCTACTCTGGTGTATGTAAAAACTTCTTCGCTAATGGAAACCTCTTTCCCCAGCCAACATAATCCGGGTCAGCACGGTACAGGTCCAAGCAGTGCCAAGCAGGGAATGAACTGGGAAGAGTTGCAAGAAGGCAAAGAGGGCGTTTCCACTTGGGAAGACTAACGAAAGAGAGTTATCAACAAAAAAAAAACAAAAACAAAACGACGAAATGAAAAAAGATTTATTTAGGGCGCATCTGATGTCGCTCATAGCCCTTTGCAGTTTTATGCTGGTGCTGGGTTCTTGTGCCAATGAGGACATAACGCAGAAAACAACAGACACAGATGCCGACAACGACAAGAACCTGACTACGTTTACAACAGGTACAGATCCAAACACTCGCACTTCACTAGACTACAACACTGGTGCTTTCTATTGGGAATCTGGTGACCATATCTATGTAAAGGATGACAACTACATGTGGCAGAAGAGCAGTAACGCTCCTACCACAAAGACAGCCTCTTTTAGTTTCATGGTACCAGGTAAGTTCACGGAACAAGCATCCTATAAGGTTTTTTATCCTGGCAAGAACGGAAATCAAAATGAAGTGACCATTCTAGCTGCCCAGACGCAGACTGTACCAAATACTACAGCCCACTTGGGTGAGTCGGGCGACTGTGGAACGGCTGACGCAACAGGAACCGTCGGCGGAAAAACATTCAGCTTCAAGCTCGATCATCAGGCTGCCTATCTCGTCTTCCAACCTTACACGAGCAACGCCGTTCTTCGTAATTGCTATCTGACAAAGATAGAAGTTACCTCTAACAATGATATTACTGACACCTATACATTTGATTTCACAACGAACAAACTGACAGGTGGAACACCATGGTCTTCTACTAATCACAAACAGATTATCCTTACCACAAAGGGAAGCGGTACTTACGTCGATGGTTTCCCATTGACCAACAGCGCTGCTGACCTTACAACCAATGGCGCCTACATGGTTATCAAACCAGGTACACATAAACTTAGAATCCGCTATTGGGTGAAAGATGTAGTCAATAACATAGAGGGAACCATTACAAAGGTGCTCAGTTCTTTTAATTATGTAAAGAACACCTATTACGACATGATAGCTGATCTTAATATTCGTAGCTACGACGGTCACCAATATTACATGTGGGATGCCCAGCAGAACTATTGGGCAGGCCATGAATGGGACTCTTCTGACCCCTGGCAGCCGAAACTTTGGTATCAATCGAATCCCAATTATCCACAAAACAATACTGACCCTCGCTGGTATAACGAGGTGGTTTGCGATCCCAGCAACCCACAGGACGCTACAACGCCTCTCTTTCAGACGCTGCTAAGTGCTAATGAAATGTCTTGGTATACTCGTGCAGGTGACCCTCGTTGGGATACTGATGAACTATGGGCAACAATGGGTCATCTTTACAAAGGCGGCGTGTGGTTAAAGAAACTCTCCAGAATTGCAGCTGATCAACATGTTACTACGGCCTACATGAAAACAAAAGGAGTAGCTGGTGTTGATATGCGTACCCATACAATTATCATAATGACCACCCCATATTATACAGTTCCCAAAAAAACTCTTCCTGATGCTGCCGAACAAGCTGACTATTTCTACTTACCTGCTCTTGGCTCGTATAATAACGGAGCATTTCAAGAATGTGGTAGAAATGGTGGCTACTGGTCTTCAACAGCTGCACCAACAGGAGGGAGCACACACGCCTGGCATATGTCTATCAGTAAAGATTACCTTGATATGCACGACTTTGGTAGTGACCGTAGGTCGGGCATCATAGCTGCACCTTTCAAAAACGGTCAGACAGGCTCAGGCCCATTCTTTGAATAGTCATTCCATAGGAAAGCCGAAGATAGTCTTTGGTGGTTCTTTCCTATCAATCGGAAAAATGGACAATAAAAAGGTTTGTGAACCTATAGGAGTGTAAAACTAACGAAAATAACTCGTCGGCCGCGGCCGAAACCGATAAAACGGTGAAAAAGACCTTAATGCAAGTTATATAAAAATATTGGTGTCCGATAAAACTTTTGCGTTCATATCTTATTAATTCAGAATAATAAAAAAACGGGCTGATTGTTTTGTACATTCAGCCCTTCTTATTTCCTTTGTAGTTGTCAAAATAAAACAATGAAATAAGATGAACAAAAGTACACATTTTATCGGACAGCCACTATATGTTCAACTGTTAAACTATTTTAATCGTGATAAAATTCTCTCTCTGAGCCAAGCTCAGGGAGGTGAACACTATATAAAGAAGTTTGATGCATGGCATCATCTTGTTGTCATGCTTTATGCCGTAATGCTGCGTTTAGACTCTCTGCGTGAGATAAAAGCCTCTCTCTTTGCTAATGTTAATCGCTTTAATCATCTTGGTTTAAAGCATTTTCCTTGTCGAAGTACCTTATCAGATGCAAACAAACGTCGAGATTCCGAGATATTCGGTTCGATCTATATGAACCTATATGAGAAATACCGCCATGAGCTTTACTCGGACAGCCCAAATAGTGGACAGCCCAAATGGCTGAAGAATCTACAAATAATAGATTCTACGACAATAAGTCTGTTTTCTAACCTAGTCTTTAAAGGTGTAGGACGTAATCCCAAAACTGGCAAGAAGAAGGGTGGAATAAAAGTACATACAGTGATATTTGCCAATGAGAATGTTCCAAGCGATATCAAGTTCACATCTGCAGCTAGTCATGATCAGTTTGCACTTATCCCAGAACGATATGCCAATGAGGAACTGATTGCTTTTGACCGAGCCTATATAAACTATGAAAAGTTCTCTGAACTGACGCAAAGAGGCGTTATATATGTAACTAAGATGAAAAATAATCTTAGCTTTGAAAGGATTGCTGATACAGATTACCAGATGACTACAGATTATGGAGCTGTACGCGTAGAAACCATTCTCTTCCATAAGCATACAAAGGAAAAAGATATCTACCATAAAGCAAGAAAAATCACATATCAGGATAAGACCAAGAAAGGGAAAATCAGATTAATATCACTGCTGACCAATGATTTTCAGATGTCGGCAGAAGATATTATAGCTATCTATAAGAGACGATGGCAAATAGAAACCTTATTTAAACAAATAAAACAGAATTTCCCGCTAAGATACTTCTATGGAGAGAGTGCGAATGCTATAAAAATACAAATATGGATTACGCTTATAGCCAATCTGCTTATAACCCTAGTGAAGAACAAAATAAAGAGACCTTGGAGCTTCTCAGGCTTGGCAACAATGATAAGAATTCTACTTATGAGTTATGTCTCAATACAGAGTTTCTTTGAGCAGCCACATAGAGACTGGGATAGATTGATTACCCAAGTAAAAGCCCCACCAGAAGAGTTGTCATTATTCTAGGGGGGCTTGGAATTTGAAATTAGAACTAATCATGCCTATTTCAGCAGGATTGAGAGAGGATATTGCAGTATATGGAGGTTTTATCGGACAGCAATAATATAAAAAAGGATGCACAAACTGTGCGTCCTTTTTTATATAACTTATTGCAATAAGCCAAAGAATAATAGTTTAATCTCTTAATCGGTATAAACCAATTTCAGAGATTGTTGGCACTGCACGAACCTCGCTGATGATAAGGCGCACCTCCTTAGCAGTCTCGACAGGGAACTTCAACAAACGCTTATGACCAACGGTCGTACCCTCTGTTACTTTCTTCCAGTTGCCCTTAGCATCCTTTACTTCGAGTGAGAACTTCTCCACACGCTGTCCCTTACGGATATCCTCTTGCACAGAAAGGACATTAAAGGTGGCAGGTTTATTCAGTTTGAATGAGAATACAGCCTTACCATCCTTCATCTTTGGACGTACAGAAGTGTCATAATTATCGTCAATAACATTGCGACCCTTACCCTCTGAAAGCACACAAGTAACCTTTGCCTTTGCCAAGAGATTATCAGTGAAGGTATTTGCATACAACTGGCGGAAACCACGAAGACTTCTTATATCAGCCTCAGAAAGTTTACCTTCCTTATTAGGAGGAAGATTCAAGAGGAGTACACCATTCATTCCGACAGATGTGAAATAGATATCCATCAGTTCCTTTGGCGACTTCACCTTGCTATCCTGATCCTCATGATAGAACCATCCCGGACGGATAGATACGTCAATCTCAGCTGGATACCAAATAAGTGACTTTGCCTTTTCAATCTTCTTACGACTACCAAGGTCTTGCCCCATCATATCACCAACAGGTGCAGTCAGTACTTCCTTCTGTGAGTTCTTTGCAATAGCTTCCTGATCAAGATTGTCCTTTGGAACAACACTCCATTCCATCTCACGACCACGACCAGTCTCTGTACCAACCCAACGAACATCAGGTCCCATGACAGCTATCACTGCCTCTGGCTGTAACTTACGAATAAGTTCATACCAACGTACGAAGTCATACACCTGCTTCTTACCATTTGGTCCTTCACCACAAGCACCATCAAACCACACTTCACTTACCTTACCATATTGTGTAAGCAATTCAGTCAACTGTTTAACAAAGAAGTCGTTATAAGCTTCAGTTCCATAAAGATCTGAATTACGATCCCAAGGAGAGAGATAGACACCAAAGTCCATACCATACTTCTTGCAGGCATCGCTCACCTCACGTACAACATCACCTTTACCGTTCTTCCATGGAGAGTTCTTAACACTATGTTCTGTATAAGCCGATGGCCACAAACAGAAACCATCATGGTGCTTACAAGTAAGGATAGCACACTTAAAGCCTGCTGCCTTCAACTCACGTATCCACTGATCAGCATCAAGGTCAGTAGGATTGAAGATAGCTGGTGACTCCTTACCATCACCCCACTCTCTACCAGTATAGGTGTTTATACCATAATGCAAGAAAGCAGTAAGTTCCTGACGCTGCCAATTAAACTGACGAGCAGAAGGAACAACATTTGCTGCCTTATGAACAATTTCCGCAGGAGAATCTGTCGGATTAATTATTACAACGTTCTGCTCCTGAGCATGAAGCGTTGGAAGAACTACCGGCGAGAATAATAAGCTTGTACAAGCTATCGTTGCCTTAAAAAAATGGGAATAAGAATTCAGCCACATAATTATTAGGTAATGATTTATAAATGTAATTTTAATATTCTACGGCAAATTTAAATATTTTCGTCGAGAAAACCAAATACGTTCACAATAAAACACATTTATAAGCGTTATATATACAATAGTAAGAATTCAAAGAAGTGCGGTTTTCAAAGTAAGAGATTCACTGCATTGGTAAATTAAAGTTAAATAAAACCTTTTTGATAAGTAAAAACCTCTCTTTAACTGTTACTTTCTTTAGAAATCCTATATAAAGAAAATGAGTCTAAACCCTAAGAACCTAAAAGAGGAAAACAAGATGCTGCATAGTCCAGCAACATGGGTTCCTACGCTTTATTTTGCCATGGGTATGCCTTTCGTCGTACTCAATATGGTTTGTACACTAATGTATAAAGGAATGGGGGTATCTGATAAACAGATAGCCTTTTGGACCTCCCTCATCATGCTTCCTTGGACCTTAAAACCGTTATGGAGCCCGTTCTTAGAAATTTATAAGACAAAGAAGTTCTTTGTTGTATTGACACAGTTGATTACAGGTGTGCTTTTTGCATTAGTAGCCTTTGCCCTTCATCTTCCTTTCTTCTTCCCCGTCACAATAGCGATACTTGCTGTTATCGCGATGAGTGGTGCTACACATGACATTGCTGCAGACGGAACCTATATGTCTGTACTCTCAAACGAAGAGCAAGCACGATGGATTGGTTGGCAAGGAGCTTTCTATAACATTGCAAAGATTGCTGCGACTGGAGGATTAGTCTACCTTGCAGGTACGTTTATTGAACATTTCGGAGTAACAAAGGCATGGATGTTTATCATGTTTATTATCGCTACAATCATGTTAGTGATAGGCTGTTACCACATCATTATACTCCCAAATCCAAAGAAGACTACAACTGATTCTCCTAAAACATTAAAAGAATCGTTAGGTGAACTTGTTGAGGTATTTATCGACTTTTTCAAGAAGAAACACATTGTATATTATATCTTCTTCATCATTCTCTATCGCTTTGCTGAAGGATTTGTAATGAAGATTGTTCCTCTCTTCCTCAAGGCATCACGTGCCGACCAAGGTTTAGGATTGAGTGAACAAGAGATTGGACTTTGCTATGGTACTTTTGGTGCTGCTGCCTTTGTTATCGGTTCTATCCTTGCAGGCTATTACATTGCATGGAGAGGATTGCAAAAGAGTCTCTTTTCACTTGCATTGGTTTTCAATATCCCATTCATAGCCTATACATTCTTAGCAATCTATCAACCAGAGAGCCTTTGGTTGATTGGCGGTGCTATCGTAATGGAATATTTCGGCTATGGCTTCGGCTTTGTTGGACTATCCCTCTTTATGATGCAACAGATTGCACCTGGTAAACACCAGATGGCACACTACGCTTTCGCAAGTGGTATTATGAACTTGGGCGTAATGTTACCAGGTATGTTGAGTGGTGTTTTCAGCGATTTCTTGGGTTATCGCCAATTCTTTATCTTCGTATTGGTATGTACTATTCCAGCACTGTTGGTTACATGGTTTGTCCCATTCACCTATACAGATGATACGAAGAAAGAAAAACTTGAAGCATAAGAAAAGTATTTTATAACATAATAAACCAAAACATAATAATTAAAACCAAAGATTATGAGATTAATCATAGAACCTAACTACGAAAAGTTATCTAAATGGGCAGCAAACTACGTGATTGAGCGTATTAATGCTGCTAAGAATCAAGACAAGCCTTTTGTACTCGGTTTGCCAACTGGTTCTTCACCAGAAGGTATGTATGCTGAGTTGGTAAAGGCTTATAAAGAAGGTAGGGTAAGCTTTAAGAATGTTGTTACATTCAACATGGATGAGTATGTTGGTTTGCCAGAGAGTCACCCACAGAGCTATCACAGCTTTATGGCTGAGAATCTCTTTAACCACATCGACTGTCCAAAGGAGAACATTCATATCTTGAATGGTAATGCAGAGAACCTCGAGGCAGAGTGTCAGCATTATGAGGAGATGATTCGTGAGGCAGGTGGTATCGACCTCTTCTTGGGTGGTATCGGTCCTGATGGTCACATCGCTTTCAACGAACCAGGTTCATCTCTCCGTTCACGCACTCGTATCAAGACATTGACTTCAGATACACGTATTGCAAACTCACGTTTCTTTGACAATGACCCAAATAAGGTTCCTGTACATGCACTGACAGTAGGTGTTGGTACAGTAATGGATGCTAAGGAAGTGTTGATACTTGTAAATGGTCACAACAAGGCAGAAGCTTTGCGTGCTGTTGTAGAAGGTCCACTCACACAGAAGTGGACAATCAGTGCTTTACAGATGCACGAGCACGGTATCATCGTTTGTGATGAAAGTGCAACAGACAAGCTAACAGTAGAAACATACAAATACTTTAAAGACATAGAAAAGGAGAACTTGTAATGAAACTGAATTTAAGTTCACAGATTGTACTCAATCAAATACCTGAGGAGTTTTATCGTCCTGCAACAGCTATCGAACGCTCTGAGATAACACGTTTTGAGAAGGTTCCTACTGATATCTTCCCAACTATTGAAGAAGGAGCTATCGACATTGCCAACCATCTTGAGGCAGACATCAAGAAGAGAGAGCAGGAAGGAAGAAAGTATGTTATGGGCGTTGGCTCTGGTTCTTCCCTCACTCCTATCTTCCACGAGCTTATCAAGCGTCATCAAGCTGGTAAGTTGAGTTTCAAGAATGTTGTTGTCTTCAATGCATACGAGTACTTCCCACTGAGTGAAGAAAACGTAAATCGTGGTATCAACCAGCTCAAAGAGCGTTTCTTGAATCATATTGATATTGATGTAGAGAACATCTTTACGCCAGATGGTACTATTGCTCAGAATGACGTACAGGAGCATTGCCGTCAGTACGAGCAACATATTAAGGAGTTAGGTGGTCTTGATGTTATCCTTTTGGGAATTGGCCGTATGGGTAATATCGCTACCAACGAACCAGGGTCAAGCATTACCTCTGCTTCTCGCCTTATCTTGATTGATGAGACATCACGTGAGGAGATGAAGATGAGCTTCGGTTCTCAGGAGTCAGTTCCTCCATGTTCTATCACTATGGGTGTTAGCACTATCCTCTCTGCACGTAAGATCTTCCTTACAGCATGGGGTGAAGAGAAAGCTGAAATTATCAAGAAGACTGTTGAGGGTAAAGTAAGTGATGCTATTCCAGCATCTTTCTTGCAGACACATAACGACGCACATGTTGTTATTGACCTCTCTGCAGCCGCTAAGTTGACACGTATTCAGCATCCTTGGCTTGTTGCTTCATGCAAATGGACAGATAAGTTAGTACGCTCTGCACTTGTTTGGCTTTGCCAGATTACAGGTAAGCCACTTCTCAAGTTGACCAACAAGGACTATAATGAGAATGGCCTTAGCGAACTCCTTGCACTCTATGGTTCTGCATACAATGCAAATATCAAGATCTTCAATGATCTCCAGCATACAATTACAGGTTGGCCAGGTGGTAAACCTGATGCTGACGACACCTATCGTCCAGAACGTGCTAAACCATTCCCAAAGAGAGTGATTGTATTCTCTCCACACCCTGACGATGATGTTATCTCAATGGGTGGTACACTTCGTCGTTTGGTACAGCAGGGACATGACGTTCACGTAGCTTACGAGACATCTGGTAACATTGCTGTAGGTGATGAGGAGGTTGTACGTTTCATGCACTTCATCAATGGTTTCAATCAACTCTTTGCTAATGAGCAAGATGAGGTTATTAAGTCTAAGTACAAAGAGATTAAGGAATTCTTGAAGAACAAGAAGGAAGGAGACATAGACTCACAGGATATCCGTACCATTAAGGGACTTATCCGTCGTGGTGAGGCACGTACTGCTTCAACTTTCAATCAGATTCCTCTCGACCATGTTCACTTCCTCGACCTTCCTTTCTATGAGTCTGGTAAGATTGAGAAACTCCCAATGGGCGAAGCTGACGTGAATATTGTAAGAGAACTCATTACAAAGGTAAAACCTCATCAGATTTATGTAGCTGGTGACTTGGCTGACCCACATGGCACTCACCGTAAGTGTACAGATGCCGTTTTGGCTGCTATCGACCTTGAGAAAGAAGCTAAGGCAGAGTGGTTGAAGGATTGTCGTGTGTGGATGTATCGTGGTGCTTGGGCAGAATGGGAAATTGAGAACATCGAGATGTGTGTTCCTATCAGCCCTGAGGAGCTGCGTGCAAAGCGTAACTCTATCCTCAAACACCAGAGCCAGATGGAAAGTGCGCCATTCCTTGGCAACGACGAACGTCTCTTCTGGCAGCGTTCAGAAGACCGCAACCGTGGTACAGCTAAACTCTATGATGACTTAGGATTGGCTTGCTACGAGGCAATGGAAGCATTTGTTGAATACAAGTTTTAGTACTTATAAGACAAACAAGAATTAATGTATAAGAAGATCTTATTAACTGTTTCCCTCTGCGCCTCACTCTTACAGGTAGGTGCAGTAGGAACAGAGAAGAGCAATAATATCAAGAACGATGATGGTTTTACCACCATCGTTTTTGATAGAGCTAACAGCCCTGTTCCTTATCGTATCCCAGCTATTACCGAGACACGTAAGGGGACACTGTTAGCAGCTTGCGACTTCCGCCTCAGTCATACCGACGTGGGATGGAACAACAGAAATGGTTTGTGGCAGATTAACATTGTTATGCGAACGAGTAAGGACTTTGGTAAGACCTGGTCTGACACTGTTTGCGTAGCGCACGGTAACGAACATGCAGCTGACCCAATTCGTACTGCTTTCGGTGACCCAAGTATCATTGCTGACCGTACGTCAGATAATGTATTACTTCACTGTGTAGCAGGTAAGAGTGCTTATCAGACTGCAACTCGTCAGAACCCACAGCACGCTTACTTCTTCCACAGTACTGATGGTGGTAAGACATGGGACAATGGAACAGACCTTACCGAGATGATTCATGGTCTCTACGATGGAAAGCTGCCTAATGGTGGCAACCCAGATGGTATCTTCCTCACATCAGGTAAGATTATGCAGAGCCGTTACATCCGTAATGGCAAGTTCTATCGCCTTTACATCGCACATCCTATCCGTCAGAAAGGTGTTGACCGTTGCGGTACTTTCGTTATCTATTCTGACGATTTCGGTAGCACATGGCACGTCTTAGGTACTCCTTCAAAGGCTCCTTCTATTGCACAGGACGAGTCAAAAGTTGAGGAAATGCCTGATGGTAGCGTATTACTGAGCTGCCGTGACGTTTACGGAGGCAGACGCTTTAATATCTTTACTTACAAAGATGCAGCGAAGGCAACAGGTAGCTGGGGCGAGGAAGTTATGCCACAGAATATGACTGGCAAGCAGGTAAATGCCTGCAATGGTGGTATTTTGATTGTTCCTGCAAAGCGAGTTGCTGACGGCAAGAAGCTTTTTGTAGCCCTTCAGTCAGTTCCACTCAGCGCACGACGTGATAGTGTAGGTTTCTTTTATAAGGAGTTAGCATCTTATGCTGACTACTCTACTGCCCATGCATTAGGTAGCAACTGGAAGAAAGGTCTGCGCGTAACCGACGAGTCTTCATGCTACTCAACAATGGTACTTATGAAGAACCAGCGCATCGGCTTCCTCTATGAAGTACGCGGACAGAATGACGGCTATGACATTGAGTTCAAGAGTCTGTCATTGAAGGCGATTACTAATGGAGAATATGATATTCTTCCTTACGTTGATCGTTCTAAGTACATGGTCGATGCTGCTAAGGCACATCAGACCAAAGCACCACTTGCAGTAAAAAAAAAGCAAGTGAAAAGAAAGAAATAACAGCCTGGAAAGGCGAACGTATCGGACTTGAGTTCCCATTACCAGAGGTGGTAAAGGGCAACTTAAAACTATCAATGAGCTGTAGCAATCGACTCCTGTCGACTGCTACAGCTCATTTTCTTTCTGCCGTTATCACCGATGACTTCCAAAACTGTGGTAATCACCCTGACTCCTTACAGACATGGCTCATGCCCGATATCATTGGGGATGATAGCATAAAGGCTGACGACTCAATGTATGGCAAGTCTGCATGGTGCACAATTGAGATTCCTCAGAACATTAAGGCAGGGTCCTACAAATTAAATTTATTGCTACAGCAAGACGGTAAGACTATCAGCACCATACCATTCACTATAAAAATACTCAATCGCAAGCTCACACTCTCTGATAACTTCCACCTCAATTTCTGGCAACAACCCTACGCTGTTAGTAGATATTATGGCGTAGCTCCTTGGAGTCAAGCGCATCTTGATATCCTCCGTCCTTATATGCAGTTGCTTGCACGTGCTGGACAACGCAATGCTTCAGCTATCCTCTTCTACGAACCTTGGGGCGTACAGAGCAATGATAAGTTCGATGCGATGATCGAGACGACACGAAAAGCAGACGGAACATGTTCGTATGACTATACAGCCTTCGACCGTTGGATTTCGTTCCTCGACTCTTGTGGGATCGATGGAGATATCAATTGTTTTTCAATGGTGCCTTGGGACATGACTTTCACCTATTATGATGAAGCATCAAAAAGTTATAAGGAACTAAAAACGACGACAGACAGCAAAGAATACAGCGACTTATGGATTCCATTCCTACGCTCCTTTGCTGCCCATCAGAAGGAGAAAGGTTGGTTTGACAGAACCGTCATAGCGATGGACGAACGTACCCTCGATGCTATGCAAGATGCCTATCGAATTGCACAGGAGGCAGCACCGGGTATC
This sequence comes from Prevotella melaninogenica, assembly GCF_018127925.1. Taxonomy (NCBI): domain Bacteria; kingdom Pseudomonadati; phylum Bacteroidota; class Bacteroidia; order Bacteroidales; family Prevotellaceae; genus Prevotella; species Prevotella melaninogenica. The sequence goes on along the minus strand of NZ_CP072347.1, from coordinate 779,069 downwards.
AAGATATCATTGGCAGGAAACTATCACAAAGAACTTGTCGATAAAATCTATGATTATTGTATTGCTTGGAAGCAGCAGTTTACGCCAGAAGACCTTGCTTTGAGGAATTCGAAAGGTTGGATTAGCACCTCCTACACGGCTTGTCCCGATGCAATGCCAAATGTGGGTAGCAACAACGAACCAATTGAAGCAACCTACCTCCCACTCTATTGCCTTGCTAATGGCTTCAATGGCTTCCTTCGCTGGGCATGGATGAATTGGACTGATAATCCTATGTATGACAGTCGCTTTAAGTTGTTCACACCAGGCGACACCTACATCGTATATCCAGGAAACCACTCAAGCCGCCGGTTTGAACATATAATAAGAGGTGTACAAAACGTTGCAAAGATTGAGACATTACGCAAGGAGTACAAGCAAAAAAGGAATCAGAAAGCCTTGCAGCTGTTAGAAGACACCCTTTCTCAATTCAAAAATCCGACACCAAACGACGTTGAATTGAGAGAAAGTATATATAAGATTGAGTCACTACTCAATAAGTAAACTTTACACGTTGATGATAATTGTAAACAAAAAACTTGCCCCATTACACCAAGAGTGGTGACAGGGGCAAGAAAACGAAAATTAAATTAATAAATTAAAAAGTATTGCTATTGATATCACATCAAGGGCATATCTCTAAAAACATGAATAAAAATTAATTCAGAATCTTTCAAAACCGAGTTTGTTTTCAAATCTGTTCTGTTAACCCCAAAACTTTCGCATTTAGTGAGGGTTAGACGGTGTCTGGTACAGGTCCATTTTCTTCTTTCTTTTCCTTTTTCTCTTTCCCTGCCTCTTCTGTCTTTCTCACCGATTCGTAGGAGTTTGCAGAAAGCTCACGCTTCAATTCTGTTCCGGGTGTGAAGACCACACGCGGCTTAATCGTCTCAGTCTTAAAAGCTTTTTCAGTTTCTGCCCCTTTGCTTGACAGTGTGACACGCATCGAGCCAAACTCGCCCAACTGAATGCTGAAACCATCACGGAGATAATGGGGCAAGCAATCGATAAAGTTATACAACACGTTCGACACATCACCACGTGTCAAGGACGAACGCCCCGCAATGTCACGCGCAATATCGTCGAGCGACTTATGCCCAAGGTTAACAGGGTTAGCATAAAACTTTACTTCTTCCCGCTTCTGCGGATTTTTCTTTGGTACTAAACGAATTTTCATAATTCTTCGTGTTTAAAGTTATACATTAGATTCTTATTATCATAGCGTAGGGCAGCACGCCTCTGCAGCTTTCTTCATACATCTTCATGCTGCCCCATTCTATTTTCTTGGTTTATTTCCTCCCTTTCATCGTTTCTTCTTTCCTCCTTTCAGTATCCTCTTCCTGCCAGATACGTATCCCCTTGCTGCGCAATGCGTATCTACGTGCCGTTAGATGCGGTGAGCGCTGCTGCTGAATGCGGTGAGCGCCGCTGCTGAATGCGGTGAGCGCCGCTGCTAGATACGCATCTAACGGCTGCGCAATGCGTATCTACGAGTAGCTAAATACGCATCCGCCAACACGTAGATACGGTGAGCGCAGCAACGGAATACGCATTCAGCAGAAATCCTGTCCATTAGGCACTCCCTCCCCTTTGGGGCTACTCTTTATACACATCTCTGTTTAACAAAAAATCTTTTAATAAAAGAGTGCGATATAAACAGAATTTAAGAGATTTAATTACTAAAAATCAATGATTTCAGTATTATACAATATAATTCTTATCACAAATTTTAAGTTAATTGAGATGTGTATAAAGAGTAGCCCCTTTGGGGAGGGTCGGGGTGGGGTTTCTTAGAGGGCGACACCTGTAAAGGGGCAATCGCGAGAACTACTGAAGCGCCTCCGCCCTGAACCCGAGGTAGCGGCTGCTGTTGTTCACGTAGACGTGACCACTGTTGAAGTTCAGGTTGTACGCGTCGCTACTGTTCCATGGGTCAGCACTTGACGACCAATAGCAGCTGCGGTAGCCAACGCCGTACAGCTGACCAGACTGGTAGTAACCCAAGGCGGGCAGGTAGAAGTAATTGTTTGCGTCAGCAGCATCGGGGAGAGTCTGAGATACAGACCAGCTGTTTCCACGGAAATTTGTTCGCCAATCGCTTCCGTCTACAGCTTTGTTAGCGTCAAATCCGCTTATATTCGCCTTCTTCTTAAACCACATACCACCTTTATATAAGTGACCCATAGTTGTCCATAACTCGTCTTTGTCCCAACGGGGATCGCCTTTGGCTGCGTACCACGTCATCTCGTTCACGTTAGGGAGAGTTGAGCAACTATTGCTTGCTTGAAACCCACCGCTACCCTCGTGGAAGTAACGAGGGTCTGTGTTGCTCTTGGGGTAATTTGGATTGGCTGCCGGTGACATAACCGTTGGCTGGCCTACGCCTGCTCCCAAGTTCTTTGTCCATTCGTAACCGTACCAATATTGCTGCTGCGCATCCCACATATAATAATGGTCGCCGTCGTAATTCTTAACTTGTAGATCTGCTTCCATGTTGACATATTCATTCTTTGCAAAGGTATGAGAAGGAATAATCTTGGTAATGGTCCCCTCTACTTGCGTTGCTACGTCCTTTACCCAGTAACGGATTCTTAAAGTGTGTGTACCTGGCTTGATAACCATGTAAGCACCATTGGTTGTTAGGCTAGCAGAAGTGTTTGTCAAGGGGAAGCCATTAGGATAAGCACCACTACCCTTGGTTTCAAGCACAATCTGCTTTCCGTTACCTGTACCTGTCAATGCACCAGTGCCAGTTGCTGCCGTTGGGTCAAGGGTATAGGTATCTGTAATATCGTTATCTGATGTTACTTCTATTTTCGTAAGATAGCAATTACTTAAAACGCCATCGTTTGTATAAGGCTTAAAAACAAGATAAGCTGCCTTGTGGTCGAGTGCGAACTCGAACTCGTGGGTCGTAGCGTTACGTGTTGCCTTAGCTATACCGCAATCACCTGATGCGCCAAAGTGGGCGGTGGTGTTTGGCTCTGTTTGCGTTTGATTCGCAGAGATGGTTACCTTATCCTTGTTACCGTTCTTACCAGGATAGTACACTTCGTATGAAGATTTGGCGGTGTACTTACCAGGCATTAAGAACTTGAAAGAGGCTGTCTTGCCCGTTGGCGAGTTACTACTTTGCTGCCAATTACCGCTATCATCCTTTACCCAAATCTTATCGCCTGCTTCCCAATAAAATGTACCATCTGCCTCCATGGTTGTGCGTGTTGCAGGTTCGCCAGTGCTGAATGCGGTTAACCCTTTATCGTCAATGGAGGTCTTGCCGTTCTGTGCTAAATCATCATTCGCACAAGAGGCAAAAGCTAGTGTTAAACCAAACACGACAGCCAAAGACACTAATCGTGTGATAAATAAATGTCGTTTCATTGTTTTCTTGATTTTTACTTTGTTCTCTTTGTTAATAACTCTCTGTTAGTCTTCCCAAGCGGAAGATTCTCCTTCATTTTCATCGCCTACTACCTGCCATGCTGGTGCTTGCTTAGCACTACTAATGGTTCCTCCAGGAGTTGCTGGGTTATGCTGACCATTAAACGGAGAACCCGCCATTAAATTTGTGATTTCATTTACTTGAACTATCATGCAACTTGGTGCAGAATAATTCTTCTTTTCTTGTTTCTTTCTCATTGCTTTTTGATTTGATTAAAAATAGTTGTTATCTACTCTCTATGTGACTTTGTTGCACACCTTTTATTATCTATCCTGATGAACTCATTTCATTATATAGTTCTCTTATTTGTTCGTTCCCCATCCCTACAGGCAGACAGCATATCACTGCTGCCTACCCGAGAAATCAACGAGAGAAAACAAACTATTACTAGAGAATTACAATTATCTTTTGCGGTAAAATCAGTGGTTAGGGTTTCCTTATTCTGCTCTTTAGACAGTTCAGAAACAAGCACAAAAAATAACAAAGGAAACTTACGGAAAGTCCTTTGTTTACTCGTTTGTACGCGATTCACCTCGCGCGCGTATGCGTGAAAGAAAATAAAAGTAGTTACGCCTGCTCTACTAGAGAGAGAGAGAGAGAGAGAGAGAGTACAAAATTATTTGGAACTACCAAATAATTTGCACTATTTTTTCTGTCTTTCTTCGTTAAAGAATCTAATGCAGCACAAATAGAGCCTACACCTTTATTTCCTAAGGTGCAAACTTTTGCTGAATTAATATTCTTTATGACGCTCATTGTTATTACGAGTTAATTTTAATTTAACTGGGCGCAAAGGTAGTGAGAATATATGAAACAAACAAGAAAATAGAAAAAAAATAAAACATTTGTCTTTTCTTGCTCTACGTTACCTTATTAAATAGCAAATATCTTTGCAGAGGGCTTGAATAATGAGGGCTAAGTTCGTTATCTTTTCTTTGTATCTTCGCCTTTAGTTTAAAACGATAATTCGTCTTTTTACATCCTTCAGTCTTTATCTTATTGGACTAATATTTTGAAGGTGGGCGAAAGAGAACATTCTATCTCTGCCACCACATTGGAGTAGCGTAATCATCAGGACCACCTAAAAGTTCGACAGCCTTATCGTAATTACTGCGATTATAAATCTGTTGATTCTTATCAAAAGGTATTCTATTAGGTGTCAACAACGTATAACCATTTGTTGCTTGTGGTACGGAGAAGATGCGCGGATAACCCGTACGCCGAATCTCGTTCCATGCTTCCTGTCCATTTGGGAACAAAGCTATCCACTTCTGTGTAATCAATCGCTCCATTTTCTCATCCATAGAGGCATTGTCATCCCATTTAATAGTAATCGTAGAAGCCTTTGCAGCCGCTCCACCAAAGCCACCTAAAGCATCTGCATAGTTAGCTTCTGTCGAGGTGTCATCCAACAAATAGTTTACAACACCATCTGCTCCCCATTGATTGAAAGACAATGTTACGCCTCGTTCATAATACTCCTTGGCAGTACCACCACCCATATTCCAACCACGCAAGACGCCTTCCGCCTTACAAAATGCCATTTCCGAAGCAGTAAGCCATAAACTTGGTGTCGTTTCTTGCACATTGACTGTTGAATAAAGACGCTTAGCAACAATATTACTCCCTATCGCTGCTCCAGCCCGACAGCCAATATATTTACGCTGTCCTGCCGTCATCGGCTGTAGGAAATACATGCTCATGCGTGGGTCTTTATATCCCGTCATATAACTTTCAATATCAGCACAGACACGACTGTCACCCCATGAAACAGCTGTTGTCCATAAACCCGACTTATTATAACGGACCGCACAGTTATCATCATTCCCTTCTATCACGCCATCTCTCACCGCTTGTTCAGCCAACGAGCGTGCCAACGTTGGTTCTACATTACTGATACGCACGGCAATGCGCAGTTTAAGTGAATTAGCAAACTTACGCCACTTATTGAAGTCACCTTTATATACGAGATCGTATGGTGCAAAAGCAATCATATCCTTAGCAAGATGCGTGTCAGATGAGATGTAAGCAGTAGCCTCATTTAGGTCCTTTATCAGCTGTAAATAGATATCTCTCTGAGACGTGTAAACCACCGTATTATCTGCATTCATACTGAGTGGGAAAGGTCCGTAGATATCCGTAAAACGCAAGAAGGCCTGCGCACGCAGAATCAATGCCCACGCATAAGAAACATTCCCCTTACCATTCAGTTTGACAACCTCATTAAAAGCAGACACCATTGGAGGGGCATAAGATGCTGGCCAAGCACACCAGGCATTACTTGCATTGAAAAGTGTATGATTCTTAGGTAACTCCTTGGTGTAGGTTGTATAACGTCCAAGATAATTACCAACAAAGTCTATCATTGTTTGATAGGCATTCTCCTGCTCTGGGAAAGCTATCCCCTGCATCTGAATCAAGAATGAACCGACAGCATAGTTATCGCGCTTCAACTCCTCTGGCGATAGTTTACTGCCTGGTCGGTTGATATCAACGAATTCACCCGTACAGGAAGAAAAGACTGTCAGCAGACAGAAGAAGAAAAACAGTATCTTTCTACTAAACATCATCATCTTAGAGTTTTACATTGATACTAAAGCCCAACGAACGTTGACTGGGCTGCATGAAATAATCAAATCCTTGATAATAAATATCGGTTGAGGAAGTTGCCTCGGGGTCAAAAGGTGCCTTACAATATAGCATCAAGAGATTTCTTGCCGTCAAAGCCACAGACACCTTTGCGCCACGAATCAGTTTATCAAAGGTATAACCCAAATAAAGCTCTTTGATTCGAGCGTTAGTAGCCTTGTAGACATACTCATCCCAAATCGGTGTTTCTCCTCCAACGACTGTATAATACTTCTCCGTAGAAACCAACTGATTGCCAACGGCAACACCACCATTGTTTCTCAGTTCTGCAGTCTTCCTTGAAACACCATACGAATCCATGAAAGCTTGGGTCTGTGACACGCAGACACCACCTAAACGGGCTGTTATCAACATTCCAAGTTCTATTCCTTTCCATGAGAAATTATTGCTGAAACCAAGTTGCGCCTTAGGTAAAACAGAACCAACCAACTTAGGTGAAGCTAACTCCATCTGCATCACCTGTCCATCAGAATTAAGTAAGATGTTGCCTTGTATATCACGCTTAAAATCAGTAAAGGTATAGAGGTCGCCCATCGTACCGCCTTGTGTCAATATCACCTCACACCCATTCAAACCGCCTTGGCGCAAAGTTTCATTAGGATTATCAAGTAATCTAACAACCCGGTTACGATTTGTACTATAAGTCATATTGGTTGACCAACGAAGATTACTCCACTTCTTGTTATAGCCAATGCTCAATTCTAAACCTCGATTCTGCACATCTCCTGCTTGAATATACTCACGATTAAACGCCCCGCCAAGTGTAATCGAACGAAGGAAGGTTTGATTCTTCGTATCTGATTGGTACAACGTGAACTTTACAGACATAGCTTCTTTAAACAGATGTGCCGTCATTCCCGCTTCCCAAGAGTTCGTACGCTCTGGATAGAAGTTATCTGGAAACTTATAAGTAACCGTATGATAAGTACCAGTAGAAGGAACATACTCATACCGCCAAGCAGAGGAAATATTAGGAGAAATGGCAGAACCCACTGAAGCCCATGAGGTACGGAACTTCAAGAAGTCAACGAACTTCGGCAATTTGAGCATCTTTGAGAGAATAGTCGACATACCCACAGAAGGATAGAAGAAGGACTGTTGGGCTGTATTACTAAGTGAAGAGTCCCAGTCGTTACGCCCTGTCACTGTCAGATAAACCCGTTCTTGCCAACCTAACTCCACACTCCCAAGTACGGAATGAATTGCATGACGCGTGATATCAAAGATTGGACGGTTATCTCCCGACACTCTATTATAATCTATTCCATTAGGAGTAAAGATATTTGAAGGCGCTTTTAAACCTCCTTGAAAACCTGACACGTCATAGGATGTATGTGAGAAAGCACTACCAACGTTTGCTACCAGCGAGAGAGCACCCCATCGTTTAGTAACGTCAGCCATAACATCTGCATAGAAAGAACGGTCATTTATCTTGCAATAACTATAATATCCGTAAGGCGAATGAGCGAAGATATCAAGCGTTGAAGCGTATCGTTTGTCTTCCAATCTATTAACAGCTTCATCCCAACGAAGTCTTCCTTCAAGAGCTAACCAATTCGTAAGATGATACTTCACACCAAGGTCAGTGAGGTATCTGTTACGCTTTGTTGTCTTCAACATACGGTTCGTAACCCAATAAGGGTTTTGCATCTTCAAGTCATCTCCATAGTTCCAGTTCTGCAAATTGATATTGCGCACTGCATCATAGGTTTCAAACTCCTTTATAGCATTAAAGTTCTCACCACGTGGAAAAAGATAAACAGAGGTCAGCGGATTGAAGTATTGTCCCTGTGCCAACATATTCTTGTCATTTTCTCTGACGAACTTAAAGGAGAAAGTTAGCCTTAACCTATCCTCCAATGCGGTAAATACGTTTTTAAATGTGAGGTTATAACGTTGGAAATCGTTGTTAGGAATAATACCAGACACCGTCGATGACCCTAAAGATAGGTATACTTGATTACGCTCAGTACCTGCCGTCAAACTTGCATTATTCGTAAAGTTGACTCCCGTACGGAAGAAATCCTTTGGTGTATAACCACCAGTACCCGACGCATTCTTCGTTCCCCATGACTTCATTTCATTGGTACGGTTACTGTATTCGTTCTGGAAATCAGGTAAAACAAAGGGAGAAAGGAACTGTGTACTTGTAGAAAACTCTACCAACGTCTTCCCTACTCGACCCGATTTTGTCTTTATCATCACTGCTCCCTGCGCTGCGGCTGATCCATAGAGGGCTGCAGCTGCAGCACCACTAAGCACCGACACACTCTCAATATCATCAGGATTAATATCCGAAATACCCTCTGCACCAGGCTGTATCGAATAGATACCTCCCTTCACATCATCATTACTACGATTGTTAATAGGAATACCATCGACCACATAAAGCGGTTGATTGCTCTGCGCTAAAGACTTCGGACCACGCATTACCACACGCGCTGCGCCCCCCATTCCTGCTGCTGACTCATTGACAGAAATACCAGCCATCCTACCACCCAAAGCATTCGCAATGTTAGTTGTCTTCACCTTGTTCAACTCGTCACCATCCATCTGCTTGACATTATAGTTCAAAGCTGTACCCGAACGGCTGATACCCAAAGCTGTTACAAAGACTGCCTCTAACTCATAGGGACTCTCCTTCAACACAAACAACTGATTATTTCTATTCTCTATACGCTTTTCTATCGCATCAAAACCGATACAAGAAATAATCAAAATAGGGTTAGGTGTTTCTGATTTCAAAACAAATTTACCCTCTAAATCAGACATCGCACGTACCTTAGAGCTACCCTTTACCATGATGGTTGCACCAATAAGAGGATTACCCTCTACGTCTTGCACCTGCCCATTAAAGGTATAGAGCGTTGACACAGCGGGTTCCTCTCTCTTACGTTGTTGGTAAGTAGTTTCCGTACTGTTCGTATATCTATTTTTTATAGCTAGTTTCTCCTTCTTCAGATAGATAATATTATCGATGATTTTATAAGTTATCCCCGTATTTTCAAAGAGTCTATTCAAGACAAAATCAATCGGTAAATTACTTATAGAAACAGCATTAACCTTCTGTTTTCCAAGCGCATCATCATAGAAAAAACGATACTTAGTTTTCGACTTAATTCGTTGTATAACAGTCTTTAAATCAGTTTGGTTTGTTGTTAGTGATACCTGTGCAGAAACACTATGTACACCTATCATCAAAAGAAAGGCACACATAAACGTTCTGAGGGAAAGTAATACTTTCAGACGACCATATATCACCATGGAATCAGTTTAAATAGTATTATTCTTACAATACACTAACAAAACATTGAGTTTACATACACAAAGATAGTCAATTATCTTTATTTAATAAAGATGCCTCATACCCATTTCACATAAATTAACCCCTTCATTCCTCTTTACAAGTATAAAAAGTGTATCTTTGTTCATAAATATTGAAATTCTCCTGCTAACAACATTGCAAAAAATAAAGTTGTAGATAGGATAGAACCATAGTAAGCAGGATTAAAGAATAAACAATGACATTACCAGAACAAAGGTTCCGACAGATATTTAGGGCATTATATCCCTCCCTCTCCTTTTATGCTACTCGGCTTGTACAAGACGATGAGGCAGAGGATATCGTGCAGGAAGCTTTCATGGAGCTGTGGAAACACAAAGAAGATATTGAAGACGAAAGCCATATTAAGGCTTTCCTTTATCGTATTGTCTATACTCGTGCACTCAATGTCATTAAGCACCGCACCGTTGTCAACAACCATGCTGACAGCGTAAAGAAAGTAACTCAGTTCAAGTTAGACTATTATGACCCAGAGGCTAACGACGTAATGGGCTACATAGAAGGACTGGAGACAAGAAAGCAAATCAACGATGCCATCAGCGAACTTCCTGCTAAATGTCGTGAAGTTTTCATACTGAGTTATCAGCACGATAAGAAAAACAAGGAGATTGCAGAGCAGTTAGGAATCTCGATTCGCACAGTTGAGGTACATTTATACAAGGCTTTGAAGACTTTAAGAACAAGGTTAAAGCGACATACTTAAGGACTTTTCAAAGAAAAAGTATGTGGCAAGAAATTTATAGTGGTTATAAGTGGCATCTCTTAAAAGTTTAAACACAAAAAGTAGACCTTATACTCCAAACTTCAAAACATCTCGTTTTGTCCTGATTTTTCACATATCGCTTTTATAAAGACCACAAAATGGCTTGCAATTAACGCCCTTTAGGCTTGCAAAAGGTGCCCTTTTGAGGTCTTACTAACGCCCTTTTGAAGTCCAATTAACCACCTTTTAAAATCCTTATTCACAACTATCTGATAGTAAACAACTTACAAAGATACTAAAACAGTTCCGTTCTAAGCCATCTTTCCACCTTTTCTTCGAATATTTTGTCAATATATTTCTTTATCTTTTTAAAGTAAATCTCACACGGGTGCACGGAGATAAAAGCGTATTAATTTAAAGACACGTAGCCCACAGAGGCACCAATGGTGTAAGAAGTAAAGGAATATAACAACAATATTTATTGAGAAGAATACGCCATCAACCCTTAGTTAGCAATGTGAACACATTACATAATCTGATGATATATCAACCTTTATAACATTTTTTATTAATTCCTATTACGTAAAAAGACGAATTAGGTTGTTATAAGAAGTGAGTGGCAGGAAAACTGCTGACTAAAATATTAAAATACAATACGCCTCAGTTGAAACAAAACAGAATGAGTGAAATAAATAACAAGACCATTAAAGACTATCTTATTGGCAAAGCAACAGCCAAGGAGATGGAGCAGTTAGCTGAATGGCTGGCGGTCTCGGAGGAAAACCAAAAGGAATTCTTCGAGATGGAGTTGGCTTTCCATTTAGGAAAGAACAACCAGTTTGCTACATCTAAGAAAATTGAAGAAGCAGAGACTAAACTATTTGACCAAATCACTGAATACGAAGAACAGAACAGAAATAAGAATAAACTTTATTTCCTCCGCTATGCTGCAGCAATTATTGTTGCCGTATTACTGATTGGAGGAGGACTCTTTGCATATCTTCACCAGTCTGCAGAAACTATCACTGTTGCAGCGATGAACGAGGTAAAGAAAGTCGTTTTACCTGATAATTCTACCGTTTGGCTCAACAAGGGAGCTACAATTAGTTATGCAGATAACTTTGAGGGCGACGAGCGTAAGGTAAACTTAAAGGGCGAAGCATTGTTCCACGTAACAAAAAATGCTGAAAAACCATTCATTGTAAACAGTGATGGAGCATCAGCAAAGGTATTGGGAACAACCTTCAACTTTAAAGATCAAGCTGCTGATGGAAAAGAAGTTATCAGCTTGATAGAAGGTAGATTGGAAGTAACAGGACTGAATGGAGAAGGAAAGGTTGTCCTTCATCCCAACCAAAAGGCTACTGTCAGCAAGGATTCCAAGACCATTAAGACAGAAAATAGTTATGCACTTGCCGACGCTGTATGGCGTGACGACATAATCCCATTTAACAATATGCGAATCAATGAGATTGCTAAAATCCTTGAGCAGCTCTACGATTACAAGATTATTGTTGACGCTAAGTTAGACCACACAAAAACTTACACAGGTGTTATCAAGAGAAACAAGGATATAAGAAATGTCTTAGACGGACTTTCTTATACCATCTCTTTCCACTACACCATCCACGACAAAGAGATAACCCTCTCAGAATAAGTTTCTGAGAGAGCTATCTTTTTTGCCATAAGATGTCTAAATCAGCTTCTTAAAGTTTAACTATATAACACGTTTCGAACGACAAACCAACTCTACTTCAATAACAAATTGAAACGCAATTAGCGGTCAGCACCATAGGTGCTTACCATCCGCACAACATGTGTTAGGCATCACCACATCGATTGAAGGTAAAGAGAAAGGGGCATTAAGTTCGTTTTAACGAAGAGAGTAAGACGCTAACCGCTTTCCAAGATGTGAAAGATTTAATCAGATAACACTATAAAAAAGAATTATTTACGTGAGAAAGCAATATCTATTCTCACGTAAATAATTCAATAAAAGGATTTCTAAAGGACGTGCGAACCAGTCAAAGCCCAATAGGCAAAAGCAAGAACAGCAAGTGTAATGATGATGCGAAAGATACAACCTGTTATCTTCTTAATCAGAATAAGCCCGATAACTAATACGGCAAGGAGGGCAATAAAATATTGTAAATTCTCCATTAAAACATGCTTTATTTGAATAAATGTCTGAATACAGCAGGTATTGGTGTCTCAAACTCCATGCGCTGGTGTGTAACAGGATGATGAAAACAGAGTACGTATGCATGTAGACAAAGACGATGAAGAGGGTCATCACCATTACCATACTTTATGTCACCGCAAACAGGATGTCCCATATCAGCAGAATGTACACGAATCTGGTTCTTACGACCTGTCTCTAACTGATACTCAACAAGGCTGTGCGCTACCGTACGATCAAGTACATGGAAATGTGTAACGGCATATTTTCCACCATTATCCACTGGCGAGCTATAGGTTACATATGACTTATTATCCTTTAGCCAATTGGCAATCGTACCTTCATCATGCTCCATCTCACCACTGACTACAGCCACATAACGACGGTCATAAACGATATTATGCCAGTCATGTTCAAGTAACTGCTCCGTCTGTATGTCCTTAGCATAAATCATCAGTCCTGATGTATCACGGTCAAGTCGATGCACAACATGTGCCGTACACTTCTGCTTTGTCTTGCGGAAATAATCATCAAGAACGGTCTTAACATTCAACGAAGAATGACCAGCAGCCATTGAAAGAATACCGATATTCTTCTCGATCACTACCAAGAATCTGTCTTCATAAACAATCTTCACATAGCGACTGCGGAACAAATCGTTCTTCTTGCTTTTGCTGACAGATATCTTGTCGCCTGCCTTCAGCTGATAATCGAACTGCGTAACGCACTTGCTGTTCACCTTGATACCACGGTTCTGTAGCGTTGCTTTCACCTTGTTCTTGCTCTCATTCAGATTAGCCAACAACCATTCAAGCAACGGAGCAGGCTCCGTCACTCTATAATGCTTATATTTCTCCTCTGTATATGGGTTCTTTCTTATCATAATACAAAAGTACAAAGAAATAATGACTTAAACTATTACGAGTATAACAAATCAATCATCTTGTTACATATCAGTAAGAGACTGTCAACATGGAAAAAGAGAACAATAGTACTTAAACCATCTAAATTAAGTAAAGCGATGCACACTAAAAGAGGCTTAAAACATCTTCACCCACTCACGGAAACGAACAAGTCCTTCCTCTCCAAATTTTGAAAGACTCTTTATCGCTTGTTCAATTGTCTTTTCTTCATCAAGATGTGTCTTAGAAAAGAACTTGTCAGCATAACAAATAACTTTCTCTTCCATTGTTTCTGGAAGGAAATCTTGTTCTGGAAGTGGTAGCTTTTGTGCGATGATTTGGCTGCGTGTTATACCTGCTCCCGTATGGCGTTCACAGACACGAGCATGTTGAGGAAAGCCCTCTGCACGCAATATTTCAGCACCAATACGTCCATGACAGATATAAGGTTCGCTTCCAAAGCATTGAATACTCGGTGCATTGCAACGAACAATACCTATATCATGCAGCATAGCAGCTTCCTCTATAAATTGTCGATTGAGCGACAATTCTGGGTGATGGTCGGCAACAGCAAGTGCCTTATCCGCTACCGCACGGCTATGAACCAAGAGGATATGGCGGAGTTCGTTATCCTCTGGATAGTATTTATTGATAATTGCCTGATAATCCATATAATCAAAAAAGCCACGCTTCCTCTCCCAGACAGTTTTACACCGCCATGAATGAGGAACCGTGGCCCTATCATTTATAATAATCTTTCTTTATTCTTCGTGTGCTCTCTCGATGTAAGCGATAACATCGCCCTTATCAACCTTAGCACCCTGCTTAGCGTTGATTTCAACCAACTTACCACCGAGGGCGGCAGGAACAGTTACGAACTCGCCCCAAGGAGCCTGAACGTAACAGAAGACATCACCTTCCTTGTACTCCTTACCGATGAATGGTTCGATAGCTGGAGCAGCCTCTCCATCACCTTGGAACTCCCAGAAGAGCTGACCCTTAACAGGAGAAACAATAGCATCAGCCTTAGCATGCTTGAATGCAGCAGCCTCCTCTGGGCTTACCTTTGCACCGAGTTTCGCATCCTTTGCAGCCTGAAGATCAGCAAGGAAGTTCTTCTTAGCCTGTCCGCTCTTGTAGTTACGGTACTGCTCTGGGTGCATAGCCAACTCGAAGAGTTCCTCATCATCCTGTCCGTAATCCCATCCGTTCTCATCCATTTCCTTACGGAAGTCGTCAAGAGCGTTTGTAAGTAAGGTGTGAGGATCGGCATCAGTGAACTCAAGACCCTTCTGCTTAGCAAGGTCTTTCAACTCCTGACATATCTCACCAGGAACACGACCACTCTTACCAAGAATCATACCCCACATAGAATCGTCCATCATTACGAAGCGACCCTTACCCTGCTCAAGGGTGAGGAGGTTCATAAGAGCAATGTTCTTTGTATATTGTGAGAATGGAGTTACCAATGGAGGATACCCTACGCGTGGCCATACATATGCCACCTCATCGAACAACTTAACGAGCATATCATCTACAGAAAGCTCTGGGTCGCCCTTCTTCTTACGGAGGTTATTGATAGTTGAACGAATACCACCAAGGTCAGCCATCATAGAACCCATCATACCACCAGGCAAACCACACTCAAGGAGCAATGAACTCATAATCTTGTTCTGTGGGTTGATGAAGTAACCGAGCCACTCATCAATAAACTCCTGAGTCATAGCACGTGCCTTCATGTAGGCATCCATGTTGATTTCTGGTACATCAAAGCCAGCGTTCTTCAACATGCTCTGTACAGAGATAACGTCTGGATGAACCTTACCCCATGACAATGGCTCAATAGCAACATCAAGAATATCAATACCGTTCTTGGCTACCTCAAGCATAGAAGCCATTGACAAACCAGGACCAGAGTGACCGTGATACTCAAGAATAACGTCTGGATGCTTCTCCTTAATGCGACGAGTCAACTCACCAAGGAATGCAGGCTGACCGATACCAGCCATATCCTTCAAACAAAGTTCCTCTGCACCAGCTGCGATCTCCTCATCAGCTAACTTACAGTAGTACTCAATTGTATGAACAGGAGAGGTAGTGATACAGAGTGTTCCCTGTGGAGTCATACCAGCTTCCTTAGCCCACTTCAATGCAGGTGCAATATTACGAATGTCGTTCAGACCGTCGAAAAGACGAGTGATATCCACACCCTGAGCATGCTTTACACGATACATCAATGCACGAACATCATCAGGTACAGGATACATACGCAATGCGTTCAGACCGCGGTCAAGCATGTGCGTCTTGATACCAGCTTCATGCAGAATCTTGGTGTAGGCACGTACTGACTCGTTAGGGTTTTCACCTGCCAAAAGGTTTACCTGCTCGAAAGCACCACCATTGGTCTCTACACGTGCGAAACAACCCATCTCAATGAAGACAGGTGCAATACGTACCAACTGATCCTTGCGTGGCTGGAACTTACCAGAACTCTGCCACATGTCTCGATAAATGAGACTGAACTGAATTTTCTTTCCCATATATATTTTCAATATGTTACTAAATGAAGGGATTGCAGCATGCAATCTGACCTGCAAAATTAGATAAAAATTTCCAAAAAACGACTGACCGCTAATATTTTTTGCAATAATTGACTATCTTTGCAGTCTAAAAGTTAGTACATGAAGAAAATGTTTTTTCCTCTCTTCGGCTTTGCACTGCTTTTCCTTACAGCTTGTTACAACCAAGTATCGACTGGAGATCATAGTGCTATCGATGTTGAGGTTCAAATGAAAGGTGATAGTACACGCTACGGATTAGCGTGCGATGGTTGCTCTGATTCTATAATTGTTCTCCTACCTAATGAGGGAGGTGACCCTGTAAAGTTTGACATTGTAACGGCAAAACGCAATGGCATGGTTTATGGTACACCTGAGATAGGCGACGAATTGGCTATTGTCCCTAATCCTCTTGACCCTTACGAGGCGGAAATGGTTATCAATCTTGAACAAATGAAGGGTACATGGACTTTCCAAGTCTTACCAAAGTTGAAGCCTAATCCTACGAAGACAGAGGAAGAAATATTAGCTGGCATGAGCGATTCTATGAAGGCTGCCTTGTTTACACCGCGTGAATATGGCTTTACACTGAAGAGTTACAACCAGGCTTCACCAGTGGGTTACGTCATGAAAGCCAACTCTTTGGAAGATGAAAGTCCTGTGGAATATCCTAAGGTGACTGTTTATACGAGCTGGCACATCTTCAACGGTAGACTTTATATCTATAAAGACACACTTGACGAACAGGGACACCGCATCCCACAAGACTCTGTCGGCTTTGACTCTGGCTCTATGCGCTACCTCTCAGAAGACTCTATGGCCGCTCTTTTCGGTAAGAAAGTGATGCAGTATCACCGCAAGAAGAATGCTTTGGAAGCTAACAAAGAAGCTCAAAAAGCTGAAGAGAAAAACTCTATTATACAGAGTTTTAAGAAATAAATATGGTTCTTCCGTTAAATCTATAGATGATTCTTACATAGTTTTAACGGAAGGACTGAAGTAACTTATTAAACAAAATGATAGGATAAAAACTATCAAACTACATATTTTATTATAACTTTCCGACGCAAGACACCTTTTCTTATTAATACCTCAAAGATACGGATAGGAATTTGAAAAAACATTACATAATTTCAAATAAAACATCTATAAATAAGGGTAAAAACACATATAATAGGCAGACTTGTAACCAAAAGGAAATCAATTAGTTAGAAAGTAGCATATCAAAAGATGCTTAATTGGACTTCAAAAGGGCGTTAGTAAGGGGCTTAAAGGGCACCTTTTGCAAGCCAAAAGGGCGTCTTTAAGAAGCCTAAAGGGCATGTATTAGACTTAAGTCGTCTGAAAATAGTTTACAAACATTGAATAATCAAGGAATAAGTTGTTTATAGAAAAAGGTTAGACACCAAATCGATTCACATTTTACCTTGTATTTATTCCCCTTTGTGAGAGCATCTAATTGGGGATAGTTATCGAAAAATATGAGTATTATAATCAAATAACCTAATTTAGGTTTAATCTTTTCAAGCACAAGATTTGGCTGTTATTACAATTTTATATACCTTTGCGCAGATAATTATAGAGGTAATTCAGCCATCATACTCATAGGCTAAAAAGCCTTTCACAACCAAGGCAGCAATGCCGTTATAAAAAGGAGACCACTACAGGTTTTAAGAATATGAAGAAATTAATAGCGTTGTTTTCAATCATAACAATACTCTCCTTCTCTTGTTCAAACATCATTTCAGCACAGGCACCAGCCAAAGCAGCGACTGCAGCTACTGCTGACACGCTTTCAGATGATGCACTTAACGAGACAGGTGTAGCTGATACTGCAATCGTTAAAACACCAACCGCACAAGATACGGGTATCCACCAATCCTTAAAGCGTAAGTTCATTGAGGGTAATGCTGGCTTTATGTCGTTGGTAGCATTGGCTTTGGTGTTAGGTTTAGCATTCTGTATTGAACGCATTATCTACCTAAGTCTTTCAGAAATAGATGCCAAACGTTTTGTTGGTAAGTTGGAAGATATGATTGTTGCAGGCGAGATTGAACAAGCAAAGGCACTGAGCCGCGACACACGTGGACCAGTAGCTTCCATCTGCTATCAGGGTTTGTTGCGCATAGACGATTCTATAGAAAATATCGAACGTAGCGTTACCTCATACGGTAGTGTTCAAAGTGCTAACCTCGAGAAGGGCTGTTCATGGATTACACTCTTCATTGCAATGGCTCCATCACTCGGTTTCCTTGGAACCGTTATCGGTATGGTAATGGCATTCGATCAGATTCAAGAGGCTGGCGATATCAGTCCAACGATTGTGGCATCAGGTATGAAGGTGGCTTTGATTACAACCATCTTCGGTATCATCGTAGCCCTTGTGCTGCAGATATTCTACAACTATATCCTCTCAAAGATTGACCATATCACAGCCCAGATGGAAGAATCAGCCATCTCACTGTTGGATGCAATCATGAAATATAAACTAAAGTCAATTCATAATTCATAATTCAAAATTATTCGAACGAAGTTCTCATCAGTACGTCATAATTATGATTACTTATGATTCACAATCCAATAATGATTATTCGAATGGGAGTTTATTAGTAAGCAAGAATTATGATATTCACATTCAACTATTCTTACCAAGTTTCCTTCTGTAACAAACACAGAAAACATCGGTAATCATAATTATAAATTGTGAATTATGAATTATGAATTAAAGAAGTAATCATAATTATGACTTGTGAATTATGGATTCTGAATTAAAAAGCGGTATGATGAAAACAAAAGGAATAGCAAAGATGGACGAGGAACGCATATCACAACGTGTTCTCTACGTGATAGTAGCCCTATCGGCTATTGTCTTTTTGGCATTCTATCTCATTGGCTATGATACCCCTTTTGCAGGCAATACAGCATTCAATGCACCTATGCTTACCGACGTTTTGCTTTGGTTTATGTGGGGATTGCTTGCTATCACAACTATAGCCTCTATCGTTGCCGTAGTTCGAGGCATACGAAGAGCCAACCGAAGTGAAGGAATGACGAATGGTATTCCTGCAAGAAGGATTACCTATACAACATATGGAATAACAGCACTCATCTTACTCTTGACCTTTGTTTTCGGTTCTACGCAGACAATGATGGTCAATGGAGAGAACTTCACAGATAGCTTCTGGCTTCGTATAACAGATATGTTTGTGAACAGTTCACTACTTCTCCTTGTTCTTGCAGCAGGAGTAGTAGCCTTTGGAGCGACTCGTTATTACAGAAAGGGACGCGGAAAATGATGTTTCGTAAGAGAGAACGAAGGAAAGTTCCTATACTAAATACGACGTCAACAGCAGACATTTCGTTCATGCTGTTGATATTCTTCCTTGTTGCCTCTTCTATGGACCTCGACAAAGGACTGTCACGTCAGTTGCCTGCTATCGATAAAACAAAGACACCACCTGCTGCCGTAGATAGCAGAAAAGTGATGCGTATTGTTATCGATGCGGAGAATCAAGTGACACTTGATGGAAAGGCTGTGACGATGAAGGAGCTCTTACAGCGCGCAACACAGCTTATTCAAACTAACGGAAAGGGGCATCTTATCCAGTTACAGAGCAGCCGTAACGCTTCATACGACACCTATATCCACGTGCAAAACCAATTAGTTGCAGCCTATAACACCCTTCGCAACCAACGCGCACTCAATCTTTTTGGGAAAGAGTTTGAGCTATGTAGCAACGAACAGCAGAAGCAAATAGCCGACGAACTACCTATGCGAATATCAGAGGTATACAATGTTGGCAAAGCAGACAACACAGAGAAAGGGGGTACAGAATGAGACTCTATCGTGGAAGAAATCATGAGATTCCTGCATTGAACACAGCTTCGATGCCCGATCTTATCTTTTCTATTCTCTTCTTCTTCATGTTAGTTGTACACATGAGGAAAGCAAATGTACACGTAAAGTACCAAGTGCCAATGGCAACAGAGCTTTCACGCATGTATAATAATTCAACTATACAGCACATCTATATTGGTCGTCCCATCAATAGCCTTGGACAAGTAGAAGGAGAGAAGATGGTTGTACAATTAAATGACCATATCACAACGATTCCTGAAATAAGGAAATATCTGATTCAACTCTCTGCTGCTTTACCGCCAGAACAGCGCAAACAACTAAGCGTAAGTATCAAAGCAGACCGCCATGCAGATATGGGTACGATTATGGATCTCAAACAAGTGTTGAGAGAGGCTAACGTGTTGAATATCAACTTTACAGCCACAATGAGTAGGAATAACAAACTGAAGTAGGTTATAAAGTTGTAATTTGTTGTAAAAAACGACTTTTTAACTTGCTTATTAAGAGTTTTTTTAATACCTTTGTAAGCAAAATCAAATTGTAAATAATGGCACATAGAAGTTTAGATCGTCTTGATAAGAAGATTCTGCACCTCATTTCTGAGGATGCAAGAATTCCATTCCTTGAGGTTGCACGTGCATGTAACGTCAGCGGTGCAGCCATTCATCAACGTATTCAGAAGTTAACAAATCTTGGAGTATTAAAGGGTTCACAGTTTATTATAGACCCAGAGCGTATCGGTTATGAGACCTGTGCATTCATTGGTTTGAACCTTAAGAATCCTGAGAAATTTGATGATGTTGTTGAAGCTCTGCGTCAGATTCCAGAGATTGTAGAGTGTCACTACACCACAGGTGAGTATGACCTCTTCTTGAAGATTTACGCATACAACAACCATCACCTTATGTCTGTCATTCACGACAAGCTGATGCCACTTGGTCTGTCACGCAGCGAGAGTTCAATCTCTTACAATGCTGTTATCGACCGCACCTTACCTATTGAAGGTATGAAGGTTGCTGACGTCGTTTTAGATGATGATGAAGAGGACGAGGAGTAAAACTACTGTCTACCTATAATTAATAGCGTAGAATAAACTAATATCCTTTTATAAAGGATGACTGATACAAAGAAACCCGTACAACATTTGTGCGGGTTTCTTCATTCTCATGCTTTCCTCGCCTACTCAAGCAATGTATCTCTCATTTTCATGAGCCCTTATCATGTTACTTTTTACACATCATCGAGTGTGAAAAATATTGACATAGAAATCAGAAAAAACCTCTTTTTAATACTCAAAACAAACAAAAAATCGCACGCTTGTAACTTGCTATTAACCAAATAGTTGCACAACAGCATTTCTAAAAATGCTTAGTTAGGATTCAAAAGGGCGTTAGTAAGACCTTTAAAGAGCATCTTTTGTAAGCCAATTAGGCGTTAATTCAAACGCTGTTGAGCATCAATTAAAATCAATAATACGATTTTTCTTTACAAATCAAGAAAGCACTGAGAATAAAAAAAGAGGTAAATAAGCATTTATTAAACTCTGGAATACTTTATGGTTCTTCAGGAATTTGGAGTAATAAAGTAAGCCTACTAAAATATAAAAGGCACACAGAGAGGGGGAGAGCACGGAGGTGAAAGCATAAAAGACAATTTCACGGAGGTGCCGAAGGCACAAAGAGCGACAGAGCCGTAGTGTACGTATTGCTGATTGCTTTGGTAATAAACGTTTTAATAAATCTTGCAAACCACTGTTTTGTAATGAAATAGACCAAAGTATTTATAAAACTCGCAAATATCCTCTGTTTCTCCACGAGGATGTGTCAATAATGGCTTTGTTATAAACAAACCTCCGTGCTCTCCATTTCTCTCTGTGACATTTCTTGAAAGTTCTAATCTCAAAAGGTATCACTCCAAATTGCTGAAGACCCTACTTTATCATCTTACAATAAAAAAGTCCTCACAAGCATAAACATACTTGCGAGGACTTTTCTATAAAATATCTTTTAAGCTGTAGAACAACTCACGAACAACTCATTACGACTTGCGTACATGAGTTATCGGTCATTGAGATACAACTATTATGCCTTAATATTTGGCTCTTCCAAACCGAGGTTGCGCTTCTTATCTACTACCTTCAAAGTAAGACCAGTGATAAGAGCAATCACACCCAAACCAGCAAGCATAACCAACGGAGCTGTATAGTTGAGCTGTGTTGGGTCAGTAACACCTACGTTTGTCTTATCAAGTACCTTACCAATAAGGAGTGGGAACAACCACAAACCGATATTCTGAATCCAGAAGATAAGTGCGTAAGCAGAACCGATAATCTTTGCGTCTACGAGCTTTGGAACACTTGGCCACAATGAAGCTGGTACGAGTGAGAAAGAAGCACCGAGAACGAGGATGGTTACATAAGCAACGATAACACCACCTACCTGGCTTGACTTGAACTGTGGAAGGACAAAGGCAAAAGTGAGGTGACATACAATCAGAAGTAATGAACCCAATACGAGCATAGACGCTGCCTTACCCTTATGGTCAACATAGCTACCAAGGATAGGTGTAATACCTACTGCGAGCAGTGGGAATACTGCAAAGATAGACTCTGCAGACTGACGCATATAACCCATGTAGCAGTAAACAACAAGGCTACAAATTGATAATAAGAGCATAGTGTTCTTCAAAACCTTATTCTTCATGAAGTTGAACATGAATGCAGTTGCAGCAACAACGAGCATGATAACGTACTGTATGATTGTCACACTTGATGAAGCCCAGAATGAACCTGCAGGAAGTTCGTGGAAGGTAAGGTTACACTGAAGCATATTTACAGCGTACTTCTGGAATGGGAAGATAGCTGAGTAGTAAAGCACACAGAGCAATGCTACGAGCCAGAAGCCCATACTTGACAGAATCTTACCGAGGTCGCTAATCTTAAATGGATCGTCTTTCTCCTCTGCCTCACCTGTCTGTGAGTCGAGCTTCTTATCCATGAAGAAGTAAACGATGAACATCATCAATGCAATACAGATAAGTACTACACCGAAAGCTACTGAACGAGAAACATTAATATCGCCACCAAGTTTAGCAAAGAATGGTGAGAAAATCATACAGGTAGCAACACCAAGACGAGCCAAAGCCATCTCTGAACCCATTGCCAATGCCATCTCACGACCCTTGAACCACTTTACAATACCACGAGAAACAGTGATACCTGCCATCTCAACGCCACAACCAAATATCATGAAACCACAAGCTGCAACCTTTGCAGAGGCTGGCATTCCCTGATAGAAAGGAGATACGCCCAACTGTTCGAAGACAGGAATGTGGTTGAGGTTATTGGTAAACCATACGTCAAGTGCACTACCAGCAAAGCTGTCGCTGATGGCATAGTACTTGATTAAAGCACCAGCTAACATCACTGCACCAGACAAGATAGCAGTGAAACGAACGCCCATCTTATCGAGGATGATACCTGCGAAGATGAGGAAGAAAACGAAGACATTAAGGAATGTCTCTGAACCCTGCATAGTACCGAATGCGGTTGAGTCCCAACCTCTCTGCTCCTGCATCAACTCCTTGATTGGAGAAAGGATATCAACAAAGATGTAGGCACAGAACATTGCCAGGGATAGAAGGAGGAGAGCCGTCCAGCGCATCGCTGCTGAATCTCTCAATGATGTTTGAATTTTATCAGTCATGATGAATTTATTAGTTAACAAGTTTACATGTTGACGAGTTGACAAGTGAACAAGTAAACAGGTTATTTGTTAGATTATAAGTTAAAAGTGAATGAGTTGATAAGTTTACAAGTTGACGAGTTTACAAGTTGACAAGTAAACGAGTTAATACTATCAAGCAACTTGTCTACCTGTTGACGAGTTTACAAGTTAACAAGTAAACGAGTTAATACCATCAAGCAACTTGTTGACTTGTTGACGAGTTAACAAGTTGACAAGTAAACGAGTTAATACTATCAAACAACTTGTTGACTTGTAAACTCGTTCACTTGTCTACTAATCACCTACTTCTTCAGCCAGCGGTCGAGCCAATTAAAGAATGTACGCTGCCAGAGAACACTGTTTTGTGGTTTCAATACCCAGTGGTTCTCATCAGGATAGAGAAGTAACTCAGCAGGGATACCACGCAGACGAGCTGCATTGAAAGCACCCATTCCTTGATTAGCATTAATACGATAGTCTTTCTCGCCGTGGATACAAAGGATTGGAGTATCCCACTTATCAACATTCAAATGAGGACTGTTTGCGTAAGTACGCTTTGCAGCTTCGCTCTTGTCCTTATTCCAATATGCATCGTCATACTCCCAGTTGCTGAACCAAGCCTCCTCTGTATCTGTGTACATACTCTCAAGATTGAAAGCACCATCATGAGAGATGAAACACTTGAAGCGCTTGTTGTGAATTCCAGCAAGATAATAAACAGAGAAACCACCAAATGAAGCACCAACAGCGCCTAAGCGGTCTTTGTCAACAAATGGTAGATTGTTAGCTGCATCGTCAATCGCAGAGAGGTAGTCGTTCATACACTGACCAGTCCAGTCGGTACTAACTTCCTCGTTCCATGCGCTACCAAAGCCTGGCAAGCCACGACGGTTTGGCGCAATGATGACATAGCCATTGGCTGCCATAATCTGGAAGTTCCAACGATAACTCCAGAACTGAGAAACAGGACTTTGTGGTCCGCCTTCACAGAAGAGCAATGTAGGATATTTCTTATTTGGATCGAAGTGTGGAGGAGTAATTACCCATTCCATCATTTCCTTACCATCAGTTGTCTTTACCCAACGAGACTTTACATCACCCAAAGCTAACTGGTCATAGATGTGCTTATTCTCAAAGCTGAGCTGTGTCTGAACGCTTGCTTTCTCCTTCTTAGCAGGAGTTATAGCGAAGATTTCATTAGCTTGAGAGATGCTCTGACGGATAGCAAGCAACTTCTTATCACCAAGGAGTGAGATACTTACATAGTTATGATCGCCTTCTGTCAGCTGCTTCACTTCGCCCTTAAGATTCGTCTGATAGACGTTCACCGTTGCATGCCATACACCAATGAAATAAAGGTCCTTTGAATTAAGGCTCCATGTGTAGTCGTCTACATTTGAATCAAAGTTTTCAGCAACGTATGTCTTCTTGCCTGTTGCCAATTCATAGACACAGAGGCGGTTGCGGTCACTCTCATAACCATTGTTCTTCATACTCTGCCATGCAATGTACTTGCCGTCAGGTGAGAACTTAGGGTTAACATCGTAACCTACATTCATATCGCCAGCCTGATGATTTACAGCCTGATTGCGCATACTCTTTGTAGCATCAATCTTTGGCTCAACATAGTCGGCTGGCTTGCAGAGATTCTTTGTTTGGCGAGTCTCCACATTATATATATATATGTCGGCATCGGTAGAGATAGCATACTGTGTACCTTCCTTCTTACGGCAGGTATAAGCAATAAGTTTAGAGTCTTTGCTCCAATCAATCTGCTCGATACCACCGAATGGTGCCAACGGACTCTCATAAGGTTCACCTTCGAGTACATCAACACCCGCACCAACACCCTCAACAGTTACATCTGCCACAAAAGGATGTGCATTTGTTGTAACGTAATGGTCCCAATGACGATAGTTCATATCGGTGATGACCATACCCGTAGCCTTTGGCAAGTCGCTTGGGTTCTGCTTGATAGTGCCATAGTAAGGGATGCTCTTGATGAGAACAACACGCTTACGGTCCAGAGAGAATCGGAAACCTTCGATGTCGATATCCGAATGTGTCAACTGCTTACGGTTAGTACCGTCTGCATTCATTGTCCACAGTTGTCCACCTGTAAGGAATGCCAAGGTGTTGTTGTCGAGCCATGCTGCATCACCCTCACTCTTTGCAGAGGTAGTCAGCAGACGGTCGTTCTTACCATCGGCATCCATCACGCGTAGTACCTGGTGTCCTTTGTTTTCTTTGACACTGTAATAACCCACCTGGTAGACAATCTTCTTGCCATCAGGTGAGGCTTGTGCAGCACCGATACGTCCCATAGCCCAAAGTGTCTCAGGAGTCATGAGGTCACTTGTAAGCGTGATGTTGTTACGTCCGATGTTCACATCCTGTGCTTGTGCAACGCTACCACTCATCATCAGAGCCGCAGTCATTGCCATGGTTAAGTTTTTGTTCATAGTTATAGACCTTTCTTTTTCTTATTTAGCTCATCTTGCTTGCGTCGAAGTTCTTCTTGCTGCTGCTTCTGTAACTCCTGTAAAGCCTGCATACGAGCGAAGAGTCCACTTCCCATATTGTTCTTAGGGTTGTTCTTTCGCTCTTCACGACGTACTTCAAGGATTGAGAGAAGTTTCTCCTCATTGGTTGTCTTGCGCAATGCCCACATGATAGCAGCTGAGAAGAAGAGAGATATAAAGTAGTAGAAGTTCAGACCTGATGAATAGTCATTGAACATGAAGAAGAAGAACAATGGCATACCAAACATCATCCACTGCATCATCTTCATCTGATCAGCCTGCTGTCCTACCATCTGGTCCTTCTGCTGCTGCATGGTAAACCATGTGTAAAGCAA
Source organism: Prevotella melaninogenica (assembly GCF_018127925.1). Lineage (NCBI taxonomy): Bacteria > Pseudomonadati > Bacteroidota > Bacteroidia > Bacteroidales > Prevotellaceae > Prevotella > Prevotella melaninogenica. Next base: position 752,813 of record NZ_CP072347.1, on the reverse strand, counting down.
GTTAGCACCACAGAAGAGGATACAGGTCAATGAGATATGGTCACCAACGAGCCAAACGTCATGATCCCATGAGAAGATTGGATCGAAAGTGCTGAGGTCATGCATCCAAAGGAAACTCTGACCACGAAGTTGGATAGCATTCGGTACGAAGTTGAACATCGCAATCCAGATAGGCATCTGTATCAACATAGGAAGACAGCCTGACAAAGGACTCACTCCATACTCTGAATACTTCTGCATCATAGCCTGTTGCTTCTGCATCTGGTCTTCTGGCTTATTGAATTGCTTCGTTGCTTCATCCAACTTTGGTTTCAACACACGCATCTTAGCAGAGCTCATATAGCTCTTCTTCACCATTGGGAAGGTAATAAGCTTTAATAATAAAGTAATGAGAATCAGTACAACTCCCATTGGGAACACCTTACTCAACCAATCGAATACATACAGAGTAAACCAACGGTTGATAATGCGGAACAATGGCCAACCAAGATATACGAGGCGTTCCATATCAAGTTCCTTTGCAAACTTACTCTCTGTTTCAACAGACTGAAGCAGACGGAAGTCATTAGGACCAAAGTAGAATTCGAACTCTGAAGGGCGCTTACCCGTTGGATCAAAGCCAGCCTTCATGTTAGCCTCATAGTGCTTAAGGTAATGAGAAGACTTCTCAAGTGGCGTACTCTTAAGTTTTGCACCTGCTGCAAAGTTATCCTTTGCAATCATCACAGCAGAGAAGAACTGGTTTTTGAAAGCTACCCAGTCCATTGGGTCCTCTGTTGTCTCTTCCTTTTCAGAAGTCTCACTCAAGTAATCTGTACCCCCATCATGCTTCTTATAGGTAAGTGTTGCGTAACGGTTCTCAAATGTAAAACCACGTTCCTGCTGCTTACAACGCTCCTGCCAGTTGATATCCATCTGGTTATAATTTGGAGCGAAGAGTCCACCCATACCCTCTGCCTGCAAAGACATATTGAGCAAGTAGTCCTTACCAAGTGTATAGTTCAAGGTAAGTGTCTTACCCGCTCCTGCCACAGCAGTCAGCGTAACAGTAGAATCTGTCACGTTTGAAGGAGTGAAGATAAGGTCTTTTGTTTCAATATTACTATTCTTTGCAGCCAACATAAAGTTAAGGCTCTGGTCGTCACCACTAAACAAAGTAACATCCTTCTGGTCCTGTGAACCATCCTTAACAGCTATATTATGACCAATATAGTTCTTGATAACAGCCTTCTTTACAACACCACCCTTGGTGCTCAAAGTCAGCTCAACCTTACTATTCTTCAATATAATATCCTGCGCCTTACCATTCAAAGCAGCATGGAATAGAGCTGTTGTATCAGTAGCCTGCGCAGCTTTCTGCTGTGCCTGCTTCTCAGCAGCAAGTTTCGCAGTCTGTGCTTTCTTGGCTGCAGCGATAGAATCCTTTACAAATTCAGCTCTCTGCTGTGCAATTTGTTCATCTGATGGCTGCTGCCACCAAGCGAAACCAAAGAGAATCAGGGCGATAAGTACAAACCCTGTGATAGTTCTTTTATCCATTTATTTGTTTTTCTGATTTTCAATTGAAGTCTTAACGAAGTCGAGGAAGAGAGGATGTGGACCGAGTACAGTTGACTGATACTCTGGGTGGAACTGTGTTCCAATATACCACTTCAAGCCTGGTATCTCAACGATTTCAACCAAGTCGCTCTCTGGATTGCGACCAACACACATCATACCATGCTTCTCAAACTCCTTCTCATAGTCGTTATTGAACTCATAACGATGGCGATGACGCTCCTGTATATGCTCTTGCTTATAGATATTAAAGGTATGTGACCCCTGACGCAATACGCACTCATAGGCTCCAAGGCGCATCGTACCACCCATATTGGTGATATTCTTCTGCTCCTCCATAATATCAATCACATTGTGTGTAGTCTTCTCATCTATCTCTCGTGAGTTAGCATCCTTATAACCAAGGACATTACGAGCAAACTCAATCACCATCATCTGCATACCAAGACAGATACCGAAGGTTGGGATATCGTGTGTACGTGTATAGTGAGCAGCAACGATCTTACCCTCAATACCACGCTGGCCAAAGCCTGGACAAACCACAATACCGTCCTGTCCCTTAAGTTTCTCTGCTACATTCTCCTCTGTCAGTTCCTCGGAATTGATAAAGGTAATAACTGTTTTACGGTCGTTATAGGTTCCAGCCTGCAATAATCCTTCACGAATACTCTTATAAGCATCCTGTAAGTCATATTTACCAACAAGACCAATGTGTACTTCCTTAGTAGCTTTACGCTGACGATCAAGGAACTCCTTCCAAGGACCGAGCGCAGGTTTAGGACCAACTTCCTCACCGCACTTACGCAGAATAGCAGCATCCAAACCCTGCTCTAACATATTTACAGGAACATCATAGATACTTGGGAGGTCCTCACTCTGTACAACGCAGTCGAAATCAACATTACAGAAAGCTGCAACCTTCTTACGAATATCATCATCAAGATGCTTTTCTGTGCGCAACACAAGGACATCTGGCTGAATACCCACACTCTGCAACTCCTTTACACTGTGCTGAGTTGGCTTTGTCTTCAACTCACCTGCAGCCTTAAGATAAGGAACATATGTCAGGTGAAGGTTGATAGCACGCTTACCCAATTCCCACTTCAACTGGCGAATAGCCTCAAGGAATGGAGCCGACTCAATGTCACCAATAGTACCACCAATCTCAGTAATCACGAAGTCATAGTGATACTTCTGCCCCAAAAGCTTAATATTACGTTTGATTTCGTCCGTAATATGAGGAACAACCTGAATAGTCTTACCCAAGTAGTCGCCACGACGCTCCTTGTCAATAACGCTCTTATAGATACGTCCCGTAGTCATAGAGTTGGCTTTTGTGGTCTTAATACCTGTGAAGCGCTCATAGTGACCGAGGTCGAGATCGGTCTCCATACCATCCTCTGTTACGTAGCACTCACCGTGCTCGTAAGGGTTCAGCGTACCTGGGTCAATATTGATGTACGGATCAAACTTCTGAATGGTAATGTTGTAACCTCTTGCTTGAAGAAGCTTACCGATTGATGACGAGATAATTCCTTTACCAAGTGAAGAAACTACGCCGCCCGTAACGAAAATGTACTTTGTTTCAGCCACGATGTATGTATGTTTAATTATTATCTTCTAAAACGAAAATCGTTGGTTCTAAACTAAAGTGCAAAGATACTAATTTTCCATGAATTAGGCAGGATATTAAGTAATAAAAATAGCATCAAATATTCCATTTAACTGCAACAAGTCCCAAACACAATGCTATCGTCAAGGATAACAGCGTGCCAGTCAGTACATATTCAGACTTGACACTGCCCGACGTAGCCTCACTAAAACGTAAGATAGACTTTGCAGCGATAAGAAATCCAATTGCCTCATACTGAGAAAGAACAACGAATAAAACTATCAAACATCTTTCCAAAAGACCTATTAACCGCCCTGCATGAAAGTTGTTTTTCTTTTCTTTTTCATTGACTTCTATATTAAGGTTACAGGCTTTGAGTATCAAGAGAATCAAGATATTAGCAGGTTTTACAACCAATAGAAACACAAGGAACGTTTTTACCCGTAACGGATGGTCAGAAATTAGCTCAAGTACCCATCCCCATTGTGTCCAATTTGAATTTGCATTGAACCACAAATCAGCCAAAAACAGAATACATAAAACGTGAAGAAACTGATCTACAAGGAATATTGTTAAACCTACCCACGAACAGTCTTTCTGCCATTTCAGAAGCCTATGCTCTGCCTTAGGCTTCAACCAGTCTATAAAGAAATGAGAGAGTACTAATAAAAGAGAGAGACACCAGCCCCTTATATCACCAACGACTATCCATGAAAGGATTCCGACAAACATCGAGTGTATCCACAACTGAGTTCCCTTGATACCTAACTTCGCCTTCATTCTACAGAATGAGTTTGTCTGCAGATAGAAATCAGCAATAATATGAGCAATAATAAGATTTAAGGTTAAATAGTATATCATATATTTGTAGTTATTTTGCGATAGTAGTCAATTACCTGTTCTATCAAATCCCAACCTATATCTTTCAAAGTCTGATTAACTCCCGATACCGAAATACCCATACGTTGAGCCACCTCGTTAGAATCTTTTGCCAATATCCTCTCACAAAGCACTTGACACTTTCGAGCAGTTGCCTTGTTCAATAGATGATTAACAAGAGAGACCATCAGTTGCAATGCTGTTTCTTTTTCAGTATTCTCCATTGATAAAACAAATGAGAACTTTGACCTCCCCACAAGTTTATCAAGCTCTCTACCCGACCGATATATAGCCTCTCCGTCAAGCATATCCAACGTTTTGTCAACCGTCTTCATTTCCCCAATTCCAATGGCAACTCTCAGCCCATACTTATGAAATTGCTTTAAACCTTGACCATCTTTGGGAGTAAACGATTTCACAAACGCTTTTAGAAGAATTGCAATTTCCAATGCATCGACAGCCTTAGGCATAATACATTCTATGGAATCTCCTCTAACAATACGACCCCAAAATCCTTCATATCTATCTTCCAAAAGACATAAGACACCTCTCAGTTTCTCTGTCAGTTCTATCATTGCATCCTTTGACAGGGACGTTGAGGAGACAATATCAGCAGATATAGCAGCATACATAATACTAAACATTTATTGCAAGCTTATTAACTTGTTATATAGGATTGCAAGCGTATTCACTTGTTTTGGCTTATTACAAGCGGATTCACTTGTATTGAGACAAGTATTCACTTGCTTATTCATCTGAAGAGTTACAGATATACCTATTGCGCAAAGATAAACATTTTCCCTTAATTAGGCCATAAATCACTGAAAAAAGATAGAATACAAAGGTCAACTACCCTTATTACGCTTGTTAAACCTCCTTATTTAGTCCATATTAACTCACTTACTCTTACCATACCATAGCAAGAATTGTAAGTATTGTGGTCTAATGACCGATTTGGGTTAAAGCCTTTCTTGCACTAATGATAGGAATTCATACACAAACAAAATAGGGGTTTGCTCAAAAAAGAATCGCAAGAAGACAATCGCCTAAAACTTTAAAGAAACTTAAAATCCTCTTTACTGCCGCATTATTGTAAAACTAATGTTCTATTTTTGCAAACCAATTTGAGGCTAACATATAGACGATATACGTTAGGATTCACAAGGAAAGATGCTCGAGTGGTTGAAGAGGCACGCCTGGAAAGCGTGTATACCCCTAAAGGGTATCGGGGGTTCGAATCCCCCTCTTTCCGCAAGAAAGGTGTAAGCCAATGGATTACGTGGCTTGCACCTTTTTCTTTTCTGACAACTTAATATAGAAAGGGAAACATTCTAATAACCACAACTACACATCCTTACACAAAACACGTATTTTTCAATTCATTGCTTGTTATACGGCTTTATTTTCCTAACTTTGCAGAAAGTAAGATTAGGAAACGGATATTGTATCCACGTAATAACATCCAAATTTAACGAAAGAAATGATAGAACTCGATACTACCAATATGTGTTCACACCTGCAGAAGAAGCTCTTTAACGAAGAAGGTGTCTACTATCCTATATGGCAGGCGATGCAGAATAATGATGAGATAACAGCGGTGATTCGTTCACGACAGTTACATATCTACCGCAATGGCAAAAAAGTTTTAGTGCTTCCCGGCAAGGCTGCACCGAAGATTATTCGCGAAGATAGCCTCAACGAACTCTTACCTAAGGACTTACTGAAATGAAAAAAGCAATCGTCGTAGGTGCCAGCAGCGGTATCGGACATGAAGTGGCACGACTGCTCATCGCAGAGGGATGGGCGGTTGGTGTGGCTGCTCGTCGTATAGACAAGTTGACAGACTTGCAAGCTATGGCACCAGAGCGGGTCTACACCGCCCAAATTGATGTAAATAACGAAGATGCAGAGACTTCCTTACTGCAACTTATAGAACGTATGAACGGCATCGACCTCTATTTTCATGCCGCAGGAATCGGTTGGCAAAACCCAAGTCTTAATGCTGACATAGAACTTAAGACGATGGAAACCAACGCCCTTGGCTTCACACGAATGATTGGCTGTGCCTATCGCTATTTTGCCAATAAGGGAGGTGGACACATCGTTTGTATCACCTCTATCGCTGGAACAAAAGGACTCGGACCTGCTCCTGCATACAGTGCGACAAAGGCGATGCAGAATACCTATCTACAAGCATTGGAACAACTCGCTGCTTGTAAACATCATAACATCCACTTCACCGATATCCGTCCCGGCTTTGTTGATACTCCCCTACTCACTGGTACATCTCACCTTCCGATGCTGATGACCACTGAAAAGGTGGCACGCAGTATTATAAAGGCTATTAACAGCCGACAACACATCTGCATCATCGATAGCCGTTGGTGCGTACTCACCTACTTATGGCGACATATCCCTAACTGGATATGGAGGCGAATGAAGCTATGTTAACCTCTTTTTCATACAAAGAAAACAAATAAGATTTCCACAACAACATTAACAAACACTAATTTCTTTCCTCATAAAATAAACTTTCAGGGTTTTCAATCATCTAAGCATATAAAACTTTAAAGCTATCCATAACGAAAGGGAAGGAAAAGGATAAGTAAAAGAGGAAACAACAGATAAACAAGTAACAAAACAATAATTATTTAGGATATGAGAAAATTCTGTTTAAAGATTCACCGTTGGTTTGCTTTACCATTAGGCGTAGTCATGGCTATTTTGTGCTTCAGTGGTCTGGCAATACTGCTAATAAAAGACCTTGCACCACTCTTTGACATGAATGCCAAAGAGATGCCAATCTATACAATGGTAGTACGACTACACCGCTGGCTCTTTATGAAACCAGAGAATGCACATGAGGGTGGACAGTCACTTGGACGCATCCTTACAGCCGTGTCAGCAATCTGTATGTCAATCGTATTGTTATCGGGTGTTGTCATCTGGTGGCCAAAGACCAAGAAGGCGTTGAAAAGTCGTTTGACCGTCAGCACTAACAAGGGTTTCCGTCGCTTTGTTTACGACTCTCACGTGTCATTAGGTATCTATGTCTTTATCTTCCTTTTCCTCATGGCACTCACAGGTCCTGTCTTCTCTTTCGGCTGGTACAGAGCGGGAATGTCTAAACTCTTCGGTCAGCCTATGCCACCAAAGGAAATGAAGATGCAACAGCCTAAAGATGGAATGAAGCAGGGCGGAACAAACGACAAAGCTTTTGCACCTACGGACGCAAGTCAGATGAAGGGACAACCACAAGTACAGAAGGACGGAGCAAAAGATCTGAAAGGCGACCACCATGGCAAAAAGCCAAAGGGTGGAAAGCTGTTTAAGCAGTTACACACAGGAACATGGGGCGGCTGGTTCTCACGCGTTCTCTATGCTATCGCAGCCTTTATTGGTGGCTTCCTCCCTATTAGTGGTTACTATCTGTGGTGGAAGAGAAGAAGTGCGAAGAAGAAAAAAGCATAAAACATAATCATCATATATCACAAGTCCATTGAATGTATTCGGTTGATTAACCTACAGAATACCATCAATGGCCTTTTACGTTTATCCTTCAACGAAGCACTTACCTAAATGTACAGACTAACTCCCAACTGCATTCATCCACTCACAGAGGATTAAATAACCAATATTATGTAAAGTTTCTTCAAACCATTAAAAAACAACTAATGCCCAATTAGACTCGAATTAAGCCTTAATTGGCTTTCAAAAGATGCCCTTTTGAGGTCTAACTAACGCCCTTTAAGAGTCTAAAAGATGCCCTTTTCAAATCGTATTTGTAAGACCCTGATTATCTGACCGTTACAAAACCCCATTTTTAGAGCAATTTTCTATAAACAAAAGGCTTACAGAAGGGTCATTCTGTAATTATTTTTTTGGTCTTCAGGATTTTGGAGTGATAAGGTTTGCCACTTGTGTTTAGAGTTTGCAGCAATGTCACACGGAGGCACGGAGAGGACGGAGGATTATTAAAACAAAGCAATGGAAGTAACGGAGGCACCGTCGGTGCATAGAGCGACGGAGCTTGTTTGCCAATTCTATTAGCAATTTATATACAAAGCGTTTACCTCAAAATTGTTATCAAGAATCTGTACGCTATACCTCCGTCGCTCTTTGTGCCGTCGGCACCTCTGTGACATAGCATTACCTCCGTCTCTCCGTTACTCCGTGTGCCTATTATATAAGACTTTTAGTTATCACTCCATATTTCGGAAGAACCTTATTTTTCACAGCCCACAAAACCCAATAAACCATAACTAATAATCAATATTATGTAATCTTTATTAGGGATAAGAAAACTTAATCACACAAAAAATCAACAATAAATTACTTATAAATGAGTATTGCCACCTTAACAAGAAGCCAGTACCTTTGCACTCGAAAAATTTTACAGACCATAATAATAATGATGTTATATAGAATATTAAATAAGGTGATAAGTCTGGCGGAAGACTTGACTTGCCGAAAAGTAAATCGGAAATACGTGTTAAAAGAACATATTTGTATTTATTTACATGCGTGTATAAGATGAGAAATAAATAACAAATGATTAGTTTATTTTAACCAAATCCACTTGCTTTTATTCTTATTAAAGAATATATTTGCGGCAGATAATCTAATTTGGCGCAAATAAGATAAATACCATCATTTAAAGCTTTTACTCATTTTTAAATACCAGACAAAGAGATTTTTCTCTTTTAAAAAAGTCTAATCAATATTATATTTTATCTAATAAAACCCTTGAAGAGTATGGAATTAAAAAAGACACTCTACTCCCTAATGTTAGGCGGCATTCTTCTTTGCTTGTTCTCATGTGCAAAGGAAGACGAATTTGAAATGCCAACACTGGTGCTTTCTGAAAACAGTATTGCCTTTGATAAAGGCGTAAGTGAAAGAAACATTAGCGTAACAACAAATCAAAACAGCTGGATTGCATCGTCTCCACAGGAAGGCGACTGGCTCTCGCTGGTTCAGGACGGTAACGTACTGAAGGTGAAGGTAACTGAAAACAAGATTGGAACAGAGCGCACAAGCTATGTACTCGTTAACGCCAACGGCGCAGCTGGTAAGATTGCTGTGACTCAGAGCGCAGCTGACGTAACGCTTGACGTGGTTCCAAATGCTATCTATCTGCCACAGACAGGTGGTGAGAAGACGATTGACATTACGACGAATTCATCTGTCTATGACGTAACAACCAGCGAAGAAGTTAGTTGGCTAAAGATTGTCAAGTCGGAGGAAGATATCAAACTGGTAGCTGAGCGTAACGATACCTATCAGAAGCGTGAGGTGAAACTTTACGCCAAGAGCGGTAGTGTTATCCGTGAGATTGTTGTTTCTCAGTCGGGTATTCAACGCTACCTCCTCCCTATTCATCCAGGTGTACCACAGGACGAGCATAAGATTATGGACTTTGAGTTGGGTCGTGGTAGCTACCTGCGCGAGTATCAAGCAGCTATGCCAGCTTATGGACTTGAGGAGACTTACACCTTTATCACTGCTTCGCCTATCTTTACTTTGATTCAGTATTGTAGCACTGATGGTATTAATCCGTCACAGATTATCATGATTGGCGATGGTAGAAAGGCGATTGATGCCGTGAAGGACAAGGCTTTCGATAAGTTCTTGACAGACAATGGTTATGTGCGCAGCAACTCTCAGTCTGACAGAGAATATACCAATGACAAGGATTTACTCTCTTTGAAGGTTTATATATCAGAAAAGGAGAACAACGAAGGAGTTAACCTCACTTTCACACCTATTATGAAGCAGAATGGCGAATACAAGACTTTCAGCAAGTTACCATTCTATCCTCTTGAGCTTCTGCAGAAAGACAACGTGAAGTTGGCACAGATTGAACAATACGAGCAGAAGGCTGGTAGTACAGAAGAAGAGCGTAGCCTCAACGAACATAAGAATACTGAGGTTTCACAGATTCAATATAAACTGAAGGCAAGTACAGACCCTTCTGCAGCCTACGGACGTATTCACATCTTCTACACAACGGATAAGGATGGTGATGCACCAGACAATTTGGGTAGTGTTCAGATTGGTGCATTACTCTTCAAAGACACCAACCTCGGTGTATGGAAGTATGGTACTAAATGGGTTGCAACCAAAGAAATCAAGAAGGTATTGGGTGATGAGGGCTTCTCTTTCCTCCGCACATCAGGCAACAACCACTTCTTTGTACGTGAAAGCGACCACTTGGTTATTGATGTTACCTGCGTGTTAGATAACAACGCACCTGTACTCGCATTGCTTTACAGCTACGATCCATCCGTATCGGGCTCAAGTAGTAAAGCCGTAAAGGCACAGGCTAAGATGATTAGAAACTTCGCTGCTGCCAAGAAGGCTTTGAAGTTCTAAGCAAATTGTTATACCTTATTTAAATAATTACATGATATGCGTATAATCAATATACATAAGCTGCTACAGTTCTCTCTGCTATGCCTATTATTGGGTATAGCAGTTGGATGTGCTGAGAATGACAGCTTTGACCAGCCCTATCTGAATGTTTCAGAGAAGGAGATTTCTTTCTCTAATCAGATTGGTGAGAAGACAATTACCGTAAACACGAACTGTAAGGAGTGGATGGCTACTACACCGAAGGCGTGGGTTCACCTTACACAAAGCGGAAACGAGATTTCTGTACACCTCGATCCTAATACAACAGGTATGGAGAGAAGTAGCTATATCCTTGTTGATGGTGGACTGGCTGTACAGAAAATCATGGTAAATCAGAGTGCTGCTGACATCACATTAAACTTAAACAATGGTGAGGTAATTCTGCCACAGGCAGGTGGTACGACAACAGTCGACTTGAAGTTGGATGCTACTTCCTATGACCTTACACAGAATGAGCAGCCAGAGTGGATGCAGGTTATCAAGAAAAAGCATGGTTTGAAGTTTATTTCTAAGCCTAATTATGGCACTACGGAAAGAACCACAAAACTGACAATCGCCTTTGCTGGAAAGAACCACGAGGTGGTTGTTAAGCAGCCGGGCGTTGCTACTTTTATCTTGGCTTGTAACCCAGGTAACCCTTATAGTCTGCATAAGATGATGGACTTTGAGTATCGTCGTGGTAGTTTCTTGACGGAATATGGCGGTCCTGACGAGGTAAACGGTATCTTTGAAGAGAGTTACTTCTTCAAGACCCCATCGCCTTTGTTCAAGGATGTGGTCTATGTACACGATACAAAGTATTCTGTTCCAACGCGTATCTACACACGTTCACTGACAAGAGAGGGTGTTAACGCTGTGAAGTCGCAGGCTTTCCAAGAGTTTATGAGAGCCAACGGATATACAAGGGACGAGAAAGACACGAATCATTACGTCAATATAAAGGAAGCTTTCACGATGGATGTAGACATTAGAGAGGAGAATAATAGCGTTGTGTTATTCTTCTATCAGATGCACACACAAGACCGTAGCTACCCTACCTTTAGTAGTCTTGACCTTGGTCCCATTGACCTTTTGAACAAAACTGACAAGAAAATCAGTGATGTCGAAGCTTATGAGACAAGTAAGAACAGTGAGGAAATGAAGCGACAAATGTCTAAGAGTAATGAGGTTGAAGCTATTCTCTACAAGACAAATGACCCTACATTGATTGCTCGTACTTACTTCTTCTATCTTCATAATGATGCCGCTGTACCACAAGAGAAGGCTGGAAGCGTTGAGCAATACAGTTTATTCTACAGCCAACCAAACTTAGGAATATGGCAGTATGGTAATGAATGGTTCGTAACCCATGAGTTTGACAAACTGCTTACTGCAAACAACTTTGAGTTCGTTGGCTACAATGGTAAGCATCATGTCTATGCGCGTCGTTCTGACTATCTGACCTTAGCAATCTCAGGTGGAGAATATGCTGACGTCAATAATGGTAAGGCTGTCATGCAAATTACTGTTCTATACAAGCCAACTGTCTTTGCAGGAAGTAAAGAACAGCGTCTGGCAAAGGTAGAACGTATGCTCAAACAATACAATCCAAAGAAATAAAATAAAGGAACATTGATGAGAAAATCGATTATATATCTATGTGCGTGTGCGCTCTCTGGCATGATGGTTACCACCTCATGCCAGGACAGCTTGGACTCAGATGCAAGCGTTTCTAACACACGCTCTGTCAATATTGACAAAGACCTTTTTGCCATAAAAGGCTGTATTAACGTGAAGTTGGCAAAGGGTACAAACCAAGCTATACCTGCAACGCGTAGTGGTAGTGTGGAGATGCAGAGCGTACCATCGGCTATGACCTCTGCTATGCAGTACTCTGGGGCTTATAAAATGGAAAGAGTATTTAAGCCGGCAGGTATCTATGAAGCACGAACCGTAGCTGAAGGACTCGACCGTTGGTACACAATCTATTTTGATAAGAGCAAAGATGTGGCTGCTGTCTTAGACCAATTCAAGAAAGCTGAAGGTGTTGAATGTGCTGAACGAGTACTACCAATGGCAAGACCAACGGTTAAGATGACTCCTTATAGCGCTCCTGAAGCAAGCATGCAGGGTACAGGAAGCAACTTTGACGACCCTCTTCTTGCGAAACAGTGGCATTACTACAACAACGGTACTATAAATCCACGTGCAGTAAAAGGGGCTGACTGTAATGTTAAACCTGTTTGGGAAAAGTACACAACAGGTAAGAAAAACGTTATTGTAGCCGTTGTCGATGGTGGTATTGACATCACCCACGAGGACTTGAAAGACAATCTTTATGTCAACGAAAAGGAGAAGAACGGTCAACCTAACGTCGATGATGACGGCAATGGCTTTGTTGATGATATCTATGGTTACAACTTTGTAACAGCTAAAGACGTTGTTGGCGGTACTATCGAACCCGATGATGGCGGACACGGAACCCACGTTGCAGGTACTGTTGCTGCTCGCAACAACAACGGAAAGGGTGTGGCTGGTATCGCAGGTGGCGATGGTTCGCCAGATAGTGGTGTACGCTTGTTGAGTTGTCAGATATTTAGAAACAAAGACGAGCAGGGTGATGCGGCTGCTGCCATTAAGTATGCAGCTGACAACGGGGCTGTTATCTGTCAGAACTCATGGGGATATTCCTCTACTGCAGGTGTCACCTCTATGCCTCAGTTGCTGAAAGAAGCAGTGGACTACTTCATCAAGATGGCTGGTTGTGATGCTAACGGCAACCAGCGTCCAGACTCTCCAATGAAGGGTGGTGTGGTTATGTTCGCTGCTGGTAATGAGAACAAAGAGTTCTCTGCTTACCCTGCTTGCTATGCTCCGACGGTCTCTGTCGCAGCAATGGCATGGGACTTCAGTAAGGCAAGTTATAGTAATTACGCAAAATGGGTGACCATTACCGCTCCAGGTGGTGATCAAGACCGCTTCGGAACAGAGGCTGGCGTATTGAGTACAGTACCAAAGAAGAAGGTTGCATCAGGTTATGCTTACTTCCAAGGAACATCAATGGCATGCCCACACGTGTCAGGTATCGCAGCACTCATCGCCTCTTACTTTGGTCGTCAGGGCTTTACGAATGAAGAACTAAAGTCACGTTTGATTACTGCTTATCGCCCTTACAACATCGATGAGCAAAACCCAACCTACAAAGGTAAGTTAGGTAAGGGTTATATTGATGCCGAAGCAGCCTTTGAATCAGACACAAAGATTGCCCCAGAGAAGGTAGGAACCCTTACGCTCAAGCCTGACTTCGTAGACATCAATGCGGAGTGGAGCATCGCTAAGGACGAAGATAAGACCGCAGCCTTCTATCGCCTCTACATTACTCAGGGCGAATTGACAGCTGATAGGCTCAAGGATATGTCCTACAGAGAAATCAATGGTATGGGTCATAGCTTAGGTGAGACACTTAAGTATGACTTTGATGACTTGAAGGACAACACCACTTACAGTGTTGCCGTAGTGGCAGTTGACCGTTGGGGCAACCTTTCTGAACCTATGATTCAGAAGTGTACGACCCGACTCAACCATGCTCCAGAGGCTACTAACTTCCCAACAGAGGCAATAGAGGTCATGGAGAACGATCGTAAATCATTCTCTTTCAACGTTGCTGACCCTGATGGTCACAATTGGGACATCAAAGCTACGGGTGAGACAAAGGGCGTTTCCTACACTGTGAAAGGTAATACAGTGACCGTCAACCTCGTCCCTGTGCTTGAAGCAGGTAGTTATACTTGTACCTTTGTACTCTCTGATGACTTAGGAGCAAAGGCTGAAAAGAGTTTTACATTTAAGATTGTGAAGTACATTCCACCACAGCTAACAAAGCCTTTCGAGAACTATATCATTGGATTGGACGAGGGAGTAGTAACGATTCCATTGACTGGTCATTACACACATAGTAGCAATACTCAGCTTACTTACAAAGCCACAGCTGCCAATGGTAGTATCGCTGCAGCTACTATCCACAATGACAACCTTCAATTGAAGGGAATGGCAAAGGGTGTTACACGTATCAGCATCGCTGCTACAGACGGTCGTGAGACATCTTCTGATGGCTCTTTCCAAGTACGAGTTGTTGAAAAGAAGTCGGCTCCTGTCTATGCCGTTTATCCTATTCCAGTACAAAGAGACATCCATGCCCTACTCAATCCAGAGGTGAAACAGGCTGAACTCGTTATCAGTTCTACTGTAGGTGAGCGTCTGATAAAGGCTACTGTGACTCCAGACAAGAACAACGTAGCCACACTTGACCTTTCTAAACTAAATCCTGGAACGTATAAACTGACCGTATATACCAGTAAGGGCAACCATACCCAGATGTTCATTAAACGATAAACACAACAAGTATGAATACAAAACATATCATTCTCATAGCTTGCGCAGCACTTCTCGGTGCTACGCAGGCTAATGCTCAGGGACAAGATCTCTCGATATTAACAGCGAATACCGATGCCCGAACAGCCGCTATGGGTAATGCTTCGGCTGCTGCTGAGGGTATGTATCTATACAATAATCCTGCTGCTTTCTTCGCAACTGATAAGAAGTTCACCGCAGATGCATCTGCCTCTCTCTTTGAAAAGGCAGAGGGTGCCGATGGAACCTTCGGTATTTACACTCTATCTGCTGGCTATAAGTTGGCTAAGCGTCATGCTGTCTTCGCTGGTTTCCGCTATGCTGGAGGCTTGAAGCTGAAGGGCTACGACATATCGGGTAATCCGACCAAGGACTATCAACCTTATAACTGGACCCTCGACTTGGGTTATACCTATTTCTTAGGTAAGGGATTCGCTGCCTACGCAACAGGAAGTCTTATCTATAGTCATCTCTCTAAGAATGCTACAGGTGCTGCTTTCAGCGTGGGTGGAGCCTATCAAAACAACGAGTTGACCCTTGCCAACAAACCAGCCAACCTCATACTCGATGCGAAGGTGGGCGCTATTGGTCCTCAACTCGACTATGGCAACAAGCACAAGACGACACTCCCAACCTATCTTGCTGTAGGTGGTGCGCTGTCTGTAGAGGTAGCAGAGAAGCATCAAGTTGCTGCTGCCTTGTCTTCTCGTTACTTCTTCCAACCTACAGAGGCAAAGCTCTTTATGCTTGGTGGCGGACTTGAATACACCTATAACAAGATGGTATCAGTACGTGCAGGCTATGAGTATGGTGACCACGACCTCAGCCATGTCACTATGGGTGCAGGCTTCAAGTACCATGGCTTACGTCTGAACGGAGCATATAATCTGAAGACAGCAGACGCAGGAAGTAGCTACTGTACCATAGGTATTGGCTATGATTTCTAAAACAAGGACAAACAAAACAATTCATTTAATCAAAAGTAACAGTTATGAAAAGAACTTTATTCTCAATTTGTGCTTTAGTACTGAGCCTTACAGCTTCCGCTCAGATAATAAAGGACACTCCTAAAGGTAAGCTGATTGAAAACCTGTATCGCTCAAGCAAGTCTTGGGTTAAGAAAGGCTGGACAGGTGTTCAGCCTGGCAGATATGAAGGTATCGTGTCTAAGATTGTTATCGGTGAAGATGGCTGTATTTACATTTACAATCCACTATCAGGCCTCGACAGTAAGTCATGGTTGAAGCTTGAGAGACAACCTGATGGCAAGTATAGAGCAAAGCTACCACAGGATATCTTTACAGACGACCTCGGTGGGGACGATGATGAGGAGGAAAGTAGTGAGCGCACAATCTCTCTTAATCGTTTGATTTCTTCTGATGATGGAAAGAATTACGAGCCTGTTGGTCCAGCTTTGAACTACGTAGATTTCACAGTGGAAGGAAGAACACTCAAGATGTCTGGTATGGGTCAGAAGAAGCAAATATGGGGTGCTACCTATAATAATAGCTGGCTAAATAACTATGGTGGCGACTGGGCTCTTACGATTGAACCACTTAAAGAGCAGCTCGTAACACCACCAGCTACAGCTACAAAGAGCCAGTACACCGTTACTTCTAAGTCTGATCCTTCACCACGTATTGTTGAAGTAATGACCGATAATAACGATATCTATGTCAAGGGCTTGTTCAAAGCTGAGAAACTTGCAAACGTTTGGGTGAAACTTACCAAGCAGGGCGACAAGGCTGTCATGTCTACTAATCAGTATTTGGGTATTACCAAGAAGACAGACTTTAAGAAATACGATAGCGATAAGTCGGAATATCACACCTTTGCAGCTGCTTTCGAGAATGAAGAAAAGGCTGCAGATAACCTTGAGTTCAGCATTGATGCTACTGGTAAACTGACTACTTCTAAGATTCTTAGAACTTCTTTAGGTAGAGCAAGTAATGATAACATTACTGGTGAAGACTACGTTGAGAGCTATGATGCTCTTACCTTGACTCCTTACATTCAGAAGGAGGTTGGAGCACCAGCAACACCAGAATACTTCTATTTCACCTCTACTCCAAACTACGAAAACACTTCTAATGAGATTAAATTAGCATTCTATGTAAAGAACGCAGACGTTAATGGCAACGTTCTCGACCCAGAGAAGATGTACTACAATGTCTATGTTAATGGTAGCACAGAACCTTTCAAGTTCAAGAAAGGCACTAACTACAACTACATGGAGCAGGAAGAATTAGTCAATATTCCTTTCAACTATCAGGACAAGAATAACTATGACTTCAAGGTTATCGATAACCTACGTATTCTTCACTTCTATGATAGTTCTATCACATCCCTCAAGGTCATAATGGTCTACGAAGCTGACGGCAAGAAGTATTCAAGCGAACCAATGGTTGCCACACTTACTACCGATGGTATCGAGAGTGCAAACTTCAGTAAGACTACAACAGAAAAGTATTACACCGTTGATGGTCGTCAGATTCAGAAGCTACAGAAGGGTCTTAACATCATCAAGTCTTCTGATGGCACTACACGTAAGGTGGTGGTGAAGTAATTCACAATTCATTTAAAAAGACCATTTCTATACTCGATTTTGAGGAAAGAGATGGTCTTTTCTTTGCTTTTAGGAAAAACTACTTATAGTTTGAAATTTGTCAATTTATTAATTTGCATTTTGATACATCCTCTCATCTTGTTTTCTCTTTAGTTTCTCAAACAGAAAAAGAAAATAAAACAACATCTCTGTACATCTAACTCTCATTCGTCAACCTACTCCTCTTTAATTTATTACTTTCCGCTTTACAGAAATAATTTGATATTTTTAGGATGGTATACAAAATATTGCATTACTTTTTATTTTTTATATTTTTATTGTATCTTTGCAAAAAAAGTAAAGGTGAAAACAGCAATATCAGTTAACGATCAGATTCAAAAGTTACGTACTCGTGGTATGACTATTGATGCCGAACAAGAAGAAAAAGTAAGGGAAGCATTACTTGATATAGGTTATTATCGTATGGGCTGTTATTGGTTTCCATTTGAAGTTATGCCAACCAGGGGGAAACCTCGTAACCATATATTCATAAATGGAACTATTTTCGAACATGCAATAAAACTATATTATTTCGATTTTGACCTACGAAATATTCTGCTACGATACATCAGTCGCATAGAGGTGAATTTTAGAACCACTGTTATTTATCTTGTATCAAACAAATACAAAAACATACCATGTTGGTATAAAGATAATAGCGTCGTAAATGATTCACTCTTAAAAAGTCGTACATATAAGGGAATCCTTAAGAATATTAGGAAAGAAACACTGATTAATCAACATTATACCAAGTACAAAACCGATGCTCCGGCATGGAAAGAACTTGAGTTTATGCCCTTTGGTACAATAATCAATCTATACGATAATCTGAAAGATCAGCATCTAAAATGTGATATTGCTAAAGTGTATGGTATCTCAAAACCTACGGTCTTTTCTAATTATATAAATACGGTCAGACGCCTACGCAATTGCTGCGCACACGGAAAAGTACTATTCGACCTTAGCTTACCTGAAGCTATAAGTAAAGGTCCTTTGGGTGATTTAGGTGGACGTAAAACAATGCTATCAGGTGCATATCTGGTTTTCAGATATTTTCTACTGAAAATATCTAAAAACAGAGTAATAGAGATGGAAGCTAAGTTGCAAGAAGCCTATAATAGTATTCCGTATCAATGTGTCAAAGACGTTATACTGCACAATTCAGGATTAGAAGAAGAAGAAATAAACAAAAAAAGTTAAAACACTTGTTTCCTCTAAATAATTTATCTAATTTTGCATCGCTATTTAGCAAGTGCACTTGTTAGTTTCGACTTTCATACTGCACTATAAAAAGAACTAATGAGGGACTGTCTATGGCAGTCCCTCGTTTTTTTAAACTATACAACTAAAGCATAAGGGAAGCCTCGTGTCAAAATATTTCAAATATCAACTTCTTATTTATGCCCATTTACCTTCTAAAAGATGCCTAATTGGCTTGCAAAAGATGCCCTTTTGAGGTCCACCTAACGCCCTCTTGGACCCTTACTAACGCCCTTTTAAAACGCAATCTTGCAAGTATATGATTCTCTGCAAGTTACAAGACCACTAAGATTAGCCCTTTTAAGACCATTTTTCGACCCAAAACGCACCGCCTTTTGTAAACATATTTCACCCTTACCCTACATTATCAACTTGTTACCTCATCCTCCCCCAAAACCTGTTAAATATGTTACTCTGTCTCCTTGTCCCCCTGTTACTCTGTCTTCCCTTACCCTGTTACCCTGTCTCCCCTTACCCTGTCCACAAGCAACTTGTTCACTCGTTTACTTGTCAACTCGTCAACCAGTCAACTTGTTTACTCGTCAACCCGTTAACTCGTCAACTTATCCACAAAACCTAAGGTATTCTTGTATTATTTTAATATCTTTGCATAATCATTAAAGAGTCAATACGCAAAAAGAAAAATAAGACAATGACAAGTACCGAACTTAAAGACCTCGAAAGCCGACTATGGCAATCTGCCGACATGTTACGTGCTGGCGCACACCTTGCAGCCAACAAGTATAGTCAGCCTATCCTTGGACTTATCTTCCTCCGCTATGCCGATGTGCTTTTTAAGCAGCATAAAGAGGAGATTGATGCAGCCTATAACGAGTATAAGGGCACACGCATGGAACGTAGCTATAAGGACATAGCCATTGAGAAGTGTGGTTTCTTCCTGCCCGAATGTGCTTATTTTGATTATCTCAATGATGCCCCCGACGATGCCCAAAAGGCGTTGTTAGTAAAGGCTGCTATGGAGGCGATTGAGCAGGAGAACCCTCGTATGGATGGTGTTCTTCCAAAGGAGGTCTACGGACAGTTAGTGCCTGAGGAGGAACCTGAACTCTTGAGTCGCATCGTACGTGTGTTCAAAGACATTCCAGAAAACATCAGTATTGACATCTTCGGACAGATTTACGAATACTTCCTTGGCAACTTCGCCCTTGCTGAAGGTCAGGGAGGAGGAGCCTTCTATACCCCTGCCAGTGTCGTACAGTATATGGTTGAGGTCTTACAGCCAGCCACTGGCGACAAGAAGTTTCTTGACCCAGCCTGCGGTTCGGGCGGTATGTTCGTTCAGGCGGCACGCTATATGCACCGCCACAATGCCACTAACGAACAGATGATGAACTTCCGTTGCTATGGCGTGGAGAAAGAGCCTGACACGGTAAAGTTAGCAAAGATGAACCTTCTACTCAACAATGTGCGTGGCGAGATTACGGAGGCTAACTCTTTCTATAGCGATCCTTACAATGCCGTTGGACAGTTCGATTATGTCATGGCTAACCCTCCGTTTAATGTCGATGAGGTAGTCGTTGAGAGGGTGACAGACGATGCACGCTTTAACACCTATGGTATACCTCGCAACAAAACAAAGTCTGCCAAGAAGGCTTCTGACAAGAAAGAGACCGTACCTAATGCCAACTACCTATGGATTGGCTACTTTGCCACAGCCCTCAACGAGCAAGGTAAGGCAGCACTTGTCATGGCAAACTCTGCCAGCGATGCAGGAGGCAGCGAACTGGAGATACGTAAGAAGATGATTGAGGACGGCATCATCAGTCAGATGGTGACCCTCCCCAGCAATATGTTCTCTACCGTGACCCTCCCTGCCACACTTTGGTTCTTTAATAAGCAGCGACCAAAGAAAGACGAAATACTCTTTGTCGATGCTCGTAACATCTTTACACAGGTAGACCGTGCACACCGTAAGTTCTCTGAAGAGCAGGTAAAAAACCTCGGAATCATCTCACGTCTTTACGAGGGCGACAGCGATGCTTTCTGGGCATTGGTCGATGAGTATAAGGCAGAAGACAAGCAACGCGAAGCAGACTGGCTTTTAGAGCGCTGGCCAGACGGCAAATATCAAGACATTGTCGGTCTGTGCAAGGTAGCGAAACTTGAAGGCGAAGATGGCATCATCGACAACGATTATAGTCTTAACGCAGGACGATATGTGGGCGTAGTGATTGAAGACGACGGAATGACCGAAGAGGAATTCCGCACCGAAATGCTATCGCTAAACTCGGAGTTTGCAAAGCTATCCGCTGAAGCTAAAGACTTGGAGAGTGAGATTGAGAAGAACTTAAAGGAGTTGTTGGGGTAAACAGAGTATGGAAACGATTCGATTCGATGATTTTATCAGACTTAACCGTGGATTTGATTTACCAGATTATAAGATAGAAAAGGGAGAATATCCTGTAATAACATCTACCAATATAAAAGCCTTTCATAAAGAATATAAAGTGGAAGGTCCTATGGTTGTTACTGGACGTTCAGGAAGTTTAGGTAAAGTTCAATATATAGAGGGAAGATGCTGGCCTCTAAATACGTCCTTATATGTTAAAGACTATAAGGGGAATTTTCCAAGATATGTGTATTACTTCTTACAAATGATGCATTTAGAACAATATAATACTGGAGCAGGTGTACCTACACTGAATCAAAATCACTTACATTCTCTTAAGATTAAAATACATGAAAAAAAGCTTCAACAGAAGATAGCCTCTATCCTCTCCTCCTATGACCGTCTTATCGAGAACAACACTCGTCGTATCCGTCTGTTAGAACAGATGGCAGAGAACCTTTATAAAGAGTGGTTCGTCCGTTTCCGATTCCCTAAACACGAGAATGTAGAAATGGTTAATGGATTGCCTAAAGGATGGAAAAGAATAAAGTTAATAAAAAACATCAAAACATCATCTGGTGGAACACCAAGTCGAAATAAAGGTGAATACTATAAGAATGGTACTATTCCTTGGATAAAAACAGGAGAACTGCAAGATTGTATCCTTATAAACACAGAGGAATGTATCACAGAAGATGCTGTTAACAATTCCTCAGCTAAACTATTCCCCAAAGGTACTCTACTTATGGCAATGTATGGAGTTAATGTTGGTAAATTAGGAATATCAGAAATTGAAGCTACATGCAATCAAGCGTGTTGTGTATTTACACCAAAACATATCGACTATAAATATTACCTCTTTCACTATTTGAAGTCTATTAGAGAATACTTATTATCTATTAGCTTTGGTGCTGCTCAACAAAACTTAAGTCAAGAACTAATTAAGTCTATTAGAGTTTTATTTCCCGACGAGGAGACTAACATTTCATTCGTTAAAAAAGTACAACCTCTATTCAAAGAAATAAGTATCATTCAACAGCAAAACCAACTCCTCACTCGCCAGCGTGACCTTCTCCTTCCCCGTTTGATGAGTGGCAAACTTGAAGTAAAATCTTAATCAACCCATTGTATTATGAAATCGTTTATCAGTGAAGACGACATAGAGCAGACCCTTTGTACCCGACTATCGCAACCAGAGTTCGGATGGAAGCGCATTGAGTGTGACCCAAGTGTGGAAGCGCAAGATGACGTTAGCAAGACGGAGCGTCGCAACTCATCAGAGTGTATCTTGCCTGCAGTGTTCCTTGCAGCCTTAGAACGACTTAACCCACAGATTGACAAGAGTATCTTAGCGCAGGTAGTAGCCGACTTCCGTAAGGATTATACGGGTAAGGACATGATGGACACAAACTATAAGTTCTATAACTATCTGCGCAATGGTATCAATGTAAAGGTGAAGAAGAACGGCAAAGACGACTTTGACATCGTTCGGCTGATAGACTTTGACAATGTAGAGAACAACGACTTCCACTGTGTCAATCAGATGTGGATAAAGGGTAGATTTCGTTATCGTCGTCCCGATGTACTCTTGTTTGTCAATGGACTTCCAATGGTCTTCATCGAGTTGAAGAACTCTACCGTAAAGATAAAGGAAGCCTATGAGAAGAATCTCGTTAGCTACCGAGAAGATATACCCAACATCTTTGCACTAAACCAGATATGCGTACTCTCAAATGGTATGCAGACGAAGTTGGGTGCTTGGAACTCTAAGTATGAATTCTTCTTCGACTGGCTAAAGGTCAACGACGAACATGAGAAACTCGACCGTGAGCATATAGCCGAGTATGGTCTTTCAATCATCAACCTCATTGACGGTCTTTTCCGCAAGGAACGCCTGTTAGACTATATCGAAAACTTTATCTTCTTTGACAACAAGCAGGTGAAGATTATCGCTAAAAACCACCAATACTTAGGTGTAAACAACCTCATGCAGAGCGTTGAGCGACGAGAGGAATTGAAAGGAAAGTTAGGTGTGTTCTGGCATACGCAGGGTTCGGGTAAGAGCTATTCGATGGTGATGTTCGTAAGAAAGGTAAGGCGCAAGCTAAAGGGCAACTTCACCTTCCTCGTCATTACCGACAGAGACGACCTCGACACACAGATACATAAGACCTTCGTGCGCAGTGAGGTCATTGGCGAGAAAGAAGAGTGCCAGCCAAAGAATGCAGCCCAGCTGCGTGAGTTCCTTAGTGGTAATAAACCGATGGTCTTCACGCTGATACATAAGTTTCAGTATGACAAAACAAAGAAATATCCCCTCCTCTCTGAGCGTAACGACATCTTTGTCTTAGTGGACGAGGCACATAGAACACAGTATAAGCAGTTGGCAGAGAACATGCACACGGGTCTGCCT
This sequence comes from Prevotella melaninogenica, assembly GCF_018127925.1. Taxonomy (NCBI): domain Bacteria; kingdom Pseudomonadati; phylum Bacteroidota; class Bacteroidia; order Bacteroidales; family Prevotellaceae; genus Prevotella; species Prevotella melaninogenica. The sequence continues at coordinate 729,334 of NZ_CP072347.1, read as the reverse complement.
AATGCTAACTACATCGCCTTTACAGGAACCCCTTTGTTAGGTTCCAAACGACTAACCAATCAGTGGTTTGGCGATTATGTATCAGAATATAACTTTGCACAAGCAATTGAAGACGGTAGTACAGTGCGCCTGTACTATAGTCGTCGAGTGCCAGAGGTGGGATTAGAGAACAACTGGCTTGACTCTGACATTGACAAGATTGTCGAAGAAGAGGAACTCAACGACAGAGAAAGAGAACTCTTAGAGAACTCCTCCTCGCGTATCTTAGAGGTAATCAAGCGCGACGGACGTCTTGACCGTATTGCACAAGACATTGCCCACCACTTTCCAAGACGAGGTTTCTTAGGGAAAGGCATGGTGGTCAGTGTTGATAAGTACACGGCAGTAAAGATGTATGATAAGGTGCAACACTACTGGGCAGAAGAAAAGAAAGCCCTCGTCAAGGAGCGTAACGCTGCCACGACAAAGGAAGAACGTGACGAGTTGACGGCACGATTAGACTATATGAATAAGGTGGAGATGGCTGTGGTCATCAGTGAAGAAGCTGACGAGAATGAGAAGTTTAAGGCGCAAGGCTTAGACATTAACTTCCATCGTAATAAGCTAAAAGAGATAACACCAGAGGGAAAAGACATCGAAGACAGGTTCAAGGATAAGGACGACTCACTGAGTCTGGTCTTTGTCTGTGCGATGTGGCTAACAGGTTTTGATGTTCCTTCGCTCTCTACCCTTTATCTTGACAAGCCTATGAAGGGCCACACACTGATGCAGGCTATTGCACGTGCCAACCGTGTGTATCCCGGTAAGACCTGCGGTATCGTGGTAGACTATGTCAATGTGTTTAAGTATATGCAGCAGGCACTCTCTGACTATGCCTCAAATGGTGAGGAAGGAGCGGACTTCCCTGCAAAGGATATAACACAGTTGATCGCAAATATTGATAGCTGTATTGACGAGTGTGACTCCTTCTTACAAGGCTTAGGGATAAGATTGGATAAGATTATCGCCGATGGCGACACATTAGACAAACTGGAGTCCTTACGATTGGCATACGATAAGATTCTTGAGAAAGACGAGAGTAAGAACAGGTTTAAGGTGATGAGTAACCTCATGATGAACCTGCATGATGCAGCAAAGCCAGAGATATTTGAGCTTGGATGGAAGAATGAGAAGTTCTCTCCACTGAGTTATCTCAACGGACTGTTCTGTAACAGAATAGATGATGAGAAACTAAGAAGGGCAAAGGAGAAGATGAGCTACACACTGGACGATAGCGTTACGGTGATGGTTGCAGAAGACAAGCCACAATATAGTATTCATCAGAGTAAGGTGATCGACTTAAGTAAATTAGATATAGAAAGTATTCGTAAGTCTATCAATGCAACTCCTTATAAGTCAATGGAGATTGATAATCTCCGCACCTTTATAGAAACTGCGTTGGAACAGTTGATTAATAAGAACTGTACGAGAGTGCCATTCTCCCAAAGATACAAGAATATCATTGACACCTATAATGCAGGTGGTACGGAGAATGAGGATTACTATGAGAAGTTGTTACAGCTGATTGATGAACTCAAGAAAGAGCAGGGACGGTCGGCAGATATGGGATTAAAGGAGGAAGAACTTGAAATCTACGATCTTCTTATCCAAGGTAGAAAGCTAACAAAGGAAGAAGAGAAGGAAGTTATCCTTGCTTCTAAAAACCTCTATAACAAGTTGGTGGAGGAAAAAGAAAGATTGTTGGTGGTTGACTGGTATAAAGACCCACAACCAAAGACAAAGGTGTTGGGACTGATACAACGGTCGCTCGATAAGGATCTGCCAAAGACCTATGATAGGGAGGTGTTTTCGAACAAGACAAACCTGCTGCTGGATCACTTTGTAGATATGGCTGTACAGGGGTATGGTTGGATATCATAATGGTTAGGTCTATGCCATAATGGTTGGGGCTATGCCTTCTCATTAAGATAAACGAACAGCCTACATATATCTGTACATAGATGTGCTTTGCATTCCTTCCATGAATTGATTATCTTTGCAAGGGTAAAGTTCAAACATCAATGTTCAAAGGATAAAAACTCATATCATAAAGTTCAAAGTTCAAACCTCAAAGTTCAAAGGATAAAAAACACATATCATAAAGTTCAAACCTCAAAGTTCAATGGATAAAAGAGTTCAATGGATAAAAAGAAGAGTCGAACAAAAGCTGTCCGACTCTTCTTTATATTATTTATTTAAGGTGAACCTTATTGAAGGTCCTTCATTGTGAGTGGTTGAGCAAGGGTAGTAAACTCAAGACCGCCTGTGGTACACTCGATACCCTTAGCAGAATCCTTAATCTTATTACCATTTACAGTCTCTGACCCATTCAACTTGAAATAGAGTTCCAAGCCATCAGACTTAGGATCAACACTCAGCATATTTTGCTTAATCTGATTCTCGCTACGAGCAACACTCCATACACGAATCTCACTCATATAACCATAGAATGGACGCTCACCCCAAGGGAAGCCAGGAATCTTACCAATGTTGAAACCAACATCAGCATTAGGATCGAAGCCAGGAATATTCCATGCAGACTCAGCCCACTTCGTTCCATTGAGATACATAACAGTCTTACCAGTTGCCTGATCGTAGGTCAATGCCACATGATACCACTTGTTAATCTGAAGTTTCTCAGGTGCTTCATAGTGCTGTCTACCTGCTGCCTGTAAGATACCAGATGAAATACCACCACCAACATCACCTACACGGAAGATCATCAGACCCTCTGAGCCCATAATAGTACAGTTGCTACCCCACCAAATAGAGTGAACCAATGCCTCATAGGTGAATGACTTAAAGTAGGTTCCTGCAGGGAACTTCACAGAGATATACTTATTATAGAAGTCACCAGCCTTTGTTATCTTAACAGGTTTTGCTAAAATAATATACTCAACATCCTCACCATCAATGACAGGAGTAGAACTTGAATGTAGCTTGATAGGCAACATATAGTTCTTACCCGCCTCTAACTGATCAAGATTATTAAGAATCAACGACACCTTGTCAGCGTAGATGCTTCCTGCAGCTATCGTTGAAGAAGTCTTACTGAACGTAACATTCTGATGCTTGAAAGCAACATAGTCTGTTCCATACTTGCTATTATAAAGAGCAACCAGTGATGAGTCGGCAAGTGAATAAGAAACATCCACCGCCTCACCTTGCTTATTAGAAAGGCGAGAAGTAATGTCAACATCTAAGCTTGAACCAGTGTCTGGCATTTCGACTTTCTGCAGATTGCCATCAAAATATACCTTCTGCTTCAACAAATCGCTCTCACTGTCTTGGCAACTCACCACACAGCATGCGGCAAACGCCACAGCAATATGCTTGAAAATATGCTTATTCATATTTGTATTCTATTAAAATTATTATGTGAGATTTACAATGTTAAGGTTGAGCGGTTTGACCCATTCTCTCCTTGAACACCTGTTGGTTAATCTGAATTGCCTGACGCATCCACTTGTAGTTAGGGGTGTTGTCGTAGTCGTTATCGAAACGATAAGCACCTACTCCACCCTTGTAACCCTTAGAAGGCATACTTTTGGCTTGTCTTAACAGCTGACCACCACTCTTGAAAGAAGACTCAAAGTTATCGGTTGTGATAATTGTCTTTGGATCAACACCGTAGTAATCGAAATGAGTTGTACGACCATAAGCTTGGTCAATCCAGTAATCAACATATCCATCCAATGCCTCGGTAAGGCTACCGAAATGGCCATCAATACAGATAAGGCGGTGTCCCTTATGTTCTGGATCACTCTTAGGACCGATATACTTATTCATCTCCTTCACCAAGTAAACGAGGTCGGCATTAGTGCTAAGCGTGCCATCCATATCGAAGACACCACTACCAATCTCCCAGTCGATATCGTAACCGTCCCAGTCATTGGCTACCAATGAGTCGCAAAGAGCCTTAGCAAAGCGAGCCAAAGCCTCTTTGTGATTGTCAGAACCAACAACACCATCGAAGCCCCAGAACTTCCAACGCGCCTTCTTCTTAGCCTCTTCAACACGAGCTTGATCGTTTGCCCAGCCTTCTTTCTCTGCTTGCTTCTCAACAGCAGTGTACACAGAGTCAGGCGTTCTGCCCTTACCAATGTAAGACAAGAGCGTAACTTCCAAGAGTTTTGTACCCTTTACCTTCTGTACAAACTCCTTATCCTTCTTCTGTTCAGGTGTGATATTAAAGCGGTTAGGTGCCCCACTCCACATGGAAACGATGTCCATACTATCTGGCATAGAGGTCAGATAGCCACGACGATAGGTACCAGCTGGCGACCAGTTAGAATACCAACCGAAGGCAACAGGACGACCATAGTTAACAGCTTGCTGCTTGTAAGCTCTCAAATCGGCATAATACTTCTCGCTTTCAGCATTGTTCATCGTATTATATCCACCGACATGATCGTAAGGTTCGTTCTCTACCTCTGTCATCTTACTACATCCACAGAAAAGGATTCCTGTACAGAGCAATACCAACGAACTGATATATTTAAAGTTTTTCATATTCAAAATGCTTGATATTAATGATTCTTATTGTCCCACCACAAACGTGTTCCAGCCTTATCCAGACCGCCACGAAGTAGCTTGCGTGCACTCTCTAAGTTGGCAATATCCTCTGCCGATGTAGACTTATTAGTTGGGAAACGCATACGACGAATGCCCACTTCGCTATCCACCTCACCATTGCTATAGTTCGAAATAGCACTATGTAACTTAGGATAACCTGTACGACGATACTCTGTCCAAGCCTCTTGTCCGTTAGGATAGAGTGCAATCCACTTCTGTATCATAATCTTCTCAAGTTTCTCCTCATCGGTTCCACTCCATGCTGTAGTAGCCTCTGTTACTGCTGGTACGTCAACATTCACACCTGGATTGGTGAGATGGAAACTGTAAGCAGATGGCTTGAGACCAGACGACATATAGTCTGCGACCTCAGAACTTGCAATACCATTCTCCTCAAATGACATCTCGATACCCTTCTCATAAAGTGATTCAGCAGTACCACCTACAGCGAAACCATGCAGCGCAGCCTCAGCCAAGAGGAAGTAAACCTCAGAAGCACGCATCCAATAAGTAGGTGTTGTACTTGTGATAGCTGGACGAGAAGAATCCTTGAAAGCATCGTTAGAGCTTACATCATGACCTGTTGGTACACCAGAATACTTTCCGTATGTGCCCACAGTCACTGCCTGAGAAACCGTACTTGTATTGAAGTACTTTGGCAAACGTGGGTCTTGATAACCACCTAAGTAAGCCAACATAGAAGAACCCATACGGCACTCGTTATACTGGTTGATAAGAACATCGAGGTTGTTCTTGAACTCCAAGCTTGCGCCTCTCTCCATCTTAGCCTCATCATCCTTGGTCTTCATCACACCATAAGAATGATTGATAGCCTGTAAAGCATACTTCTTTGAGAGTGCAGCATCAGCATAATAAACACGCATAGCAAGACGTAACATCAAAGAGTTAGCATAGACAACCCACTTATGAACGTCACCTGCATAGACAGCATCAGCATTTGGCAAGAGTTTGCTGTTACCATTATCAGCATACTTTGTCAACACTTCAATAGCATCAGAGAGTTCTTTGAACATTGCCTTATAGACTTCTTCCTGGCTATCATATGGCACAGTGATGAGTCCTTTACCAGCCTCCTTGTAAGGAATTGGGCCGAACATATCTGTAGCCTTATGCCAAGCAGAGATCTTCAGAATCTGAGCCAAAGCAAAAACCTCTGGGAACTGCGTCTCAGTCTTGCCCTTTAAGTCTTGCCACAAAGGTACAATCGTTGAATAAGACTCGGTATAAGACGATGCGACCCAACCATCCTTGAGGAAATAGTTGAGGTTATTAGGACCGCCCCAGTTATTGTTCTGACCGAAATAACCACTCCAACAATCAGCAGCAAGGTTATAAGCTGTTTGATATCTATTAGCAACACTGGTACCATCTGCCTGTGTTCCTACAGGGAAGACGCATTTCTGCATGGCAGTTATAGGACCGCCAATAGAAATACCATCCATCAATCCCTCCTCTGGAAGGAGTTCAAATTCGTTAGTGTTTACCTTTTGGAAGTCACAAGCCGTAAACAAGGACAGTGCGAGGAAACCTACGATATATTTATATGCTTTTGTCTTCATGTTCAATTAGAATTTGAATTTAACACTGAAACCATAACTCTTCAGACTTGGCTGCATGAAATAATCATTGCCCTGTCCATAAGTACCTGTTGAAGCTGTAAGCTCTGGATCGAAAGGTGCTTTACAATAAATCATCCATGGATTTGTAGCTACAAATGAAAGTGTCAAATCCTTAATGACATTATTAAATAGCTTTGAATTAAACTTATAGCTCAAAGTAAGTTCCTGCAAACGAACGTTTGTTGCACTGTAGGTATAATAACCTGCAAGGTCGTTTTCACCTGTTGCAACAAGTGTATAATACTTCTTTGCATCATACAAGCCCTGATTAGGAATCATCACGCCACCTGCATCTCTTGCATCAGCCGATGCCTTAGACACACCAAAACGGTCTAACAATGCCTGTGTTGAAGAAGTAACAATACCACCAAAGCGTGCATTTACTAAGAAGCTGAGTCCGAAGTTCTTATAAGTGAAGTTGTTGTTCCAACCCATTGTGAAGTCTGGGGTAGTCTTACCTAAGTAGATAGGCTCAACTGTCTCTAAGCTCATACCGCCTGATGGACTAACATTTACGAATCCCTGGTTGTCCTTTGCCAATACCTTTCTTGCATAAATATCATTGATAGAACCGCCCACCTTGAGCAGAACACGACCATTATCCTTTGATACTTCTGGGATATTGATAGGCTTTGGACTCAATGGATGATAGTAGTCCTTCACCATCTCCTTAATCTCATTGACGTTCTTAGAATAAACCAATGATGAGTTCCATTGCAGACCACCGAAGTTATCACTATAACCTAAAGACATCTCGACACCACGGTTCTCCACATTACCAGCCTGTAAATATACCTTTTTATAACCTGAGCTTTCTGGCAAATCACCAACAAAAGTCTGGTTATAAGTATTTGACTTATACCAAGTAAAGTCGAATGACAACTTCTTCCAGAAGCGAGCAGTCAGACCAAACTCGTATGACTTCGTGCGCTCTGCTTTGTAATCGGTAAAAGGATAGATGTCTGTAGACTTCAAACTACCACCCACCAGCGGAGTTGTAATGGTTCCCGGTGTCATACCTGAACGTGATACGGGAGAACCTACCTCTGTGTAGGAACCACGAACCTTCAAATAAGAAATGAATGAAGGGAGTTTTGTCATCTCTGAGATAATACCAGACAAACCAACTGATGGATAGAAGAATGATTCTTCTGATGAGTTCACAAGACGTGAGTTCCAATCATTACGACCTGTCAAAGTAAGATAAACCATACTTCTCCAACCCAATTCGGCACTTGCAAAAACTGCAACATTGCGTACCTTTGAGTCACCCCCAGCCTCACGAATCTTGCTATCACTTGGGTTAATATTGTTCAAAGAGAACTTATTTGGAACTAACACTAAGTTACCACCATAACCACGGGTGAGGGATGCATAGTCAGAATAGCTATAACCTACGTTGGCAGCAAGACTGAACTTACCAAAAGTCTTATTAATATTGGCAATAGCGTCAATATAAGTCTGATGATCCTTATAATCATAGTAATCATAAGCGCCCTTCTCCTTGGCAAAGTAATTGAATGAAGAAGCATAAATCTTACGCTCACTTGTGATAAACGTCTTATCGAGACGAATACGACCTGCTACGCTCAACCAATCAAAGATATTATAGGTAAGACCAGCATTGAACATGAAGCGATCCTTATCATCTGGTGCTAAGTTACGATAAGCCGTCCAATAAGGGTTCTGATTTGCAAAACGGCTATCGCTGATTGGCCAATACTGAGTTGGGAAGTTTCTCACGTTATCGTAACGCTCAAAGGTCTTTATACCCTCAAATGACTCACCACGTGGGAAGAGATAAGCTGCGACGATTGGGTTCCAGTACTCACCCTGTGACACCATGTTATTGTCCTTCTGCTTGATATAAGATGCACCAAGGTCGAGTTGCACCTTATTCTTAAGCATACGAGTGGTGTTACGGATAGTGAAGTTGTAACGATCGTAAGTATTATTTGGTACGATACCACGTGAATTGGTGGTTGCTACAGAGGCAAAAGTCTGATTAAACTCATTACCCATATTCAATGTCAAAGCATTGATGAAGTTTGTTCCTGTACGGAAAAAGTCCTTCTTAGGATCGTATAAACTTGGTGTTGCAAGTTTCTCACCCCAGCTCTCGTATGAGCCAAGCTTATTGCCATACGTATTTTGGAACTCTGGCATCAACAATGGTGAACTGAAATCTGCAGAGCTTGAGAACGAAATAGCAACACGTCCTTCCTTACCTTTCTTTGTTGTAATAAGGATAGCACCATTGGCAGCATTACTACCATAAAGAGCAGCTGCGGAAGGACCAGCCAAAACGCTGATGCTCTCAATATCCTCTGGGTTGAAATCGGCAATACCTTCACTGCTTACACGACCTTCACCCATGATACCGCTATCGCGTCCACCACTAAAGTTAAAGATTGGAATACCATCAATAACATATAGCACGTTGTTATCACCTTCGATAGATTTAGCACCACGCATAATAACACGTGTTGCACCACCGACACCACTGGCACTCTTGGAAATGCTAACACCAGCTACTTTTCCATTTAATGAGTTCACAAAGTTAGCATCTTTGTTACGTGTCAACTCATTTGAGCCAACTGACTGTACATTGTAACTCAAGGCTTTCTCAGCACGTTTAATACCCAAAGCTGTCACAACAACCTCGTTCATAGTGTTTGCAACTTCCTTAAGGGTAACATCGATGGTGGTTTTGTCGCCTACAAGGACTGTCTGGGTAGTATAACCAACATAAGAGATAACCAACTTAGCCTTTGACGTGGTATTGATGGTAAAGTTACCATCAATATCCGTTACAGCACCTTCCTTGGTTCCTTCCACCATAATAGTGGCACCAATCAACGGTTCACCAGTAGAGTCAACAACACGACCAGTTACCTTGTGATTACCGTTTTGTTGCACAGCCTGAGACATTGAAGCTTCAGGTGAGCCTACGGGATTTCCTACAGCATAAGCACTCGTTGGAGCCAATGCAATAGAAAGGGCAAAAGCGATTGAATAATACAGATGCTTCTGCTTTGATTCATGAAAAATTCTCATTAGGTTCAGGGTTTAAACATTAATATTTTAGGTTCCTAATTGTTGTCTTTAATGCCAGTTGTATGAACAACTACATTACATCATTATCGCCTTATAGTAGTAAGGTAATAATGGATAGATTATTACTCCATTTACACAAGTTGTTTCACGTATAAATATTAAACGTCAAGATTATTAATAATAGATTGGGTCAATAAACACATAATAGTGAGTGCAAAAGTATAAAATAAATCTGTAAACAACCATCTTTTTAGTAAAAAAATGAATAATGTGTTTGTTATTGCAAAAAGAAAGTTTTAAATGTGGTTATAATAAGAAATAGCTTTAAGCTGAAGCTCAATTATTTGCTCCTATGTTAGGGAATTTCAGTTAATTCCCTCTTAGAGCTCTCCAAGGCAGCCAAAAACTGCATTCTTTTCCTTGGAGAAGGTCCCAGAAAAAGAATATGCTGTGTTATTTGTTCAAAAATCTCAAATAATGAGTCATATGAGCACACCTGCCCTTTCCATACTATCTATGGACTTGTAAAATTATCCTTAAGTTTTATTAGGCAGCCTTCTTCACCCTCCGAGCCATCTCCCTTGCGGCAAGAATGGCAGCATTTGCTGTATGGATTCCGAAGAAGAGTAGTAGCCTCTCGCTAAACATATTGCGTGCCTTGATGCGTCCAAGGCTATAGTGTTGCTTTTGATTTCCAAAGCTACCCTCCATTACCGTAGCTCTGAGGTTTCCAATAATCTTTCTCGCTGTCTTGAGACATTCAGCTTCTTCTTTGGGTCTTGGACCTTTTCTAGTGAAACAGGTCGTTATGCCTTTTTCTTTCTGTGTTTTGATAAAAGTACTAACAAACCTTAAACACTTTCAAAGTATGCCTCATAGTCATCAGAGAGTGTATAGATGCTGTCCCTCTGCCCCATAATCTCTCGCAATTTCATCATCATCAACCATGCGGGAGAGTAATATTCGAGTTCAAGCTGATGCTGGATCTCCTTAGCCGACAGTACCTGCTTGATGGATGTCATCATGTGCGCAGTAGAGAACCAATCATACAGCGGTAGTTTGCTATGTTCCATAACGGTACCCTTTGTCAACGAGATTCTGTTGCCACAGTTCTCACATTGAAAGGATTTCCTTCCAGGCAGCCATTTATACTTTGTAGCTCCACACTTAGGACACACAACACCTATTTCCTCTCGAACAGCTCTAAGGTAGTTCTCGCAGCTATCCTCATCAGGGAACATCTGGAAGAAGTCTTTCAATAACATAGGTCTCATATTTGTGACAAATATAATTGATTTTCAGATTTTTACAATGGAGCTATATTGAAATTAACATACCTTAGTACTTTTATCAAAACACAGAACTTTTTCTGTACACATAGTGCGGTTGGCATTGTTGGCGTATATGGAATCGGCACCTACACGCTTGACTTTGATTCCCGTCAAAGATTCTTGATATTCTATACATAGCTTAAGACGGACACCCTCGTTGAATGCCTCAAAGCTGTGGTGCTCTATGAATGATATGCCGTCTATCTGTATGTTGTTGACCTTTGCCCCAAACTCTACACGCTTGTTTTCCTTGCCTCTGACAATAGGACGGAGGTAGGGGCGGTCGATGCTGACGATACGGTGCTTGACTTCCTTGCCGGAGAATAGTTCTGACTGTTGGAGGCATACCTCACGCACAGCGGACAGCCGCTTTTCTTGTTCTGCCGACAGACAGATGCAAGGACTGTACTGTTTACGCAGACGATTCCATTGGGACAGGAGTTTGGACAGGAGCCTCAGGAGTCTTCTCCTGAGCTTGCGCGTGGACGAGGCTGTGTGCTTGCGCTGCTTAGCGTATGCAAGCCTGGCCTTGTCAATATTATTATACTTGCTTCTCGGAATACGCTCTGAGAGGTGTTTACACTCGGAGACCAGCAGAGTGTGAAGCCAATAACAACACTCCCAGAGCAGCTTGATATCCGTAGGAAAACGCAGGTAGCTCTCGTAACAGGTTGCATCCGTCAAGCACAGGTCTTTGTCTTTAAGGTTGTCTTTCCATTTGGCATACAATATGCCCTGAAAGCTGTCTATGTCAAGAAACTGACCAAGACGATTGCGTATGGCACTTACAATCTTTCCATCCTTGATGGGACAGGAGGGGTCTATCAGAACACCACAGAACATCTGCATGTGGATGCTTCCGTTAAGCATTTCTATCAGACCATCGTCAGACAGACCTGTGTATGACTTAAGGAACATTAGGGCTATTTCTCCTTCACCCGAGAAAAGAGGCTTTTTGCCTCGCTTGCTCTTATGGCTAAGGATCGTATACTCTGCTGCCAACTCCTTTAGTGGGAGCTGGGAATGAATGCGTCCAAGTTCGCTTTGTGCAAAGCTTTCACGATAGCTCTGTAAAAAATCGAACTCTGTAAAGGGCAAAGTTGGTGTTATATCAGAAATTTTTTGTATCTTCACGACGATTTATTTTAAGTTTTCCCCCGATTCTGCCCGTGATGGGTCGTTCGGGGGATTTTATGTAAAGGTACAAATAATATATTATGCTGACAAACAATTAGTTAGAAAAATTATGAATATCCCTATGTTAAATCTAAATCGATTCATCAGAGCGTAACATCCATTATTCTTAATTATACAGTGTTGATTCCTAATAATAAAGCAAACTCTGTTTAGTCTCTAATGAACCGATTTAATTTAAAAAGAAAGAACTAAAAGTTAATCTGTTACTATGTCTTTCCTCAATTATTCTGTTTGATTTCCATATTTCTTTAAGATTTCCTTGTCAGTTCTAAAAAGAAGTCTTACCTTTGCGGCCGTGAAACAATTAGCAATGACATATCAGACCAATTCAGCGCAGCAAAGAAACTTTGATTTCTTTGCCTTTTTTAGTGCTTTATATTTGGTAGTTTCAGATATTTTGCTAACACACACACACACAAGCGCTACTAGCGTTTAATCACACATTTTTTCTTTCATCCTACGAGCGCGCGAAGCGTGGCGTAACCGTTGTAAACAAAGGACTTCTAGGAGTTTCCTTTGTTCGCTTTTTCATGCCTGTTTGCGAGCTGTATAAAAGGCAAAATAAGGACGTTTTAAGCACTGATTTTACTGCAAAAGATACTTATCATTCTCTAGTAATAGTTTGTTTTCTCTCGTTGATTTCTCGGGCAGGCAGCAGTGATATGCTGTCTGCCTGTAGAGGGGGAGAGGGCAAGCGGTTAAGAGGAATAGATAATGAGTTTGTCAGGATGTATATAATAAAAGGTGAGCGACAAAGCCACATATAGAGAGTAAATAACAACTATTTTAATCAAATCAAAAAGATGATGAAAACAAAAGAAAGAAAGGTCTATCATGCACCACAGTGCCAGATAGCACACGTGAGTGAAGAAACTAGCCTTATGGCTACTTCTTTTCCTAGTCAACACAACCCTGGACATCACGCTTCAGGCCCATCAAGTGCTAAAGCTGTAGCCTCATGGGAGGATTTAAGCGAAGAGAATAGTAAGGGAACTTCTTCCTCATGGGAAGACTAAGCAAGAGAGTTATTAACAGAAAAGAAAACAGAATCAAAAAAGAAGAAACAGACAATGAAAAAGAATTTATTTAAGGCACGCCTGCTTTCATTCGCAGCTTTCTGCGGACTTGCATTGGTATTCGCATCGTGTGCCAATGAAGACGTAGCACAGGGCACAACTGGAACAGGCAATCAGAATGACAAGAACCTCACAACCTTCGTTGCAGGTGGCGAGACAAAGACCCGTACCTCAATGGACTATACTACAGGTAACTTCTATTGGGAGGCTGGCGACTATATTTATGTAAAGGACGACGACGGCACATGGCAGAAGAGCAGCAATGCTCCTACAAGCAAGGTTGCAGTCTTTCAATTTAAGGTGCCTGGAAAATTTAAGAATAGCACATCTTATACAGTTTGCTATCCAGGCAAGAACAGTATCAACAACGAGCAAGTAAAGATCCCTACTGCCCAGGCTCAAACAGCACCAAACAGCACAGCCCACTTTGGCGTATCAGGCGATTGTGGTACAGCCACGGCAGGAAAAATCTCAAACGGCTCTTTTGCCTTCTCACTTGATCATCAGGCGGCCTACCTTGTCTTCCAACCTTATACAAGCAACACAGTTCTGAAAGATTGCTACCTAACCAAGATTGAGGTAAGCGCCGATAATGACATAGCTGCTACTTACAAGCTTGACCCAGCTACTGGCGAACTGAAAGATGCTACAAGTACAGGCAAGCAAATTATCCTTACAACAAAAGACCCTATCGCAAGCAGTACATATGGAAAAGGCTTCCCTCTGAACACAACCTCAGCCAATCCAACGACCAATGGTGCCTACATGATCATTAAGCCTGGTACATATAAGCTCCGTGTACGTTACTGGATAAAAGACTATGTAACCAATGTAGAGGGAACTATCACCAAGAACCTAGGTAGTTTCACCTACGATAAGAATACCTACTATGACATGACAGCCGACCTTAACATTCGCTCTTATGACGGTAACCATTATTATATGTGGGATGCCCAGAAGCAGTACTGGGATGGCTGGGAATGGACAAAGAATCTTCCAGGTGGTCAGCCATCAGTTGCTTTTGCATCAAGTGGAAATTATCCCAAGAACAACACTGATCAACGTTGGTACCATGAAGGTACGGCTCCTCTTAGTGCAAGCACTCCTCTCTTTCAGAGTCTTCCTAACGCAAATGAATTATCTTGGTATGTTATGTACGGAGATATGCGTTACGATACCAACGAGTTATGGACTACAATGGGACGCTTATATAAAGGTGGAGCATGGTTTAAGAAGAAATCAGTATTGACGGCAGAAGGACATTATAGTACAGAGAAATCTGCTGATGGAACGACTGATTTACGTATAACTTGGAGGAACTACAACAATACCAATGTAAGTATGGTCCTACCCTCTGTATCTGATGCTGACAAATATTTCTACGTGGCTGGGCTAGGTTATTATGGCTATGGTGTTCTGTATGATATTGGTCAGAGAGGTAGATATTGGTCATCCACAGCTGTACCAGGATCTAACAATCATGCTTATGCTTTTTACTTTGTTTATGATGATATTAGGGTAGAAGGTTACAATTACCGTTTCTATGGACAAGTAGCACAGCCGATTGAATAAAAAAGTTCTTTTCCCTAGTCCCTTTCTTCTGAAAAGAAAGGCAATTTAGTAAGAGACAAAGCTATTAAATTTTTCCTACGGTCGGAAGAAAATTTCTCTACGGTGAGAAATTTACGTGCCTACGGTCAGAAATAATTTTTTCACAAAGGAAAATTTTCTTCTGACCGTAGGAAAATTAAAAGTTCTCCTTTGGCTCTGAAAAAAGATGGCTGGAAGTTGCAATTTTCTATAAACGGAAATGCTATTATCTTGAAGACAAAGAAAGTTTCTAACCGGAAAAACAAAAAGAAAACCATTGACACTACAAACTGAATAAAAGCCTTATTCAGATAAGAATATGAAAAACGGAGAATAAGCCATGGAACAAACCAAGGTGTAAATGCCGTAAAAACTTAAATATTTACTTTTAAAACAAAAATCATGAGAATTAAACTTCAAAAGAAAAAGAATCCGCAGAAGCGGACAGAGGAAAAGTACTATGCTAATCCTGTAAACCTGGGCAAGAAAAGTCTGCACGATATTGCGCACGACATTGCGGGGCGTTCTTCGTTGACACGTGGTGACATTGAGAACGTACTGTCGAACTTTATGGATTGTCTGCCTCATTATCTCCGCGATGGCTTTAGCGTTCAGTTGGGTGAATTTGGCACAATGCGCCTGACACTTTCAAGCGAGGGGGCTGCGACGGTAAAAGCTTTTAAGACAGAGACTATCAAACCGCGCGTAACGTTTACGCCAGGTGTGGAGCTAAAAGCTGCCTTGCGCGAGAACTCGTATGAGACGGTGAAGGAGGAAAACTCCAGTTCAAAACCTTCTCATAAAGACAAGGGAAGTGGAGAGAATCCTGGACCTGTGCCAGAGGACTAAAAGGAGGGTTGACTGCTTGGTCAAAGATAAAAGAAAAAGAGTTCGCGAACAAAAAGGAAATTGTTCGCGAACTTTTTTTGATTGAGGTAAATCAGGGGGATGAAGACTAAATATCCCTAATACATACGCTTCAAGGGGTTGTTTTATACACCATCTATTCTAATGAACTGATTTGGGTTTACCTTTTCCCATAAAATAGAGATACACGCTTTGTATGTATATCTCTATTTTTTTAGGATGGATAAACACGCAGATATGGTTTATACGCTTATCCGTTCTTTACATCAACTATCTTTGTTGGAGCCTGTTCCTTATTGCGACGATTAACAACAGTGACTACACTCTGCGCAAGACTGAGGAACGACTGACCCGTAATGGTGTCAACCTGTGACGCTGCTGGTGTTCCGTTATCACCATTCTCGCAAATGCTCTGTACGATTGGAATCTGAGCAAGTAGCGGACATCCAAGTTCTTTCGCTAAGTTCTTGCAACCATCTTTTCCAAAAATGTAATATTTATTCTCAGGAAGTTCAGCTGGAGTAAACCATGCCATATTCTCAACCAAACCGAGAATTGGGATATTCACCTTGTCATTACGATACATATCAATACCCTTACGTGCATCTGCCAATGCTACATTCTGAGGAGTTGACACGATTACTGCACCCGTAATAGCAAGTGTCTGCATGAGTGTCAGGTGAATATCGCTGGTTCCTGGTGGTGTATCGAGGATAAAGTAATCGAGTTCGCCCCAATCAGCATCAGCAATAAGCTGCTTAAGAGCTGAGGTTGCCATACTTCCTCGCCAAAGGGTTGCTGTGTCTGGATTGACAAAGAAACCGATAGAAAGCAACTTCACACCATACTTCTCCACAGGTTCGATAAGCTGGCGTCCATCCTTTTCTACACCGTATGGACGAGCATCTTCTACACCGAACATCTTTGGCATACTTGGACCGAAGATATCGGTATCGAGCAAACCTACCTTATAACCAAGGCGTGCCAAGGCAATAGCGAGGTTAGCTGAGACGGTGCTCTTTCCTACTCCACCCTTTCCTGAACTAACAGCAATAATGTTCTTCACCTGAGGCAATAGCTTACCCACCTCTGGGCGTGGCGCATTCTTGAACTCTGTTGTAATGGTTACTTCAACTTCCTTACCAACAGAATAGTGAATCTGAGCCTCAGCAGCCTTAATAGTAGACTTGAGGAATGGGTCGGTCTCACGTGGGAAAATCAGCGTGAAACTTACTTTATTACCATTGATGCTGGGTGTATCTGCCAACATCTCACTTTCAATAATATTCTTTTTTGTTCCTGGATAAATTACTTTCTCCAGCGCATCTGTAATGAGTTTGGGATATAATGTCATTGTTCTGTTTTAAATAAATAACCTTGACATCTCTATCAAATTAAGCCTTGATAGAAAAGGTCTGGTTAAGAATTACTTGTTATTTTGTCTGCCAAGAGTCCTATGTTATAGTTCTAACTCTCCTTCTAATCTTTCTTTCGGTTGAATTTTTAGATAATATTACCTATATATCATCAAAAAGAATGCCACAAAAGGAATGGTCACATTAGTTACTACTTTTCTGCGAGTTCTCCCATTCTTCCCATTCCTTTGCAACAGCTTTCCAGTCAGTCATCTCTCCCGCTTCAATGGCTTGCTGCTCACGTACAGCCTCATCACGCGCCTTATCACGCGCACGCTTTGCCTTCATATCAGCGATAGTGGCATCATCAAGAATCTGAATAGCTCCTCGTTGGATAGCATCCTGTAACTCTTCTTCACCGAAAGCCTTACCAGGCTCATTGAAGTCAGAGATATTAAATTCAAAAATTGTACGGAGGTCATGACGAACCAATTTCTGTTTCGCCCGATTACCCGCATTCTTCAGTCGGAGTAGCTTTGCTATTTCTTTTATCTCGTCTTCAGCGAATTTATTTCTTCCCATGTTTTGATTCTTATTCAGATGCCATTGATGGCTTTCGTGTCTGCGAAGATAGCAACAAAATCCCAATACTGCAAGTTTTTTCCTAAGGAATACATTACGCAAAGTATCATAAATTGGCTTCTTTCGTTAAACCTAAATCTGTCATCAGACCACAAAATGTATCGTTTTTATTACTATGGTATTGTTTCCTAACATCTTAATTTTGGTTCTTCCTAAATATGGAGTGATAAACTAAAACGCTTATATAATAAGGCACACAGAGCTACGGAGAGGACGGAGATAAAGGCAATATCACGGAGGTACCGATGGCACAAAGAGCAACGGAGGTATAGCGTACAGATTTCTGATAACTCTTTTGGTATGAATGCTTTGTATATAAATTGCTAACAGAATTGGCAAACGATCTCCGTCGCTCCACGCACCGACGGTGCCTCCGTGACTACCAGTGCTTGCTTTAATATCCCTCCGTACTCTCCATCCCTCTGTGTGACAGTTCGTCAGAGACCTAAGCTTAGACGGATTATTATCACTCCAAAAATCTGAAGACCCTTAATTTTCTTATCAGCATCGACTCTCTTTGTACCGTTGACTCCTCCATGATATTGCGTTTACCTCTGCCCCTCTATGTCTCCGTGTACATTATTAGATAAGAACTTTAGCCTATCATTCTATCTTAGAAAGCGACCTCTTTTTACACAACCCACCTATATTTGTAAAATTGTTTCAAACACTTAATTATCAATACATGCTCTTTAGGCTTCTTAAAGATGCCTAATTAGCTTCCAATAGGTGCTCTTTAGAAGGCCTACTAACGCCCTTTTGAAGTCCAATTAAGCGCCTTTTAAAATGCTTCATTATAACGAACTGACTTACTGATAGTTACAAAACCTCTTGATATACTTATTTTTCTCCTTTTTTTAGGGCTTTTATTCAAGATTATGTCATTATTTTTCATAACCTTATACCATCTCATAATCTTCTCTTTTCAAGGTCTCAACTCATTAAGTTACGAACAATGTTATAGATTGGCTGCCCGATAGTTGGCATGGTAGGTTTTCTTTTCTATTGATAACTTGGCACTATCCACAACAATCTCCGCATGAAAACACTTTTGGACAGCAATAAACAGGGACGTCAGAGCGTTATTGTTGAAAGAATAGGTTACGACAAAAGACGGTCATACGACCTATATGAAGTTCGGTAATGGCACGGAGACTACCTATACATATGACAAGCAGAGTGAACGTCTGCAGGTGAAGAGCCTTACAGCAGGCGGTCAGACTGCAATGGAGAACTGATATTAATCCAGAGTAGATTAGCATAATTCTCAAAAAAATAGTAGTAATAAAGTAAACAGATAAGAAATTATGAGGCATGCTGTATCGATTATTGTCCTATATGTTTTGATAAATATTCTATCATTGTTATTCAATATAACTTCTTTTTCTACTGATGGGAAAATAGATATTGGCTTCCCTTTTATTTTTATCCATTTAACGAGTGCAAAGTATGATTCTACTTTTCCATACAATAAATTACTCATAGAGCCTTTTTTATGGGATATTATTTTTTTATTTACGATAGTTTGTTTATATTTGTGCTGCCTAAAATTTATCAAAAGGATTCGTGATTGAGAAGAACCTAAGAATGAAAAATAAATGATGACCTACGATGCGGTGAGCAACCTCCTGAGTAAACTCACGGCATAGTTGAAAAAGTCTATCGCTAAGAAGGAGTTCGCATACGTATGAGTATGATAATTAGGGATATTCAGAATTTTTCTAACTAATTGTTTGTCAGCATAATATATTATTTGTACCTTTACATAAAATCCCCCGAACGACCCATCACGGGCAGAATCGGGGGAAAACTTAAAATAAATCGTCGTGAAGATACAAAAAATTTCTGATATAACACCAACTTTGCCCTTTACAGAGTTCGATTTTTTACAGAGCTATCGTGAAAGCTTTGCACAAAGCGAACTTGGACGCATTCATTCCCAGCTCCCACTAAAGGAGTTGGCAGCAGAGTATACGAACCTTAGCCATAAGAGCAAGCGAGGCAAAAAGCCTCTTTTCTCGGGTGAAGGAGAAATAGCCCTAATGTTCCTTAAGTCATACACAGGTCTGTCTGACGATGGTCTGATAGAAATGCTTAACGGAAGCATCCACATGCAGATGTTCTGTGGTGTTCTGATAGACCCCTCCTGTCCCATCAAGGATGGAAAGATTGTAAGTGCCATACGCAATCGTCTTGGTCAGTTTCTTGACATAGACAGCTTTCAGGGCATATTGTATGCCAAATGGAAAGACAACCTTAAAGACAAAGACCTGTGCTTGACGGATGCAACCTGTTACGAGAGCTACCTGCGTTTTCCTACGGATATCAAGCTGCTCTGGGAGTGTTGTTATTGGCTTCACACTCTGCTGGTCTCCGAGTGTAAACACCTCTCAGAGCGTATTCCGAGAAGCAAGTATAATAATATTGACAAGGCCAGGCTTGCATACGCTAAGCAGCGCAAGCACACAGCCTCGTCCACGCGCAAGCTCAGGAGAAGACTCCTGAGGCTCCTGTCCAAACTCCTGTCCCAATGGAATCGTCTGCGTAAACAGTACAGTCCTTGCATCTGTCTGTCGGCAGAACAAGAAAAGCGGCTGTCCGCTGTGCGTGAGGTATGCCTCCAACAGTCAGAACTATTCTCCGGCAAGGAAGTCAAGCACCGTATCGTCAGCATCGACCGCCCCTACCTCCGTCCTATTGTCAGAGGCAAGGAAAACAAGCGTGTAGAGTTTGGGGCAAAGGTCAACAACATACAGATAGACGGCATATCATTCATAGAGCACCACAGCTTTGAGGCATTCAACGAGGGTGTCCGTCTTAAGCTATGTATAGAATATCAAGAATCTTTGACGGGAATCAAAGTCAAGCGTGTAGGTGCCGATTCCATATACGCCAACAATGCCAACCGCACTATGTGTACAGAAAAAGGCATAACGACCTGTTTCACTAGAAAAGGTCCAAGACCCAAAGAAGAAGCTGAATGTCTCAAGACAGCGAGAAAGATTATTGGAAACCTCAGAGCTACGGTAATGGAGGGTAGCTTTGGAAATCAAAAGCAACACTATAGCCTTGGACGCATCAAGGCACGCAATATGTTTAGCGAGAGGCTACTACTCTTCTTCGGAATCCATACAGCAAATGCTGCCATTCTTGCCGCAAGGGAGATGGCTCGGAGGGGGAAGAAGGCTGCCTAATAAAACTTAAGGATAATTTTACAAGTCCATAGATAGTATGGAAAGGGCAGGTGTGCTCATATGACTCATTATTTGAGATTTTTGAACAAATAACACAGCATATTCTTTTTCTGGGACCTTCTCCAAGGAAAAGAATGCAGTTTTTGGCTGCCTTGGAGAGCTCTAAGAGGGAATTAACTGAAATTCCCTAATTAGAACACCCTTGTCCATGCAAACGGTAAGGCGAGTGTTATACATCCAACACTGCTGGCGAACGCATCATGAAGAAATGCAAATATTAGGAGATAAATATGAGTTGTAGGCATAGAGAAAGTCAGATGTCTTCTTCCCTGCATTTACTGAGCTTAAACAAACAATTTATGATTATAGCACATCGACTGACAAAGAACATCATGATTTAATACAAAAGTACCCTAATTTACAGGGAACTAAGTTGTATAGAGCAACTAAATCCGAGTTAATTGAACAAAATAGTAATTAACTAAAGTTTCCCACCCCTTAAAACACTGTCTTTTCTCATTCACCTTTGCTTGTCGTCCCCCATATTCATTGACTTTTAACACATGACTAATAGAAGTTATGTGGTTCTTCCGTTAAATGGATAGATATCTCTGATTAGTTATATATAAAAAGCTGGTATTATGTATCTTTGTAGTGACCAAACTTCAAGAACATGAATACCAGCATAATGCAAAACGCCTTAGGCGTCTCCCAACAAGATTGTCAGAATCTGCGCTACGAAGGTAATAACTTAGTTTTAGAAATCCAAACTCCAAAGGAAAAACTTTGTTGTCCTGTATGTGGAAGTCATAATATTAATCGTAACGGCAGTCATATTCGTCGCTTTGTAAGTGTTCCCATAGGTCTGAGCAAGACCTATCTGGACATGCGTGTACATCGTATTCAATGTCACGACTGCGGCTGTATCAAACAAGAAAACATCGACTTTGCGAAAGGAAAACGTCGGCACACTATAGCTTTTGCAAATATGGTGTTTGACCTGTCTCGCTTTGCAACAATTCAAGATATATCATGGTTCCTACAGGTATCCTGGGATGTAGTACGTAATATACAGATGGAGTTTCTACAGTCAAATTACTCTAACCCAGACCTTTCCATGTTAAGGCGTATTTCCATTGATGAGTTTGCCACTCATAAGGGGCATGTATACAAGACCATAGTTGTAGATTTGGATAATGGTCATATTGTTTATGTCGGTGATGGTAATGGCAAGAATGCTCTTGATGGATTTTGGGAACGGCTCGGCAAAGACAAAGAGCATATACAAGCAGTATGTACAGACCTTTCTGCCGCATATACACGAGCTGTAAGTGAGCATCTTCCCAATGCAGCACTTGTAGTAGACCACTTTCATGTAACCAAGCTTATGAACGAAAAGCTGGACTTGCTAAGGAGACAGTTATGGCATGAGGAAAAGGACATCAACAAGCGTAAAGTAATCAAAGGAACACGTTGGTTGTTACTCAGAAATGGAAATGATATCTTTGATCATGCACACAGAAATAGACTGGAGAACGCACTAAGCCTAAACCGTCCGCTAATGATTGCCTATTATCTCAAAGAAGATCTTAAGGAAATATGGAATCAGTGTAGTAAGCAAAAGGCTAAAGCTGTGTTGGATGAATGGGTAAAGCAAGCTATAGAATCCAAAATACAACCATTAATGAAAATGGCGTCAACTATTAGAGCATACAAGACATACATATTAGCATGGTATGACCATTATATAACAAACGGAACAATAGAAGGAATTAACAACAAAATAAAAGTTTTGAAAAGACAGATATATGGGTTCAGAAATGAAGAATACTTCAAATTAAGACTATATGCACTGCATGATAGGAGTCTACGCATTTAACGGAAGAGCCAGTTATGTAGTCTGTCCACATACTTCATCCCATTTTTTCAATGCTTCAGCCATTACAAGGATTTTGCTCAACCCAAGTTTAACCGGCAAAATTATTTTTCATAAATTTTCGGGATGTTTTGTGTAGTATCAATTTGATAAATGATTGATAATCAAGTGTAGAGTATTGTTGCGAGGAGTAAAATCTGATTTGTAGGACACAGCCATATCAAAATTATTTTGTTACTTTGCACTCATGCACGCAAATGTACAGACACGATTCAACCCTGCCACAGGGGACATGGCTCCTTATTATCGCATCAAGGAGTCATATCGTGATGTGCAGGGTCATGTACATTCGCTAATTCTTTTGAACATCGGGTTCGAACCTTCACTTACTGCTGTACAGGTTCGAAAAATTGCATACGCTCTTACCGAACGCTTCAAAACCAGAAGTACACCCTCGCTTTTCAAAAAACACCTTGACGGACTTACTCCTATTGAACAGGCAAAGGCTGACGAATGGTGGAGCCGTATGGAGAAAGAAGGTGGAATCGATCGATTTAATAAGGAAGAGCAGAAGTCGCTGAGAAAATATGAGAACTATATTGACCTTGAGACGGCAAACTATACTGACGCAAGGAATGTTGGTGCTGAGTGGCTCTGCAAGCAGACAATAGACAAGCTACAATTAGAGGGTTTCCTGCGCAAAAATGGGTGGACGGAGAATGCGATACACACGGCTCTGTCAGCATTGATTGTTCGTACGGTATATGCAGTTTCTGAACGTTCATCTTATTATTATTTGCGCGATAACTCGGCTGCCGCTGAACTTTACAATGGAGTTCCAGGCTGGACACCAGGAATCAATTCTCTGTATAAAATCACTGATAAATTATATGAACTAAAGGAACAGTTAGAGCGTCATCTGTGCAGCGTTACTGACGATCTCTTTAATATAGACAACAAGTTGATGCTCTTCGACTTAACCAACTTCTATTTCGAGGGTAGTAAGCGTAATAGCGATAAAGCCAAGTTCGGTCGTTCAAAAGAAAAACGCTCTGACTGTAAGCTACTTGTACTTGCATTATGTATCAATAAAGAAGGTTTTATACGTTATTCTTCTATCTTAGAGGGTAATACAGCAGATCCCAAGTCTCTACCCAATATGATTGATACGCTGGCAAAGAGGAATCCATCAAGAACAAAGGATACGCTTGTTGTCATGGATGCAGGTGTTGCCACGGAAGAGAACTTGGAGCTAATAAAGAAAAAGGGTTACAATTATCTCTGCGTATCCCGTACGAAAATGAAGGACTATATGCTCAGTGATGATAACAAGAGTGTTACGGTAATGGATGCCCGTCGGCAGAAGATAACGCTGAAAGAGGTTAAGACAGAGGATGATAAGGATTATTATCTCGAAATAACATCTCCTTCAAAAGCTATGACAGAGTCGTCCATGAACAGGGTCTGGAGAGAGCGTTTTGAGATGGAACTGCAGAGGATAAACAATGGAATCTCCAAGAAAGGTGGAACGAAAACCTATGAAAAGGTTGTTGAACGTACAGGACGTGCCATACAGAAGTACCCTTCTATAGCGAAGTTCTACCAGATAAGCTACATAAAAGATGAGAAGAAACCCAAGCAGATGCTGCGCATAGACTGGGAGATAAAAGACCTCTCCGCAATGGAATCTGGTCACGGAGTATACTTCCTCCGCAGCAATGTCAGGACACTTTCTGAGTGTGTGACATGGGAATACTACAATCTCATTCGTGAGATAGAATGTACGAACAGACAACTAAAGAATGATCTCAACCTCCGTCCTATCTATCATCAGAAAGATGAGCGAAGCGACGCACACCTTTTCTTCGGTTTATTAGCCTACTGGGTGGTAAACACCATCCGTTGTCAATTAAAACGAGAAGGAGAATCCTGTTACTGGACCGAGATAGTACGACGTATGAGCACCCAAAAGCTCGTCACCACAAAAGGGAAGAATCCATTAGGTGAAACCATCGAGATGCGCCAATGTAGTAGTCCTTCAAAGCAAGCAAAACAGATATACGATAAGTTGAACTTAAAACACTCACCATTCAAAAAGAATAAAATTTGTAGGACACAGAGCCCATAAGAAAAACGAGGAAAGTACGGTGACAGTAACAATTAGGCGAAAGTGGGTGTTAAACTTGGGCTAAGTCTCCATATCTATGCTTAAAACGTCCCAAATCGCCCCATTTACCCTCCTATGTAACATTATTCTCTCAAACACCGTTCAAACACTCATCAAATGTAACGCAAATGTAACACCTTGTAACATTTCGTTTTACGCTCCGTTTACTCTCTAATATTCGATAACTCTCTGATATACAAACAATATAATCACGTCAACCCAAATTTCGTATTTACACATTTCGTTTTACCCCCTTACTTTTTCTTCCTCTGTGAGTTCTACAATGTGATTAACGGCAACTTGGCAAGAAACAGCCTTGCCCACCTCTATATCGTCTTCATCGTAGTAGTGAACAGCCATAGAGAAGATTTCATCATCATCAAAGCCGTTACAACCGCTTTGCTGCACTTCATTAAGAATGTAGGTGATGCACTCCTCAATATTCTTGTTTGGTTTCATCAAGTTAGGGGCAAACAAGGGGTCTGTCATAGCACGCTGATTAAGATACTCGGCTATTGTCCGTGTGAAATGTTCTGTTCCTTTCATTGTCGTATATGTTTTGATATTGTTAATACTTGGGAATTTCAACTATTTGATTGATACGTCCATACAGGTAGGCTCTTAGGCTTGTTCTGTCGGGTGCGTAATACTCTGTCCATTGTCCGTACTGATTGACAAGGTATTTCTTCAGCACGTCAAAGAAGTCAAAGCGATAGCCTTGTAGGGGAACGGCTGTGCGGAAATAGGTATTAGAGTTCACCGCCTCACATAGCCAATTCTTTTCCTCACGGCTCATCATTTCGCCACGATTGAGTTTCATACGTAGGAGATATATTTTGCTATTACAAAGGCTCTCCAAGGGGGAACGTCCCATTGTACAAACTTAATTGCCAACACTTGCTCACTCTTTTCAGCCGTAGGGTTAATGCGGTAATGAGAGGAGGAGCTATATCCTTTTTTGTTCATCGAAGATGTTGTATTTACTTTTTGCTTATCCATAGCGACATTTTTATGCGTCCAAAGATCGGAGTATGCTGATTCCTTTTTGGAGCAAAATAGAGGTAGCTGGGCAGGCTTGCACAAGGTTTTGACGGAAAATACTACCCGTAGGTGTGGAGATTTTCCAGACAAACCAAGCGGCACAGACCTTTTGACGAGTTGTTGAGAGCTTGACTCGAAAAAAGCCACAAGCCCCGTACTACCTTTGCGGATAAAAAGGGAACAGCATCCGTCTCCTTGTCATCGCATATCGTGGAGCATAGGAAAAGAAGCAAAAGTGCAACGCTCGTAGTGGAAAATAGAAAGGGGGTGTGTCAAAATTGATACATCCTCTTTTTTACTCTCCCTTTACCTTGTCTACCACATAATTCATTATTTACTGTAGTTATGCTGCTAATTTCATATAAAATGATTTGTTTGGCTTTAAATAGCCTATATAAACTTGTATAAAGCATCTGAAGGTTGCTAAAAGTACCTCCATAACGGCTTTTAGTTCCTTGAGATTGGTTTTTCTACACATTTTCCCTATGTTAAAGGCAATAGCGAAGAAGGCAAAGTCCATATTGACCTTGTCTTTCCCAAAATGCCTAAACCTCTTGTAGGCTTTATTATATTTTGTTTGTCCAAAAACAGCTTCAGGTTCTATGCCCTTAGTCCTCGATGCTTGATGCCTTCTTCCGAGGTCAGTAGTTTCCGTGCCTTTTGTTTATAGTGCTGTAGTTGGTGGTTTACTTCTATAATTCTGTTCCCTCTTGCCTTAAAACATGAGCCTCTCAAGGGACAACCATCACAGCGTTCTGCCTGATAACGTACGCTGTAAGTAACGAATCCATTAGAGGTTAGGGAACGCTTCATACCTATACGCTTCATATGCTGTCCCATAGGGCAGACGTAGAAATCCTGTTCCTTATTATAATAAAGGCTTGCGGGACTGAATGGGTTAGGTGTGTAGCGTGGACGCTGCTCTTTATGGAAGTAGTTATACTTCACATAGGCTTCCATATTATGTACGTCCATGAACAGATAGTTCTCCTCGGAGCCATACCCTGAATCAGCTATGACTGTCTTGGCATAGCGATGATAGCGTGATTTGAAAGACTCCAAGAAAGAAGGAAGTGTGAGTGTATCGGTACGATTGGCATAGAGTGCAAAGTCGGTGATAAACTGGTTCTCCGTTGCTATCTGCAGATTATATCCAGGCTTAGTCTGTCCGTTCCGCATAGCATCCTCCTTCATGTGCATAAACGTGGCATCAGGGTCGGTCTTGCTGTAGGAGTTTCTCTCTCCCATAACCTCAAGGTGCTGGTCATACTCCTGGAGTTTATTACGTTTCTTCTCAAGCTCTTTAATCTGTTTTTTCTTGGTTCTAACAGCCTGCTTCTCTTATTTAGTCTTAGGCTCAAGGGCTGATTCCAAAGACTTGTTCAATTCCTCGGATATCTCATCGAGCAGAGCTGCAGTAAACTCGACACCTTCCGTTTTAGCCGCATTGTCCTGCGCTATGACATCATCAACCTGAAGCAAGAGTGTGCGTATTTGTTCCTGTAACTTGGCGCGGTTCTTTTCCACGGTTCTCTTCCAAACGAAGGTATACTTGTTGGCTTTCGATTCTATCTTTGTGCCGTCAATATATTCAACGTCAAGACTTATCAAACCTTTGGCTGCAAGTACTAATACGACTTGTGTGAATATATTGTTGATTTCCTTTTTCACACGATTACGAAAACGATTAATGGTAATAAAATCAGGCTGCTCATATCCTGCCAGATAGATGAAATGAATGTCACGCTTGAGGAGCGACTCTATACGGCGGCAAGAATAGATATTATTCATATAGGCGTAAAGAATCACCTTGAGCATCATTTGTGGATGATAAGGCTTGCGACCACTGGGCTTATAAAGTTTGTAGACATTATCCAACATAAGATTATCCACCAAGGCATCTAAAAGACGAACAGGGTCATCTTCTGCGATATCCTTATCGATTCTTTGAGGAAAAAGAATCATTTTCTTGTGTATGTAAGAACGAAAGTGTACCTTTGCCATAATGAGATTTTTTGTATGTTTAAAGGTACAAAAACTTTAGGAAATAGCAAAGCCCTGGCTTGAGAAAGTCGGGGCTTTGTGCATAAAAAAGAGGATGTGGACATTTTGACACACCCTCGATGAAATAAAATGAAAGAACTATGCTTCTCAAAGCACGCATAACAGGATAGCACAGAGAATTGCCAGCCAGAAGAGAATGCTCAGCAGCGTAAATGTTACTTTTAGAATTACCCTGATTATAAAGCGTAGTATCAGAAAACCAGTAATGACAGAGACGACAGTTACGACTTGCGGCGTTACAATCTTTGAGATAAACCAAATGGCACCGATAACGATGGAAAGCAAGATAGCGAGTTCAATGAAGCGTGTCCAAGAGAAGCGGCGGACTTGCTTGGGCAAATTCGGCTGCTGCTTGATATTATCGCTTTTGTTCGGTGCGTCTGCCTTGATGAAGGCAGGTGTGTAGATGTCTTGATTCATGATGATTGTATTCATATCGGAGCTTTTAATAGTTTCAAGAGCAATAACAAGATATTCTGCCTCACAAAGCCAAGTGTTTGCTCAAACTCTTGGTGTGTGGTGAAGAATGGTTATCTTGGCTCTTGACACTACAAAAGCTCCCGATGGTGTTACATCAAGTCATGTTCTCACTATCGACGGTTGGCAGACCATTAACCTCGATGATCAGAACGATTGTCCCTGTCAGTTCAGTGTAGAGTTTCTCATACTCGGGACTTGCGCCGAAGTCGTCCGTCAGCTCATACTTGTCGAAAACGCTTTGCACAGCCTTATTCTTCAGAAGCATTGGTGTTAGCCTTCCGGGAAGAGGGAAAGGGAGTTCTTTCTCGAACTCATTCTCTAAGATAGAGACAAGCGTGTCGTACTTGGAAAAGTGCAAACCTTGGTATAAGACTTCGCTTGCCATTACCTCTGCCTCTGGGTGAGAAAAACCTTGTGCTATAGCATCGCAGTAAGTTGTCAATGCTTCGTCTGCGCGAGCAGTTATAAACGTATTTTCATTCACTCTCTCTGGAAAATGCTCTCCGAGATACGCTTCCAACTTCAAACGGAAGTAAGAAAGCTCTTTCTTTGTTGTTGTCATAATCTTCTTGGTTTAGGGTTATATATTATTTAGAGTTGATGCCCATAGCAACATTGAACTTGTCTAACTTGCCAGCCAACTGTTCCATATCGTGTTCTATTTTCTTATTGGTAATACGGGCATAAATTTGTGTGGTTTTAATATTGGTATGTCCCAGCATCTTAGAAACTGATTCCATAGAAACACCTTTACTCAATGACATTGTTGCAAATGTGTGGCGAGCCATGTGAAAGGTTAGGTCCTTTTTAATGCCACAAATATCTGCAATTTCCTTCAGATATGAATTGGTTCGCTGATTGGTTAGCATTGGGAAGAGTTTACCATCACGATAGGTCTTGCCACTATACTTTTCAATGATATTCTTCGGAATATCCAATAAAAGAACATTTGTTGCAACACTCGTCTTCTGTCGTTTGGTCATTATCCATTGTTTGTCGTCAAGGGTAACAATGTTCTCGGGAGTAAGGTTGGCCACATCAATGTATGCCAAGCCTGTGAAGCATGAGAAAACGAATAAATCACGAACTAATTCCAAACGCTGTATGCCCAGATCTTTATTGGCTATCTTCAAAATCTCTTCATCTGTCAAGAAACCACGATTGACTGGCTCAAGGTGAAAACGATGATTAAGAAAAGGATCATGATGGATTACCCCCATTTTTCTACCTAAAATCGTAATTGTCTTGAAAGTCTTCATTGTCTTGGTAGCTGTATTTGGGTTCTGACCAACTACTATGCGAAGGAAAATATCAAAGTCGTGTATGATGATATAGGTGAGTTCAGACAAGCGCATATCCGAACGTTTGTACTTATCCTGCAAGAAAGTCGTGAAATGTCGTTTGCAGACATTATATTTTTGGAAAGTGGCAGCACTTACAGATATGCCCACTTGCTTAGCAATATCTTTGTTGTGCTTATCGAAGAGTGTCATCATCGTTTCTACCTCTTCTTTCCTGCCGAGATACTCCGACTTAATACGTTCCAAAGAAATAGCATCTGTCATTTCTAACTTCTTAAAGATAGTCTGCAATCCGCTTTGGATGTTATCCAACTCGAGATTAGTAGAAAGAGCCTCTGTAGTCCTTCCCTTCAGTCGTTCTTTTTCACTATCCCATTGCGACTGCTGAACGGCAATACCTGTTGAGCCAATGGAAAGTCGTTCGTTGTTGAGATATATTCTCAACATCACGGGTGTTTTACCCTCCTTGTTCACATAGTTGCTTCTTAAATAGAAGACTGCTCTGAAAATGGTTTTCATTTGCGCTGCTGTTTTTTAATTGTAGCCATGGAAAGGAAAGTTGTAGCCAAAATTCAATAATTGTAGCCAGCTTCTAATAGAATTGTAGCCAAAAGATTGAATTATTAGCGAGATAAACTTCTGTAACCACGCTGCAAAGTTCGACATATTTATTTGAATAACAGCAATTTGCGTGTACTCTATGCGTACTCTGTACGAACTCTTGGCTACAATTTTTATTTTGCCTCAAAAAGTGTAGCCAGATTGTAGCCATTGTAGAGTATTTAGGAAGTATTTACCCCCTCTGTACGTACTCTGAGAAGAAGAATGGATATAAAAGAAAAGTATCATAACTACTTGTAGCTATGATACTTACGTTTTTGTTAGGATTTCTCTGTTGGTCTGTTCAGAGTACCTAAAGCGGAGAGAGAGGGATTCGAACCCCCGGTACCTCTCGGTACGACGGTTTTCAAGACCGTTGTAATCGACCACTCTACCATCTCTCCAGAAGGTTACTTTGTAGTCAACCTGCTTCCTTGTTTAAAGCGAGTGCAAAGGTATAGATATTTTTTGAAACTACAAAATGTATGGGAAAAGAATTTGGAATTAAAACACTTTTTAACTAAAAGCGACTATTGTGACACCTACTTACATAAGAAAACATTTATAAGATGATAAGATAAAACTGTATATTGAGCAGTATAGACAATAAATCCCAATAAGATTTATACTATATGGACAACAAACTCAAACAAGGTATGTATAATATCGATGAGTAAAGCAAAACGAGGTAAAGACTATATGGACGACAAAGTCAAACAAGGTATGGGCTGTATCGATGAGTAAATCAAACAAGGTATAGACTGTATGGATGATGAACTCAAACAAGGTATAGACTGTATGGA
This sequence comes from Prevotella melaninogenica, assembly GCF_018127925.1. Classification (NCBI taxonomy): domain Bacteria; kingdom Pseudomonadati; phylum Bacteroidota; class Bacteroidia; order Bacteroidales; family Prevotellaceae; genus Prevotella; species Prevotella melaninogenica. Next base: position 698,439 of record NZ_CP072347.1, on the reverse strand, counting down.
TGATGAACTCAAAAAAGATGCGAGATTTAGTGATGAAAAATCAAATCATATATAGGCTGTATTGAAGATAAATTCTGATGGAGTATAGGACTATATATTTGCCGTCTCTTATCTGGACTCTCAATGCAAATTTATACACTTTTATAATGCAAGGTCATTCCCTTATATAGGAAAATAAATGATTTCGATATAAGTTGGGCTTTAGTCATACTATATATAATGACGAGTTGCCCCTCACTTCACATCTCTGACAGAAGTATTAATGCACAGCACATATAGTGTTATTCATAAACACCAGTTGTGCTGAGGACTTATTAGCTAACGATATATCTTTGGTGCAAGTGTTATTGTATAAAGGGAAAATGCTACTATCAAACATTCTTTTTCGATAGCAATAGTTTTTACATTCGTATTATTTCAAACACTTGACGATTTCAAAGCAGTAAGATACTAACTACCTGCAGCACATTGCCCAGCCACAACACCTGTTGTCCATGCAGCTTGAAGATTAAAACCACCAGTAATAGCATCAATGTCTAACACCTCACCCGCAAAGAAAAGATTTGGACAAACCTTACTTTCAAGTGTTTTAGAGTTAACAGAGCTAAGACTCACACCACCACACGTCACAAACTCTTCACGAAAGGCACCTTTACCAGCAATGGAGTATTGATCATTGACCAATGTTTCAATCATTCTGTTTATCGTTTTACGTCCAATCTCAGCCCATGGCTTCACAGCATCTATGCCAAGTTTACTTAGTATATAGAGCCACAGACGACTCGGCAAACCAAATGGATGTAAGGTAGCAACCTGCTTACGTGGGTTAGCAGTTTGCAACTTCAGAAGATTCTCCTCCACTTCTTGCCGTGTTAGTTCGCCAGTCCAGCTGATGGCAAGCGGTGCTTTATAATCATTTTCAGCAAGCAGACGAGCCGCATAGGAAGAAAGTTTCAAAGCAGCAGGACCACTTACGCCCCAATGTGTTACCAACAATGGACCCTTCGCACGCAGTTTTGTTCCAGGAATAGTCGTCACAACAGGTTCAACAACCGTTCCCATAAGGTCGCAAAAAGCACGATCTTTTATATTAAAGGTGAAAAGTGAAGGTACAGGAGCCTCAATTTCATGTCCAAGCTGGGCAAGGTATTGCAAGCCACGTCCATTCGGTGAGCCTCCAGTTGTTATAATAGTACGATGAAACACGCGATGTGAACCATTCTCAAACTCCAGTTTTAATCTCCCATCTTCCATCTTATGGATGTTCACCAAACGATGTCGACAACATATAGTAACCCCCAATTCATTAGCCTGCCGCACCAAACAATTAATAATGGCATGAGAATCTTGCGCCTTCGGAAAAACACATTCATCTTCTTGCGTTACCAATGGCACACCATGTTGCTCAAACCATCTATAAGTATCTTCATGGCTAAACGTCTTCATTAACCGTTTCATGAGTTTATGCCCACGTGGGTAAGCCTGCTTCATGTCCGTAATCGCTGCAAAACTATTCGTAACATTACAACGTCCACCTCCGGTTATTTCAACTTTAGCCAACACCTTCTGTGCACGTTCAAAGATTGTCACCTTACTTGAAGGGTTTGTTCTGCGAGCCATGATAGCAGCCATGAATCCTGCTGCTCCTCCGCCAATGATAGCTATATCCATTCGCTAAAAAATAATACTTAGGTCCTGAGAGATGCCGACCTTTGCTATGTAAAACATTTAATGTGTGGTGATTACCATTCTACGAGCAACCCTTTAATCTCCGGTTGGCGTAGCTGATGAATGCACCTTCTTTCGTTTACCACTGAACTCAGAGAAATCAACACGGATAATCTCAACGCGATGAAAACTCATATGAGCATATTTATCGCCAAGCTCTTTGAAATCTGGTGACAACTTGTCTATCAATAGATGCAGTGCATGCATCTTCTCTTCCTCAGAAAGATGGATATGTGCCTCACCGAAGAAGATAGCACTCTCGTACTCAGTGGTGAAATTGCGTGGCAACAAGTTTACTTTACCAATGACGCAGAGCGAAACCTTTGGATTCTGCTCAATAGCCACCAACTTACGTCCTTCAGGTGCACAATGGATATAGATACTATTCTTGCCGTCCCAAACAAAGTTTACAGGAATACCATATCCCATATCTTCTGAGACCATACTCAAAACCCCGTATTCTCCATCTCGCAGAAGTTCTATCGCTCTTTCCTCATCCATCAGACGATCTTGTCTTCGTACGCGGTCATTAACATATTTCATATCGTACATAATTAATATAAAAATGATTAGTTGAAACTGTGAATTATCTATTATGAGTTAATCTTACCAATAAAAGAAATCTTTGTATAAGACTTCCACTATATACAAAAAAAAGACCTTGACTGATTCACATCACCCAAGGTTTAAATACTAAAACTAAATTAACCACTAAAAAAACTTGATGCAAAGATACACGTTTTTTTTAAAACAACCAAATTTTTGGAGAAATATTTTTTATTATTTAAAAACACTATTAACCTTTATTGTTGATTTTTCGGATGTACATAGGGAATTTCAGTTAATTCCCTCTTAGAGCTCTCCAAGGCAGCCAAAAACTGCATTCTTTTCCTTGGAGAAGGTCCCAGAAAAAGAATATGCTGTGTTATTTGTTCAAAAATCTCAAATAATGAGTCATATGAGCACACCTGCCCTTTCCATACTATCTATGGACTTGTAAAATTATCCTTAAGTTTTATTAGGCAGCCTTCTTCACCCTCCGAGCCATCTCCCTTGCGGCAAGAATGGCAGCATTTGCTGTATGGATTCCGAAGAAGAGTAGTAGCCTCTCGCTAAACATATTGCGTGCCTTGATGCGTCCAAGGCTATAGTGTTGCTTTTGATTTCCAAAGCTACCCTCCATTACCGTAGCTCTGAGGTTTCCAATAATCTTTCTCGCTGTCTTGAGACATTCAGCTTCTTCTTTGGGTCTTGGACCTTTTCTAGTGAAACAGGTCGTTATGCCTTTTTCTGTACACATAGTGCGGTTGGCATTGTTGGCGTATATGGAATCGGCACCTACACGCTTGACTTTGATTCCCGTCAAAGATTCTTGATATTCTATACATAGCTTAAGACGGACACCCTCGTTGAATGCCTCAAAGCTGTGGTGCTCTATGAATGATATGCCGTCTATCTGTATGTTGTTGACCTTTGCCCCAAACTCTACACGCTTGTTTTCCTTGCCTCTGACAATAGGACGGAGGTAGGGGCGGTCGATGCTGACGATACGGTGCTTGACTTCCTTGCCGGAGAATAGTTCTGACTGTTGGAGGCATACCTCACGCACAGCGGACAGCCGCTTTTCTTGTTCTGCCGACAGACAGATGCAAGGACTGTACTGTTTACGCAGACGATTCCATTGGGACAGGAGTTTGGACAGAAGCCTCAGGAGTCTTCTCCTGAGCTTGCGCGTGGACGAGGCTGTGTGCTTGCGCTGCTTAGCGTATGCAAGCCTGGCCTTGTCAATATTATTATACTTGCTTCTCGGAATACGCTCTGAGAGGTGTTTACACTCGGAGACCAGCAGAGTGTGAAGCCAATAACAACACTCCCAGAGCAGCTTGATATCCGTAGGAAAACGCAGGTAGCTCTCGTAACAGGTTGCATCCGTCAAGCACAGGTCTTTGTCTTTAAGGTTGTCTTTCCATTTGGCATACAATATGCCCTGAAAGCTGTCTATGTCAAGAAACTGACCAAGACGATTGCGTATGGCACTTACAATCTTTCCATCCTTGATGGGACAGGAGGGGTCTATCAGAACACCACAGAACATCTGCATGTGGATGCTTCCGTTAAGCATTTCTATCAGACCATCGTCAGACAGACCTGTGTATGACTTAAGGAACATTAGGGCTATTTCTCCTTCACCCGAGAAAAGAGGCTTTTTGCCTCGCTTGCTCTTATGGCTAAGGATCGTATACTCTGCTGCCAACTCCTTTAGTGGGAGCTGGGAATGAATGCGTCCAAGTTCGCTTTGTGCAAAGCTTTCACGATAGCTCTGTAAAAAATCGAACTCTGTAAAGGGCAAAGTTGGTGTTATATCAGAAATTTTTTGTATCTTCACGACGATTTATTTTAAGTTTTCCCCCGATTCTGCCCGTGATGGGTCGTTCGGGGGATTTTATGTAAAGGTACAAATAATATATTATGCTGACAAACAATTAGTTAGAAAAATTCTGAATATCCCTACATAACCATGAAATTAAGATTATTATTACACGGATAATGTGTATCAATCCCTTTCCCATAATAGCCTTTAACATTTCTATTGTCGTAATTTATTACGTAAAAAATAAAGTTAAAAAGCTTTTAGTGCATCAATTACTTCACGCGAGTCAGCATCTTGCTTATATAACCAACCTCTATCATTCTACAAACTCATAGCAAGATTATCTTGCATGCCTATCTTATCCTTACCCCCAACATAGAGATTCTTATAACTTTAAAACCAATTGTTCAGACTCTGAAAAATCATTACATAATTTCAAAGAAAAACCTCGGAACAAAGCCAAAAAACAGATATATGAACCAAGTTTGTAACCTTCACGAAACCAATCAGTTACAAAAGTGCGTTTTAAAAGGTGCTTAATTAGACTCCAAAAGGGCGTTAGTAAGACATCAAAAGAGCACCTATTGGAAGCTAATTAAGGCTTAATTCGAATACAATTAAGCCTTAATTAAAAAGCAATAGAGGAAAAATATTTACATCGAACGGTTTAAAAAGACTTTCTAACAGCCCCAATTACTTCTCCTCTGTTAATAGCTTTCGTGCATGAAGAACACTTTCTTCCGTAGGCGATTCTACATCTGTGAGTGCGTAAGGAATACCTAACTGCTCCCATTTATAGACACCTAACGAATGATAAGGCAGAATCTCCACTCGCTCAACATTGCTTAAAGTATCTATGAAAGCACGAAGTTTATAGAGAGATTCATCATCATCATTAATACCAGGAATCAAGACATGTCTTATCCATACAGGTTTCCCAATGTCAGAAAGATAGCAAGCACAGTCGAGGATATTCTCGTTTTTCCAACCAGTCAATTGCTTATGGGCATCGCTATCAATATGCTTTATATCCAACAACACCAAGTCAGTATATTTCATTAACTCCTCAAAAGCAGAGAAGCTACTCGACTCCCGATTGAAAGGTTGGGCTGAAGTATCAAGGCAGGTATTGATTCCTAAAGCCTTAGCTTTACGGAACAGTTCCGTAAGAGGTTGTATCTGCAACAGAGCTTCACCGCCACTCACGGTGATACCGCCTTTCTCTCCCCAATAACTCCGATAACGTTGGGCTTGTGCCAAGACATCATCAACAGAGCGGAGGTTACCCCCCGCCCTGTCCCATGTGTCTGGATTATGACAGTACTGGCATCGCATAGCACACCCCTTAAGGAAGATAACGAAACGAATACCAGGTCCATCAACCGACCCGAACGACTCTACAGAGTGTACCCGTAGCATCATTTCGGAAGTCGGCGAATCCGATAAATTGTTATGTTGATTATTCACTTTACATTGAACCATGCGCACGACGTGCAATAACATCCATCTGCTGTTCGCGTGTAAGGTCGATGAACTTCACAGCATAACCGCTCACACGGATGGTGAAGTTTGCATATTCTTCCTTCTCAGGATGTTCCATACAGTCAATCAGTTTGTCTACACCAAAGACATTCACATTCAAGTGGTGTGCACCACGGTCGAAGTAGCCGTCCATAACACCAACAAGTGTACTGATACGCTCCTCATCATTGTGACCAAGAGCATCTGGACTAATTGTCTGTGTATTAGAAATACCGTCAAGCGCATACTCGTATGGGAGTTTGGCTGTTGAATTCAACGAAGCCAGCAAACCATTCTGCTCTGCTCCGTAAGATGGGTTTGCACCAGGAGCAAGCGGTGCACCAGCAGGACGACCATCAGGCATATTACCCGTAAACTTACCATATACAACGTTTGAAGTGATGGTAAGGATACTTGTTGTAGGCTCTGAATTACGATAAGTATGGTGCTTGCGAATCATATTCATAAAGGTCTTCAACAACCATACAGCGATGTCATCAGCACGATCATCGTCGTTACCATAACGTGGGAAGTCGCCCTCTGTCTTGAACTCGATAGGGAAACCAGTCTCATCACGTATGATATTAACCTTTGCATACTTGATAGCAGAGATAGAGTCAACCACATGACTGAAGCCAGCGATACCCGTTGCGAAAGTACGACGTACGTCCGTATCAATGAGTGCAAGCTCAGCAGCCTCATAGAAGTACTTATCGTGCATGTAATGGATGAGGTTCAATGTGTTTACATACACACCAGCCAACCACTCCATCATATCCATGAAACGAGGCATAAACTCATCATATGTTACCACATCACCCTCTATTGGACGATAAGCAGGTCCACACTGCTCACGTGTCTTACTGTCAACGCCACCACTGATTGCATAAGTAAGACATTTTGCAAGGTTTGCACGAGCACCAAAGAACTGCATCTCCTTACCCGTCTGTGTTGCAGATACGCAGCAGCAGATAGAATAGTCATCGCCCCAGATTGGTCGCATAACGTCATCATTCTCATATTGGATAGAGCTTGTAGAGATAGAAATCTTCGCAGCATAGTCCTTAAAGTTCTTTGGAAGACGTGAGCTATAGAGCACAGTGAGGTTAGGTTCTGGTGAAGGACCCATGTTCTCAAGTGTATGGAGGAAACGGAAGTCAGTCTTAGTTACCATTGAACGGCCATCCATACCCAATCCCGCAACTTCGAGGGTAGCCCATACTGGGTCACCTGAGAAGAGCTGGTTGTATGAAGGGATGCGTGCAAACTTAACCATACGGAACTTCATTACCAAGTGGTCGATGAGTTCCTGCGCCTCAGCCTCCGTAAGTGTGCCTTCCTTGAAGTCACGCTGAATGTAGATATCGAGGAAAGTTGAGATACGACCAACTGACATCGCAGCACCGTTCTGTGTCTTAATAGCTGACAGATAACCAAAGTAAAGCCACTGTACAGCCTCACGTGCGTTGTTTGCTGGTTCAGAGATATCATAGCCATAGATGGCTGCCATCTCTTTCATCTCCTTCAAAGCCTTAATCTGCATAGAGATTTCCTCACGCTGGCGGATAACCTCTTCGGTCATAGTACCATCACCACAGTTGCGGAGATCCTTTGCTTTTTCGTTGATAAGGAAGTCTACACCATAGAGTGCAACACGACGATAGTCACCCACGATACGACCACGACCATAGGTATCAGGAAGACCTGTGAGGATATGGTTGTGTCTAACGAGTTTCATCTCGTCTGTATAAGCATCGAAGACACCCTCGTTGTGTGTCTTACAATACTTCGTGAAAATCTCATGAAGTTTCTCTGATGGCTCATAACCATAGGTTGTACATGCCTGCTCAGCCATCTTGATACCACCATAAGGCATAAAGGCACGCTTCAAAGGTTTGTCTGTCTGCAAACCTACGACCTTCTCCAGTTCCTTAGTTCCTTCACCGATATAGCCAGGACCATATGCAGTCATACTGGATACCACCTCGGTCTCCATATCTAAGACACCACCCTTAGCACGCTCCTGCTTCTGTAGTTCTTTGAGCATACCCCAAAGTTTGTCTGTTGCTTCTGTTGGCTTCTCAAGGAAGGAAGCATCACCATCATAACTATCATAATTATCTTGGATGAACTGACGCATATTGACTTCATCAAGCCACTTGGTTCCAGTAAATCCTCTCCATGCTTTTTTCATGACTGTTTATTTGTTATTATGTGAAACGTTTTAATTAATATGCTTGTTAATTGTTATACTGATTGAGCATTACTAATTACCGAGGACAAAGATAGACAAAAAAAACGTAATATCAAGTATTTAGAGATACTTATATTTAAAATATGCATATAAATACCTATAAATAGTGAGAAGAAATCTACTCTTGCAAATATTCCAAACTTATAGGTATGAGATTTGATTATTGATAAGGCTAAACAATAAAGGTAGAATGGTAAGTATGAAGCCTCAACACCAAGAGAGGAATGCACATTTACCATTCTACCCGACAAGAATAGCCACAGCCGCTAAATACTTTCCGTGTCAACAGAAGCCTTACGATTTACGAAGTCGGGAATCATCACTGGCATTGAGCCTTGTTCAATAGAGCGTTTGGATAGCTCAGCAACGCAACACCACTCCGCTAAATCATACACATCCATATCTAAAGGCAAACCTTGTTGTAGGCATTGAGCAAGCCGTAAGTCCATAAGTTAACCTTACGCGTTGATGATAATTGTAAACAAAAAACTTGCCCCTTAACACCAAGAGTGGTGACAGGGGCAAGAAAACGAAAATTAAATTAATAAATTAAAAAGTATTGCTATTGATATCACATCAAGGGCATATCTCTAAAAACATGAATAAAAATTAATTCAGAATCTTTCAAAACCGAGTTTGTTTCCAAAGTTCTTTTCAAACAGCCACACCAAAAACTTTCGCATTCAGTGAGGGTTAGACGGTGTCTGGTACAGGACCATTTTCCTCTTCTTTCTTTTCCTTTTCCTTTTTCTTCTTGTCTTTGCCTGCCTCTTCTGTCTTTCTCACCGATTCGTAAGAATTTACGGAAAGCTCACGTTTCAATTCTGTTCCGGGAGTGAAGACCACACGAGGTTTAATCGTCTCGGTCTTAAAAGTTTTTTCTGTTTCCGACCCTTTGCTCGACAGTGTGACACGCATCGAGCCAAACTCGCCCAACTGAATGCTGAAACCATCACGGAGATAATGGGGCAAGCAGTCGATAAAGTTATACAGCACGTTCGACACATCACCACGTGTCAAGGACGAACGCCCCGCAATGTCACGTGCAATATCGTCGAGCGACTTATGCCCAAGGTTAACTGGGTTAGCATAAAACTTTACTTCCTCCCGCTTCTGCGGATTTTTCTTTGGTACTAAACGAATTTTCATAATTCTTCGTGTTTAAAGTTATACATTAGATTCTTATTATCATAGCGTAGGGCAGCACGCCTCTGCAGCTTTCTTTGTGCATCTTCATGCTGCCCCATTCTATTTTCTTGGTTTGTTTCCTACCTTTCATCGTCTCTTTTTTCCTCCTTTCTGCATCCTTATCCCGTCAGATACGTATTCCCTTGCTGCCGAATGCGTATCTACGTGCCGTTAGATGCGGTGAGCGCTGCTGCTGAATGCGGTGAGCGCCGCTGTTAGATACGCATCTAACGGTAGCGCAATGCGTATCTACAAGTAGCTAAATACGCATCTGCCAACACGTAGATGCGGTGAGCGCAGCAACGGAATACGCATTCAGCAGAAGCCTTGTCCGTTAGGCACTCCCTCCCCTTTACTTCCCTTCGGTCAGTGACCGTTGGTTCGGGGAGGGCCGGGGGGCTTCTTGGACTACTGGAACGCCTCCACCCTGAACCCGATATTGCGGTCACTGATGTTCACGCCGACGTAACCACTGCGGATGTACAGGTTGCACGCGCTGCCACTGTCCCATGCGTAAGCACTTGACGACCAAAAGTAGCCTTCGCTGCCAACAAGGTACAGCTGACCATCGATGTAGAGACCCAAGGCGGGCAGGTAGAAGTAATTGTTTGCGTCAGCAGCAGAAGGGAGAGTCTGAGATGCAGACCAGGCTTGATTTTTGCTGGTTGTTCGCCAATCAGTTCCGTCTATGGCTGTATTAGGGTTGTATCCGCTTATGTTTGCCTTCTTCTTAAACCACATGCCACCTTTATATAAATGATCCATTGTTGTCCATAACTCGTCACCGTCCCAACGTGGCTCGCCCTTTGCAGCGTACCAGGTCATCTCGTTAACGTTGGGAAGGCCTTTACATGAAGTGCGGGTTGCTGGGTTACTTACGCCATAACCTGGGTAACTTTCGTTATACCAACGATTGTTAGTATCGCTACTATTATAAGGGTAGTCGCTGCTGGCAGACTGACTCATCAGTGTTGGCTGACTGCCACCGAGGTTCCATTCGTATCCCTTCCAGTATTGTTCCTGTGCGTCCCACATGTAGTATTTGTCGCCGTCGTAATCAAACGGATTAAGATTAGCAGTTATATCATGGATAGAACCTGCTGTACAGTTAAGTGTAATAATTTTAGAGACTGTTCCATCTATTGTTCCTTCTGTATTGTCCGTTGTGTTACGAAGCCAGTAGCGAATACGGAAAGTATGAGTACCAGGAGCAACGACTGCATAAGTTGCATTCTTGCTCATATCATCTGCAGTATTGTCTATTGCAAAGCCCGAACCTGTTGTTACTGTAATCGTCTTAGAACCACCTGAAGCAAGCGTAAGTGTGCCATCTGCAGCCATATTGTAAGTTCCAGCAATCTCATCATCGCTCATAATCTCAACCTTAATCAACGTGCTGCGCTTTACATATTCGTTGTTTGTACGAGGAATTAAGCAAAGATAAGAGGCCTTGTGATTGAGCGTAAAATTATAACCACTACCAAGTTTGACACCTGTAGCAATTCCGCAATCTCCCGATTCACCTGCATGATCAAAGTTATTTGGTACAGACTGTGTTTGTTCTGTCTTTATCTCTACTTGTGGTTGTGAGCCTGAAACAGCCTTATTGGTGTAAATAATATCATGTGAAGCACCTGTATATGTCCCAGAAAGAGTAAACTTAGCAAATGCCTGGTTTGCTGCTGAAGGTATTGTTGCCGCAGCACTCTGCTGCCAAGTACCAGCATCATCCTTTACCCATATCCTGTCACTGCTACTCCAATTCACAGAAGCACCAGCACCCTTTGTATGGTTAAGAATTGCCGTACGTGTTGTTGCATCTGGCTGAGAAGTACCTGTAAAGACGGTTGAACCTGTAGGAATATCGGTCTTCTTTTGTTTTCCTTCCTGCACTGTATCATCATTGGTACAGCTGGTAGTAAGCAATAAAGCAGCAAAACCATAACACATGCTTTGCAATACTGAACTTATAGTTAATCTTTTCATAATTTTATTCATTTTCTTTTCAAACAATTATTAGTTCTCTTCCGTATCATTCCAAGAAGCATTATCCCAGTCTTCTTCACTAAAGATGTTTTGTTTTGCATCTCCTGTTACCGTACCAGGTTGAATCTTTCCAGCATTACCACTGGCATTATTCAACAAGAATTCTGTTTCAGTGCAAACAATTTTGCATTGAGGTTTTTGATAAACCATTCTTTCAGTTGCTATCATTTCGTTTAATTTTTTAGAGGACACATTGCAAACGTATATCCTGTTTTATTGATTAAAATAAAGTTATTATTTCGTGCTTAATTTCTTCTTATTTCGTTTACGTAGGGACACAAAAAAGCGAACAAAGGAAACTCCGAAAAGTCCTTTGTTTACAGGGGTTGCACGGTACGCCTCGCGCGCGTATGCGAGAAGAAAAAAGTGGGGAGGTTAGGCCTGCCCTATATGAGAGAGAGAGAGAGAGAGAGAGAGAGAGAGAGAGAGAGAGAGAGAGAGAGAGAGTACAAAATTATTTGGAATTACCAAATAATTTGCGATATTTTTTTCGTCTTTCTTCATTAAAGAATCTAATGCAGCACTAAACATGTTTACGCCTTTATTTCCAAAGGTGCAAACATTTGCTGAATTAATATTCTTGATGACGCTCACTGTTATTACAAGTTAATTTTAATTTAACTGGGCGCAAAGGTAGTGAGAAGATATGAAACAAACAAGAAAATAGCAAAAAAATAAAAACATTTGTCTCGCCTTGCTCTACGTATTACCTTATATAATAGCAAACATCTTTGCAGAAGGCTTGAATAATGAGGGCTAAGTCTGTTATCTTTTCTTTGCTTCTTTGCCTTTAGTTTAAAACGATAGCTTGGATCTCTGACGAAATGTCACACAGAGGCACGGAGTGGACGGAGGATTTTTAAAACAAAGCAATGGAAGTCACGGAGGCACCGTCAGTGCATGGAGCAGCGGAGGAAGTTTACCAGTTTTATTAGAGACTCTATACCCAAAGCATTTATCTCAGAACTTATCAGGAATCTGTACGCTACACCTCCGTCGCTCTTTATGCCGTCGGCACCTCCGTGACATTGCGTTTACCTCCGTGACTCCGTGTGCCTATTACATAAGCCTTTTTGTTTATCAACCATATTTCAGAAGAACCACAAAAATAACTTCAGAGAAAACTATTCAGTACTTGCAGAAAATTAACTATAGAATTACTTGCATACTACACAAAAACGACGTACCTTTGCGAGCATAATCAATAGGTAACGTAAAGAATACATTTCTATATCGCAAAGCAATGATTCTGAAGGGTATTTTAGGAAACACTTTTCTTAATAAGTTTCCATAAAGATGTAACGACAGCTCTGTTTTCTATTATTATAGATAGGAAAGAGAAAACAGAATGAGTAAATATGGCTACAAGGAGTAGTCAGGAAGTGTTGGATTAACGCGTTAACTTTTCACTTGTTTTTACGAAAACAAAAAGACCAATTTATGAAGAATTTAATTCAATTGTCTTGTCTTGCAATCATGTTTCTTCTATGTGCGTGTCATTCAAAGAAAGAAACACAAGTAAAACCAGTTTACACTGCAACGACACCACTGGTAGAAAGCATCTCCCTACCACAATCTTATGTGGCAAACATTGCCTCACAACGTAACATTGAAGTTCACTCTCAGCAAACCGGTATTTTGCAAGATGTGTATGTTAGTGAAGGTCAGTTTGTGAAAGCTGGTCAACCGCTATTTCGCATTGCGATTGTTGGTGCTAACGAAGAGATTGCCAAGGCGAAGGCAGCTGCAGAGCAGGCAAGTATCGACTTGCAGAATGTAACAACGCTAACGGACAACAAAGTACTCTCAAATAATGCGAAGCGCATGGCTACGGCTAAGTTGAAAGGAGCAGAAGCCGACTATCAGTTGGCTGTACTACATAAGCGTCTGTCTCTTATCCGTGCACCTTTTTCAGGCATCTTAGGGCGCATTCCTAATAAAGCAGGAAGTTTAGTAGATCCCAGTGATCTACTTACCAGCTTATCAGATAATAGTAAGGTATTTGCCTATTTCAATATTTCAGAAACAGATTATTTAGATTTCCGCCTCCATCCAGAACGCTTTTCACAAACTCCGTTACAGCTTGTTTTGGCGAATGGCGATGTCTTTCCTGCAAGCGGAAAGATATTAGATATTGGAGGACAGTTTGATAGTTCAACAGGTACGATTGCTGTTCGTGCCGTCTTTAGCAATGCCAACAATCTTTTACGTAATGGTCAGACGGGTACGATAAAACTCTTTATACAAAAGAAAAATGCAATATTGATACCACAAGAAGCTGTCTATGAGCTTCAGGATAAGAAGTATGTATTTGTGGTTGACAAGAATAATATTGCTCGCCAACGTGCTATCAAGATTGATGCTGAGTTTACAGGAGCATACGTTGTTTCCTCAGGCTTACAGCCTACTGACCGTTATCTTCTTGACGGTATACAGAAAGTAAATGATGGAGATAAGGTACGTGTGTCTATGGTTTCTCCACAAGCATCAATGAAGTTGGATAAGTTAAACGCTAATTAGGTATGTTTAAGATCTTTATTCGTAGGCCAGTGCTCTCTATTGTAGTGTCATTGGTCATAGCCTTTATTGGAATTCTATCACTTTCAAATCTACCTATAACGCAGTTTCCTTCCATCTCTCCTCCTAAGGTAAACGTGATTGCTAATTACCCGGGAGCAAATAATGAGTTGTTGGTAAAATCTGTGATCATTCCATTGGAGCAGGCTTTGAATGGTATTCCTGGCATGAAATATATCGAAAGTAATGCGGGAAACGATGGTGAAGCCGAGTTAAATGTCGTCTTCAAGTTGGGAACCGACCCAAATGTTGATGCGGTAAATGTTCAGAACCGTGTGTCATCGGCTACCAATAAATTGCCTGCAGAGGTTATTCGAGAGGGTGTAAAGATATCACGTGAAGAGCCAAACATACTTATGTATATCAATCTTTACAGTGATGACCCTAAGGTTGACCAAAGCTTCCTCTACAACTATTTTGATATAAACATCTCTCCAGAGTTGTTGCGTGTAGATGGTGTTGGCGACCTTGATATCCTTGGTACACGTAATTATGCTATGCGTGTATGGCTCCATCCAGACAAGATGATAGCCTATGGATTATCAACAGATGACGTCAGTGATGCACTTGAAGATCAGAATATAGAGGTTTCTCCTGGTAAGTTGGGAGAGAGTGGAGGACTACGTCCACAGGTCAAAGAGTATGTCTTAAAGTATCCAGGACGTTACACAACAGAGGATGAATATAAGAATATCATCATCAAGAGCAATAAAAATGGTAATATCGTACGCTTGAAAGACATTGCTGATGTACACTTAGGTAGCGAGGTATACGATATCTACTCAACCTTCAATGGACGTCCTTCGGCTGCTGTAACCTTGAAACAAGCTTATGGTAGTAATGCTCGTAACGTTATCACTAAGGTGAAGGACGCTATGGCTCATCTGCAAAAAGATATGCCTAAGGGGATGCACTATGAGATTAGCTATGACGTTAGCCGCTTCTTAGATGCAAGTATTGAGAAAGTAATACACACCTTGTTTGAGGCTTTTATCTTAGTAGCAATAGTTGTGTTTATCTTCTTAGGCGATTGGCGTGCCTCTATCATACCGATTATGGCTGTGCCAATATCACTTTTGGGCAGCTTCATTGCGATGATGTTGTTCAACATAACGCTCAATATGATATCCCTCTTTGCCTTAGTCATGGCTATTGGTATTGTGGTGGACGATGCTATTGTGGTGATTGAAGCGGTGAATGTTGAAATCTCTCGCAACAAACTCTCACCTGTTGAAGCTACGGAAAAAGCCATGAAAGAGATCAGTGGAGCGATTATTGCAATCTCTTTAGTTATGGCTTCTGTATTCATTCCTGTAGCCTTTATGGGTGGTCCAGAGGGTATGTTCTATCGTCAGTTCTCAATCACGATGGCGTCAAGTATCCTCTTCTCTGGCTTTGTAGCCCTAACTTTGACCCCTGCATTGTGTGCCCTTATCTTGACAAAAGAGCAGGAGAACCATGTTAAATTAGGGTTTATTGGACGTGTCCTGCAACGCTTTAATGCTAAATTCGATAGTGGTAGCCGTAAATATGAACGCCTCATACAACATACAGTAAAGAAGAAGTCTTTAACAATAATATTGATATTGGTGTTCTGTGGATTGGCATATTGGATCAATATGGGACTCCCTTCGGGCTTCATTCCACAAGAAGATCAGGGTATGATTTATGCCGTAATAGAGACTCCTCCAGGGGCTACTATCGAACGAACTAACGCTGTTGCGCAACAGCTTCTTAAGATAGCAGAGAAAGAAGAGGACGTTGAAAGCGTGTCTTCTTTAGCTGGTTTTGAGATTCTTTCTGAGGGAACAAGTGCCAATTCTGGTAGTTGTTTGATTAACCTCAAAGACTGGAAACATCGCAAACGTACCGCAAAGGAGATTATTAGTGACTTGGAACAGAAATGTGAGAATATCACACAAGCAAACATAGACTTCTTTGAACCGCCATCAATTCCAGGCTATGGAGCTGCCAGTGGATTCGAACTACGTCTCTTAGATAAGACTGGTAAAAACGATTATCATGAGATGGAGCGGGTGAGCAAGGCGTTCGTTAAAGACCTAAACAAGCGTCCCGAGATTGGTAACGCATTCACTTTCTACTCTGCGAGCTTCCCTCAGTACATGCTTCATGTTGATGACGAGAAAGCTTTACAAAAGGGAGTTAAGCCTGGAAAGGCACTGAACAACTTGTCTATCTTAGTAGGTTCGGATTACCAAACAGGATTTATTCTGTTCGGAAAACCTTATAAAGTAATTGTACAAGCTGCTCCACAGTATCGTGATTTCCCTAATCATCTATTAAGTCTTTATAGTAAAAATGAAGATGGACAGATGGTTCCATATTCCGACTTTATGTCGCTTTCAAAGACTTATGGTATGAGTGAGATTACTCGTCATAACCTTTACAACTCCTCAGAGGTGACAGGAGCACAAGCACCTGGATACTCAAGCGGACAGGCATTGCAGGCTATTCAAGAGGTAGCACAGCGCTCTCTCCCTAAAGGATATGACTATGACTGGGCTGGTATCTCTAAAGACGAAGCAGAACAAGGTAATACAGCTATCGTCATCTTCGTGGTTTGTCTCGTATTTGTCTACCTTATTTTGGCAGCGCAATATGAGAATTTCCTACTGCCATTACCTGTGATTATATTCCTACCAGTGGGTATATTCGGAGCATTCCTTTTCTTAAAGGCTTGTGGATTAGAGAACAACATCTATGCCCAGATAGCCTTAGTGATGCTCATCGGTCTGTTAGGAAAGAATGCCGTACTGATGGTTGAGTATGCTGTTCAGCGTAAGAATGCGGGCGAACGAATTTCTCAAGCAGCCATCTCTGCCGCTGTTGCACGCTTCCGCCCTATCCTTATGACGAGTATAGCCTTTATAGCAGGTTTGATTCCATTGGTATTTGCCTCTGGTGCTGGTGCCATTGGTAACCGTACCATTGGTACTGCTGCTGTCGGAGGAATGGTCATTGGTACCTTAGGCGGCTTGTTACTCATCCCTGGTCTTTACTATATCTTTGCTGGAATGACAGACAAATTGGTACATTATCAGAAAGAGAAACCACTGAGTGAAGAGAAAGATAAACGTTATAAGAACAAACAATTAAAAGAAAGTACTCATGACGACAAAGAGTAAACTATATCATGTCATTACTATTCTTGTAATCCTTATGAGCATTGTAGCCTGCAAAACACCGCAGGCTACAATGCCCAAAGATACGCTTAAGGACTCTTTACCAGCCTTATCCAAGGATAGTAGCGTAACCATATCGCCTGCATGGAGAGAGTTTTTTCAAGACCCAATGCTTCAGAAACTGATTGAAACTGCCTTACAAAACAATCAAGATCTCAAGATAACATTGCAGGAGTTGGCCATAGCGAGAAGTGCGATTACTGCTAAACAAGCTGCTCTCCTACCTTCTGTTACAGCAAATATTGGTGCGGGAGTTTCTAAAGTTGGCCGCTACACAGCTGAGGGAGCAGGTAATGTTGGTACGGAGATGACTCCTGGGCATAAGATTCCAACTGTTATTCCTGACCTTTCTCCATCACTACAAGTAGACTGGACCATAGATTTATGGAACAAATTAAATAGTGGTAAAAAGGCTGCTGTAGAGCGATATTTGGCTTCAGAAGCTGGACAACGTGCTATCAAAAGTCAGTTAGTGGCAGATGTAGCAGAGAACTATTATCTATTGTTGGCTCTTGATTACAAGTTATCGGTTATGCAACAATACATCTCGCTGCAGCAGGATGCAGTGAGAATTGCTCGTATTCAGAAAGAAGCTGATGCTGATACGCAGTTGGCTGTTGAGAAGTTCGAGGCTGAATTGGCTAAGGCACAGGCTGATGAGTACCTTCTACGTCAGTCTATCGTTGAGACGGAGAATAATCTAAACCTTCTCTTAGGTAGATTCCCTCAGACCATACAACGCACAAAGGTTGACTTCTTACAGCTTCCAATGCCTACAACTGCACATTCCTTATCTACTCAACTTCTATTACAACGTCCTGATGTCATACAAGCTGAGCACCAGCTAAAGGCTGCTAAATGGGATGTGGAGACTGCACGTAAAGAGTTTCTCCCTTCATTTAATATCTCTGCGGCTATTGGATTAAATGCTTTTAACCCTAAGTACTTATTCAAACTACCGGAGTCTTTGGCGTTTAATGCCTTAGGTGGACTTACCGCTCCTCTCATCAATAAGAAGGCTATTCAAGCCAACTTCGCTCAGGCTGATGCGTTGCAGATAGAGGCTCTTTATAATTACGACAAAACATTGCTTACTGCTTTTATAGAAACAAGTACGCTGCAATCTAAGATTTCTAACATTAAGTTACTCCAACAATTTAAGCAGAAACAGAACGATGCTTTGGTAAGAGCCGTTTCTGCTGCTCAAAAACTATACCTCAATAACAGAGCTACTTATTTAGAGGTGATAGATAGTGAGCGCGGACAGTTAGACTGTAAAATGGAACTTATTGACGCAAAGTCACAACAGCTCTCAACCCTTATAGAAATGTATAGTGCGTTCTTTTAGCACCAAGAAAGACTAAGGATTCCACTTTCTGCAGCTAATAACGATGTTTTATTACGCTGCGGAAGGATTGAATTTTCTTTACATTGCTTCTATATATTTACGCTTAAAAAGGGTAAAAAACAAGCTCTAAAATCGCCTTTGTAAGTCGTTTGCTATCAAGGAGTTGCAAAACAGCATTTTAAAAGATGCTTAGTAAGACTTCAAAAGGGCGTTAGTAGCATTGCAAAAGGGCATCTTTTAGAAGCCAATTAGGCGTTAATTGAAAGCCAAAAGAGCGTCTTTTGATTTTCAGCCTTTGAGGTTTCTTTACAAAAGAAAGTAATTTACTCAAATTAGTCATACATAGGCTATTAAAGTTGTAATTCTAAAATAATTTCTAATAGCTGGCTATAAGAGAATGATGTTTAAGAATGGTTATTATTCAAAAACATCATAAATCACTGAAAAAACATCCCTAATAAACTGATTTGATTAAATGTAAATGCTGATTCTCATATATCTCTCTACCATTTTCACCACATTTTAGGCAAATGTGACAAAATGTCATTTAATACGAACTCTCATATCATCATTTATCATTCATCCTCCATTTTTGATTTTTGGAACAATTTTTGCATACTTAGTTTTATGGGTAATATTGCCCTTAACTTTTAATATTAAATTAGAACTATGAAAAAAATTCTTTTCGAAGGCAAAGTTACATTAGCAGACAAACTTGTAGATTTTAGAATATACAAGAATGAAGAAGAGGGTACTACACCTTACTACTCTTACGAAACTAATCCACAACTTCTTAATGCTGGCCAACTTGATTTTCATACAGGGGCAACAACACGTGCAACTACTTTAGAAGACTTGTTGCATCAATTTACTTACATATATAAGCAAGAATTCACTAAAATTGTTAAACATCGTGAAAATCCTAACTTTTGAGAATGTATTGGAGATAAATATTTAGAAGCATTTCATATTGGGAGTAAGCCAATTCTTTTTTTTATAACGTAGCCCCCTATTTATAATAATATAGTCTCGTTTAAATAAGGTAAATATCCGTGGGGCTTATAATGAAAGCAAAATATTGTTATATTATCATTTTACAAAGATATATATTGTAATAGACTTTTTCAGTATTTTAGATTCATTTACAAAACAGAGGAAATTTAAGAGGGATACACATCAACTTGTGCATCCCTCTTTTGTTATCGTCCCTCAGCTGCCCAACTCCTCATAGTCTTTTACTCGTCTAAAAATGAGCGTGGAAAAAGACTAAGAGCGGGACTTAATCAGACATTATTAGATACGAATGGCAGGGGTTTGTGGGAGTTATTGACCGATCAATATCATTTTATTGTAGCCCTCTTCCTGCACTGACTACCCTACCCTGCTTGTCGGTCTTGATAGTAAGGGGAGAAGTTCTGCAGCAACCTGACATGCGGTAAACGGAATAGAAGATATTGGGTCGTAAGGGAAGGCGACGAAGAGACAAGGTGTCGCCATGTGAAACGATACTACAACAAGTAGGAAGGTTGTTGATTTCAAGGACAGATGGATTGTAACTATTATACCAAAAGGCGTGTACATTCTTATTATAAATGACAGCGAACTCATCTGATGCATCTTCACCGCTAATGTATAAGCTACCACCGCAGACACAACCTTGCTTCACAACGAAGGCTTGTTTATCTATGTCGAAAGCAAGACCTTCGCCATCAGAACAGCCATTTAGGAATACTAAGATGAATTCTATCACCAACGTTGAGAGGAATACTGTGATTAAAAGTGTTTTATTCCTCGTTTTCCATACTCCTTTCTTCATAATCAAAAGCTTTGTTCGTAGTAAGAATCTTATAAACAAAAGAGTCAATGTAAACAGTAGTGTGCTTACATTGACTTATCGTTAGAGGATATCAATATTCTGTTTTATCCGTCTTTGCTGTCCACTGCTTAAAGACTTCTAACGCTTCATTGTGCAAAAGGATTTCTGAAGGCTTCTTGCGATATTGCGGTTGTACGGCTATCTCCTGGTAGATGAAATCGTCATCAAAACCAATGTCGGCAGCATCTTTGCGGTCGTTGGCATAGTAGATCTTATCGAGATGTGCCCAATAGATTGCGCCAAAGCACATCGGACAAGGTTCGCAAGAGGTATAGATTTCGCAACCACTGAGGTCAAAGGTATTCAATTTCTGACACGCTTTGCGGATTGTAGAGACTTCCGCATGGGCTGTAGGGTCGTTGTAAATGGTCACACCATTGCTTCCTTCGGCAATGATTTCGCCATTACGGGCAATAACAGCACCAAATGGACCGCCCCCATTACGTACACTGTCGGCAGAGAGTTTAATAGCTCTTCGCATCAATTCTTCTTTCGTCATTTCAGTTGTATTTTGTTAGTTCTTTTCGTCTTGTTCACGTATCTGCTGATAGATGCGGTCAAATACCTTTCGCAACTCCGCCTCACTGTCAATCGTCTTGCGGATTATTTCAAGATTCTTTGCATTCGGTGAGCCTGGAATCCATAGTTTCAGATAACCAGAACGCCCATATTTCTCTTTCATATGGTCGCGGAAACGTTGCCACATCTGTTCATCATTCTTCTCTGGATAGTTCTCAATACCATAGAGAATGGCACGTGAGAAGACTACTTCTGGCTCAAGGTCACGGTCAGCCTCAGCAACAATTTTACCATAGATGCTGCGTGGTACACGTGAACTACTGGCCCGATGGTCTTCGACTGCCTCCTTCATAATCTTCAACTGTTCGGCAGAGAACCATTTTCGGAGTCGTACATCAGCAATGAGAATCTTACCACTGGTGATATGATGAATGGCTCGTGGACCCGCCATACCAAGGTCATGATAGGCGGCAATGACATATACCATATTCACATCGGCACCCGTTACGGCTGCCAAAGCAAGTGAACTCTTAATGACACGCTGCACGTGTCCGAGTCCATGGCTCTTTCCAAAGTCATTATAACGTGGGAGTATCTGTCGCTCCACAAAGTTCATTAGTTCGAGATTGGGCTGGGACATAGGGGTTGGGTGATGGGTGTTAAATGTTGGGTGATGATGAAATGAGGGATTAGGTGAAGGGGAATTAAAAGCGGGTTTATAAACCAACTAATGCAATCGTAGTTGCTATACCATAGATTAGCATGTTCCGAGCGGTTTGCGCCAAGATGATATTTAGCTCCTTACCTTTCTTTATTTGCTTCATTTGCATGGCTGTTTTGTAATGCAAGATACCATAAGGGATGAAGATAACAAACAAGAAGATAAAGGAAAGGAGACTGTCTCTCTCACCTGAAAAGAGAAGAAGAAGCAACTGAAGATAGGTCATAAGACCTAATGCTAAGTACAGCCTTTCTGCCTTTTTCTCACCTATTCTCACAATGAGGGTTATCTTTCCGTCACGTTTATCATTCTCTCTATCACGATAGTTATTGACTACAAGGAGGGTGTCTATCACCAAACCGCAGATAATGCCCGACATAATTACCTCAAAACACAGGGCTTGAGAATGGTCAGGAAGGATGACATAGGTGGTGAAAACGACGGGAACAATACCAAAGAATACTAACACCAAGACATCACCTAAGCCAAGATAAGAGAAGTAAGTGGTGTAGAGAAAGGCAAAGAGAACACAGGCTACACCAACGAGTATCATTTCCCAACCACCGAAGAAGATGAGGGGAATACCAACAAGAGAGGCTAATAAAGAATTGACAACAAGTCCTATGCGCATGACAGGGAGGGTTATCCAGCCTTCAGAACAAGCCCGCTTCGGACCTAAACGAGTGGCACGATCATCATTACCTTTCAAACAATCGAAGTAGTCATTGATGAAGTTCGAGTCTATCTGCATCAGAAAGGCAAAGAGAAAACAAAGAATGGCAGGCACAACCCGAAAGTTCTCCCCGCCACTTAGCTTCCAAGCCCAAGCAGTTCCTATCATTACGGGGACCATTGCACCTGTGAGCGTCTTCGGACGCGCAGCAAGTACCCATGCTGAAAGACTGTTGGTCTTTATCTTATCATTCTCTGAAATCACGTATTCGTATGTCTAAACGATTAGTTAAAGAAGTTCCAGCTGATACCAAACTGCAATACACGCTGGTTCAATGGGTAGTGAGGCGTATAGAAATATTTACCCCCATCAGCACTGTTTACATGCGTGAACATTACATAGAAGCGAGTATGCTGTAACTGGAAGTTAGCATAAGCATTCAAATGTGGATAGTTACCAATCTTTGTACGGCTCGCATCGGTCTCCTGTATACCAAAAGCACCGATTCCAGGTATATACTCTGGCGCATAATAACTTGTGAAGTAACGACCGTCAACACCAAGGTCAACATCCAACACACGTGCTATCTTGAATCGTATAAACAGGTTACTATAAGCGTTGAATGTCGGTACTGGGAGTATTTCTGCCTTACTTGATTTCTGGAAAGTCAGCACATTTTGCCAGTTGAAGATGCCCAAACGGAAGTCTTGTTGTAGCTGTAAAGTCAGCAAGTTGATAGGACTGCTGGACTGACGGACATTCAAGTTGTTATGCTGTACGAGGTAGTTATCACCGCTTTGGATGCGGTCGTTTTGTATACCAAAGTAGGTATAGTTCTTAAAAACATCATAGCCAACACGCAACTTAGTGCGTGTCTTCTTCAAAGAGAACTCACCCAAGATGCGAGAATGTATCTCTTGATTGAGGTTATTGTCCCACATATAATGCTTACCATAGTACTGACCCATATAGAAGGATGGAGCAGAACGGTGGAAGAAAGCTGTTGCAGCGAGTTGAACTGTGTCACCCAAAAGAGGGAAACCGAGGTCAGCATGACCATCAACATGAACCTGCCCTGCCCTACTTCCAGCCAACCAAGCCTCCGCACTAACATCATAATGGAACGTCTTACCCTGTGTCTTCAACAGCTGACCACCGACAGAAATGTCATGTTGGTTCCATGTCTTGTCACCATTATAGAAGGCAACAGTACTCGCACTTGGCGTTATCATTGAAGGAAGAGCATAATGGCGCAACTCATAGGAAAGGAAAGCTTTCAGTCCAGCCTTCGCCCATTTGTTGAATCCCTCAAGCAAAGCGACAGCAAAGGTATTCTTCAAGGACCAGTGCTTTGTCGTATCATAAATCGAATCATTGGCTGCAGTACCATAGTTAAAGTAGTTCTGTGCATAGAAATCAGTCGGAGTATCGTATGCTTGATAGATACGACGGTAATTATCGAAACGTACTGTATGAATGAAACTCGTCACTGGAACATACTCTTCCTTCATCCACTTCTGAGTAGAGTCCTTAGCCAAAGCATCCTGTTTCTTGAGGTTTGCCATCTGAATAGAGTCCTCCAAATTGACCGTCAAACGCTCATTGGCATTAGCATTGTCCGCTGTTGTCTTCACTTGTGACGCATCTCCAGCAATGACAGCATCGTCAGGTCGACCTGCAGAACGCTTCTCTTTATCGTAAGCTTCCTCATCAAACTTCTCGCCTTTTGCCTTTGCACGGCGACGAGCCTTGTCTTTATCCTGCTGTGCTTCTTGTGCTTTCTGAGATTTAAGAGCAAACTGCTTTGCCTTAATCTCCTCTTCCGTCATCGGCACCTTACGAAAGAAGCCGAGACTATAACGGTGATTGAAGAACACATGTTGATTGTCATTTCTATTCCAATTCTGCTTCAATATGGTTGGAATCTCTTCTTCGCTATAGCTATCACGGAACGACTCTGGATGCGTGATATAGGCATCATTGGCAATACCACCATTCTCAGCGACCTTCTGATGATTAAGAGAAAGAAGCAAATGTGCCTGATAGCGTTCACCTAAATAGCTTCCCCACATTGAATAGTTGAAATGAGAAGTACTCTGATTGCTATAATATCCACGTCCGTATAGGTAATCAAACTTAAAGCCAAAGCCCCACTCCTTACCCGCATTCACCGCAAAGATTGCCTTAAATCGGTCTTCTCCGTTGTTTCTGTTACCAGCGGTATTATAAGAGAGAACCGTGATCGGCGAAAGGGTTGAGGTAAACTGGAAATTGTTTGGCTGTACGATAAACATATCATACGGGTCGAGGAAGAAGAATTCTGACGTAGCAGGACGATCAATAAAGATACGATTCTGACGTGGAGAACCCAAGTTTCCCAAGGTGTTATACTCCCCTCGCTTTCCATAAGTGAGGTTAGAATTCATATACATATACGACAACGTATCGGGAACAGCAGCTTTGCGGTCACCGAAACGCTCATCAATCGTCCACACCTTCAAGCCACGTGGTATCTCCTTGTGCTCACTTTGTATAGAATCCGAACGTCCCATGTTACGATTGTTTCTATAACCATCAGCCGTGAACGTACCATCATCATACGGAGTGGTGCCGTCTGTCTGTGCCATAGCAGCATTAGCCACTAACACAAAAAGGGAAAATAAGATAGTAAGTTTCTTCATTTAACGAATAAAACGGAGTACACTTTCGACCATCTTAAAGACCATCGAAACAAGAATAATAATTGTACCAGTCGTAGTGTTATCGGTTAAGAAATAGACAATCACACCAACAAGCGCACCTAACATAAAGATAATGTTAAGCCATTGGCGGATAGGAAGAAACCTATCTTCTGTCTCACGTTTATGACGACGACGTTCTGGACGACGTGCCGTACTATTCTGTAGTTCCATTTTCTTTTCTTTATTGTATTAAAAGTGTTTGCCAGCGGCTTTGCTTTAACGCTTTATTCAGCGCATTAAAATAGGCAAAGACCAAACCTACATAAGGTTGTTATCCCACCCCATCACCACTGACACACCCAAAAGTATATCCTTTCTTTGTCTTACTTCAATGCCTGAGCGAAGCCTTCAAAGATACTATTCTTACGGTCAACAGTAGCACGACGGAACTTACCAGATACAGGCAAGAGACGAGTCTGCTTCTTATTGACAGCATACTTATCGGTAATCCACTGCTCTGCCAATAGGTCAGAAACATTGCCTTGAACATCATAACGATAAGTCAAACGGTTCATTGTCAATGTTGCCTGTCCATCACGACAAGTTGCTTGAAGCACATAGTTAAACTGCGTATAGTCCAATGAGAGAAACGAAGATGAGAAAATCAACTTCTCACGTACCGTTGCCACAATACAATGCTCACCCTTGTTCACCAAGGCAACCTTACTACCACTCAACTGATTGTCGCCCTGTGTAAGTTCTGTAAGATAAGCAAACGCCTTGTCATAGAGTTCGTCAGCAGTTGCTCCTGGTACATTGAATGTTTCAGTCCATACCACCTGACCGTTCACCTCTGGTATGATACCCTTCTGAAGATAAAGGTCTTTTTTTTCTTTATTGTCTGTACTCACATTCTTATTTGCACGTGCAGCTGCAGTCGCTGGCGTTGTTGGAACAACCCACGCATCTGATGAAGCGTTGCTAACAGCCTTTGTAGTGGTTGCCGCAGCCTTTGTTGCTGGTGCTACCGTAGTCGTCTGAGCTTTATTAGCAGCCTCACTGAGTGCCTCAGCCTCACGTGACAATCGTTCTGCCTCAGCCTTCATATCAGCAATCTTCTTTTCTATATCCTTTGCTTTCGCCTTATCCTCAGCTTCCTTCTTGGCTCTTGCTTCAGCCTCAGCCTTCGCTTTTGCAGCGTTTGCCTTCGCCTGTTCCAAGGCAGCCTTAGCCTCCTCTAACTGGCGTTGTGCCTGTTCCAACTTCTGTTCTGGAGTCAGCGTAGTCTGTGCCGCAGCCATCATTGGAAGGCACATAAACAAGAATATCAAAAATTTCTTCATATGTTCAAACTTTTATCTAATGACAATTTAACAAGCAAAGATACAAATTATTGTTTGCTTTATCGAACCTTTCAGTAAGTTTTTATCTTTTTTTTATTGAGACAGGATAATGAAAAGACAAAGTAACTGGAGAACAAAAGACAGGATAATGCAAGACAGAATAAGCATAAAGACAAAGTAGAAGAACGATTATTTGGTAGACAAGGTAACGAGATGACAAGTTGACGAGTTACTTATCGACAGGGTAACAGGAGAACGATTGATTTTCACATACTTCTGCCTTTTAAATTCTCTATAGCTTTTGTAAGAACGTGGGGGGGTGTAAATAAAATTCTAAGACTGCAAACGAAAATGGCGTAGATTGGCTTCCAATTAACGCCCTTCTGGCTTGCTAGAGATGCCCTTTTGAAGGCTTACTAAGCACCTTTTAAAACACAACTTTGCAACTATCTGACTCTATGCAACTTACAAAGGCGGTCTTTTAGCTCGTTTTTTCGCCTTTTAAAGTCCGAAAACACGGTAACTATTCAGCGATAAGGTGTATAAACTATTATTGATTATCAATAAGTTACATAAATAGATATATGACTCCTTGATGCGATAATAAGGAGCCATGTCGCCTGTTGCAGGGTTGAATCGTGTCTGTACATTTGCGTGCATGAGTGCAAAGCAGAAGAACGATTACTTGGTAGACAAGTTAACGAGTTGCTTGTAAGCTGGAGAAAAGAAAGACAGAGTAACAGAAGAACGATTGATTTTCGCATACTTCTGCCTTTTAAATTCTCTATAGCTTTTGTAAGAACGAGGGGTTTTATAAATAAAATTCTAAGACAGCAAACGAAAGGGGCGTAAATTGGCTTCCAATTAACGCCCTTTTGGCTTGCAAAAGATGCCTTTTTGAGCTCTAAGTAACGCCCTTTTGAAGGCTTACTAAGCACCTTTTAAAACGTAACTTTGCAACTATCTGATTCTATGCAACTTACAAAGGTAGTCTTTTAGATCGTTTTTTCGTCTTTTAAAGTCCGAAAGCACGTGTGGTTTGTAAATAAAATTCAAACATCAAAGGAGTATTTTACGACTTTTGTAATCATCAAAAAAAAACATTCTACTAAGCAATTTTATGGTGGTAATGGCGTTTATTACATAAAAGGGGTATAGACTAAAATTCTGTTTTGGTCAGCCTTTTAGGACATATGCACTTATTCGTGATTGTTGATATTGGTAAATTCGTGAGGTATGAGATACTACTTACTTTCTATTCTCTTGTTACTCTTGCTCGTTGCTTGCAGCAGGAACGATGGACCAGTTTATCCCAAAGAATTTATAGGGAACTGGGCAGGTGTGGAAAAGACAGACATTGGTATGTATCCAATCCTTGAAGTGACGGATTCTACCGTTGCATACGACCCAGGCATAGGCGATACTTGCAGGTGGTTTAATAGTTATCACTTTGTGAACGACTCTCTTTTTTTAGTCTATGAGGAAGAAGATACCAACCGTTGTAAAGTCATAGAGTTACACGATAGTATACTGATTATCAAAGGCTTGCCATGGAACGAGGAGAAAGCAGTTAGCTTTGTACGAAAAAAAGATAAGAAAAGATAAGTAGTATAGTCTTCATACGCTTCGATTAATTATTTTTCAACGGAATATCCCCTACAAAAATCCATACAGATTGACGCTTTCCGTTTTCTCTTTTTATTAAAGGTGAGAAGATACTGTCACCATTTTCTCGCTTAATGGGATACCGCTTATTCATAAACCAAACGGCATCCTTCGTGCGATAAAGATTCATTTTGATGTAGGGTTTGTCTGATACATCATAGCCGCCAGACGCCTTTAATTCCTCATGGTTGGGGAAGTCTTGCACCAAGATACCCTCTGTCAGTCCCTCACTTGTTATGGTATGCGAGAGGACACCATCGGTATATACCCATCCACGCAACAGTGTAAAGAACTTATTTCCGATACCTATTGGAGCTGTGTTGAAGTCGTAATCTTCACATTCCATGATGACTATGTCGTCCTTGAACGCCTTTAGCTGTTCCCTCTGGTCAGAGAAATGACCTACTGCCACACCTGAATCCTTCTGCACTTCAGCTGTTTTTGTCATGCAGGCTGTCAGTAGAAAGGAGAGGAAGAGCAGTGTTAGGGCTACTCGATATTGTTTCATACGCATCGTTATTGTTCGTTTGTAGTGTTCGAAAATAGGTGCTATTAGCTACGTCAAAGATAATAAAAGTTTTGCATACGACAATGTAATTCTACTGATTTTCAGCCATAAAACAAAAATCCTCTTCACCCGAAAGAATGAAGAGGACGCACATTTTATATTGTTTTGACTTACAATGCAGTAAAAGCTGCTACAAAACCAAAGATGATACCCGGTGTGTTAGCAATCGCCAATGGCCAGTCACGCTTCTCTTTGAACAATCCGTAAGCGACCCATAAGGTGCAGTTTACACCTGCCATAAATGGCTGAATGAAGGTTCCCTTCTGCCCTGCTAAGTTGTTTTCTATCTGTGGAAAATAGAAAACATACATTAACACTGATGTTACCATACCAATCCATCCCATAGAAGTGAAGAACTTTTCTTTTGTCATATTATCCTGATTTTATTTGTTTATGAATACAAGAAAGATTTAGTTTATATCTTTTCTTTACCTATCTAATATTTCATTCTAACGCTACAAAGGTACAAATTATTTCTTTTTAAAACAAATGATAGACAAAATATATCGTTTCATCTGCCACTTTCTTATTTTATATCAGTTATTTGATATAGCTGAATCCTAATTAAAATACTTTTGAATACTATCCATTAGGGGTGTCAAATCACGATTGAAAACCCTTCCGTGGCGGTCGACCATCTGCAAGGCATAAGCAATGAACAGGCGACGCTTAGCGCGTGACATAGCTACATAGAACTTACGAGCATCTTCCTCGTCTTGCTGTTTCGCATTGTTATAGGCGTTCGGGTAGCGTCCATCGGCTGCATCAAAGATGATAACATTATCAAACTCCAATCCCTTTGCCTTGTGAACAGTCGTCACATAGATACGCTCAAGAATACTCTTACTGTTACAGAAGTCGGCTTCTTTCAGCGTATTAATATCCATTACGTACTGCGAGAGCTGTGGTGCAAGGGCATTAGCTACCGTCTCATCCGTCAGCATATCTATGCGGAGATAACGCAGAATATAGTCTAATCGGGGGATGTCGTTGATTAAGCCATCTGAACGAAAGGCATGATAAGCTGCAGAGAGTTCACTTACAAGGGCGGGTTCATGGTTGGTTGATAGCTGATAAAGTCGGTTAACAGCCTCTCGATAGCGTTCGCCATAATTGCTACGCAGCACATTGGCAAATGGTTTCACCTTCGGATGGTGGATAAAAGCCTCTTGTTGTGCTTGCTTCTCACGTGCTTTCTCAGCACAGAGGCGTACAAGACTGACCGTTGCCTTCACATCATCAATCGCCTGATGACTATTAACACCCGCCAACTGGAAGGTTTCAAGCAGGCTTTCCAACTTATAAGAATGAAGGCTCGGAGCCAATAGTCTTATCAGTTTGAGCGAATCAAAGCAACGATTCTCGTGTGCTTGCATCGTGTCATTGCAGTAACGTTGCAGATTGTTGTCCAATATGTTATAATCATAGTTAGCGTTATGACCGAGAATAGGACTTGTACCCACGAATGTTAGGAAACATTGTAAGGCATCTTCAGGGGTAAGTAGTTCGCCAGTAGCCATCTTCTTATGATAGATAGCATACATCGGATTCTCCTTATCACCGAGCATTGGCGAAATCGGCTTATCGGTTTCTATGTATAGATCAAGCGGTTCACCAATCACTTCCCCACCCTTAATTCGGATGGCAGCAATCTCAATAATGTCGTCATTGAACACGTCTAAGCCAGTTGTTTCTGTATCGAAAACAATGATTTCCTCCTCATCATACGCACGAAGAAACTCTGCCGTATAACAGCTTTCGGGGTAGAGAAGGAAATCGGATGGTGACAGTGCCAACTGCTTTAGCTTCCAATTAAATCGGCGAGCAAGGGCATGAGAAGGGAAGGCACGCACCCCTTTCATAATACGTGTCCACGCTATAGAGTTATGTTCATTGGAGAGTACACTCAAATGTGCCAATAACAGCTTGACATCTGGTGTATCGAAGAGGTCGCGACCAGACACCTTAAAGTGGGTCAGCCCTGCTTCCGTCATAGCTTCACTGATACGGTCAGCATCCGAATTAGCACTAACGATGACGGCTGTACGCTCTTCCTTATTTTGCTCATAAAGGCAGAGAGCCTCAGTGGTAATATCCTTGTGTTCAGCTTCTATCGTACTACTATGTATGATTCTCAAGTCTCCCGACGTAGCCTTAGTGTCATTATCGGAAAGAGGAAGCAGTTCGCGGTCTATCTTCAGTTGCTTTTCTGCATAGTCATTGAAGACATCGAGCAAGTATTTTGGTGAACGGTGGTTACGCTGCAGATGATGTATATTACCCTTACAGCGCATCTTCAAGAGGGTTAGTGTCTCCACTTTCGCACCCATAAAAGAGAAGATAGCCTGCTGTTCGTCGCCTAAGTACATCACCATTGGGTTGTCTTCTGCTGTCAGTAGGTCGATGATAGCAAGCTGCATACCGTTAAGATCCTGCACTTCATCGACCTGTATCCATGGATAACGCTTGCAGGTAGGGTCAGAACGATAGATATCGTATGTATAGAGGAGCAAGTCTTCAAAGTCAAAGAGGTGATTCTCCTCCTTATATCGGGCATAACAATTAGCGTAATACATCTTCCAAAGGAGTACACGAATCCTATCTGCTGTCTTCCCATCAAGCCCTGGCGCATTCGCCTCGTCCATATATTCCTGTGCATGGTGATAGATATTCACTACCGCCTGCTCGTCATATTCAATCTTTTGTGAGGCACAAATATGCTTTACAGCTTCTCGATCATCATCCGTGAAACTCTCTGGATGAAGATAATACTTCCATGGATGCTGGTGTTCCATCTGATAGATGAAATGCTGAAAGAAGATAATCGTCTGATAACCTTTGTATCGGTTGAAGTCTCTTGTTACTCCTTCTTCATCTTCATTGCGGTAATCAGCGATAATACTCACCGCCTCTTCGTCGTCAATAATGGCAGAATCGGCTGGTATACGTCCCTGTTCAAAGAGGAATTTAGAACAAAAACGATGCACATTACCCACCATCAGTTCAGAGAAATCACCTCCCACCACCTTTTGAATACGGTTGGTCATCTCTCTTGCAGCACGGTTTGTGAACGTAAGACAGAGCATATCTTCATACTTCACACCCCTTTCTCGTGCGTATCTTATCCTCTCTACGAGGATATGTGTCTTACCACAACCCGGCGATGCCAATACAAGATGATGTCCCTGACTTGCCTCAACGACAGGAATCTGATATTTATCTAAACTTGGTGTGTAATTATTTGCTTCCATAGAAAGTATTTTTTATAGCAGTAGATGCTCCTTCTGCAAAAGTAAGAAAAAGATTGGAAATAACTCGTTATCAACCTAAAAGAATAAAAATAAAGTTGTAACTTTGTAGTCGGACTTGGTGTACAGGTGTGTACCCAGTCCCATTTTGTGGTTTAATAATTTAGCGTTTGCTATTTATTCAATAACGTTCAGGAAACTTGGCGGTAGAATGAACAACAAGAATGGATGAATAAGTGAACGTCCACGATAGCGTGGGCGTTTCTCATCTCTTGTTGTAGGTTTCCGCCAAGTACCTCTGAACGTGGATGAATACGTCCACGTTTCTCATGTAGGTACTTGGCTATAACTTTCGTAATTTGAGTATAAAGCATCGCATTAAAACGTTTTAATGCAATGACAAAAGAACAGACGACCATTTTAAAAGGTGTAGCTATCCTAATGATGTTATTCCTTCACTTATTTAATGGTTCTAACCTGACTGAAGTTTGTGAGCCTTTGCTTTTCATTGGCAACACTCCCCTTGTTCATATTATCAGCAAAGCATGTAACCCTGTGGGTATATTCTTAATGCTGAGCGGTTACGGACTAAGCTATACTTACTATCGAGGCAAATTATCTTTTAAAGGACAAGAGCATAGACTTTTAAAACTCTACATTCATTATTGGATTATTCTACTAATATTTGTCAGTATAGGTACTTTCGTTAGACCTGAAAAGTATCCTGGAAGTTTTTCGAATATAATATTGAATTTTATGAGTATAAGTAATAGCTATAACTCTGAAACTTGGTTCTTATTTCCTTATGCATTACTTTCGCTTACATCTGTATGGATTTTCAGGTGTATAGACAAATTAGGCTGTGTAAAAAGCATTATTATTACGTGGGTTTTATATATGATAAGCTGCTATATAACCAGTAGATATATAGCCGTAAACAAATTATATACAGAATGGTACGCCTACGTCATCACATACTTTAATGTATTATTCTCTTTTGTTATTGGAGCTGTATTCCATCGACAAGTTGAAAAAGGAAAAGGCTATATTTCATTCTTACATACACACAAGATAGTTACTTTTGCTATTTTAATTACTTTAGTAGTAATAAACTGTTTCATTTCAAGTGCAGCTACTGCGTATATATTTGAATTTTCTTATATATTCCTGCTATTGCACTTAAGTTTTAATGGTATTACGAAACAATTTCTTATGGCAATGGGTAAACAGTCTATGGTTATGTGGCTAACTCACTCTTTCTTCTGTTATCATATATTCCATGATTTTATTTACGGTTTCAAGTATCCGTTAGTCATTTATATTATTCTGATAGTAATTAGTTACGTTGTTTCACTTCCAATCAGCTATCTTTCTAAGGCAGTTATCCAGCGTGTTGCTTTTTTGAAGTAACGTTTGAATTAATCAAGAAAGTATTTTAAGTCAAATCCTTATTTCTCGTTGAAAAGTTATATCTTTGCACATAAGAACTTTATAATACTTATAATTACTTAATATGGGAAAGAGCTTATTATGACCAAATTAAAACTAAAGAAGCATCTTGACACATTGCCAAAGGAAGACGTAATAAGACTTGTACTGGATTTGTATGATGCAAACAAGGATGCGAAGGTGTATCTGGAAATGTATCTTACACCTGATTATAGTGCAGCGTTGGAAAGATACAAGAAGATTATCCGCAACGAATTTTTCCCCGCTCGAGGCTTTTCTGATAAGCCGTCATTTGCAACTTGTCGGAAGGCAATCTCTGATTTCAAGAAGTTGAAGGCTGACGCTATCAGTCTTGGCGATTTGATGCTTTACTATATAGAGTTGGGATGTGAATACACAATGACCTTCGGTGATATGTGGGAACAGTATTATACTACATTAGAAACGAATTTTGAGAAAGCTCTGAAGCATATTTCCGACCATAACCTTGAGGAACATTTCAGACAGAGAATTGAAAGTATGCTTAATTCAACACAATGTGGTTGGGGATTTTCTGATACCTTATGGGATATGTACTATGACTATTATGGTCGTCAAGAGTGAACAAAGAGACTTTGTCTAAACAAACATAAAGCCTCATCTATAAAATGAAGATATAGTAGACGACTAACAAATTTATAAAGATATTATGCAGGACTTTGCAGCGATTGACTTTGAAACAGCGAATTTTGAGCGGTGTAGTGTATGCTCGGTGGGCGTGATAGTAGTAAGGGGAGGAGAGATAGTCGATAACTTCTATTCCCTTATACAGCCCGAACCGAATTATTATCATTGGCGGTGTACGCAGGTGCATGGGTTGACATGTGCAGATACTGACGGTGCACCCGTATTCTGTGAGGTGTGGAAGCAGATAGAACCCATGATAGAAGGTCTACCACTTGTAGCCCATAATACACCATTTGACAAAGGTTGTTTGAAGGCTTCTTTCTATACCTACCAAATGGATTATCCTGATTATGAATTCTTTGATACGCTGAAGGCTGCACGTCAGCTGCTCCCTCACCTTCCCAACCATCAGTTACATACGGTTTCTTCTGCCTGTGGCTATGAGCTAACCGACCACCATCACGCCCTCGCTGATGCGGAAGCTTGTGCGTGGATAGCACGTGAGATATTGTAGGATGTTGGGTGATAAGTGATGGATGTTAGGTGGTGATGATGTGATAGGTGATGAATGATAGATATTGGGTGATGATGATATGTTACGTGAGAAATACTGGTGGTGACCATGATAGTAGGGTTCACAAAGGTTAGTCAGCATTAAATGCAAGGTCAACCCATTACCATGTCTTTCCTTTTCCTACAAACAACAGATTCCCATACTCATCCATGTTCGTAAAATATTTTTATGCTACTCAAAACCAACACATGCTCTTTAGACTTTGAAAAGACGCTCAATTAGCTTGCAAAAGATGCCCTTTTGAGGTCTTATTAACGCCCTTTTGAAGTCCAATTAAGCACCTTTTTATGAACGAACCCATAACCAATTGATTTCCTGATGATTGCAAGCCTGCCTTTTTAGACACATTCTTGTCCTTATTTGTAGATGTTTTACACGAATTTATGTCATGATTTTTCAACGTATTGTCTGCCAATTTTCGAAGCGTTAGTATGAAAAGATTATCTCTGTCAAAGGATGAATAAAACAGACTGCTAAGTCTGTCTTAACTGTGTTTTGTTTAATACATAAGCTCGTTTCTTCCGTTAAAGCTATACGAAAAAGTGTTCACACTTTTAACGCAAGAACCCCTAATTAGAGTTTATACAATATCTGAAACTACTCGTTAAGCAGAAGATATAGAAACGAGAATGGGTGTTGATGAATAGCATAAAGCTTCATCAACACCCATTATTTATCACTCAAACTCAACAAAAATCTTTAGTAAATGTAGTGTATAGCAGAGGAATTTCGTTAGTAAAAGGACAATTCATCAACACCCATTATTCATCACCCATCACCTAAGTGCCCCTCAACACCTAACACTTAACACCTTTCACCTAAACACTACGCACCCTCAAACTCGCGAAGGAAGCGGGTATCGTTCTCAGAGAAGAGGCGGAGATCGCTTACACGGTACTTGAGGTTGGCTATACGCTCAACACCCATACCGAAGGCATAACCTGTATATACGCTTGAATCGATACCACAAGCCTCAAGGTCGTGTGGATCAACCATACCACAACCAAGAATCTCAACCCATCCAGTGTGCTTACAGAAACCACAACCTTCACCGCCACAGATGTTACAGCTGATATCCATCTCTGCACTTGGCTCAGTGAATGGGAAGTAGCTTGGACGAAGACGAATCTTTGTATCTGCACCAAACATCTCACGAGCAAAGGTGAGAAGCACCTGCTTTAGGTCGGTAAAGCTAACATTCTTATCAACATAAAGACCCTCTACCTGATGGAAGAAGCAGTGTGCACGAGCCGAGATAGCCTCATTACGATATACACGACCTGGGCAAAGCACACGGATTGGAGGTTCGTGTGTAGACATATAGTGTGCCTCATCATTAGAAGTATGACTACGGAGAAGAACGTTCCTCGTAACGTCCATCGTACTACTGCGCTCAATGAAGAAGGTATCTTGCATATCACGTGCAGGATGATCAGCAGCAAAGTTCAACATTGTAAACACGTGCTGGTCGTCATCAATCTCAGGACCTTGATAGAGAGTAAAACCCATACGAGCAAAGATATCAATAATCTCGTTCTTTACAAGTGTCAACGGATGACGTGTACCAAGGTTAATAGGATAAGCAGTACGAGTCAAGTCGATATCATCACTCTGTGCCTCGCTTGTTTCAAGCTGGTCCTTGAGTTCGTTAATCTTGTCCTGTGCACTCTGCTTAAGTTCATTAATCTTCATGCCGACAACCTTCTTCTGGTCGGCTGCCACATTACGGAACTCGCCCATCAACGCATTGATTTCGCCCTTCTTACTAAGGTATTTCAGACGGAGTTGCTCCACATCATCAGCACTCTTAGCCGTGAGTGCGCTCACTTCCTTGAGAAGTTCTTCTATCTTGTCTAATAACATAGTTCTTGATTATTTTCCTGCAAAGGTACAATTTATAATCGTAACGGAGAAATTACCCTAATATAAATTTATAAAAATCCTATCTTATTAGAAATAAATATTGTACATTTGCAGGAAATTTGAGATGAATAAAAAGAGAGTATGAAAAAAGCTTTTTTAGTTATTGTGTGTGTTTGTGTAGCTATGGTAGCTGTTACTACAGGTTGCACAAGCAAGAAAGTTGATGGCGATGACAGTACAACTACTGATTCTACAGCATCAGAAGACACTGACACTGTAGATAGCGTTGACTCTGCCACGGAGGTGATTGCTGCTACTCCTATGCCAAAGGCAGCAGACCAATTGTTTGACGACTTCTTCTTCAACTTTATTGCTAATAAGAAGTTGCAGATGAATCGTATTAAGTTCCCACTGCCTGTAGTCAATGGTACAAAGACTACGGAGCTGACTCGTGGAAACTGGAAGATGGATTATTTCTTCCGCAAACAGGGCTATTATACGCTTATCTTTGATAATGAGAAACAGATGAAGTTCTCTAAGTCTACCGACTTGGATAGTGTCATCGTTGAGAAGATACATTTAAAGAGAGGTACGATAGAGCAGTATTGGTTCGATCATCAGGATGGAAGCTGGAAGTTGAATCAGATTCGTAACATCACATTCAAGGATAGTTATAACGCATCTTTCTATACCTTCTTGTCACACTTCTTCGCAAATGGTGGCAAAGGGGCTGTGAAGAGTCCATTAGCTTATACTGGTCCAGATCCCAATGGTGAAGAGACAAATGTGGTCAACACCACTATCCCTGCCAGCGAATGGTCATCATTCTTACCAGAACTTCCACACGAAATGATTTATAACATCCTTTATGGCCAGAAGTATTCAGACACTGATCGCAGGATTGTTACCTTCCGTGGGTTGTCTAATGGCGCAGAAACGCAGCTCATCTTTAAGCAGAATGGTAAGAGTTGGCGCTTAGAGAAGGTTGTAGCTTATTAACGAACAGACCCCTGCCTACCTTGGTAGTGGGTCTTTCTTTAAGCAATATACTCAACAATTTAAAACCTTTTGCTTATGAAAAGTGAACGTCAGAAAGCCTTAGATGGTGAGTTTTTTAATGCTGTTGACCCAGAATTGCAGCAGATAATATTACGTACAAAACGCTTATTGCGCAAGTTGAACGATTGCGACTATGCTGACCACGAAAGCAAGCACAGGATTTTTGAGCAGTTGTTTGGCTCTGTCGGTGAGCAGATTCATATCGATGTGGATTTTCATTGTGAGTATGGTGTCAATATCCACATGGGGAACTGGGTTGTTATCAATATGAACTGTACGTTTGTAGACAATAACCGTATTGATATAGGCAATCATGTTCTAATCGCTTCAGACGTGAAAATCTATACAGCAGCGCATCCTGTCACTGCCAAGGAACGAATGATTCCTGGTGGAGGATGGAATATCTATGCCCAACCTGTCAAGATAGAAGATGGCGTGTGGATTGGTGGAGGAGCAATTATCCTACCCGGTGTGACGATAGGTCGTAATGCTGTAATAGGCGCAGGAGCAGTTGTAACAAAGGACGTTCCTGCCAATGCTGTTGCTGTCGGCAGTCCTGCAAAGGTTCTCAGATATCAGGAAGAATAAATCCTTGTTATAAACAGAAACAAAGGAAAACACAAAAACGATATAAGTTAAAATGAAAATAGAGTTTAACTATAGTCTACTAAAGCATAATACCTTCGGCATTGACGCTAAATGTCAGCGTTTTGTCGAATACGAATCAGTAGAGGAAGCACAGGAACTTGTGCGCTCGTTGAAGGAAGACGACTATCCACTACTGATTCTCGGTGGGGGTAGTAACCTTCTACTCACTGGTGATTTCAAGGGAACCGTACTCCACTCTGGCATCTCTTTTATCGAGCAAATCGACGAAGAACGTGTACGTTGTGGGTCTGCTTACGTATGGGATGACTTTGTAGACTATTGTGTTTCTCATGATCTCTATGGTGCAGAAAACCTTTCTATCATTCCGGGTGAGTGTGGTGCGAGTGCTGTACAGAATATCGGAGCATATGGTGTGGAAGCTAAAGACCTGATTGATGAGGTTGAAGCGGTGGAGATTGCCACTGGCGAAGTGCATCATTTCAAGAATGCTGATTGCGAATACAGCTATCGACAGAGTAAGTTTAAGCATGAATGGCGCAATAAGTATCTTATCACATCGGTGACCTATCGCCTTTCTAAGACTTATCAACCTAAGCTCGATTATGGTAATATTCGTGCGGCATTGGCTGAACAAGGCATAGAGAATCCTACTGCAGCAGAACTTCGTCAGACGATTACTGACATCCGTAATGCGAAACTTCCTGACCCAAAGAAGATTGGTAATGCGGGTAGTTTCTTTATGAATCCTATCGTTCCTAAGGCTAAATACGAGGAGTTGGCAGCGCAATATGAACGGATGCCCCACTATACTATTGATGCTGACCATGAGAAGATTCCAGCTGGTTGGATGATTGAACAATGCGGTTGGAAGGGTAAGGCGTTAGGTCCTGCAGGTGTTTATGACAAGCAGGCTTTGGTTTTGGTAAACCTTGGTGGTGCAACAGGTGCTGACGTAGTCAGACTCTATCAGACGATTCAGCATGATGTAAAGGAGAAGTTTGGAATTGAGATACATCCAGAGGTGAATACCTTTCCAAATTAAAGCAGAAGCCTCCCCCAACCCCTCCGAAGGGAGGGGAGTGCTAAACAAACGAAGCCTCCCCCCAGCCCCTCCGAAGGGAGGGGAGTGCTAAACAAAAGTAGCTACTTCTTTAGGTTGTGGTATGGTTTAATATTAATACTTATCCTAACAACTGCGACATCCAACCATAAACACTCGTTATAAATAAGCTTTTAATTAAGAAATGCTTATAAAGCATCAAACCAACTTTTAAGAACATATCCGTTGAAGCAAGAAGAACATATAAGCAACGAACGACCGATAAAGGGCTCCCCTCCCTTCGGAGGGGTCGGGGGAGGCTTCACCTTCCTCGGCACTGGCACCTCCAATGGCGTCCCTGTACTTGGCTGTAGCTGCGATGTTTGTAAGAGTAAGGACCCACGCGACAACCGATTGCGTACCTCTGCTTTATTGGAAACGGCAAAGACACGTATTGTCATTGACAGCGGTCCTGACTTTCGCCAACAGATGTTACCACAACCTTTCCGTAAGATTGATGGTTTATTGATAACGCATATCCACTATGATCATGTAGGAGGGATTGATGATGTACGCCCTTATTGTGCATTGGGGGATATTGAGGTATATGCCAACGAAAACACTTGCAATGGTTTACGCCATAATTTCCCTTATTGTTTCACGGACAATCCCTATCCAGGAGTTCCAAAACTGAACCTTCATAGTATTCAACCGCATACCCCATTTATGATTGGCGACATCGAAGTGATGCCTATCTCTGTGATGCATGGCGAACTACCCATCCTCGGTTATCGCTTTGGAAAGCTTGCCTACATAACAGATATGAAAACTATTAAAGATGAGGAACTCCCTTATCTTGAAGGTGTTGAAACCTTGGTTGTAAACGCTTTGCGCTGGGAACGTGAGCACCACTCCCATCAGTTGATATCTGAAGCCATTGATTTCAGTCGAAAGATAGGAGCAAAACGCACTTATTTAACCCATCTCACCCATAAGATTGGCTTACATGAAGAGGCACAAAAACTTCTCCCAAATGATGTTTTCTTTGCATACGATGGTTTGAAGATTCATTTTTAAGCGCAGACAGTGAAATAAACCTATAACTACAAAACAAGTTTGTTTTTAGTTTCCTGTCACTTTTAACATTTAAGGCTATATCTCTGTATGATAGCGTCTTATACATCTAAAAGGAGTGACAACAGTGACAGGAAACGTAAACTTTAATATCTTTTTCTCTCCCCTCAGCCAAAACCCAAATCAGTAATTAGTGTGCCCCTGAGTAAGATATACTCAAAGGCAAAGAAATTTATTGACAAAATATTCGAAGAAGAGGTAGAAAAATGGGGTAAACATGAGATATTTTAACACCTATGTAAGTTACTCGTTTTCAAATAGTTGCAGAAAGGAAATCCAAAAGGTGCTTAATAAGGGTTCAAAAGGGCGTTAGTTAGACCTCAAAAGGGCATCTTTTGCAAGCTAAAAGGGCGTTAATTGCAAGCAATTTGGTAGTCTTTAAAAAATCGATATGTGAAAAATTCAGACAAAAAGTATTCTTCAGAAGTTTGGATTGACAAGCTCTGTCTTTTGTGTTTAGGACATTAGAAATATCTCACAGAGCAAATCTATGTTTCTTGCTGCAAACTTAGAGTTGCACTGTGTGCCTTATTATAATAGCTTTTTATCACTCCATATTTCAGAAGAAGCAGAATTATACATATTGTGGGGGCATGAGATTTGGGTTAAAGGACATAAAAACAGAGTTTTTCATTAGTATTTTTCAGATTTTATGAGTAACTTTGCCATGTGCCAGTGTATACCAGTTCGAACGATAGGGAAGTACACTTTTCAACACAAAAATAAGCAATAATAGAAATTACTGAATGAAAGAATTTATCATATCTGACGTCAAGGCGGAAACTGCCATCCTTGTAGGTCTTATTACAAAGGACCAGAACGAGGAGAAGACGAAGGAATATCTTGACGAATTAGAGTTCCTCGCTGACACAGCTGGTGCTGTCACGGTGAAGCGATTCACACAGAGGGTGACAGGTCCAAGTGCTGTTACCTATGTTGGCAAGGGTAAACTTGAAGAGATAAGAGATTACATCAAGATGATGGAGGACGAGGAGGAGCCTATCGGTATGGTCATCTTCGACGATGAATTGTCGGCAAAGCAGATGCGTAATATCGAACAGGAACTCGGTGTGAAGATATTAGACCGTACCTCTCTCATCCTCGACATCTTTGCTATGCGCGCCCAGACAGCCAATGCAAAGACACAGGTAGAGTTGGCACAGTACCGCTATATGCTCCCACGTCTGCAGCGTCTGTGGACTCACTTGGAGCGTCAGGGCGGTGGTTCAGGCTCTGGTGGCGGTAAAGGTTCGGTAGGTCTGCGTGGTCCTGGTGAGACCCAGTTAGAGATGGACCGCCGTATCATCTTGCAGCGTATGACCCTCTTAAAGCAAAGACTTGCTGAGATTGATAAACAGAAGGTCACACAGCGCAAGAACCGTGGGCGTATGATTCGTGTTGCCTTGGTGGGTTACACGAACGTGGGTAAGTCAACCACCATGAACCTCTTGGCTAAGAGCGAGGTATTTGCAGAGAACAAACTCTTCGCAACACTCGACACAACTGTGCGCAAGGTCGTTGTAGACAATCTTCCTTTCCTGTTAGCTGACACCGTTGGATTTATCCGTAAGTTGCCAACCGACTTGGTTGATTCTTTTAAGTCAACACTCGATGAGGTGCGCGAAGCCGACCTTCTCTTGCACGTTGTGGACATCTCACATCCTGACTTTGAGGAACAGATACAGGTAGTCAACCAGACTTTGTCTGAACTTGGTTGTGCTGATAAGCCATCGATGATTATCTTCAACAAGATTGATAACTATCATTGGGTGGAGAAAGAGGAAGACGACCTCACACCAGCAACCAAAGAGAATATCACCTTGGACGAACTGAAGAAGACATGGATGGCTAAGGAGCATGACAACTGTCTCTTTATTTCAGCCAAGGAAAAGGAGAATATCGACGAGTTCAGAGAGGTGCTTTACAAGAAAGTACGCGAACTGCACGTGCAGAAGTATCCTTACAATGACTTCCTTTACAATATCGAAGAGGAATAAAGACTATTGGGCATATTT
Source organism: Prevotella melaninogenica (assembly GCF_018127925.1). NCBI lineage: Bacteria > Pseudomonadati > Bacteroidota > Bacteroidia > Bacteroidales > Prevotellaceae > Prevotella > Prevotella melaninogenica. The sequence continues at coordinate 656,501 of NZ_CP072347.1, read as the reverse complement.
GCCTTATTGGGCTTATTTGCCCAATTAGGCTAATAGGGCTAATATGCCCAATAAGGCTAATAAGGCTAATAAAAACAACTAAAAGAAAAGTTTATGCAATATCGTTCCCTTACCTTTGAAGAGATTGAGATACTCGAGAGCAATAGCTGCTGGGCAGAAGATTGGAGTCGAGTAGAGGTTGCGGAGGACGGATTTCAAGCGAAATTCTTCCACCGTGTCATGTTCTATGGTGACGTACAGTTGGGAAGTGTCCAGAAAGAAGTCGAGATAACAAAGGGCTTCGTCAAGCATTCTGGTATCAATGATGCTACCCTACGCAATGTTACCGTTGGTAACGACTGCCTTATTGAGAAGGTGGGGAATTATATTAATAACTATACAATCGGTGACGACTGCCTCATCTCTAACATCTCTGTCATGGAGACTACGGAAGGAGCTACCTATGGAGAAGGTAACCTTATCTCGGTATTGAATGAGGTGGGCGACGGCAATGTAATCTTCTTCCACGACCTCAATAGCCAGTTTGCAGCCTTTATGGTGAAGCATTTCAACGACAAAGACCTCAAGAATGCTATCCGAAGATTAGTGAAAGAGGAGATTGCTCGCACCAATCCTGAACGTGGAACGATTGGCAATAAAGTGAAGATTGTCAATACAAAGGAGATTACCAACACCGTCATTCAGGACGATTGCGAGATATCTGGTGCAAGTCGTTTGAGCGATTGTACCATTCTCAGCTCTGAATATGCCAGTGTTTACATCGGTACAGGGGTCATCTGCGAGAACTCTATCATATCAGATGGGTCAAGTATCGTGAACAGTGTGAAGATGCAAGACTGCTTCGTGGGTGAAGCCTGTCAGATAAGCAATGGCTTTACAGCCTCACAGAGTGTCTTCTTCGCCAATTCCTTTATGTCAAACGGTGAGGCGTGCGCTGCTTTCTGCGGTCCGTTCTGTGCCTCACATCATAAGAGTTCACTGCTCATTGGTGGTATGTTCTCTTTCTATAATGCAGGTTCTGGGACCAACTTCTCTAACCATGCCTATAAGATGGGACCAATGCACTGGGGCATCTTGGAGCGTGGAACAAAGACGGCAAGCGGTAGTTATCTACTCATGCCAGCAACAATCGGTACGTTCTCCGTATGTTTCGGTAAGCTGATGCACCACCCTAACACGACTGCCCTACCCTTCTCTTACCTCATTGCTGAGGCTGACAAGATGTATCTCGTGCCCGGTCGCAACATCACAACAGTTGGTCTTTATCGTGATATACGCAAGTGGCCAAAGCGTGATATGCGTCCACAGCAGACGCAGAAGAGTATTGTCAACTTCGATTGGCTATCACCTTACTCTGTTGGAGAGATTCTGCAGGGAAAGAAGATACTTGAGAATCTGCGCCAGGCAAGTGGTGACAATGTTTCATCTTATAACTATCATGAATACGTTATCAATGCTACCAGTCTAAGAAAAGGTATCAAATATTATGACATCGCACTGCGTATCTACATGGGAGCAGTACTGAAACGTGCCCACAAATGGGGCTTCTTTGGTAAGCCACAGACCGAAGTAGGACTCGGACGATGGGACGACCTTTCTGGTCTTCTGCTCCCAGTATCAGAAGAGCGACGCCTCATTGAGGATATCAAGAGCGGTAGTCTTGAAACGATAGAAGAGGTGGTTAACCGCTTCCGAGAGATTAACGAGAACTATCGTATCTATCAATGGGCATGGACCTATCGCATGATTTTAGAATACTACGGCATTAATGAGATTTCTCCCGAGGACGATGCACGCATCAAACGAGATTATATCGAGGCACGCCGTGCATGGATTGCAGAGATAAAAAAGGATGCCGAGAAGGAGTTTGAGATGGGCGATGTAGACAGAGAGGTCTTTGAATCGTTCGTTAATAGCCTTGATCATGAAGTTGATTTTGAGAATTAATCATTACATTCTCTACCCAATTATAACAATAAACAAATACTGATTGTATGAAAAAACATTTCCTTAACAGTACCCTCATACAGGGGCTAAGCTTAGGACTATTGTTCCTATTTGCATCTGTGGCAGCTTATGCGCAGCGTTACAGCTATGAAAGCATACCGAATGACCCGATGCAGACACGTATCTACACACTGAAAAACGGTCTGAAAATCTATCTTTCTGTCAACAAAGAGAAGCCACGTGTACAGACATATATCGCTGTGCGCACAGGTTCTCGCAATGACCCAAAGGAGACAACAGGTCTTGCACACTACTTAGAGCACCTTATGTTTAAGGGTACTACCCACTTTGGTTCGTCTAATGTGGAGGCTGAACACCCTTATCTCGACTCAATTGAGGCTCGCTTCGAGCAGTATCGTCGTATCACTGACCCAGCTGCACGCAAGCAATGGTACCACCAGATTGACTCTATCTCACAACTTGCAGCTCGTTATAACATTCCAAACGAGTACGATAAGATGATGACTGCCATCGGTAGTGAGGGTACAAACGCTTATACTTCTAATGACGTAACTTGCTATGTAGAGAATATTCCATCCAATGAGATTGACACTTGGGCAAGAGTTCAGGGCGATCGTTTCCAGAATATGGTTATCCGTGGCTTCCATACAGAGTTAGAAGCGGTGTATGAGGAGTATAACATCGGTCTTTCAAGTGACTGGCGTAAGGTTTATGCAGCACTCTTTGCAAAGCTTTTCCCTACTCACCCATACGGAACACAGACCACTATCGGACTTGGTGAGCACCTGAAGAATCCTTCAATCACCAATATCAAGAACTATTTTAACAAATACTACGTACCAAACAACATCGCTATCTGTCTTTCAGGCGACCTCGACCCAGACAAGACGGTAGCTTCGATTGAGAAGTATTTTGGCGATTGGAAGCCAAGTGCACACATCGACATACCACAGTTCCCAGCTCAACCAACACTCACAGCACCTGTCGATACGACTGTTGTTGGTAAGGAAGCTCCTATGCTCTTCATGGGCTGGCGCGCTGATGCAAGTAAGTCTTTACAGATAGATACATTAGAGATTGTAGCACAACTCTTGTCTAACGGACAAGCAGGACTCTTCGATCTCGACCTCAGTCAGAAGCTAAAAGTACAAGAGATAGAGGCTGGAGTGACCGATATGGACGAATATTCGGTATTCTATGTCTATGGACAGCCAAAGAGTGGACAGACTTTGCAGGAGGTTCGCAGCCTTGCTTTGTCTGAAATAGAGAAACTCAAGAAGGGTAACTTCTCTGATGATCTCTTGCCATCTATCGTTAACAACTACAAGCGTTACTATTATACGCAGTTAGATGATAACCAGTTCCGTGCAAAGCAGTATGTGGATGCCTTCATCAACCATAAAGACTGGAAGCAGGAAGTGGATAAACTCAATCGCATTTCAAAGTTAACAAAGGCTGAAGTTGTTAGATTTGCTAATGAATTCTTCCACAACGACTTCGCTTGTGTCTACAAGGAGCAGGGCAACGATACTACTATTAAGAAGGTAGAGAAACCTACAATCACTCCAATCCCAACCAACAACGACAAGCAGAGTGACTTCCTTAAGGAGATTGTAAACACCAAGACAACTCCTATCCAGCCACAGTTTGTTAACTACAAGCGCGACCTTACCAAGGCAACAACACAGAAGGGTCTTCCTGTTCTCTATAAGCAGGACAAGACAAACGACCTCTTTACACTTTGCTTCGTAGTACCTTACGGTGACGAACATAACCCAATGCTCAGCTATGCAGCTGGTTATCTTGATTACTTAGGTACCAATAAGCTCACCAACGAGCAGATTAAGCAGCAGTTCTATAAGTTAGCTTGCGACTATAACCTCTCTGAAAGAAACGAGGTTTCGTACATTACGTTAAGTGGTCTCAACTCTAACCTGCCTCAGGCACTTGCTCTGTTGAACAATTTACTCAGTAATGCAAAGGTTGACAAGGAGGCTTACGACCTCTATGTAGAGCAGATTCTAAAGTCACGCAGCGACAACAAGGCTAACCAGAACGCTAACTTCGCTGCCCTCAGAGACTATGCTACCTACGGAGAGTACAACCCTACTCGCAACGTTCCAAGTGAACAGGAGTTGAAGTCAATCAACCCACAGGTACTGCTTAACCTTTTGAAGAACTTGAAGAACTATAAGTTGACAGTGCTTTACTACGGTCCTTCAAGCCTGAAAGAGGTTGACCAGCTTGTCAGCAAGACTATCCAGACACCAAAGAAGTTCGCTGCAGTGCCTGCTATCAAGCGTTATACCGAGGAGACAACACCAAAGAACGAGGTTCTCATTGCACCTTACGACGCAAAGAATATCTACATGGTTCAGCTCCACAATCAGAACCAGAAGTGGTCTGCCGACCGTGCCCCTATCATCGCCCTCTTCAATGAATACTTCGGAGGTGGTATGAATGCCATCGTCTTCCAAGAGTTACGTGAGGCACGTGGTTTGGCTTATTCAGCTTCAGCTGTCTATGCATCTCCTTATCGTTTAGGAGGTAATGAGAGCTTCTACACCTACATCATCACACAGAACGATAAGATGATGGACTGTGTAACAGAGTTCAACAAACTTCTCAACAACGTACCTGTACGCCAGAGTGGCTTTGACCTTGCCAAGCAAAGCTTGATGAAGAGCCTTGCTTCCGCTCGTACAACTAAGTACTCTATCCTCACCTCTTATCTTGCAGCACAGCGTTTAGGTCTCGACACCTCATTGAGTGAAAAGATTTACAACGCTCTTCCAAGTCTGCAACTGCAGGATGTTATTAACTTCGAGAAGGAGTACATTGCTAACAAGACCTTCAAGTATATCATCCTTGGTAACGAGAAAGAACTTGACCTCAAGGCATTAGAAAAGATTGCACCTATCAAGAGACTGACAACAGAAGAAATCTTCGGCTATTAATAAACAGTAAGAAAAGAATACAAAAACATATTATAAACAAATAGAAAAAGCCCTGTCTGCCCTACCAATAAAGGGCAGACAGGTAAACAAAACATTATGGCAGAATTCAAGTATGCACCAATGTTCCAATTGGGCAAAGATGACACCGAGTATCGTCTGGTATCAAAGGAAGGTATCAGCGTTGGTGAGTTTGAAGGTAAAGAGATTCTGAAGGTAAGCAAAGAAGCACTTACTTTATTAGCACAGGAGGCTTTCCACGATTGTGAGTTCATGCTCCGTCGCGCACACAACGAGCAAGTTGCAAAGATTCTGACCGACCCAGAGGCATCAGAGAACGACAAGTACGTAGCACTCCAGTTCCTCCGCAATGCTGAGACAGCTGTGAAAGGCGTACTACCTTTCTGCCAAGACACTGGTACTGCTATCATTCACGGTGAAAAGGGTCAGCAGGTATGGACAGGTTTCGAGGACGAAGAGGCACTCTCTCGTGGTGTGTTCAACACCTTTACACAAGAGAATCTCCGCTACTCACAGAACGCTCCACTCAATATGTACGATGAGGTGAATACCAAGTGTAACCTCCCTGCACAGATTGACATCGAGGCTGTTGAGGGCGCAGAATATCGTTTCGTAATGGTAGCAAAGGGTGGTGGCTCTGCTAATAAGACCTACTTCTACCCAATGACCAAAGCTACTATACAGAATGAGGGTACGCTCATTCCTTTCCTCGTTGAGAAAATGAAGAGCCTTGGCACTGCTGCTTGTCCTCCTTATCACATCTGTTTCGTGATTGGTGGTACTTCTGCAGAGAAGAACCTCCTCACCGTTAAGCTCGGAAGTATCAAGTATTACGACAATCTTCCTACTACTGGCGACGAGACAGGACGTGCTTTCCGCGACATCGACCTCGAGAAGAAGATTCTCAAAGAGGCTCACAAGATTGGTCTTGGTGCACAGTTTGGTGGTAAGTATCTTGCTCACGACATCCGCATCATCCGTCTGCCACGTCACGGTGCAAGCTGCCCTATCGGTATGGGTGTTAGCTGTTCTGCTGACCGTAACATCAAAGCGAAGATCAATAAGGACGGTATTTGGTTGGAGAAGATGGACACTAACCCAAGCGAGTTGATTCCAGAGGAGTACCGCAAGCCAGGAGAAGGTGCGAAGGGTATCGAGATTGACCTCGATAAGGGTATGGATGCTGTTCGTACTGAACTGACAAAGTATCCTGTTTCAACACGTGTTAACCTCAAGGGTACTATCATCGTGGCACGTGACATTGCTCACGCTAAGCTCAAGGCACGTTTGGATGCTGGCGAGGACCTGCCTGATTACATCAAGAATTACCCTGTCCTCTATGCAGGACCAGCCAAGACTCCAGAGGGCTACCCATGTGGTTCAATGGGACCTACCACTGCCAACCGTATGGACCCATACGTTGACGAGTTCCAAGAGCATGGTGGTTCACTCGTGATGATTGCTAAGGGTAACCGTACACAGGCTGTGACAGATGCCTGCCAGAAGCATGGTGGTTTCTACCTCGGTACTATCGGTGGTGTGGCTGCCGTTCTCTCACAGAGCAGCATCAAGAGCATTGAGTGCGTAGAATATCCAGAACTCGGTATGGAAGCCGTTTGGAAGATTACCGTTGAGGACTTCCCTGCCTTCATCCTTGTTGACGATAAGGGTCATGACTTCTTCAAAGAGCTAAAGCCTTGGACTGGCTGCAGCTGCGAGAAGTAAGCTCTCCCAGCACATAAATCAGCTATATCAACGATGCTATCAAGCGTAAATCGCAGGAAAGGATATCCCTTTTCCTAACGAGACATTGGTATAGCCTCATCTTACAAAGCGGTATAAGACGAACTTTTGCGACGTCATTATACCGCTTTTTCTTTTGCTTCTTTTCTAAAAACAAAGCCTCACTGGTTGTGAAAAATATTGACACAAAATCATTAGAAAACTCTCTAAAAAAGCTCCAAAACGCCTCTTTTCGACACCTTTGTAACCCGCAGAGAATCAAACACTTGCAAAACGTGAAAACAAAAGGTGCTTAATTGGACTCCAAAAGGGCGTTAGTAAGACCTCAAAAGGGCACCTTTTGCAAGCCAATTAGGCGTCTTTAAGAAGCCAAATGAGTATCATTTAAAAAGCTTGTTGTGAATTTATTTTACATTAACCACAAAAACTATAATTCTTATAACTCAGTTCTAATAAAACTTTGCAATATATTTATTCAAATAGTTGCGCCGTATTGAATATTATTATATATTTGCGATATCTTAATCAATGAGACCTATAAAGAAAAGAGACTAATGCACAGAGGATTATCTCTAAACACGTTAATCAAAAATAATGATTATGAAATTATACGCTTTCTGTATCACATTTATGTTGTCACTGCTTAGTTGCTTTGGACAAGAGACACATATCATCGAACCGAGCATACTCGAAATCTGTTATCACACAAAGTATCTTAACAGTTATGATGACTATGCACTTAGGATAGGGAAAAATGTAAGTGAATACTTTAGCTATCATACTTTACGATTCGATTCCTTAGGGAGCAACCCTGAGACAGCTTTGGCAATAATTAATGAAAAGATAAAAGCTGCTCGCAATAATAATAAGACTACCCATAAGGTAGAAAGTCCTAATAGTCGTGATTATCTTTACAGAAATCTTGAAGAAGGAAAAATGACAACTTACACACAGGTCTGGGACTCTTATTATAAGATAACAGAGGACATACCCACACCGGAATGGGTTATTCACGAAGACAGTACACGAAATGTCATAGGCTTTAATTGCACGATGGCGACCACACATTTCCGTGGACGAGACTGGAAGGTGTGGTTCAGTGAGGAGATTCCTTTACCGCTCGGTCCGTGGAAATTAGGTGGACTACCCGGTTTAATCTTAGCTGCACATTGCGATGGCTATTTAGACATAACTGCAAGTAACATTAAAAGAGAACAGTTGTCACCTGTCAAGTTTTATAATTTCTGGGAGAAAAAGTATAAGGATATAGACCGACTCTCTTATTTAAAAAAGGCTTCAGACCCTACGATCTACCCAAAGAATACAACCAAGATTCCCAAAATGGAGTTAGAATAAGATATTACTAATGAAGAAATATATTATCTTATGTTTGCTTATCCTACTTGTACAATCAATAAGTGCACAGAGGATTGTGGAAGGTGTCGTTACTGATGTAGGAGGACACCCTGTGTCTGCAGCTATTATCAAGACTGTAGATGCAACCACAAAAAAGACATTACATTTCTGTCAGACAGATACAAAGGGGAAGTTTACCATTACAGCACAAGAAGGTAATATCCTATCTATTTCAGCAATAAGCTATAAGAAGCAGGAACTAAAGGTTTCAATGAATATGCCTGCACAGCATATCACATTAGAGGAAGATACGAAAACGTTATCGGAGATAACTGTAAAAGCAAAACCAATTAAGATAAAAGGCGATACGATTCAATATCTACTCACAACCTATAAAAAAGAAGGAGACCGAATATTAGCTGACGTTCTTGCACGTGTCCCTGGCTTTGATGTGAATAAAGAGAATGGCGAGATACAATACGAAGGTAAATCTATCAGCAACTTCTATATAGAAGGTATGAATCTAATGGGAGGGAAATATGGCTTGGCAACAAAGTCACTGCCCCAAGAGGATGTAGCAACTGTAGAAGTAATGAAGCATCATCAACCTATCCGTGTGTTAGATGATTTTACTTATTCTGACGATAACGCTATCAATATTAAGATGAAACAAGGAGCTAAGGCACGCTGGATGACGACCTATAGCGGTGGTATAGGACTAAAGAGTCATGGAGGATTGTGGAATTATGAAACCTTTGCCATGCGCCTGAAGCCTTCTTTTCAGACAATTCTCACTTATAAGACAAATAATATAGGTAAGAATATAAGAAGAGAGACGGACAAACTTTTAAGTTTTGATGAGTTACAAAGTCCTTTATCAGCTATGCTCGCCCTTCCTTCTCCATCGCCTTTATTGCTCAAGGGGCGTTCATTATTTAACCGCTCACATGCTGTTAGTTTGAATGCGCTACAGCGTATAGATGAAAATTCTCAGGTAAGCGTACAGATTACATTTGCCAATGACCGTAATGAGACTACCTCTTTGCGCCATTCAGACTTTTATACGAATAGCGGTATAAAGACAATAGAAAACAGAAAACAGTATTTGGAGAAAAGTAATGACCTCTTTGCAAAGATAAAATACGAGAATAACGCTAAAAATCATTATCTTAAAAATGAGCTTTCTGGTGACTTTTCTTGGAACAAACAATGGCTGAATGAACAGGGGACAAATCCGCACACGATGATGGGGAACTTGCCTGTTTATACGCTAAAGGACAACTTTAGTATCATGAAGAAGTATGGGAAACGCCTTGTTACTCTGCAATCAAAGAATATAATCGATATACGTCCGCAACAACTATATGTCGATTCGCTGGTGCAATCTATTAATCAACATTACTATGAAACGAATACGGACGTAAGAGGAAGTTTCAGAATAGGTAGATTTATTCTATCAGGACAAGTAGGAGTAAATGCTGGAGAACACCGCTTCACTTCTGATTTAGTGGGAGTTCCAGATAGTATCGGACTGCTGATGGGTAAAAGCAGCTTTACATTTGCAAGGTTATATGCCAATCCGAGCATTGAATATATGGTGAAGGACTTTGACTTCACATTATCTGGCGATATGTCGTACAACCATTATAAGTATAGTTTAGATAATGGTCAGTCTAAATTCTTACTATCTCCTAACCTCCGTATAAGATGGAAAGCCACAGCATCATGGACTTTCTCGGCTGATGCATCTATTAATACAATGCAGATAAATGCTGCCCAATTTTATCCAACTTTGGTACTGCAAGATTATCAATATATGAATAAAGGTCTGGCAGGCTATAACCTAAACAAAGAGAAAAGCGTAGGAATAGGAGTTGTTTATAGCGATGCTCTGAAAGGAACCTCTATACGATTACGCATAACAAGGTCGTTTGGAATCTCTCCTTATACATCAACCCAAGATTATGTGGGCAACTATATCGTAGAATCACTGACACAAGGAGACACGAAGTACAATAGCTGGAATATGTTCCTAATGGGTTCGCAAGGCATAGGCTTTTTAAAAGGGAAACTAAATGTAAAGGCTTTATATAATGCCATGAATAGTTATATGGTTCAGAATAGCCAACGAATGCCTTACGACACAAAGAACTTAAATATAACCTCTAACCTTGATATTGGTTTAATAAAGGGTGTCGATTTAGCTTATAAACTTACTTATGGCTTTCACCAGATGAAGATGCCTGCTTTTGGGAAGACGTCTAATCTAAATAGTTGGAAGCATGAGGGAAGCCTTAGAATACCTCTTTGTAAGGTTTTGAGTTTAGAAACTTTGACGGAATACTATCATAACGAAGTTGCGAAGAAGATGTTTAAAGATATGTTCTTTCAAGACTTTACTTTGATATTTAAAGCCAAACACTTTGACTTAAGTCTTGCTTGGAACAATGTCTTTAATAATAAAAACTATAGCTATGGGCTTAACAATACGCTTTCAAGTAGCTTTAGCAATCAAGACATTAGAGGTAGAGAGCTGATGCTTAGTTTCTATTATAAGCCTTGATAACTAAGTTGATTGATACTACATAAATAAATTTAAAACAAGTTGAGATATGATAGACATCATTATAATACTACTGATGAGTTTACCGCTGATTGTTCTTGGAAGCACTATCGGACCAGATTCTTCTATCAATTTTGGGTCAAGAATACCGAAAGCGAAACTTAAAAGCGAGGAAGGGCTTAAACGATTGAGAAGAATAAAGATAGCACTAATATTGGCAGGTAGCTTCATCCTTGTCGGTGGTTTCGCTTGTCTTGCCTTTCATTGGGAAGATTATCAACTTGTCGTTATACTCATCCCTGAGATAGTAGCTATCATCTACATGCTGTTACAGCTGTACAAGATAGAGAGGAAGGGGAAGGGTTTGCTCGTGCTCATGCTCTCTATCATTGTGATATTAGGTATGATTCCCCTCATTGCAGCCCTCCCAATCACTGGGAACGACAACAACACAGTGATTAGAAATGACACGTTGTTTATTGAAGGGTTATACGCTAAGGAAATACCGATAGCAAGTATTACACAAGTAGACAGCAACGCAACGGTGCCAGACATAGAGATGAGAACAAACGGAATGTCACTTGGCGAAATTAATGTGGGTCATTTCAAGACCGAAGAAGGGCAGGATGTGCTATTATACTTACATTCAGACGATACGAATGTGACGCATATCAAGACAAAGAATAACGAAGACATCTACATTAACTTCAAAGATTCAGCTCTGTCAGTTGACTTCCCTAATAAGCTGAGAGCCGTATATCGCCAACCAATCAAAGGTAAGTAACACCGTTACCTAAAATTTTCTGATGAGAAAGTATTCAGCGATTTAGAGCCTCTAACAGTAGGGGTTCTATCAGCTTTCACAGCCATATTAGTTTGTGAAAGTTGTCCTTGCACAATCATAATAAAGTGTAAATGCGTTAAACCTCTTATTTCCTGCATCTATTACAGTGTTTTTTAGTACCTTTGCAGAATGAATCCTTGCCAATAGGCAATGGACATAAGTATCAATTGACAATAATAAATCATACAGAGATAATCATGTTAATAGACTACAAGAAGGTAAACATATATCAAGATGAACACCTAATTCTGAAAGATGTTGACTTTCAGGCAGAAAAAGGAGAGTTTATCTATCTCATCGGTCGTGTTGGTTCGGGTAAAAGTTCACTATTGAAAACCATCTATGGCGAATTGGATATTGATAGCGAAGATGCTGAAAAGGCAGTCGTTCTCGACGAGAGTATGCCTAACATCAAGCGTAGTCGTATCCCTGCACTCCGCAAGCAGATGGGTATTATCTTCCAAGACTTCCAACTCTTACATGACCGCTCTGTAGCAAAGAACCTCAAGTTTGTCTTGCAAGCAACGGGCTGGAACAACAGTCAAAAGATTGACCGCCGCATTGAAGAAGTGTTGGCTCAGGTGGGTATGACCGACAAGAAGAACAAGATGCCAAGTGAACTCTCTGGTGGTGAACAGCAGCGTATTGTCATTGCACGTGCTTTGCTGAACAATCCAAAGATTATCATTGCCGATGAGCCTACGGGTAATCTTGACCCAGAGACAGCTGAGAACATTGTTAGCATACTTAAAGACTCGTGCGAGCGGGGTACGACGGTTATCATGTCTACCCATAACATCAACCTTATTGACCAGTTCCCTGGTAAGGTTTATCGCTGTCATGAGGGCGAACTCCATCAACTCACTGACAAGAAAGAAGTTTGCGAATTAGCAGAAGAGACGGCTCCCGTAGAGACGATTGACGAGCCAGAACAAAACGATTAAGCGCATAGAACTCAGCATAAATCCACATTTAGAAAGATTGAAGATGATGAAAGTAATGAAATTCGGAGGTACATCCGTTGGTTCACCAGAACGTATGAAGGGTGTAGCTTCCTTGATAACAAAGTCAGGAGAACCTACATTTATCGTGCTCTCCGCAATGAGTGGAACGACAAACACACTGATAGAAATATCTGATTACCTCTATCGCAAGAATCCAGAGGGAGCAAACGAACTTATCAACAACCTCGAACAGAAATATCTTGGGCACGTTGAGGAACTTTACTCTACTGAGGAATACAAGCAGAAGACACGCCAGTTCTTGACAGAAGAGTTCAACTACTTGCGCACCTTCACAAAGGATTTGTTCACTTCATTTGAAGAGAAGAGCATCGTTGCACAGGGTGAAATCCTCTCAACCAACATGGTTGTGAATTATCTGCAGGAGCAGGGAATCAAAGCAACATTACTTTCTGCACTCGACTTCATGCGCACCGACAAGAATGCAGAGCCTGACGGACAGTATATCAAAGAGCATCTGACAGCGATTATGGATGAGAATCAGGGCTATCAGATTTATATCACACAGGGCTTCATCTGCCGTAATGCTTACGGTGAGGTGGACAACTTGCAGCGTGGTGGTTCTGACTATACTGCTTCACTTGTGGGTGCAGCTATCAACGCAGAGGAGATTCAGATATGGACAGATATCGACGGAATGCACAACAATGACCCACGTGTCGTTGAGAAGACCGAGGCTGTACGCCAGCTGAACTTTGAAGAGGCATCTGAGTTGGCTTACTTTGGTGCAAAGATTCTCCACCCTACTTGCGTTCAACCTGCTAAGTATGCTGGTATTCCTGTTCGTTTAAAGAACACGATGGACCCAGATGCAGAGGGTACAATCATCGACAACACATTGGTGAGAAGGAAGATTAAGGCTGTTGCAGCCAAAGACAATATCACAGCTATCAAGATTAAGTCAAGTCGTATGTTAGGTGCATCGGGCTTCTTGCGTAAGGTATTTGAAATCTTCGAGAGCTATCAGACGTCTATCGACATGATTACTACCAGTGAGGTGGGTGTGTCAATGACCATCGAGAACAATAGCCATTTGGCTGAGATTGTTGATGAGTTGAAGAAGTATGGCACCGTAACCGTTGACACAGAGATGTGTATTGTCTGCGTTGTCGGCGACCTTGATTGGAGCAACGTTGGCTTTGAGACATTGGCAACTGACGCAATGAAGGACATCCCTGTACGTATGATTAGCTACGGCGGAAGCAACTTTAATATTTCTTTCTTGATTCGCGAGGAGGATAAGAAGCGTGCCTTACAGTCATTGTCAACCGTCCTCTTTAACTAAAGAAAGAACTGATAAATTAACAATAAGTATTTATTGTAGGCACAAATGCCCTCGCCTGTTCATCACTGGGAGCAGACAATTGGATAGGCGAGGGCGTAGATTTCCTCTACAACTCAGATAAACACCACTTCAGGAGACAAAACACATGGTACAGAAATTCCCTATAGATAAGTTCAAGAAGATTGAAACTCCGTTTTATTATTATGACTGTAATCTCTTGAGAGAGACACTACAGGCGATTAATAAAGAGTTGAAAAAGTATGAAAACTTCATCGTCCACTATGCTATTAAAGCCAATGCGAACGCAAAGGTGCTGAATGTTATCCAGCAGACAGGTATGGGAGCTGACTGTGTGAGTGGTGGTGAGATACAGCGTTGCTTAGACTGTGGCTTCCCAGCAGACAAGATTGTCTATGCAGGTGTGGGTAAGTCAGACTGGGAAATCAACCTCGGATTAGACCATAACATCTTCTGCTTTAACGTAGAGAGCGTGGCGGAGTTGGAGGTTATCAATGAGTTAGCTGCGAAAAAGGGTAAGACGGCAAACGTATGTTTCCGTATCAACCCTGACGTGGGAGCACATACTCATGAGAAGATTACCACCGGACTGGCTGAGAATAAGTTTGGTATTGCCATGCAAGACATGCTACCTACCATCCTTGAAGCAAGTAAGATGCCGAACATTCACTTTATCGGTTTGCACTTCCACATCGGTTCACAGCTGCTCGAAATGACTGATTTCCGTCACCTCTGCAGCCGTATCAACGAGATACAAGACGGTTTAGAGCAGGAGAATATAAAGATTAAGAACATCAATGTTGGTGGTGGATTGGGTATCGATTACGACAATCCTGACAACCATCCAATCCCTGATTTCAAGTCTTATTTCTATACTTTTGCACGCTATCTGAATCTAAGAGAAGGACAGAAACTCCACTTTGAGTTAGGTCGTGCAGTAGTAGGACAGATGGGAAGTCTCATCACTCGCACCCTTTATGTGAAGCAAGGAACAGCAAAACAGTTTGCGATTGTCGATGCAGGAATGACCGATTTGATTCGTCCTGCTCTCTACCAGGCAAGCCATAAGATAGAAAATCTATCGAGTGAGGAGCCTTTACACGCTTATGATGTAGTAGGACCGATTTGCGAATCGAGTGATGTCTTTGCAAAAGGAATCGAACTTAACACCGTTCATCGAGGCGACTTGATTGCGATGCGTTCTGCTGGAGCATACGGAGAAATCATGGCTTCGCAATATAACTGTAGAAAACTACCGATAGGCTATACCTCAGACGAACTATAATCCATAACGTAACGAATAAATGTTCACTTTTGATAATACGACCATCATCATCTCAGTAGTGTTGCTTTTAGTAGCATTGCTGACCTCTTTTCTCAATCCTTTCTTCCGAAAAGTGAGGATTGCAGAGTATGGTCTTCCAACTTCCACAGCCGAAAGTGAAGAAATAAGTAATGAAGATGAGCCTGTAGAGGAGGAGAAGGAAACAATAACGGAGCCAGTTATCACTGAAGAGCAACTCCCTACTTACCCCCCTATCACGATTATCTTCACGCCCCATGACAATGCACAGGAGCTTGCAAAGAACCTCCCACTCTATCTGAATCAGGACTATCCAGCAGACTTTCAAGTGATTGTTGTGGCACCACAGAATGATCATGAGACGAGTGATGTATTGAAACGCTTTGCATCTAACTCACATCTATACACCACCTTCATCCCTGAATCATCACGTTATATGAGCAAGAAGAAGCTTGCCATTACGCTTGGTGTGAAGGCAGCGAAGTACGATTGGGTGATAATGGCAGACATCTGTTGCTATCCAACGGGTGACAATTGGCTGCAAGCTATAGCCCGAAACTGTAAAGATGGGAAAGATCTCGTGGTAGGCTACACTCGTTATGAGGACGAAACGCCTGCTTATCGACACTTCGAAAGACATTATTTGGCACGCTATTTTATGCGTGAATATCAGCATAATAAGTCCTATGCGTGTCCGTTTAATGCTTTAGCTTTCCGCAAAAGTCGTTTCTTAAGTCAGGAAGGATTCCGCGGAAACCTCAAGTATATACGTGGAGAATACGACTTCATGGTAAATAAATATGCAAGTGGTAACAACCTTGTGTTTGAAAACTCGTTTGAGGGAACACTCATAGAAGAGGCTCCAACAGAGAAGGTTTGGCTCGGCACACACCTTTTCTATATGGAGAATCGCCAACACTTGGAACGTACATCACAGCATCGTTTCCTCCCGTATGTTGACCAAACGGCACTACATGGTAATTACTTCTTGCAGTGTATTGCACTTGCGGTCTCTCTCCTATTGGGTATGTGGACCATTTCTGTTGCTGCAGGATTATCCCTTATCATCTCTATCATTCTACGCTTAGTTATTGGTAAGAAAGCACTAAGACGTTTCGATATAGATATTCCAGCATGGAAGATTATCCCATACGAGATTGCTATCGTATGGAAGCACCTTGGTTATAAGCTAAAATACCATCGTGCAGACAAGTATGACTTCATATCTCACAAACTATAAATGCGCATCCTCCATTACATAGACAACATAAAGGCAGGCAATCTGCTTTCTGATTACCTTCTACGACTCACCACAGCGCAGAAAGAATATGCTGATGTCAAGACGATTACACAACAAGGGGACTTCAAAAAGCTCCTTGCTGACTTCCAACCTGACATCGTTCATATTCATACCTGTTGGGAACATCAAGCCGCCCAACATGCTAATTGGGCTGCTAAGAAGCATTGTGCAGTAGTGTTCTCACCGCATTGGGAACTCGATGAGAGAGCAAGAACGACAGAGCAGAAGTCTACTAAGAAGGTGAAGACACTTCTCTATCAAGCGGAGATGGTGAGAAGAATGGATGCGCTCCTTGTGAGTAGCGAGCAAGAAAGGCAAGACATTCTAAAGTTAGGCTGGACCAAACGCATTGATATCGTTCAGAACAGCGTTCTTAATAGTTCGTTGAGTGACGACGAAATGGCGCAGCAAACGATTTTTTTCTATCGTAAAGTACTTGACACACGCTATCAATTCGCCATGACAGCAATGGAGAAAGATGCTGTTCCAAGTCTGCTTCACGTTGGTTTAGCACAAGAGACAACCCACAACCTCTTGCCCAGCGACCAACTTCTAAACCTCCGAAGTCTGAATCCAGAACAATGGCGAAGAATCTTCCTCTATGCTGATGACGAGGGAATAAGAGAGATTGTAGACAACTGTATCAGCCGTCTACAACTCAATGCACCCACGATTGACACTGCTGCCATACAGCGATTCCCACTTTTGTCACCAAAGGAAACAACCTCGGTTGACACAGATAAGCTGATAGGAAACCAGCCCATGACGCGACAGCGACTCAGTGACTACTCCAATGAGGAAGATGCTATCATCAAGAAGATAGCAACCATCATTGCAAACACACGACAGATAGAGCGAAAGAAAAAACTTTCCCTACGTCTGTTGGCTGATTTATATACAGTTATAAAGTATAATGATTACGACGAAGACCGACTTGCAGATGTGCTCCGCCACCTCCGCCTCTACCGTTATTCACGCCGTATCATACAGCTCCTTGCCGAGAAGGTGCTACTTAAAGAGGGATTCATGCCTATCCCTCCACGAGATGACAGGAAAACAAAGGGCATCAAAAGAAATAATTTCGTACAAAGACATTAACGCATGACACAGAAGAAATACGATTTAAAAAAGGATGAACGATATCTACGACTATTAGCAACATCGTTCCCAAATATTGCTGACGCTACAACTGAGATTATAAACCTTGAGGCTATCGCACACCTACCAAAAGGTACTGAACACTTCCTTGCCGACATTCATGGCGAGTATCAAGCGTTCCAACACGTGCTTAAAAATGCCTCTGGTAACATTAAGAGAAAGGTTAATGAGCTCTTTGGTGAAAGACTAAGAAACATTGAAAAGCAAGAACTTTGTACTCTGATTTATTATCCAGAACAGAAACTTGAACTCGTTAAGAAAGAGGAAAAGGATATCAAAGACTGGTATCATATCACCATACACCGCTTGATAGAGGTTTGTCGTGATGTATCCAGCAAATATACACGCTCAAAGGTTCGGAAGTCTTTGCCGGATGATTTCTCTTATATCATCCAAGAGTTACTGCACGAACATGCAGACGACAAAGATAAGACCGACTATGTGAGTGCTATTATCAAAACGATTATCTCTACTGGACGAGCTGATGACTTCATCATTGCTATCTGTGAGGTTATCCAACGATTAGTCATCGACCAACTGCATATCTTAGGTGACGTGTACGACCGTGGACCAGGTGCTCACATCGTTATGGACACTTTAAAGAACTATCATAACTGGGATATCACATGGGGAAACCATGATATCTTGTGGATGGGTGCGTGTGCTGGTAACGATGCTTGTATCTGTAATGTTATTCGCATAGCCCTGCGTTATGCGAATATGGCTACCATTGAGGATGGATATGGTATCAACCTTATTCAGTTGGCTACCTTTGCAATGGACGTATATGGTGATGATCCATGCGAGGAGTTCATGCCAAAGATATCGAAAGACAATCCACTCGACGAACGTAGCAAGACGCTGACAGCACAGATGCACAAGGCTATCAGTATCCTTCAGTTTAAGATTGAGTCACAGATGATCAGTCGTCATCCGCTTTGGAAGATGGACGACCGTCGTTTGCTCAAGGCTATCGACTATAAGAAGGGTACGATTACCCTTGATGGTAAGGAATATAAGATGTGTTCATGCAACTTCCCAACCATCGACCCAAAGAATCCAGAACAGCTTACTGAGGCTGAGCAGGCACTCATCGATCGTCTTCATCAGTCGTTTACCGGCAGTGAGAAGTTGCGCAGTCATATTCGTTCTCTGCTCCGTCATGGCTGTATGTATAACGTCTTCAACCACAATCTCCTTTATCATGCCTCTATCCCACTCACGAAAGAGGGCAAACTAAAAGAGGTTGAGATTGGTCCAGGTATGAAGTTGAAGGGTAAGGAATTGCTTTATCAGACTGGTATGAAGATTCGTTCAGCCTTCCAGACAAACAATGAAATGCAGACAGAAGAAGAACGTCAAGATGCTATCGACTTCTTCCTCTTCCTATGGTGTGGACCTGATAGTCCGCTCTTCGATAAAGCAAAGATGGCTACTTTCGAACGCTACTTCATTGCAGACAAGGATACGCACCATGAAGAGAAAGGTTACTATTTCAGTATGCGCGACAATGAGGAGATTGCCGATATGATTTTAGATGAGTTTGATGTGCCACAGTCTAACCGTCACATCATCAATGGTCACGTCCCAGTTCATGTTGTCAAGGGTGAGAATCCTATCAAGGCAAACGGTAAACTGATGGTGATTGATGGTGGTTTCTCACAAGCCTACCACAAGGAAACAGGTATTGCTGGTTACACCCTCGTTTATCACTCACGCGGTTTCCAGCTCGTACAACACGAGCCTTTCACATCAACAGAAGATGCCATCAAGCGAGGAACAGACATTGTTTCAACCATTCAGATTGTTGAGATGAACCAACAGCGCCTACGCGTGGAAGACACCGACAAGGGTACAGAACTCCGTCTACAGATTGAAGCACTCAAAGAACTCCTCTATGCTTACCGCTGCGGTTTCCTCACCGAGCATGAACGTAAGACTCCGCCAAAAGCATAATCTAGACTAGCCTAACATCATCTTGTCCTTCTCCACGTACATAAACGTTACATCAAGGATAGTATTGTTATCAGCGTTTCTCGTTCTTAAAGTACGTAAATCTTTATAATACAAAAAGAGGATGTGCCGTCATTATTGGCACATCCTCTTCTACATTCTAGCCTATACATCGCTAGGCTCCTCTCTTTTCAGGAAGAGACTAAGAAAGGGTTTATCCAGCTACAGGGCCACCGCCACCTTCTTTCTTTCCTTTCTCTTTCTTTTCCTCCTTCTCTTTCTCATCCTTCCACTCCTCCCAGTAGATAGTTTCAGACACCAGCGAGCGAGTAGCAACCTTATTGCTCTGCGTGCGCGATGATTCAGGGATAAAGCGAACACGCACGCCCTTAATCTGCTTTGCTGTCACTTCTTCAGGCTTCGCGATACCCTTATCAGCATTGATGGTATAGTAGAATGTACCCACACCCTCCAGTTTCACCGTGCGCCCCTCGCCCATAAAGGAAGCCATCACACCGCCAAGATCCTTCAATACAGCATACGTGTCACCACGACTCACCGTCGAAATCAATGCCAAGCGGTCTGCTACCTGGTCTGTTGTTACTGGTTTTCCAACCGTCACTACCTGTGGATACCACAGGCCTGTAATCTTTTTCTTTACTTTTTTGAAAAATGCCATAATATTAATACTTTAAAGTTGATAAATATAATTTGTAAATTATTTTCTTAATTAAGATAGTCTCACCCCTATTCTCAGGGTACCTCGGTATAGGACTAAGGGTATCTCAGTATAGGACCGAGGTACCCTTAGTCCTATACCGAGATAGTCTATTTTACAATGCATTGATAGTCAATATATTACAAAAGAGCATAAACACTCTTATGTTTGTAAATATTTTTCGCATTAATTATTCCCAAAATCTGAAAATGGCTGCGCTCTGAAGCCAAAGTGGCGCCCCATAGCCCCTCCCATAGTCATATAACCATTAGAAAAGTTAATTGAGTTCGCCTGGTTGTTGCTACTCCCAGCACTAGCACTAGATGACCAGTAACCACCGTAAGAACCAACCTGAGATTGCTGACCAAGGATAGAGTAGCCCAACGCAGGTAGGTAGAAGTATTTATTAGCATCAGCTGCCGTAGGCAAGCCTGGAGTCCAACTGGTATTACTATAGCTACTTGGCATTATACGTAGATCCGTTATATTATCTGCAGACTTCTCTGTATTATAATGACCTTCTGCAATCAGTACTGATTTCTTCTTAAACCACGCTCCACCTTTATATAAGTGTCCCATAGTTGTCCAAAGCCTATCGGCATCCCAACGAGGATCACCGTACACAACATACCAACTCAACTCATTAGCATTAGGAAGTGTCTTGAAATAGGAGGTCTGTGCATCATTTCTTACACCACTTCCAAGGTAACTATCATTATACCATCGGGTAGGATCTGTAGCCTTACTCTGCGGATAGAAGGTAGAAGTTGTAGCACCAGATAGGTAACTACTGAGTGTTGGCTGCCAAAGCGGATTCTTATGTGTCCATTCGAATCCTTTCCAGTATTGCTCCTGCGCATCCCACATGTAGTAATGGTCACCATCGTAATCCTTTATGTCAAGGTTAGCTGTCATATCGTAATAGGTGTTCTTGTCGTAATTGAAAGCACTTAGGGTCTTGGTGATAGTTCCCTCTACGTTGGTGGCAATATCTTTTAAGGTGTATTTTACCGTGAGCGTATGTGTACCCGGCTTGATGAGTACATAGGCACTGTTATCTGTTACGCTGGCTACTTTCTTTATTGGGAAACCGTTAGGAGAAACGCTACTTCCGGCTGTTGTAACAACAATCTGTTTGCCTGTACCTGTACCAGTAAGCTCGCCACTTGATGGGTCAAGCGTGTAAGTTCCTGTGATGTTATTGTCGGAAGTTACTTCAACTTTTGTAAGGTAGCAATCATTTAAGGTTGCGTTTGGGTTATAAGGCTGGAGAACAAGGATCGCTGCTTGATGATCAAGCGCAAAAGAGAATGAACCACCACCTACGGTTCCTGTTGCTGTGGCTGTTCCGCAGTCGCCTGACACGCCAAAGTGAGCGGTGCTGTTTGGCTCTGATTGGCTTTGAGCTGCTGGAATGGTTACCTGATCATTGCTACCATTCTTGCCAGGATAGTAAACCTTATAAGTTGTATGATTCTTGAACTTTCCTGGTACCTTAAATTTAAAAGAAGCAACCTTGCCTGTTGGGGCATTGCTACTCTTCTGCCATGTGCCGTCGTCGTCCTTTACATAAATATAGTCGCCTGCTTCCCAATAGAAATTACCACTGGTGTAGTCCATTGAGGTACGGGTCTTAGCCTCATCGCCTGCAACGAAAGTTGTTAGATTCTTATCGTTATCAATCTCTGTGCCTGTTGTGCCTTGTGCTACGTCTTCATTAGCGCACGATACGAACGCCAACGCAAGGCCGCAGAAAGCGGCAAACGATAACAGGCGTGTCTTAAATAATTTCTTTTTCATTGTCTGTCTTTTCTTTGTGATTTTAATTCTGTTTAATAACTCTCATTTAGTCTTCCCATGATGAAGAAGTTCCCTTACTACTCTCTTCTAAATCCTCCCATTCAGCTACAGCTTTAGCACTTGATGGGCCAGAAGCGTGATGGCCTGGGTTGTGCTGGCTAGGAAAAGAGGTAGCCATAAGGTTACTTTCTTCATTCATGTGTGCTATCTGGCACTGTGGCACGAGATAGACTTTTCGTTCTTTTGTTTTCATCATCTTTTTGATTTGATTAAAATAGTTGTTATTTACTCTCTATGTGGCTTTGTCGCTCACCTTTTATTATATACATCCTGATGAATTCATTATCTATTCTTCTTAACCGCTTGCCCTCTCCTCTCTACAGGCAGACAGCATATCACTGCTGCCTGCCCGAGAAATCAACGAGAGAAAACAAACTATTATCAGAGAATTACAATTATCTTTTGTGATAAAATCAGTACTTAAAACGTCCTTATTTTGCTTTCTTGATAGCTCGCAAACGGGCACAAAAAAGCGAACAAAGGAAACTCCTAGAAGTCCTTTGTTTACAAGGGTTACGCCACGCTTCGCGCGCGCGTAGGATGGAAGAAAAAAAGTATGATTAAACGCTAGGTGCGCCTGTGTGTGTGTGTGTGTGTGTGTGTGTGTGTGTGTGTGTTAGCAAAATATCTGAAATTACCAAATATAAAGCACTAAAAAAGGCAAAGAAATCAAAGTTTCTTTGCTGCGCTGGATTGGTCTGATATGTCATTGCTAATTGTTTCACGGCTGCAAAGATAAGACATCTTTTTAGAATTGGCAAGGAAATCTAGAAGAAATGTATAAATTAGACAAAATAAGCGAGAAAAGACAAGGTAACAAAAAAGCGAGGAGCCCAATAAGGTTCCTCGCTTTATATGAATAGGATATTGATTTATCCGAAGTTATCGTACATGATTGCATCCTGATCAACACCGATGCTGTCAAGATAGTCTGTAACAGTCTTGATAAGCATTGGAGGTCCACAGAGGTAGTACTCACAATCCTCTGGTGCCTCGTGATCCTTTAGATACTCATCACGGATACAGTTTACTGCAAAACCAGTGTAATACTTCACGCCAGCCTCATCAGCCTTAGGGTCTTGACGGTCGAGAGAGAGGTGGAAATGGAAGTTAGGATATTCCTTCTCAAGTTCCCAGAAGTCTTCCAAGAAGAATGCCTCACTGAGTGAACGCGCACCATAGAAGAAGTGCATCTCACGATCACGAGTGTGGAGGGTCTTTGTCATGTGCATAATCTGCGCACGCAAAGGAGCCATACCAGCACCACCACCAATCCAAATCATCTCCTTACCAGAAGTGAAGTTAGGATGGAAGTCGCCATAAGGTCCACTCATCATCACCTTATCACCCTCCTTAAGAGAGAAGATGTAAGTAGAACCAATACCAGTTGGTACGTTCTGGAAACCAACCTGCGGACGTGGCAGGAATGGAGGTGTTGCAATACGAACAGTCAGTGTGATGATGTCACCCTCAGCTGGATAGTTCGCCATAGAGTAAGCACGAACAGTTGGCTCTGGATTCTTTCCCTTCAGAGAAAGGAGGTTAAATTGCTTCCAAGGACCAAGGTATTCCTCACCGATATCGTTCTTATCGAAGTCCTTATCATAGTCAATGCAGTCGTAAGCAGGAATAGAAATCTGTGCGTAAGAACCTGGAACGAAGTCCATGTGCTCACCAGGAGGCAAGGCAACCTTGAACTCCTTGATAAAGCTTGACACGTTCTTGTTAGAGATAACGGTACACTCCCACTCCTTAACGCCCATGACAGACTCAGGAACCTTGAGTGACATATCACCCTTCACCTTACATTGACATCCGAGACGCCAATGATCTTTAACATCCTTACGGCTAAAGTGAGGACGTTCTGAATCGAGAATCTCACCGCCACCTTCTACTACCTGCAACTTACACTGGCCACAGCTACCCTTACCACCACAAGCAGAAGGGAGGAACACACCGTTCTCATTCAGCGTAGACAGAACTGAGCTACCCTGATCAACGGTCATCTCCTTATCACCGTTAATTGTTATCTTTACCTTTCCGCTTGGACTGAGATACTTCTTAGACACAAGCAGAAGAATCACCAACACAAGGATGGTGATAAGGAATACCACAATACTTATTGTTATGAATTGTCCCATTGTTTACTTAGATTTTAAGACCTGAGAAGCACATCATTGCCATTGCCATCAGTCCTACTGTAATAAATGTGATGCCAAGACCCTGCAAAGGCTTTGGTACATCAGAATATTCCATCTTCTCACGAATAGCACCCATTGCCACGATAGCCAATGTCCAGCCAAGACCAGAACCTGTACCATAGACAAGTGCGTCCCATACAGTACCAATATACTGTGTGCTTGCTGGGTCAAGACCGATACGCTGCTGCATAAAGAGTGAAGCACCCATGATAGCACAGTTAACGGCAATCAGCGGAAGGAAGATACCCAACGCACCATAAAGTGAAGGTGAGAACTTCTCAACAGCCATCTCCACAATCTGTACGATACCAGCGATGACAGCGATAAAGAGAATGAAACTAAGATAAGTAAGGTCAACACCCTCTGCAAGACAGTCTGGACCGAGGACCTTAGTCAGCAAAAGATAGTTGATTGGTGTGGTAACAAGCAACACGAATGTTACGGCCACACCAAGACCCAATGAAGTCTTTACGCTCTTAGATACCGCAAGGTATGAACACATACCGAGGAAGAACGCAAATATCATATTGTCCACAAAGATGGACCGGAAGAATAAACTAATAAGATGTTCCATAATTACTTCTTGTCTTCTTTATAGAAATATGCACGATGAACCCAAATAACACAACCGAGAAGGATGAGTGCCATTGCTGGCATTGACATCATTCCGTTGTCCATATAACCTGCATCATAGAGGCTTTGTGGGAGAATCTTGAAACCGAGCAATGAGCCACGACCAAAGAACTCACGAACAGCACCTACAACAACAAGTATCATAGCGTAACCTAAACCGTTGCCGACACCATCAAGGAAACTTGGCCAAGGCTTGTTTGTCATAGCAAAAGCCTCAAGACGTCCCATAAGGATACAGTTGGTAATGATAAGTCCAACATAAACTGAAAGCTCTACACTCACATCGTAAGCCACAGCCTTAAGAATCTGACTAACAATCGTTACCAGAGCTGCAACAACCACCAACTGCACGATAATACGAATACGGTTAGGGATTGTGTTACGGATAAGTGAAATAATAACATTAGAGAATGCCGTAATAATGGTAACGGCAAGTCCCATAACTATTGCCGGCTTCAGCTGTGAAGTTACGGCAAGGGCAGAACAGATACCGAGCACCTGGACCATAATTGGATTGTCCAGATTCAGCGGATTGCTGAACACCTCTCTATTTTGTTTTGAGAATAAATCCATATTCTTATTGTTCTAAAGATTAGAATATTATTTGCTGTTCAGGAATTTAACGTAAGGCTGAAGTCCACCCTTGTCTGCATGGAACATCTCTGTTACACCATTACTGGTAAGCGTTGCACCTGTTACGGCATCTACCTGCGTAGATGGGTCTTCGATTTTCTTTTCAACAGCAAGTGCTATCTTCTGAGTATCGTTTCCACTAAAGAGATGCTTACCCTTGAACAAATCCTGCCATGCCTTGTTGTCTTTGATTTCAGCACCGAGACCAGCAGTCTCACTCTCGTGGTTGAAGTAAGCACCAAAGACGGTTCTCTTATCACCATTGATAGCGATGAAGCCATTGATAGGTCCCCAAAGACCATTACCATAAACAGGGATAACATACTTATCTTCACCGTTTACCTTACAACGGAACAAAGCGAGTTTGCCTTCCTTGGCATCCTTACTATTCAACTTAAAGCCGGCATCAACGCCACCCTGCTTTCCAGCCTCAACGACCTTACCATCTGCATTGATGATATCATCTGCTATGATAATCTGCTTCCAAAGCTTAACAGCCTCCTCATTGCTCATATCACGATTCTGATTGAGTGCAAAGAGAATCTGCTTCTGCTGATCAAGCTGTACATTAGCATCCTGCATTGGCTTCAATGCTTGGAATACGAAAGCAAGCAAAAAGGCTACAATCAGCACGAGGATGGCAGAATAGATAATTGTATAAGAATTACTATTTGTTTTCATTTCTTCGTCCTCCTTATTTATTTAGCACGCTTTGCGCGCTTGCTGATGTTTGACTGAACTACACAGTAGTCGATGAGTGGGGCGAACATATTACCAAAGAGGATAGCAAGCATCATACCCTCTGGATAACCTGGGTTCAATACACGGATGATGATAGCCATCGCACCAATGAAGAAACCATATACCCACTTACCTGTCTCTGTACGTGCTGAGGTTACTGGGTCGGTTGCCATGAAGACTGCACCGAAGCAGAAACCACCTAAAACAAGGTGTTCATACCACTGAATTGGTGTTGCACCAGTTGAATGGAAGATAAGTCCCATCACAGTACCACCGAGGAATACGCTCAACATTGTCTTCCAGCTGGCGATGTTTGTCCAAAGAAGGATTACAGCACCGATAGCGATAGCGATAACAGATGTCTCACCCACAGAACCTGGGATAAGACCTAATACCATATCACATACAGATGCGTTCACACTTGTTCCCTGTGCAATCTCACCCAATGGGGTTGCCATTGTGAAACCGTCTGGCAAGGTATAGCCGAGACCTAAGATAGAATCCTTTGCTACCCAGATGCTATCACCCGTCATCTTACTTGGATAAGAGAAGAAGAGGAAGGCACGTGCAGCCAAGGCAACGTTAAAGATATTCATACCTGTTCCACCGAAGATTTCCTTCGTGAAGATGACAGCAAAGGCTACTGCAAGCACAAGAATCCAAAGTGGTGTGGTCACAGGAATAATCAATGGAATCAGAATACCTGATACAAGATAACCTTCCTGAATCTCCTCACCCTTCCACTGTGCCCAAGCAAACTCAATACCTAAGCCGACAATGTAAGACACAAGAATCTTTGGCAACAGGGCAAGCATACCATAGAGGAACATTCCCCAGCAGGTAGCATCAGCCAACTTACCAGCTGCTAAAGCGTTCTGATAGCCGATATTGTACATACCGAAGAGCATAGCTGGTACTAATGAAAGTACCACCAAACTCATAATTCGCTTCGAGTCAATAGCGTCATGGATAGAAGTTCCGCTCTTTGATGTCTCGTTAGGAACATAAAGGAACGTCTCGAAACCATCGTAGACACTCTTGAAAGCGTGAAGCTTTCCGCCCTCTTCAAAGTTTGGGCGTATCTTATCGAGATAATTTCTTAAACTCATATTACTTTTATTATAGGGTTCTTAAAGTCCAAAGTTTCTGTTTCTTGAATTGTTACCAAACGTTTGTAATGTTTGTACAAGCCGTTTGTAATATCTGTACAAGCCGTTTGTAATCATCTTACTAAGCTCTGCCAACATCATTCTCTGCCAACGAGAACTTTCCGTTACGTCAATGACTACTGGCTGACTGCTGACGGATAACATTCTGAGAAAACTGAACTGAAACTGAAGTTAAAGTCATTGTGGGCTCATAAGACCCCTATGCATTCTCTTTTCTAAGGATATCCAAGCCCTCACGCACAATCTTCTGCAAAGGTAACTTAGAACTATCAACGAACTCAGCGAGTGCAAAGTCTTCTGGACTTACCTCATAGATACCCAACTGCTCTTGGCTGTCAATATTGCCAGAGATAATTGACTTGATGAGGTACTCACTGTAGATATCCATTGGTAACACTCTGTCGTACTCGCCACTCATAATCATGTGACGCTCTCCACCCTTGACACGTGCATCGAGATTGTACGCCTTCTTGCCCTGCAACCAAGTGAAGTAGCTGTGAGAAGTAGAGAAGTCATTGAAACGAGGGAGCATCCAACCGAAGATTTCGTGTACGTCATCACCCTCTGGAATCAATGTTATCTCTGAAGTATGTGCACCAAGCACTGATTCTTCATTAGCGATGACACCAGTGAGAGGATTACCGTTGAGGATGCGAACATGACAGCCATCAGCGATGTTGTCTACAAGAATCTGCTTCAATGGAGTACCAACGAGGGCATCTACATAACCAGTCTGCTTTACCATACTACCTGCAATGGCTACACGACGAGTGAGGTTTACCTTACCGGTGTTAAACAAGCGACCAAAGAAGATAACGGCTGTTGGCTCAACAGTCCATACCACTTCGCCCTTATTAACTGGGTCGATGTGATTTACCTGTACACCAACATTACCTGCTGGGCAAGGACCATCGAAAACAGTTACCTCAACATCCTTTGCTCCAGTCAACGCTGAAGCCGACTGCTTTGCACCAATACCCAAATAAACCTTTGCAATCTTAGCGAGAGCTGTCAAACCAGTCTGGAAGTCTTTCTCCTGACCATTCAACTCAAACTCGAAGTCATTCTGCAAAGGTTTATCACGAAGTGCAGACACGAAAATTGCCTTTGGTTCTGTGTCTGGACGTGTAGCAACAGCATAAGGCAGTTGATTGATATAACCAAACAATCCCGCCTGCAGCAATGAAGCCTTGACATCATCAGCGGATAAGCCCGCCACGTCCTTCACGCCGAAGTCAGCATACTCCTGCTGCGCATCGGCAGCAATCTTCACACGCAACACCTTACGTCTTTCTCCGCGCTCAACAGCTGTGACGGTACCGCTCACAGGAGAAGCGAAGCTAACTTCAGTGCACCCTTTGTCAACAAACAATGGGTCACCAGCTCGGACATGATCACCTTCACGAACGGTCACCTTAGGTGTCAATCCTGGGAAGTCATCTGGAACCAAAGCGTATTCCGTAGATGATTTCACAGGTAACATCTGTTCCTGCGCGCGTCCTGTAAGGTTAATGTCTAAGCCCTTTCGTAACTTAATTACATTTGCCATAACAATGATAAAGCGATTTTTATATTATTTCATCTTAATATTTTCAACCCTAAATAAGCTTCACAAAACATAAGATAAACAATCCTTTGCTTGCCGAGCGTAGCTTATTTTCTGCAAATGTAGCAAATTTTAAGCAGATTTGGCACATTTAGATATAATAATTTCAGTATAAAATGGTTTTTTTGTAGTTTTGTAGACGCATTGAAGAAACTTAGAACAATTATACGATGGGTTATATGGACCATAGCGGGTCTTTACATAACCACAATCGTACTGCTACACATACCAGCAGTACAGGGTTTTCTTGCCCAAAAAGTAGGCGACGTAGCGGGCAATAAATTGGGTACAGAAGTACACGTAGGACGTATTGATTTAGGCTTTATCAATCGTTTCGTATTAGACGACATTCTCATCTATGACCAAAGTCATAAGAAGATGTTATCGGCATCACGAGTAGGAGCAAGGGTCGACATCTGGCATCTCTTACGTACAGGTGAGATTAATATTTCCTCTGCACAGCTTTTTGGTTTACGGGCAGAACTATACAAAAAGAGTAAAGATGCCAAACCTAACTTCCAATTTGTATTGGATTCATTGGCATCTAAGGACACAACAAGTCACACTCCTTTACACTTGTCCATTAATAGTCTTGTGATTCGACATGGCAACATTAAATACGATTGTTTAGATGCACCTACCACGCCTAACAAACTGAATCTGAACCATATCAACGTAAGTGACATCTCGTCTTACCTCATTCTTAACAAGTTGGATGACACGAGTGTGTGGGCTGATCTTAGGGCATTGGCTTTCAAAGAAGCATCAGGTTTAGAGGTGAAGCAGTTGGCTTTTGAATTAAAAGCTAATCAACAGCAAGCCGCATTACATGACTTTATCTTCGATGGAACTAACAGCAAGATTGCGCTAAAGGAGTTACTTACAACTTACAAGTTCAATAACAAGAAGTTGGATTTCAATACTTTACATTACACCATCAAGGGCTTCAAAGCTGCAATAAAGCCTTCCGACTTTACCCCTATCCTACCCGATTTAAAGCCATTGACGACCAGCTATACAGCTACAGTTGATGCAGAAGGTACAAGTCAGTCTGTATTGGTAAAACATCTTAACGTCTCTGATCAGACTCTTTCGACTCAAATTAAGGTGAAAGGATGGGTAAGAAACATCCAAAAGAGTCCTATTTGGGACTTCACTTTCAGCCCACTGAAGGTTAGCAAGAACACCCTTCAATCCATCACAAAAGTTACGCACAAACCCCTCCCTAAACCATTGAATAACATTGGTAGTATCTACTATCGTGGTACTTTCGCCCATAACATGGGGAAATATACAGCAAAGGGACTGCTAAACACAGATGCTGGTAACGTTCAGTTAGCTACTGTTATTCACGGAAAGAACATCCAAGGAACGGTTAGTACTACCGAATTGAATCTTGCGAAAGTACTTGACAACAACGACTTTGGTAAGTTAAGCACGAATATCAAGGTGGAAGGCAACACCAACCTATCCTATATCGCCGCAAAGGGTGACGTTTCCTCTTTCTATTATAAGGGCTATACTTATAAGAATATTCACCTTGATGGAATCTATAAGAACGACATTTTCATAGGTAAAGCAGCGATAAACGACCCTAATGGAAAGCTGAATATCGACGGAAAAGCTGCCAACATAATGGCTTTCATGCAACACAAAGAAAAACTATCTACCGACATCTCAATCATTGCTGATGCCGTCAACTTACACAAACTTCAGCTAACAGAGGCGTTAGGTAACAGAACAATCTCCTTTACTTCTAAGATTAAAGGACAGGGTGCGAGCTTGAATGATATCATAGGAAATCTCGATGTCAACAACTTTGCTATGATTGGGGAAGGTCAGAACATTATCCTTAACCAGGTAAGTATCAAGACTAACAACGGACTCTTAGGTAAGTCGCTTGACGCAGAGACTGACTTTGGTGAGCTACACCTTGCTGGACAGTATGATTATAATCAATTGCCACAAAGCATAAGACGTATCTTAGGACATTATATCCCAAGTCTTTTCTCACCACCTCCACGCTTTAACATGGGAATTGGCAAGGCAAGCTATGCCTTCACTTTGCGCCTAAATGACACGAAGTTTATCAATAGTCTGCTGAATACTAATATTGTTTCTTCACATGCTATAAGGCTCGCAGGACTTGTAAGAGAACGCCAGAACGAAATAGACTTACACGTCAATGCGCCCGACGTAACCTACTCAGGACAGCAGATTAAGAATCTCATCTTGAACATTAAGAGTGAGCCACAAGGCTTGCAGACCACTATTTCTGGTGAACGAAAGGGAGAAACTGGAGCACATGTCCTTATCAACGCACAGGGATTGATTGCAAACAATACCGTTACTTCCAACATTTCTTTTCGTATACCGGGACTTTCTCCTATATACGGAAATGTCAACAGCATTGCCTCTTTCTCTCGTCGTCATGGCGACTTAGAGACTCGCTTGCACCTCAACCCATCAGAAATCAACTTCGATTCCATTGCGTTACAAGTGCAACCTTCCGATATCTCTTATCATCGGAACAATCTGACCATCGACCACTTTGAGCTTTCCAACCACAACCAGCATATCATTGCTAATGGTCAGACGTCTGGAAATCAAAGCGATTCTATCCTTGTAAGATTCAAGGATATCAACGTTCCATATATTCTTAACCTTGTTGACTTCCAAAGCGTTAAGTTTGCTGGTACGGCTTCTGGTACAGCTTCTATCAAATCGTTCTTCCATCATCCACAGATGCAAGCGAAACTTGAGGTGCAAGACTTCCAATTTGAAGATGGAGATATGGGTACGCTCTTTGCGGAGGCAAACTATAATGACAAAGAAGGTAAGATTAATATTGACGCCTATGCTGACCCAGGTGATGGCACACGAACAGACATCCAAGGCTATGTAGACATTAAGAAAAGCTATATCAACCTTCCTATCTTTGCCAATAACACACATCTCTACTTCCTAAAGAGCTTCTGTGGCTCTTTCATGGACAAGATTCAAGTGCAAGGAAACGGCTGGTGTAAAGTCGTCGGACCCCTTAGTGCCATCAATCTTGAAGGTGACATGCAAGTGCATGGAAGCGTATATGTAAAGCCAACAGGTGTTACCTATAAGATGCGCGACGCACGTGTTCGCATCATTCCAAACGAAATTATCTTTGGAAACGACACTATTACTGACCCACAAGGACATATCGGTATCGTTACAGGTGGATTACATCACAAGAATCTTACCCACCTCACTTTCGACATCAATATCCTCGCACGAAACCTCTTAGCTTATAACTTCCCTAAGAAACAAGGGAAAGACTCGTTCTGGGGTGTGGTGTACGGCACTGGTAAATGTAATATAAAAGGTGAACCGGGTTCAACAACAATGAACATTGATATGGAACCGGAAAAGAACACCTATATTACTTATGATGCCTCTTCAACCAATGATGCAAGTACAAGTAACTTCATTCGCTGGATTAACGTACCAAAGGATAGCACTGGAGTTTTAATCCCTGAGGCTGCGGACACACTCAGTTTTGCGGCAAAACCAGCTCCAAAGAAGGTATCGGATATCGTCAAATTCAGAGACATACCGAGCGACCTACACATCAACTTCCTCGTACATTCAAATCCGAATCTTACGCTTGGCGTCTTACTTGATGATGCCACTGGCGACAATATCCGTCTGAATGGTTCGGGAATGATTCGTGCGTCCTATTATAATAAGGGAGCCTTCCAACTCTTTGGAAACTATAACGTAGACTACGGACAGTATAACCTCACGATTCAGAATATTATCAAGAAGCAATTTATCTTCCAGCCGGGTTCAACGATTGCCTTCGGTGGCGATCCGTTCAATGCTGCATTGAATCTAAAAGCTAACTATATCATCAATTCTGTTCCTTTGGGCGACCTTGGAATGGGTAAGTCCTTCACATCCAATAACACAAAGGTTAACTGCTTGCTGAATATCGAAGGAACACCAGGTGCACCGATTGTCTCTTTCGGTCTCGACCTCCCAACGCTCTCGCCTGATGCACAACAGATGATACGCTCTATCCTCAACTCTGAGCAAGAACTTAACCAGCAAGTACTCTACCTTTTAGCAGTCGGACGCTTTTACCCACAGAGCAAGAATAACAATCCAGCACGAGACAGTGAATCGCCAAGTCGTGCATCTCTTGCTATGCAGAGTCTACTCTCTGGTACAATTTCACAACAAATCAACACCGTATTGTCCAATGTTGTGAAGGATAACAACTGGAACTTCGGTGCCAATATTGCGACAGGTAATGAAGGTTTCGACAATGCAGAATACGAAGGACTACTCTCAGGAAGCATGCTTAACAACCGTCTGCTCTTCAACGGACAGTTTGGTTATCGAGACAATGTAGCCAAGGATAAATCGTCCTTCATAGGCGACTTCGACATCCGTTACCTCCTCCTCCCAAGCGGTAACGTAGCCTTCCGTGTCTATAACCAAACCAACGACCGTTACTTCACACGTAACTCTCTGACAACTCAGGGTATAGGTTTGATTCTGAAGAAAGACTTCAACAGATTGACTGATATTTTCGGAAGTAGAAAGAAAAAAACAAAAAAACAGAAGCAAAAGCACTAATATACAGAATATTATTCGTAACTTTGCACCCGATTTGGGCGAACTACGCCCATATTACAGGTAATATAAAGTCGAACTTTATTAATTAAATTATTTTTTAAACACTTTATGACAAATTTCAAAGACGTCCAGAATGTACAGCCTTTAGCTGACTTCAACTGGGATGAGTTCGAGAACGGCGCACACGCTGAGGCAAGTAAGAGCGATCTTACTAAGGCTTATGACGAAACTCTTAACAAGATCCAGGAGCACCAGGTAGTTGAAGGTACTGTTATTTCAGTTGACAAGAAGGAAGTAGTTGTTAACATCGGCTACAAGAGCGATGGTATCATCCCTGCTTCTGAATTCCGTTACAACCCAGAGCTCAAGGCTGGTGACAAGGTAGAGGTTTATGTTGAGAACCAGGAGGACAAGCGCGGTCAGCTTGTTCTTTCTCACAAGAAGGCTCGCCTCCAGAAGAGTTGGGAGAATATCAACAAGGCACTGGAGAACGACGAGGTTATCCAGGGTTACATCAAGAGCCGCACTAAGGGTGGTATGATTGTTGACGTATTCGGTATCGAGGCATTCCTTCCAGGCAGCCAGATTGACGTTCACCCTATACGCGACTACGACGTATTCGTTGGTAAGACAATGGAGTTCAAGGTTGTTAAGATCAACCAGGAGTTCCGTAACGTAGTCGTTTCACACAAGGCACTCATCGAGGCTGAGCTCGAGGCACAGCGTAAGGAGATTATCTCTCACCTTGAGAAGGGTCAGATCCTCGAGGGTACTGTTAAGAACATCACATCTTACGGTGTATTCGTTGACCTCGGTGGTGTTGACGGACTCGTACATATCACTGACCTCTCTTGGGGCCGCGTAAGCGATCCACATGAGGTTGTTGCTCTCGACCAGAAGATTAACGTTGTTATCCTCGACTTCGATGAGGAGAAGAAGCGTATCGCTCTCGGTCTCAAGCAGCTCACTCAGCACCCTTGGGATTCTTTGGATCCTAACCTCAAGGTTGGCGACCACGTTAAGGGTAAGGTAGTTGTTATGGCTGACTACGGTGCATTCGTAGAGATTCAGCCAGGCGTAGAGGGCTTGATTCACGTTTCAGAGATGAGCTGGAGCCAGCACTTGCGTTCTGCACAGGAGTTCATGAAGGTTGGTGACGAGGTTGAGGCAGTTATCCTCACACTCGACCGCGACGAGCGTAAGATGTCTCTCGGTATCAAGCAGCTCAAGGAAGACCCATGGGAGGCTATCGAGGTTAAGTATCCAGTAGGCTCTAAGCACACTGCAAAGGTTCGCAACTTCACTAACTTCGGTATCTTCGTAGAGCTTGAGGAAGGTGTTGACGGTCTTATCCACATCAGCGACCTCTCTTGGACTAAGAAGGTTAAGCACCCATCTGAGTTCACTTCACAGGGTTCTGAGATTGAGGTTGTTGTTCTCGAAATCGATAAGGAGAATCGTCGCTTGAGCCTCGGTCACAAGCAGCTCGAGTCTAATCCTTGGGATGAGTACGAGGCAATCTACACTCCAGGTTCAATCCACGAGGGTAAGATTACCGAGTCTATGGACAAGGGTGCTGTTATCACTCTCAGCGAGGGTGGTGAGGGCTTCGCTACTCCAAAGCACCTTGTTAAGCAGGACGGCACACAGGCACAGCTTGGTGAGGTTCTTCCATTCATGGTAATCGAGTTCGTTAAGGACACTAAGCGTATCATCCTTTCTCACTCTCGTACATTCGAGGAGGTTAAGGAAGAGCCACGTCGCCAGCGTCCAGCAAGCCAGAACAAGCCAAAGAATGACGCAGCTGCTATCAACAACGTTGCAGCAGGTACATCTCTCGGCGACCTCGGTGTTCTCGCTGACTTGAAGAAGAAGATGGAGGGTGGCAAGTAATTTGCACACTAAAATCTAACATAAATAAAAAGAGTATCAAGTTTTCTTGGTACTCTTTTTTTGATTACATAATTCATAGTTAATTAATTATTGCTATATGGTAAACTTTTTCCACATATAAAAGTTCAAAAGCCAAAAACTCTCCTGAATATCATCTAATTTATAAAGAATCCAGCATAAGTGACAAAAATCACTGAATAATATACTCATCATAATGAATAAAGACAAATAACTCATCAAAAACTTAATTTATTTGATCAAAAAGCATAGATTTAAACAATGAATGTAGATATAGCTATATAGGGATATTCAGAATTTTTCTAACTAATTGTTTGTCAGCATAATATATTATTTGTACCTTTACATAAAATCCCCCGAACGACCCATCACGGGCAGAATCGGGGGAAAACTTAAAATAAATCGTCGTGAAGATACAAAAAATTTCTGATATAACACCAACTTTGCCCTTTACAGAGTTCGATTTTTTACAGAGCTATCGTGAAAGCTTTGCACAAAGCGAACTTGGACGCATTCATTCCCAGCTCCCACTAAAGGAGTTGGCAGCAGAGTATACGAACCTTAGCCATAAGAGCAAGCGAGGCAAAAAGCCTCTTTTCTCGGGTGAAGGAGTAACTATTCAGCGGTATTGATCAGTCTGTATTTTCTCCTCTAAAATCTTAGTATAAAGGCTATAAATATGCTTGTTTTTCTTGCGTATTTCAGATTTTCTTTGTACCTTTATACCTATGAAAGAGCAGGTTACGGACATATCAAAAGTATTACAAGGCATGACGGAAGAGATGCGATTATTACGTGCAACTGTTAATCAGCAGTATGCCGAGATTATCAAATTGAACCGTAACATAAATGCTTTGAACCTCCAAATTCGCAAGAAAGATACGGAACTTATAAACTTACGGGAACGCTTAGCTAAGTATGAAAAACCTGACAAAAACTCTAATAACAGCAGCACTCCTCCAAGCAAGGAGCGTATAAAGGATGAGGTTATCAGAAGAACAAGAAGCCTCCGTAAGCCAAGTGGTAAGAAGCCGGGAGGACAAAAGGGGCATGATGGGCATAAGTTGTCTTACTCTTCCATACCTGACGAGATAATTGATGAGATACCCAACTATTGCACTCGTTGCGGAGAATCTTTATCAGATGCAGAACGTGTGCTTGATTATGTGACGCAGGTTATTTCCATTCCAGAGTTGAAGCCCGTAATCAAGGAAATCCGACACTATGTGATGGTATGCAAGAACTGTGGTGAACGTATTCGGACAGTACCGAGACGGCGGTCAAACAACGTGGTATATGATTCAAGCATAAAGTCCTTAGTGGTTTATCTGAGTGTCGTACAATTTCTTCCTTACGGTCGCATAGCAAGTTTTTTGCGTGAGGTATTTGGACTCACTCCAAGCGAAGGCTCACTGGTGAACTGGGTAAATGAGGCAAAGAGAAATGCGCAACCTGTGATTGATAAAATTAAAGGATATATTAAGTCATCAGCAGTTGTTGGTTTCGATGAGAGCGGCTTGTACTGTAAGAAAAGACTCGACTGGGCATGGATTGCACAAACCGTTTATTACACACTGCTTTTCCGTGCTAATGGAAGAGGGTCGAAGGTATTAGCAGACAAGTTTGGCGATAGCCTGGAACGAATGACTGCCGTTACCGACCGCCATAGCGCATACTTTGCACTCCATTTCCTCAATCATCAGGTATGCCTTGCTCACTTACTGCGCGAACTGCAATATCTCTCAGAGTTGAACACTAAGCAAGAGTGGTCTGGGAAAGTAACCAATCTGTTCCGTGAAGCCATTCACAAGCGGAATACCAATCCGAACGACGTTATAGACAAGGTGTCATGGACCCGACGTTTAGACAATCTGCTCAAACAGAATATAGAGGAGCTTGGTAAAAAGTTTATTACGTTCAGAAAAGGCTTGGTCAAATGCAGAGATTACATTTTCAATTTCCTCGAAAATCCGATGATACCATTTGACAATAATGGAAGTGAACGTGGAATACGCAAGCTAAAAATCAAACTGAAGAACTCCTGTGCTTTTCGTTCAGACTTCGGAGCAGACGCTTTCCTTGAACTTCATTCGATTGTAGAAACAGCTAAGAAGCACGACAAAACTCCATATAATGCGATTCAAGCCTTATTTAAGGTTTGATAATATATATCAATTATCGCTGAATAGTTACGTGAAGGAGAAATAGCCCTAATGTTCCTTAAGTCATACACAGGTCTGTCTGACGATGGTCTGATAGAAATGCTTAACGGAAGCATCCACATGCAGATGTTCTGTGGTGTTCTGATAGACCCCTCCTGTCCCATCAAGGATGGAAAGATTGTAAGTGCCATACGCAATCGTCTTGGTCAGTTTCTTGACATAGACAGCTTTCAGGGCATATTGTATGCCAAATGGAAAGACAACCTTAAAGACAAAGACCTGTGCTTGACGGATGCAACCTGTTACGAGAGCTACCTGCGTTTTCCTACGGATATCAAGCTGCTCTGGGAGTGTTGTTATTGGCTTCACACTCTGCTGGTCTCCGAGTGTAAACACCTCTCAGAGCGTATTCCGAGAAGCAAGTATAATAATATTGACAAGGCCAGGCTTGCATACGCTAAGCAGCGCAAGCACACAGCCTCGTCCACGCGCAAGCTCAGGAGAAGACTCCTGAGGCTTCTGTCCAAACTCCTGTCCCAATGGAATCGTCTGCGTAAACAGTACAGTCCTTGCATCTGTCTGTCGGCAGAACAAGAAAAGCGGCTGTCCGCTGTGCGTGAGGTATGCCTCCAACAGTCAGAACTATTCTCCGGCAAGGAAGTCAAGCACCGTATCGTCAGCATCGACCGCCCCTACCTCCGTCCTATTGTCAGAGGCAAGGAAAACAAGCGTGTAGAGTTTGGGGCAAAGGTCAACAACATACAGATAGACGGCATATCATTCATAGAGCACCACAGCTTTGAGGCATTCAACGAGGGTGTCCGTCTTAAGCTATGTATAGAATATCAAGAATCTTTGACGGGAATCAAAGTCAAGCGTGTAGGTGCCGATTCCATATACGCCAACAATGCCAACCGCACTATGTGTACAGAAAAAGGCATAACGACCTGTTTCACTAGAAAAGGTCCAAGACCCAAAGAAGAAGCTGAATGTCTCAAGACAGCGAGAAAGATTATTGGAAACCTCAGAGCTACGGTAATGGAGGGTAGCTTTGGAAATCAAAAGCAACACTATAGCCTTGGACGCATCAAGGCACGCAATATGTTTAGCGAGAGGCTACTACTCTTCTTCGGAATCCATACAGCAAATGCTGCCATTCTTGCCGCAAGGGAGATGGCTCGGAGGGGGAAGAAGGCTGCCTAATAAAACTTAAGGATAATTTTACAAGTCCATAGATAGTATGGAAAGGGCAGGTGTGCTCATATGACTCATTATTTGAGATTTTTGAACAAATAACACAGCATATTCTTTTTCTGGGACCTTCTCCAAGGAAAAGAATGCAGTTTTTGGCTGCCTTGGAGAGCTCTAAGAGGGAATTAACTGAAATTCCCTATATAAATTCGATACCATAAGAAATTATGTGCTATTTAAGTTTTATCAGATAGCAAGATAAATT
This sequence comes from Prevotella melaninogenica, assembly GCF_018127925.1. Lineage (NCBI taxonomy): Bacteria > Pseudomonadati > Bacteroidota > Bacteroidia > Bacteroidales > Prevotellaceae > Prevotella > Prevotella melaninogenica. The sequence continues at coordinate 617,306 of NZ_CP072347.1, read as the reverse complement.
AAAAAACTTCTGTATATACTATTGCTGCTTAATAACACAAACAAAAATCTCTGTATCTCTATATCTATCTGTATTGTTGAAGTTTTACATATTTAAAGATTTGGTATCCTGCTTTGATTATAAGCATTACAAAAAACGTTTTTCTATAAAGAAAGATCTATAATAGAATAACTAAAGAAATCATAAAATTAAATCTAGCATATCTAACTTCAAACAGTTCAAAAATATATAACAACAATATATTTATTTATCTTAAGACTAAAAATAATACATTTTACGAGAAAATTTCTCAGAAAAACGCACAAATAGACATATATATTTATTATCTTTGCAACAGATACAATAAAAAATAATATGCTATGTTAATTAATTTTAGTTTTAGCAACTTCTGTTCTTTTAAGAACATAAAGAGTTTACGGATGGAATCTGCACAGATAAAGGACTTAAGCGATTCTGTTATAGAAAAAGATGGCTTACGTCTACTTCCTGTAGCTGTTCTTTATGGGGCTAATTCCAGTGGTAAAACAAATGTAATAAAAGCATTTGGAGTTTTCAGACATATTCTTATTAACAATGTAAAACTAAATTCTGATGAGCCAATTAAATATGAGCCATTTATGCTCGATAACATCTCTGACAAGAAACCTACACTATTTGAAGTTCAGCTCTTAATGGATGGAGCACTGTATAGATATGGTTTTGAATATACACGCAAAGCAATTATTGGAGAATGGCTTTATGAACGCAGGCTTTCTTATGGCGCCAAAGAACATTATCTATTTCGTAGAGAAAGACAGAATTTCTCCATATCATCTACATACTTTACAGAAGGAAAAAATAAAGAAAGTTCTACAACTAAGAATAGACTTTTCTTATCACTTGTTGCACAACTAAATGGTCAAATCTCTCAAAAAATCATTCAAGATCTTAAGCACTATAATGTAATCTCAGGTCTTGAGGATTATGCGTATAATCATGTTACACTTAAAATGTTAGAAAAACATCTTAAAGGTTGTGATGATGCAATGGCTCTTTTTGAAAACCTTGACTTAGGCTTTACCAATATTAAAGTTAAGGAAAGGGAAGTTCCTGATGAAATAAAAGAAAAGTTAGCTAATTTACCATTTCTAAATCAAGAGAAAGTAAATAGCCACAAGTTCTTAGAAACATTTACAACGCATCATATTTATGACTCAGATGGAGAGATTGTTGGCCAAAAAGTATTCCGAGCAGATGATAAAGAATCAAATGGAACAAACAAAGTAATTAGCCTAGCTGGTCCCATTTTTAATACGCTTATCAGTGGAAAAGTACTATTTGTAGATGAACTCGATGCAAAACTTCATCCAATGATAACACGTGCTATCGTTCATTTATTTATGGATAAAGAAACTAATCCAAAAGGTTCACAACTAATTTTTACGACGCATGACACACATTTGCTAAATACAAAACACCTGCGGAGAGACCAGATCTGGTTTACAGAAAAAGATAAAACAGAAGCAAGCGATCTTTATTCATTGCTTGACTTCAAAGTAAGAAATGATCGAGATATAGAAAATGACTATATAAATGGACGTTACGGAGCAATTCCTTTCATCAAATAAAAATATATAAGAAAACCATGAGGAAAGAGATGAAAAATAGAAAACCTTTAGCAGGTGGAAAACGTAAACAAGGCTCAAGAATAATATCTATACGATTCTTAATAGTATGTGAAGGGACAGAAACAGAACCTAACTATTTTAGGTCCTTTATAAAAGATCAATGGTCAGAAGTTCATACTGCAAGTTCTGATATTAAAGGATGTGGGAAAGGAACCTGTAGATTATTAACTGAAGCACAGAAAATACGGAGTGAGTTAGAGAATAGACGACAAATTAAATTTGATAGAGTTTGGCTTGTTTTTGATAAAGATGAATTTAAGGACTTCAACAAGGCAATTCTAAGCGCAAAAAAGGAAAATATAGGATGCGCTTGGAGTAATGAATCCTTTGAACTATGGTACTGCCTTCATTTCCAAAATATTAGCACAGGATTAAATCGTAAGGGTTATATAAAAGTAATAGAGTCAAATATAAGAAAAACTTCTGGCCAAAATGATTTTAAATATGATAAGGCTTCTACTAACTTTTATAATTTATTGCAAAAATATGGAAACGAAGACGAAGCTTGTAAAAGGTCTCGCCAACTCCGAGAAAAATATAAAAATAAAGACTTTAAAATGCACAATCCACGTACAGAAGTCGACTTATTAATTGAAGAACTAAAGCATCCCGAACTACTTTAATATTTTATCTAAGATAAAAAAAGGAAACTATTACTACGCATTCAACAGATACGCAGAAAAATAATTACAAAAACACAGAAAAGTATCAAGCCTAAAAACAAAAAAGTAAACAATCCTTTTAGTATCTTTACAACGACCTGTTTATCAAGTCATTACAAATTTGTAATTCAAAAGATGCTCTTTAAGACTTCAATAAATGCCCTATTGAAGTCTTAAAGAGCATCTTTTGCAAGCCTATTGGGCGTCTTTTAGAAGCCAATTAAGCATCAATTGGGATGGGATGGGATGAAAAGTTAGGACAAAAGGGAAAGCCCCTCCCCCATCCCCTCCCCCAAAGTGAGGGGCGTGATTAATGTGATAGCATAATTATTGGGCTTATGAGGCTAATTGGGCTAATAAGCCCAATTAATCAAAAAAAACAGGGACAAGCAAAGAGCTTATCCCTGTCTATTAGATTCTTTTCACTGCCTTCCCCGAGGGGAAGCAGGAAGTTAGTTATTTACCGTACCGCCAACAATATCGAGCAACTCAGACGTAATGGCTGCCTGACGCGACTTGTTATACTGCAAGTTGAGTCCACGAAGCAGGTCGTCAGCATTATCTGTTGCGGTCTGCATGGCAACCATTCGCGCTGCATGTTCAGAGGCATTACTGTCTAAAAGGGCAGTATAAACCATGTTATTCAGCAGTTTCGGTACCAATGTTGTCAAGACTGTGCGCAGGTCTGGCTCAATGATGAAGTTATCATTCAGAGGAACAACAGCCTCATTATTAGACTTCTGTGTTCCAGACTGTCCTTTCCTCTTGAGATATTCCTGTGCAGCCTTCGTTGCGATATTTGATGAAAGATCGCGCGTAGAGTCGGCATTGACTTCTTCCTCAAGGTCAATTGGAAGGAAATTCTTACGTTGGAGAATCTGGCTTCCTGCACTCTTGAAATGATGGTAGATAATCTCCACCTTGTCAAACTCGCCCTTCAACCATTTCTGGCTTAACTCCATGGCAATACTGCGGCACTCCTCAAAATTTGGTTTATCAGCAAGCAATGGATAAGGATATACACAGGTATACCCACGCTTTTTTGCTGATTCATACACCTTTCGTCCTACAGGATAGATGACAATATCCTTGTCGGTCAGGCCCTGCGCATGATATTCGTCTATCGTATGCTGCATCAGCTTGATGACATTCGCATTGAATCCACCACAGAGAGAACTGTTTGAGGAGAACACGAGTAAGGCAACACGTTTCACCGGTCTCTGCTCGTCGAACGGAGTATCCGTATCGGGCGTAGAGACAAGGAAAGCCTTAAGAATGTGTTCGAGCATAGCCGCGTATGGAAGCATACTCTCGATGGCATTCTGGGCATGGTGTAACTTACTCGACGCAACCATCTTCATCGCACTCGTAATCTTACGAGTACTCTGAACACTGGCTATACGAGTCTTGATTTCCTTTAAGGATGCCATTCTGTATTGTCTTTATTTATATTGTCCGGCAATATTGCCCATGACTTCTTCGATTACCTTGATAGAAGTGTCTTCGAGGTTACCAGCAGCCAAATCGCTGATGACATCGGCATGAGTAGTGCGCATGGTCTCAAGGAACTGGTCCTGACACTGGCGAACCTGATCAACAGGTACATCGCGCATCAAGCCGTGTACACCGCAGTAGAGGATAGCAATCTGCTCACCCACAGGCATTGGACTGTACTGTGGCTGGATAAGTAACTGGTTGTTCTTACGTCCACGGTCGAGGGTCATCGCTGTGACCTTGTCCATATCTGATGAGAACTTAGAGAATGCCTCCAACTCACGATACTGTGCCATATCAATCTTCAACGTACCAGCTACCTTCTTCATACTCTTAACCTGCGCTGAACCACCTACACGAGATACGGAGATACCTACGTTAATAGCTGGACGGAAGCCCTGATTGAAGAGGTCTGACTCAAGATAAATCTGACCGTCAGTGATGGAAATCACGTTAGTTGGGATGTAGGCTGACACGTCACCTGCCTGTGTCTCAATGATAGGCAGTGCGGTGAGTGAACCACCACCACGTACATGACCCTTCATACACTCTGGGAGGTCGTTCATCTTCTCTGCAATCTCCTGCTGGTTGTTGATACGTGCAGCACGCTCAAGCAGACGAGAGTGGAGATAGAAGACGTCACCAGGATAAGCCTCACGACCTGAAGGACGACGGAGAATCAGTGATACCTCACGATAGGCAACAGCCTGCTTTGACAAGTCATCGTAGATAACGAGGGCTGAGTAGCCACGATCGCGGAAGTACTCACCAATGGCAGCACCGGCAAATGGAGCATAATACTGCATAGCAGCAGGATCAGCCGCTGTAGCACTTACGATAATTGTATAAGGTAATGCGCCACGCTCCTTGAGGTTCTGCACCAATGTAGCAACGGTAGAAGCTTTCTGACCGATGGCAACATAGATACAATAAACAGGATTACCCTGCTCGTAGAAGCTCTTCTGATTGATGATAGTATCAACGGCAATGGCTGTCTTACCTGTCTGGCGGTCACCAATGATAAGCTCACGCTGACCACGACCGATAGGAATCATTGAGTCAACAGCCTTCAGACCCGTCTGGAGTGGTTCCTTCACTGGCTGACGATAGATAACACCTGGCGCCTTACGGTCCAATGGCATCTCGAAAGAGTCAGTCAAGTCGATTTCACCCTTACCATCGATAGCCTCTCCAAGCGGATTGACTACACGTCCCAAGAAGTTGTCATTGACACGGATAGAGGCAATACGATGTGTACGCTTCACGCTCTGTCCCTCCTTGATACCTTCAGTAGGACCAAGAAGGACACAACCTACATTGTCTTCCTCCAAGTTCATGACAATAGCCATGGTGCCATTCTCAAATTCAAGCAACTCATTGGCTTCAGCATTGCGAAGACCATAGACACGTGCTACACCGTCGCTGACGGTCAGTACGCTACCGACTTCATCAAACTTCTCCTCAGAGTTGATGCCTTGAAGTTCTTTCAAAAGAATCTCTGACACCTCACTTGGTTTAATTTTATCTGACATGTTATTAATCTAATTACTTTTTTAATTGTGTGAGGATAGCATTCAGTTTGCTCTTCACGCTGGTGTCCATTCTGTAAGTATCATACTCAAGAATAAAGCCACCTATGAGTGAAGGGTCAACCTCAGTGTTGAACTCAACGGTTCCCTGTGCTCTGGATTGTACCAGTGCTTTCATCTTGTCTTCCGTCTGGGAAGAGACAGGCGAGGCTGTAATGACCTTTCCGCGAATGATGTTCTTCTGCTTACGATACAGAGCGACATAGTCATTCGCCATAAGCTGTAGCAACTCCTCTCTATCTCCCTTCAAGACAAGGGAAAGGAAGTTACCAACAAGCTCAGGACAGTCGTCGCCACAGGCTACTTCCAATAGCTTGCGCTTCTTGTCCTTCGGAAGCATCGGGCTTTCAATCGTCATGCGGAGTTCGGGCACCTGAAGGTAATTCTGGGCAAGTGTTTGCATAATAGCATACACCTTGTCTTCGATACCTTGCTCACAGGCAGCCTTCAACAGCGCACGAGCATAGCGAACCGATATTACACCTGTATTCATAAGCGATTATTTACTTTCTGTTCCGTTAGAAGAAGCAACTTCATCCAATAAGCTGTTGATAAGCTGAGTTTGCTCGGCTGAACCAGACAGTTCCTTATGCAGAATCTTCTCAGCAATCTGCACAGAAAGCTCTGCAACCTGCGAACGGATGTCGCGGATGGCAGCCTGCTTCTGACTTTCAATCTCTGCCTTGGCTTCAGAAAGGATACGAGCACTCTCGTCGCGTGCCTTTTCCTGTGCCTGTCCGACTATGGTGTCACGTGTCTCAGACGCCTCTCTAAGGATTTGCGCCTGTTTCTCACGTGCCTCCATAAGCAGCTCCTCACCTTGTTTCTGAATGTTGGCAAGCCTCAAGTTGGCTTCTTCTGCCTTTGCAAGACTCTCGTCAATGTACTCCTTGCGCTCGTTCACCATCTTGATGATAGAAGGGAATCCCCACTTCCATAAGATGAAGAAGACCACTAAGAAGACAAGGGTCATCCAAAAGAGTAAGCCACTATCTGGCAATAATAATGACATAAGCTGCTAAATTACTTTTCTTACCAATTTGTTTAATAATTCTCTGAGTAGTTTAGAATACACAGAGGAGAGCGATAATTGCAGCGAAGAAGGCAACACCCTCAACCAATCCGGCTGCAATAATCATAGCAGAACGAAGTTCACCGATCTTCTCTGGCTGGCGAGCCATAGCGTCCATAGCCTGACCACCGATACGACCAATACCAAGACCTGCGCCTACGGCTGCGATACCTGCACCGATAGCGGCGCCTAACTTTGCAGTTTCTGCTGCTAATAACAATGATGTCAACATAGTTTCTTTCTTTTAATTATTAATTATTTTTTATTTCTTATCTATTAATAGGGGGATGAGAAGTATTTATCTCCTTCACTCCTTCTTATCCTTCTGCCTCATGAACACGTGCCAAAGAGATAAACACAGCACTCAACATCGTGAATACTAAAGCTTGAATAAAGCAAACCAGAATCTCCAAAAGCATCATGAAGATACTCATTTCCACACTCACAATCGTCATGAAAGAACTTAGGACAACACCCATCGTTGCCACGATGAAGATGATACAGGTTAAAGCTAACGCAATAGCATGTCCTACCATCATATTGGCAAAGAGACGCACCATCAATGCGAAAGGTTTTATGAAGATACCAAATATCTCTATCACAGGCATCAATGGCACTGGAACTTTCAACCATGCGGGTACGTCTGGCCAAAAGATATCTTTCCAATAATGCTTTGTTCCGGAGAAGTTGGTTACTAAGAACGTACAAATAGCCAAGAAGAAGGTGATGGTTATATTACCCGTAAGGTTACCACCTCCTGGTGGGAATGGCACAATACCCATGACATTAGCCACAAAAATGAAGAAGAAACACGTCAGAAGATAAGGTGCATACTTCTCTGAGTCCTTACCTAATATCGGTTTAATAACCTCATCATAGACATACATCACAAACATATGCATCAAACCAGTGAAGCCTTTTGGTGCCTTATCGGTAACCTTATGGCGACGACACCAGCGTGCTGGAATCAAGATACACAGCAAGAGAATGATGGCATCAATGAAGAGTACACACACCGTCTTTGTGATAGAGAGGTCGAGAGGGCGCACTTCTGTGCCATCCTTCTGCAACTCAACGATACGACCTTCGTAGTTCCCCTTCGTTGCAATGAATAGGTCTGGGTTGTTCTTACAAGGACGATAGCCCGCATGTGGACCTTCTTCTAATGGTTCCTCAGCGAAGTCTTCAGCCCAACCCGTGTACCAGCCATTTGATGTCTTCACAATGACTGGCAGGTTGATGATGATAGGCTTATCCCCGATATTGGTTACATGCCACTCGTATGAGTCCTTGATATGTCCCCACAATATCTCCTGCAGGTTAACACCCTCCCCTTTACTCTCTGATGCAGCAACACCAGGCAGAAGCAGGAAGAGCATCATCACCATACAAATCAGATGCTTGAGATATTTCATTCGTTAATTATTAATTTTATTGTTCTTTTCCACTTTGTAAAAATAGACGGTATCGAATGCCAACAGCACAAGATAGAATATCATAAAGATAACGACAAAGCCGATTACCATTGCGCGTTCTTTCACCACCATTGCATAAACGACAACAGTCAAGAATGCCAACAGCATACGAAAACCAGAGCCCGCAAGATAAAAGTTATTCATAACCGTGGGCGACTGACTGGCTATCGCTTTCCATGCTCCTCCATAGATAGAAGAGGTGATAAGCGAGTAAACAGCACTGATAGTCAGCAAATTGATATAAGCCGTTTGCTGCGTTAGCTGCACAACGAGTAAGCCAATAAGATAAAGACCTGCGATAATCCACAAGTTATTCTTATAGTACTTCTTATACACCTTGTTAACATTCATCATCCGTATTCAGCTGTCTGTCGGTTATATCTTTTAGATTTCTACGCAAAGACTGACCAAGTTCTTCTTCACCTCAACGAATCCGCCAACGATATGAAGTTCCTTTGTATCACCTTTTACGCTGTAAGCTACCTTGCCTTCAACGAGTGTAGAGATGATAGGCGCATGATTATTGAGAATCTCAAATGGTCCCACTGTACCAGGAACCAGCACACTATCCACCTCACCTGTAAAGACAATCCTTTCGGGAGAAACTATTCTAAGTGTCAACATAGACAATTCAATTATTATTCAGTTTGTGCAAGAAGATGATTACTTAGTAGCCTCCAAAAGACGCTTAGCCTTCTCCTTGACATCCTCTATCGTACCAACGTTCAAGAACGCCTGCTCTGGGAGGTCGTCAACCTCACCATTCAAGATAGCGTTGAAGCCCTTGATGGTCTCCTCGATTGGTACCATAACACCCTTAACACCAGTGAACTGCTCAGCAACAGTAAATGGCTGAGAGAGGAAACGCTGTACACGACGAGCGCGGTTCACAACCAACTTATCCTCGTCTGACAACTCGTCCATACCCAAGATGGCGATGATATCCTGCAATTCATTATAGTGCTGTAGCAACTGCTTTACTCTCTGCGCACACTCATAGTGGTCCTTACCAACGATCAGTGGGTCAAGGATACGTGAGGTACTACCCAATGGGTCTACCGCAGGATAGATACCAAGCTCGGTAATCTTACGGCTCAACTCTGTTGTTGCATCCAAGTGGGTAAAGGTAGTAGCTGGAGCAGGGTCGGTCAAGTCGTCAGCAGGCACGTAAACCGCCTGTACTGAAGTAATTGAACCATGCTTTGTAGAAGTAATACGCTCCTGCATCGTACCCATCTCACTTGCCAAAGTAGGCTGATAACCTACAGCTGATGGCATACGACCCAACAACGCTGATACCTCAGAACCAGCCTGCGTGAAACGGAAGATGTTATCGATGAAGAACATGATATCCGCCGCCTCACCATTCTTACCTCCGTGATCGCGGAACTCCTCAGCAACGGTCAGACCAGAGAGTGCCACTGATGCACGTGCCCCTGGTGGCTCATTCATCTGTCCATAGACAAGTGTTGCCTGTGACTTCTGCAATTCTTCCTGATCAACAAGCGAAAGGTCCCACTTGCCTTCATACATTGCCTTGCGGAACTTCTCACCATAACGGATAACACCTGACTCCAACATATCGCGAATCAAGTCGTTACCCTCACGTGTACGTTCACCTACACCGGCAAATACAGAGTAACCATTGTGACCCTTAGCGATGTTGTTAATCAGCTCCATGATAAGCACCGTCTTACCTACACCGGCACCACCAAAGAGTCCAATCTTACCACCCTTCATATAAGGCTCAAGCAAGTCGATGACCTTAATACCCGTCTGAAGCATCTCCTTATGCGTAGAGAGGTCTTCAAACTTTGGCGCCTCGCGGTGGATAGGATAAGCACCTTCCATACTCAGTGCCTCCATACCGTCGATAGGCTGACCGATAACGTTCATCATACGACCCTTAATCTGGTCACCAGCTGGCATAACGATAGGACTGCCTGTTGGCACAACCTCAAGGTTACGCTGCAGACCATCCGTATTATCCATAGCCACACAGCGCACGGTGTCTTCACCAATATGCTGCTGTACCTCGATAATCAAATCCTGCCCATTCGCACGTTTTACGCGTAGGGCATCATGAATCTTTGGCAGAACCTTCTCAGGATTCTCTCCCTTGGTATCAAAGTAGACATCGATAACTGGACCGATAATCTGGGAGATGCGCCCATTAATCTGTGACATAAATATCTTTGTTGTTTTTTATTATTATTTCCTCTATATATAAATAAGGTGGAAAGCCCCCTCTTAGATACTCAACTCGTCGAGAACCTTAATAAGTTTCTTGTCGAAAGGCTTATCTGAACGGATTGCCTCAGACAATGGAACATAAACCACCTCATTGTTTCTTACACCTACCATAATATTACGTTGTCCCTGCATAATGGCCTCAATAGCACCAACACCCGTACTACTTGCAAGGATACGGTCGCGTGCTGAAGGGCGGCCACCACGCTGCAAGTGACCAAGAATTGACACACGTACGTCATAGTCAGGGAACTCCTTGCGTACACGGTCAGCATAATACATAGCTCCACACTTAGGACTCTCAGAGACAATGACGATACAACTTCTCTTAGACTTACGAATACCACGTTCCATGAAGCGACCCAACTGGTCGACGTTAGTAGAGTCTTCTGGAATAATCGCTGCTTCTGCACCGCTGGCAATAGCCGAGTTCTGTGCAAGGAAACCAGCATCACGTCCCATCACCTCTACAAAGAAGATGCGTTCATGGCTCTGAGCGGTATCACGAATACGGTCGACACACTCCATAATTGTGTTCATCGTCGTGTCATAACCGATGGTGCTGTCCGTACCATAGAGGTCATTATCTATCGTACCTGGCAGACCGATGCAACAGAAATCAAACTCCTGTGCAAACATCATCGCACCCGTCAACGAGCCATTACCACCAATGACAACTAACGCATCAATACCCTCCTTGACAAGGTTATCGTATGCCTGCTGACGTCCTTCCATCGTTTTAAAACCTTTTGAGCGTGCCGTCTTGAGGATTGTACCGCCCTGACCGATAATACCACTAACATTCTCAGTGGTAAAAGGCTTAATGTCATCCGTAATCAATCCCTCATAACCACGATAGACACCTTTGATTTCAAAACCATTATAGATGCCGGCTCTGGTCACAGCACGTATTGCTGCGTTCATTCCAGGGGCGTCACCGCCAGAAGTCAGAATACCTATTGTCTTTATTTTGCCCATATATAGTCTTAGAACTCTTTTTAAATTAAATCCAAGCGCAAAGATAACAAATAAATAGCACAAACGCAAAGTACAATCAGAAAAGTTACCCATATCTTAAAAAAAATATCTTAAATCTGCGAACTTTCACTACTTATCTATGAACTTTAAAAGGTCACACAGAGAAAAGGAGAACAGGGAAGATTATTAAACCCTAATCGTTCATTAGTCCACAATATGTAACAATAAGGCAAAGAGAGAGAGAGGAGGGACGGAGACAATGATCAATCCAAATTTTTGAAGGGACACAAAAGCCATGAAGGCACTATCGATGTGTGGAGCAACAGACATAACAATAAATTAGGTTCTTCCGAAATATGGAGTGATAAAGTAAGCCTACTACATATAAAATAAAAGGCACACAGAGAGAGGGAGAGCACGGAGGTGAAAGCATAAAAGACAATAGCACGGAGGTGCCGAAGGCACAAAGAGCGACAGAGCTGTAGTGTACGTGTTGCTGATAACTTTGGTAATAAACGTTTTAAGAAATCTTGCAAACCACAGTTTTGTAATGAAGTAGACAAAAAACATTAATAAAAACTCGCAAATATCCTCTGTTTCTCCACGCACCAACGGTGCCTCTGTGTCTAACGATTTCTGCTATATAAAACCTCTGTGTTCTCCTTTGCTCTGTGTGACAATACATCAAAGTTCTGATCTCAAAAGATATCACTCCAAATTGCTGAAGACCCATAAATTACTCATGGAATCTTTCTCCGTTAGGCAACTCCCCTCCTTCGGAGGGGTTGGGGGAGGTCCTTCTTACGAAATATCCTTACATATTATTACATAAAAAGGCAGAAAAGGTGGTTAAAAACGCACCTTTTCAGCGTCCCTGTAAGTTTCTTATTATCAATCAGTTGCAAAACAGAGTTTCAAAAGGTGCTTAGTAAGGGTTCAAAAGGGCGTTAGTAAGGGGCTTAAAGGGCGTCTTTTCGGAGCCAAAAGAGCATATATTGAAACCGAAGATATGAAATATTTTTACAATAAAACAGAAATAAAGAAGACAGAAAGCGTGTAAATACTTTCTGTCTCCCCTATTATTTCCTCCCCTATCGACATCAAGAGCGGTAGGGATAAGCTATTATTTTTCTCGTTTAGAACCACCAGCAACCACCAAGCGGTCCCTTCCCTTGAGGGTATATCAAAAATGATACACTCTCAAGGGAAGGGACTACTACTCTTTCTGTGGATTCGATATGTACACAAACTACCTCAACTCATGCACTGCATATGGTGCACCAGAGGTTTTTACCTTGAGGGTCTCGTAGGTGGCAGTGGCTGGATGATAGACGGAATAGCCCATACCTTGGTCGGTGGACATACCGAAGATGATGTCATTACCCGACTTACAGAGGGTTGCAGCCCACCCAGCTGTGGCAGAGAGGTCCAACTTTGTACAGCTCTTATTGTAGAGATTAATCTCGAAAGGTTGGAAGCATTTATCGTGGACATAGTCTGGTGGATTGCTTGCAGCCCCTGGGATGTTCAGGTAAGCATACACCTTTCCGTTGCCGCCATACACCTTCATATAAGCATACGAGGTTTTATTGCCTTTGACTCCTACTAAGTCAACATCCGCAAGGGTGAAGCAGTAGGATTTATCAAAGTCAGTCTGACCTTTCTTAATACGCAGAAATCCCTCCTTGACACCAGGTTGATAGCCGAACATCGCTACACAGTAAAAGTAGATATCACCCTTCTCATCGATGAAAGGATCGCCAGCTGGCGACTCACCAGAGGCCATTGAGACACGAGGATCACTAACGACTTTGATAGGTTTATCGGTTTTTGTGTCAATCAAAGCCACGTAAGCACCCGCCTCACAGGTGTAGGTAGACTTCATCTGACTAAGTGCCACATAGAGTATTCCGTCTCTTATGATAGATGCGGCAGGCTCTGGATTATTGTCACCAGCGGCTTTCCCCAAGGAATACTCCGCCAAGTCAATCTCTCCAACCTTCTCCATTGTGGTAGGATTGATGATGATTACCTTTCCTAAACCAGAACAAGAGACGTATGCCTTATGGTCGGAAGCGAAGGTGATGTACATTGCTGCAGCCCCACTTGGGAGTAGGATAGTATTCCCCTCCTGCACTAACTTTCCCTCTTTCTGGGCATATTTATAGATGTGTTCGGTGTCGGTTATATACACTTTCCCCTTATATACGAAGGAAAAAGCACCCTTCGGCATAACCAGCGCATTATCGGTATTGAGCGAGCCAACGTTCATGTCTTTGAAAACACTTACGTATGTATTGTCTCCGATGTTAACACTATGGACGAAGCCCATCTCCGTCTTTGCCGGTGCAGGCGGTGTGTCAGGTGAGTCTTTGTCGCAAGATAGTAGTCCGACGGTCGTTAGCAGCATGATTGCTGCAGTTAAGAAATAATGTTTCATTGTGTTTTGATTAAAGAAGTTAATAATTATAAGCTCATTGCCCCACCTGCCAGTTTGTCTCTGAACAGGTTGAAGCGTAGTTTTGCCTTTAATGTTCTTCTGGGCAGAGGCATCTTAAATTCCATGTAGTTCTCCTTGTTGAAGACGTTTTCTAACTCAAGGCTCAGTGACATATTATTATGCCATAAAGACTGTTGGAGGCCTATCGTGAAGACATCATTGGATGGGATACGCCATTTCCTACGCTCCTCTGCAAGCGAACTCATCTGCCACCCCCAGTCAAACTCGCCCACATGCGACACGTCGATATAGACTCTCGACAGCTCACGGCGGCCTATCAAGCCCTCTGCATGGTACTCCATGCCATAGTTATAGTAAAAGGCAGGGATGTTAGGGACGTGCTTATTATAGGTAGGGTTGCTCGTTCCTTGTTCGTCATTAAACCATCTTTGCCTGTCTCGGATATCCTGTAAGGTCAGATTAAAGTAGAGATAGACATTGCGTGTGACGTCCACCTTCACGTCGGTGTCCATTCCAATGGTCCTTGTCTTCCCTAAGTTTGTATAGATAGAACGTGTGTCAGCAGGGAAGAGTCTTATCATGTTCTTCATCATCATATAGTAGAAATTCGTCTCCCACTGCACCCTCACGAGTCCGCACAGTCCTCTTCTATCGACGATGAAACCAAGATTCAGATTATTCCCCACCTCTGGCTGCAGGTTGACCGACGGTTTGATGCTTACCCCATTACCAAAGAGTTCGCCCGTATCGGGTATCCTCACGTTATGCGAGAACGACAGCTTCGCCCGCACATCCTTCCACAGTTCATAGCTGAAGCCCTCACTGAATCCATAATACGCCCGTTCCACACGGGTCTGCTTCGGTGCTAACTCGTCTGTTGCCTGCCCTTTCGCCAGTGCGTCACTGGTTCTGTAAACCCTTGAATTAAGGTAGTATATGCTGATTGTCAATGAGTTTTGTAGTCGACGATTATCCGAGACAAACAGATGACTGAGCCCGATGTTGTTAGCAGTCATCCTACTTGGATAGGCACTGGGGTCAAAGCCAAGATAGCCTTTCATGCGTTCGTCCTTAGGAGTATAAGCCGAGTAGGCGTATTGGTCATTGAGATTAAGCGTGTGCCGACCCCGTGTATATTTCAAGTTAAACTTACTCCTCACCTCAAACTGCCGATCATGCGACTCGTTAAAAAGATTGTCGTCCGTCTCTCCTACGGCTTGTGTGATTGTTCCGTCCCACTGTCTCCTCGTAGTGGCGGTGTCTGTCATATTCGAGCGGATGATAGGAGTGACCATAGTGTACTTCATATCCAGTCCTTTAACGAGGAAGTCTTGTTTCTCCAACACGAGGTTTGGCATGATATTTATCCCTTTTGTATAGGCATGACGAGCGTCGAAATTAAGCGACTGTATCCCCTTCTTGTTCTGATAAAAGGCACATTCTAAGTCGAACTTATCAAAGTAAAGTTTCCTAAACCCTAACCCAACATGATAAAAATTGGCTTCGTAATAGTCGTTCCTACGTCTCACCTTTCTATATGCCGACGCAGGCAGATTGGTCTCGAACACTGGCCACGACATCATATAGTCGTTTTTCGACTTATTCTTAAAGAATGCCACGTTAAATAATATCCCCGGTCGGCTAAAGAGTTTTTGTCCACTTACGAGTGTCTTCACCGTCCCAAAGGATGCCAGTTCTTGTGTGAAGCCCACCAAGTCGCACTCATCTTCTCGCGTGACGATGTTGATGGCACCTCCTAAACCATCTCCCCCATACTCCGCAGGAACAATCCCTTTATACACCTCGATATACTTGATGACGTCTATCGGGATGTCGTTAATATCGAACGAACCGTCGGGACTGTTCAGTGGGAACCCATCGATATATACCGCCACACGCTTCCCTTCTAAGCCATGAACCGAGATGCGCGATGCACTACCCAGTCCACCTGCCTTCCGAACCTTAATTCCTGATGTCCTCGTCAGTATCTCCTCAATGCTACTCGACCGTCCTCTCAGTTTCGCACCATCCACAACTGTCACAGCCATAGGGCTTTGTCGTATCTGGTTTATCTCTGCACTCTGCACTGAACTCCGCACGACAACCTCGCGAAGCGAGGTCGATGAGGGTTCGAGATAGTAGTCTCTTGTCACATCACCACCCGCCGCAACGACCTCCCTCAGCCGTTTGAAGCCTACTGCCGACACCTCTATCGTATAGGCACCCGCTGCGGTAATCGTCAGTTCATAACCGCCTGTCTTGTCAGAGAGCACCTTCTGCTTCGTTCCCTTAACTGCTATGCACGCTCCACAGATAGGAGTCGACGTTTCTTTCTCCACTATCTTACCCCTTAACAGCCGTTGGGCCGCCACAAGCAGAGGGCACAGACATAACATTGTAATAAGGATTAATCTCTTCATACCTAACTTATTGTTTTATGAGTTCTTGCCACCCTGCCGTGTTGTAGCGTATATATTCGGTCAGAGCCTGCCTCACCTCCTCCTGCTGAAGGTCGGGTCTTGACACAATCTCACCGATGATTGTCAGCCATGTAGAGGCGCTGATACGAAAGAAGAGGGGCGACACACTCGTCTCCACCTGCTCCATGTAGGCCCTGCTTATCGCTACTTGTTCGTCGATAAAGGCCTCACGGAAATTCTCTAAGGAGGTACCCTGCGACTCAAAGAGCAGCAGTCTCAGTTCTTCCTTATATAAGAAAATGATACGAAGCATTTCCTTTAAAAAATCCTTCTGCCGTTGTCGGGAGAAATCAAGACACTTTTCCTCGTGCTCACCCTTGCTGTACACCGTCATACGCTCGCCTATCACAGAGAGCAACGGACGAAGGACAACACAGAAGATATCGTCCTTTGTCTTAAAATAATTATATATATTCCCCAGCACAACACCAGACTTAGCCGAGATTGTTCGCATCGAGGTCTTCCTATATCCATACTTAATAAATTCACTGCGGGCAGCCGTAACAATCCTACTCCGCACATCTTCTTTTAATGTTTTCATTATTATCTTATTAACGGACAATGTTTTATTTTGTTCATAAAAAAAAGCGTATTGCATTCAACCTGCAATACGCTTTCTTCCACTTGACGTTCTATGGCATACTAATCGTTTCTCCATTCTGTCGATTTTTGCTGCAAAGATAGGCGAAGATTTCCGTCTTGTCAATACTTACTAATAGGTATTTTAACCCAAATCGATTATTAGAGCCTAAACATATTTTGTTTTATCATCGAGCAGATTATTTGTCTTTTAGGCGCAGACGTAGCAGGCTACGTCAAGTTACAAGGACAGACAAGATGCCGATAAGAAAATAAAAGTTGTTAGGAAACAATATCATATCACCGTAAATCTGTGCCCTCAATGAGAAAATTCATCCGCACAACGTTATGAAATATTGTTACAAAATAGCAAGAAAAAAGATGGGGTAAAAGACTAAAAACGAGCATTTCAACCATCGTCATAACACTCTCGCTTTCAAGTAGTTGCAAAAGAGGTTTTCAAAAGGGCGTTAACAAGGGTTCAAAAGGGCGTTAGTAAGGGGCTTAAAGGGCATCTTTTGCAAGCCAAAAGGGCGTCTTTTCGGAGCCAAAAGATGATGTTTTGAAACCGAAGATATGAAATATTTTTACAATGATACAGAAATAAGGGAGACAGAAAGCATGTAAATACTTTCTGTCTCCCCTATTATTTCCTCCTCTCTCGATATTAAAAGAGGAAGGAATAAGTCTTTAATTCTTGCGATTAGAACCAGAAACCAGCATCGCTGTGCTTGCTATCTCCGTGGAAATTCCACCAGAAATCGAGGACAGCAGTCTTGATATCGGTTATTCCAAAGGCATCCATCAGCGAACGAATTGACACCAAGTTGCTCTCTGAATAGTCCTTTGCATCGTTGCTTAACTTATCTAAATCAGTATCAAAAACCTTTGAATCCAGTTCGCGCTCATCACTGTCCATATAGATATTCATCGGCACAACGATGGTTGGTAGCCATGCTTCTTCCTTCAACTGGCGTTCGGTTGGCGCACAGAAACTGCTTGCTTTGCCATTGGTCAACTTAGAGTTATGAGCGCGCATCAGGCGAATTTCGAGGTTAAATTGCTTATGTGTACGCAAGAATTCGAAGTATCCTTTATGTCCGATAGGATTATTATCTTTAAGGAATTTAGCACCATCAAACTTGTTTGTCTTATTCCATGGGTCTGTATCACAGTAGACATACTTAAAGAAGTCAGTAGAATTGACATCGGTAGCCTCCTTCTTTCCGCCATAAGAAGGGCGAATATCGTCTACCATAAAGAAGTGCTGATAGTGACTGTCTTCGCCATTATTGACGATTTGAGAGGTAATTTCGTTGCCTGCCTTGTCGTAATAGTGAATGACAAAAGCCGACACATAATACCCCTGACTACTTCCCATAAGGTTCACACTCTTATCATTCTTTGGATCAGCCACCCACTTTCCATTCTCCAAAGTATAGGTAAGCTTATAGTTACGTCCGATATACTTCAATTCTTTTGGTGTTGGGTTCTGATGAAATTGCTTTTCTCCATGCAGGTGGCCGTTATAGATTTCAATCACAGCCTTTGCAGGATTGATAAGTGAAGGGTCGGTAGTACTCTCCTCAGTTGACTGCCCATCAATCACGATAGGCAGTTTAACGTTGATATCCCAAAGTCCAGTGCTAAGCAACTTTCCAGTTGGATTGTAGAAAGGAGAGGCCTTTCCATCGTCACCAAACTTACTTCCAGCAGCGTGGAGCAGGTCGACAGAGAGGGTAAACTCACGTCCAGGCTTCACGAACTTGATAAGACCTTGGAAGCCCATAGGGTTCGTGTCGCCAATGAAAGTGCCGTTCAACTCGTCTATATAGCGGTAGTCGTAAGGCAGTTCTGCTTTGTTTGTGACACGCACAGAGCTCATCTGTCCCTCATACATCACCTGCTTGAACATTGAGAAGAAGTGCTGATGAATCTTGTCCTGACCGAGGTTGTAGAACTGACTGTTCATCATTTCTCCCTTTGCATTATAATACTCCATCTTCAAAAGATAGACAACAGAAGGGTTGTCTACACTATTCTTTACATTGAACGACTTTGTTTCGCTCGTCACATGCCAGCCCTGACCAGCCGTTGTCTCCCACTCTATCACTTGAGCAGGTGAAGAAGCGGCTTTGAAATTAGCCATCTTTGGCGTATTATCAAAGGCAGAAGCATTGTTGAGTGTTCCTTCCTGCAGTGTAAAGACAGCCCGAACAGGGTCTTCATGGAGTTTGTTTTCTTTCTCATTCTCTGGCTGTTCTGGGTTACAACCCACGAACAACATGGTCATTACTGCACTGAAAGCAAGTACAAGACCATTTATAAATCTCTTTGTTTTCATCGTTTTTATCTTTTTTATTAGAAGTTCCATGTAATCATACAACGCACGTCACGACCCATATCGTGGGCATAGTAGCGGCTGCGGTTAGTGTATTCTTTGTACTCACGATTAAGGATATTGTCGCCCATCAGTCCTACACGAAGCGACTGTCCCTCACGCATAGGCACCGAAAAGCTAAGTTCAAAGCCCATAAGATGATAGGAATCAGGACTGTTGGCGATAAGGTCTGTAGCAGGATTGAAGCGTGTTTGCTTCGCCACAAAGCGATGAGTGAGTCCTAACTTAGGTGAGAATGCCTTGAAGAAAGGCAGCGACCACGTCAGTGAATGGGTCAGACGGAAGCTCGGAATATAAGGTAGATAAGCGTGAGAAGGCATCTCACGTGCCCAAATCATTGCCGTAACAAGATGATAATCAAGCGATGATACTGGTCGAACGTGGGCATCTAAGTCGACACCTTGGAAGAAAGCACGTGTCTGTCTGTACTGGAATACAGGATAAGCACCTGATACAACCGTGATATTCCGTCCTGTTGGCTGGTCGAAGATGTAGTTATTAATCCACTGAAGGTAGCCATCGAGCTGAACATCAAAGTACTTACTTGCATATTTCAATGAGGTTATCCACTTGTAACTCTGCTCTGAAAGGAGGGTTGAATCGCCTTTCACAAAGATGCCAGAACTAAGTTCATTACCATTACTATACAGTTCATAGACGTGTGGGGCACGCCAAGCCACACCGAAATGAGAGGTCAATTTCAGTTGTTTATTGATGTGGTAATGACCGCCAAGACTGTAAGTAAAGTTCGTGAAGTCACGCTTTCCGCCATATCTTCGCCCTGTCCAATCATAGCCGTCAGCCTTTGTTTGCTGCCCATCAAAGCGTACTCCAGCCTCCATTCCCCATCGATCAGCAGTATATTTCTGCAACGCATAGAGTCCGAAAGCTACCTCCGTGTAATTCGGAATGATAGGAACAACACCCGTTCCACGCTCGTTCGTGTTATCAGTTATCAGCAGTTGCGCTCCTGCTTCACTCTTCCAATGCTGATAACCCTTGTTCCAAACGAGTGAGTTCTGCAACGAATTCAAGTGCAAACTGACGGTAGGAATGTCCGAATGGTTCAGACGTCGGATGCGGTTTTCGCGTCGATTGTCCTGCTGGAAGGTTGATTGAAAAGCAAAATGTCCTATCTTTTCGTGATCAAAAAACGCCTTGAAATAGACATTATGATGAGTTATCTGCTGAAAAGGATAGTCTATATGCCGACTGAAAGGTGTGAAGTCGACAGGCTGACCGAGGCGGATACGCTCTTGTAACAGCTGTTCGTTACCCATCTGAGCACTCTGCATAACACCCAATTTCTGTGCAAACAGACTATAACCTGTCTCTAATCGCCAAGCCCCACGCCTATAACCTAAGGCGAGGGATAGGTCGTTTTCACGCATTCCGGTGTTGTTTAGCAGGTAATGAGCCGTACTTCTGTCGCCTCCATTCTCGGTATTCAGATGTAAACGCCACGCCCAGTTGCCATGCCACTTAAAGCTATTTTCAATATAACCTGAGGCTCCGAAGCGTCTGCCATTGGTGCCATAAAGTCCCGCTACCATACCGTGAAGACCACTGACGTCATAAGGTAAGGGGGAAGGTTGCATAAGAACTATACCGCCAAGTGCCTCAGAACCATATCTTACAGCATCTGCTCCTTTCACCACTTCGATGTTACTATAACTGTTTTTATCTACTTCTGGGGCATGATCCGCACCCCATTGCTGACCCATCAGACGTGCACCATTGCTCACCAAGAGTATGCGATTGCCATACATTCCGTGTATCACAGGCTTTGAAACAATTGTTCCTGTCTGGATAGAACTGATACCACTGACTCCCTCAAGCAGCGAACCCAAGGAGCGTCCCATAGCATTTGTAATGGCGGTTTGATTGATTTGACTGCCTATTTGGTTTACACTCATCATCTGGCGACGAGTAGAAACCACAACTTCACTTAGGCAAATGGAATCATGAGCAGGCTTAGTGCTTTTCTCATTCTGTGCAGCTAACGGCATAGACCAACACAGCAATGCGAACAAAACACCAGCCCACTGATGCCTGTCTAATTTTAATTTAAGCATCATAGACTAAATATTAAATGTCAATAGACGGCTCTTTCGCTCCCTTTTAATGGGCAAAGAACCTACAAAAAGTTTGTCATACGGAATTGCATGCACACCTCAGTGCGCACTTATCCCATATAAATAAGGTGATGATTAGCCCACTGTCGGAGGCGAATGGCTATTGATTGAGACAACAACCTGATAGACAGTTTGTTCTGTAAATATACGTTTTGGGACCCAACTTATCGCTACAACAGGTTGAAAAACTGTTGCTTTAGCTTCGACAGACTCGTGCATTGTGAAGTCACAAGTACTACACACCTGCTTCAACGAAGCATTATGGCTTACAGAAGCCTTGTCTGAACCGTGATAAGAAGTGTTATGATAGTGGAAATCTTTGAGCAAAAGCATAGAAGTGAACACAAAAAGAAGTGTCCACGCATAGATAAGTTTTATCGTTGTCTTTTGCTTCATCTATTTCCAATATGCGGCATGTAAATGTATTATCAAACATGCCTTAAATGATTTCGGGCATAAAATTACGAAAAAAACAGCACGTATTTCTCCACAACCTATTTATTTTTTGCGATTTTAAACATCGTTAACACAGAAACTATCCAGTAGTTATTCTGCAATCACTTTATAAACAAGAGGGGTTCGTCTGTTAAATTCATAGAGTAGAGATAGGGTAAAGATTTATACGCTTGTAGGGTATTAATATCTCAAATGACTTGGTCTTACAAAGGAGGATAAACTACAAGATAAAATGCAAATAGATATAAAACCTATCCGTCTTCTGCAAACAACTGATTTCCATATATTGATATTTGTAAACTATTTTCATACAACTCAAAACCAATACATGCTCTTTTGGCTTCTAAAAGATGCCTAATTGACTTGCAAGAGGTGCCCTTTTAAGGTCTAACTAACGCCCTTTTGAAGTCCAATTAGGCACCTTTCCCGATACTACTTTATAACTAATTGATATTCTGTTGGTTGCAGACTTGCTTTTAATATGTGTTTTTATTCTTATTTATAGCTGTCTTACTTGAGTTTATGTAATGATTTTTCAAATCCTTATCGCTGGATTTTCGAGTATCAAAAAGAAAAAGGTTTCAGTGTCGGAGGATAAGAAAAAAACAGATAGTGAGAACAAAAATAATAACAAATACTTGCTTATTAATGTAGAAAAACGTAAATTTGCCACATAACTAACTTTAACAATAACAAATGATTCGTGTTATTCGAGAAAATCGTTGTCGCTAATCATAAAGTTTAATGTTTAAACCTCAAAGTTCAAAGTTCTATGCTCACAGTTCAAAGAATTAAAAAGTTCAACCTTAAACAACCTGTTTGCCTTGTCGCAACGCTCCTCTCTATAACACTTCTTGGCAGTAGTTTCAGAAGTGGTAAGACTGATGTACACGAGATGCCAGATAGCATTCATATGGCCATCGACTCCATAAACAAGTATAATATCTTTGCTGATACCTACGTACTCGGTCCAGAACATCATCGCTCTAAACAATATGACTACGCTAATTGGCTGCGCCGTCACGCCACACCAGACCAATTAGCCGAGATAGCTAAGACAAATCCTAATCCTGCCACACGTCTTTGGGCTTTCAGAATCTTGTTAGAGAAACCTCACAAGCAAGTCTATGATGTCCTGAAAGCAGCTATCAACGACACCACAGAGACTGAGCAGATGAGTTATTGTTTCTATAGCAAGGAACCTTATAACCTCAGAGCTTTCTCTCTCTACTATTTTGACCAAGTGAATAGTCAGACACCAGAAATGCAAGAGGCGATTGATAGTTTAGCTTTCTTCGACTATATGAAGCGTTATGGATATTCCTATGGAATACTCAAACACTTCAAACCTAAACAGAAATACTATGCAGCAGTAGTCGAAGCTGCCAACAACGGACAGGTAGAAGTCCTGCCATTGCTCATCAAATATAAGAATCTTAACGACTTACAGCACATCCGTAAGTTGCTGCAAGCTGACTTTGAGGAGAACAAGCGACTGACATACGATACCCGTGAAATCCTCGAAGAATGGGGCAAACCAGACTTTGAAGAATACGCAAAAAGCGTTTGTCAAGCCGTTATTGGTAAACCAGATTACTTTAGTGTAAGAGAGTATTTCCCTCTTCTTTGGCAATATCCTGCGCCTTGGAGCTATCAACTTCTCGAGAATATCCTTTCCGGTAAAGACAGATATAGTAACATTCACGAAATAAAGGAACACTTTATAAAGTATGCTAAGGAAGGACCTATCCCTCCTATCTTCCAACCGCTGTACGACAGATATCTAAAGGAAAGACGTACTGTCAGAAGTGGAAGACCACAAACGGAAGAGTCGCTTAAAACACTTAGAATGGCTCTTGACGCCTTAAACAAGGAGACTTTCTTTTCTGAGGATGAGACTGCAGGTTTCTCTAATCGTTATCGTTTAATGCAATTTGACTATGCTGACTCATTGCGCTACAACGCTACAAGCGACCAATTGGCTGAGATTGCCCAAACAAGTCCTTCGCATATCACACGCCTTTGGGCATTCAAAATCCTGTTGGAGAAACCCAATGGGCAAATATTCAACATTCTCAAACAGGCTATAAACGACACAACAAAAGTAAACTATATATCCAGCTCTGAAGAAGAATTCAAAGTTCCCTTCCACCGTTCTATTCTCAGCGTCTACTATCGTAACGTAGATGAGGACCTGCCAGCACAACAGCAAGTAGCCATTGACAGCTTAGTGTTCTTTGATTATATGAAAAAATATGGATATGAAAAAGGGTTCCTTCATGACCTCCAACCACTCAAATCCTATTACCCAACCATCATCAAAGAGGCTGACAAAGGCAATGACGAGGTTTTGATGTTCCTTGCTCGATACAAGAACAAGAACGATATCGCTCGAATCAATAAGTTTCTGAAGCGCGATCTGAAGAAGAATGGGCGAATGACGAACGAATCTTATTGGCTTCTTAAGGCGTGGGATAAGCCAGACTTTGAATGGTATGTAAAGACCGTCTGCCAAGCTGCAGCCAAAAAGAAGACACATTACGGTGAACCTCGTTACATCAGCCTCCTTTGGAGCTACCCTGCACCGTGGAGCTATGATATTTTTAAAGATATGATTTCCCAAGAAGAAAAATACAAGAACTTCTCAGATATAAAGGCTTTTCTTCAACAACAAGCGCAACACGGAACGTTTCCTCAAGTCTTCCGACCGCTGATTGAGAAATAAGTGAAGTCTTATCCCCCCAAAAAATAACACCAAGCAGCCCCTCTCCCGATCCCTCCCCCATAGGGAGGGGGAGTGATTTGTAATTTTTTTTCATACTCTTTACAACCAACACATGGTCTTTAAGCTTTCAATTAACGCCCAATTGACTTGCAAGAGGTGCCCTTTTGAGGTCTAACTAACGCCCTTTTGAAGTCCAAGTAAGCACCTTTTCTGACGCTACTTTATAACTAACTGATTTCCTGTTGGTTACAAACACACTTTTTATATATGTTTTTATCCTTATTTATAGGGGTTTTATTTGAATTTATGTAATGATTTTTCAAAGCGTTATCCACATCTTCGGAGGAGTATGGGAAAAGGCTCTTCTATATCGGAGGATGAGAAAAGAAAAGATAGTGAGAACCACAAAAAACATAACAAACACTTGCTTATTAATGTAGAAAAACGTAAATTTGCCCCATAACTAACTTTAACAATATGCAAAAACCACAATGGAATAGAATAAAAGACTTTGTTCAACGCAAAGAACTATCGCTTGCAATGGGCTTACACCTTGGTGCAATATTTCTCTGTGGACTGATTTATATCCTGCTACCCGAAGACGTACACCTGCGCTGGGGACTGACTTACATACCAATTTGGACTGCTCTTCTGTCACCGATTGCACTGATGATTGCAGCACGGAAAAGCAAAAGGAAGGTGGTGATACGCCTTTATAGTGGAGTGATAGGCATAGGACTTTGGCTACTTGCCATCTTCCTTCAAATCATAGGAGGCGATATCTTTCTCCCTGCGACCTGCTTCTGCAAAGACGGTGATTACCTCGTAAGACGAGAGTACGACTTCTTTGACAACAACTTAATAGGTGTTTATAAAATTAACGGACTAACAGAAAAGAGAATAGCAATCTATAGTTACAGCAGTCCCGACTCTATCAAGGTTTACGATTCATTGAATGTCATCGCTTTTTACTGCCCTTCCGAAATACAGGAAGACCCATGGGCCACCGACACCATTGCCCCTCTCCGTGTCATCGAACAGCTTCGCGACAACGAAATAGATTCTGAAAGGAGGAAGAAGATAGAACAACTTGCCCACCGCCTTAACGCCCGACTCGGCTATACACTGACTGAATAAATAACGAAAAAGATATAATAATGAACTACTTAGTGCTTAAACAACGTATTTATCTTGTCATATCAGCCCTCACACTGATAGCTTTAGGCAGTGGCTATGGCTCTTGCACAAAGTTTTCAGACAGGTTATCTGATAGTGCTATGGTGGCACTCGATTCCTTCCACCACTGTCAGTATATGGCACTTTCAAGGGGTATCGGTATGGCAGGGAGGCGGTCAGAGCAATTAGATTATGCCGATCAGCTCAGCCGTCACACAACTGCAGAACAATTAGCGGAGATTGCCAATACCGATACTTCACGCATAACAAGGCTATGGGCATACAAAATTCTATTGAAGAAAGCTGACAAACAAGTATTTGACATATTAAAGCAGGCATTAAAAGATACGACACACGTAGAGTTGGAGTCTGGCTGTATCGGATATGAAGAACCTTACAACCGCGCTGCTATCATTGTCTATAGTCACGATGGCAACAAACTTAAACTATCCAACCAGCTGCGTTTCTCCCTTGATAGCCTCATCTTCTTCGGTTATATGAAGAACAAGGGCTTTGAGAATGAATTACTCATGGACTTCAAACCCCATAAGATTTATTATGCCACAGTCATCGAAGAAGCCGACAAAGGGAATGATGCTATCCTCCCTCTCCTCGCTCAATACAAGAATCCCAATGACCGCCAGCGTATCAACAAGTTGTTGAAAGCCAATCTAAAGAAAGCAGGTGTATGCTCCTATGAGGCATGTGAAGCCATCAGTAACTGGAACGACCCTGCCTTCGAGTGGTATGCTAAGGCTGCTTGTCAAGCTACTATCAAACAAGAAGACTATTATGCAGGGGGTATCCTCCCACTTCTTTGTGCCTACCCTGCCCCTTGGAGCTACCAAATACTTAAAGAACTGCTCACTCAGAAAGGAGATTATAGCAACAGTGACACTGCTAAGGATTATCTTAGAGAGCGATATAAAACGCGCCCCGTTCCCCCTATTTTCAAACCATTATATGATAGGTATGTGGCAAGAAAGAAGTAAGACATAAACCTTGTTGCCTCACAATGCACATGGTATTTACCTTTATGATTACGCTTCAGAAGTTTAGAGAGATAAGGAGGCAGCCTAAATTTATGACTCTGACAAAGTCTCACACAGAGTCACGGAGGGGACGGAGGATTATTAAATACAAAGCAATGGAAGTCACGGAGACACCGCTGGTGTGTGAAGCTACGGAGATAGTTTGCCAATTTTATTAGCAATTTATATGTAAAGCGTTTACCCCAAAGGGCATCAGGAGGCTGTACACTACACCTCTGTCCCTCGTTGTGCCATTCGCACCTCCGTAACATTACCCTTACCTCCGTCCCCTCCGTAACTCTGTGTGACTTATTACATAAGAGTTTTAGTTGATTATTCCATATCTCGGAAGAACCAAGAAAGAAACCACCCCCACACCCATATTGTAAAGAAAAATCACAACCCGAAATTTTATTGGTGCTTAATTGCACTTGAATTAAGGCTTAATTGGCTTGCAAAAGGTGCCCTTTTGAGGTCTAACTAACGCCCTTTTGAAGTCCAATTAAGCACCTTTTACACCGCTATTTCCCAACTATCTGATTACTTGATAGTTACAAGAGTAACCCAAAACGCCATTTTTAACCATTTAAAACTACAAAACAAAGATGTTTTGTAAATATATTTCATTATTCATCTCACACATTTATCAAGGACTTTTTCACTATCTAACAGCTGAAAAGAAATGCAAACAAAAAACATTTAGAACTCACTTAAACATACAAACAGCCATTATGTTAATTGTTTTTAACACACCATACCCTATTATTTTCAAAGTTAAGTTTGCAGTTATCGTTTATTTTTATTTACTTTGCAGGTCTTGAAACAGTAACTAAAAACAGAACATCATGGTAAATACCGAAGAGACACACTACGCGTGTGGACTGAAAAAAGAAGACTTCCAGACGACAATAAGCGGTAAGAAAACCGATCTTTATGTACTCAGAAATGCCAAGGGCAATGAGGTTGCAGTCACTAATTACGGTGGTGCGATTGTTGCTATTATGGTTCCTGACAAAGAAGGTAAATTAGCAAATGTCATTCAAGGACATGACAATATACAAGAGGTTATCGCCTCACCAGAGCCTTATCTTTCAACACTTATTGGCCGTTATGGCAACCGTATTGCTAAAGGTCGTTTCCAGTTGAACGGAAAGGAGTATAAACTTGCTATTAATAATGGTCCTAACTCTCTGCATGGAGGTAAGGAAGGCTTTAATGCAAAGGTATGGGATGCAGTACAAGTTAACGACCACGCCGTTGTTTTGAAGTACATTTCTTCTTATGGAGAGGAAGGCTATACAGGCGAAGTTGAAGTCTGGGTAGCCTATTCATTCTCTGATAACGACGAACTCATTATCAAGTATTCTGCAAAGACAAACAAGAAGACGATTATCAATCTTACCAGTCATGGATTCTTCTCTTTGGCAGGTATTGCTAATCCTACACCAACAATTGACGACTTAGAATGCCAGATAAACGCAGACTTCTATCTTCCTATTGACGAAACATCCATCCCAACAGGTGAGATTTTGAAGGTAGCTGGTACTCCATTCGACTTCCGTGAACCAAAGCCAGTAGGTCAGGACATCGATGCTAACAACGAACAGATTAAGAATGGCGCAGGTTACGACCACTGTTTCGTACTGAATAAGAAGGAAGAAGGCGAGCTATCATTTGCTGCACGCATCAAAGAACCAAAGAGTGGCAGAACAATGGAAGTGTATACAACAGAGCCAGGTGTTCAAGTATATACCCATAACTGGGCTGACGGCTATAAAGGACAGCATGGTGCAACCTTCCCACGTCGCAGTGCTATCTGCTTTGAAGCACAGCACTTCCCAGACAGTCCAAACCATCCTTATTTCCCTTCAGTCATCTTAGAGCCATGTAAGGAGTACACACAGAGAACGATCTATAAGTTCGGTGTAGAGAAATAAGCATCTAAAAAGGAAATAATAAATAAAAATTGAAATATCAAAATGGAAAATCAAACTAACAAGAAAGGAACCTTGGTGGCTATTATCACCATGATGTTCTTATTTGCGATGATCTCTTTCGTAACCAACATGGCGGCACCATTTGGTACAATTTGGAAGCAGCACTATGAGTGGGCTGGTATGATGGGTAACATGATGAACTTCTTGGCTTACCTCTTCATGGGTATTCCAGCAGGTATGATGATTACAAAATACGGATATAAGAAGACTGCTCTTGTTGCCTTAGCACTTGGTTTCATCGGTATTGCCATCCAATATGGTTCAAGTAGAATGGACGGAAACGAAATCGGCACATACGTAGTTTACCTTGTTGGTGCCTTCGTTTGCGGTTTCTGCGTTTGTATCTTGAACACCGTTGTAAACCCAATGTTGAACCTTCTTGGCGGTGGTGGTAACCGTGGTAACCAGCTGATCCAGACGGGTGGTTCGTTGAACTCACTCGCAGCGACGCTGACTCCAATGCTCGCAGGTTCTATGATAGGTGAGATTACAAAGGAAACATCACTCAAGGCAGTAACTCCATTGTTGTTGATTGCGTTAGTTATAATTGTTTGTCAGCATAATATATTATTTGTACCTTTACATAAAATCCCCCGAACGACCCATCACGGGCAGAATCGGGGGAAAACTTAAAATAAATCGTCGTGAAGATACAAAAAATTTCTGATATAACACCAACTTTGCCCTTTACAGAGTTCGATTTTTTACAGAGCTATCGTGAAAGCTTTGCACAAAGCGAACTTGGACGCATTCATTCCCAGCTCCCACTAAAGGAGTTGGCAGCAGAGTATACGAACCTTAGCCATAAGAGCAAGCGAGGCAAAAAGCCTCTTTTCTCGGGTGAAGGAGAAATAGCCCTAATGTTCCTTAAGTCATACACAGGTCTGTCTGACGATGGTCTGATAGAAATGCTTAACGGAAGCATCCACATGCAGATGTTCTGTGGTGTTCTGATAGACCCCTCCTGTCCCATCAAGGATGGAAAGATTGTAAGTGCCATACGCAATCGTCTTGGTCAGTTTCTTGACATAGACAGCTTTCAGGGCATATTGTATGCCAAATGGAAAGACAACCTTAAAGACAAAGACCTGTGCTTGACGGATGCAACCTGTTACGAGAGCTACCTGCGTTTTCCTACGGATATCAAGCTGCTCTGGGAGTGTTGTTATTGGCTTCACACTCTGCTGGTCTCCGAGTGTAAACACCTCTCAGAGCGTATTCCGAGAAGCAAGTATAATAATATTGACAAGGCCAGGCTTGCATACGCTAAGCAGCGCAAGCACACAGCCTCGTCCACGCGCAAGCTCAGGAGAAGACTCCTGAGGCTTCTGTCCAAACTCCTGTCCCAATGGAATCGTCTGCGTAAACAGTACAGTCCTTGCATCTGTCTGTCGGCAGAACAAGAAAAGCGGCTGTCCGCTGTGCGTGAGGTATGCCTCCAACAGTCAGAACTATTCTCCGGCAAGGAAGTCAAGCACCGTATCGTCAGCATCGACCGCCCCTACCTCCGTCCTATTGTCAGAGGCAAGGAAAACAAGCGTGTAGAGTTTGGGGCAAAGGTCAACAACATACAGATAGACGGCATATCATTCATAGAGCACCACAGCTTTGAGGCATTCAACGAGGGTGTCCGTCTTAAGCTATGTATAGAATATCAAGAATCTTTGACGGGAATCAAAGTCAAGCGTGTAGGTGCCGATTCCATATACGCCAACAATGCCAACCGCACTATGTGTACAGAAAAAGGCATAACGACCTGTTTCACTAGAAAAGGTCCAAGACCCAAAGAAGAAGCTGAATGTCTCAAGACAGCGAGAAAGATTATTGGAAACCTCAGAGCTACGGTAATGGAGGGTAGCTTTGGAAATCAAAAGCAACACTATAGCCTTGGACGCATCAAGGCACGCAATATGTTTAGCGAGAGGCTACTACTCTTCTTCGGAATCCATACAGCAAATGCTGCCATTCTTGCCGCAAGGGAGATGGCTCGGAGGGTGAAGAAGGCTGCCTAATAAAACTTAAGGATAATTTTACAAGTCCATAGATAGTATGGAAAGGGCAGGTGTGCTCATATGACTCATTATTTGAGATTTTTGAACAAATAACACAGCATATTCTTTTTCTGGGACCTTCTCCAAGGAAAAGAATGCAGTTTTTGGCATCTTTGCAGCTTCATTCGTTATCGTTTGGTTTACACAGTTGACAGAGCCAGAGACAGAGAAGACAGACGTCGTTGGTGGTGTCAAGGAGGCTTTGCGTTATCGTCAGTTGTTGCTCGGTATCATTGCTATCTTCTTCTACGTAGGTGTTGAGGTTGGTATTCCTGGTCAGCTCTTGTTCTACCTCAGTGAGCCAGTTGCAAACGGCGGTGTACTTGGTAGTGCAGCAACAGCAGGTTTGATTGCAGGTGTTTATTGGATGTTGATGCTCGTAGGTCGCTTCGTTAGTGCCTTCATCAGCGGTAAGGTATCATCTCGTATGCAGTTGACCGTAACCTCAGCAGTAGCCCTCCTCCTCTTGCTCGTGGCTATCTTCATGCCAGAGGATGTAAAGATGAGCCTTTCAATTCCTAACCTTGCAGAGAGCACATTCGACCAGGTAGAGGTCCCAACAAAGGTATTGTTCATCATCCTTTGTGGTATCTGTACATCAGTTATGTGGGGTGTTATCTTCAACCTCGCTACCGAAGGCCTTGGTAAATACACAGCAACAGCTTCTGGTCTCTTCATGACCATGGTTGTTGGTGGTGGTGTAATGCCATTGATTCAGAACCTTATGGCAACAAAGGTAGGCGACATTCAGAGCTACTGGCTCATCGTTGGTATGTTGGCTTACATGCTCTTCTACGCATTAGTAGGCTCACATCCTTCAAAGAAGGCTTAAAACATACATCTTTATAATGGCAGGCATTACGCTTGCCATTATAAAAAGATATATACATAAAACCCTAACTATCATTCAAAACATTACTAACATGGACATAGAATTCGTAAGAAGCCGTTTTATTAAGCATTTCGACGGCCAGACTGGAAACATTTATTTCTCACCAGGACGTATTAACCTTATTGGCGAACACACTGATTATAATGGTGGTTTCGTATTCCCAGGTGCAGTAGACAAGGGCATTATGGCAGAGGTTCGTCCTAATGGTACAAACACTGTTATGTGCTACTCTATCGACCTCAAGGACCGTGTAGAGTTCAAAGTTGACGACCCAGAGGGTCCACGCGCTACATGGGCACGCTTCATTTATGGTATGGTACAGGAGTTCAAGGCACTTGGTGTTGACGTAAAGGGTTTCAACATTGCCTTTGCTGGTGACGTTCCTCTCGGTGCAGGTATGAGTTCATCTGCTGCTATGGAGAGCTGTTTCGGATGCGCATTGAACGACTTGTTTGCTGATAATAAGATATCAAAGTGGGACATCGCACTCGCTGGTCAGGCTACAGAACACAAGTATATCGGTGTGAACTGTGGTATCATGGACCAGTTTGCAAGCGTCTTCGGTCAGGAAGGTAAGCTGATGCGCCTTGACTGCCGCAGCCGTGAATTCGAGTATTTCCCATTCAATCCACAGGGTTATAAGCTCGTTCTTGTCAACTCAAAGGTTAAGCACGAACTTGTTGGTAGCCCATATAACGATCGTCGCAGAAGCTGTGAGAACGTTGTTGCAGCTATTGCTAAGCAGTTCCCAGAGAAGAAGTATGAGACATTGCGTGATGCTAACTGGGACGAGTTAGAGGCTGTTAAGGACAAGGTAAGTGCTGAGGATTACCAGCGTGCACATTTCGTTCTCGGTGAGAAGGAGCGCGTACTCGCTGTTTGTGACGCACTTGTTGCTGGTGACTATGAGACAGTAGGTCAAAAGATGTATGAAACACATCACGGACTTAGCAAGGAATATGAGGTAAGCTGCGAAGAACTCGACTTCCTCAACGATGTTGCTAAGGAGAATGGCGTAACTGGTTCCCGCATCATGGGTGGTGGCTTCGGTGGTTGTACCATCAACCTCGTTAAGGATGAGTTATATGACAAGTTCATTGCTGATGCAACAGAGAAGTTCATAGCCAAGTATGGTCATGCCCCAGAAGTCTATCCAGTGGTTATCAGTGAAGGTTCTCACAAGGTCTGTTAAGAGCATAATGGCATCTAACGAGGTGTCATTTTCATCGATATTTAATTAGTATAAGGGCTGGATTCAACATAAGAAGTTCAGCCCTTAGCTAAAAATAAGCGTCATAAACACAAGAAGTAATCCAACACAGGAAGACCTTTAAATCCCAATACACAACAAAAAAGATATTACTACCTAACCAAGAGATATTTACAAGTTTACATCTCATATCAAAACCTACAACATGAATAAATACTACAAAGGTGAACCCAAACTATTAGTTTCGGTCGACTGCATCGTACTCGGGTTCGAAAACAAGAAGCTACAGTTACTCGTTGGTAAGCGTAAGGTTGAACCGTACAGCGGAAAACTATCTCTCTACGGCGGATTCGTTAGAGAAAACGAGAGCTTGAAAGAGGCTGCCAACAGAGTTCTTTTCCAATGCACGGGCATCAATGACATCTATATGCGACAGGTAGGAGCCTTCGGTGAAACCGACCGTGACCCTGGTGATCGCGTTATCTCAATCGCTTATTGTGCACTCATCAATGTGTCTGACTACGACCATAAGCTATTGGAAGAGAACGACCTACAGTGGGTTGACATAAACAATTTACCAGAGCTATATGGTGACCACATCGAAATGGTACACATAGCATTGAGCCAACTCCGCAAACTCATCAATAAAGACCCACTCGGCTTCAATCTTCTCCCAGAACTCTTCACGCTCACACAGCTTCAGAATGTTCACGAAGCGATTATGGGTGTTGAGATTGACAAACGCAACTTCCGTAAGCGTATCAAGCAAATCGACTTCATTGAGAAGACAAAGTATATTGATAAGATAACCAGTAAGCGTGGTGCAGCATTGTATCGCATCAACAAACAAGCCTATTCAGATGCCTCTCTATAATCCTTCATAGGAAGGCTAACGATAGAAGCGTTTAGCTAAGATAACACATAAAAAGGGTATATCAGAATGTTTGTCAGTGACCTTTTAACATTCGATATACCCTTTTATCGTGTTCTTATCCATCCATTGCAGTCTCTCTTACGCCTGACCGTATACCTGATTACCCACAAGATGATTCGTATTAACGCCCCGCACCAGTTGTGCGAAGCCTCCGCACACTATGTGCGAAGCCTTAGCACAACTATAAAAGGTGACGATAACGACATCATCCAACGCTGAAACAAGCTACTGCAAAAGGATGATGAATTACGATAAAACAGTCATAAAACAACCACTCATCAACCAATCGGAGCAAAGCAAATACTAAGCTTTAGGCATTTTTGAATATTTTGGGGAAAATAGTAAGTTTATTATTTTGATGTCTCCATATTTATCTTTATATTTGCATTATAATTTCAAAAATCCTATCTATTTATGAATGACAAGCATTTGATGGACCAAGCAGCGGATAACATCAGAATTCTCGCAGTGTCAATGGTTGAAAAAGCTAAATCAGGACACCCTGGTGGCGCTATGGGCGGTGCCGACTTTATCAACGTTCTCTTCTCTGAATTTCTCGTCTTTGACCCAGATCAGCCTGAGTGGGCAGGACGTGACCGATTCTATCTCGACCCAGGTCACATGTCACCAATGCTCTATGCAGCGTTAACACTCCAGAGAAAGTTCACAATTGACGATATAAAGCAATTCCGTCAGTGGGGTTCAATCACACCAGGTCATCCAGAGAGGGATATCGCACATGGCATAGAGAACTCTTCTGGTCCACTTGGACAAGGCCATGCCTACGCTGCCGGTGCAGCAGTTGCTGAGAAATTCCTTGAAGCACGACTTGGTCATACCATGATGCAACACAAGATTTATGCCTTTATCTCTGACGGTGGTGTCCAAGAAGGTATTAGTGCAGAGGTAGGACGATTGGCAGGAAACTTAGGACTCAACAATCTTATTATGTTCTATGACGCTAATAACATTCAGCTTTCTACTGAGTGTGAAGTGGTTATGGACGAAGATACTGGCATGAAATATCGTGCTTGGGGTTGGAATGTGTTGGAGATTGATGGCAATAATCCAGACGCTATCCGTGAAGCACTTGTAGCTGCTAACAAGGAAGAAAGCCGCCCTACGCTTATCATCGGTAGGACTATTATGGCGAAAGGAGCATTGCAGGCTGACGGTAGTAGCTACGAAAACAGCATTAAAACACATGGCGCACCATTGGGTGGTGATGCCTATAGAAATACAGTAAAGAATCTTGGTGGTGACTTAGAAGACCCATTCAAGATTTTCCCAGAGGTTCAGAAGCTTTATGATGACCGTGCAGCAGAACTCAGAAAGATTGTTGCTGAGCGTCATGCAGCTGAAGCACAATGGGGAAAAGAGAATCCTGAGAAGGCAGCACAGATGCGTGAGTGGTTCTCTGGCAAGGCTCCAAAGATTGACTGGAGTGGCCTTGTACAGAAGCGCGACATTCCTACACGTAATGGTTCTGCAGCTTGTCTCGGTGTTATCGCAGAGCAAGTTCCTAACATGATTGTATCATCAGCCGACCTCAGCAACTCTGATAAGACAGATGGATTCCTTAACAAGACACACGCACTCACACGTGATGACTTCAGCGGAGCCTTCTTCCAGGCTGGTGTTAGCGAGTTGGCAATGGCATGTATGTGTATCGGTATGATGCTTCATGGTGGTGTCATCACTGCTATGGGAACCTTCTTCGTGTTCTCAGACTATATGAAACCGGCTATTCGTATGGCTGCTCTCATGCAGACTCCAGTTAAGTTTGTATGGAGTCATGACGCTTTCCGCGTTGGTGAGGATGGTCCTACACACGAGCCAGTAGAGCAAGAAGCACAGATTCGATTGATGGAGAAGTTGCAAAACCACGCTGGACAAGACTCTGTTCGTGTGCTTCGTCCTGCCGATAGTGATGCTGCAACCGTTTGCTGGCAGATGGCTATGGAGAACATGGATACGCCAACAGCACTCATCTTCTCACGTCAGAATGTGAAGAGTCTACCAGAGGGAACAGACTATCAGCAGACTCGTAAGGGTGCATACATCGTAACAGGCTCTGACGAGCAGTTTGATGTTATCCTCGTTGCAAGTGGTTCTGAGGTTTCTACCTGCGTTGCTGGAGCTGAGTTGTTGCGTAAGGACGGAGTGAAGGTACGTGTTGTAAGCGCACCATCAGAGGGTCTCTTCCGCCGTCAGAGTAAGGAGTATCAGGAGCAGATTCTGCCAAGAGAAGCTAAGATTTTCGGTCTAACAGCAGGTTTGCCAGTGACTATCGAGGGCTTAGTTGGTGCCAATGGAAAGGTATTCGGTCTTAACAGCTTCGGTTTCTCAGCACCTTACACAGTCTTGGATGAGAAGTTAGGCTTCACTCCAGAGAATGTATATAAGCAAGTAAAAGCATTTTTAGCATAAACGTTTAACCTGAGTCTCTAAGTTCATCACCGAAGGCGGAGGCTCATAAAAACCTAAACAGCTTATGGAAATTAAGACAGTAGGAGTTGCCTGCGACCACGCGGGCTATCCATTAAAGCAGTTCGTTATCCAGTATTTGGAAGAGCACAAGTATGCATATAAGGACTTTGGCTGTAATAGCGATTTAAGTTGCGACTATCCTGACTATGCTCACCCATTGGCTGAAGCCATTGAGAGTGGTGAAGTTTATCCTGGTATCGCTATCTGTGGTAGCGGTGAGGGTATGGCAATTGCACTTAACAAGCACCAAGGTGTACGCGCAGGTTTGGTATGGAACAAGGACGTTGCAGAGTTGACTCGTCAACATAATGATGCAAATGTTGCTGTACTTCCTGGCAGATTTATCGATAATAAGACAGCAGAAAAGATTCTCGATGCGTTCTTCAAAGCAAGCTTCGAGGGTGGCAGACACGAGCGTCGTGTTAAGAAGATTCCTGTTCAACAGGGCTAATCATAGCTTTGTCTGATTGAATAAGACAAACAAAAGACAAATAATTAAGGTGTTCAGAGGATTCTGGACACCTTTCTTTTTTATCGTCATTCATGCCAATTCGGTAGGAAGAAACCTACACAGCCATATTCATTCATATTATTCATTAGCTTCTACCCCTCTCTTATTTTATTGTTGCACATGATATTTGCCCGTACAACAGGCATATCAGTCTATATCAAGGTAGAAAAAACCTCCTTCAACTCCGTTCCTCTGTGTGAAATTTACCCCTCAAAAACAAAGAAATATATTGACAAAATCTTTAAAGAAAAGGTAAGGAAATAGCTTAAAAGTGAGTCAATTTAACGCTACTGTAACTATTTTGTTATCAAGTAGTTGCGAAGTAGGCTTTCAAAAGGTGCTTAATTGGACTCCAAAAGAGCGTTAGTAAGACTTTAAAAGGGCACCTTTTGCAAGCCAATTAGGCGTTATTTGCAAGCCATTTGGTGATCTTTAAAAAATCAGTATGTGAAAAAATCGAACAAAATAGGATTCATCCGGAGTTTGAATGAATAGGTTTTGTCTTTACGTTTAGCACTTTAATCCCACTCGTTTATTAGACCACAATAGACCGATTTCAGTTTAAGAGATAAAAAACAGAGCAACTCTAAGTTTCTGACTGTAAACTTAGAATTGCTCTGCATGCCGTATTATATGATAGCTTTAGCTTATCACTCCATATCTCGGAGGAACCTTATTTGTCTCAATAACAAAGATGTAGCAGACTATATCAAGCTAAAAAGCGAGATAAAGTGCCAATAAGAACATGATAGAAGTTGGGAGACCATACCACACATAGTAGTAATAATGCGTATTGTAATCTACTAATTAGTTTGGCTTAAATAGCCCCCACGCCTTCAATTTTACTTCATGTGACATTCACGCTGTGAGAAAACAGGGTTATTCCCCGTCCTCATCCGTGTTCACTTCTTCAGGGAGATGGAAGCGATACTTGCGTGCAAAGACATCACCCACCTTGTTAATCTCAAGGAAGGTAGTGCCACCACCTACGCCAAACGTACCAGAAAGATAAGCAATCTTATCCTCTAACTCAATGTAACCCTTCTGACGAAGCATGCGCAAGGCAGCTGTAAACATCTCCTCATTTGACTTATAACGATGCTGATAAACTGCAATAACACCGTAGCTAAGGTTCAGCCAACGCTGTACCTTATCCTTGTAGCAGATAGCCAACACTGGGTGTGGACCACGGAAAGCAGCAAGATTACGAGCAGTCTGACCTGTCTCGCTATCGGTGATAATACCCTTTACACCCAACTGTTCAGTAGCCTCGATAGCACTTCTTGACAAGAACTCACGCTGATCATTCTGGTTGACCATCGGAACAGTTACATGTCCACGCTTATGTGCATCCTGCTCCGCTGCTTCAGCAATACGAGCCATTGTCTGTACAGCCTCAACAGGATACTTACCACTTGCTGTCTCACCACTCAACATCAACGCATCAGTGTGGCTATAGATAGCATTCGCAATGTCAGTAACCTCAGCACGCGTAGGACGAGGATTGTTAATCATCGTGTGTAACATCTGAGTAGCCACGATAACAGGCTTCTTCTTCAAGATACACTTATTGATAATGCTACGCTGAATACCAGGAATCTGCTCGATAGGCACCTCGATACCCAAGTCACCACGTGCAATCATGATACCGTATGAAGCATCGATAATCTCGTCGATATTGTCTACACCCTCTTGATTCTCAATCTTTGAGATAATCTTAATATCAGAGTTATGCTCGTCAAGAATCTTCTGAACCTCAAGAACATCAGCTGCTGAACGAACAAAAGAGTGAGCGATAAAGTCGATATCCTCCTCTATTGCCAACAAAATATTAGCCTTATCCTTCTCTGTTAAGGCAGGAAGTTCAATATGTTCACCAGGTACATTCACACTCTTGTGTGAGCCAAGATCACCTTCATTCTGCACCTGTGCGACTAACATTGGACCTGCACTCTCAACGATCAGCATATCCAATGCACCGTCATCAAAGAGAACGTGGTCGCCAACCTTCACATCACGAGCGAAGTCAGGGTAAGAAACATTGATAATATCCTTTGTTGAATCAACATCAGGACGACCGAATATCTTAACCATATCACCCACCTTATACTGGATAGGCTCAGCCACAGCTGTAGTTCTCACCTCTGGTCCCTTCGTATCAATCAGTAAAGCCAAGTGCTGAGACACAGCACGTGTATTGCGAATAATCTCCTTAATACCTTCAGGAGTTGCATGTGCCGTATTCATACGTACGACATTCATACCTGAGAAGAAAAGCTTTCTGAGGAAGTCAACATCACAGCGACGGTCGCTAATAGAACATACTATCTTTGTCTGTTTCATAAAATTGAGTGTGTTATTGTTTAATTTGACATTGCTGAGAAAATAATATATAAGAGTGATGACATGAGAATAACGAACAACAAGAAGCCAACAAAGATGATGGTTACTTTCTTTCCCAGTCCGCCCTTCGATGTCTTTTTATCCATCGCAGGTCTGACTTGTCCTTGCGTGTTATCCCTTTCCACTTGTACATGGTTCACAGTGGCAGTTGTCTCAGCAGCACTACCACTTGGAGCACCCATCTGCGGGGTTGCAACCGTCATACTCTCACCACAATAGGGGCAATTACATCTTAGCGTATTACCACCCTCCGACTCTATTACAAAGGGACGATGACAATGTTTACAGGCTATCTGAAATTGCATTTAAACCTCCTTTCGTCTGTTATTATCTTACGTCGTCAATGAGAATATGCCCATCTTGCGATAGCACTTTCACCTGACGATATTCCGTTTCACCATCTTGCGACAGTCTCACTTTATACCAATTATCATCAATAGCATCAACCTTGAGGTTGCGCTGAAGTTGATTAAAGTCTGGCTCTGAAGCCGTGTTTCCAAAGGCACCCCACCATACAGTCGCCTCATCAACATCATAGTCATAAGAGCCTTGAGTGCCAAAAACCATTCGATGACAGTAATCTGTGAGGTAACGACTGTAGAAGTCTGCATCCGCATCCTCCGTAAGAACAGCTTTCTTATAGAATGACTCTAAGAATCTGCAGATACTCTTTCGCTTATCATCCTGTCGCTGTGCCTCAGCTTCTTGCGCCTCTATCTGCGCACGAACCTGCATCATAGAGTCAGCGTGTGCCTTGCGTTGCGCTTGAAGTTCCTGCTGAGCAGCTTCCTTCTGGTTGTTCCAATAGATGTAGCCAAAGACTGCCAAGCCTCCTAAGATGAGAACTATCAAGATAGTAAGCAAGACTTTCAGTGTAGAACCAGAGTCTTTCTGCTCTCCTTGCCCCATGATAGGTTGTTGTACAGAAGGGGTAACAGGACTTGCCAATGTAGGCAAGTTGACAAGCAATGACTGTCCACAATAAGGACAATTGCAATGTATTTTATCATTGCCATCGGCCGTAATCATAAACGTGCGATTGCATTTATTACAAGTTACATTATATTGCATATGCTACCACTTCTTAAGAACAATGATTAGTGAGGACAAAGGGTTAACAACATCCCTAATAGTCTAACACGGTTTATCTTGTGCAAAATTAATAATTTTCTTCCATATTTGGAAATGTTTTAAGCAATAATATAAGGTCAATTTTACGAACAAATGCGAAACTTATAATATAAAACTCTACAATAAGAAACTACTATCTACACTGCGTTTAGGGCTTAGCACCACTGGTGTTTAGCCTTAGCACACGATGTGCGGAGCATCAGCACACGATGTGCGCAGTATCCCTACCCCACTTAAAGATAAGGAAGAAGGAGCGTTAAGTTCACCATTGTAAATAGAAGATAGTACAAGACGATTACGTAACAAAGTCATTTTCTTTAAAAGGAAGCAATCCTTCTATCCATTGAGGGCGTATTTGTCCTTCTTTTTCGTTCGTTTCGGGCAAAGAAACAGAGAGTCCCATCAAGCGGATAGGGCGATTCTTATAGTCCGTATCTTTTAATAATTGCTTGGCAAGAGGAAGGATATCATCTTTCGTTCGGAGGATTCTGTCCTGTGTAAGACTGCGTGTTATCTGCGTTGTAGCATCCCACTTCAGTTTTAGTGTGAGGGTTCTACCCTTAAAATCTTTCGCTTTGATTCGTTCAACTAACTCCAAAGTGATGTGATAGAGTTCGATGATTATCTTCGATTCGATATGTAAATCTTCAAGAAAAGTACGTTCACAGCCCACAGACTTACGCTCATAGGAAACGATGACAGGACGATTGTCAATGCCACGTGAGAAATCATAATAGACATTACCCATCTTACCAAACACCTGCACAAGGTGTTCTCGCGATATTTGTCGCAGTTGCTCTCCCGTAAAGATACCCATACTATGCATTCGCTCAGCCGTCTTTGGACCAACGCCCCATAGCTTCTCAACAGGGAGTTTACCGATAAAATCAAGCGCACGGTCGGGATGTACCGTGAAGAGTCCATTTGGCTTGCGCATATCAGAGGCTATCTTAGCCAATAGTTTATTGTAGCTTATTCCTGCAGAGGCAGTTAGCGAGGTACGCTCGAATATCTTTTGCTTGATTTCTTTCGCTATATCGACAGCCAGTTCTATTCCTTTTTTATTCTCTGAAACATCAAGGAACGCCTCATCCAATGAGATTGGCTCAACCAAATCGGTGTATTCATGAAAGACAGCATGAATCTGTCGTGACACTTCTTTGTATCTATCGAAATGTGAAGAGACAACGATCAGTTGCGGACAACGCCTTTTCGCCTGCGCCATTGACATGGCAGAATGAACGCCAAAGGGACGAGCCTCGTAGCTGGCAGTCGACACCACGCCACGTGGACCATCGAAACCGACAGCGATAGGCTTCCCTCTCAGTTCTGGATTGTCCCTTTGCTCAACCGAAGCAAAGAAAGCATCCATGTCAATGTGAATAATTTTACGCATGATAGCACCCTATTCTCTATGCAAAGATACGGCTAAGATGTGGAAAGATAAGGATTTTTGATTAATAAATAAATAAAAAAGCGTATCTTTGCAACAAAATAACGAAAATAGAGTTATAATAACTATACGGATCAAAGTACGAATAACCAAATGAGAGAAAACGAGAGTCATGATGGCATGGGAAAGCTTCAACGCTGTTTGAAGCGTGCTTTTGACATTGTTGGTGCGCTCATAGGACTTATCATCTGCTCTCCTCTATTTCTCCTCATCAGTATTCTTATTACTTATCAAAGCAATGGACCCATCATCTTCCGACAGATACGTATCGGATATAAAGGACGTCCGTTTGCTATCTTTAAGTTTCGTACAATGAGCAGTGTTGTGGAGGAAGAGGGTCCGCAACTTGTTGCAAAAT
This sequence comes from Prevotella melaninogenica, assembly GCF_018127925.1. Classification (NCBI taxonomy): domain Bacteria; kingdom Pseudomonadati; phylum Bacteroidota; class Bacteroidia; order Bacteroidales; family Prevotellaceae; genus Prevotella; species Prevotella melaninogenica. The sequence goes on along the minus strand of NZ_CP072347.1, from coordinate 575,245 downwards.
GTGACAGTTCGAACTCTACTCGATTGGAACAGTTCCTGCGTGGGCATCACTTAGACGAACTACCACAGCTATGGAATGTGCTCAGAGGTGACATGTCGTTCGTGGGTCCGCGCCCTGAACGTAAGTTCTTTATCGACAAGATTATCGAACAGACCAACCGCTATCAACTCATCTATCAGATGCGACCGGGGCTTACTTCTGAGGCAACACTCTACAATGGTTATACCGATACGATGGAGAAAATGCTCCGACGAATGGAGATGGACATCCATTACTTGGAACATCGCACCTTGTGGTTGGACTTTACCATCGTCATTAAGACGGTTCTAAAAATTGTTACTGGAAAGAAATTCTAAACAGAAAGATGAAGAAATATATTCTATTTGTATTACTCGCATTATGTTCTTTGAACGGTTTTGCACAGTCGTCTATGACGGATACGCAGGTAATGGACTTCGTGCAGAAGGAGCACAAGAAAGGTACTCCACAAGCGCAGATTGTCACCAAGCTCATGCAGAGTGGTGTAGACATCTCGCAGATACGCCGCGTGAGAAACATATACGAAAAGATGCAGAAGGGAAATGCTGCTTTCGGAGCCGCAAAAGAGAGTACAACAACGGATCGTAGTCGTACAAATAACGGACAGACAAGTCCTACTTCTGCCCCAGGAAAGAGCAAACGACAAATCGCTGATGCGACACTCGATGATTACAATAACAACGAGCAGGAGATAAACAGATACTCAGAGGGACGTATCTCGGCTAATCGTTCGTGGACAAACACCTACGATGAGAACGATGGTGAGTACCTGAAGATGCAGGCTGAGATGAATGATTGGATGCCACAGGACACTGCTGCAATGTATGAAAACCTACTGAAGCAGCTGAGTCGTAACCGAAAGAAGGTCTGGGGACGTGACATCTTTAATAATAAGAGTCTTTCTTTTGAACCAAACATGAACATGGCGCTGCCTCGCAACTACCGTATTGGTCCCGGTGATGCTGTGTTTATCGATGTATATGGTGCTTCACAAAAGTCTTACCAGACAACGGTTGCCCCTGATGGTTACGTCACCTTGGAGGGTTTCGGTCCTGTTCAGGTGAGTGGATTGACTGTAGATCAGGCGAACAACCGTATCCGTGAGAAGATTGGTAAGCGTTTTAGTAGTTCGAACATACGCCTCTCTGTTGGTCAGACCCATACCATCATGGTGAATGTTGTGGGTGAAGTGAAGACCCCAGGTACCTATACACTGTCAGCTTTTGCCACTGTTTTCAACGCACTTTACATGGCTGGCGGTATCGGTGACTTAGGAACACTGCGTAATATCAAGGTTTATAGAGGAGGAACACTCATCACTACGGTTGACGTATACGACTTCCTTCGTCGCGGTCATCTGAGTGGTAATGTGCGCTTGGCTGATAACGACGTCATCGTTGTGGGTCCTTACGAGATGCTTGCACAGATTAGCGGTAAGGTGAAACGCCCAATGTTCTATGAGATGAAACGTGGCGAAAGCCTTGGAACACTCATCGGTTATGCAGGTGGATTTGCTGGTGATGCCTATACACGTTCGGTACGTGTACGCAGAAAGACGGGTCGCCAGTATTCTATCTTCAATGTTAATGAGTTTGACATGCGCAACTTCCGTGTTGCTGACGAAGACTCTATCAGTGTAGACTCGGTTATTCCAAGATACGAAAACATGGTTGAAATCAAGGGAGCCGTGTTCCGTCCGGGTATGTATGAGGTTGGTGGACGCATCAATAGCGTACGCGGTTTGATTGAAGCTGCAGACGGATTGACAGAGGTGGCATTTGCTCCACACGCCGTTTTACACCGCAAGAAGGCTGACCGCACATTAGAGGTTATCTCGGTAGATGTGGACGGAATCCTTACGGGTCGTGTGGCTGACATCCCTATACAAAATGAAGATGTACTCTTCATCCCTACACGTACGGATGCACAGGAGCAACGAACCATAACCATTCATGGTGAAGTTCTCTATCCAGGTATCTATCAATACGCTGATAATGAGTCGTTAGAAGACTTCATCCTGCAAGCTGGAGGTCTGAAACAGAGTGCCTCTACGGTGAGAGTAGATGTGTCACGTCGTATCACAAACCCACAAGCACTGACGCCAGACTCTATCATCGCCCGCACCTACTCCTTCTCTCTACGTGACGGCTTTGTCATCGATGGTGCGCCAGGTTTCGTTCTTGAACCTTACGATGAGGTGTATGTACGTAAGAGTCCGGGTACAACCAATCAGCAGAATGTTAGTATTGAAGGTGAGGTTGTGTTTGCTGGAAACTACACACTGACCTCAAGAAAGATGCGCCTAAGCGACATTTATAAGGCTGCAGGTGGTGCAACAGAATTAGGATATATCAAAGGTGCGCGCTTAGAGCGTCGCCCTACTCCATCCGAACGCATACGAATGGAGAATATCTATAAGGTGCAGTTGGAACAGCAACATAAGAACATGGTAAACTTAGCTGTGAAAACTAAGGATGCAGGTGTTCTTCAAGCAATACAAGAAAATAACAAGAAGTTAGAGGAGAAGTTCAAAGTTCCTGATGTATACCCAGTTGGTATCGAGTTAGATAAGGCGATAGCTAATCCAGGAAGTGATGCCGACATCGTCCTTCGTGAGGGCGATCACATCGTCATTCCACAATACAATGGAACCGTTAAGATTAACGGTGCGGTTATGTTCCCTAACTCTGTCGGTTATGTTGAGGGCAAGAGCGTTGCTTACTATATCGATCAGGCTGGTGGTTTCGCCAGTGATGCGAAAAAAAGCAACACCTATATTCTCTACATGAACGGCATGTTAGCAAAGGTTGGCCACAATGCTAAGGTTCGTCCAGGTTGCGAAATTATCGTTCCAACAAAGATACAAAGCAAGATGAGCCTTGCTGAAACCCTCAGCGTCGGTTCAAGTGCTGCCAGCATCGCAGCCGTCATTGCTACGATTGCAAACTTGCTGAAGTAAGGAATTATCTCTGTCAACAAGACTGTAGACAGTGTTTTGGAGTAAATAAAAAAGAAGTTAGGTCAATGCAATTTGTACTGACCTAACTTCTTTTTTATTAAAACCGCACGATGAATATCACCTGTATAAAATCATTTTATACCATCTATTAAACTCGTGTTGGTGCCCCGCACATTTCGTGTTCATACTTCGCACCATTGGTGCGGAGCACTTATAGCCTCACAATAGAGTACAAAAAGGGAATGAATTGGTGGTCGGGAAAGCGTTACACTAACCATTCCCATAGTCTAAAAGAGTTTTAGCAGAAGAAAATATGCTATTCTATTCGTATCAGACAGCAGTAAAAGAATTTAGATTTTAATCCATGATGCTGGCAAAGTGAAATGACATTCTTCCATATTCAACCATTTCTTAGGTGCAATAACCACCTTTTCACGATTCTGATTGAGCCATGCACCCCACCACGAAAAGGAAGAATTTGCGATGATATTATGCGCACAACACGACATCAACTGCATATCTCGGTAACTCTCAACACCTGTATTCCATGTCACATAGACTACTGGAGCTTTCAGATACGGCTGAAGATGCTGCTGACACCATGCGATGTCGTTACTAAAGATACAAAACAGTGAGGGCGTAACATGAGCGCACATCTTCTCAATGGCAGTACGATAATAGTCGAGGTCACAGATACCTTGATAAAGATTATTACCAACATAATCTCCTCGTCTTACGTGTAACGCAACGCTGTTTTCATCTAATTTCTCTAACAAAGATAGGTTTTCCGTGCGCTTAAAAGCAGGAAAAGTAAAGGCTTTCAACACCTTCTCGCGATATGCGGCAAAGTATCTTTCGTCCTGCCAATAGCCATCAAAGTATCTGTTTCCTTCTCTCGTCAACACCGATTCATCAAAACGAAGCGTAGAACTTTCCAAACACATACCCCTACGACGTGGGAGTAGGCGTTTGCCAATACGCCATAAAAGATAATTAGGATAGTAATAGGCAATGCGCATAATGTCAGTAGCTGAAGCCTTCTGAGCCGCTACAGAAAAGATGTTCTCCAGTTCGAAACCATTATGCAGATGGTAGCCGTGGAAACTAAAAAGGTCGAGTGCCACACGCTCCTTGGGAAAAGACTCCTGCAAGGAGAGGTATAAAGCATACTGGAACATCTGATTGCCCAAGCCACCTAATATCTTTACTATCTTCATTTGCGGATGAGTTTCTTTATTATACCCTTTAAATCATAGAGCATAACCATTTTATTGATGAATAAGCAACATCTTAATAGAGAATGACACTTATACTTTACGTTGAGAATAGCTATGTCTTTCACCTCTGATTGTTTCACATCTATCTGATTTGTAATCTTATCCTCATGGTCGTTAAAAGAGTTGATATGAAGATGATCTAAGAACTTTCTGCGCTTCCCCTTCAGTAGACGGTAATACCAATCAACATCAACAAGCCAGTTAAGGCGGTTGTCAAAGTCTGTAATATGCGCTCGCTTAAAAGCAACACAGGAACAAGGACCAATGACATTACAAAGGAAAAGAAGGGAAGGACAGCCTATAAAGCCTTTCATCACAGCCTCTGAGAACATATTGGACTTTAATATTCCACCATTAAAAACCTTTACACGGCTCACAAGTACGTCATATCCCTTTTGGAATTGTACGTTTAGAGAAGTCAGATAATTGTCTTCTTCGAAAGCCTCATCATGGTGTAATACAATAACATACTTACCACTTGCTAACTGTAAACCATGATTCCAATTACTCACTGCGCCTGCTGAGGGCACATGATGTCGATAAATAAGAATGGGATTATTAAGCGAAGACACGTAATCCTCTATAGACGAATCAGTGGAATCATCTACTACAACAACCTCATAGTCCTTAAAATCCTGCTTACAGACAGAACTGTACGCACTCTTAAAAAGGTCGAGATTATTATACGTCGGTATTACTATCGTGAATGTCTTCATTCAATTCTTTTTTACAAGCTGTTTCATTGATTACATACCAACTCAATAACAATAATGCAAAGGTATAGGTATTATCGAAGCTTCCACCCCAAAAGAGGTCCAAAGTTAAACCGATAAACAGTCCTAACTCTACTGAATAACGTCGGTATGCCTTATATCTCAACAATGTTTTGACAATACTTACGAGGAAGAATAACAAGACAATGACACCAAAACTATAACCAAGTGTCAAGATACAAGACTCTGTCACGCCATTGGCTATCAAATGAGAAGGTGTACTAAAGTCTTGGTTTTCATCCAAATGGATATTGAAGAATCCATGTCCTATCCATGGGTCTTTTGCTATCTCTTTTAAGAAATGGAACCAAATAAACGCTCGATAGAAGTTGCTTAGATTAGAGAACATCGTGACAAGTGTTGCCATAAACACTATGACAATACTTGAAACATACAGTCCAACCATCATAATCTTACTTCTGTACAAACGCAGATAATACATCGTTGCAACGACCGCACCGATGATAAGATAGCGATACGAACCTGACAAAATGAGGTTACCCACCATTGAGGCAAGCCCTATGTAAAAGACAAGTTTATTCACCTTCTTCTGGTTGAGCATATAACAAGCACTCACAAAGGTGATACTTCCTGAATATAAAGCATTACCCTTAAAGCCTGGGAAACGTGCAAGTGCTTCACCAGGGCGCACTGGTGGCAGTTCAGTCCAGGGTACATTCACACCGACAAGGAACAAGAGATTCGTTCCAAAGTCAAGAATAAAGATGATAAAAACGAAGATACGCAACGCTTCCAAGCACATCTTCTTATCTTTAACACCTAAGAGAAGAATACAAAGGAAGTAGAATTGTCCCCAATAAGCTATGTTCCATGGCTTCAGACCATTGCATAACGCAAAGTAAAAACCGACTCCCAAGGAGAGACAGATGAATAAAAAGAAGATTGGGGTATATCTCAGACTACGTAGAAAGGTGGTAGGTGAGAATATCATTAACAGCGAAAGGGCGAACAGTCCCATTGGAACAATGCCTGTACCCAGTATCTGTGTAAGGAAAAGAAAGAGTGCAAATAAGATATAACGAACCTTCTCTGACATCACTTTACCTCCTTCCTAACAACAATGATGGTGTACACCAAAAACATAAAGAAGGACACTACATAAGAGACTAATACTGCCATTGATAGGCCATTAGCCCCATCTCCTCTCATACAAAGATAATAAGAGCATCCAACCATTAGCAAAGCCCAAACAATATTGATAGCAAAGCATTGCCACATCTTACCAAGACTATATACTGCCATCTCAAGAACATTAGCCAATGCAGAGAAGATTGTAGATATAGCGAGTATCTGAACAGGTACAGAATTGTCATAAGTAGCACCGTACAGTCGCATGATAAAACCACCGAAGAGCATTACACCAATAGATAATAACAAAGCCGTAATGCCTACAATGAGCATATTATACTTCAAAGTAGATACAAAGGAGGTCTTTTCCTTATGTAAACTGGATAGGATTGGCAGGACTATCTGACTGAAGGCTGTGGGAACAAACAAGATAATAACTTTCCACTGGTCAGCCGCTTCGAAGACTGCAAGTTCCTGAAAGCCCTCTGCACGCACAAGTATTGAGCGTATCAACCAGAACGAAGGGGTGATAAGTAATGCCGACAAAGCTGCTGGAAGGCTATAAGTATATAAGATAGAGAAGTCCTTTAAATGGAGTTTCTTTATGCTTAACTTCTTTATATGAATAGCTGAGAAGTTCTTATTGATAGAAAGATGATTCGTAACAAATATCAAGATGAATCCCATTCCAAAACCAAGAATAGCTCCATTAACACCAAAATAATATGCTCCAAGAATCGTTAAAACCGATTCTAAGACACTTCCCAACAATGTATTGATAGCGATTGCCTTGAAGTTTTCAAAGCCCATCAATGCTCCATTCTGTACACCATTGATGATAGAAAAGAACAATAACACCGCACCTATACGTACTGGCAGGACAATACTTGGATGGTGAAGGATGTTATTAGCTATAAACGGTGCGCCTAACAGTATCAGGATTGCCGTTATGATGGCCATTAAAAGTCCAAAGTAGTTCGTTGCAGCATAGACAGCAGGAATCTTATCAGCCTGCTTCTCCCTGTATTCTGCTATATACTTAGTTGACGTAACACCTAATCCTGCAGAGCCAAGCACAATAAACATATTAATCGTAGAGCGCACCATAGAGAACTCTCCGTATGCTTCTTTCTGCAAAATATGGGCACAGATGATACCAACGAGTAAGGTAAGGAACTTCGCTAAAGCCGTTCCAGTGAACGACCACACCAGCCCTTGCCCCATTCTTCGTGATATAGAATATGAGTTTATACGCGTTATGATATCCTTCACTCTAATCATCAACTATTCACCCTTTGCTCCACCAAACAATAACGAGAAGTTACAAATAACGAATGTAACCATCATACTCAGGAAAACAACAATAAAAACAAATGCCATTCGCTTTGGTCCTGCAGGCTTAACAGGTACAGAGGCACTCTGAACTATTGTAAAAGAAGGAGTATGCTCTTGCAACTTTGCCTGTGCATTTTGCAGCTGTGTGCTCAACGCACTATAAGCATTAAACTTCAACTGCATATCATTCTCCAAGTCATCACGTTGTGACTGAAGCTCTTGTAAGATAACATCTTGATTGGCATCAGAGAAGGTTGCATACTTCTGACGTGCGTCCTCATACTTCTTCTTTGCCTCTGCGACCAACTTTGTATAATACTTCACGTCATTCTTCATCTTGTTTGTTTTATAGTTGGTGATGAAGTCCTGCAGTTTAGCTCGTACCGAATCAGCAATCGTAGCACTAATCAATGGGTCTTGATCTTCCACTGAAATCGTTATCAATCCAGTCTTAATATCAATGTCACATGCAATACTATTCTTTATACTCGTGAAGATTTCGTCTTGCTTTTTATTAAGCATAAACGGATTAATAGAGTCTATTTTGCTTGTAAGACTGTCTTTATCGCTAAACTTCTTTCCAATCCATCCTATCGCTTTAGCGTATGGCGACTCTTTCTGATGATTATAAAGATAATCGTAGTAATTGGTTTTTACCGAACCATCTTTTGTCTCTACAGGAATCTGTAGCAGACTCTTAATAAACTCATTTGACTTCATCAGGTCTGGATAAAGACTTGGCTGTAAGGCATTGGCAGAAGCAACATCGCCAAGATCCACACCAAAGGAAGACGCAATAGAACTCAACTTACCTCCGTTCTCGGTATTATCCATCTCTGGAGCAAGTGATATATCGCACTTATAATAGCGTGGAACAGGTAGAATCACTAAGATTGATCCTACCAAAGCAACAACAAATACGATAACGTATCGTAACAAGTCATGCTTAAGTTTTTTGAGAAAGGAAACTACTGCAACTTTCTCTTTCTTATTGTCTTCCATTGAAACTATATTTAATTCTGTATTTATCTTTAATAATTAACTACGATATAAAAATAGAAACGTAATGTTCGCTATTTTATTGTATCATCTCTTTGTAGATAAGTGTGATTCTTCTTAGCTTATTCAATCCTGCAAAGCTATGTTTTTCTTATCAAATTATATAACCGCTGACGGATAGGTAAAGGCATAACACGAGTGGTAAAACGGATTACAACACTTTGACAAAAAACATGGAAAGGTATGTAGCCCATCTTCAGCATCCGTACCAAGATACGCACCTCATCACAAGCATAAGCCCAACCACCTCGCTTTGCTACCGTCTCCTCCGAATAACGGAACCACAACAAAGACTCCTGAATATTATAAAACTTACTTCCATTCTTCAACATTCGCAACCAAAGGAAATAATCTTCAGGGAAATATTCTGTGAGATAACCACCTACTGCCAGCACTGCTACTTTTTTATACATAGCTGTCGGATGGTTTATAGGACATCTATACTGCGCATATTTCTTTATCTCATCATACGTTTCAGGAACCTTTCTTATCGACTTTACCCGCGTCTTATCGTCTGTAAATTCATCCACCCAAGAGCCTATCACGTCATAGTCCTCATGCGCCTTTAGCCAATTATACTCTACCTCTAACCTATTCGGTTTACAGATATCGTCAGCATCCATACGTGCCACAAGATCATATTTACAAAGTAGTAAGCCATCATTTAAGGTCTTACCCAACCCCCTATTCTCTGGGAATGACACCACTTTCAAAGTTGAATATCTCAACTTATAAGACTTTATAACGTCATACAAAGCATCCGTCAAAGGTCCATCCTCTAACAAAACGACCTCGGCAACCTCCACTGTCTGAGAAAAGATACTATCTAAACTTTCACGAAGGAAAGTTGGATTATCTTTCTTATAGACAGCCATTAAAACTGATATGTCAATACGTTCCATACGTTGATGCTCAAGGATTATTTAACAAAAAATACTTAATAGAACCGCCCAATGCCCATAATAGACAACGACTCAACTAATATTCTTTAGCTACAAATTTACAAAAAGAAAATAACAAATAACCATTCACAGTGAGAAGATTTCGCAAAAACGATTATCATCAGATAATAATTATACTTTTTATGACGCCCAAATACAATATAATTACAATTTTTGAGTTTTATTAAACACAAGAATACATACAACATGTCAACATATATTTTGATAAGCCTGTTTGCTTTTGCCATGAGTGCTGTCTGTGGATTCATTATGATTCCACAGATTCTCTCGTTTTGTAAAAAGAGAAAATTATATGACACACCAAATGCCAGAAAAATACACAAGAATGCTGTTCCTCGCTTAGGGGGTGTATCGTTTATGCCCAGTATGCTGATTGCTACGGTCGTTGCACTATTGGCGTGGATTTATACAAGCAAAGGCAATAAGATTGGGGTCAGCCCATGGAGCATCTTCTTTGGCGTGGGTATCACCGTTATCTATATAACAGGCGTACTCGATGACATCTTTGGCGTACGGGCAAAGAAGAAACTTCTCATGCAGATTATTGTGGCAAGTCTGCTTCCGATGTCCTATCTTTACATCAACAACCTCTACGGATTCTTGGGTATCTATGAGATTCCGCCACTCGTAGGGGCGGTGTTAACCATTGGCGTACTGGTATTTATCATGAATTCCATCAACTTGATAGATGGTATTGACGGCCTCTCTGCGAGCCTTACGCTCATCGCTTTATCGGGTCTTTTCTTTATTTTCCAACGCGAAAAGATATGGGTCTATTGCATCCTTATTGCTGGACTGATGGGTGTATTGATTCCTTTCCTTTACCATAACATATGGGGAAAACAGGAAAAGAACCAAAAGATATTCATGGGAGACTCTGGTAGTCTGACACTTGGTTACATCCTTGGCGTACTACTGATTAAGTTCTGTATGTATAACCCACATGTCATGCCTTATCAGAAGGGTGCAACGCTCCTTTCCGTGACCTTACTCCTCGTACCAACCTTTGATGTGTTCAGAGTTATCATCGTTCGAATTCTTCACCACAAACCGATCTTCAGAGCGGATAAAAACCATATCCACCATAAGCTAATGCGTGCAGGAATGACACAGCATCAGGCTTTGATAAGCATCATTGCACTGTCGCTTATCTTTATCATCATCAACCTTTCTCTCTTCAATCAACTTCTTGTGACATGGATTATTGCGATTGATATTATTATCTATATCACCTTCCAATATACCCTCGATGTCTTTATAAGAAGGAAAGGTGGACTTCCTTTCACAGAATAAAGAGGAAGTAAAAAGGTAAGAAACTAAAAACTAAGCAGCGTTATTAATATATACACAAAAGGCAGGCTCACACCTGCCTTTTGTTATTTCGTAGCCATAATGACTTAAAGCAATATCTTAAACAAAAACTACCCTTCTGCATAGCTTTCACACCGTATTACTTTGTTATGTGCTTACGGTCCGCACCAATAGTGCGAAGCCTCCGCACGTCATGTGTTAGGCGTCCGCACGTCTATTAAAGAGGGATAGAGCGTGTCAAGAAGAGAAAGATAAAAATCCAAAGATGCTAATAACTCACATGATATCAATAGGGTTCAATAGAGTTTAACCGCTTAGAATTTATCAAAGTAGAGCCTTACCGCCCCATCATTCAATATCATCTTTCGTCTGTCTATCTTCTCAATTCGGAACACTGGCGTAAGACTTTTAATACCATATAAGCCTAATGTTGACTCATAAGCTGTTAGTGGTCGGTCGCCATTCTCACGGTCAAACTGATAAGGAGAAGTCAACGTAAGTTGGTCATTATCAATACGGAAACGATAGAGATAGCTATAATGCTGTCCTGTCTTATCCTCCATCTGCAAGAGCTTAGCTTGAAAAGACCAGAAGATTACCTGCTCACTCAAGTCTTCATTTGCAGCGGATGTCATTGATTCTATCTTCACAAGATGCCACATTCCCTCCATTCTTCCTGCATCATTGTCCGTTTCCAACGTACAAGAGGAGAAGAGGAGTGTCAGTAGGGGCAAGACAAAAGATAATATCTTTATTCTTTTCATATTCTATTTTGTTCTTTTTACACAATAAAAAGGCTATTTCTTTCCTAACAAACCACGCTTCGTAATGGTCAACTGCATACCATAGTTGTTGCCACCGAGTACTGAACCAAAGTCGGCACCGATGCCCATTCGGACATCAACACCTCTCATCCACATCGGAAGTTTCTGTCCTTGCAGTGTATAGGTAGCCTCCCCCATCAGACTCACATTGTGTCGTCTCTTCGTGTAAGGCTGTTCGTAGGTTCCCAATCCCTCCTGCCATGTGCCGAGGAAGCGCCACTTGAAATACTCTGAAGGATGACCACCCAAACCTACATGGAAACCCACGAAACGGTTGTCCTTAAAGTAGATAGTCCCATCTTCATTATAAATTGGCGAACGATAAAGCGGATTACCAATGCCTTGTCCCCAATGTTGGAAACCGGGGAGGATATAATGGTTATAGTAGTTGTCCTTGCCTCCGATATGATCGGCTACCGTGATGGTGTGATCATGGTAAATCGGACCACTCTGATACTTTGAATAAAGGTATTCAACGACAAAAGTGTTCAACCAATTATCTGGTTTATAACGATATTCAAAACCTAAGAGCCAGTCCTTGAAATCATAAATCAAGTAGCGACGTTGCTTCTTCTCCATCCACTCGCTACCCTCACCATAACCGTCATAGTCAAGCTGAAGCATGGCTGAATGGTCCTCAAAGAACTTATCGGCATAGAGTGAAAAACCACTCCAGTCGCCATCATAGTTGAAACGCATCACCCAACTGCCCAATTGGTCGCCCTGCACATTCTGATAAGTTGTCTCACCATTGTCAGCACCACCGGGGAGAAAGGCGTTCCAATAAGCGTGCAGCCCTTTCCCATTCTCTATGGTTTTCATGGCACCATGCCCACCAGGGAGATAAGAGGTACCGCCAAAGATACTAACCATCTCTAATCCCATCTCCAACGACCACGGACAGAACACCTCATCATTGCCCACCTTCAGATAGCCTGCCTTAGAGTGGAAGAATGCGCGGTCGGTATATTTCGACTGCTTAGCGGTGAAGTCATGTTGCCAATTTTGGTCGGTCATCATTCCGTAAGCGACGTGTCCTTTGAGGTGTAACCAGCCATTCGCAAAAGGTAGTGTCCAATAGTCTGACAATGCCAAGCGCACCTGCGGAATAGGACGAGCATTGATACCCAATGTCTGCGAACCCGAACTGAGCTCATTGTTCTTCAGTTCCATCGGCTGTTCCTTAGCTCCAATGGTCAGTGTTCCATGTAACCATCGCCCTTCCACGTATGCCTGCTGGATAACAGCCTTACTTGTATAATTGATAGGAACGACAACATCTAACCCATAGCCTAAGCCGAACTTCTGCCCTTCATCCGTGCTCAATGGGCGTTCTATGCCCCCACGTAGATAGCCGTTCGCCGTCTCCAGCGAACTGAGTCCATACTTATTGGCATTGAGCCAGAGTGGGGTCTTGCCTTTTGAAAGGCTCCCCTGCATCTCCACCTTATATTCTAAGCCCTTTAATGGCTGCAACTTTAACGTGTCACGTCGCACCGGCTCTTGATACTGAGCCTGCATCGTCGATGTCATCAAAAGGACAACCAAGGTTGAAAATAACTTCTTCATCATTATAAAGTTAATACCAGCTACAAAGATAATAAAAAAAAGATGACCGGCAAACTTAATCCCTCCACAAGTAAACGCAACTTATTAGATTTCAAATAGAAAAGTGGTTAAAACAGTCCACACCTCCTCTATTTTGCATTAATAGCGCACTGTGGATACATATCTTTAAATAAACCCTCCCTTAACTCTTTGGCTCTGTGTAAGATTTAACTTCAAAAGACAAGGAAATATATTGACAAAATGTTCAAAGAAAAGATAGGGAAATAACTTAAACGTGAGTTGTTTTATTTCCTTTCTAAGTCATTTATTACCAAGTAGTTGCAAAAAGAGGATTCAAAAGATGCTTAGCAAGGTTTCAAAAGGGCGTTAATAAGACTTTAAAAGGGCATCTTTTGCAAGCCTATTAAGCATCAATTGCCTTATGTTTCGCTAAAATTAATCATACGTTGATGAATTCTTTGAAATGTGGGGAATGGGAATCTTTCTGGTTATTGAAAGATTGACGCCTTGTAGCGCTCAAATATACAATATGGTAGATATTGGGTATTATCTTGCTGATACTGTCAGTCATTTTTTAACTCCGACACACATTTCTCTACATTTTTTTTGTGGGTTTGTCTGATTTTGCTTAATTTTACGACCGCTTACCTCACTCCGAGCCTCTGTCGCAAGACAGCAGGAGCGGAATAAGGATGGGCGCATACATAGGCAAAGGCGTTTACTGATGCTTTGGATTTGACGCTATAGAATTCTTGCAAAGTTCAAACTGATTGTCAAAAAAAAGCAATGTCAATGCTTCACTGGGTGTACTACATACAACCCTCATTGTGTCCTATCATTTATTTGGCAGGGCGTGGAAGTACTATATATCTACATCAGCGTGGGGCTAATGGCGTTGCTCGTTTCGAGAATCAGGGCAATGCTAGAAGCCTTATAGTGTGGAACGAGTGACAGGACGTAGCTCCACGTTTTTGCGCTTGTATGTAACTTAATCTAAACTTAACTATCTGAACAGGAGCAGCCGGAATAAATTTACTACCTATGGCAGCAAACGACATGCAATGGAGTTCCGCAACACCAGGCTACCTTATCATCTTGATAGATCAGTCCGGCTCTATGATGAGTCCTTACGAAGGAGAGACAAGGACATCTTTCGCCTCAAAGGTAATCAACCGAGTTATCAATGAGATTATCCAGAAGAATTTCAACGGAGAAAAGCCAAAGAACCGTTGTTTTATCACCGTTATTGGATATAACCATAATGTGAAGGAGATTTGTTCTGGATACCTAGAGGATTTGTATAGTAATCCTGTAAGAATAGACTCTGTGAAGAAGAAGATGCCTGATGGTGCTGGCGGAATCATTGAAATAGACACAAAGATGCCAGTTTGGGTAGAAGCCATTGACAAGGATGGCACTACAAACATGAAGGGTGCCTTTGAGATGGCTAAAGAACTTGTCTCCAAATGGATGGAAGACAAGCCACAGAATCCCGCACCTGTTATCATCAACATCTCCGACGGAATTCCGTATTATAATGGTCAGGATATAAGTATTTGCATGCGTGAAACCATTGACGTTGCAAACGAAATAATGAACCTTTCTTGTGAGGATGGCAACGTATTGATATTCAACGCTGAGGTTGGTTCGGAAAATGGAACAAAGGTTGTGTTCCCCAATGACAAGTCAGCAATATCTTCTACTGGTGCCGGTGCTGAGTTCTTGTACGAGATTACAAGTGTGGTGCCAGAAGGTTATAAAGAGGCTGCAACTAAGAATGAACTACCTATGAGCGACAATGCTCGTGGATGCATTTTCCATGCAGAGGGTGTTGACCTCATCAATCTAATTAATTTCGGCTCAAGTAAGGGACAAAAAGATAAAAAATGATAGTTCGTGGCTTCATAACACACAAAGAGGCTGAACAATATTCCGACTGCCAGGATTTCTTCTCTATAAACGTAGAGAGGAAATCTGTGGCGGTCTCGGATGGCATGTCTCAGTCTATTTTTCCTCAATGGTGGGCAGAACTGCTTGCCAACGCATACGCAAACGACGATTTCAAACCTAAAGCTGTGGATGAGATTAAGAATCTTCGTCTACTATGGATGGAACGTGTGCGTAATTTTCTAGAAACAGAGCAAGAAAAAGGCAAGCCCACATGGATGCTTGAGAACATCCTGGCAGAGCGTAGAGGAGCGGGCTCCACCTTGTGTGGCGTTAAGTTCGAAAAGGAGGCAGCATACAGCAGCTACGTATTGGGAGATTCCTGCATCGTAAAGTTAGATGCCAATAATAACATTACGGATTTTATTCGCTCGCAAGAAGGGGATTTTGGTAATCATCCAGATTATTTCGATAGTATGGAAGGTGGTAAGGGAGAACCCAAGATTAAGGATGATGTTCTCGATGCTGGTGGAAAACTTCTACTTGTAACAGATGCCCTTTCTGAATTTCTCTATCGAAAACACGCCGAAGGACAAGAGCAATCATATGTTGAGTCTCTTCTATCTATACAATCACACCAAGAGTTTATAGAACTGGTGGGGAAATGGCGCAAGGAAGAGAAAATGCATAACGACGACACTACACTTGTAATCATAGAGAACGATGGTGTCTCAGAATTTAAAGTCAGCCTTACAGACAACTTAAGTAATCTAATCGCCCAGGAGTCTGTGAAAAAAAGTCCAATCCTCCCAACAGAAAAGGCTTCGAGCACACATGAAGTAGGAAGCAATGTTGCCGAAGACGAAAGTTATGTGGAACAGACTCCTGACAATTTTACAAGAGAAGATAACACAGCTTCACTACGGGAGAAGTTCTCAAAACTAGTCGACTCCCTTAGTTCTATCATCCCGAAGAAAGAAAACAAGAAGAGGAAGAAGATGAATATCAAACTTGAGAAATTAAAGAGTTTTGTCAATCAACTGCTTGAGAGAATAAAGAAACTCGAAGAACGTGTAAAAAAGCTAGAAGATGGCAAAACTTCCGGAATGTAGTGAGTATCTGTCAGCTATAGAAACTCCACAATTATTTAAATCCCCCGTCTTAATGGGTGGCCATGTGGTGAAGCGTAACGACACCGTTATTCGTTATGCAGGAGGTTTCTGTGTGGTCTTTCCATTTGAAAATCTCAATCGTAAATATGCCATAAGGTGTTGGCATGCAAGCGTAGACGATGCTCAGAAAAGGACTAAGGAGATTGCTGATGAACTGCGGCGCCTTCAATTGCCTTATTTCGTAGGTTTTGAGTATTTCTCTGATGGTATTTTGACAAATGAAGGCGTTCAGCCTATTGTCGCTATGGACTGGGTTGATGCCTCGCCGCTAAAAGATTATATAAGTAAGTATCTCTACTCTCCAGAGAAGTTGAAAACTCTTGCTGCTAATTTCTTGAAAATGGCAAAATCACTCCATGAGCACGGTATCTCTCATGGCGACCTTCAGCATGGAAATATCATGGTGAAGGACAGCGGTGAACTTGTGCTTGTGGATTATGACTCCATGTATGTTCCATCTCTTGATGGTTATTCAGATGACATAAAGGGCCTTGAGGGGTATCAGCATCCTGCACGCTGGCAGAACAAGAAACTAACCCCCAAGGCAGACTACTTCTCTGAGTTGGTCATCTACATAAGCATTCTTGCATTGTCAAAGATGCCGTCATTATGGAATGATCTTGGGATAGAAGATACCGACACACTGCTTTTTAATTCTGACGATATTGCCTCTCGTGGAAGTTCAAACATATTCAAGGTACTTGAAACAGATTCTGAACTTAAACATTTGTCCCAATCACTAAAAGATGCTCTATTACAGATATCTATTGAAGACTTAAATCCATTGGAGGAAATAGTGGGTTCGCCTATTGATTCCATATCAAGCAAGTGGGTTAACAACAGTTACACCCCTCCTTCTGAACCTGATTACAAGAAAGGAGCAGAAGATATGTCGTCCAAATGGAAACAGAATGTTCGTATCAGTGAAACTCCTAATATAGACAATATAAGCAAGAAGTGGTAAAATGCCTGAAATATCAGAGATAACACAAAGTATACTTGTCCCGGCATTAATCAAGGATTCATTTGTTAAAGACGGAACCTTTGAGGTTTTGCCAGACGGTAATCCCAAGAGATACTCTGGGGGATTCACCTCTGTGTATCCATTTGTGAAGAATGGTGAGAAATGGGCTTTTCGTTGTTGGCATAGTGATTTGGGGAATGTCAAACATAGGATGGAACTTGTGTCCGAAGCGTTATCAAAGCATCCTCTGCCTTATTTCTGTGAGTTCACCTATGTAGATGAGGGTATCGTGGTTGGAGGTAAAATATACCCAACAACCAGGATGAAATGGGTGGATGGGCTCAATCTGAAAGAATTTATATGTAGTCACAGAGATAAGCTAACCTTGAAGAAACTGGCTGACGATTTCTTGTCTCTATGTCATGATATGCACCTACATCAGTTTGCCCATGGTGACCTCCAGCATGAGAATATTATCGTAGGCAATAACGGACAACTATATCTGATTGATTACGATTCAATGTATGTGCCAACGATGAATGACTTTGACGATATCATCATCGGCAAGAAGGATTATCAGCACCCGTGCAGAAAGAATAATCACAAATCATCAGAGAGACTTGATTACTTCTCGGAACTTATCATTTACACAAGTATACTGGCTATCTCTGGAGACTTGTCATTGATAGATGACTATCAAGTAGAAGGGTCTGAAGCGTTATTGTTTACGGCAAAAGATTACGAGGATATTACGTCCTCGACTATTTATACAAGGCTAAAGAGTCTGGACGGAGTATTCCCTCTCTTACTGAAAGCGTTGATGCAATATCTTTCAGAAACAGACATCGACAATCTCAGACCATTTGACGAACTCCTTACTAAATGGCAGACAAACTTCTCCGCATCGTCAACAATACTAAGGAAAGGAAATGGTGACTCTTCTACACTTACATGGAATGTAAAAAATGCTAAGGCTGTAAAGTTGAGTTACGACAACATCACTGAGATAGTTGAGCCAAAAGCCTCCAAGGTTGTTTCCCCAGCACGGGACACAACGTATACTCTTACCGTTATAAGTCTTGATGGAAGACGAGAAGACAAGCTAACAGTAACTATAGAGGTAAAACCTGAATGCAAGATAGATTTTTGCGCTGATAAAGAATTTACGGTTTCAGGTGTACCAGTTGTCCTCTCTTGGAATATTTGTAATGCCATCTCAGTAGAACTTGAAGGTCATGGCATGGTGGAAACTATAGGAAGTCAAATAGTAGAGCCTCGTCGAAACACAAAATATAGGTTGAAAGTTGCTGATGTTTTTGGAGAAACCAATAAGGAGATAGAAGTAAAGATACTGCCCCTCCCTATAATCAAATCGATAATGGTACCTACTCCTCAGATAATCAACAATGTATCTGTGAGCATTAACTTCAATATGCTTCAAGCTACGCTCAACCTGAAGGACCCTCCGAAGATAGAGTTGTCGGCAGCCATGATTGAAGAAACTCCCAAAATCAGTATCGATAAATTCCACAGTTTACATATCCCATTGAATCGTAATAATTGGTGGAATAAGATCATTGTAAAATTAGACAATGTGTTTAACAAATTGAAAAAAATCAAGAAACATGGATAAAGTTAATGAACCTGCAAACGAGATGAAATGGGGAGGACTCCTAAACGAGTTCCTTTGGACTTGCGCTGGAGTAAACAAAAAGATTCTGAGACAGTGTCGCGCCGACTACGCCAAGTATGCCGGTATGGGTGGTACAATTCTCTTTACTGCGTTGATGGCTATGTTTTCTGGTGGCTATGCTATGTATTTCGTGTTTGCTAACCCCGATATAGAGAAACTATCAACCGACCACATAGACGGTCATGCTCAACTTATGGCTATCTGCTTCGGTATATTTTGGGGCCTCTTGATTTTTAATCTTGACCGATTTATCGTAAATACCATGTATTCAGATGGCAAGCACACCATCAGCAAAGATGAAATTATCGGCGGCTTGCCCAGAATTATCATGGCTATTTTTCTTGGCATTGTTATTTCGACACCTCTTGAGATGAAGATATTCGAGGACAGGATAGATCATCAATTAGTAATTGACAATATCAAGCGCGCCAATGATGCTAGAAAGGAATCTGAGCTAGGCAATAAGTCATTCATTGAACGTCGTAATGAACTAGAGAAAGAGCGCAAGGAAATAAGTAAACGTCTGGCGAAAGCCAACTATGAGCTACAGCAGGAAGCTGAGGGTACTGCCCTGAGTGGAAAAGTTGGCCATGGTCCTATATATGAAGACAAAAAGGCAAACCGAGATGCTATTCAGAAAGAAATGGATGACTGGACATCTGCGCACCAAACAGAACTGACCGATATAAAGCAACAAATTTCAGCTAATGCGAGCAACGCCGGTGCCAACATTTCAAAGGCTTCGGAAGAGAATGGTTTCTGCGTGAGATATGAGGCATTTAGCAATGTAAAGTCAGAGAATTTTTCGCTTCAACTCGTCTCTATCTTCGTTATGTTGCTGTTTATTATTATAGAAACAACTCCTACTTTCTTCAAAATGATGATAGCATCTGGCCCATATGATGACTTGCTTCGTTCGGAGATGCATCGGGTAAGAGTGCTTTCTGATCAACAAATATCTGACTTGAATGACAACGTAAATACAGAGGTCAAAATTTCTACCGAAAAGAATCATAGCAGACTTGAGGCAGAAATGGCTGCTAATAAAGAGTTGTTGAATCAAATAGCGACAGTGCAAGCAGAACTTCTCACAACAGCTATCGCCAAATGGCGTGAAGAGGAACTGACAAAGATAGAGAAGAACCCTTCACAGTATATCCAGACAGGAACTGCAACGAACCAACCAAAGTCATGAGTAAGAAATCTCCAATACCAGGGCTCTCGTTCTCATGGAAAAGAGCTCTTGGCATAACCCAAGCGAAGCAGAAAATATCTCGTGAGACGGGAATCTCCATGAGCAAACAGGGGTTAGAGCGTAAGATTGGAGCTGCCATATTGAAAAAACTACTGGAATGAAGTGCAGGAATTTCTATCCGCTGCACTTTGCACTTTCTGCACTTTTGCACTTTTGCACTTTGACAAAGATAGGTTGCTGGACTCGCCGTGAATATCATGGCAAGACTAGTAACTTTCTTTTACCTGCTCAAGCCTTGAGCGGCACGTTCAATCTTCCAGTCATAAAATCCGATTTGTAGGACACCAGCATCGAAAGCTCAACATAGAACTGCAATCCTAAGTACAGGTGTAGCTTAATAAGCTATACCAGAAAACACTGAGCGGTTTGGGCCGAGCATCCCCATGAGCGGAAAATCAACAAGTAATGCGTAAAAAAAAGAGAGTGAAAGAGGATGTATCCATTTTGACACACCCAGTTTTGTTTAACGCATAAGCTCGTTTCTTTCTTTAAAGCTATACAAAAACGTACACACATTTAACGGAAGAATCAATTTAAATGAGAACTAAAAGAATCCATCGAAACTTATTTTCCTGTCATTCCTATCATCACCTTTCAGTATATAACCATTTAATTTCCAATCGATTACGAGAATTGTTAAAAGTGACAGTAACGTAAAAATAAAACTAACTGTATATAAATAAGGTGAGATTTTAAGCCGTTATATCGTGTCAAACACAAGTTTAGGGAAAATCCCCCACTGTATAGGGGAAATCCTTTTCACATCTCTTTTTTTCTTCGTTCCTTTGCATCGTGAAAGTTAGGAAATGCTTTTCGAAGTAGTCCGAAACTTGAATAAGAACTTAAAAAGGTAACGATTATGAGAAGGATAGTACTAACCCTCATCGCATCGCTCATAGTTATCGGCGCATCAACAAGCGCAATGAGTTATGAGCAGGCTCGAGTACAAGCACTCTTTCTAACAGATAAGATGGCTTACGAGCTGAATCTGACGGAGGCACAATATGAGGCAGCCTACGAAATAAACTTGGATTACCTCATGAATGTCAACACGGTAGACGACCTCTATGGAATGTATTGGTCACATCGAAATGTAGATTTGAGCTATATCCTCTATGATTGGCAATATCGTGCATACGTTGAAGCAGCATATTTCTACCGCCCACTGAGATGGGACGCAGGCTACTGGAGATTTGGCATTTATGCTCGTTATCCACGCCGCGACTATTATTACTTCGGACGACCATCGTTCTACAACGTTTACAACGGAGCCCACAGCTGGCGAATGAATGGCGGAAGAAGTTGGTATAACGGAAGAGAAATCTTCTACGGCGGAGATTATAACAGCCGATATGGGATGAGAGATAGCTACATACGTGGCGATTACAATAGAGGAGGAAACTACTATTATAACAATGGTCCTACTTATCAGAACGACCGCCCACGCAGCTTCGGCAATCAGCAACGCGGAAACTTTGATGGACCACGTAATTATCAGTACTACGCTCCACGAGAGAGTTCAACACGAACAACGGTTACTCAACCTAACTATGGTGGTAACTTCGGTGGAAGTAGGAACTATGGTGGCGCAACAAGAAGCTATGAGCCAAGTCGCTCATTCGATGCACCAAGCAACAGCTTCGGTGGTGGTGGCGCAACATTTGGCGGAAACCGCTCAGGTGGTGGAAGCGTTTCAAACGGAAGTAGCTCATTTGGTGGACATAGATAACGACATTAAGATATAATAAATAGACGTTGATTCAATCAGGTTTAAATACTAAGCACTAAGGTTTTAAATTAAGGTAATTAAGATTGTTTAGCAGTTAGCAAACCAATGAGTAAAACTGCATTCAGACCAAATTAGAGATGTAACAAAGAGAGTTATTTAAATGAAGGGGAGGAGTTTCACGTGAGTGAGGCTCCTCTTCGCTTTTTACTATTAGGCACAATAAGGCTAATTAGGCTGATAGGGCTAATAAGCCTTATAGCTCAAGCACCCTAACCTCGGCATTCCCCATAGGCTTCAGCTCATTCATCGGCTTATCAAAATAAACGCTTTGAATGGCTTTATTGATGATACCATGTCCTACGGCAAGCACCTTCTTATCAGGATATTCTTCCTTCAACCATGTGAGGAATTCCTTAGCGCGAGCCTTCAAAGCTTCTAAGCTTTCGATGTCATCAGGCCATAAAGAAGGGTCATTTAGATTTGCCAAATTAGGAATATACTTCCCAGTAAACGAACCCCAATCACGTTCACGAAGCAAGGGAGTCGTCGTAACAGCCTTCCCATGAGGTCGAGCTATAAGTTCACAGGTATGAATACTACGCTGTAAATCACTTGAGACAAACGCATCGATAGGCTCATCTTTCAAACGTTCTGCAAGATCTTCAGCCTGCTTGATACCCTGCTCATTCAGTTCTCCCGGTGTTTGTCCTTGCATAATATGATTGGCGTTATCCACCGTTTCACCATGCCTTACAAGATATAATAATGTCATAACTTCATCATTTCTTATTGCAAAAATAATAAAAAATCAGGGAGTAAAACGTTGGAATAGAGATTATTTTGTATTTTTGCATCTATGAAAGTACTTCAAATATCAGCCATAAGGGCTATTATCGTATTAGTGACAGGTTTCCTCCTCGTAAGATATCGTGAGGAAACTATGACGTGGATGACCATCACCGTGGGTATACTCTTCCTACTCTCTGGATTGGTTTCCTGCATCGCTTACTATTTTGAAAAGGAGAAAGTAGCAAAGAAAACAGCGAAGGCAGAACAGCAAGAAGGACAACAAGAAGAAGAGAACCTCAAGTCGCCTTCCTTCCCTATTGCGGGTGTTGGCAGTATTGCCTTGGGTATCATCCTTGCCGTTATGCCCAACACGTTTATCACATGGGTGGTTTATATCCTTGCAGCATTACTGATTCTCGGTGCTGTCAATCAGTTTATGAACCTCGCTCGTTCACGTCAATACGCTCGTGTTCCAGTCTATATGTGGCTCTTCCCAACAGTCATCTTGGCAGTAGCTATTCTTTTGATTAGTAAACCAATAGAGACTGCGCAGCTTCCATTGTTAGTTCTCGGATGGGCATTTATGTACTATGGAGTCTTAGAATTCATCTTGATTATCCGTATGTATCTTGTCCGTAAATCTTACGAGAAGGCTGAAGATGCCAAGATTGTGACAGGCGACAAGTTGGTTACAGATAATATCGAAGACGCTGAGGTTGTAGAGGAATAATCCATGTACTTCTGTCGTTACCCCTCACCCCTCGGCAACTTATTACTTGCCGAGGAAGAAGACGCTATCGTTTATTGCCAATGGGAAGATACGATTGACGAACGAATGATAGCGAAGTGGACGGAAGACAAGGAACAAAACAGCGTGTTACTAACTGAGGCTTGCCGACAGCTAACGGAATATTTCACTCAGAAGCGTAAGACTTTTAACCTCCCCATACGATTAAACGGCACTCCCTTTCAGCTACTCGCATGGGAAGGTTTGCAGCAAATCCCATACGGAGAAACGCTTTCTTACGCAGAATTAGCAAGACGTATCGGCAGAAACAAAGCCGCCCGTGCTGTAGGTAATGCCAATCACCATAATCCATTAATGGTCATCATTCCCTGCCATAGAGTTGTGGCAAGCAATGGAGAATTAGGAGGATATGCAGGAGGAACAGCCCGAAAAGTGTGGTTGTTGGAAAAAGAAAGAGGGTGTGTCAAAATGTAAATTAATATTGGTGTCCGATAAAACTTTTTGTGCGTTCATATCTTTTTAATTCAGAATAATAAAAAAACGGGCTGATTGTTTTGCACAGTCAGCCCTTCTTATTTCCTTTGTAGCTGTCATAATAAAACAATGAAATAAGATGAACAAAAGTACACATTTTATCGGACAATCGCTATATGTTCAACTGTTAAACTATTCTAATCGTGATAAAATTCTCTCTCTGAGCCAAGCTCTGGGAGGTGAACACTATATAAAGAAGTTTGATGCATGGCATCATCTTGTCGTCATGCTTTATGCCGTAATGATGTGTTTAGACTCTCTGCGTGAGATAAAAGACCTCTCTCTTTGCTAATGCTAATCGCTTTAATCATCTTGGTTTAACCCTAATCGGTCATTAGAACCTAAACATATTTTGTTTTATTATCGAACAGATTGTTTGGCTTTGTAATGCAGGCGTAGCGAGCTACGTCGAGTTACAAAGACGGACAAGATGCCGATAAGAAAATAAAAGATGTTAGGAAACAATACCAGAGTAAGAAGAATTATACATATTGTGGTCTAATGACCGATTTAGATTAAATAATCCTCCGTCCTCTCCGTGCCTCCGTGTGACATTGTTTCAAACTCTAAACACAAGTGGCAAACCTTATCACTTCAAATTACTGAAGACCCAAATTCATATCCTATAAACAACCCATCGCTCTGAATTATCTTTACATTAACCGGTGCTTTATTCACCAAAAACAGTCGAAAAAACGCTTTTCTTATCACCTTTGTAACTCGTTTGTTATGAAGAAGTTACAAAATCATTTTTCAAAAGGTGCTTAGTTAGACTTCAAAAGGGCGTTAGTAAGAGGCTTAAAGGGCATCTTTTGCAAGCCAAAAGGGCGTTAATTCGAATGCTAAAGAGTATCTTTTAAAAATGAAGATGTGAAAAATAATTACATTCGTAGTTTGATTTGGCTTTGAAAAGGATAAAAGATACAGATATTTATTTATACTAAACTTATCCTAAATTGGCATATATCATGTTACTTAACTATGTTTGAGTATCATCTCTATCAATTCATTAGCAAGGTGAATATCAGTCACCTTTATCATGTTATCATCCTTTGAAGCATAACCAAGCGTGTTTATTGAACCATACCAAACAACTTCTTTATCAATGATGGTAGTATATAATGATAGCTTTGGTTTCACTTTTACAGATAGCCCCTTTGATTGGATGAATGCTGTTTGTTCGTTCTCTGCAACTGTTGTAATAAGAATTTCAATTCCCTGGTGAGCAAGTTCTTTCAACAAAGTGACTAAGGGATTTTGCTCCGTTCTATACAGTTTTGGTGAAGATATCACAATGGAACGCTTTGCTTTTATCAAATCTGAAGTGTAGGGGCGGTAGAAAGTTGAACCATTAAATATCTGATTTTCAGGTACGGAGGACGGTATGTCGTTTATGTTATCAAACAATGTTGGTTGGGCTGTATTGATTGTTTTGTATCCTATTGCAGCATAGCCTTTGAGTCGTTTTCTATACATACTATCGCAAATTGGTTCATGGATATCGATATAGTCATAGATACGTACATCTTTCTTTCCCTCATATTCCCGATGAAGCCGACCTGCATACTGAGTTAAAAGACCTTTCCATGAGATTGGAAGTGCAAGGAATAGGGTGTCAAGACGCGGATAATCAAAGCCTTCGCCAACATACTTTCCCGTTGCGACAATAACTAATTGTTCGCTGTCAGGAATATTTTGTAGCCGTTGCATTGCCTCTCGCTTTTCTCTTGTCGTACCTGCCCCTGTCAATGAGATAACATTTTTGATGGTAGCATTCAACTTCTCTGCTAATACAGACACATGGGCAGTTCTATTAGTCAGAATGATCGGTGTTCTTCCTGTATTAACTGCTTTGCAAATATCTTCTACAATGAGATTGTTGCGTATCTCATCTTCGGATAGATATTTATATAAGGTTGCAATTGATAGCCTGTCCTCTAAAATAAAGTTATATGATGTAAATCTTGGAATAAGGAACCTATCGAAGGATTGCTTAGCTATCTGACTTTTAACATCAGTAGAAAATCGTATTGGACCACATTGCATGAAGATGATTGGCTGATGACCGTCTTTACGAATGGGGGTAGCTGTTAACCCATATATGGTGTGAGCTTTTATAGACATCAATACTTGTTCAAAGGTTATAGAAGACACATGATGACATTCGTCAACAATTACCATTCCGTAGTCCTGTACAAATGGTTTTACACCATCTTCATCCAAACATGACTGTATAAGAGCTATATCAATAATACCGTGAAGCGTATTCCCTGATGAATCAAAGCAACCTATAGGAGAAAACACCTTACGTCTACCACGTTTATTCTTTTCTTCATGTTTTGGGTAGTCGATATTAAGAAACTCTGTTAAGCGGTCATGCCATTGTTTAAGTAATGCATTCGAATGAACAAGGATGAGTGTATTTACTTTTTTACGAGCGATAATAGCTGCTGCTGTAACGGTTTTCCCAAAAGCGGTAGTGGCATGTAGGATGCCATTCGTATATGGTAATAGGGCATTGATGGCTTCCAACTGTTCCTCTCTTTCTTCCCCTTGAAAAGAAACAGAAATCTTATTGCCATGATTTGTTTTATCAGTAATAGTGTATGTTACAGCATTGTCGTTAAGGAAAGATCGAGTAGCATCCTCACAACCACGTGGCATAGCAAGGTATTCGTTAGTAATATCAAAACATGAGATTATGCGTGGAATGGCATATGTAGAAAGACGGAGTGCTTGCTTACTGTAAAATTCAGGATTCTTGAAGGCTGCAATTCTTTTCAGATGGTTTAGTACCTTTGCAGAAACAGCCTTCAATGGGATGTATAGTTTGTCTGCTTTGATTATCTCAACCTTAGCATGGAAGTCTTCTTGCGTAATATTTTGCGGCAAAGGGGTAACCCATGGCTTGCTTTCGCTCGACATAGACAGTTTTCCAAGTTCTTCTTGATAATGCAGGCGTAGTAGTTGGTCGATAGTAGATTCTTGTATTTTCTTAAGATTATATAGAAATGCCCATTGATCCTTATATACAAGGAAATCATTATCAACAAAAACACTGTTCTGTTTCCTGCGTGCCTGACCTTGTAGTGGGAGTGCAACGAGGTTGCCAAAGCCTCCTTCTGGCAAATAATCTTGATTGGGAAAGAATCGATCATAGGAGTTGAACGACATCTGTCCATTACGCGTCATAGCTTCCGTTAGTATAGTATTTCCTAATCTCCTCGCCTTAGATGCTGGTAGAGGCGCTTCAAAGAAAATCCACACGTGGGCACCATTCCCCGATCTCGAGCGCTCTATGGCATAGGGAATCAGCCATTCTCTGCACACACCCACATAGGCAAGTACATCTTCTTTATAACCATACTTACAGTTCTTGTCATCAAAATCGGCACAAAGGAAAGCACAGTTATTATCTTGCATGATAGCATAGAGTCCCACAACATCACAGCAATACTCATCTTTTCCTTCTAAATGGCGATACATATCTTGAGTTGTTAGTGGTGCAAAGTTTCTATTTGGACATATTACACACCTATACTTCTTCTTATCACAGATTCCTTGTTTCCACTCATTAATACAAACAGGTTGATATCCAGATTTACCAGTTGTCTTACTAAACCATCTCCGTGCAAAGACATCTTCCCTCCCTTTAAATAAAGATTGGAAAAGTCTTATGCGCTCATCTATCGAAAGAGTAATAGTTGGAACTGAAACCAAAGAATATATAGGTTTATTCATATCTTCTTTCATCCTTGTTTCATATTCAACACCATGGATTTTTAGAAGTGATCTCAGAACCTCATTCTCTTTGTGCAAAACCTCATATTGCCTAAGAAGTTTATTATATCTTGTCAGTAAATCATCCATATCATCAGCTGTTTTGACTACTTATCTTTGGTTCTTCCGTTAAATGCATAGACTGGAAATAGAATAAAGACTTACATACTTGTGTGGTATTGATATCCCCAACTAAATAGTTATACAAAGGAAAATAAACTAAAAGATAAATGCAAATAATACTATATCTATTCGTATTTCACCAACAACTTATCTCCAAATTATAGGAATTTGTAAACTATTTTTTCTGTGTTTTGATAAAAGTACTAAGGTATGTTAATTTCAATATAGCTCCATTGTAAAAATCTGAAAATCAATTATATTTGTCACAAATATGAGACCTATGTTATTGAAAGACTTCTTCCAGATGTTCCCTGATGAGGATAGCTGCGAGAACTACCTTAGAGCTGTTCGAGAGGAAATAGGTGTTGTGTGTCCTAAGTGTGGAGCTACAAAGTATAAATGGCTGCCTGGAAGGAAATCCTTTCAATGTGAGAACTGTGGCAACAGAATCTCGTTGACAAAGGGTACCGTTATGGAACATAGCAAACTACCGCTGTATGATTGGTTCTCTACTGCGCACATGATGACATCCATCAAGCAGGTACTGTCGGCTAAGGAGATCCAGCATCAGCTTGAACTCGAATATTACTCTCCCGCATGGTTGATGATGATGAAATTGCGAGAGATTATGGGGCAGAGGGACAGCATCTATACACTCTCTGATGACTATGAGGCATACTTTGAAAGTGTTTAAGGTTTGTTAGTACTTTTATCAAAACACAGAAACTATTTTTATGTATCTCAAAACCAATACATGCTCTTTTGACTTCTAAAAGACGGCTAATTGGCTTGCAAAAGGTGCCCTTTAAGCCCCTAACTAACGCCCTTTTGAAGTCCTATTAAGCACCTTTTGAGAACCACCTTTGCAACTACTTGATAACAAAATACTTACGGAGGTAACAGATTTACTTGTTTTTAGCTCAATTCCCAGCCTCCTCTTTGCTCGTTTTGTAAATATTTTTCTAACCCCTTGTTACTTAATTTAATTCTCACACAGAGTCACGGAGCTAAGGGAGTTTATATTTAAAAATATGTTGACCATAGAGGTACCGTTGGTGCAGGGAACGCTAAGTATGGGTTAGAAGCTGTTTACAAACCTATATTAATATATGTTGAGACTATAGGATAAACACATATATGACTGACATATAGAGTTGAATGCCGATGACGTAGGTGGGGATGAACTTGGAGCCGACCTCTAAACCGCCTACAAGAATCTTGTGCATCTTTGCAACACTGTCTATCGTACCACTTGCCACACCATAGGTTAGTGACATGATGATGATAATCAGTGATAATGAGGGGATAAAACTGGAGGAGAAGGAACTGGGGAATAGCTGTCCTGTCACGCTCAGGAGAATTGCGTGGGGGACAGCCGTGAGAAGAATCATGACAACTACATAGACGATGAATTCAACCAATGCTATGCGTAGTCCAACCGTTTCTCGATAATGGAACTTGTAACGATTGTTTGTGGAGTTTGTTAGGCCGCTTCTCATGTTTGATAGCATCGCTCGTAATGCAGTATAAAGGCGACTGCGAACGCACGCACCTGCTGCCATCACTGCCATAATAAAGTAGATAAGCAATGGTGAAAGTTGGTTGCTGACAAATGAGCCAAAGAACCAACGGATGCCCTCACTGCTCAACATAGACCGCATCGGGAGCTCGGGAAAAGCTGCCGTAAGAAGCCATGAGAGCAGTATCAGTGCTAACTGGGCTATGAGAAGCACTAAGACTATATAACCTAACTTATTCCTCATCAGCGTGGAGGTTGTCGATGTCGATAATACGTAGTTCTAATGCACGTACAACAAGACGCGTCGCGTTGACGCTCATTCCATTGTTACCATCAGGGAAGAGCTTCTGTACAAGTTCGTTCTGTCGCTTCTCTAAGCTCTTTACACCGAATGGCATACCACGTAGGTTGGTAATCTGTTCCTTGGTATAACCGAGTGCAAGGTGGCGTAGGAAGCGCTCATCATACTCGTCAATCTCGTAGCTAACCATTGCTTCTTGGTGCATCAGCTGACTGCTCACGCTCATCTTGAATCTGCCTACAATCTTTTCGAGGATAGGCTGATTGAATACCATTCGCTTGCCCGACATGACACTTGCCACGTCGCCACGTGTCAATAGTTCGCCACTCTTCAAGCAGATACCATCAGCACCAGCATCGAGGACGTCGACCCATAGTTTTTCATTCAGTATCTCACCCGTAAAGATAAGCACCTTTACATGTGGATAAGTCTGTTTTGTTTGGCGGCAGATTTCTACTCCCACCGTTGTTGAACCACCCAATCCAAGGTCGAGAAGCACGAGGTCGGGCAGGTTTTGCTTAATGAGTTTCCAGTAGGCAACTTCACTTTCTGCTGTTCCAATAATCTCGGCTTCAGGGATTTCGTTTCGGAAGATACCCTCCGTTCCTTTTAACTCTAAGGGTACGTCTTCAACGATGATGACTCTAAAATTCTCCATAGTTATATTTTGTTTTGTTATGTTTCCTAATTTGCTTTTGCCAAAACCACATCTATTCTCACGCCATTTGGTATCGCATTCGCTGAGATACCGCAGCCACGTTTATTGGTTGATTCACCATTGTCGCGGGCTATCTGTCGGCAGATAAAGAACATCAAACGGTCGGCAGAAGGCTGGAAGAGGTCGCGACAAACGTCATCTGAGAGTGTCAGTGTCGACATGATGACATGTAGGGTGAGGTAACCAGGCTGATGTTCTTCGGCTGTGACCGTCAGTGGTTGGTTGTTATTGATAAGATATAGTATATCAAATAAATAAGAAAGGAAGACAGGGTCGCCACTGATGAGTGGTGACTCGAAGGTTGTTGTCAGCTTCGATGGACTCACCAATGTCGTGATATCCACTGGGCGCGACACGAGTTTCACGGATTCTACTTGGCTCATTGCCTGCTGACTAAGAATCTGATAGAGTTCTTTATAGTAGATTGCCAACTCGTCAATCGCCTCAAGTTGACCATCAGGTTCGTCTACAAGCTGGCGAATACGTGAAGGATAGTACATCGTTTCATGCTTGAGTGTTGATAGACAGTTATCAAGAATGCTGTTACTAATGTGCAAACGCTCGTTCTCATATTCCACACAACGCACCTCATCTTCGAGCATTTCTATGTCTGATTGGCTCTTTTGATTCTCCTCAACAGAGGCAATTAGTGCCTCCTTAATCTGGTTGACGATAGCAAGTAATCGTTCTGGGAATCTGTCGCTAACACCTTTCTCAACCTCTCTGAGTTTGTTTTCTTCGCTTACATCACTAAGAAGAATCGTGTTTATCTGCTTCACACGCTCCAAACAGAACTGATAAGAGAGACGATGACGATAATACATCACGTAATAAACAGGGAAAATTGAAAGCAGGAAAAGCACAAGAAGGGCAACAGCCACATTCTTATTCGTCTCCGACTTCATCATCATTCGACAGTATTCGCCCAATGAGTTGTCGGCATAACGCTCCTTAAAGAGGTGGGTATAAACAGAGTTATTGTATTTATAAACCTCCCATTCGTGCAGTGCCAATGCTGCCACAGCACTCTCGTTACGTATGTCGAGAATGATACCATAGTTCATTGGCAGGCTATCATGATACCACTTAATCTCTGCAGGAACGATAGAAAGGCTTCCAAGTCGCTTCATCAACTCCTTTCCTTTAGGGCGAAGTTGGAGATAATGGAGATTCAGATAGTAACGACATGTGTCTGCATAAGCCAATGTCTTACTATAGGAACCATTGATATTTGAGAAGTAAGCCGAGTCTGCATAGATGCCTGCAAGGGTGTTATAGTCCTTCTTTGCAAGGGCAGTAGCCTTATCGCTGGCTCTTGTAGGACGTGCCTGAGCTGTCAGGAGGGAGGCTGTAGCGAGGACAAATGCCAACAAGACACGGCTGATACCCTTTGGCAAGCGGAAGAAGAAACGACTTCCCTTGTCCTTCTCGCTCTCTACACCCATCTCACAAACAGAGAATATTTGACTAATCTTCTTGTATTTATTGATGATACCATTACAATTCATCAATCCAAAACCATGTGAAGCACTGTCTTTCTGATCATGAATTGGCTTGTGATCGAAGATGTGTTGTTGCTGTTCCTCAGTGAGTCCACAGCCCGTATCGGCAACAGATATCTCAACATAGTCCGGCTCTTCAATAGATGAAATGGTCACCTTACCTCCCTTATCGGTAAACTTACGGGCATTATCAGCCAATGTATTCACCATGAAAAGCGTCAGAACGCGGTCGGCTTTGACGACAGCTTTCGTGTCTTCTACACGTAGGTCGATACCCTTCATATGGAAACCCATACGTCCTTTCTTCACGATATCGAACACCTGTTGTATAGGGAAACTCTCAATATGCAGCGACAGTTTACCTTGTCTAAGCTGAATCCACTCTGTGAGAACAGCGTTTAGCTCGTTAATCTTATCGGTCAACTCACGGATATAGGTGTAACGTTCTGCCTGCACAGCATCACTTTCGCCACCCTTCTTGAGCTTCTCAATCTCATGTAACATACGGTCGATGAGTGGGATAACACCATTGACAAGCGAAATCTTAGCCCGTTGTTCAAGGTGTTTACGCTTATTATCCGTAAGATGTAACTTATTGATAACAAGTTGTTCAGACACCTCTTCATACTTATCCGCCAGTTCAGCCATGTGCTTTTCATTGTTATGACGCCACTGTTCAAGCGGAAGGAGGAGATCGTCTAACGAACCCTGTGTATCTTTTCTTCGACGAAGATAATGGAAGAGGACAAGCGAAGCAAGCACAAAGAAGATAGAGAGTGCCACAGCAATGATAATAAGATTCAGCTGTTTTGAGGTACGCTCTAATTGTTCAGCACGTGATGTAAGGTATCTGTCTTGTCGAGTTTCGTCCTGAAGATCAAGGTAGATGTTACGGTTATAATCACTCTGTTGCTTATTATTTATAGCCGAATACGTAACACTCAACTGCTCTCGGATAGACGCAACAAGGTCGGGTGCCTGATTGATAGCTGGATTATCGTGCAAAGCCTTGTTCAGACAGATGATAGCCGAGCGGTAATCCTTTATCTGCCAATAGCATGAAGCCAAGGTACGATAGCAACCTGCCGTCTGATAAACATCTCCATAACGTTGGAAGATATGCAGTGATCGCTGTGCTAAATTGCCCGCAAGAAGTCTCTCAGGCATATTATCAAGGTTGATATATTGGAACGACGGTAGGTTATCATGCATCAGTGTTGCTCGACTCTTATCGTTCAGAATCAGCTCACTGATCGCCTGCAAGGAGTTTGCCTCCCAATAAGGGAAGTTGTGCTGGCGTGCAAGCATATAACAGCGTATGAGATACTCAAACTCTTTCTGCTCTATGGCTTTCTGCGAATTGGTATTGATAATACCACCCGAACCGATGTTATAGTAATAAGCCAAGAGCTGAGCCATGTCGGTTTGTATCTCTCCATCGGGATTAATCTGGCTGATTGCCTTGATAGAAGGTTGCTCCAAACCTACATAATAATAGTATGTCGAAGTGACAATGGCAAACTCTGAGCGCGCATAAACCATGCGACGACGTTGACGAGGAGAGAGTAGTTCCTCGTCTTCTTCGATACGATGAATTCGTTTCTGTGCTTTTTCATAGTAGTCATAGAACTCCTTATTGAGTGACTCACGCTGACAAAGACGCATAAACTGGATGTCTGCCACCAAGAGTTCTACTTGGTTATCAGTGATTTTGAGGACAGAATCGAGTTTAGCATAGGCATCTGTAAAGCGCATCTTCATCAAGTCAACAAAAGCAAGATTGTTTAATGCCTCCGCCTTTCCTGCGTCATAGCTTCCTGCCAGGCTGTAGGCTTTATCCGCATAGATTCTCACGGAGTCGAGATTACGATAGTGTAAGGCATATGCCTTGTCGTTTAATTCGTCAACTTCTTGTACGTGTGGAACATTACATGCAGCAAGCATCAGAAGGAGTAGACAACCTACCCACCCTGTAATTATGCTGTATGTCTTTGTTCTTTTCATCTATTTTATGTAGACTTAGCTACTACTCCTTTATAAATCAAAGGCAAATATACAAAACTTTTTTTAATAATTTCATAATTCAGAATTCATAATTCATAATTATGATTACTATTGTTGGAAAAATGTTCAACTGGAAAAATCAAGGATTAAAGCACAAATCAAAAAGTTTAATGCTCAAAACTCAAAGTTCAAAGGATAAAAAGTTCAAAGAAAGAAAATGATTCGCGGGATTAGAGAAATTCGTAGTTAGTGTTTGAATTTATTTTACATTATGGTTAAGGAAATGGTAGGGAAAATGGTTAAGAACGAGTGATTTCAGTACCTCTATAAGTCTTTTGTTTTCAGGTAGTTGCGAAGGTGGTTTCCAAAAGGTGCTTAATTGGACTTCAAAAGGGCGTTAGTAAGGGGCTTAAAGGGCACCTTTTGCAAGCCGAAAGGGCGTTAATTCGAGGGGTAAAGAGCATCTATAAAAAGCGAGGCGTGAGTTTATTCTTACAAAATGGATTGTTAGGACGAAAGAGGAGAATGTGTTTCACCTACCAAGAAATGGGGATTATGCAATTTCACTAAAAGTAAGTATTGTGCGATGTATATATTTTTTCTACTTTTGCAGTCGTAAATCGTAACAAATGAAAATACAAGGCTGACTTCATTTGCAGACACCTGCAACTTGATCTGAAGCCTGAGTAAACCCTTATAGATTCGTTTCCTCCGCTGTGAAGGTTGGGGGGAATTGTGTCTATTAATTAAAAACCATTTGTAATCTGAGTATATATGAACAAATTAAAAATGAACTATGAAAGGCGTGTCAGATACTACCTGTCCGCCACTCTCTTAAGTTCTTTGTTCTTATTCCCACCCACCTACGTCCATGCAACGGCTGTACATGGGCAGGAGACCGTGGAGGATGAGGATAAAGATGTCAAAACATCTGTAACCGTTCGGGTTGTTTCCGAACTGTCACAAGAGCCGCTCATCGGTGCTGTCGTACGTTGCGAAGGCGTTTCAAACCCCTCGGTGACAGACATCGACGGTAGGTGTACGATTAAACTCAAGCGTGCTGCCGACCGCATGAAACTAACGGTTACTTACGTAGGTTATAAGACGGTGACACGTGTTGTTAGCGTTCCCGACAGCCACATGATAACCTTACAGTTGAAGGACGATTCTAAGCAATTAGATAATGTCACTGTCACGGCACAGAAACGACACACGACCGTCTTACAGCAGTCGTCTGCTATCAGTCAGGAAGCATTGGAAAAAGGTGGTGCTACATCATTGGCAAAACTCCTTGAAACCATCCCCGGCGTTAGTTCTATCAGTACTGGAAACACGATTGCCAAGCCTGTTATTCAAGGTATGCACAGTAGTCGTATCCTCTTGATGAACAATGGAGTACGATTAGAAAGCCAGAGTTGGGGTGCCGACCACGCACCAGAACTCGACTATACAGGTTCGAGCATGGTAGAAGTGGTGAAAGGTGCCGAGTGTATTCGCTATGGCTTCGGTGCAATGGGCGGTGTGGTACTCTTGAATGATGCGCCCCTACCCTACGAAAACAAGAAGATTAAGGTGAATGGAAACGTCAACATGGGTTACGATACCAATGCGCGAGGCTTCAGTGGGTCGGGTACTATTGAGACTGGTTATAAGCAGTTTGGTTTGCGCCTACACGGAATGTACACGAAAGGAGGCGACTATCATACAGCCGACTACGTACTGAACAACACAGGATATAACACCATAAGTTTCTCAGCCTTAGCCGGTTGGCAAGGAAAGAAACTAACGGCAACGCTCTTCTCAAGTATCTACTATCAGCGAAGTGGAATCTATTACGCCAGTAAGATATCCGACCTATCACAGTTGATCAAGCGATTTGAATACGGACGTCCTGATCCAGAGACCGTTAAACCCTTCTCATACGAAATCAAACCGCCATTCCAGCAGTCGCAACACGTGACGTTAAAAGGAGAACTGAAATGGGAACTTAATCCTAACCATCACCTCAATTTCACGCTATCCTTCCAAGAGAATCTCCGTCAAGAGTTTGAAAATCGAAAGAAGACACAATGGAGTTGGATTCCAATGCAGGACCTGATGCTGAAAACCTATAAGTTCGACGTACTTTGGCAAGCGAAATGGAAACTATGGAAGATGACGACTGACGCTGGTCTTTCTAACACTTACCAAACGAACTTCAACTACCCGGGCACCAAACAGCCAGCTTTTGTTCCTAACTTTGCAGCCCTTTCAATGGGTGGATATTTCCTTCATAAGGCAGAGTTTGGTAAGTTGCAGTGCGCGCTCGGTATGCGTTATGACTTCCGTGTGTTGTCGGTCAATGGCTATAGCAGCCTCAGCAACTACACCTACTACGACGACTTCAAACTCTATAGTAACTTCACCATGAGCCTTGCCACCCACTATCAGTTCAGTGACAAGTGGGATGCACGTGCGAATATCGGTTGGTCATGGCGTCCACCAGATATCAACGAGCTCTATGCCATTGGCTTGCAAGACGGTTCCTATTGGGTAGTAGGCAACAAGAATCTTGCCAGCGAGCGTGGTTATAAACTCGTGTTAGGTACGAAGTATAGGAACACATGGTTCTCCGTAGAGCCAAGTGTCTTCTTCCAGCGTATCAATAGCTATATCTACGACCACATCGGAGCAGGTAAGGACCGCTTCCATAACCATCCAAGTGGTAAGTATCCAAAGTTTATCTACGACCAAGACGATGTGAAACTCTATGGTGGTGACATCGAAGCAACCGTGAAGCCGCTGCAAGGACTGACCTTTGTCGGTAAGGGAGAATGGATGTTTGCACGCAACCTGACCCATAACGACTGGCTACCTTTCATGCCATCAGACCGTTACGGACTCTCAGCCACCTACGACCTACCGCTGACGAAGAATCATAAGTATCATTCGTCGCTGTCGCTCTCAGGTATCTACGTGACCAAGCAGACCCGCTTTGATCCCGATAAAGACCTCGTTCCCGACTCGCCACCAGCCTATTTTCTACTGAATGGTACGGCTGAGTTCCGCATCGCGTTACCACAGAATAGAGAGTTGAAGTTTATGATTGTCGGTGATAACATCCTCAACGCACTCTATAAGGAGTACACCGACCGCTTCAGATACTACGCCCATGAGCGTGGAGCAAACTTCTCTTTACGCACATTGTTTAAGTTCTAATTAGCTGAAAAAGAATATGAAACTATATAAAGACATACGCCTCATACTTGCCACGGTAGCAGTGGGACTTCTCCTCGGAAGTTGCTCTAACGACCAAGTTGACGATTTCTTCAAGAAGATTATACAAGCCCCTCCTTCCTCTATTGAGCGAGATGTGAAGGGACATGAGCAGATTTATGCGGTTCATGCCATCTTGAGAATGGGCTATAAGGGGGGAATGATTGGTGTTGGACCAGACGGAAACGACTCTATTCGAGCCTATAACACTTATCATCTTGTCAGTGGTGCGACCTCTATCCCTGTCATGCAGGAAATTGATATTGCCAAAGATGACGACGGACAGATGACGATTACGACCGAACGCGACTGCTTTGACGTGATTGCTTCAGACGATATCTACTATGGATTGGAGCTGAAATACTACGATCAAAACGGTATGCTCATCAACCATCAGTTCTCAGGTTATCCCTTCATGAAGGATAAAGACGGTTATAACGTGCCTGATGAAGACAACGCAACACTGCTTGTTCACCAGCACTTCTTCGGTATTGGTAACGCATCTTTGAACAAAGCAGTGGCAGATAGTAGCTCTGCAGGACACGGACAGGAGGTGCGTGGATTGCAAATGGCATACCCACGTTCGTTGGCTTCACTACCTACTTATTATGACCGATACACCTTTAAAGAGAAAGGTGGAGCAATGGAAGCTGCCACAAAGTTCTCAACTTCTAACATCTATGTCCCTGATGGTTACACGTTGGGACAGAATTTAGTGCCGTTCGATAGTGAGTTGGCATGGAAGTCGATTGAGGTATCGGGAAAACCAGAGGCTTTGCAGCCTTATAACTTCGGTGGAAAGACCTATCATCTCTACAAAACCATTGATCCAATGGAGCTAAATAAGATTACTCCAGAGGTCTTTACCTATGAGTATCGTGACACAGATCCAGTGGAAGAAGAACTCGGAAAACTTTTTACAGAAGCTTATAACGATGACTTCACCGACCCAGATACTGAGTCACCACGCCAGC
Organism: Prevotella melaninogenica; assembly: GCF_018127925.1. Taxonomy (NCBI): domain Bacteria; kingdom Pseudomonadati; phylum Bacteroidota; class Bacteroidia; order Bacteroidales; family Prevotellaceae; genus Prevotella; species Prevotella melaninogenica. The sequence goes on along the minus strand of NZ_CP072347.1, from coordinate 537,101 downwards.
GTTATGGTCATACAGTGGGATTACTGCATCAGAAACGCAGTTTGGACGTCGGCTCAGACATGGACCGATTGGGCTTTAAGGGCGTCATGCAGTTCCACAAATCAGACATTGCTTTCCAGCTACAAGTGCGCATTTGCCACATTCTTAACAAAGGACAGCAGCACGTGGGAGAGTCGGAAAAGCCTGCAAAGTATTGCAATACGAACAATAGCGAGCATAGTTTCCTATGGGATTTCAACCAGATACAACCCGGTTGGGATAGCTTTGATATTGATTATCCGCTGTCTGTTCGTGTCATAGCCAACACCAAGGACGGTGAAGACAAGTGTTTTGAAGATGTCAAGCGATTCTATCCAGCTGCCGACAAGGCACAGCTCTGGCGTATGCTGACACAGCCACAAGACTTCTTCATACAGTACAGACATAACGTAGTATTGATGTAAAAACGAATTGGGAAGATGAATAAGATATTCAAGAACATTCTTTTATTATCATGTGTTGCCGCAGTTTTCACTTCATGTGACAACTTTGTGTTTGGCAATGTACATGTTGATTATAACGAAAATCCCTTAGAAAGTAAGGGATTAGCACGTAGTGGTGCAGACCGTTATGTAGATAGTCTGTCGAAGATTAAGGTCTCTGAGCAGGTGAATAACCCTGACCCAGACGGAGCCTTCAATGGTTGGGCTACCTGCTTAGCGATGTTTAAAGAGGGACACTCCCACGGCGACGGTATGATGCACGGTAACTTCGTCTATCATAACGCCCCTTGGAAGCAGGAGGAGTTTGTCATTATCCGCAACAATACGGCAAAATGGCCTACGGTTGAGGTGCAGCGCCAAAGTACTGTGACGTATCTTGAGCAGAGCGATGGTAAGATTGGACCTGATTATATCCGTATCATTGGTGGAAAACTCAAGCGTTGGGGACTCTGTCTCTACTTCTTCGACAAAGAGGGTAAGCTGATGAACGACAATATTCTCGACCACTCTGATGAGTATCAGATATTCTTCACGGTGAGCGAGGTTGACGATAAGGGCAATCCATACGAAGTAATGGACTGCCGTGGTACGTGGAAACCAAACAAGAATAAGTTTGGTGATTGGAAGAAAGGCGGTACAGTCGACACGACACCAGTTCCTTCTCCAACCTTTGCGAATAAGACCACGTGGAAAGAACGTGCCGAATTGACCCCAAAGATATTTGAATATACCTATCGAGATACGTGGATTCATAATGCAATGGCTGATGGTGCACGTGAGTTATTCAACCAACGTCTTCTCCCACCGTTGACACGTGAGGATGCTGACTGGGCTGTTGCGCCTTACGACCAAGACCGTGTAGGACTGAAGGGGCATTTCAACTTTGACATTGAAGCCGATGAGAACGATGCACTTCATCAAGAGTGGCCATTAGAGATTACACGCCGTTTGGACCCTGCAACGGGTGAGGCTGGCCGTTATACACGTCCGTCTTACCTCTTACCAAAGTTCTATCTGTCTGTAAGAGTGATGAAATGCCCGAAAGGAAAGAAGGCATTGATACCGAAGGACGAGTATCTTAATCGCCATTCAACCTATGTCTTCCGTAGTCCGTTCATCTGTTCGGAGGCTTACAACCCTGACGAGCCAAAGGAGTATGGGGCAGATTCAGAATGGAAGGAGCTTTTCCGCTTTAATATCCCTATCAAGGTGTTCTGCAGTAGCTTTGATACTGACCCTACAACCATCGACCCGAACGACCCACTCTATTTCTACTTAGGTCACGAAATAGGCTTGTCATCATTAGATGCGTTGGAAGCTTCGCAGAATGTACAGACCCACGGCATTGGTGGTGGCTCTGGTTTCGGAAACTGGTTCTTGTAACATGGACAGAGGGAGAGGACAGCATCGTCGCTAAGGAAGTATCTATACGTCTGTAACTCACAATCTATTCCTCTCGTGGCAATAGTCCCTCCCACTGCTCACAATGATATAAACATAAATAGAAGAAAACAAATGATGAAAAAGAAGATAACTGCGTACCTGCTTTTTAGCCTTATGCTTTTAGGGATGAACAGCTGTACGCGTAATGAAATGCCTGTGAAGCAATCCACTTCTAAGACAAAGTTAGACCACTTGATTATCAAGGAGGTGTTCTATGTTGGTCATTATTGGTATCGTGATGTACGTGCTTGGGGTATGAAGAATTTGAACCAGATGTACAATGACGACCAATATATCGCCATCTTTAACCCTACGGACGAGGTGAAATATCTTGACGGATTGGCGCTGTGTGTCAATGCCATTGAACCGAGCAAAGCTATCCAGTTCGCACCGAAAGACGATTTCGTCAATCGTTATTATGGTGCATCGGGTATCTCTTACTTCCCCGGTAAGGGCAATGACTACCCTGTGAAGCCAGGTCAGACTATCATTGTTGCAAAGTATGCCATCGACCACAAGGCTAAATTTGAGGCTGAGTTAGAGGGCGAGGACCTGAGTATGTATGGCGGATTGAATGCCTTTTTGGACCTAAGTAAGGCTGATTTCGAATGGACAAACAGCAACTACGACCCCGGACAGAAGAATAATCCGAACGTTCCAGACATGAATGCAATCCTCACATCTACCGATGCTAAGGGCAATATTGGTCCTGCTTACGAATTCTCTCACATCTCTGAGAGCAACGGTATTGCCTTGATAAAACTGCCATGGACACCAGAGGAATTCAAGAAGAACTATGCCGAGACAAAGGATAGTAAGGGTTATCTGCATTACATCACCGTGACCAGTAGTGCCTTCGGTGACTTCTATGCCATCGAAGTACCTTTTGAGTGCGTCATCGACTGCATTACCATCTGTCCTCGCCGTATGTTCCAGATGCGTCCAAGCAAGTTAGACAGAGGCTACAATGCCGTTACCGACGTCTCTTTCTCCAGCCTAAAACAAAGCGATTACCCCATATCTTCTGGCCTTGCACTGGTAAGAAAGTGGGATGGTAAGAAATACGTGGATGACAACAACACAACCGCAGACTTTGAAGTAAAAGTCACTTCACTATCAAGAAGGGATGAAAAGGGAAACGCTATAAAGTAAAATTAAACCCAACTCTGTCATTAGAGCCTAAACATATTTTGTTTTATTATCGAGCAGATTGTTTGGCTTTGGGGCGCAGGCGTAGCGGGCTACGTCAAGTTCAAAGCCAGACAAGATGCCGATAAGAAAAGATATTAGGAAACTATACATCGTAATAAAAACGGTTTATTGTCAAAGAGGTACAAGCACCTGTGACACGTACGAATGTGGTAATTGGCAAACCAATCACGTGGAATGCTAGAGATCGTCTTATGGCTTATAATATTACTTCACCTCAGAAGGATTATGATTATCTATCTGTAGCTACAGATGGAGTCTATTCTAAATTTATTGGAGACATTCACTGAAAAGAAGGCGATGAAGTAGCAGTTTTTTATCCTTATAGATATAATTCATTAGAAGCTCAGATGGGTACAATGAGTTTGGGACTGAGAGAGAATGAAGTAATGGATAAGGGTAAAGTTGTAAAGGGTCATCAAAATGGTACCGTTAAGAATTTTAGATTCTTCGATTACTCTTGGAATAAACTAAAGAATATCAAGGAAGAGGGTGTTAATATCTGGGCAGATTTTATACTGAAGAAGCAGTATACACTCATGTCGGTGAATATACTATTTAATAATCACCCTTTGAAGAAAATAAAGCGTGTGACGCTTTATAACATCTACACCAATGCAAAACTTAATTTGAGCACAGGTGAGATGACTTATGGTGATAAAGATAGTTTAAGTATGACCGCTGATACGCCATTGGATGAGTTTTATTTATTGGTTTTCCCAGATATGCATTTCACACCAAAGTTTGTTATTGAGACAGAAGATGGTAAGAAGTATTATTCTGAGATAAAGAATCCTTTGAAATATGAGCGTGTAAAGTTCTATACAGAAATATTGCTGTCCGGTAAAAATAAACTGAAAGTTCTGTATCTCTTTATTCATCGGTGTTGCAGCCGTTTTACTTATCTAGGGGCTTGGTTCTTAGTTTTAAACTGTAAGCATTATAAAATGCGCTTATTTTGACAAGGAAAGCCCTATAATAACCAAATAAATTAATGAAATCATAAGTTTAAGCCTATTTTATCTAACACAGATAACTCCAAAAAAGTTTTATCGGACACCAATAATACAGAAACTATTAACGGAACATGTATTCCTGGTCCATGCATTGATATTGACGGAACAAAGTGGGGAAGATACAACTTGCAGTATGAGCCTTGCACAAATTTAGAGGGTTGGGTTCCTGGTTACAGACTGGCTAAGCAGGCATGGGATTACTTCTATACCGAAGCTGACCCTTTCAACTCCCATCCTCAGTATCTCCCACGTGACTTCAACAACTCCGCTTTCGATCACTTCCGTTGGGGTAACATCGCTTGTGCAAACAATTACAGCTACTGCTACTCTCGTTACTACTCAACTCACATGGGTAATATTCAGGCTACGATTCAGAATAGATGCTATGGCGACCTTGCTTACTATGCTTCTAATGGTAAGTTCATGATGCCTACAAAGGTAGACCTCGATAATCTGATGGCAAAGACGGGTGAGTATGTTGGTTATTATCAAGATGGCTGTAACATCATCGTCGGTGTGCTCTTCGACCCAACCGTTCCTGCTTGCAAGAAGGGTAAGGTACTCGATAAGAACGGCCACATCATTGGTAATACAAACCGCCCAAAAGCTATCTATGTAGGTAAGTATAATACCCGCAACACACGTATGAAGAAGTTCTCTAAGGAGGATATCGATAAGGGTGTGTTCTTCCCATTTGCAGGTGCTTACACTGAATACAATGACAGAGCACCTCGCCTCCAATGTCCGGGTAGTTCGGCTTACTACTGGACCGCTGACGGCAACCGCTGTAACTACACACAGGCAATCGCTTTCTCAGCTTGCTACACGAATTGTGGCTGGCTCTATCCGGGTACAGTTTACAGCTGCAGAAGAGGCAGCAGTCCTAAGTGGTGTATGCATAGCATTCGCCCTGTAAGCGCAGAATAAAGAAAGTAGACAAGTTGACTTGTAAACTCGCTTTACAAGTTAAATCATAGCAAGTTGATGAGTTGTAATAAACTTATCAACTTGCTTTTTATTCCTCAAAAACTATTACTCAAAGCATAAAGCTAACTGCGAATTAAGCAAATGTCACGAATTACATCACAATAATATTAGCGTAATTAGAGAAATTCGTAGCCATTCGTAGTTCTAAGCATAAAGTAAACTACGAATTATGCGAATGACACGAATTACATCGCAATAATGATTCGTGTCATTAGAGAAATTCGTAGTCTATAAGTTTATTTCTCGTTTGCTGTCACTTTTAACATTTGAACGAACCAACTCTCCTTCAGCACATTACAAGTACTCAAATACTGACAGTAGTGACAGCAACTTCAGAAGTCCGTTGGTTAGAGTTGCTCCACGCACGACGGTGCCTCCGTTACTTCCATAGCTTATTTTTTAATAATCCTCCGTGCCTCAGTTTCTCCGTGTGACATCTCATCAAAGTTCTAAACTTAGGCTACTCCCCTATCACTCCGAACATCTGAAAACCCAAATAAAGGGTTATTTCATATCCTTTTCTTAACCAAAATCCTTGCAAAAACGCTGATACTACGAACTATTTATGTATCTTTGCTGATGGTAATCATCGTTTGAATAGCGGTGTAACTTATTGATGAACAATCATAATAGCACTGGTTATTCCTTGATTTACCGACTTTATTAAATAACTATTCATGAGTCTTTTATCTCCTTAGGCGGGATAGAATTACGTTTAAGAACACAAGTGATTATGGCAGAAACTTCTTCACCTTACGGTTGGCTCGGTTATATGTTTATTTGGATGTTGCTCTGTCCATTTATTTTTGTAATGGGAGAAGCATCCTACGAGATTATCTTGTTCCTTTTTATGTCAACAATAGTGATAAATATTTATTGTGCATTATTGGTGTCCGATAAAACTTTTTTGGAGTTATCTGTGTTAGATAAAATAGGCTTAAACTTATGATTTCATTAATTTATTTGGTTATTATAGGGCTTTCCTTGTCAAAATAAGCGCATTTTATAATGCTTACAGTTTAAAACTAAGAACCAAGCCCCTAGATAAGTAAAACGGCTGCAACACCGATGAATAAAGAGATACAGAACTTTCAGTTTATTTTTACCGGACAGCAATAATTGTGCATATAAATTTGCATTGGAGAAAGGGATACTCTTAGCCATACTGGCATTCGTCGTGGCTATAGCACTTGACATCCTTTTACCACTTTCACTCTATGTTGTTTTATTGGGTTTATCATGGCGTAACTAACACTTCGGAATTGTTTTCTACTTTTCTTATCCCTAATTATTTAATTTTGCCGAAATATGGGGTGATAAGGTTTTCTCCCTTAAATTTAGAACTTTGAAGTAATGTCACACAGGGCAAAGGAGAACACAGAGGATTATTAACAACAAATCGGTTGAAGTCGCGGAGGCACCGTCGGTACGTAGAGCAAGCGGAGCTTGGTTGCCAGTTTTATTAGAGATTCTATGTACAAAGCTTACACCCAAAAAGCTATCAAGATTCTGTACGCTTCGTCTCTGTCACTCTTTGTGCCATCGGCACCTCCGTATATTGTGTTTAACTCCGTTCCCTCCATCCCTCTGTGTGACATATTATGTAAGGACTTTAGTTTATCTCTCCATATACGAGTTGGCGAAATTCTTAAGAGAAGTATATCTTCTTTTGCTTATCTACCCCTCAAATAGACATCATTCAGCATCTTTATGCGTTTTGAATTTCCTTGACATGACAGCGCGAAAATACCCATAAAAACAACTAACCCAAGTTTAACACCCACTTTCGCCTAATTGTTACTGTCACCGTACTTTCCTCATTTTTCTTATGGGCTCTGTGTCCTACAAATTTTATTCTTTTTGAATGGTGAGTGTTTTAAGTTCAACTTATCGTATATCTGTTTTGCTTGCTTCGAAGGACTACTGCACTGGCGCATCTCGATGGTTTCACCTAATGGATTCTTCCCTTTTGTGGTGACGAGCTTTTGGATGCTCATACGTCGTACAATCTCAGTCCAGTAACAGGATTCTCCTTCTCGTTTTAATTGACAACGGATAGTGTTTACCACCCAGTAGGCTAGTAAACCGAAGAAAAGGTGTGCGTCGCTTCGCTCATCTTTCTGATGATAGATAGGACGGAGGTTGAGATCATTCTTTAGTTGTCTGTTCGTACATTCTATCTCACGAATGAGATTGTAGTATTCCCATGTTACACGTTCAGAAAGTGTCCTGACATTGCTGCGGAGGAAATAGACTCCATGACCAGATTCCATTGCCGAGAGGTCTTTTATCTCCCAGTCTACACGCAGCATCTGCTTGGGCTTCTTCTCATTTTTTATGTAGCTTATCTGGTAGAACTTCGCTATAGAAGGGTACTTCTGTATGGCACGTCCTGTACGTTCAACAACCTTTTCATAGGTTTTTGTTCCACCTTTCTTGGAGATTCCTTCGTTTATCCTCTGCAGTTCCATCTCAAAACGCTCTCTCCAAACCCTGTTCATGGACGACTCTGTCATAGCTTTCGAAGGAGATGTTATTTCGAGATAATAATCCTTATCATCCTCTGTCTTAACCTCTTTCAGCGTTATCTTCTGCCGACGGGCATCCATTACCGTAACACTCTTGTTATCATCACTGAGCGTATAGTCCTTCATTTGCGTACGGGATACGCAGAGATAATTGTAACCCTTTTTCTTTATTAACTCCAAGTTCTCTTCTGTGGCAACACCTGCATCCATGACAACAAGCGTATCTTTGGTTCTTGATGGATTCCTCTTTGCCAGCGTATCAATCATATTGGGTAGAGACTTGGAATCTGCTGTATTACCCTCCAAGATAGAAGAATAACGTATAAAACCTTCTTTATTGATACATAATGCAAGTACAAGTAGCTTACAATCAGAGCGCTTTTCTTTTGAACGACCGAACTTGGCTTTATCGCTATTACGCTTGCTACCCTCGAAATAGAAGTTGGTTAAGTCGAAGAGCATCAACTTGTTGTCTATATTAAAGAGATCGTCAGTAACGCTGCACAAATGACGCTCTAACTGTTCCTTTAGTTCATATAATTTATCAGTGATTTTATACAGAGAATTGATTCCTGGTGTCCAGCCAGGAACTCCACTATAAAGTTCAGCGGCAGCCGAGTTATCGCGCAAATAATAATAAGATGAACGTTCAGAAACTGCATATACCGTGCGAACAATCAATGCTGACAAAGCCGTGTGTATCGCATTCTCCGTCCAGCCGTTTTTGCGCAGAAAACCCTCTAATTGTAGCTTGTCTATTGTCTGCTTGCAGAGCCACTCTGCACCAACATTCCTTGCGTCAGTATAGTTTGCCGTCTCAAGGTCAATATAGTTCTCATATTTTCTCAGCGACTTCTGCTCTTCCTTATTAAACCGATCGATTCCACCTTCTTTCTCCATACGGATCCACCATTCGTCAGCCTTTGCCTGTTCAATAGGAGTAAGACCGTCAAGATGTTCTTTGAAAAGCGAGGGTGTACTTCTATTTTTGAAGCGTTCGGTAAGAGCGTATGCAATTTTTCGAACCTGTACAGCAGTAAGTGAAGGTTCGAACCCGATGTTCAACAGAATTAGCGAATGTACATGACCCTGCACGTCACGATATGACTCCTTGATGCGATAATAAGGAGCCATGTCCCCTGTGGCAGGGTTGAATCGTGTCTGTACATTTGCGTGCATGAGTGCAAAGTAACAAAATATTTTTGATATGGCTGTGTCCTACAAATCAGATTTTACTCCTCGTTACAATACCCTATACTTGATTATCAACCATTTATCAAATTGATACTACACAAAACATCCCGAAAATTTATGAAAAATAATTTTGCCAGTTAAACTTGGGTTAACTGCGAATTAAGCGAATGTCACGAATTACATCGCAATAATGATTCGTGTCATTAGAGAAATTCGTAGTTCTAAGCATAAAGTAAACTACGAATTACGCGAATGGCACGAATTACATCGCAATAATATTAGCGCAATTAGAGAAATTCGTAGTTCATTAAACGTACAAATCATAAAGTTCAATGCTCAAAGTTCAAAAATGATTAGACAAATTCGTAGTCCATAAGTATATTTTTATTTTTTGTTTGCTGTCACTTTTAACATTTGAACGAACAAGCTATCCTTCAGCATATTACAATCATCTAAAGCCTGACAGCAGTGACAGCAACTTCAAAAGTTAGTTGGTGAGAGTTTATTCCTATAAGAACTAATTGAGCTTTAAACACCTCGTCCAAGAACTCCTCCAATGTTCCAGCCTTAGCAGCTGGCAGACTATCAGCTTGTCGCAAATGATGGTCAGCCTCTGAGATATGGATGTCTTCATCAAAGCCAAGAATATAACGTAGTGCAATACGATAGATACACTCCGTTGGAGCCAGTCCATACACTTGATGCTTAAAGATGTGGCGGATACGCCCCTCCGAGTTTGGATAGGCTTGCTTCAATCCCTCACTATTACTTCTTCTAACATATATTTCCACTTGATCTATTACCAACTATTCAAATATATAAAACGGAATCAACTACAGCCTCTGAGGGTCATTAGTGTGTGAGGATAAATCCTCTCATTCTCTCTTTGTTACAAATGCATTCATTGAACTATAACTTAGAACTCTCAAGTTCTAAATTAAGTCAGTAACTCTAATTGAATGTATATTCTTTGGTCGTTATCTTGATCATGGATTACTTCCGCAGAACTGTCTCTTCGGGCTTTCGCTGATTCCGTATATAAATATTACTCGTATGGAGAATGGTATTCTTTCTTAGATAATAAGTTTGACAAATCACATCTTTTATCCCAATTGAAAAACCATCTCCCTGTTTTATTGTATAACTCTAGTTTTTTATCTACTGATGCTGGATTACCACATACTTCTTTCAAAATCTCTTTCCTCTCACTCTCTTCAAAAAAAGGGCAAACTATAGCATCAAAAAAAAGCATTACTGTATCTGCGTGCCACATCGAATTCTCTTCTTTTACTCGACGTTTTATTTCTTCTAAGATATTTTTTTTGATATCATCATAGGTTTTATCCCAACCTATAATATATAATAGAGTACATATCTGGAAGTAGTTTTGTTGTTTATATTCGTCTATACCTCCCTTATTTATATTAAAGAGTCTAAGTAATTGTGTTCGCGATATGGATGTTTGCATTATACGACTGAGGCATAGTAATAAATTAAGCGCTTCAAGATTAATCTCATCGTTTTTTTTATTAACCTCATAAATATCCAAACATCGTTTTATTTCACGAAAAATTCTATTCTCTAATTCTGGTAATATTGTTTTGTCAATACATTTCTCTGCCCATTTATGAAGTTCATATAGTATGCGGCACAGCTTTATAGATGCAGATACATTCATATCCAAAGAGAAAACATAAAAGGCAACTTCAAGATACATCAAAAGTAGTTTACCCGTTGCCTCACTGGCGTATTCTTTATTAGATTCTTCACATAGCTGTGAGCTTATCAATGTAAGAAAATATCGATTTAGTGTTCCATATTTTTGATTATATCTATATGTAATTGAACAAAATTTATTTACGATGGATGAAAAAGAACTCATCTCATTCTTTATAGAATGTTTATATTTGCCTTTTTCATCCTTCACTAACCACCGCTCAGAAATACTATTTTTTAGTTCTGCAAGTTCTTTTTTTGCAACTGCAACATCTGAAACAAAAGGTCGCTTTAAAAACTCAAGTTTACTCTCGTTAATATAAAGCTTATACAACTGAAGTTCATCTTTGTAAACATCTAATATAGAGCAAAGTGTTTCTTCATTATTTGCATAAATATAATGGTCATCAATATATCTTCTAACTTCATAATCACGACCGAGCGTTAATGAATATGGTGATTGCTTTAGGCGATTAACCACATTTATATCAATACGTTGCAATATAACTTCTGCAAATATTCGAGAGATCTCTGGACCAACAATTATTCCATTCGTTTCATTGTAGTTTGCATGCTGCATAAGGGTGTCAAAGGCATTTTCAAAGGTTTCTTTTCCGATTAGCTCTTTAGCTTGTTTTTTGCCCTTAACAGCCCATGCAATAGTATGAGTATATATATGATAGAAGCAACGAGCAATGTCCATCTTCATCAGATGGGAATACTTTTGTTCCAAGCGAAGATAATCACCACTGGTAAAAAACTTATACATCATATCGTAACGCTTATAACTGAAATACGAACGATATAATTTATCTACTTCTTCATCTAATATCTCTATACGGTTCTGGTTCTCCTCCTCCTTAGTTTCCGATTCTTCTACCTTGAATATACATTTTGCACGCTCTGATATATAGCGAATAGAAAAAGGGCTATTACTACAAAGTGAGAGCATATAATAATCATGACTTTCGTAAAATTTTGCGCATTCTACCTGAATATAGGGATGCATTAAACTAAGTTTACGACTCTTATCTCCACCATATTTACGAACAGAGTAATCGAAAGGGATTGTCCACTTTTTAAGTTTCCCTTGAAAAGTCTGATAGAATATATCTTGTAATTCTTTATCTTGCATATTAAGATAGAACCCTTCATTATCAAGCATTAAAGGTATCTCATATGGTAAGACTTCTGTTAGAAGAACTCTATATTTATTGTTTAAATCTATATTCTTACTCATCGCCAGCAATTAGTTATGTCCGCAATCGTTGCAGATGTAAAATAATGTCTTACATGCTTTTCAAAACCAAAAACAAAAGAATATTTAGATAACTCTTCTACTTGATTTGCGTTAAATTTTTTCTTTAATTTTAATCCCAAACGTCCCGTTCTACAATGCAGTAATTTCTGATAGTACTTATCAAGCTCATATAATGAAGCCCTTGAAGTTATCATATTATAATTAAAATAGATTCCAATTCTAATTGGTAATAAAGTAGAAGGATTATTAATAGTGATATTGCCCGTAAGAAATTTAATTCTATTCTTCAACTTGATAAAATTTCCATCTTTAGCAAATCGCACAAAACTCTTTGTTATACGAGTCTTTATAACATTTACTTTCTTATCTGCTATTGCTATTTCTAAATCATTATTTTTTTTAAGAATAAAAGTATAACCAAGATAGGTAAGATTTAAATCTTCCTGATCATTATCACCCTTGTATGATTTAGATTCATTAAGTTGCAATCCCAGTTTATCCAATAATTCAGGAACTTTCGTCCAAACATTCTCTTGTGAATTACTACTACTACAAAAGATTATTATATCATCAACAAATCGCGCATAATAGAATACGCCATCCATTCTGCGGATTTCCAAATCGAAATACTTCATATAAAGTTCAGACATCACAGAACTTATATTCAACCCACGAGGTAATCCTTTTATTTTGGAAATACTTGAATTAGAAAAGAGATTTTTAAGAAGATATATTGACTGATAATTCAAACGTCCATCTTCTACAAAACGATTAATAAGTCTCTCACGTTCAATAGACTCATAAAAATGCCGTATGTCAAGGCGAATAACCCACTTACAAGCCTCTTCTCTCAACAAAGAGACCATCTGCTTGACTATCTGATTACGATTAGACTGCTCTATTCCATATATACGTTTAATATTATTATACAATTTACGTAACACCAAATCTTGACAAAGAAATTCCATAGAATCTTTGGGATGATTATTAAGAAATAAATCCCATCTTTGTTTTATATTAAAATAATATGTCCCTTCATTTATTTTTTCACCAATTATGAAGTCGACTTTCTCTGCGAACTCTTCCTTATTAAGTCTACCATTCCTGCGCTCACTCTGTGTAGTACAAGAATATAAGTTATGTGGTGAAAATAATAGCGAATACATTTATACTTTATTGGGGTAGTTGCAGTTTATAGACATTTTATTATATGTTCATTAAAAAGACTGTCAAAACACTGTTCATCCTTTGTAGAAAAGGGACAAACAATATCGAACAATGCCTCCTTGACATATACTTATATAATCTGACGTTCTCATTTTGTAGAAATAGTTTAACTATCAATGAAATATTAGCTCTAAGTGATTGCAAATATAATACATAAATTTTAAATATCCATAATTTAAAAGGACAGAAATATAATTATTATACACTTGCAAAAAAAACAACTACAAAGCCACATTAGATAAACAACAATTAACACTTCCATAAAAATAATATAAGAGTTTTCATAAAAGTGCTTGAAACTTGTGCTCGTAACAAGTTTAGAAGACTCTTATGAAATGTGAAGTGAGAAGAGAAAACTAACTCCAGACTTCGAACATCCCATTATAATTAAAGTGAGGTTAAGCTCAATACTTCATAATTATAATCACCCCTAAAGGGACGAAAATTTAAAGATAAAAAACATTACATAACACAAAAGAAAAAGCTGGGGAAAGAACTAAAATCATATCGATTTAAGTACCGTTGTAAACAACTTGTTATCAAGCTATTGCAAGGGTGCTTTTGAAAAGGGGCTTAATTGGACTTCAAAAGGGCGTTAATAAGAGTCCCAGAGGGCACCTTTTAGAAGCGAAAAGAGCATGAATTGAAAGCCAATTCATGCTCTTTTTATTTTTAAGATTTGATTTTTATTTACAATACGGAGGTGGCGGAAGGGAAAAAGTGGAATATTTTATTAGGCAAAGAAGCAAGTGTAAACGGTGTTGTCTTAACTCCTTTAACTCCATTTAACTCCTTAACTCCTCATCCTTTCCTCCTTAACTCCACATAAAATCCTCCTTAACTCCGCATCACTCCTATGAGTCAGCGGTGTTGTCTTAACTCCTTTAACTCCATTTCACTCCTTAACTTCACATCAAATCCTCCTTAATTCCTCGTCAATTCCTCCTTTCCTCCTCATCACTCCTCCTTCTTCGTACGAATCTTATATCCTGCCATTCCGTAATAAAGGATGAAGAGGAAACAAGGGACGCTGACCCAGTAGGAGGTTTGGAAAGAGGTGCAATCCTGCACGACACCACGCAACCAAGGCATCACAGCACCACCAGCAATCGCCATAGTTAGCAGTGAAGCACCAGACTTTGTGAACTTGCCAAGGTCTGCCATTGCCAAAGGCCACAGCGCTGGCCACATCAATGAACAGCCTAATGCCATCAAGAAGATGCAATAAACGGAGATAACTGGGTTTGGCACTACGGCTACAGCCACACTACCAACGAGGGCAATGATAGCGCAGATGCGCATTGCAGCAGCCTGAGAGAGGTAACGTGGGATGAAGATTACACCACAGATATAACCCACAATCATACCCACAGAAGGGATAAATCCGTAGTTATCACCCTCCAAACCTAACGACTGTGCATAACCTGTTGCCGTAGCGAGCGAGATGGTCTCTACACCAACATAGAGGAAGAGTGCCAAACAGCCCAACAACAAGTGTGGGAACTGCAGAATACTGGTCTTACCGTCAGCGTATGAACTGACTGCTGCCTCGTCACCACGCTCACTCTCATCCTCACCTGCATCCTTCACGTCTGGCAGTGGAGCCATCAATGCGATAACACCCAAGAGCAAAAAGATACCGATAATGATGGTGAATGGCATGTAAAGATCGCTGAGTTGCGTATCGCCAATACCCTTACCTATCACCAAAGTAATGAAGAGGGTTGTCACTGGCCAAGCCAACTTATTGCTGATACCCATGCAAGAGATACGACGTGCTGCCGAATCCATCGGACCCAGAATCGTCACATATGGATTGACAGATGCCTGTAAAACGGCATTGGCTGCACCACTGACGAAGCTCGCAATGAGGAACCATGTCAGTGAGTTCTGCTTCGCTGCGAGGATGAAAAGTCCAAAGGCTGCTGCGAAGATAGCGAACGACAAAGCCATCGTACGCTTATAACCGATTGCCTTAATGCAATGGGTTGCAGGAATACCGAACAAGAGAAACGGTATGAAAGTCGCTGCAAGCAACAGACTTGAAGCCGCACCAGAGATGTGCATTGACTTCTCTAATACTGGCATCAGATAAGAGTTGATACCCAAGGCAAAGCCAATAGAGAAGAAGAATAAGCCGATAATGGCTAAAGGAAATAGGTAGTTAGTTTTTTGTTTCATAATAAAGATATTTTTTTTTACTACTTCATAACAAGGGTTTAATGATTACTCTCCCCCCTAAGAGAGGACTTCTGTGAGCTTACTAAGGCTCCGCACCAATGGTGTTTACCATCAACACGCCATGTGCTAAGCCTCCGCACACTCTTTGAAAACGGAAAGAAGTGCACATTATTATAGCTTTGGCTTACTTTATTATCGCTCCATACATGGGGGAAGGATATTTTTAGTCAACCATTATAATTGCCATTGTGAAATATAAAGGCGCACGAGGCACCCATTCCTTAGAATGATGAATACCACGTGCGCCCCTACCCTACAGTCAAATCATAGGCAGTGAAGACTGCAAAGCGTTAGTTAGCATGAACCTTTCCACCCTGAATATAGAATCCTTTGGCAGGAGGTTCAGGGAGTCTACGACCAGAGAGGTCGTAGACTTGTGCCATTGTTGTCGCTGAGTTTACTACGGCAGAGATTCCGTTTGCGGTATCATCTGCCGCTTCCGAAAAAGGGATGAAACGCACGATGTTTGAGTAGGTTTTACCCTTTTCAATCTCATACTTCGGTAATGGAGCAGGACCACAAGAGCCATTACCAAGACCACGCTGAACAGCATCAAAGTGAGCTACGGTGCGGTCTGATGTTGGTAACTCCCATTCATGGCGTGCTGTGCGCAATTCTGCGTCTGTCCAAGGGGTCAGAGAGAAGGCAACATCACCCGATGTCTCTACCTTCACACCATTGCCCTCGTTGTTTGTGAGGGTGAACCAACGTAATCCGATGCGATTGCCGTTACTCTGTGGGTGTGCGAAAGGCTCATACATATCCTTGACTGTCGTCTCATAGAGACCGAAGTCTTCGCCATCGAGGCGGTCGATATAGCTTGCACGAGGACCACGTGCATAGTAGCGCACCTTTGACATGTCGCTTGGGAAGCTCAGACTAAAGCCTAAACGTCTTGCGCCATTGCCCTGTGCCTCATACGAGCTGGCGAGGTCTATCGTACCGTTTGCATTGATTGTGTACTTATAAGTAGCCTTACCATAGTTGCCGTTCTGCGTAACATTCACGGTTGCCGTCTTACCATCGTCAGAGAGTTGGAAGGTAGCCGTCTGCGACTTCACGCCATTATCGGTAGGATCATTACCATAAGCCTCCATCGGACCATCATTTTCAATCCAACGATAGCGGTCGAAACGTGGACCATTGTTCTGCATAAAGAGGTCCTTACCCTCGTATGCCCAAAGGGTGATATTACCCTGTCCGTCGAATGTTACTTTCTGCTTACCGTTCGCGTAGGTATAACCACCATCGCTATTCTTCGTTGCGTGAAGGGCATCAGCCTTTGTGTTATCAACTTTATCGAGGACCTCTGTGCGTTGTGCCAACTGTTGCTGGAACTCAGCAACAGGATAGTCACGATCGCACCAGTTCGTTGCCTCCTTCGTATAAAGTCCGATATTGAGGAAGAGTTCCTTACCTGCAAAGGCTGTAGGGTTATACTTCAAGTCAACGGTTTCAGTACCACCAGCAGCACAATTCAGTTTCTTAACGATACCATCCTGTACAGGCTTACCGTCGGCAAGGAGGGTCCACTTAAGATAGAACTGGTTGAGATTGCGATCGAGATACTTATTCGTCAACTTCACCTGACGGCTGTTTTTATTCAAATCGAAGCCCACCCATTGGTAAACACGCTTCACCTCGTCAAGCTCAGCACTCCATGCACGGTCGGCATTGACAAGTCCGTTGTTAACGAAGTTATACTGATGAGGACCCGGACAGTCATATCCTGTGATATAAGCAGGGAATCCATTCTTTGTCAATTGGTTGTTTTTAATCGCATCATAAGAGTAGATACTCTGATCCACCCAGTCCCAGATACAACCGCCAACACCCATCTGAGAGCCTTCCATTGCCTCCCAATACTCACGCAGGTTGCCCACAGCGTTACCCATAGCATGGGCATACTCGCACATGAAGTAAGGCTTATTCGTGTTCGGATGGTTCACATCAGAGGTCACCGGACCCGTTGTTCCGCTGCGCCAAGCATCCATAGCAGGATACATTACAGAGTGAATATCAGTTCCTTCAGCCTTATCTCGTGTTGATCCCTCATAGTGGATATAACGGTTGTCGAGTTCTTTCACAGCGTTGTAAGCCGCCATGATGTTCAGACCAGAGCCACTCTCGTTACCCAAACTCCAGAAGACAACACTCGGATGGTTGCGGTCGCGGAGCGTATTACGTACGTTACGGTCAACGATAGCACCTGTCCAATCGGTGTTATTGATGATTGTCTTTGAGCCTTCCCAGTTCCTATGAAGTTCCATATCAGCCTCATCAACAACGAAGAGACCGAAGTAATCGAACATTGCCATCATCTTTGCATGACGTGGATAGTGGCTGGTACGAACCGTATTCATGTTAGACTGCTTCATCATTGCTATGTCTTTTAACATAAGGTCGGTGCTGATGCTGCGACCATGCAATGGGTCAGTGTCCTGTGTGTTAGCACCCTTGAGGTAAGTACGACGGCCGTTTACCTCAAGATAACCCTTGCTAAGGTCAATCTTTCTGAAGCCATATTTAGTAGAGAAAGCCTCCTCTTCCTTGCCGTCCTGCGACTGGCTGAAAATGAAGGTATAGAGGGTTGGAGTCTCAGCAGACCATAGTTTCACGCCAGAGAGTGTTCCGAAGTCAACTGTCTGTGTTTTCAAGCTATCGCCAGCAGCAAAGACAAAGTCAGACTTCAGCCTCTTCACTTCCTTACCAGATGGGTCGAAGAGCGTTACGGTTACGGTCTTCTTCGCTGCAGTCTTATCGCGATTGCATACGGTAAGGTCTACAGATGTAGCCGCACTACCCGTAGCAACGGTAGTAGAACCCGGTGTAACAGTAGCCTTAATATAATGATCTGCCAAGTAAGTCTTTGGTGTAGCCACAAGGTAAACATCACGATGAATACCACTCATGTGCCACATATCCTGACCCTCAAGATAAGAGCCATCGCTCCAACGAATCACCTGTACGGCAACATTATTCTTACCAGTGCGGAGATATTTAGTAATGTCAAACTCGCTGACATTGTTTGCTCCTTCCGTATAACCCACCTCATTACCATTCACATAAACGTAAGCAGCAGAGTAGATACCATCAAAATGGAGGAAGACACGCTTATTCTCCCAGCCTACAGGCAAGGTGAAATCACGACGATAAGAGCCCACTGAGTTCTTCAAACCAGCCTTCATACGAACGTAAGGCTGCTGATCTTCAAATGGATAGTCTACGTTCACATACATTGGCAGACCATAACCATTCATCTCTAAACAAGAAGGAACAGTGATATCGTTCCACGCAGAGCCTTCAGTACTTACGCCATCGCCCCAGAAGTCGTCCTTACCGAGCAAGACAGGCTTAGCTCCCTCGCTCCAACGCAACTTCCATGTGCCATTCAAACTAAGGTAGTTTGCACCTGTTGGGTCCAACCAAGGCTTGTCATAACGCTGACCATCAGCCTTCATAGCCTTCGTTGATGGATAAGGCATATAGGTAGCATGCGCACACTCCTTGTTACGCTCATAGACCTTCGCATTCTCCCAGTCGGCACCCTCAGGAATAACCACTGCAGGCACCTCCTTGAACTGTAGCGTAGCAGCTGATGCCTCACTGTTCTCATAACCACAGTAATATCCGTTGACAGAAGAGATAGAACCAAAGGTTACATAATAAGTCTGACCGTTCTTTACAGACACTGCACTCAACTTATAACCACTGCCTTTCTTAGTGATATAAATCTGTTGATTAGGATTGGCGATGCTCTGTGTCCACATACAAGGGTAGCCAGAGACTTTCTTTGTGTCGTTGAGTGCCATGTCGAAAGCCAACTCGCCGTCGCCATTTACCAACTGATAGCAGTCCTGCTTACCCCTCACAGCAACGAGTTTCCACTTCTGTGCATCGTTGCCTTCAGCATAAGTAAGGAACGCAAGACCCGTGTCTCTTAACCATGAATACTTGTAGGGAGTAAGGACATTCTTGGTGTCTTGCCCTACCGAGATTAAATAGGTCTTACCGTGTTCAGGCTTCGCACCCCATGTGCCAGCCCTTAGCACGGATGGTGCTAACGCCAGTAAGAATACGAGAAGACCAATGTTTCTGATTGATTTCATATGAATGAAAGATAATAGATGTTTTTACTTGAACCCACACCTCAGCCTAAGCCGAAGTGTGGGTAAGATGTATAACCTGTGATTAGTTGATTACTTTCGTTGTGCTTGTTGTACCGTTGCTATACTTCATTTGCTTGATGTACACGCCACGGCTCTGTGACTGACTTGTCTTTGTACCGTTAAGGCTGTAGTAGTCTACGGAAGCAATGTTACCGTCCTGCGCCTTTTGTATGGCTGCGATAGCGTCTGCAGTATTAGAAACAATGACATACACACCGCCCTTCACTGTAGGGAAGCTGATTTCGTCATCACTGATACGCTTTGCCTTAACCGTCTTTCCGTCGGCAGTCGTCACCTTATAATCCTTTGCTACGTTAGTATATTTCACAACACAGGTTGTACCCATGTTGGAAACAATCTGTACCTTCGTAGCCTTCGCAGCAGCCCAATCAATGTCAACAGTGAAGTTGCCCACAGCCTTCAAGCCCTTTACTGAACCCTTCTGCCAGAATGTTGTTGGCAAGGCAGGGAGAATCACGAGTTTATCATTATGACTCTGTAGGAGCATCTCAGCTACACCAGCTGTATAACCGAAGTTACCATCAATCTGATAAGGTGCATGGGCATCCCAGAGGTTCTCATAGATACCACCTGCAGCCTCGTTTGTTCCGGTGTCCCAAGTCTGCTGTAAAGCACGCTTGATAAGGTTATGACAGTGGAGACCTTCGTAGGCACGGGCGTTAAGATTAATCTTATGACCGAGTGACCAACCTGTTCCGTGGCCATCGCCACGAGCTATCAGCGACTGACGTGCTGCCTCAAAGACGGTCTTATCGGCATCTTCACTGATCTGCGTACAAGGATAAAGCCCCATCAAATGTGAGATATGACGGTGTGCCTTATACTCATTAACACCGATTTTGCTTGGGTTATTAAACTGTGAAGAGTACTTCCACTCACGGAGATAAGTCTTACCATCAGCTGGATTCACCTCTGTATGACATCCATCGTCAAGCTTAGCAAAGTAGGTTGCAAGCGAATCACGGAACGCCTTTGACACTACATCATCGCCAAGAACTTTAATCGCCTTGCGTGTGTTATTGAAGAGATCCCAAACCAACTGCTGGCTGTGTGCGGTAGCATTCTCCGTTGGTCCATGTTCTGGCGACCACTCATTAGGACACTCATAGGTGCCGTCAGCAGCCTTCACGAGTTTCTTAAACCAATAGTCGACAGCCGACTTCATCGCAGGGAATGCCTTTGTGCGCAGGAAGTCCTTATCCATTGTGTAGGTATAGTGCTGCCAGAGGTGCTGGCAATACCACGCATTAGCAACGGTATAGGTGTTGGCAAAGGTAGTACCAGAGCCATAGATATTATTCTCTGTTGGTAAGGTCCAACCTGTATTCACGTGCCCCATGTCCTGTGCAAAGCGACGCCATGTAGGCTTCACACATGCCTCACGATAGATATAATCGAGGAATGGGCGGTGAAGTTCAGAGAGGTTGGTTGGCTCTGCAGGCCAGTAGTTCATCTGTACGTTGATGTTCGCATGGATATCAGAGTGCCATGCTGGTGTATTGTTGTCGTTCCAAATACCCTGTAAGTTAGCTGGGAGCGATACACCACGGCTTGAACTGATAAGGAGGTAACGACCATAATTGAAGTAGAGTTCCTCTAAGAAGAGGTTGTCCTGCTGGTTGTCACGATAGCTGCTGATGAGCTGTGGGGTTGGAATATTGTTCTTAACATCACCGAGGGTCAGCTGACAACGGTCGAAGAGCGACTTATAATCGGTCTTATGTGCTGCTAACAAAGCATCGTAACCCTTGTTCTGTGCACCATTCACTGTCGCTGCTGCACGACCTGCAAGGCGGTTAGCTCCAGACACATATGTCGGTGCGTCTGGATCGAAGTCGGTCAAACCACGGAGATAAACAGTCATGCTATTGGCACCATTTACCTCAATAATGCCCTTTGCATTCTTAGTAATCGTACCGCCATCGGTCACGATGCGCGCTGCACAATAATAGCTCTCTGGTGTTGTTGCACCATGATCATCCTGGCGAGCGACCTGACCATCGAAGGTAATCGTTGCCTGATTGTTATTATCAACGGTATAACTTACGTTACGTCCATTCTGATTCTTCAGTGTAAGGGTTGTATTGATTTTACCGTTCTGTGAGGCTGTATAGCGAACTACCACACAGCTATCAGGATTGCTTGCGAAGTAAGTACGACTGTATGCTACGCCATCCATCGTATATTTCACACCTGCTACGGCATCGTTGATATCGAGGTAACGCACGTAGTCTGTTACCTTTGACAATCCACGACTGCGAATATAAAGGTTACCAAAGTTAAGATAATAACCATAAGCAGCCGTACTCGTCAACCCACCGAGCTTACCGCTCCAAAGGGTCTTGTCATTAAATTGTACGTCGTCAATGGCTACATCGCCCATCAAAGTTGCACCAAACTGACCGTTACCGATAGGAAGACAAGAGGTCATCCAGTTGGTTGCGGGCTTTGTATACCAAAGCGTATATTTGTTGGCAGGGTTAAAAGTAGCAATACCTGACACTGGAACCAACTCTTCTGCTGGTACGAAGCGCACGACATTACCACCATCGCCTAAGTCCCAGAAGCTGATTAACCTACCCTCACCAGCACCTTGGAACATATTAAAGAAGTTACGTCCTGTGGTTGACTTACCAATCTCGAAGCCACCCAATGCGTTCTTTGACTCCACCATCGTAAAGAGCGTATCCTTCACGTTGCGAGCCTTTGCAGCGTTGACGTATGAATCGCTGACATAAAGAATCTTTCCACTCTTGCTAACAAAAGAGTATTTGCCGTCTTTCTCTGATACACGCCATAGCATATCATCAAGATTACCATTATGCAATGCGGCTGTTTGGCAAGTTGCCTTATCCCCCTTGGCACTCAGAAGCCAATTACCAGTCTGGAACTGGATGTAATAATAAACAGGATTTGCAGCTGTTGAGATGACTGGCATATAGTATGGAAACTCCATGTCATCCTTGCTAACAAAGGTCAAGACGTTGTTGATGTCTCCCTTATCCCATAATCCGATTTCCTGTCCTACCTTAATATCACCCACTTGATTCATCGCATGACTACCCGTAGAGTCTGGTCCCAACTCGAATGCACCCGTTCCAAAGCTATTATTCATACTCTGGAAGATGTGGAATGAGGTAATATCTGTAGCCTTAGTAGCCGCCATAAAACGCGAACTATAAGGATTTGTGCCATTGACATAAAGGGTATGCCCGCTCTTGCTTACCAACTGGTACTTCTTATTACGACCAAAGTTCTCTGCCGCTACCACCTTCCATAACTGGCGATCACCATTCATAACCTGTGGAACGGCAGTAAGGCACTTTTGCTTTTCGCCCTTATCTTCCAACACGTTGTTAGAACGAAGATACTTAACGTAATACCAATGCTCATTGCCTTTGGTACTGATGCGAGGATAACCTTGTGCCAGAACTTGTCCGAGACATACGACAGACAAGAGAAAAGCAGCACAAAGACGCTTACAGATATTCATAATAGAGGATAAGATATTGTGATAATTATTTAATTATTAATGTTGAACAATAAGACGAAAAAGGGGGTTGTATCAAAATGGTGTCAGTGGCAAGTGATAGAATTACACATGTTGTGTATCTATGCTTAGCCTGCTAACAGACACACCCTCAAGTGTATCCTTCCTTTTGATACAGCCCCTTAACCCCTATCTGCCCTTAGACAACTGAGTCTATTCTTCTTTTTAACAGCATTGTCATTTGACAAATGGGAGTTAAACTATTTTCATTGTGAAACTTACTTCACAACAACCTTCTTGCCATTTACGATGTACAAGCCCTTAGCAAGACCATTGAGGCTCTTTGCTACCATGCGACCATCGAGGGTGTAAACATAACCATCAGCCTGCTTCTCCTGTACCTTAACGTTTGAGATGCCAGTAGCTGAAGCCTTCTCCATCTCCTTAATCTCTTCATCATTCAAGATATCAGAGATTGGAATGAACTTGAGGGCGTTGTTAGGATCGTTAACTGCCCACTTACCCATAAAGTGGTGCCAAGCTACGTTACCCCATGCATTAAGGAAGTTGTTTGTAGTTCTGTCACTGCTGTCACCGATAGAGTAGCACTCGCTGCCCTGGTTGCTGTCGAAGATGTAGAGTTCTTGTGGATCTGTAGTTGCTATGAAGCCACCATTCATCTTACCACCACCGCTCTTGCCGTTGCGTACCCACTCGCCAGCCTCATTCTTCTTATACATATCGTTACCACCAGGCATCTCTGTCTCGAATGCAACGAACTTAATGTACTGACCTGCCTCGTTAACAAGAACAATCTTCTTTGTATCAGCATCGAACTCTGTTACGTGCCATACCTTGTGCTTGAAGTTCACATCAGCCTTTACAAGAGAATCAGCAATCAGTGTATCGTTGTCAACAGAAAGAATCAACTTATTTCCTGTCAGACCATTCAAACCTGTAGGACCATTTGCTGGGTTGTTTGCTGCTGGTCTGTTGAGCTGGATGAAGTAACGAGTACTATTGTCACCCTGCTGGAAAATATTAAAGTCGAAGTTCCAAGTTGGAATCTCTACCTCAGAAGCCTTGATAAAGTAAACCTTAGAACCATTGTCTGTTTCAGTCCAAGGACCATACTCATTACCTAACTTCTGACCACTGTAGATGTTTACGAAAGCATTACCATCCTTTTCAAGCATCTTGATAGCACCAAAGGCTGCTGAAGGATCGTCATTGTGGTCGATAATTTTGAAAGCCTTGAAGTTCTCGCCAGTATCAGAACCAGCAGCAAGACGCTCACCCGCATTGGTATACATTGTCCAAGTGTTGCCATCAACAGTAACAGTGAATGTCCAAGTCTCATCAGCATTCTTTGTACAAGTCCAAGTCTGCTTTTCAACATCACCCAAAGAAGCAGCCTTAGCTGTCAACTTCTCACCATCGCCATTAGCTGTAACGTAACCCACTTTCTGGTTACCAACAGCGATGTAGTACTTTTCACCGCTCTCAGGAACTGAAACCCACTGAGCGAAAGTTGTCATTGCGACCATGCACAATGAGAGTAGAGTAAAGAATTTTTTCATAAGTTGTAATAAATAATTGGTTTTTGTTTTATTTTTTAAATAGATGTTAGTTTCTACCTCGATTAAGGTTTACTATTTTCTACCGTTAAGTTGATATTTTAGGTTTTATCTTTTGGGCTTTAATAAAGGAGTCGTCTACCTTCTTTAAGTCGATGGCAAATATAAACATATTCTTTTAAATATTCATTGTTGCAAATACAATATTTAATATTTTTAACTATTACCAGCCGATAATAGTAAATCGATTATGCGCTCATACTGAATCTTCTTCAGTTAAATAATACCTTATTACACTAAGAATATAAGTCGTACGACCGAATAGAAAGAGCTTATTCATAGTCGTTTAACTCCTTCCAAACAACAAGTTGACACCCTATCAGTAACCATTTGCAGAGCATTCAGCGCCCCGCACCATATGTGCGGAGCATCCGCACACGATGTGCTAAGCACCGACACCACAGCATTAAGCCCATACTTCACTTTTCAGAACTAATATTTTATACTTATGATCACCCATGTTGGAAACGCTGAAGAAGACTGAAGACATTTAATAGAGGTACATATAAAATATATACCGAGTGGAAACACCCTCCGTATTAGCTTCCTTTGATATTATAATTAGCCATTCCGTAGTAAGTTATATACAGACGACGTGAACCATCTCTTTGAAGTTCTGTCCTGCTATTTTATTAAAGAAAGGCAGTATTATGTAACAATTAATTTTTAATTTAACAAAAAAGTATTATCTTTGCCACGAGAAGAACTTTTGCGTTTATGCAAACGCAGAGATAGATATACTTCATTAGAATAGAGGTCAACCTAAACAATAGAATACTCTTATTCTTAAACATAAAATATTAAAACCTATGAATCGTAATTTTCTTTTGGCATTATCACTATTCATGTTCTTAACATTGACACCCTGCAATGCGCAGAGCAACAAGAAACTTTGTTGCGGACATGAACCTGACCCAGCTGCAATAGAATTAAACAATCAAGCAGTAAACGCATATACAAATCATTCAAACTCACCTGACTCTGTGAAGAAGGCGATGACCCTACTTGATCGTGCTATTGAGAAGGACCCCGACTATCAAATTGCCTACGCTCACAAGGCGAAATACCTCAAAAATCAGGGCGATATTGCGCAGGCATTAGAGACCCTAAATGCCTACCTCAAGCGTAACCCAACAGAGCCTTACACACTTCTTGATGCAGGTATATTCTATGAGAAGATGGGAAACAAGAAGGAGGCAATGGACTACTACAAGCGTGCTGAAGAAAACTTCAAGAGGCTATATGAGGAAGAACACGAGAGTCCAGACGAGATAAACCGATATTTTGCCATCAGGTTAATGGAGGGACCTAAAAAGGCAAAGGCACTGTATGAGGCTGAGAGAGACCGACTTGCCTCAACCGAAGAGCAACGCAAAATAAATGATGTCCTTGTGATGTCTATCCTTGAAACGCCACGTGAACAGTTTTTTAAGTAGACGAGTTTGTCAAGTGGACAAGTGAACGAGTTAACCAGTTGCTTGTAGACAGGGTAATTAAAGACAAAGTAACAGGGTAAGTTGACAAGTTTACGAGTAGACAAGTAAACAAGTTATTTGTTATAAAGGATAAACTTGTTCTTATGTTACTTTGTCTCTCTTCGCAAGCAACTTGTCAACTTGTCCACCCGTTGACTCGTCTACTTAACGACGCAAGCAACTTGTTAACTTGTCTACTCGTTTACTCGTCCACACGTTGACTTGTCCATTCGTCTACCTGTCAACTTCCCCTCTTAACCATAAATGCCCCTAAGGTGAAGGACTTCTTCTTGTGGTTATAGACCTTGAGGGAA
Source organism: Prevotella melaninogenica (assembly GCF_018127925.1). Classification (NCBI taxonomy): domain Bacteria; kingdom Pseudomonadati; phylum Bacteroidota; class Bacteroidia; order Bacteroidales; family Prevotellaceae; genus Prevotella; species Prevotella melaninogenica. Next base: position 510,691 of record NZ_CP072347.1, on the reverse strand, counting down.
TACATACCATCGGACAGGGAGCCGATATATAACTGGTTGTTTCTTACCGATTTAGCGTTAACAATGCGGAGGATGACACCCTGCAAAGAGAGGATTACATAACGATCGGCATCCGCTAGCTTTGCTGCAGCAGGGAGGGTAAGGGTGTTTCCATCATTAGCGAGCAGTGTATCAGGAGACTTCGAAAGCGTCGAAGACTTTATATTCTCCTGTAAAGCAGGCGTTTCTAATCCGTAACGATCCATACCTCTGACCGCAAAATAGAGGTTAGGATTCACGTTCTTCAACTGCAGCGTCTGCCCAGTATAACGTGCAAAGAGCAGGTTTCGCGCATCCTCAGTATCAACAGGATAGGTGTAGCTGGCGTATATATTATAATAAGGAGTGACCGCCTTCCACCTCAGGATCACCGACTTATCCTCTCGACGTTCTCCCAATGAGGAGTTGACAGCATATGGCATAGCAGCCGTTGACACAACACCCTGCATCTTATGAGGGAGGGAAAGCGTAGCATTAAACTGCTTCTCAAAGTCGTAGACACCCTGCTTATTAGCCGTGAGGAAGTAAGAACGGAAGTGAGCATGTCCCACTCCGAGGTCACGACTCACATACATCTGGCGGGTGAGGTCGCCCAAAGTCCAATTACCCTCACGTGGATCGAGGAAGTAAGTACCCAAACCTGTCACTATCTCACGCTTATAAGCATTCTCAACCCAGTCTGCAACAAAAGGATAATAGTTGTCGCCACGGAAGTATTGCATCGGATAGAGCTGGTCCATCAACCCTAATCTCATCCACTCCTGCGCCTCTTGTGAAACACGATCGTGGGCATTGAAATTCTTTGAACTATAACGACTGAGGTCGGCATGCTTACCGATTGGCGAGCACGACATCTTCACCCACGGTTTGATAGCCTTCACCTCGTCATGAATAGCACGCACAATGGCTGTGATATTGCTACGACGCTGGTCGGGTGTATCGCCATCACGGTAAGAAGGACGTGGCCATCCATCAGGGTAACGGATATAGTCGAGGTTGATACCATCCACATCATACTTTCTTACAATCTCTCCACAGATAGAGGCAAGGTAAGGTGCAACACCGGGATCGGCAGGGTCGAGATAAGAACCCGTTGAGAAGTTTCTAATTCGAAAGCCCTTCTTCATCAGCGTTCTACAGCCCAATGAGTTTTTTGCACCCACCGGAATCGTCGCTATCCATGCGTGAATTTCCATGCCACGTTTGTGACATTCCTCTACGGCAAAGCCGAGTGGGTCGTAGCCATAACCTGGTGCCTTACCCTCAACGCCTGTGATACACTGGTCCCAAGGCTCAATATCCGACGGATAAATCGTAGCTGCACGCACACGCGCCTGCAAGAGTACGGTGTTGATATTTGCCTTCTGGTATTTATCGAGAATGTCAATGAGTTCCTGCTTTTGCAGTTTGATGCTTTCTTCCGACCGTGCGTAGTTCTTCGGCCAATCAAGACTGGCAAGTGTCGTCAGCCATACGGCACGCGTCTCCCGCTTCGGCATTCGCTTCGTAAGATAGTCGGAGAGATTCGTCTGTGCTTGTGTTGTCATCGTTATTACGCAAAGGAGCGTAAATAAAAAAAGCTTCTTCATATATGAAATGATAATATACGTGAATTTGAGCGACTAATTAACCTGAGTTCAATGGGGTATAAGTATCTGTAAATTCAGTGATTAATGAAATTCCACCCCCTTATCCTGTGCGCTCTAAAGAACAACAAACAGAAACCACAATAGCCACCGAGGGCAAAATTACTAAATTATTTCGTATGGCAGATGACTTCTATTCGTTTTTTAATATAGAACTTATCTTGACTTTTGTTTCTTTTTCACTTTCTTCATCAGAATAACAATAAATGCTATATAATTCCATGCTTGCCAACTGGTCAAAGTAACATCAAATCTGTTCAACAGACTTCTGTATGAATCCAACCACGCATTTGTTCTTTCTATGCTGTACCTTTCTTTATACAGTATATCGTCAAACAAATAGCAATCTTGCCCACCCCCTGCTCTATAATTAAATGCTACATTTGCAAACACACCCATTCTTAGGCACATGTGTCTAAACTCTTTTGCATCGAATCCCGCATCAGCATTGAGAAATAATCCATCAGTAGAAATATCAGACTTTGTGAGTTGTGAGAATACTTCTTTAACCACTTCTGAAATATTGTACAAATCATTGTGAGAACCTGCAACTGGAGTGGATATGGCGAGTGGTATTCCCTGACGGTCAGTTACATAAATAGCATTTGTAGTCTTGCTCTTCTTGCGTCCCTGATAGCTCTGACAATCTCCACCACGTAATGCTGTAGTATGGCTGCCATCCAAATCTATACTTGACATATCCAAGAAAGATTTATAACGGCCTAGAAGTATTGTCCACACTTTTTGCCATTCTCCTTTCTTACACCATTTGCGAAAATGTCCGTATACGGTTTTGTAATGAAGAACCTTTGCTGTGAAGAACGATGAAACTGGAAGCATATACCATTGGCAACCAGTCTTAAGCTTATAAAGAATACATTGAATTACCTCGGACAGGCAGCTTTGGCAAATATATCCACGTTTTGCTACTGATAAATGAGGTAGAATTTCATTTTTTATTGTATCTTTGTCCAGTACTTTGTACATGAGAGGTATTTGAAGCTTGGTTCAATAATACAAAGATAAGAATTCCTCTCTATTTTAACAAAATAAAAACTCAAGACGACTTCATAATGACCTGAACTCGGGATAAGAAAAGTCTGCAAAAAGTTGGTAATCTCATTATATTTTTGTAACTTTATAGTTGAAAATCAATCAATTACAATAAATATAACAATGATTACCAAGGACAAAATTACTGAAATTTTCTGTATTGCAGATGACTTTTGCAAAGAATTTGAGTTAGAAACTGATAAAATAGGTCTCTCAGAAAAGAATAAAGGATGTCATCGCCATCGTAGGTGGCGTATGAGTAAGTCTGAAATCATAACGATATTAATTTGCTTCCACTTTAATTCCTATCGTAATTTTCGTCACTATTATACCTTTTTCGTAAAAGAGCATTTAGCAGATTTATTTCCAAATCAATTGTCTTATAATCGTTTTCTTGAATTAGAGGCAAGAGTCTCTGTAGAGATGATGATGTTCCTGCAGATATGTTGTTTTGGGAGGTGTACTGGTATTAGTTTTATGGATTCAACTTGTATTCCAGTTTGCCATAATAAATGTATTTGTCGCAATAAGGTTTTTAGAAATTATGCAACAAGGGGTAAGAGTACAATGGGATGGTATTTTGGATTCAAACTACATCTTATCTGTAATGAAAGAGGTGAGATTCTAAACTTTATGCTTACTAAAGCAAATGTTGATGACCGAGACGAAAATGTATTTAACAGGTTGACAGACAATGTGTTTGGTAAATTGTTTGCAGACAAAGGGTACATTTCTCAAGGATTATTTGAGCGATTGTTCAATGATGGAATAAATTTAGTTACTGGCATTAGGAGTAACATGAAAAACAAACTAATGCCACTTTATGATAGACTTCTTCTAAGGAAAAGATCTGTAATAGAGACTATCAATGATGAGCTAAAGAATGTAGCTCAATTAGTGCATTCAAGGCATAGAAGCATATTTAATTTCGCAATGAATGTTCTCTCTGCTATTGCAGCTTACAGCTTCTTTGAGAAGAAGCCAGCAGTGAACATAGACTTTGCTATAGAGCAACATTCGGGACAGCTTACATTATTCTAAAGTAATCTGTTTTATTATTATCTTTAGGCCCAATCAAAAGATTGAGTCTAAAGAGCCGTTGTACTAAACCAAACAGAAGAGTGGGATGATATTTATCCCGAGTTCAGGTTAATGTGACGAAATACACGTTAAATCCACGCTAAAAAGCGGTTCATGCGGAAGAAGGAGTGGTAAAGTCTGTTTGCTTCAGTCATTTAGAACGATAAGGCTGCTGCCTAAGTTTAAGACATTTGATGAAATGTCCCACAGAGAAACGGAGTGTATGGAGGTTTTATTTAAACATACGCAACCCACAGAGGCACCGATGATGCTGGGAGCAAAGGAGTATAAAAGCAATATTTCTTCTCTTGTTTTTTCTTTGAATTTAATCATATATTACTCTCCCTTTCTTTTGCAAATATAACTCTTTGCATTGATATTTGTTAGAAGGTAAATGAAAAAGCAGCAAATGATTGCTCACTTGCTGCTCTATAGTAATAAGGTTTTCTGTATAAGCCATCGAAGTTTTCCTTGTAAGTTTCTGTTCCTATTCTTATTTCTTTGTCAGACGAACATACAACAGGTAAAAATATATGGTGTGGCTTAGGAAAACCGATGTGCTCATTATTTAATGATTATCTTTTTACCATTGACAATATAAACACCCTTAGGCAAAGCATTAATTTCGTCAGTGCTTGCTTTACTTAGCCGTCTTGTTCCATCTAATGTATAGACATCAGCAAGTCCTGCTTTATTATAAACAGTGTTTGTTATGCCAGTAGTACTCTCCTCAATTAATAAGAAATCATTCCATTCAGGGGCTTGTTTATAAGCATCAATACTGGCTTTAGGTACAAATAGTTTGCAGCTGCTTTTGTCAATATGATGGAAAGCTTTTAAACCACAAGTTGGTGGTACAATTGCTTCACACGAAATTTGTGTAACATTCGTACATCCGTCGAAGGCGCTTTTTTCAATTCCCTTTACATCTTTATGAATTCTTATGCTTTCTAAAGAAGTGCAATTAGCCAATAGACCTTTATGGAGTGTAGTAACAGAGCTTGGGATGATAAATTGTTTCAGTTTACGGCAGCCAGAAAAAGCATAGTCACTAATGTATCTAACACTATTTGGAATGGTTACGGAAGTTAAGTTACTGCAATTTCTGAAAGCATTGGTGCCAATTGTTGTAACACTATTTGGAATGGTTACAGAAGTTAGGTTACTGCAATTGTAGAAAGCTTCTGAGCCAATTGTCGTAACATTATTGCCTATGACTACAAAATTTAGTGCTTTGCAATCTATGAAAGCCTCGTCGTGAATTTCCGTAACACTATTGCCAATTATTACAGAAGTTAGAGCGATGCAACCTCTGAATGTATCGTAGCCAATTTCCTTAACACTATTGGGAATGGTGATAGAAGTTAGAGCACTGCAACCTCTGAATGCAGCGTAGCCAATTTCCGTAACACTATTGCCGAGATTTATAGACCTTAGAATATTGCATTCACTAAACGCAAATTTACCAATTTCTTTAACACTATTGGGAATGGTGATAGAAGTTAGAGCACTGCAACGTGCGTATTTACAACCGATTATTACTCAATATTTTATAGATAATAAGTCAGAAATATGGTTGTTATTTTTAATTGCACATTCTAAAAGGTGAAGATTTAACGCTTTTATTGATTATTAACTCAAAAAGGACATCAACTTGGGTCGTTTCTTCTCTTTTCCTTGCTATTCGTTTCCGATATTCCACTTTTGTTTTGGTCTATCTCATATGTACTGCAAAGGTATTGATTTTTGTTTGATATTGCTCCTTGCTTGCTCCTTGTCGTAGATTAATTTTCACACAGGAATTTTTGTTCTCTTTCTATAGGGGCTTGAAACAATCCATTTATTGGAAACAATTAAAGACGGAGCTGGTTTGCCCCAGTGCTTTTTAAGAAACAGGGCAATTATTTTATCTCCACAAAGGCTCTTGTTCCCAATTATGAGGAAAGCCTAATAAACGAGTTCTTACTGATGGGTATTTCGATAAAAGCTGCTTGAAATCTGCAACAAAAGTGTTGCCCATAGAAATGGAGTTAAGCCAATACACCACATAGCAGAGTTGCGGATAAAGTGTTTGTTCACGGAACGAGAAATCCGTAATCCATGTGTTTGGCATACGCATAGGCATCATTGGCTTGACAGGAAAGACCCGATTTGACAGTCTTGAATGATGGGCGCAGCAATTACGAAGTACGGGTCTGGGTACGGATTAAAAGGCTAAGTGATTATTTTCAGTCATTTAGCCTTTTTAATTATCTAATTTTTCCCCACATTTTCCCCACAGCTGTCTATTTATATACAGGGCAACCGCATCAAAATAACGTTAGCTTAGGAAACAAACGTAGTTTTCAACCTCCTCCTCTCCCTTATTGTCCATTTTCCTAAAAAAACCATTGGTCCAAATCGAAACTACTACCCCATAAAAATTGATTTTTTGCCCCATATAATTCAAATTTCCCTTGCGGGTAATATTTTTTAAGAAACATGATTTTTGACAACAGGCTATTATTCAGACAAATACAAAATTATGCATTTTTAAGGGGGGATATTGTAAATTGTTGAAACTTCTCATCCTTGTATCCACCCCACTTATCCCTATTAATACAAAATCGACAAGTATTGATTATCAGGTTATTGACATTTTGATGCGGTTGCCCTGATTTATATATTTTAGAAACATATTTTTCCGTAAAGTTATGTACCTTTGTCGGCAAATAAAGATATTCTCGTCAAACAAATATAAATAATATAAACATGGAAAAAAACAGAAAAAAACAAATCGTAGTTTTGAGTATAGCTTTAGTTTGCATTTTCATCTTGGTATTTTCATTGTTCCATAAATCAGCGACAAAAGATAGCGCAAATCCTCCTTTAACAAATGTTTTGACTGATAGCATTTCTCAAATTGTCTCAGCTTGTCCTGGCGAAATTGGTGTGGCGGTTATTGTTAATAACAGAGATACGGTTAAGGTCAATAATAAGAGTGTTTATCCTATGATGAGTGTGTTTAAGGTTCATCAGGCATTAGCTCTTTGTAATGACTTTGACAATAAAGGAATTTCACTTGATACCTTAGTAAATATAAATAGGGATAAACTTGACCCAAAGACTTGGAGTCCTATGCTGAAAGATTATTCAGGGCCAGTCATATCATTGACAGTGAGAGATTTGCTGCGTTATACTCTTACTCAGAGTGACAACAATGCAAGCAACCTTATGTTTAAGGATATGGTTAATGTCGCTCAAACAGATAGTTTTATAGCCACACTCATTCCTCGTTCAAGTTTTCAGATAGCTTATACGGAAGAGGAAATGTCGGCTGACCATAACAAGGCTTACTCTAACTATACATCTCCTCTTGGTGCTGCAATGTTGATGAATCGTTTGTTTACTGAAGGTCTTATCGATGATGAGAAACAAAGTTTCATTAAGAATACGTTAAAAGAATGCAAAACAGGTGTAGATAGGATAGCAGCTCCACTTCTTGATAAAGAAGGGGTTGTTATAGCGCATAAGACAGGTTCAGGTTATGTTAATGAAAATGGTGTTCTTGCAGCTCACAATGATGTTGCCTATATATGTCTGCCTAATAATATCAGTTATACCTTAGCGGTATTTGTTAAGGATTTCAAGGGAAATGAATCACAAGCGTCACAATATGTTGCGCATATATCAGCTGTAGTATATTCTTTATTAATGCAAACTTCAGTAAAATCTTAAACTGCACTTGCTTTGATAATTAATGATAAACAATCTAAAAGCACTCTAATCGTTATCGGAGTGCTTTTAGATTACTAATCAAATTGCTTCTATTATAATTTGAATCCTCTACTTTTTCTTTCTTCCTGTTGCGGCACTCTTGCTCCATATCTAAGCCTGTGCCATTGCTCCCTGAACCAGTCGGCAATCGGCTTCCTGTTTATTGTCAGGTTCAGCCTGCTTTCATCGTCAGGGTCATTTTCCACCCTTAAAATATCATCCTTTATATCAAAGTTCCGCCTGTGTTGCTCGGAATAGATTTTACCGCTACATTTCAGGGCTTCTTTTTTGACTATAAGACTTTCAGTCATTTCTTTAGAGAATCCCAGCATGGCACAAAACTTTTCCATGCGCAGCATTTCCCTGAACATCGGAAACCACCTGAAAGCCTTGTCTATGATTCTGGCGAGCCGTGACAGTTCTTTTTCTTTCATGTCAAGTTCCTGCCTGTGCATTTCTCTGAGATTGTGGATTTGCGTATCATGCTGTTTCTGCATCTGCTGTACTTGGCTCTGCAATTTTTCAATATTGGTGTTCCGTTTTGAAACCTCGTCTTGCAGTTTTTCGTTGGCACGTTCCAGTTCTTTCAGTTTTCCACTCCCGAAAAGAGAAGCAACTCCACTAGTTATGGCTGTCGCTGCCGTGGTGGCTGTCTTCTTTAACTTGTCAGTGCGTATTTCTGATTTCACCTGTTTCAGTTCCTGCTCGGCAAGATTTATCTGTTCTTCTTTGTGCCGTTTGGCTGCATCCATGCGTTGCAGTTCAGCTTTCTGCTTCTCAATGATAAAGTCGTTCCGTTCCAGATGCTCCTTACCAGTGACAGCCTTTGACTGCCCGCGTTCCATCAGCAGGATGTCGGATGCAAGGGTCTGCATCTGCATCATGTCATCGTCATTGAGCTTTCGGCTCTTTCCTGTTTCGTGGTTCATCCAGTCGAAAACGATATGGGCATGATAGTTCGGCTTGAACCATCTGTCCCCGACTTTGAAGCTTTCCCTGTCTTCCGCTTCCGGCTGACCGTTCAGCCAATGCCCTTCATCCTTGTGCAGGAAGATTTGCAGCGGTGTGATTCCCCAGCGTCTTTGACACTCCTCACCGAATTTACGCACGTCTGCCAGTGTGGTGTCCGACCTGACAAGCAGCACTCCTTCACGTATGGGGGAGCATCCCGCAATCTTGACTATTTTACCGTTCTTGCCTTTGCGTTCACGCTCCTTTTCCTGCATGGCACGTCCGGTCTTTTCCTTTACCATCTGTCTGATATTGTCATAATGCATCCGCAAATCCGGACTGCCGAAGTCGGGATTTATCCACTGCTCATTATCGGTGGAGAGTTCTGGAACCACATAGGTTCTGGACTCTCCGATGTGGCGCATGTATTCGGCAGTCCTCCTGTTGTGAGCCTCACTCGATGCGATATTGCAGGGCTTGATATGTATGCTTGATTTTGTTGCCATAGATACTTGTTTTTTGGGTTTGTACTTTATTGTTTGCTTTTCCGCTGTCCGTAAACGCATGGGGTTCTTAGGGGTGCAACCCATAAGCGGAGATTGCAAAGAGAGGGTCACTCTTTGCTCTGGGTTCTCAGGGGAGAAACGCCCTGAGTGGGTCATTAGGGTAAAACCCTAATCCCCTCGGGAGAGCCCACAACTACGTAAGCGGAGCGTGTAGTTATAGTGGGCTATATCAATGGCAAGCCATTGTCTGCAAACTCCAGCCTACGGCTTCCGCTCTCCTCCGTCAGGGAGGTTTTTCATCATCGTTGCCGATTGGAGATGCACCGACCAGCACAAGGTCTAAATCGTCTATCAGTTTTTGCAGGACGGGATTCTTCTCTATCATCCGCTGGAGGATTCTCTCAGCCTCGACCAAGTGGTTGGCTGTACTCATCACCTTGCCCTCCCGTATCTGAAAGATAATCCAATCGGCTATGTCGATATGGGCTTCTTTTTGTTTCGGGGTGGCATTCCTTTCGATGATGTCCGAAACCACCACCTTACAAAAGTACATGCTCTCGGCTCGCTGTTTCCACTCGGCATAAGCATCGGCATCGGGAAAGAGAAGCACGGTTCGCCCTGACAGTACACGGAGTTTCTCTTCTCTCATCTGACTCTTACCACCCGTAGCCAGCCATACATAATCGGGGAAGATAGCAGAACCGATAACGGCACTCTTCTCGGATTCCACCAAGACCACCACCTTGTCGGGATGCGTTTTCAACAAGTGTTCCCCGAAAAGGCATTGGGATAGTTGCCAATCCTCTGCCAACACACGCTGCTTTTTCAATATGCTGTGTATCCAGTTCACTGCCGATGTCTGTCCTCCCTTGATACGGTGTCCGTCTTCGGGATTGTACTGCATCACCTTTCCCGTGCGTACCTTGCCCGTCCTGTCTATCTGCCAAAAGATAACAGAGCCGTCACGGGTAGCCCCCAAACGGTATTCCTCCAACAACCGCTTCAACACCTCTTTCGCCTTGTCGCCATAGTAGGAAGTAAGGAGTGTGAAGAGGAAACGGAAGAAATTGCTACGCTCGCTTTGCGACTTCTCCACATAGTGAGGGGGAATATAGCCGATGGCTGTCGGCTTACTTTGCTGCTTCACTTTCTTCTGCTCTGCTCTTTGCCTGTCAAAAGAGAAATCATTGGTAGTTCTGTGTTCAGGATGCTCTTGAAAATACTCTTTCGGAGTGTAGTGATACCCACAACCGCTTTCGTGGTTACATCTGCCGACCGATGGATGCAACGGCACATTATTTTCGTCCACGTAATAGACGAAAGAATGCCTGTCTCCGCATTTGGGGCAGGTATGCCGTGTTGCCGTTCCTTTATACTTCTGTAATGAATAATTGCCCATAGCTTAGTCCGTTTTTGATGGTTGATTGTCGGCTGTCCCATCCTGTCCCATTGTCCCACACTCTAAGGGTTGGGACAGTGGGACACTTGGGACACCTGCGTTTTTACTCTCTTTGCTGCGCTGGATGATACGGTTTACGGTGGACTTGCCACAATTCACCTGTGAGGCTATCTCCCTGACGGACTTGCCCGATTGGGAGAGTTGCAGAATTTGGCAATCCCTTTGGCTTGATTCATTGTCGCCCAATTTTTTCAAGTGTTCCTTTTCCGTGGAATAGCCCCTGAACACGAACTGCAAGAAAGCATCCACCTTGTCAATCTCGTAAACGATTACATTATCCGCATCATGAGAGAACGTGCCATAGCGCACTTTAAGCTGCTTCACATAGCGAAGCCCTCCGTCTTGGGCACTTTTTCCAATGGTGAACACGCTGTCAAAGAAATTGTAGAGCCGTTTGCTTCCGGCAAGGTCGTTGGATGTGATGGGACAATCCAAAGAGCGTTTGGGCGTATGTGCCAGGACAAGGATAGAGAGCGCATATCTCTTTTTGAGATTGTTCAGCTGAATCATCAGCCGTCCTGCGGCATCGCCTTTCTCCATGGCGCAACACAGGTAGGTAAGATTGTCAATGATGAAAATCTTGCAGTCGGTCTGCACAGCCATCTGTTCAATGCCGCCTATGATAGCTTCCTCAAAGTTGGCATCCAAAAGCTGGTTGCAGTCAATAGACACCCGATAGATTTTGTCGGGAAAGGTGTAGAGCTCTCCATGCTCGTTGGTATAGCGGAGCTGGAACTGCTTTTCGGACAGTTCAAAGTCCAGATACAGCACATTGTCGGTTCGGGCGATGCGGTCGGCTATCTGCACGGCAAGGATGGACTTGCCCACGTTGGAATCGGCAAACAAGCAGGAGAGTTCCCCCTCGTACCAAAAGCTGTCCCACAGCGCACGGGGCGTAGGCAATAACGATGCTTCAAGAATGGTTTGGTTTGCCGTCTTGATATTCATCATGCCTACACTGTCGGGCATACCGTTATGCGCTTGGGATGCTTTTGTGAGGTCGCCACGTATCAGGTTGATATAGTTCTTATCCTCTTCCATATCATTCACCAGTTACGTGGGTTGGGCTTGCGACGGTGGGAAGAGGATAAGGACTTGTTCAGTTCCTCGTCTGACAACGGTATGGGATTCTTTCGGGCGGTTTCCAGCCACTTGTCCAGTTCGTCACGGTAAAGGCAATAGCGTTTGCCGGGCTTGGTGGCAGGGATTGTCCCTTCTGACAGTTTCATGTAGAGCGTACCCTTAGGGATACCTAAATACTCTGCTGCCTCGTCCACAGACATGGGCACGTGGGTGTCCACCGTTTTGGCATTGTTCACACTGCGCTGCTCGGCGAGCAGGCTTTTCAGGCTCATCACTTCGTCTCGAAGCTGAGCGACAACCTCGGGGAGGTCGTTGAAGGTAAGAATTGATTTTTCCATTCGCGTACTCGTCTCTTTTGTAAGACTTGGCGCAAAGGACTGAAATGATATATCCGTGAATATCTCCACGACACGTCATTGCAAAATAATTCCCGAATAATTAAGCCCAGCCATAAATGACGGGTAAAATTACTCGGGAAACGATGTAAAACAGGCGGTTATGAGTTACCGGATGGTTGTCGTTGGTGTCGTGATTATCCTAATTCCGCACATAATCCTCGGGATAGTGGAAATCAAGTTTGCCGTTTTCGGGTTCATCAATGGGAATTTCCGTCTTTAACGGCTCTACCTTGAAATTCTTGATGGTTGATAAGTCTGTATCAGCAAACGATTTCGGGAAAAGGGCTTTGATGAACTTGGCACGGTTATCCCCATTGTAGTATCTCTTGTACAGGAAACGCTCAGAGATATTCCATACGAAGTGACGGAGTGGAATGTTGTTGATGTCTTTGGTAAACGGTCTTTGTATGGGCTTCGGGGTATAAGTGTTAAGATTCATCCATTTGTCCACCTCAGTACAGATGTGGTTCACGGTTTCTTGGTCGGCAATGCGAGGCAGGTAATAATGGCAATACTCCATGACCATGCGGATGCGCTCTTCCTTTTCCCGTTGCTCTCTGCTTGCGTAATTGGCACGGTTCTTTTCGTGAAGATCCGGGGCGATAGTAAGCTCTATCGGTTGTGTTTGGATAAGTGTCTCTTCTTTTGTCGGGGATGATTCGGGTACAGGCTCAGGGACTGATGTAGGTCCAGGCACAGATGTGGCTTCTTCAAGTGTATTTTGTGACAGTTCTTCCTGCACCTCTATGGCTTCGGCAATCGTTTCTTTCTTGCCGAACTTGATTTTGTAGATTTCGTATGTATCAAAGATAAGTGTCTGAAAGGAGAGATAGAGCAACCATCCCAACAGGTTACAGCATACGAATACTATCCACCTGACAAAGTTGTCTTGGTTGAAGCTGTCCGCTATTACCAGCGTGGCAATGGAAGATATTAGGACGATGGCGAAGCCGACAAAGCCCAAGATGATGTATTTGTCCTTGATTGATGATTCCATATTTCGTTGAGAGATTGAATGTTCCTGTATTATTTTGTGCAAAGTTAATGCTATTTTTCCCAATTACTGCCCGTTATTTGCGGTTAGAACGGTCTTTTTCAATGTATTTCACGAAATGTCATCATATCATACTCTGTTTCATACTCTGAGGGGCTTATAAATGGTGGCATCAAGCCAAAAACATAGAGGGGCGATTATAGCCTTGTAGCCATAACCGCCCCTCTGAATACCTGTCAATGTGAGACATTTATGCCTCCTTGCGCTTCAAGGTTATCTTGTCCACCACCTGACACATCTGCTGCGCTGCTATCTTGGAATAGATTTGTGTGGTGGTAATGTTCTTATGTCCGAGATAGGCTTGGATGACAGCCATGTCCGTTCCCATTTCCACGTGCAGGCTTCCGAAGCTGTGGCGGGTACAGTGAAAGGTGATTTTCTTGGTTATCCCTGCTGCCGTGAGCCACCGTTGGAGTGGTCCTTGCAGCATCTTGTCCTTGAAATCCTCAAAGATAAGTCCCTCGCCCCGTTCTCCCAGCAGTCCATAGGCTTCATCACTGATGGGGTTATGCACTATTTCTTTGGTTTTCTGCATACGGGTGGTAACGAACATCCTGCCGTTGGTGTATGGTTGTATCTGCTGCCACGTGAGCTGTCTGATGTCGCTCTTTCTCAGTCCCGTAAGACAGGCGAAAAGAAAAGCTTTTTTCAAGACCTCCTCCTCACAGGGTGTTTCGGCAAGCCGTATCAGTTCCTCTTGGCTCAAATGCTCCCTGATGGTGGGAATGCACTCGATGCGGTCTAAGAAGCCGTTTGGGTTCTCCTTTATCTTCCTGTCACGGTAGGCGGTGTGCAGCACGGCACGGAAAGTTGACCAATAGCCTGCTGCGGAGTTGATGTGCAGCTTTTGGTTGGTGTGGATGGATTGGGGTGCATCAAGCAGGTATTCCATGAACTTGCGGCACAAATCCACATCCACCTCCTCAAAGGTGCATTTGCCGTTCACGAACCGCTGGAAATGCTTGTATACGTGCTGCCACTTGATATTCTTGCGGTCAGCCAGTCCTTTGAAATAGGCAAGGAAATCGCCCTTCATCTTGGTCTTGTCAAAAAAGCCGTTGTTTTCATTGAAAATGGCTTCGTAGCGCTGGTTGCGCAGGATGACCGCTTTCTTCATCATGCGTGCGTTGAAGTCCCGTTCCTGCTGGTTTGCAGGTTTGGCGAAGATGTAAATTCCTAAGGCTTCACGTGTAATCACTCTCATGGTGACATTGTCACGGTAGCCGGGATAGTAGTCAAGGCATAGTGAATACTGTGTCCCGTTCTTAATCTTGCGCTTACGCAAGGTAACTGTTTTGCATTTACTCATAATAATTATGTTTTAATTGGTTGTATACATTTTGGAGTTGTATCCATGTTTCCGATGGCAAAGGAACAACGTGAAATATCCGTGAATACCTCCACGATACATCATTTTGAAATAATTTTCGATAATCCCGATTTTTCACGGTTATTTGTTCCTTTCAGCCATGACACGCTCCACATCTGAGCGCAAAAGCAGGTTTTTCACACCCACCTTTATCTTTTCGATGTGCTTCACCTTGACGATATGGCAGATGTTGGCTGACGAAAGACCATAGATTTGCTGCACCTGCTCAACGGTATAGTAGCGTTCATCGTTCACAAGGTCAGTTCTGCGGAGTTCGTTCAAATGTGATTTGGAGTAATAGGTACGCCCGTACTCTCTTTTAGTGGGTATCTTATGGCGATAGGTGTAGGCACGGAGTGCGGTCGGCTTCATGCCGAACAGTTCCTCCACCTCCTCGGTCAGTAGCCAGTCGGTAATTTCGCTAATATCAACTGCCACACCGAAAAACTCGTCAATATGCTTCTTGCTGTAATAGTTCTTTCCTGCGATACGGCAGATGGGGATATGGTTACGCTTGGCGGAAGTGTAAAGCCATGACTGCTTTACCTTAAAAAGGGACATCACCTCCTCGCCCGAATAGAAGTCCAACACTTCTTCGCTTTCCTTTTCCCTTTTTTCTCTTTTGGCAGGTAAGGAAGATGAAGATGATTTCCTTGGTGTGGAGGTGTTGCCGGGCAGGATGCGGTGATAGGGATTGCCCTCCAACATCTGCTCGATGTCGGCTCTGCGGATGAATGCCATGCGGTTGCTGATGCGTGAGGCTTTCAGCTTGCCGATGGCTACAAGTTTGTAAATGTACTGTCGGGAACAGCCCATGAGGATGGCTGCTTTGGAAAAGGTGAGATACTCCTGATGCTGTATCTCCATCAAGGGTTGGGCGACTTTGAAGAGGTTGTTCTTCTGCATCACTCTGGCTCGTTTGGCTTCTGCCTGACAAGCCTCACTGCAATATCTTTGCATACCGCTTCGGGTTACAAAGGACTTGCCGCAAAAACTGCATTTTCTGGTTGCTTTCATACCGTTTTATCGTTTAATGGTTCATTTCTTCAATCCTATATCTCTGAAATGGTAAACGGATGTGAACGGAAGTCAACCATTGTCGCTTTTCTACACAGTGTGACTGTTTCCGCATATCGGGGCGGTTATTGTCGCTTGTCGTAAACGGTTGTAAACCCTTGTCAACTGTCTGCACGGTGTGACAAAAAACAAGCCCCGCAAATTCTCCACGTCAGAAATACGTCTCAAAAATATGTGGAAATTTGGGAAGCGACAAATGGCAACCGAAAAGTGTTAAATTTTAGAATATGCTGGTAATTAAAGATTTACACTCGGATATTTCTGATTAGTTTTGGTTGTTCTATGGTTATAAATACAAGTAGCGAAAGCTGAAGTTCCAATTTTCGTAACACTATTTGGAATGGTTACAGATGTTAGAGCGATACAAGTAGTGAAAGCCTCATTACCAATTGTCGAAACACCATCGTCAATTATAATTCGTTTAATATGTTGACCGTACCATGGGCTTCGATTTGCATATGAATAATCCGTCATTTCTCCTTCCCCAGTAATGGTTAATACACCATCATCAGTAAGGAGCCATTTTAGATTAGGTCCACAGGTACCAGAGCTTTTTGCATTAGCTGATAAGCCCATGAGTAGGGCTATTAATAAGATGTAAATTTGTTTCATGTTAGTACTTTTATATAAATAATACTTTTTTGATTTACGGAAAATCAAATACAAAGATAAACAAAAATTATTATAAAATGTTTTTTATAGAAAGTTTATGTAACATTTTGCTTCTTTTTCAAGATAGTTATTATTGAGAGATGGTCGTGAAATTATGAAAACCAACTTTCCTGTCACTTCTATCACTTCTTATATGCTTATAATATATTGAGTATAAGCACATAGGAAGAAGTGTTAAAAGTGACAGGAAACGAAAATTAAACTTTATGTAGTGATATGGGGGTAATGGAGAAGGGACTTTTGCTACTTCTTTTGTAGGTTTGTCAGCAAGTCGGCAACCACATAGCTGGAGCCACCAACGAAGATGAAGTCGGATTGGGCGGCATCATGAAGGGCGGCTTGGTAGGCTTCAAGGACGGTTGGGAAGACCATTCCGTGTAGGTCGTAGTCGTCGGCTGTTGCGGCAACTTTCTCTGCTGGGAAAGCACGATGTGTACTTGGTTGTGTCCAATAGTAAATGGCATCATCGGGGAGCATAGACATGACTGCGTGAAGGTCTTTATCATCCACCATACCAAAGACAATGCGCTTCTGCTTACATTGTTGACGTTTGATTTGTTGGGAGAGGTAAGTCCATCCGCCAACGTTGTGTCCTGTATCGCAAATGGCCAACGGGTTAGCCTGTAGCTTCTGCCACCTACCCATTAAGCCCGTCAGTTCGCAAATATTGGCAAAGCCCTTGGCAATACTCTCTGCGTTCTTAATGACACCTTTATTATACAGTTGCATGACGGCTGTTAAGACCGTGTTGGCGTTCTTCTCTTGGTAACTACCACCCAATTCGCCCACAATATCGCCAAAGAAACGAGTCTGATAAGCGATACCACCATCGGGGTTAGGGCGAGAAGAAAGCACTGCAGGGATGTCTTCTGCAAAGACAATGAGGGCATCCTCTTTCTGTGCTTTTGCCTTAAAAACAATCTGTGTTTCAGGGACAGACTCACCAATAACGACAGGTACACAATGTTTGATAATACCAGCCTTCTCTGCCGCAATCGCTCCGAGCGTATTACCGAGGAACTGAGTGTGGTCGAGTGATATATTGGTGATAATCGATAAGATAGGAGTGATAATGTTTGTGCAATCGAGCCTACCACCTAAGCCCACTTCAATGATAGCAATATCAACCTTCTGCTCAGCAAAGTACTTGAAAGCTAAGGCTGTTGTAAGTTCAAAGAAAGAAGGGTGCAGCGGCTCAAAGAAGTCGCGTTCCTGTTCAACAAAGTCGATTACTTCCTGCTCTGAAATCATTTCTCCGTTGACCCTGATGCGCTCACGGAAGTCAACGAGGTGAGGACTGGTATAGAGTCCGACCTTATATCCTTCAGCTTGGAGGATAGCTGCCAACGTGTGGGAGCATGAACCTTTTCCGTTGGTTCCTGCAACATGAATAGAAAGGAAGTGGGTATGTGGATGGCCAAAGTGCTCGTCCAAAGCCTTTGTCGTCTCAAGTCCTTCTTTGTAAGCAGATGCCCCGACGTGTTCAAAGACGGGTGTGCTATTGAATAGATATTCTACGGTTTCTTGGTAGGTCATAGTTGGGTGATGGGTGTTGGGTGTTGATGAAATGCGATGATAGGATGATGAAGGGTGATGATAGGTGATGAAATGATTTAGCCCCATTAGCCAAATAAGTCTAATGGGGCATATAATCATTATTTCAATTTTGTTTGAAAACTCATTGCTTATTAAAAACTCGTTTACTCGTCAATTCGTTCGACTTATCAACTCATTTAACTTGTTTACTTGTCAACTTGTCTAACTTGTCAACTCGTCAACTCATATAACTTGTTTACTCGTAAACTCGTTCACTCGTCAACTCGCTCAACTAAACAATTTCTTAAAGTTCTCAAAGATAGAGCGTTTGGTGCTGTTATCACCACGGAAGTTTTCGCTTTGGCGTAATTCTTCGATAATCTTCTTCTCTTCTTTATTCAACTCCTTTGGAACGTAAATACTGATGTGAACCACTAAATCACCAGTACCGCTGCCATAACCTTGTACGGCTGGGAGACCCTTGCCACGTAGGCGGAGCGTCTTACCAGGCTGTGTTCCGGGTTCAATCTTTATCTTTACATTACTGCCATCGATGGTTGGGATATCCACCTGACCACCTAAGGCAGCTGTTGGGAAATCGAGCAAGAGATTATAGATGACGTTCTGTCCGTCACGAATGAAGGTGTCGTTAGGTTCCTCCTCGATATATACTTGGATATTACCAGCCACACCATTGTGTCTACCAGCGTTACCCTTGCCAGGAACATTGACCACCATACCTTCAGCTACACCCGCTGGTATGTTGATTTCAACGACTTCCTCGCCCTTTACAACGCCTTCACCATGACAGTGAGTACACTTATTTTTAATGATAGTTCCCTCACCATTACATACGTGACAGGTAGTCTGGGTCTGCATCATACCAAAGATACTCTGCTGTGTACGGATTTCAACGCCCGAACCATGACAGTTCTGGCAAGTTTCTGTTCCGCTACCCTCCTCAGCACCAGTGCCGTGGCAGTGTTCGCAAGGAACGTCTTTACGCACCTTAAACTTCTTGGTAACGCCCGTAGCAACCTCTTGCAACGACAGACGAACCTTTAAACGAAGGTCAGAGCCACGGTACTTAGGGGCTTGATGACCGCCACCTCCGAAGCCGCCAAATCCTCCGCCATGTCCGCCGAACACATCGCCAAACATAGAGAAGATATCGTCCATAGAGAAACCACCAGCTCCACCGAAGGGACCACCACCAAAGCCACCGCCAGGAGCATCGAAACCAAACTGGTCATACTGTTGGCGTTTCTGTGGATCGTGCAGTACATCATAAGCCTCAGCAGCCTCTTTAAACTTTGCTTCAGCCTCAGGGTCATCTGGATTACGGTCAGGATGATACTTGATAGCAAGTTTTCTGTATGCTTTCTTTATTTCGTCTTCAGAGGCATTTTTGCTGACACCTAACACCTCATAGTAATCTCTTTTTGCCATTCTTCCTTATGAAATTATTGTCCGACAGCAACCTTTGCGTGACGGATAACCTTGTCATTGAGCGTATAACCAGTCTGTACACAGTCGATAACCTTGCCCTTCTTATCGTCGCCCATACCAGGAACCATAGCGATAGCCTCATGATAATCGACGTTGAAGTCAGCATTATTGGTCTCAATCTTGTTAACACCGAGTGTCTCCAAGGCCTTCAAAAACTTCTTATAGATAAGTTCGAAACCTTCTTTAATTGCCTGTGGGTCCTCTGTCTTATCGGCAGTAGCACGCTCAAAGTCGTCAAGGATAGGCAGAATAGCAGCTACAGTCTTCTCACTTCCGTTGAGAATCAGTTCTGACTTCTCCTTCAGTGTACGTTTCTTGTAGTTCTCAAATTCGGCAACCAAACGGATATACTTGTCTTTCCACTGCTCAGCTTCGTTCTGTGCAGCTACCAATGGTGCGAGTTCTTCCTCTGCAGGAGTCTCCTCTCCGTTAGCATCTTCCGCCTGTTCTTCAGCGTCGTTCTGGGTTGTTTCTTCGTTATTCAACTCCAGTTCTTCGCCTTCAATCTTTATATTTTTCTCTTTCTTACTCATAATTATATTGCACTATTTGTCATGGCATACCCTTGCAAATAGTATGCCATGTTTTGACAATCTTAGTACATTCCTGCTTTTTGCTCCTTAATCTGCTCGTCATGGATATAGTCATCGTAGCTCATTAGCTTGTCGATGGTACCCTTTGGAGTCAACTCAATGATACGATCAGCCACGGTGTTAATAAACTCATGGTCGTGTGAGCTGAAGAGGATATTACCCTTAAAGCCAATCAGGTTGTTATTGAACGCCTGAATACTCTCCAAGTCAAGGTGGTTGGTTGGTGTGTCAAGAATCAAACAGTTAGCATTCTGAAGCTGCATACGTGCAATCATACAACGCATCTTCTCACCTCCAGAGAGTACGTTCACCTTCTTCTCAACCTCTTCCTGCTTGAACAACATACGACCCAAGAAGCCCTTCATAGCCACTTCGTTACCTGGACCGAACTGTGACAACCAGTCAACGAGGTTCAGATCGCAATCGAAGAACTCGGTATTATCCAATGGGAGATAAGCCGTAGTGATTGTCACACCCCAGTTATACGTACCAGCATCAGGCTCACGATTACCATTGATAATCTCGAAGAGCGCAGTCATAGCCTTTGAGTTGCGAGAGAGGAAGACAACCTTCTGTCCCTTCTCAATGTTGAAGTTCACATTATCGAAGAGTACTGTTCCATCCTCATCAACAGCCTTCAAGTTCTCAACCTCAAGAATCTGATTACCTGGCTCACGCTCCATAGAGAAGATAATACCCGGATATTTACGGCTTGATGGACGAATCTCCTCTACGTTCAGACGCTCCAACATCTTCTTACGTGATGTTGTCTGCTTACTCTTAGCAACATTGGCAGAGAATCGGCGGATGAATTCCTCCAACTGCTTCTTCTTCTCCTCAGCCTTCATCTTCTGGTTCTGAGCCTGACGTAAAGCCAACTGTGAACTCTCATACCAGAATGAGTAGTTACCTGCAAAGACGGTTACCTTACCGAAGTCGATATCGATTGTCTGTGTGCTGACAGAGTCGAGGAAGTGACGGTCGTGCGATACAACCAATACCGTCTGATGCTCATCAATCTCACCGAGGTAATCCTCTAACCATTCAACGGTCTCAAGGTCGAGGTCGTTGGTAGGTTCATCGAGCAACAAGTTCTCTGGCTTACCAAAGAGAGCTTTAGCCAACATCACACGCACCTTCTCTGTATTTGAGAGCTGTGACATCTGCTTCTCATGCAAATCCTCCTTAACGCCAAGGTTCTGGAGCAACTGTGCAGCATTGCTTTCAGCCTCCCATCCATTCATCTCAGCAAACTTCAACTCTAAGTCGGCAGCACGATTACCATCCTCCTCAGTCATCTCTGGCTTAGCATAAAGTTCCTCACGCTCTTTCATGTTCTGCCAAAGTGCATCATGTCCCATGAGGACTGTGTCCATTACCTTATACTCATCATATTTGAAGTGGTCCTGTTCCAATACAGACAGACGCTCACCTGGTCCCAACTCTACTGTTCCCTTGTTTGGCTCTAAGTCGCCAGAAATGGCACGAAGCAAGGTTGATTTACCAGCACCATTGGCACCAATGACACCGTAAATATTACCTGGTGTAAACTTTAAGTTAACGTCCTTGTATAGAACTCTCTTGCCGAATTGGATAGCAAGGTTTGAAAGTGTAATCATCGTTTTCTAATACCTTATTATATAATAATTTGGCTGCAAAGTTACGATTTTTATTTCAAACGACAAAGAAACAAGTAGAACTTAACTTTGAACTTTGAGGTTTGAACTTTGAACTTTATGATATGTTCCTTTACTAACTATGAATTTCGCTAATTACTCTAATGCTTATTGCGATATAATTCGTGTCATTCGTAGTCGGTAAAATTTCGCGTAGATAATGATTGAAAAACCATTACATAATTTCGAGTGATACAGCTATAGATAAGGATAAAAACACGTATAAAAAGTAAGTTTGCAACCAACAGAAAATCAGTTGGTTATAAAGTTGCAATGTAAAAGGAGGTTAATTGGACTTCAAAAGGGCGTTAGTAAGGGTCTTAAAGGGCACCTTTTGCAAGTCAATTAGGCGCCTTTAAGAAGCCTAAAGAGCATGTATTAGTTTTGCTTCACAAGAAAATAGTTTACAAATATCAGTTAACATGAGAATCATTTGCTTGTAGAAAATGGATAGACATAGTATCTATTTGTATTTAACTTGTAGTTTATCTCGCTTTGTAAGGTCCCCCTCATTAAGAATTGTCATACCATGCAAGTGTATAAGTCTTTATTCTATTTCTAATCAATGCCTTTAACTTCAGACCCTTTTTAGGCTCATAACTTCGCATTCTCCTTACTTATAGAAGCTTGCTAATCATAAAGAAAGCAAATGAAAAAACAAGTATTGTTTTTAATTAAAATCTTGCGAAATTGAAATTGTTTCAGTAATTATGCAGACGAAAATTAAAATTAATCACTAAAGTTTCCCACCCTAATAAATAGATAGAAAAATAACAGTTTGTCGAATTTTCTTTGTAAATTAGTAATCGCCAAACAACTGATTTTAAAGACAAAACAACAAAACTGTTATGGAAGCAAAAATAGAGAAAATAAGTGAGTTATCCAAACTTTTGAGTGTTAAAACTCGAATGAGTGATGATTTATTTCATCTTTTTGGCAAGTTTGGCATTGGTCACCTGTTATCTTGTCTTTCATTGGAGAAACAGGACGGGGTCTCGGCTTCGGAATTAATCCTTTCTCTTTGCCTCTTCCGCATTGTGGGTGAAAGTATTCACAGTATATGCAAACATAAGATATATGAGCTTTCAAGTCATGGTAACAACTGTTTCTATCGGATGATGATTCGCCCCCAGATGGATTGGAGACGCTTGATGAACCACTTTGTACTGCGTTATATGTGCCTTTTGCGTAAGTATGGCGAAGCTCCTCAATCCAATACCACGACAGGTTTCATTATAGATGATACTGTGCTTGAGAAGAGTGGTGTGAGAATGGAGGGTGTCAGTCGTGTTTACGACCATGTAAAAGGTAGGTGCGTATTGGGCTACAAACTGCTACTTTGTGCATTCTTTGACGGCAAGACAACCATACCCTTTGATTTTTCACTGCATCAGGAAAAAGGGAAACAAGGCGACTGCGGGCTGACAAAACAGCAACTCAGAAAGGCATATCATACCAAGAGGAATACTGGCAACCCCGATTATAAGCGCTTTCAAGAGTGTAAGATGTCTAAGATGGAAGTTGCCATGGATATGCTTCGCCGTGGATGGAAGATGGGCTTGCATGCGAAATATGTGATTACTGATAGTCGGTTTACCTGTGAGCAACTTATGGCATGTGTTAGAAGCATAGGCAAAGGGGCAATGCACTTTGTTGGACTTGCAAAAATGGGAAAGACAAAATACACCGTATCAGGCAGGAAGAAAAATGCTGCAGAACTCATTGCTACCTATGAACGCGAACGAGGAAAGAACTGCCGTAAGTACAAATGTCGATATATTCAACTCAGCGGACACTTAGGAGATATACCTGTAAGAATCTTCCTCATCAAATATGGTAGAAACTCCGTATGGAACGTCCTGCTCACCACGGATACAACGATGTCTTTCGTAAAAGCCTTTGAGGTGTATCAGATTAGATGGAACATAGAGGTGATGAACAAGGAGACTAAGCAATATCTTGGATT
This sequence comes from Prevotella melaninogenica, assembly GCF_018127925.1. Lineage (NCBI taxonomy): Bacteria > Pseudomonadati > Bacteroidota > Bacteroidia > Bacteroidales > Prevotellaceae > Prevotella > Prevotella melaninogenica. The sequence goes on along the minus strand of NZ_CP072347.1, from coordinate 487,268 downwards.
AGGAGGTTATCAAGGTTGCGACTTTAATGGTCAGATAGCTGACGCAACGCTGTGTTACCTTACATATACTGTCATGGCTTTGGAAAAGAGATTCACAGAATATCAAACCATGGGCGAACTCTTTTCGGATATGGAGGACGATCTCATGGCACTCACGCTATGGAAACGAGTTCTTGCCTGTATTGAACGCATTCTTCGTATTTTAGGAGAAACACTTGGATTGACGCCCCAACACCTTATGGCTACAATCAGCGGTAACGACAAAGAGTTGAGTAAAATCCTTGTAATGGCTGAAGCATTGGAAAAATGGGATGAAGTATATGGGCACACCGTATAACTTCAGTTAGTCATGTGTTAAAAGTCAATGGATATGGGGGATGACAAGCAAAGGAAAATGAGAAAAGACAGTGTTTTAAGGGGTGGGAAACTTTAGTTAATCACTAAAAGGAGGTAATCTGGGGACAAATATAATTAAAAACTAATGATAATCTATATTGGCTTAAGGTAAAAGAGCAGTGTGAAACAGAATTAAGTTCTTCAATTAGGATAACAGAATAAGGATCAAATACCAATTCAATATCACACTTATACTCCCACTTTTAAAGAGTGAGTGTAAACATTTTTGCGTCCTACAAATTGAGAATAAGGATAATAAAACAAGTAAATAAGTAGCATTTTAGGTTTAGTGAGTGACTTTGGTTCTTTCACTAAAGCAATACGAAAAGCGTCCACACATTTAGCAGAAGAACCAAAAATAATTTAAACTTAAAGGAACATTCACTTGCATTTTACAAAAAGATTTCGTACAATTGTACTCGTTTTTGATTTACTTAATAGATAATATAACTATGAATTTGAAGATTAAACTACTACTAATTGCGATAACCTTATCGTTATCTGCAAATGCACAGGAGAAGACGGAATTAGATGTTTTTAAGCATACAGCAATTGACACGACACAGTTGATTGTTTCTTATGACCTAACCGTTAAATATGACCTATCAGGACAGAATAATCCTGACTTTGAGAAAGTATATACTTACATCGGACGTAAGGTATGCCAGAGTTTTGTGGAGAGTGAACATAATGCTGACCTAAGAATGGCTAAAGCCTTTCTACGTAATGGGAAGCGTGGTTCAAGAGCATCTATGAAACTCGTCGCTAACGTTGGTGAAACCTATATTGGCTATCCAAAGGGAAAGACAACAGTTATTTACAATATGGACGGAGCTGGCTCTTACCTTTATCAAGAGGCTACTCCGAAGATGCAATGGAAACTTACAACCGAGCATAAAACACTTTTAGACTACGATTGTACAGCTGCAACCTGTTCTTATCGTGGAAGAAATTATAAGGTATGGTTCACTACCAAGATTCCGCTTTCATACGGTCCGTGGAAGTTTACAGGACTGCCGGGCTTGGTTATGGAGGCTGAAACCAAAGAGGGAGATTATCATTGGACGGTTACTGGCATAGAAAAGCCTAAGACAGCAACCCCTATCTATTTCCTTGACAGGAACTATGTAAAGACTTCTCGTGAGAACACACGCAAGCAAGAGAGGCTCTTGCTGAAAGATCCTGCAGGCTACCTTGAGAGTTATGGCTACAACTTCACTACAACTAATTTCAATGGACAAGTTGTGAAACTAACGCTCTTTACATTCGACAATCCTTTGGAACGAGAATGATAAGACGCCTACTTATCTTACTATCGTTTATCAGCTTATTGTCTATAAACAGTAAGGCTCAGAATAGTCAGGGAGACTCTCTGACTATTACTGGGCGTGTGGTTGATAATAAACATCAACCTATGGATGGCTGTATTCTTACAATCATACAAGAAAAGGATTCTTCCATTCTTGCGAGTAGCGTGACCAATGAAGACGGCAGATACGCTATCAGCTATCTACAAACAAATGAGAACCTTCTTTTAAACCTGACAGGATTCAATATAAAACGGCAGGTAAAGCGGATAACTCCAACGAATCAGACCGTTAACTTCAATACCACCTACGAGAGTATCACGCTGAAAGAAGTAGAGATAAAGGCAAGAAAGCTATGGGGAAGTAGGGACACACTGAACTACTTGGTCTCTGCCTATATGAAAGGACAGGACAGAACCATTGGTGATATCCTCAAACAGCTGCCAGGTATCACGTTAGAAGGTGGCATGGTGAAGTATCAAGGTGTGCCTATCAACCATTTCTACATTGAGAACATGGATATGTTTGCGGGCAAATATAGCATCGCTACGAATGGTATTAAGGCTGAGGATGTCAGTACGGTGCAGGTGATGGAAAACCATGAACATATCAAGGCATTGCAGGATCAGATACCACCTGAATCGGCAGCTATCAACTTAAGGCTAAAGAAGAAAGCAAAGGGCAGATGGCTAAAGACCATAGACTTAGGGGTAGGCTTCGATTCTAACGGTTTATTGAGAGAGGTCAATGCTGCCCTTATGTACTTCGCGCAAAGACAACAGCACGTTTTCTATTACGAAACAGATAATAACGGTTCAAGCGTTGATTGGTTTAAATCATACTATGGTGGGAGTAATATCGGAGCCTCTCGCCTAACATCCATCATCTTTCCGGGGTCATCTCCTGTAGGTAAGAGTCTACGTAACAATCAGCATAACATCTGTTTCAGCAATCTCAACAAACTAAGTGAGACGGCGGAAATAAAGTATAACATTACCTACAGACACGATATCCAACGGCAAAGTAGCTATTCGCAAACCACTTATCTGCTCCCTGATGCAAGTACCCGTATGATGACCGAAGACATTTCTGCGCGTAATACAACGAATGCAGCCACAATGCAGTTGCATTATGAGAACAACGGCAGTAAGACTTATCTTAAAAACACACTTGACTTAGCAGGAAACTGGAGCGACGACAATGGTCTAACTTTGTCAAACAATGCACGTATCCAGCAACATGCTTTTAATAGGAACTTAGGACTGAACAATCACACAGAGTGGATTCAGCGTACAACCAATGGTGGAGGTTTTAAGCTAAAGACAACCAACTTTGTACAGACAAATCCACAAGCTCTCGCCATTGAAGGGGATATGCAGGTAAGACAAGATGTAAGACTCTCAAACATGGGAAGTTACAACAGCCTCACTTTGATAAGAAACATCCGAAAACAAAACTGGACTATTGCGCCTTCCGCAGAGTTTGATATTGAATATGTGGGACTGAAAAGTCTATTAAACGATACAGCTGTGACGATAGCGACGAGCGGCGACATGGGTTACTTGCAGATAAAAAGCAACATTGGAGCCAACCTACAATATGTCAAAAATACGTTCCGCCTATCGTTCAATCTGCCTTTATCGCTCAACTATACAAAGGTGGATAACGAACCAATAGTTAACGAGACGACGAAAGGAAAGCGCACAACCCTACTCTTCTCGCCATCTTTTACAATGCTTTGGAAAGCTACGGACAATTGGACGCTTTCTGCAGGAGGAAGTTATGGAATGTTTCCTACGAGTTGGAGAAGTCTGTTCACTGCTTATCTGATGAGCAACTATAGGACACTGAACCGCTACAAGGTGAATCTATCGGAAAACAAATCGGCAACTATACATGGGAAGATACACTACAAGAATATCCCTCATCAGTTCTTTGCCTATCTCTCTGGGGCGGTTAGTCGCTCATGGAGTGACATGGTTTATGGTACGACAATAGACCAGAATGCGCATACACTACTGCAAGCAGAATATGCTCCGAACCACCAAAGCAGCTTCTCTATGACAGCAAATGTAAGAAAGGAGATTACTTGGCACGACATGAGTATCGGGGCAACAGCTGATTATTCGACTAACACAAGCACGATACTGCGTCAGTCAGTCATCACCGACTATCAATATAATAGTTTCTTCGTCTCTGCCAACCTTGCTTTTAATCTTATCAAGAACATCCGACTAACAGAGAATTGTCGATGGGCAATCTCTCAATCAAAGTCGGGTAACTATAAAAATATGATTCGCAACTTTAGCAATGAGGCTACGATCTCCATGGCTTTTATCCCTGACAGACTGATACTTAACACCAACCTACAATACACACATAACAGTGGTTTTACGGATAAAAAGGATTACACCTTTATGAATCTTAGTATCACCTTTAAAACAAAAAAGAAGATACAATTCGTCTTGAACGTCGATAATGTCTTCAATACAAAAACCTTTATCTATCGTTCTAACAGCAATCTTTCCGAAAGCTACACCCTCTACCAGCTTCGTCCAAGAAGTGTGATGCTCACTACCCACTTTGCTTTATAACTGAAAAAGCAAGCATGTCCGTCCCTATCTTGACAAGAATGAGAGCATACTGTCAACCTCGAATATTGATTTTTCTCTATTAAACCGCCCTACTTATTTCCTAAGATTTTATCAAGAACGGGATATATCTCCGCTTCGTTCTCGTATGGATAAACCTTAAAATAGGCGTCGCCATTCAGCATTGCGGAGATATTGGCTTTGCGCTTGTCATAGAAGATACGCACAGGGATATTACGAGCCTCAGCGTATGCTAATTCATAACCGACGCCATGAGAAGGGTTCGTACATTCTGCTATCAGCACATCGGATGACCTAAGCCACTCTGTATCACGCTCATATATATGTACGTCATCCTCTTTCGTACGTGTCTTCACACTCAAACTCCCTAATCCGATATGCTCCGTCAACACCGTATCCGTTGCATTGATATAATCTATAATGCGCTTATACACAGCCGCATCCTCCCTACCGCCACGAATAGAACCTGCAAAATATACCTTCTTCTCCATAATACAATGCTTTCGTTGAAAAAACATACATGAGTAATACTCGCCCACAAAGATAATACTTTATAGTGAGAAACAGATGACTTAGATAGCCAATAACCTCTTTTAGTATCCTCCTGCCGACATAAAATCGCTATCCATTTGCAAGCTATAAAATACGGAGTGTTTAGTGAAAAATATTTACATCAAATCCCATAAAACACCTAAAACAAAGGTAGAAAACACGTATAAGGAACAAGCCTACAACAGTCAGAAATTCAATTAGTTACAAAGGCGATACAGAAAAGGTGCTTAATTGGACTTCAAAAGGGCGTTAGTAAGGGGCTTAAAGGGCATCTTTTGAAAGCCAAAAGGGCATTAATTGAGAGGTAATTAATGCCTTTTTGATTTTCAATATTAGAATTATATTTACAAGACAGAAGGACAAAAAGAGACAGAATGACAGAATGACCAAAAATGACAGAAGAACAAAAGAAGACAGAATGACAAAAAGACAAATAAAGACAGAATAATAAAAAAGACAGAAGGACAGAAAGAAAAAAGACAAAAGGAGGTTCTTCCGGAATTTGGAGTGATAGTGTTTAATATCTGATTATCAATAACTTTTATAATTTATATACTTTTATATCCCCTTTGTTTACTGATATTAAAGAATACAAAGTTCTAATTTAAAGGTTACGAAAGTTGTTGTTGGATCACATGGGTTATACACGCTACAAAACGCTTATAATGAACTATTTATAAATTTTCTTTACTAACAAGTAGCATAAAGGACATCATCACATCACTCCAAATTCCGGAAGAACCCAAAAGGAGATTTATTCTGTCTACATGGCATTGTTACGACCGAGTACCGAAAGTACTTCTGAGATTTATTCTAATTGTGCAACAAGTTGTTGCACGATTGAGCTTAATAGTAATGTTAGCTATAAAATCTATGGTTTTAGACACTTCTAATCTTCTTTCCTTTTTGCGTATTTCAATTTTGCTGTCACTGCTATCACTTAAAGACACAAGATAACTCGTTAGATTACAGAGGGAATGAATGAAATGTTAATAGTGACAGCAAATCAAAACAAAACTTATATTGTGAGAAATATAATAGTTTCTCTTGTTAGAAAATAGTTATCACTCTCTATATAGAAAGAAAGGAATATAAACACGCGCATCCGACATTTATACAGATTACATTTGGCAGTTTGATAAGAAAGTGTTACTTTTGCAGTGGTTTTCAGAATGGAAACTAAGGGGTGCTTGCCTGTTTGGGCTTGCTGAGATTATACCCATTGACCTGATACGGATAATGCCGTCGTAGGAAGATTCCCCCTTTTTATTTTATCTTAATATCATCAACCTGGGATATGAAAAGAATTATCCTGTTTACAGCAGCATTGACTTGTGTTGCTATCACAAAGGCGCAAACAATGACCGACACGCTGAAACAACAGCAGCTTGACGAGGTCGTTGTGGCAGGTGTACGTGTACCAAAGAGTGCTCCATACGCAGTATCTAATATTAAAAAGAAGGAACTTGAAGCCTTTTCTAAGAGTGGACGTGAAATGCCATTCCTCCTCGCTCAGACTCCGGGCGTTTTGGCTTGGGGCGAGAATGGACTCGGAACCGGTACGGCAGCAATGCGCATCCGTGGTGCTGCGGGTAGTAGAATCAATATTACGTTAGACGGAGTATCGCTCAATTCACCAGAAGATCAGACGGTTTTCTGGGCTAATATGAACTCTTACGCTTCGCTGATGAATAGTGTACAGATACAGCGTGGTATCGGAACATCGACCAATGGTGATGGTGCTTTCGGTGGTTCGGTGTCGTTGGCAACGAGTGCACCAAGCCGACAACCAAGCATTGAGGTGAGTGGTTCATACGGCTCATACAATACGTATAACGCAGGCATGAAGTTCTCTACGGGTCTGTTGTTCAATCATCTTATCTTCGATGGAGCTTACCACGAAACCACAACAGACGGATATATCAATGGTACAAGTGGGCGTTCGGGGTCTTACTATGGTGGACTTACATGGTTGGGGGATAACTTCCGCATCAGCTATAAGAACATCGGCAACTTCGAGAAGACGGGTCAGGCATGGAATGGTGTCGTTACGGGTAGCGACGACTTAAGTTTGATGGATGGTACATACGGCACAAAGACAGGTATCACAACCTATAAAGACATGTATGACAGAGGTTTGGGTAAGTTCAACCAACTCTATGAATACTTGCAGACCGATGCTAACGGAGCCTTCGTAAAGGATGGGAATGGCAACTACGAGACAGCCCGTTACACGATGCGTGACGGCTCATTCTGGAACAAGACGACAGATAATTTCTATCAGAATCATAACCTCTTATCGTTTGCTTTCCACCCTTCCAATCATTGGAGTCATAATGTAACCCTGCATTACACCTACGGTTACGGTTATTATAGCGAATTTAAGCATAATGCAAAGTTTGCTAAATTCGGCTTGGCGTTCACTGACAGCAATGGTAAGTTTATCAAGAAGTCTGACTTTGTACGCCTGAAAGGTTTGTCACAGCACACCTACGGCATTGTCTACACCAGCAATTACAAAGACGAGAACTGGGACGTAACGGGTGGACTGAATCTACAGCAGTTCCGTGGCAGTCATTTCGGCTACCTTACTTATATAAAGAATGAGGAGGCAGATGCGAAGTATCGTGCTGGTGGCAATGATTATAAGTATTATGCCTCTAAGGCACATAAGTATGATTACAGCGGATTCTTCAAGGCAAAATACAACTTTGCAGACTATTGGAACGTTTTTATGGACCTGCAGATTCGTCATGTGGAGTATATGACCGATGGTCAGAACGACCGTTTCTATAAGGTGGGAAGTGGCTATCAGAACCAACTCTTGGATATTAGCGAGCGTTATGACTTCGTTAATCCGAAAGCGGGAATCAGCTATTATCGTGGTGGTCACAAGGCATACGCTTCTATTGCGCACGCCAGTCGTGAACCAGAACGTAATAACTTCACCAACAACGGTAGTTATCCTGCACCTTCACCAGAGCGTATGATGGATATCGAAATGGGCTATCAATACAATGGTCGCAACTGGAGAGCAGGGGTGAACCTCTATTATATGGACTATAACAACCAGTTTGTACAGACGGGTGCGCAGAGTGATATCGGTGCGAATCTGACTACAAACATCAAGGACAGCTATCGTATGGGTGCTGAGATTGAGGCTGGATGGAGTCCACTGTCATGGTTGACCGTTGAAGGTAACGCTGCTTTGAGCCGTAATATCATCAAGGACTTTGACGAGATGGCAAGTGTTGACTGGGAGGCTTCGTTCCGTAAGATTCATTACAACCACTCTACTTTGGCTTTCTCACCATCAGCTATCCTCAATGGTATGCTCAATCTTCATTACAAAGGCTTTGAGGCAGTATGGCATACAAACTTCGTCAGTCGTCAGTATCTCGACAATACCGAGAACATGACACGCTCACTGCCATGCTATTCACAGACGAATGTCAACCTCAGCTATACCCTTCGTCCTACCAAGCACATTGCAGGTTTGAAGGAAGCTGTCTTCGGTGTGAACCTCAACAATATCTTCAATCGCCATTATGCAGCCAGCGGATGGGTGTACAGCACAATCCTTGACAACAACGGTCATCCTAATGAGAACCGTTATACGCAGATTGGTTTTATCCCAATGGCAGGGTTTAATATGATGGGAAGTGTTGCGGTGAAGTTTTAAACAGAAAGCAGCACCACCAACTGGCCCCTCCCCCATCCCCTCCCCCGAAGGGAGGGGCGTGAAATGTACTGTTTGCTTGTAGATTGCTTGTAAGAAAAGAATCAACTTCCAAGCAGGACAAATTGTTTACACACAAGTTTGTCTACTTGTGAACTTATCTACTAATCACAAGGGGTATCACACATTCTACGCCCCTCCCTTTGGGGGAGGGGAAGGGGGAGAGGCCGCTTGGTGGTGCATTGGTGGTCCGCTTGGTGGTGCTACGCTATCTTATTTTAATATGACATTAGACATGCTGGGCTGCATCGTTGGCCTAATTTACATCTATCAAGAATACAAAGCGAGTATATGGCTTTGGTTGACGGGTATTATTATGCCTGTCATCTATATGTTTGTCTATTACGAGGCAGGACTGTATGCGGACTTTGGAATGCAGATATACTATACATTGGCAGCTATCTATGGCTTCTTGTATTGGAAGTTCGGAAGGAAGAAAGGGGCGGAGGAGATTCCTATCACACACTATCCTCGTCGGTTGATACTTCCCTCATTGCTTACCTTCCTCCTTCTCTGGGCTGCACTCTATACCATCCTCATCAAGTTCACAAACTCTACCGTACCGGTATTAGATAGCTTCGGTAATGCACTCAGCTTCATCGGACTGTGGGCGTTAGCAAAGAAATACATCGAACAGTGGTGGATATGGATTGTTGTCGACATCGAATTAGCAGGACTTTATGTATATAAAGGGATTCCTTTCACTGTAGGACTCTATGCCTTCTATGCCGTTATCGCTGTGGCTGGGTATTTTAAGTGGAGGAGGGGCCTCCCCCGACCCCTCCGAAAGGAGGGGAGTGCAAATAGGGAAGACCTCCCCTAACTATTAGAAGAAAAAGATATCTATCGGGACAAAGACCTCCCCTAACCCCTCCAAAGGAGGGGAATGCCTAACGGGATAAAGGCTCCCCAAATCATATTGATAGGTTGAAGAAGAAGTTACAACAATAAATAAAATGAATACAAAGTATCTCGAAAGGGAGAAAGATTAGAATAAGAATAGCAAGATAAATGATTATCAATAATAAAGAGAATAACAAGGGCGGACAACACCAACACATTCCCAACGAGCACTCCGTTAGGCACTCCCCTCCTTTCGGAGGGGTTGGGAGAGGCTTCTCTGCCGTCATCCTTGCTGCAGGCGACTTCCCAACCCACGTCCTACCCCTTCACATCCTACGCACTGCGGAGAATCTGATAGTTTGTGACGGTGCTTTGGAGGATTTATTGGAATATGATATAGAGCCAACGGCAGTGGTGGGTGATGGTGACTCGCTCTCTGAAGAGTTGAAACAACGCTATGCACATATCTATCATCCGATTTCGGAGCAGGAGTTTAACGACCTCACCAAGGCTACCCTCTTTGCTCGTTCACATCTGAAGATAGATGCACCGACCCATACTCGTCCTCGCTTCTGCTACCTCGGAGCAACTGGCAAGCGTGAAGATCATACCTTGGGCAACATCTCTCTCATGCTCTATTACTATCGCCAGTTGGCTATCGACCCAGTGATGGTAACCGACTATGGATATTTTGTTGCGGCATCAGGTACAATGCGCTTTGAATCATTCCCTGGACAGCAAGTCAGCATCTTCAATGCAACCAGCAAAGAGCTAAGTAGTAACGGACTGAAATGGGATATCTATCCATTCAGCGAGCTATGGCAGGGAACACTGAACGAAGCCTCATCGAATGAATTTACAATCCAAGCGGATGGTGATTACTTAATTTACCGTACGCATAAAATATAACAAATCTTTTCTACAAATCAAAATGCCATATCTTCATCTCCGTAGGGAGATGTCGATATGGCTTTATTTAGATTCTTCCGTTAAATGGCGTAGATTATTAATAGAATAAAATCAATCCGCAGACATGGTATGATTATCCCTAATTAGATGGTTTTAGAAAGGGCGGTAAACTACTTACCTGAACTCGGGATAAGAAAAGTCTGCAAAAAGTTGGTAATCTCATTATATTTTTGTAACTTTATAGTTGAAAATCAATCAATTACAATAAATATAACAATGATTACCAAGGACAAAATTACTGAAATTTTCTGTATTGCAGATGACTTTTGCAAAGAATTTGAGTTAGAAACTGATAAAATAGGTCTCTCAGAAAAGAATAAAGGATGTCATCGCCATCGTAGGTGGCGTATGAGTAAGTCTGAAATCATAACGATATTAATTTGCTTCCACTTTAATTCCTATCGTAATTTTCGTCACTATTATACCTTTTTCGTAAAAGAGCATTTAGCAGATTTATTTCCAAATCAATTGTCTTATAATCGTTTTCTTGAATTAGAGGCAAGAGTCTCTGTAGAGATGATGATGTTCCTGCAGATATGTTGTTTTGGGAGGTGTACTGGTATTAGTTTTATGGATTCAACTTGTATTCCAGTTTGCCATAATAAATGTATTTGTCGCAATAAGGTTTTTAGAAATTATGCAACAAGGGGTAAGAGTACAATGGGATGGTATTTTGGATTCAAACTACATCTTATCTGTAATGAAAGAGGTGAGATTCTAAACTTTATGCTTACTAAAGCAAATGTTGATGACCGAGACGAAAATGTATTTAACAGGTTGACAGACAATGTGTTTGGTAAATTGTTTGCAGACAAAGGGTACATTTCTCAAGGATTATTTGAGCGATTGTTCAATGATGGAATAAATTTAGTTACTGGCATTAGGAGTAACATGAAAAACAAACTAATGCCACTTTATGATAGACTTCTTCTAAGGAAAAGATCTGTAATAGAGACTATCAATGATGAGCTAAAGAATGTAGCTCAATTAGTGCATTCAAGGCATAGAAGCATATTTAATTTCGCAATGAATGTTCTCTCTGCTATTGCAGCTTACAGCTTCTTTGAGAAGAAGCCAGCAGTGAACATAGACTTTGCTATAGAGCAACATTCGGGACAGCTTACATTATTCTAAAGTAATCTGTTTTATTATTATCTTTAGGCCCAATCAAAAGATTGAGTCTAAAGAGCCGTTGTACTAAACCAAACAGAAGAGTGGGATGATATTTATCCCGAGTTCAGGTTACTTGATAAATTTAATTAGTTGTGATGCCTCTCTGCCTTCAACAAACAACTTATTCCCATGTAATTGGCTTTTGTAAGCTATTTTTATACCGTTCAAAAACAACACATGCTCTTTTGCCTTCTTAACCCAAGTTTAATACCCACCTTCGCCTAATTGTTACTGTCACCGTACTTTCCTCATTTTTCTTATGGGCTCTGTGTCCTACAAATTTTATTCTTTTTGAATGGTGAGTGTTTTAAGTTCAACTTATCGTATATCTGTTTTGCTTGCTTCGAAGGACTACTACATTGGCGCATCTCGATGTTCTCACCTAATGGATTCTTCCCTTTTGTTGTGACGAGCTTCTGGGTACTCATACGTCGTACTATCTCGGTCCAGTAACAGGATTCTCCTTCTCGTTTTAATTGACAACGGATGGTGTTTACCACCCAGTAGGCTAATAAACCGAAGAAGAGGTGTGCGTCACTTCGCTCATCTTTCTGATGATAGATAGGACGGAGGTTGAGGTCATTCTTTAGTTGTCTGTTCGTACATTCTATCTCACGAATGAGATTGTAGTATTCCCATGTTACACGCTCAGAAAGTGTCCTGACATTGCTGCGGAGGAAATAGACTCCGTGACCAGATTCCATTGCCGAGAGGTCTTTTATCTCCCAGTCTACACGCAGCATCTCCTTGGGTTTCTTCTCGTTTTTTATGTAGCTTATCTGGTAGAACTTCGCTATAGAAGGGTACTTCTGTATGGCACGTCCTGTACGTTCAACAACCTTTTCATAGGTCTTTGTTCCACCTTTCTTGGAGATTCCTTCGTTTATCCTCTGCAGTTCCATCTCAAAACGCTCTCTCCAAACCCTGTTCATGGACGACTCTGTCATAGCTTTCGAAGGAGATGTTATTTCGAGATAATAATCCTTATCATCCTCTGTCTTAACCTCTTTCAGCGTTATCTTCTGCCGACGGGCATCCATTACCGTAACGCTCTTGTTATCATCACTGAGCGTATAGTCTTTCATTTTCGTACGGGATACGCAGAGATAATTGTAACCCTTTTTCTTTATTAGCTCCAAGTTCTCTTCCGTGGCAACACCTGCATCCATGACAACAAGCGTATCCTTTGTTCTTGATGGATTCCTCTTTGCCAGCGTATCAATCATATTGGGTAGAGACTTGGAATCTGCTGTATTACCCTCCAAGATAGAAGAATAACGTATAAAACCTTCTTTATTGATACATAATGCAAGTACAAGTAGCTTACAATCAGAGCGCTTTTCTTTTGAACGACCGAACTTGGCTTTATCGCTATTACGCTTGCTACCCTCGAAATAGAAGTTGGTTAAGTCGAAGAGCATCAACTTGTTGTCTATATTAAAGAGAACGTCAGTAATGCTGCACAGATGATGCTCTAACTGTTCCTTTAGTTCATATAATTTATCAGTGATTTTATACAGAGAATTGATTCCTGGTGTCCAGCCAGGAACTCCACTATAAAGTTCAGCGGCAGCCGAGTTATCGCGCAAATAATAATAAGATGAACGTTCAGAAACTGCATATACCGTGCGAACAATCAATGCTGACAAAGCCGTGTGTATTGCATTCTCCGTCCACCCGTTTTTGTGCAGAAAACCCTCTAATTGTAGCTTGTCTATTGTCTGCTTGCAGAGCCACTCTGCACCAACATTCCTTGCGTCAGTATAGTTTGCCGTCTCAAGGTCAATATAGTTCTCATATTTTCTCAGCGACTTCTGCTCTTCCTTATTAAACCGATCGATTCCACCTTCTTTCTCCATACGGATCCACCATTCGTCAGCCTTTGCCTGTTCAATAGGAGTAAGACCGTCAAGATGTTTTTTAAAAAGCGAGGGTGTACTTCTGTTTTTGAAGCGTTCGGTAAGAGCGTATGCAATTTTTCGAACCTGTACAGCAGTAAGTGAAGGTTCGAACCCGATGTTCAACAGAATTAGCGAATGTACATGACCCTGCACGTCACGATATGACTCCTTGATGCGATAATAAGGAGCCATGTCCCCTGTGGCAGGGTTGAATCGTGTCTGTACATTTGCGTGCATGAGTGCAAAGTAACAAAATATTTTTGATATGGCTGTGTCCTACAAATCAGATTTTACTCCTCACAACAATACTCTACACTTGATTATCAATCATTTATCAAATTGATACTACACAAAACATCCCGAAAATTTATGAAAAATAATTTTGCCGGTTAAACTTGGGTTAGAAGATCTGTCATTACGCAATTTTGCACTATTCCCTCGAAATACATTTTGTCGAGAAGGTCATGATAACGAATACCTGTCTCCTATGTTTGAAATGACAGATATAAAGATTTTTTCTGATTTGAGTGAAAGTCCTTCAAAAGAAGATTCGTTGAAAAAAATAAAAGAGAAAAACGCAGACACATCGCAAGAAGAGTTTCACCCTATTAATGTTACATTGAAACAATAAGAGGTTGCTTATTTTTGGATATATATAAAAATATTGATAGGGAAAGAAAATTTAAAAAAGCCTCACCCCCTGCACTCCCCCTCTCCTGCAGAGAGGGGGAGTGCAGGAAACAGTTCGCTTAAGTAATCAAGTAATGATGAGCGGAAACATTTACCACAAGGGGTATCACGCATATCACTCCCCTCCCTCTGGGGGAGGGGTAAGGGGGAGGGGCTGCTTGTTGTGGTGTGTTTGGTAGTTTTGCTTCTTTTCTACCACTGCTCCTTCAGCGTTTCTAACAACGTCTTTGATATTGCCTCATTCGCCTCTTTCGTATAACGCAGGTCGGTGAAGACTTGTGCGAGGGTTTCTTTGTTGTTGATTTCCACAAAGTGTTTGTTTTCCTCTAACTGCTCCTTTGGCGTATAGAAAGCATCGATACGGTCAGGGGTATAGTCTTCGTAAGTCTCGTGGTGGATGATGCTGTCGATAGGAAGGCGGTCGGTGAGGGCAGGATCTTCAGCAGGCCAACCGAGAGTGATAGTGGCAACAGGCATCACGAGACGTGGCAGTTGTAGGACTTCAATGATGGTTTTAGGGTTGTAAATGGTCGTACCCAAGAAGCAAGTACCTAAGCCTTCTTCCTCTGCAAGGTTGCAGAAAGTCTGACAATAAAGCAGTGCATCGGTGGCAGCATTGAGGAAAGAAAGGAAGTTGTCGTAACCCGGAGTAGCCTTACGGTTCTCCGCCCAGAGCGTTGTACGACGGAAGTCAGCGCAGAAGGTGAGGATAACAGGTGCCCCCATGACCATCGGTTGGTTGAAATGAGCAGGTGCCAATTGCGCCTTCTTCTCCTCGTTTCGAGTGATGACAACCGAGTAAAGCTGCAGGTTTCCCATTGTTGGCGTACGTTCAGCCTTCTCCAATAGAGTTTTCAACAAATCCTCTGATACATCCTTGTTGGTGTATTTTCTTATCGTCTTTCTTGTATTGATAGTTTTCATTTTAGATAATTTTGATGCTACAAAGTTAAGTAAATGTTTTCTATTTTGGAAAACAATTCGTAACTTCGCAGACGAAAAAAATTCTAAAACGACAATAATGGGAACCAAACAAACTTACTCATTTGATGAAGCTTTTCAAGCATCTTTAGCTTATTTCGGTGGAGACGAACTTGCTGCCCGTGTGTGGGTCAACAAGTATGCGATGAAGGATAGCTTCGGGAATATCTATGAGAAGTCGCCAGAACAGATGCATTGGCGCATTGCTAACGAGATAGCTCGTATTGAAAACAAATATCAGAACCCTTTGACGGCACAGGAGGTGTTCGACCTCTTGGACCATTTCAGATATATTATCCCTGCTGGTAGTCCGATGACGGGTATCGGTAATAACTATCAGGTGGCATCCCTTTCCAACTGTTTCGTAATCGGTTTGGACGGTGATGCCGATTCTTATGGTGCCATTATGCGCATTGACGAAGAGCAGGTACAGCTGATGAAGCGTCGTGGTGGAGTAGGACATGACTTGACCCATATCCGTCCGAAAGGCTCACCAGTTAACAACTCAGCCCTGACTTCAACAGGTCTTGTTCCTTTCATGGAGCGTTATTCAAACAGTACTCGTGAGGTAGCGCAGGACGGTCGTCGTGGTGCCTTGATGCTTTCAGTAAGTATTAAGCATCCAGACTCAGAAGCGTTTATCGATGCCAAGATGGAAGAAGGTAAGGTGACTGGTGCTAATGTGTCGGTGAAGATTACCGATGAGTTCATGCAGGCAGTCGTTGAAGATAAGACATACGTACAGCAGTTCCCTACCAATAGCAGCGAACCAAGCGTAACGAAGGAGATTTCTGCTAAGGCATTATGGGAAAAGATTGTACATAACGCATGGAAGAGTGCCGAGCCAGGCGTACTATTTTGGGACACAATTATCCGAGAGAGTATTCCTGATTGTTATGCAGACCTTGGTTTCCAGACTGTTTCAACTAATCCATGTGGTGAGATTCCACTCTGTCCATACGATAGTTGTCGACTCCTTTCGTTGAATCTCTATTCATACGTTATCGACCCATTTACAGACCATGCACGCTTTGATATGGAATTGTTTAAGCGTCATGCACAGCTCGCACAGCGATTGATGGACGACATCATCGACCTTGAGATGGAGAAAATCGACCTCATCATGTCGAAGATAAAGACCGATCCTCAGGTTGACGAGGTGAAGAGTGCAGAGTATCATCTTTGGGAAAAGATCAAGAAAAAGAGCTGTCAGGGTCGTCGTACAGGTGTGGGAATCACCGCTGAGGGCGATATGATAGCAGCCATGGGCTTGCGTTATGGAACACAGGAAGCAACCGACTTCTCTGTTGATATTCATCGCGCGTTGGCTCTGAATGCTTATCGCTCATCGGTGACAATGGCACAAGAGCGTGGTGCTTTTGAGATATATGATGCTAAGCGTGAGGAGAAGAATCCGTTTATCCTTCGTCTGAAGGAGACTGACGGACAGCTCTACGAGGATATGAAGAAGTATGGTCGTAGAAATATTGCCTGTCTGACGATTGCTCCTACGGGTACAACCTCGCTCATGACACAGACAACATCGGGTATTGAACCTGTCTTTATGCCTGTATATAAGCGTCGTCGTAAGGTGAATCCAAATGATACGGATGTACATGTAGACTTCGTTGATGAGGTGGGCGACTCTTTTGAGGAGTACATTGTTTACCACCGTAAGTTCCTGACATGGATGGAGGTGAACGGAATCGATACGCAGAAGAAGTACAGTCAGGAAGAGATTGACGAACTTGTGAAGCGTTCTCCTTATTATAAAGCTACTGCAAACGATGTCGATTGGTTGATGAAGGTACGTATGCAGGGCGAGATTCAGAAGTGGGTAGACCACTCAATCTCAGTGACTGTGAACCTTCCAAATCAGGTTGACGAGGAGTTAGTGAATAAACTCTATGTTGAGGCATGGCGTAGTGGTTGCAAGGGTTGTACTATCTATCGTGATGGAAGCCGCTCGGGTGTGATGATTTCGGTATCGAAGAAGGATAAGACAAAGGACGAAAAGCCTGTCGATGAGGAGAAGGCAAAAGACCTTAACTCAGCTGAGGAGCATCATGAACATATCTGTAATCATCCAAATGTAATTGAAGTTCGTCCAAAAGAATTGGAGTGTGACGTCGTACGCTTCCAAAACAACAAAGAGAAATGGGTGGCTTTCGTTGGTTTGTTAGAGGGTTATCCTTACGAAATCTTTACTGGTTTGCAGGACGATGAGGAGGGTATTGCCCTTCCAAAGAGCGTAACCAAGGGTAAGATTATCAAGCAAACAGCCGAAGATGGTAACCATCGTTACGACTTCCAGTTTGAGAATAAGCGTGGTTATAAGACCACTGTTGAGGGTTTGTCAGAGAAGTTTAACCCAGAGTATTGGAACTATGCGAAGCTGATTTCAGGCGTATTGCGTTATCGTATGCCAATCGATCACGTCATCAAGCTCGTTGGTTCGCTGCAGTTGAAGAACGAAAGCATCAACACATGGAAGAACGGTGTTGAGCGAGCATTGAAGAAGTATGTTGTTGATGGTACGAGTGCGTCAGGCTTGAAATGTCCAGTCTGTGGACAAGAAACCCTTGTTTATCAAGAAGGTTGTCTGATTTGTACCAACTGTGGTGCCTCACGTTGTGGCTAAGCAGTTAGCAGTAGAGTTCAATTAAACCCCATTTCAGTCATTAGAAAACCATACATATACCTATTGTAGACTAATGACTGAGTTGGATTAAGACAGAGGGCGGGCAGCTCGTCTTGCCCTCACTCCTCTCAAAGAATGATGAAATTAATGACAAGTTATATACTTCTGCAAGGTCTTCACTTCCATGCTCGTATCGGAGTAGGGGAGCAGGAGCGAGTGGTCGGTAATGAGTACGTTCTCGACCTACGGTTAGGTTATCCGTTTGCAAAGGCAGTGAAGAGCGATGATGTTGCTGACACGCTGAACTATGCAGAAGTATTTAACGTCATAAGAGAGGTAATGAAACAACCCGCTCTCCTGTTAGAATCCGTCGCTGGGTTCATTGTCGAGGCATTGTGTGCGGCTTTCCCAATGATAAGTAGTATTGACTTAAAACTCGTGAAACTTAATCCTCCAATGGGTGCTGACAGTGATGGGGCAGGCGTAGAATTACACTTAATAAATGATAAAACCGAGGATTAGAGCCTTGGTTTCCCAACGAAAAGCCGTATCTTTGCCCTTTAAATAGTTAAGTATGTTTAAGAAAATATCGCTTCTCCTTGTTTTCTTGGTCTTGTCGGTAAGCCTGTCATGGGCTGCAGACGGACGGTTCACACTTGTTATTGACCCTGGTCATGGTGGTCATGACGCTGGTGCGATAGGTGCAATCTCAAAGGAGAAGGACATCAACTTGAATATAGCATTGGCTTTTGGCCGTTATGTTGAGAGGAATCTGCCAGATGTCAATGTGATTTATACCCGTAAGACCGACGTGTTTATCCCTTTGCATCAGCGTGCAGACATCGCCAATAAGGCTAAGGCAGACCTTTTTATATCCGTACATACGAACTCTGTTGCATCGGGTCGTTATGTAAAGGGATTTCAGGTGTATACCTTAGGTATGCACCGTGCGAAGGCTAACCTCGATGTGGCTATGCGAGAGAATAGCGTTATCTCAATGGAGAAAGGCTATCAGCAGACCTATCAGGGTTTTGACCCAAACTCCTCAGAGAGTTATATCATGTTTGAATTCATGCAGAATGCGAATATGGAGCGGAGTGTTGAGTTAGCTCGAATGATACAAAACTCTGTTTGTTCGTCTGCAGGACGTATCGACAAGGGTGTTCATCAGGCTGGTTTCCTCGTGTTGCGAGAGAGCTATATGCCAAGTTGTTTGATAGAGTTAGGCTTCATTACGGCAGCTGATGAGGAGGAATATCTGAACTCTCCAGCGGGTATAGATGCCATGGCAAAGGGTATTTACAATGCTTTTGTACAATACAAGAATGCCTATGACACACGCATCGTGGTGCCTTACCGTCCTGTTGAAAACAAGCGAATAGTGATAGATCGCGTTGTCCCAACTGCTCCAACAACTAAACCGCGTCCTGTTGCGCCAATAGAGCGTGCCCGTTCTGTGGCTCCTGTGCAGCGTTCTCGTTCTACAGTACCCATAGAGCAGCCACGTTCTTCCACCCCAGCACCCCCAGCTCGCCCTATGAATAAGGTACAAGAGGCGAAGAAGAGAATCTCAGATGCGATTCGAGAGTTGCTCCCTTGTAATGATTCTGAGGCTGGAACGGCAAAGAGCGTACCTGTCTTTAAGGTGCAAGTGTTGGCTTCTAACCGTCAGTTACGGTCGGGTAGTGAACTCTTCCGTGGGCATACAGACTTTGATTGTGTTCAAGAAGGCAACTTTTATAAGTATTTTATAGGCTCCAGTACGAATTATAACGACATCTCACGCTTACGTGGAAAGCTGTTGAAAGACTTCCCACAAGCTTTTATTATTGCCTACAAAAACGGTGCACGTATGGATGTCAACCAAGCAATAGCAGAGTTTCTCAAGAATAAAAAGAATAAGTAAACAAAACGGATATGAAGAAATTTTTCACACCACAAGTAAGGATTGCCATCGTTGCTATACTTGCAATCGTTGTGTTATTCTTTGGAATACAGTTCCTAAGAGGTATTTCCCTCTTCTCGAATGACGCACATTACAAGATTAAGTTCAACGATATCACGGGCTTGTCTACATCAACTCCTGTCTATGCTCGCGGTTTCAAGGTGGGTATCGTTAGGAATATTGATTACGACTATGATAAGTTAGGCGAGTCTATCACAGTCGATGTCGATGTTGAAAAGACATTGAGAATCCCAGAGGGTACTACCGCTGAGATTGTTAGTGACATCATGGGTAACGTGAAGGTCGTACTACAGTTTGGCAAAAGCACGAAGTTCTTGGAGCCTAACGGATGGATTGACGGTGCTATTAATGATGGTACTTTAGGCGACTTGAAGAGTATGGTGCCTTCTATCCAGAAGATGTTGCCAAAGTTGGATAGCATCCTTGGAAGCGTAAATACGCTCCTTGCCGACCCAGCTCTTCAGAGTTCGGTACACAATGTAGATAAGATTACAGCCAATCTTACTACTTCTACCCGTGAACTTAACACCTTGCTCGCGCAGGTTAATGGTTCTTTGCCTGTTGTGGCTGCAAAGGCTGGTAGGGTGATGGACAATGCCAACGGCATGATGGTAAACGCAAACAGAGGCGTTACAGAGGCTCGTGGGGCTATCCGTGGCGCAAATACGATGATGTCTAACCTTAATAATAAGGTGAACGGACTCGATGTTGAGGCAACGATGGCTAAGGTGAACGCTACTTTAGACAATATGAACTCGCTCACAGCTAAGCTGAATAGCAATGAGGGTACGATGGGCTTGATGCTTAACGACGCCTCTTTGTACAATAATCTTAATAGCACGATGCGCTCAGCAGATAGTCTTTTGACAAATCTTAAAGCACATCCAAAGCGTTATGTTCATTTCTCTATCTTTGGTAGAAAAGACAAGTAATTTAAATGTAGTCTAAATAATATCATCAATGTTTCACACGCAGGGAAAGCTTCTTGAAGCTGTTTGAATATCAGCCTCTTTGCGCTTTCCCTGCGTTTGTTTCACTCTCAGCGTCATAAAGGGTGTAAGCATGTTTAAACTATTTGTTTTTCAAATACTTACAATTACACAACTACGCAAAACGAGTGGTTCGTAAGAAAGATAACGCAACGTCCACAGATATAACGATTTACCATCTTTCACGTCTTTGGGACATTATCTTACAAATAGTTCTCTTTATAAATAAATTGCTATCTTTGCACTATCAAAATTAATCAGAGATAGTCGGTACGCCACTATTTCGAGAAAGACATAGATATTATAGTCAATCAGTTATGAACGTCAATCCTAAAAATCTTTGGGATAGTTGCCTCCAGCTCATTAAGGAGAATGTGACCGAGCAGCAATTTGATACTTGGTTTCGTCCGATTGTTTTACAGTCGTACAAGCCAGCATCAAAGACATTGTTAGTTCAGGTCCCAAGCCAATTCGTATATGAGTATTTGGAGGGACATTACGTAGACTTGCTACGTAAGGTCTTGACGCGTGTCTTCGGACAAGGCGTTCAGCTGACCTATCGTGTCATGGTTGACCAGGAGAATCACTTGTCGCAGGACTTAGAGCAGGACACCGTAGAGGATATCTCGTCACAGCGTCCTACCGCTCGCGCTAATCAAAGCCCAACCGTACTGGACACAGTGCCACAGGATCTCGATTCACAGCTCGACCCTCATAAGTCATTCAGCAACTATGTTGAAGGCGACAGCAACAAACTCCCTCGCTCTATCGGTCTTTCTATCGCAGAACACCCTAACACAACACAGTTTAACCCAATGTTCATCTATGGACCATCGGGCTGTGGAAAGACTCACCTTGTTAATGCTATCGGATTAAGAGCAAAGCAGCTTTATCCACAAAAGCGTGTGTTATACGTGTCTGCACGTCTGTTCCAAGTACAGTACACCGATTCTGTACGACAGAATACTACCAACGATTTTATCAACTTCTATCAGACAATTGACATTCTGATTGTCGATGATATCCAGGAATGGGTTACTGCAACAAAGACGCAGGACACCTTCTTCCACATCTTCAACCACCTTTTCCGTAACGGAAAACGTATCATCTTAGCGAGCGACCGCCCACCAGTCGACCTGAAGGGCATGAACGACCGCTTGCTGACACGTTTCTCTTGCGGTTTGATAGCAGAGTTAGAAAAGCCAAATGTACAGCTGTGTGTGGATATTCTCCATAGCAAGATTAAGCGTGACGGTCTTAACATTCCAGAGGATGTAGTGCGTTTCATCGCCGAGACTGCTAATGGCAGCGTACGTGATCTTCAAGGTGTTATTAACTCACTCCTCGCTTACAGCGTCGTTTACAATAGTAATATTGATATGCGATTGGCTGAACGTGTCATCAAACGTGCAGTGAAGATTGACGACGAACCGCTGACAATTGACGATATCTTGGATAAGGTATGTACACATTATAATGTTACGATGACGGCAGTTAACTCTCGTTCACGTAAGAAAGACATTGTGATGGCGCGCCAAGTGAGTATGTATATGGCACAGAAATATACGAAGATGCCTGCAAGTCGTATCGGAAAACTGGTTGGTAATCGTGACCACAGCACCGTAATCCACAGTTGTTCTAAGATTGAAGACCGTCTTAAGGTTGACAAGGGATTCCATGCTGAAATCGCAAGTATTGAAAACTCTTTTAAGTTAAAAGCATAAGGTATTAGTTTGAGAGTCTGTCGCATGCTTGTGGCAGGCTTTTTTTAATTGACTTAAGCCTTACTCCCTCACCTGAAAATAACCTTCCCCTCACTCTGAAAAATTATTACAAAGCAAGCGTAGAAAACACTCTTAAAAGCTCCAAAATGTACTAATGGTAACGTCTTTGTAACTTGCATAAAGTCAATAACTTACAAAGTTACTTTCTAATAGGTGCTTACTTAGGCATGAAAAGGGCGTTAGTAAGCGTTCAAAAGGGCATCTTTTGCAAGCCAATTAGGCATCTTTTCGAAGCCAAAAGAGCATCTTTTAAAAAAGAGGATGTGAAAAATAATTACATTCGTTGTAAGGAGTGGTTTTGGAGATGGTTAAGGATACCCATTTAAAATTGTTCTTTTTGGGTAGGACTGTTTGGCATTAAACGTAATAAAAAGTGACTATACATAGTTTTAAAACAAAAATGACGCCAGTTCGGGATAAAAAAGAGCCCTAAAAAGTTGGTAATCTCGCTATTATTTTGTAACTTTATAGTTGAAAATCAATTACTTACAAAACATATATAGCGATGATTACCACAGACAAAGTTACAGAAATATTTTATATATTGGATGAGTTCTGCAAGAATTTAGATGCCGAGTTAACTAAAAACCTACACATTGCCCCCATAGACGAGGGATATAAGCGCATGCGAAACCGTAAAGGGCAGATGTCCAAGAGCGAAATCATGACCATCCTGTTGTGCTATCATTTTGGCTCTTTCCGCAACTTCAAGCACTATTACCTCTTCTTCATCAAGGAGCATCTGGCAAGCTACTTCCCTAAGGCCGTGTCCTACACGCGTTTCGTGGAACTCATGCCTCGCGTGTTCTTCGAACTGATGGCCTTCATGCGCATCCAAGGTTTTGGAAAGTGCACGGGCATTAGTTTCGTGGACAGCACGATGATTCCCGTATGCCACAACATGAGAAGGAATTTCAACAAGGTGTTTGATGGACTTGCTAAGAACGGAAAGGGAACAATGGGGTGGTGTCATGGCTTCAAGCTTCATCTGCTGTGCTACGAGATGGGCGATGTACTCACGTTCTGCCTAACTCCCGCAAACGTGGACGACAGGGACCCTAGGGTGTGGCAGGTCTTCACCAAGGTGCTCTACGGCA
Source organism: Prevotella melaninogenica (assembly GCF_018127925.1). Taxonomy (NCBI): domain Bacteria; kingdom Pseudomonadati; phylum Bacteroidota; class Bacteroidia; order Bacteroidales; family Prevotellaceae; genus Prevotella; species Prevotella melaninogenica. The sequence continues at coordinate 463,628 of NZ_CP072347.1, read as the reverse complement.
AAGTATTTGCCGATAAGGGCTGCATCAAGCAAGAGTTCTTTGAGAACCTCTTCAACCAAGGCATCCATCTCGTTCACGGGCTCAAATCAAACATGAAAAACAAGCTTATGCCCTTGTGGGACAAGATGATGCTGCGCAAGCGATATATAATAGAATGCATCAACGAACTGCTCAAGAACAAGGCCAACCTTGTCCATTCACGCCATCGCTCCGTACATAACTTTCTCATGAATCTCTGTGCGGCATTGGCAACATATTGTTTCTTCGAGAATAAGCCCGAGGCACTTCCCGTGCGCATTGAAAAGACTAGGCAATTGGAACTTTTCTAAGCAAATCCTTATCCCGAACTGGCGTAAAATGGTACTTATGAAATATGGATTGATGAGGTAAGGTGCATACATAATAAGGCACACAGAGCCACGGAGAGGACGGAGCTAAGTGCAATGTCAGGGAGGTACCAGTGGCACAATGAGCGACGGAGATGAAGCGTACAGATTCCTGATAAGTTTTGGGGTAAATGCTTTGGGCATAAAATCTCTAATAAAACTGGCAAATAACCTCCGTTTCTCCACGCACCGACGGTGCCTCTGTGACTTCCATTGCCTTGTATGCAATAAGCCTCTGTACACTCCTTTTCTCTGTGTGACATTCCGTCAGAGTTCAAAATTTAGGCGGACAGCCTTATGATTCCAAGTTTCAGAAGACCCAACAAAATGAGTAATTGCACAATGAAGACCTATGATTTCCATTATTCTGTTCACGAGGTGGACGGAAAACTATTTAAGTTGATTGAATGCTCTACATGGCCTCGCCTGAATGTTCAGGTGATTGATACCACGCCTGACCGCTTTGAAGACGATTTAAATGTGATTAAAAGCCGTTCTCTTTGCGGTTATTCTCCCCATGATAAAACCTTTATTCTCAAGCATGCAGGTGGAGAAGGCAACGGCGAATTAAAACAAAGTAATATCGATGAGATTTTAGACGGCATGAAGGAGATTATGAATGCTGCTGTGAAATGGTGGATGAAAAATAAAAAATAACACATAATACATAACAAGCAGCCCCTCCCCCTTGCCCCTCCCCCAAGGGGAGGGGAGTAGAATGCGCGATATCCCTGTGTGGTTTGATATAATATAAAATTTGTAAACATAAAATAACGATATGTCAAACAAAGTCGCTATATTTGTAGTTCGGCACTTTATAACAAACTTTCCTGTCACTTCTGTCATCGGTTGTGAGTGTTTAACTTGTTGATTTACAATGAACTCTATGCAAATGTTAAAATGACAGCAAATGAAAATAAAAGTAAGCTTGTGAGAAGTGTTGTAATTGAGGCAGACTTTATTAGCCTATTTTGGATGTACCATAGGTTATAGTGTTTACTTTGCATATCTATCTTCTTGTAGGAGATTGTGATAAAGACTTTGTTGTAGAAGTAGATAAAGAAATATCTGCTTAATCAGACAAGGTGAGGTGTAGTGATATAAATCTGATGATTGGTGTACAGATTTTTTCTGATACATATGTATGAATGAAAATATAACAGTAAATTGAAATAAATATGAATTTTACTTGGATTCCTTTCTACAAGGAGTTTGCAGAAAAACTTCTTCAGTTTCAAACGGATAGGAAGAAACTGCTTAAACTAATATATAATAATAGAGCAACTCTCTTAGCGGACTACCTTCACGACGAAGGTGGTAAGGATGATTTATTCACAGACATTGATCCGTTTACTACTTTCGGAATATTCAATCGAGGTGTTAAAAAAGAAAATAGAATCCGCTCTGCAGAATTATTTAAGGATCTTCTGAAGATGTCAGCTAATGTTCCAGAAGACTTTGTAGGTATTCCTATCCTTAATAATCAGAAGTCTCATTTCTTTGGTTTTAGAAGGGATCGTGAAGATGATGATATTGATAATCTTTGGAGTTTGTTTGTAAAAGTAGTTAAGAAAGAGAACTTCGAAGACGAATATAATATAGTCATAAGGCAATATATTATACGTGTAAATATAACAATGGCTTTGTTCTGGATTCGTCCAGAAGATTTCTTGGCTTTTGACAGTACGAATAGAGCATATTTGAAAGAACATTATGGTGTTATATTACCAAATAAAGCTCCAGAATATTCAGAGTATATGAGTATACTTAATGAAATAAAGACGAAAATGAAGAAAGGTATTATAAAGGAAAAAACATTCTATGAACTTTCTGCAAATGCAAATAATGGATTATTAGATGATGCAGAACTAACATGGTATGATGACTGGGTTCTTACATGGGAGCGACGTAAGAATATAGTGTTATATGGTGCACCGGGTACTGGTAAGACTTATGACGTACCAGAGTTTGCTGTTCGTCTTTGTGATCCATCGTTTAGGGCAACAGAAGCGAGGAGGGAGGAGATAGTAAGCAGATATAATCAGCTTAAAACGGAAAAGCGTATTGCCTTTACAACCTTCCATCAGTCCTTAGACTATGAGGATTGGATTGAAGGATTGCGCCCTGTTGTCAACGAAAATGGTCAGGTAACCTACGAGATTGAAAGCGGAATCTTCAAGAAGTTGTGTGAAGAGGCAGAACGTCCAGTAGTTAAGGACAAGCAGGTGGGTATCTCTGATAATGCTGTTATCTGGAAAGTTTCGCTTGCAGGAACGGGAGATAATAATGTTCGTCGTGAGTGTATGGAGAATAACCATATACGAATCGGATGGGATGGTTATGGTCCTGTTATCTCAGATGAGACGGACTGGAGTGTTTATAATGGTGAAGGCAAGCAGATATTAGATGCTTATATCAATAAGATGAAGATAGGCGATATCGTTATGTCGTGTTATTCAAGTCAGACGATTGATGCCATTGGAGTCGTTGCAGGTGAATATGAGTTTGAGGATAAGTTCTCTAACTATAAACGTGTTAGACGTGTTAACTGGCTTGTAAAGAATATCAATGAGAACATTGTAGAGATGAATGATGGTAAGACAATGACCTTAGGAACGGTCTACCGTCTGAATTCTATCACACTCGACAATGTAAAGTCAATTCTTGAGAAGTACGATACTTCTTCTAAGATGGAGGAGAACGACAAAGCCTATGTGATGGTTATTGATGAGTTGAACCGTGGAAATGTGTCGAAGGTGTTTGGCGAACTGATAACACTGCTCGAAGCAGACAAGCGTAAGGGACGTATCAATGCTGAGAGTGTGGTGCTGCCTTACTCTAAGAAAGCTTTTCATATTCCAAACAATGTCTATCTGATTGCAACCATGAATACTGCCGACCGCTCTTTAGGTTCGCTTGATTATGCTATCAGACGACGTTTTGCCTTCATAGCGGAAAAGCCATTTGGCTTAGATGTAAAAGGGTTCGATGAGGATCTGTTTGAGAAGGTTAGTAGTCTGTTTGTTAAGAACTTTGATGAGTATAAAGAGAGTGGTTGGGACCCGACTATGAAACTCGAACCAGCAGATATCTTGTCTGAAGAATATAAGCCAGAAGATGTTTGGATTGGTCATAGTTACTTCCTGATGCAGGATGAGGAAGGGAATGATAATACAACCGATCGTCTTCTATATGAGATTATTCCACTTTTAGAGGAGTATGTTCGTGATGGTGTGCTGACAGCAGAGGCACAGGATGTTATCGACGAATTATATAAGCAAGCAACCGAGTAATGAGAGTAGTACAACTTCAAGAACAGTTGTTGGAGAATACTTATCTTCAGCAAACTGAGTGTGAGGCTATCATCCCTTATATGGATGATGGCTCGGAAGTTGTGCGTTGGGTTAAAAGAGGGCGTGAGGAGAAGGAACTCTGTCTTAAGCTGTCTCGTAAAGCGGATAGTATCTGTGCTACTAACTCTTATTTCGTTGGGGTAGACTGGATTAAGGAAGAGGAGTTAGCAGTACAAGTCAGTCCTAAGATGAATGACGGCTTTGAGATAGACTATGTTCGTATGTTAAACGAGGCATTAGCAGAACCTGATAACATGGAGCATCTGAAAGACTTACTCACCATTCGTTTTGATAAACCTTCTATCTGTATCAGTCAGAAGCAAGACTTGTTGAGTATCTTCTTGATTACAGAGTATCTGAATATTCTTCAGCGTATCGTAAGAAAGGGGTTGAAGAAGAGTTACTATAGGGTTGAAGAAAACCTAAACAATAAGGTTAAAGGACATATCCTTGTCAGTAGAACGATTCAGCGAAACCTTGCGAAGGGACGTATTACAGACAATGTCTGCCGTTACCAGGTGTATGACATTGACTCACCAGAGAACAGAATACTAAAGAAGGCACTTGCTTTTTGTAAGAAGCAGTTGGAGGTTTATAAGCATGCACTTGATACAAAGGCTTTGGAAAAGAAGATAAGATATGTGCAGCCTTCTTTCGAGCGGGTGGGCGATGAGATAAGTGTTAAGGCTATGAAGACATTTAAGGGAAATCCTGTTTTCAAAGAATACTTCACGGCTGTTGAGTATGCACAACTGCTGCTAAGGCGTTTCAGTTATGATATTACACTTGTTGGTAAAAGCCAGATAGTCACGCCTCCGTTCTGGATTGATATGAGTAAGCTCTTTGAGTTATATGTTTTTGGTAAGCTTAAGAAGATTTTTACAAGGAAAAGAGAGATTCAATATCATGTGAAAGCTCATCGTCAAGAACTTGATTATCTCCTGAAACCGACAGAGTGGACTGAACCCTATGTTATTGATGCGAAATATAAACCACGTTATAAGCAGGGTGGTGGTATAACGATGGACGATGCAAGGGAGGTCAGTGGTTATGCCCGATTAAGCAAAGTCTATAAAAAGTTAGGCTTGAATGAAGAGACTGCACTGCCTATTAAGTGTCTCATTATCTATCCCGACCAAGATCAGGAAGAACGATTTACCTTTACAAGAACGGAAGAACCAGTGTTTGAAAAGGTTTCTAATTATGTACGTTTCTACAAATTAGGAATCAGGTTGCCTGTTATTTCTGTGTGAATCATTATTAACTCAATCGGTTTTTCCTTTTATTTTCGTCTCTTTTTTAGGTCTTTATTGTTTTATAATGTTATTTCTTACTTTATATTTTTCTATAAAGTAGTGCTTTTCTGTTGTCTTTTTATTAGTTGTTATATATCTGATAATAAGGTGATTATGATTTTATTTGAGGTTTGGAAGGCTATTGAAAGACTTATATTGATTTATATTATAGCCGTAGGAAGTTTGTATTCGCTTTTAGTTTCGCTTTTTCTTCGTAATATTGTAGTTGAAAAGGAAAGATAAGAAACCTAAATCTTTGTTGATAAGAGAAAGGACTTCGTGTTGTATTACGAAATAAATCAGATTTTAATAACCTTTTAATATATAAGTTTATGGGATTAAAAACATTTACAAAATCTATTTTATGTTGCGCTTTATTCGTTGTTGGCGCATTGTCTGCAAAAGCTGCTGACCGCTTAGTAATCGTCGGTGATGCTACATGGGGTGGTTGGAATCTTGGTCAATCTACCGTTATGCAGAAGTCTGATGAGAATGCTGATGTCTTCAAGGCAACCGTTCATTTGGATGCAAACAAGGAGTTTAAGTTCTTGACGGAGCTTGGTTGGGGTAACTTGGAGTATCGTGCTGGTGCTGGTCCTGTTACCTTACAGTCGGGTGTTGAGGCTCCATTGGTGAGCAGCGAAGATGAGCCTACCGATGGTAAGTTCTTCGTTTCTGAGTCTGCCAACTATGATATTGTTTGTAACTTGGCTACGAAAAAAGTGGTTGTTACTAAGGCTGCTTATCAGACAACAGCTTTGAAGCACACTGCTTTGTGGATGATTGGTAGTGCTACAAAGGGCGGTTGGAGTATCGGTGAAGGTACGATTATGAAGGCAGATGCAACTAATCCTGCTAAGTTCTCAGCGCGTACAGAGTTGAAGGCTGGTGAGTTGAAGTTTGGTACGAATGTCTATGCTGGCTTCGATCAGATGTTCTATTTGCGCGACTCGTCAGACGAGGGTAAGATTGTCTTTGGTGGTGATGATAATAAGTGGAACTTCACAGAGGAGGCTACTTACGACGTTACCGTTGACGTTGCTGCGATGACAGTGTCATTTACTAAGGTTGATCCAACCGCGATTAGCAGTGTAGAGACAGCAAACAATGCACCTGCAGTTTACTACACATTGAGCGGTGTGAAGGTTGAGAAGCCTGTTGCTGGTGTTTATGTAAAGCGTCAGGGTGGTAAGTCAGTGAAGGTTGTAGTGAAATAAAACCTTGTTTCTTACCATAAGTTGGGTGAGAAAATAGGTTCTTCCGTTAAATCCAAATCGGTCATTAGAGGCTAAACATATTGTGGTCTAATGACCGATTTGAGTTTAGTGTGTGTGCACTTTTCGTGTTGTTTTAACAGAAGAACCGAAGTTACTCATTAAGCAAAAACATAGTTAAGACAGTCAACTATTTGTCCTTTAGCCATCTTCTGACATTGAAAAACACTTTGAAAGGCTGCAGAAAAGGGTTTGAAAAACCATTACAAAATTACAAATAAGATATCTATAAATAGCAGTAAAAACACATACCAAAAGTGAGTTTGTAACCAACAGCAAATCAATAAGTTATAAAGTAGTAAAGTAAAAGGTGCTTAATTGCATTCCAAAAGAGCGTTAGTTAGCGTTCAAAAGGGCATCTTTTGCAAGTCAATTAGGCGTCTTTAACCCAAGTTTTGACTATGCCTAAATTTACTTCACACGTTTTTGGTTATTGTTACTGAATTGGTTTACACATTTTTTATTTGCTTCCTGAACAGCTTTACACCCCCATGGAAACTTTACTGATTCGCTTTACATAGTCATAAACTTTGACAATGAAGTCCGAACGTGTGTAGCACATGTTCAAAGTTAATATTTTTCCTTCAACTTACAAAATTTAATACCATGAAAAGCACAGAAGCCCTTATGCCGCATTGCAGTGCCTTTCTCTCATTTGTCTTGGCGTAAGCATGCCGTTGCTCATATGAGGTCTCTTATTGTTGTAGAAGTCTATGATACCTGCAATGATGCATCGTGCATCATCGAGGTTCTTCGGTCGTTTCATGTGGTAGAGCCACTCTTGCTTTATTATTCCGTTCACTCTTTCGGCGATTGCATTATCTGTAGGGTTGTAGTCTTCTGTCATGCTTATACACGAGTGTATACTCTCCAGCCTTGCCACGTAGGCGTTGCTGCAGTATTGAACCCCACGATCAGAGTGGTGCGTCATCAGCGAGAGATCCATACCCTGTGACTGTTCTATTGCCATGTCAAGGGCAGCAAGCGTATTGACAGCCTGCAGACTGTCAGAAAGCTGCCATCCGATTATCTCATGAGTGAACGCATCGGTTATGAGGTGAAGATAGACCACACCATCCTCAGTATCTATATACGTGATGTCTGCTACCCAGAGCTGTGCAGGACGTGTAAGAACCATTCCTTTTGCCGTGTTCTTGTACTTGAAATAGTTGTGATTGGAGTTCGTGGTATGGCGACATCTGGGTGGCTTCAGCATAAGGTGATGCTTGTGCATTAGCTGGTAGAACCTGTCGCGCCCAAGCATTAAGCCAGGATAGATATCCGTAAGCATGTGCAAAAGTTTCTGTGCACCTATACGAGGAGCATCTGCACGAACATCCATTACTGCACGTACGACAATTTTCTCAGTAAGTTTACGGCTCTCCCTCTTCTCCTTACTCACAGAGTAATAGCCTTCACGAGTCTTGCCAAACAGTCCACTCAGCAGCCCAATTGATAAACCAGGGTTGCTGACTCGAAGGCTGTCTACTGCTTGGCGCCAGCTTTTTTTAGCAAATCCTCCCCGTATTCCTTACTGCTTATCTCTATGACCTTCATCAACCCTTGATTGCGAAGTTCAGAATACTCCAAAGCTTTCTTCAAAATTGGATACTTGTGCTTCAAGCTCTTCCTCACGGGTTAGAGGGGCTTTCTCCATATCTTTCTTACTACGCATAGATTTTACTTTAGTAACTAAAGCTTCCCACCCTAATAAACAGATAGAAAAATAACAGTTTGTCGAATTTTCTTTGTAAATTAGTAATCGCAAACAACTGATTTTAAAGACAAGACAACAAAACTGTTATGGAAGCAAAGATAGAGAAAATAAGTGAGTTATCCAAACTTTTGAGTGTTAAAACCCGAATGAGTGATGATTTATTTCATCTTTTTGGCAAGTTTGGCATCGGTCACCTGTTATCTCGCCTTTCATTGGAGAAACAGGACGGAGTTTCGGCTTCGGAGTTGCTCCTTTCGCTCTGCCTCTTCCGCATTGTGGGCGAGAGCATCCACAGTATATGCAAACATAAGATATATGAACTTTCAAATCATGGTAAGAACTGTTTCTATCGGATGATGATTCGCCCGCAGATGGATTGGAGGCGCTTGATGAACCACTTTGCACTGCGTTATATGTGCCTATTGCGTAAGTATGGCGAAGCTCCTCTGTCCGATACCACGACCTGTTTCATTATAGATGACACCGTGCTTGAGAAGAGTAGCGTGAGAATGGAGGGTGTCAGTCGTGTTTACGACCATGTAAAAGGCAGGTGCGTATTGGGTTACAAACTGCTACTTTGTGCATTCTTTGATGGCAAGACAACCATACCCTTTGATTTTTCACTGCATCAAGAAAAGGGGAAGCAAGGTGACTGCGGGCTGACAAAACAGCAACGTAGAAAAGCGTATCATACCAAGAGGAATACCGGCAACCCTGATTATAAGCGCTTTCAAGAGTGTAAGATGTCTAAGATGGATGTCGCCATGGATATGCTTCGCTGTGGATGTAAGGGGGGTAAAACGAAATGTGTAAAAATGACTATGGAATAATCTACGTATTGCTATTCGTATGGGCTTATTAATCAATGATATACAAGGCGATAAACGTTTATTAACACTGTAACGTCTTGCAAAACGAAATGTTACATTTGTGTTACATTTGAGATGCGTTTGAACGGTATTTGAACGAAAAATGTTACATCGGTGATAAATAATTGTAACTTCTTATATGTAAATTACTTATATTCAAATATATCTTTTATAATATCTTGACTGTTTTACTAAATAGGGTATATATAGTTACTTGAAATAAGCTGTAACTGATTGATTTATCAGTACTTGAACGTTTTTTCGCTATTTATAAAACAATTTGATTATTTTATATCTGCTTTTTGCTGCTTACTTTATCTCTTTAATTGTTAAAATTGAGGTTTGTTTATCTATTAGTTTATACATTAGGGGAGACAATTCTTTTTTAATAAAAAAAGTTAAGACAAAAAGCACATGTAAAAAAATATTACTTTGTGATAACTCTTTTTTTTAGTATCCTTTTATTTTTCTACCTTTGTAAAAAAAAGATGAGAAAAGGGAGAAGTGCAGAACTAATAGTAAGGAGAAATAACGCTCTTTGGGAACGTTGGCTTTATTGGACAGAAGATAAACGATTACGTTTTGATGATGCTGTCAGGAAACTTGCTAATGATGAGTTCTTTTTATCTGAAGAACGAGTTATTGGCTTGTTGCGTCAAATGATAAAAGAGAATAAAAAGGTAGTTCCTAAAAGTGGCTTTAAAGGATTTCGACTAAAATGTAATATTTAGTTGAAACCTAAGAGAACGGCAAAAACCTGCATGCTTTGCCGTAACAGGCATTTTTCTTTGTTTGTGGACAACTTATCAGCTTTTATTATCTTGTGAGCTTACAGGGCAAAAAGCAGGCTTTCTGTGCTGTTTTTCTGACAGGAATACTTACAGGAAAGGCAAAAGCCTGCATACTTTACCGTAACAGGCGTTTTTCTTTGTTTGTGAGCAACTTATCAGCTTTTATTATCTTGTGAGCTTACAGGGCAAAAAGCAGGCTTTCTGTGCTGTTTCTCTGACAGGAATACTTACAGGGACGGCAAAAGCCTGCATACTTTGCCATAATAGACGTTTTTCTTTGTTTGTGAGCAACTTATCAGCTTTTATTATCTTGTGAGCTTACAGGGCAAAAAGCAGGCTTTCTGTGCTGTTTCTCTGACAGGAATACTTACAGGGACGGCAAAAGCCTGCATACTTTGCCATAATAGACGTTTTTCTTTGTTTGTGGGCAACTTATCAGCTTTTATTATCTTGTGAACTTACAGGGTAAAAAGCAGGCTTTCTGTGCTGTTTCTCTGACAGGAATACTTGCAGGGACGGCAAAAGCCTGCATGCTTTGCCGTAACAGGCGTTTTTCTTTGTTTGTGGGCAACTTGTCAGCTTTTATTATCTTGTGAGCTTACAGGGCAAAAAGCAGGCTTTCTGTGCTGTTTCTCTGACAGGAATACTTACAGGGACGGCAAAAGCCTGCATACTTTGCCATAATAGACGTTTTTTTGTTTGTGGGCAACTTGTCAGCTTTTATTATCTTGTGAGCTTACAGGCAAAGGAAACACTTTGGAGAAACAAATAAGAAACATGCAAAAAATGCACGTTTCTTATAATCAATTGGTTAGATATAAATTTCACAGACTCTTTTCTTTGCCTTTTCGTATTTTGTTTCCGAGTCTTGATTAAAGTATGATGCTATCATATCAAACATTTGCTCGTCTGTAAACTCCATTTCTCCCATAAGAGAATGAAGGTAATAGTTATCGTCATGGTTTGTATAATCGCATCCTCTGGAGTCCAAATGCGATTCTGTTGTCTGCATATATGAGTTAATAGCTTTTCGGAAACGTGTAACGTCTTCATAGGAAAATGTTTCACCCAACACAATAGCAAGATGTTCCTTGCCGTCCAAATTGATTTTTGCAATCATAACTGTAAATTTTAGGAAATGAAAAAAGGCACGCCTTAGGTGTCCTATGCCTTACAGAAAAGCATTGGGGCGTTTCCACTTGCCACACCATAGCGTGCAAAAATAATTTCTTTAATAAAGTCGTTGTCATTCTCTGTAATTTATAGGATATTGCAAAATTAGCATTTTTATTTGAACGGGCAAAGAAAAACAGAAAAAAATATCAGAAAGATAATAATTTTATGACATTTCAGTGTTTTTACATAGTTTTGCAACGTATAATAAATGTAAAATGCAACATGGGTAAATACTTTAACAGACTGATAACAAGTGCAGATGAATGCACTATCTTGTTATATGGTGAAATAGGTGACACAGAAGTAAATGCAGCTGAAATCAAACAGGAGATAATGCAGGCTGAAGGTGCGGGCAAGCCTATTGAAATACGTATAAACTCATTTGGAGGGGAGGTGTTTACAGGTATTGCCATTGTACAGGCTATAAATGAATGTAAGGGAGATATAAGAATCTTTATAGATGGTATTGCAGCTTCAATAGCAAGTGTGATAGCAATGTGTGGCAAGCCTCTTGAGATGGGGCGTTATTCTCGCCTAATGATACATACCGTTTCCACAGGGTGCTATGGAACACAGAAAGACTTGATTAAGTGTGTTGAGGAAATGGGAAAAATAGATGCACTTCTGTGTGATATTATAGCACACAAGTGCCACAAATCGAGTGAGGAAATACGTAATTTATATTTTGACGGCAATGACCATTGGTTTACGGCTGAAGAAGCCTTTAAACTTGGACTTGTTGATAATATATTTGATACTTCACCTATACAGGGAGAGCCGACAGAGGAAAATATTTACACCATTACAAACAGACTTCACGGCTTTACTCCAAAGGCTGATTATAAGGCGTTCAAAAACAAGTTGAGTGCTGTTTTATCACTTGATAAAAAAACGGATGAAAGAGATATCCTTAATGCTATTAACAAATTGCAAAAAACAACAAAAATGTTGATTATTCAGGAATGATTAAGAATGCACTAAAAAAAGGATGGATAGATGATGCCGAAAAGAACGTGTTTCAATCACTTGCAAAGCATGACAGTGCTACATTTATAGCACGGTATGAAGCATTAAAGAAAAGTGACGATGCAAAGATAATAGAATTAATTTGCGATGCTGAAAGAAGTGGAAGAATAATGCCTTTTGAACGTGAGGTTTATAAAAGCATTGGAGAACAGATGGGCGGACGGAGCTTGGAAGAGGTGTTAAGTATAAAACCAAAACCTAAGAGAGTTAATCGTTTCCTTTCATTGAATTTTGAGGATAGGGCAGAGTGGACGTTAGACGATTGGAGAATTTTTGCCCCAAAGGATTTGGCAGAAAATCCCCTATTATATAAGATTCTGATGTCTAACAAAGGAAAGAAATTGCCACAAGTCAAAACGCTTGAGTGGTATCGGAAGAATGACCCCGAATATTTAGCTAAGCACCCAGATATATACAAAGAATTAGTTGATAATCAATATAATAACAATAAATTAAAATAACAAATATGGCACTAAACAAGGAAGTTTGGGTAAACCAATTAAAGGAAAATTTTTACCCCGATAGTAGTTTCTTAAAGTATGTTTTAGACTTTTCGTCTGAAGTAGATAATAACAAAATACATATGGGGGAAGCAGGTATTGACCCCAAGGTGTTGATAAACAACAAAACATATCCTATCCCCGTTGTTGGACGTGATGACAAGGATTGTGAAATACCTCTTGATCAGTTTGAAACGGAAAATACAATAATTCGCCGTCCTGATGCTGTGGAGTATGCTTATGATAAACTGGAAAGTGTGCTGAGGCAACATCGGTCTACTTTACAAAAGGCAGTAGCAGTCAAAGCAGCTCATGCCATTGCACCGAATGAAGACACGGAGTTTACCCCTATTGTATCAACAACAGGAGAAACTGCAAAGGGGCGTAAACGCTTGACGTTTGCAGATATTCTTGCGCTTAAAGAACGCTTTGATAATGTAGAAATCCCTTTGGATAGACGTTTCTTGATTCTTCACCCCCAAACACGTTTCAGATTTATTACTCGAGGACTTGAAACTGTTTAAGGACTTAACAAACCTTACAGATGGAGAGCCAACCCGATTTGCTGGATTTGGATGCCTTTCTTTCCCACACATGCCCACCTATTCATTTACAGGTGGCAAGTATTCTAAGGTTGAGTTTAAAGGGCAGGAAACAGCTAATTTTGCAAGCGTGGCTTTTTACACGGATGAGGTGATGAAAGCAGATGGTGAAATTTATATGTATTCCAAGGTTGATGACCCCGAACAGCGTGCAACCATTGTTGGATTTGATAAGCGTTTTGTATGTATGCCTATTAGAAACAAGGGGATAGGGGCAATTGTTAGTAGTGGTATTTAATTATACTTTTTCTTCATAAGATACTTGATTTCATAAGAAATTACGTATCTTTGTGGTGTGGCTTTACGTCGCACCACAAATTATTATAAGAACTATGCAAACAAGACGATTAAAGGCTATTGAACAGGTTGGGGATATAATCAGCCAGCATTACGAACAAGGCAACCAAAGAAAGTGTTACAAGCAAGTTTGGCGTATGTTTGTTTTTCCTCAAATGGGGTTATCATATCCAACATTTGTACGCTATGTAAAAGCGTTAAAATGTAAATAATTATTATGTGAAAAATAATTAAAATTACATGCGCTTATAAGTTAATTAAGGTAAAATGAAATGTTAAAATTGTACATTTCGTTTTTCAAAAGTGATACATTTCGTTTTGTCGGATTAAGATGGAAGATGGGCTTGCATGCGAAATATGTGATTACTGATAGTCGGTTTACCTGTGAGCAACTTATGGCATGTGTTAGAAGCATAGGTAAAAGAGCAATGCACTTTGTTGGACTTGCTAAAATGGGAAAGACGAAATACACCGTATCAGGCAGGAAGAAAAATGCTGCAGAACTCATTGCCACCTATGAACGCGAACGAGGAAAGAACTGTCGTAAGTACAAATGTCGATATATTCAACTCAACGGACGCTTAGGAGATATACCTGTTAGAATCTTCCTCATCAAGTATGGCAGGAACTCCGCATGGAACGTCCTGCTCACCACGGATACAACGATGTCTTTCGTAAAAGCCTTTGAAGTGTATCAGATTAGATGGAACATAGAGGTGATGAACAAGGAGACTAAGCAATATCTTGGATTAGGAGGTTATCAAGGTTGCGACTTTAACCCAAGTTTAACCGGCAAAATTATTTTTCATAAATTTTCGGGATGTTTTGTGTAGTATCAATTTGATAAATGATTGATAATCAAGTGTAGGGTATTGTTGCGAGGAGTAAAATCTGATTTGTAGGACACAGCCATATCAAAATTATTTTGCTTTCTATGTCAAAAACCTCCAATATTTCTTATTTTAACTATTTATTTAACATTTACACTTTGCGTTGCCACGCAGATGTTGTCAGATTGATACATGCAACCATTTCTGACCATTGCTGTTATAATGGCAATCATCTTATTCTTGACATTATTCAGTGCAACCATCGGTTTCTTTCCTCGTTCTATAAGCCTTTGATAATACTTTGCAATCTGTGGACAAGTTCGTACAGCGGCTAATGCAGCCTGTGTGAGGAGCGATTTGAGCATCTTATTAGCTATAAAGCCCACTCGTGGATCAGTGTGTACGCTTGTGCCAGAATCACGTCCAAAAGGTGCTATACCATAGTAGCAAGCAATCTTTCTTGGGTTGTATGCGAACTCGCGTAAAGTTGTTCGTATATACCATTAAACTGACAGCGTTGATAGTCCCAACACCAGGCATAGATGTGACAATGGCAAAAATACTATAGAGTTGGTCATCTGATTCGATATATTCCTTTATCTTTTCATCACACTTGGCTATTTCCTTATTTATCTCTGTAATGATATGTCTGGCACTCTGAGATATAGTATTCTTGATAGGCGATTTCTCTTGTGTAAAACGTTTCTCAATTCGTCTTACTTGAAAGCTGTACCTGTGACGTACAAGGTGATGACGACACAAGAAAAGTTCCCGTAATCCACTCAAAGCAGGGCTTAAGGGTTCATATAACTGCGCCTTATCCTCAAAGCGGAGAGCATACTCAGCAATCATAAATGCGTCAACAGCATCATTCTTTATACGCTTCAAAGGGAATGTGCGTTTGATGGTTAGTGCATTCTCTATCCACACGTCATACCCCTGAGCATATAGCCAGTCGCTCATCATACGGCTGTATCCACCCGTAGTTTCGCCACAGAACAACCAAGAGGAGCATGTTTTTTCCTCAACCACAGACTTAATCCACTTAATCATCTTACGATAACCACTCACTTTATTGTCGAACACTGCATGCACTTGCATAGATGTAGACTTAACGATAATAGCTACATCGAATTTTTCTTTTGAGAAATCAATGCCAATTAAAACTTTCTTCATATCTTTGCATTTTATGGAAGGCTAGCCAATAGTTGTTGGACTCAAAACTCTAAATAGGCTCGCAGCCTAGACTTTCTATCAGGTCTTTGCAACTATACAGGATGGACTAAAGCAAAAGCTGGATTTGAATTCCTTGTTACTTTAAAGTTTCCCTATCCTGTAGGCTGGTTCTTCCTTTTGACAACAAAGGTAATGAATCAACCTTGTTTTCTAAAGGATTTTTATACCCTCTTTAAGTTTCTTGCTGCAAACTTAGAGTTACTTTGCACTCATGCACGCAAATGTACAGACACGATTCAACCCTGCCACAGGGGACATGGCTCCTTATTATCGCATCAAGGAGTCATATCGTGATGTGCAGGGTCATGTACATTCGCTAATTCTGTTGAATATCGGGTTCGAACCTTCACTTACTGCTGTACAGGTTCGAAAAATTGCATACGCTCTTACCGAACGCTTCAAAAATAGAAGTACACCCTCGCTTTTCAAAGAACATCTTGACGGTCTTACTCCTATTGAACAGGCAAAGGCTGACGAATGGTGGATCCGTATGGAGAAAGAAGGTGGAATCGATCGGTTTAATAAGGAAGAGCAGAAGTCGCTGAGAAAATATGAGAACTATATTGACCTTGAGACGGCAAACTATACTGACGCAAGGAATGTTGGTGCAGAGTGGCTCTGCAAGCAGACAATAGACAAGCTACAATTAGAGGGTTTTCTGCGCAAAAACGGGTGGACGGAGAATGCGATACACACGGCTTTGTCAGCATTGATTGTTCGCACGGTATATGCAGTTTCTGAACGTTCATCTTATTATTATTTGCGCGATAACTCGGCTGCCGCTGAACTTTATAGTGGAGTTCCTGGCTGGACACCAGGAATCAATTCTCTGTATAAAATCACTGATAAATTATATGAACTAAAGGAACAGTTAGAGCATCATCTGTGCAGCATTACTGACGCTCTCTTTAATATAGACAACAAGTTGATGCTCTTCGACTTAACCAACTTCTATTTCGAGGGCAGCAAGCGTAACAGCAACAAGGCCAAGTTCGGTCGTTCAAAAGAAAAACGCTCTGACTGTAAGCTACTTGTACTTGCATTATGTATCAATAAAGAAGGTTTTATACGTTATTCTTCTATCTTGGAGGGTAATACAGCAGATCCCAAGTCTCTACCCAATATGATTGATACGCTGGCAAAGAGGAATCCATCAAGAACAAAGGATACGCTCGTTGTCATGGATGCAGGTGTTGCCACGGAAGAGAACTTGGATCTAATAAAGAAAAAGGGTTACAATTATCTCTGCGTATCCCGTACGAAAATGAAAGACTATATGCTCAGTGATGATAACAAGAGCGTTACAGTAATGGATGCCCGTCGGCAGAAGATAACGCTGAAAGAGGTTAAGACAGAGGATGATGAGGATTATTATCTCGAAATAACATCTCCTTCGAAAGCTATGACAGAGTCGTCCATGAACAGGGTTTGGAAAGAGCGTTTTGAGATGGAACTGCAGAGGATAAACAATGGAATCTCCAAGAAAGGTGGAACAAAAACCTATGAAAAGGTTGTTGAACGTACAGGACGTGCCATACAGAAGTACCCTTCTATAGCGAAGTTCTACCAGATAAGCTACATAAAAAATGAGAAGAAGCCCAAGGAGATGCTACGTGTAGACTGGGAGATAAAAGACCTCTCGGCAATGGAATCTGGTCATGGAGTCTATTTCCTCCGTAGCAATGTCAGGACACTTTCTGAGTGTGTAACATGGGAATACTACAATCTCATTCGTGAGATAGAATGTACGAACAGACAACTAAAGAATGATCTCAACCTCCGTCCAATCTATCATCAGAAAGATGAGCGAAGCGACGCACACCTTTTCTTCGGTTTATTAGCCTACTGGGTGGTAAACACTATCCGTTGTCAATTAAAACGAGAAGGAGAATCCTGTTACTGGACCGAGATAGTACGACGTATGAGTACCCAAAAGCTCGTCACCACAAAAGGGAAGAATCCATTAGGTGAAACCATCGAGATGCGCCAATGTAGTAGTCCTTCGAAGCAAGCAAAACAGATATACGATAAGTTGAACTTAAAACACTCACCATTCAAAAAGAATAAAATTTGTAGGACACAGAGCCCATAAGAAAAACGAGGAAGGTACGGTAACAGTAACAATTAGGCGAAGTGGGTGTTAAACTTGGGTTAAGACGTTTTCCGACCTTTTCTTCGGACGCTTTGTCAACATATTTCTTTGTCTTACTACGCTAAATCTCACACGGAGGAACGGAGGTTATGGAGGTTTTATTTAAGGATATGTAGCCCACAGAGGCACCGATGGTGTAGGGGGTGAAGGAGTATAACAGCAAGGTTAATTGGGGAAAACAAATGACAAAGATATTACAAGGAAATTATTTGATGCGTAAAATCACAGCATAAGTTTGGAACTTTCATCCAGATAAGTTATATTTGCAAACAGAATTTACTAACAATTAAAAAGCAATTAAAGGTATGAGAAGAACGATTCTAATATTGTTGCTCTTTATTATTGGCAATGGCTTATTGTTATTGGGAACAGATTTTAAGCCCACGATACCTCTTATTACACTGCAAATTATGAGTTTATGGGGAACTTACAAACTGATAAAAGATTCTAATCTTTCCAAGAAGAAGGAGGAGAAATCAGCTTAATTAGACTAATTGGACTAATTAGGCTAATTAAACTTATTGTTCTCATTGACCGCCCAACACCCATCAGCTATCACCCATTACCCTTTCTGCCTCTTGGAGGATTTCCTTATGGTCAAACGCTAAGTCGGGAAGTTCGGTCAAGAGGAACCACTTTGCTTGTGCTGCATCATCCAAACCGCTGACTTCGGCAGGTTTGTCAAGAATCGTGTAATAAGCCACAGTGATGATACGTTCGCGTGGATCACGGTCGACAGCATCAAAGATACCAACACGATGCAGCTCGCCAACCACTAAACCAGTCTCTTCTTTCAACTCACGACGAGCAGCATCAACAGTTGTCTCGTCAATATCCATGAAGCCACCGGGGAATGCCCATTTCCCCTTACAAGGTTCGTTCTTCCGCTGTATCAACAGCAGTTTCATCCCCTCATCACTTCGTGCAAAGACGAGACAGTCAGCCGTTACGGCTGGGTGTGGGTAATTGTATGTGTACATTAGGAGTATTATTTTGTTTCGTGTACTTCCTTCCAGATTTCTTCTGAAAGATATTTTTCACTGCGACAATGTAAATCAGCAATCCCCTCTTCTATCATATTAGAGGTTTCCGAATTATAATACATATCAGTTGCTTCACTAAGAGAGATTCCATACATTGTACTAAGCATTTGAATAACTCTTGCACATCGTGCGCTCTTTATAATCTGTGTACTATCCTCATTCATATCTTTTCACTTCCTATAAAAACGAGACAAGTTCGCAACATCTTCTCAGAACGAATACAATATTGTATATTAGGCTTCTCAAACTTCAATAATCCTAATGCCTCTTCCTGAGATAACTCGCCCATAAAATACCTATCTAATGTAAGAATGACCTTATCATTGGCAATACCACCAACTACCATATCATAATTAAAGCTATCTTTTCCATCACGACATTGTGCCACAAAATCAAGCCATTCTTGGTCATAAGAACCAAATTTCTTTATTATCCATTGTGCTTCATCTGCCAAGTTCAGCTCATAGGTATTCAGCCATGCCTCGTTTCCCCTACGCTTAAAGCGTTGTGCATATCGCACCGCCTGATCATATATAGACGTCAGATAAAATCCACTTCCAAAGTCCAAATACCTTCGTGAGTGTAAAGTATCTGGCTGCTCAATGCTTGTATTAGAAGAATGATACAGTTTCATATCTTATAAAACTCCTTTCTCTTTCATGTATTCCGTCAAATCTTCCATCAGATAACGAGAGCCGAATGTATGCAAGACATCATAAGATGGCACAATATATTCATCCAGTATACCAGAGGTTTTCAACCTACGATACACTTCTTGTTGTGGTAGTTTCAGCATTACCGACAACTTGCCAATGCAATAAGTAACAAACTCTAATGTCTTTTGATCCATATCATTACTCAACTTAAAAACAATAAGCTTATAAGTAGGGCAAATATACAAATAATATATGAGATTGAACATTATCTTGCAGAATAATTATCTTACATAAATATTTAAGCAATAAAAAGTATGAAAAATATTCTTTCCGTTTGAGTATTCTATCCTTTTTTCTTACCTTTGCGCTCAATGGAATTTAGAACAATTGTCAACATCCCCCGTCCAACATTTGAGTTGGAACCTTGTGAGCGGATTCTTTTTGTAGGGTCGTGCTTTGCCGACAATATTGGTAAGCGATTCGAAGAAGAGAAGTTTCGTGCCATGGTAAACCCCTTCGGTGTGATGTATAACCCTGTTTCAGTGCTACATACGGTGAAGAAGGTGGCAAACTATACGTTTGACACAGCCGTATTCACATTGGGAACAAACCATGTCTATGTGGAGCGAGCTACAGGCGAGATTGTTGACAACTGCCAGAAACGTCCACAACGAGAGTTTGAAGAGCGCGAACTTACGGTTGAAGAGTGTGCCGACGCACTGCGCGAGGCTATCACCCTACTACGCCAAGCGAATCCAAAGGTCAATATTATCATCACGGTCAGCCCTATCCGTTATGCCAAATATGGCTATCACGGAAGTCAGTTGTCAAAGGCTGTGCTGCTGTTGGCTGCCGACAAGGTGATTAAGGAAGAAGGAGAGAGGGTCTATTACTTCCCAGCCTATGAGATTGTGAACGACGAACTGCGCGACTATCGTTTCTACAAAGCAGATATGCTGCACCCCAACGAGCAGGCTGTAGAATACATCTGGGAACAGCTTGTGGCAACCTGTTTCTCTGCAGAAGCCAAACAGTTTCTGGAGGAATGGCGACCTATCAAAGAGGCATTGGCGCACCGCCCGTTTCATCCAGAGGCTGCGGCTTATCAGGATTTCATAAAGAAAACAAAGGAAAAAGCCAAGATGTTGGAACTAAAATATCCCAATATAGAATTGAATTTATAACTATGGAAGAAATGAATGACAAGCAGATCGAAGCACTGCTGAAAGCACATGGTATTAGACTGACCGCAAATCGCATTCTCATAGCACGAACACTGTCAGGATTGGACAACCCAGCCTCTATGAAAGAGTTGGAAGCAAAGATTCAAACGATTGACAAGTCAAATATTTTCCGTACATTAGCATTGTTCAAACAGCAACATTTAGTACATCAGTTGGAAGACGGAAATGATATAGTGCGCTACGAATTATGTCTCAGCGATGACGATGAAGAAGATGAAGACATGCACGTACACTTCTATTGTGAGCGTTGCCATCGCACCTATTGCCTCAATGACATACATGTTCCACAGGTCGAGTTGCCTGCAGGATACGAACAATCATCTATCAATTATATGATAAAAGGAGTGTGTCCTAAGTGCGCTCACCGATATTATATTCAATGATAAGACGAAAAAACAGCAAGGATAATACGCTGTATTAAGACTTTTCACTATCTTTGCATAAGAATAAAACAATTTAGATAGTAATGAATTATACTATTGAGAAAGTAACGACGCTCATTGGCGCACGCCGTTATGGTGATAAGGACGCAAATATAAGCTTTGTACTTACCGACAGCCGCTCTCTGTGTTTCCCTGAAGAAACATTGTTTTTTGCGCTCAAAACTGAGCGTAACGACGGACAGAATTACATCCCAGAACTCTATGCAAGGGGTGTAAGAAACTTTGTCGTGGAGGTAGTGCCTGAGGATTGGGCAACTCGTTATCCTGATTCTAACTTCTTGAAGGTGGTTGGTTCGCTGGAAGCTTTGCAGCGACTGGCTGAACGTCATCGCGATGAATACTTGATTCCGATAGTCGGCATCACGGGTTCAAATGGTAAGACGATGGTCAAGGAGTGGCTTTATCAGTTGCTTTCTCCACAGATGGTGGTCACACGTTCACCTCGTAGCTATAATTCACAGATAGGTGTTCCTCTGTCAGTACTGCTCTTAAACGAGAATACACAGGTCGGAGTGTTTGAAGCAGGTATCAGTCAACCAGGCGAGATGATGGCTTTGCGCGACATTATCCAGCCTACTATCGGCGTCTTCACCACATTAGGTACTGCCCATCAAGAGAACTTCCCTTCCTTAGAAGCTAAGTGCCACGAGAAGATAAAGCTCTTCCACGACACCGAGGCAATCGTCTATTCTGCCGATAATGAGGTGATGGCACAGTGTTTAAGCCAGTATGATTATAAGGGTCAGAAGCTCGATTGGTCTGTAAAGAATACGGAGGTAGCCTTCTATATCAAAGCTATCGAGAAGAAAGACATTGAAACAACCGTTTCATATGTATGGAAAGGACAGACGGAAGGACAATATAAACTACCTTTCATTGACGATGCCAGCGTTGAGAATTCTATCACCTGCGCAGTCGTTTCACTCCATTTAGGACTCACCCCTGCTACTATCAGCGAGCGAATGGCACAGTTAGAGCCAGTCGCTATGCGCTTGGAGGTGAAGGAGGGACAGCATGGCTGTACGCTTATCAACGATTCTTATAACTCTGATTTCAACTCACTCGATATTGCACTCGACTTCATGAACCGTCGTCCTGACCATAAGGGACGTCGCCGCACATTGATTCTGAGCGATATCCTGCAGAGTGGTGACACGGATAAAGACCTATATAATAAGGTGGCTTTCCTCTGCGAGAAGCGTGGTGTTGAGAAGTTTATCGGTATTGGTGAAGGTCTCTTGGCACAGCGTTCTGCCTTTAAGCATTTAGGCGAAAAGCATTTCTTTGCTACCGTCAACTCCTTTATCCACAGCGATGTCTTCGCTAACTTGCACGATGAAGTAATCTTATTGAAGGGCGCACGACAATTTGGTTTCGACCGACTGACAGAACTCTTGGTGAAGAAGGTGCATGAAACAGTGTTGGAGGTAAACCTCAATGCCGTTGTTGACAACCTCAATTGGTATCGCTCTTTCCTCAAACCAGAGACGAAATTGGTTTGTATGATTAAGGCTGATGCCTATGGAGCTGGTGCCGTAGAGATTGCAAAGACTTTACAGGATCATCGTGTTGACTACCTCGCTGTGGCTGTTGCCGACGAGGGTGTGACGCTCCGTAAGAACGGTATCACAAGCAATATCATGATTATGAACCCAGAGATGACTTCCTTTAAGACGCTCTTCGACTACGACCTTGAGCCAGAGGTGTATAGCTTCCGACTCATGGATGCACTCGTGAAGGCTGCACAGAAGGAGGGTATCACGGGCTTCCCTGTTCATATTAAGCTCGATACGGGTATGCATCGATTAGGTTTTGACCCACAGAAGGATATGGACGAACTGATTAAGCGACTGAAACAACAGAACGCTATCATCCCTCGTTCGGTCTTCTCTCACTTCGTTGGCTCTGATGCTGACAACTTCGACGAGTTCTCTGCTCATCAGTTTGCGCTCTTCGATGAGGGTAGCAAGAAGCTTCAAGCTGCGTTCAGCCATAAGATTATCCGCCACATGGACAACTCTTCGGGCATCGAACACTTCCCTGAACGTCAGATGGATATGTGTCGATTGGGCTTAGGCTTGTATGGTATCAACCCACGAACGAACAAGACAATCAACAATATCTCTACGTTGAAGACTACCATCCTGCAGCTGCGTAACGTACCAGCTGGTGACACGGTAGGCTATTCTCGCAAGGGAACAATCGACCATGACAGTGTGATTGCAGCAATTCCAATCGGCTACGCTGACGGCTTAAACCGCCATTTGGGCAACCGCCACTGCTACTGTTTAGTGAATGGTCAGAAGGCGGAGTACGTCGGCAACATCTGTATGGACGTAGCGATGATTGACGTTACTGGCATCGACTGTAAGGAAGGTGACAGTGTCGAAATCTTCGGCGACCATCTTCCTGTCACCGTTCTCAGCGATACGCTTGACACGATTCCATATGAGGTACTGACGACTATCAGCAATCGTGTGAAGAGAGTTTACTTCCAGGATTAGATGGTTAAGTTGACGAGTTGACAAGTTGACGAGTAAACAAGTTGATAGTAGACAAGTAAACGAGTTAACAGTAGACAAGTAAACGAGTTAACAGTAGACAAGTAAACGAGTAGTTAACGAGTTATGTGTGCTGCTGTGTACATTTATGGAGCTTTAGGAATTTAGAATGATAGGGCTATCACCTAAGATGAGAACTTAAACCCATATATCACACAGAGAAGCGGAGATAACGGAGGATTAATAAACCAAACAATAAATATCACGGAGGTGTCGACGACACAAAGAGCAACAGAGGTAGTTTGTGGATTTTATGAGAGGCTTTATTTGCAAAGCATTTGTCTCAAAGGTTATTAGGAATCTGTACGCTACACCTCTGCCACTCTTTGTATCTTCGGCACCTCCGTTGCATTGGCTTTACTCCATCCCCTCCATCCTTCTGTGTGCCTTATGATGCAAGAACTTTCGTTCATCAGCCCAAATCTCAGAAGAACCAACTTCATTTCCCCTTCCCCTCTACCTCACCCTTCATCGTATAACCCGATGAGTTATCCTTTACCACACAGTCTTTATTGTAAAGAAAATTCTAACCTTGAATTTTAAAAGGGCGTAAATAGCAGTCGAATTAACGCCCTTTTGGCTTCCAAAAGGTGCCCTTTAAGACTCTTACTAACGCCCTTTTGAACCCTTAATAAGCACCTTTTACTTTCGCGTTTTATAACATCCTGATTTCCTGTTAGTTGCAAACCTGTTCACAATACGTGTTTTTTACCCTTATTTCAGAGATTTTATTGAAGAAAACGTCAAGGTTTTTGACACTGATAAAAGCGATAATTATGAATTATAAAAGTCACACTGGGAAAGCAAAATAAATGGAGGTTAGAACAAAGCGGAGACTTCATTAGCGCAAAGAGAAAAGGATTACTCCATATATATGATAAGAGGAGGCAAGGCAAGTAACAGATAGATTGTAGCGAGTTAACGTTGTAAAAATCAGAAATTGTTATATCCAATTATCTCGAACAAGGGAGGATTATACCTAATTAAAATGGGGTATAGTATGCCCCAAAAGGCTTTACAACACTGTCTTTTCCCAAAGATTTACACCAGTGAAGTTTATAAAAGAGGGAGTAGATTATGTAGCAATTTTTGCTAAACAAACACTTTTAACAAAACTTTATTCTTATGCGAGGCAAGATATTTAGAAAGTTGCTTTTATATAAGCGAAATCAATTCGATAAAAAGATTATTTTCAACTTATATAAACCAAAAACTAAAACAATGGAAATGAAAAGTATTTTCAAAACAATGGTGATGGCAGCTCTCTGCCTTGGTACAGTAACTCTCGCATCTTGCAGTGATGACAATGGTGACAAAAACACTGGTCTGAAGTTCAGTACTACTACAGTTAATGTGACTCCCAGTGCCTCTGCAAACGTAACTATTGGTAACGGAACCCAACCTTTCACAGTTAAGTCTACTGACGAAAAGGTTGCTACCGTAAAGGTTGACAAGAATGTCATGACCGTTACAGGTGTCAAGGAGGGCAAGGCATCCATTACAGTTACCGACAAGAACAAGCGCTTCGGCACTATCTCTGTCAATGTAATTACTCCACTTGCCTTTGACAAGACAAGCTTAAACATTGCCGTTGGTAAGGAGGATGTTGTTAACATCAAAACAGGTCAGGCTCCATACACGGTTAACGTGAAGGATAACAAGATTGCAACTGCTACCGTTAAGGATGCTAAGATTACCATCAAGGGCGTGAAAGCAGGAACAACAACTGTTAACGTGCTTGACAAGAACAAGCTGGCAGGTACAATAACCGTAACTGTAAAGTAAAGAACTTACTACAGGATAAGGGTATATTGAAATGCAAACTAACAAACTGATAACTTTCTATTTGTAAGTATAAATAAAGTTTCTCATAGATCAATAAAGACCATTTCCTTACTCAAAAACAGGTTTTGAAATAGTCTTTTCCTCCTTAAGCAATACACTGCTTGAGGAGGATTTCTTTTGGTCTATAGGTCAATAACAACATATAACAAGAAAATAAAAAGCTCTTCTAACGGACGGTTTTAGCCATCGATGCAACACGAAAAGGAAGGACTGAATATATCATAAATACAAATGTTTACGAAGGAAACAGTATCTATACTACGAAAAATTGCGGAGATCTATGTAGGGGGTGAGGCTATTTATTCTTCCCTACAATCCCCCTCAACCAAAAGTAAGCCTCCTCCTGCAAACGGAAAAGATGCCACGAACAGCGGAGGGGCATATAACCGAACTTCCTTTTTATTGAAGGGCTTACTTGCTGAAGATGAATGGTTTGCCAAACATGGTGCATGACAGACAAACCATGTTGGCGGTCGGTTAGGGAGAGTTCATGGCGATGAAGGAAATAGAACATGTAAAGCCCCACTAAGTTGAGCCATCTCACCGTCTCAAAACAACGGAGGGTCTCCTCTGATGCACCCAAAGAAAGGAGCTGATAACGCATACTCTCGTTCGCTAAGAGAAAGTCGAAACGGCGAACACTGATGTTATGTGTTGTGGAGACTGGTTGCTGACGATAATAATAAACTCCCTCACAATAAGCCACCTTACGCGAATAATAATAATGAATACGTGTGGTGTTATCATCGCTGTATGCCCGCTGCGACTCATCGTATGGGTGCGCCTTATGAATACTATTACGTACAACATAGCAACCATGAATCTGCCAAGTAAGACTCGACCGAAAAGCCTCATCGCCTGTCATCGTCGTGAATGGCGACATTTCATAATCCCTCATACGACCATCAGGATAAGCATAAAGTACACGAAACAGAACACTATCGACATCATCTCGGAAAGATTCGCACACCTTCTCCAAAGCATCTCGGCTTAACCAGTCGTCACTATCCACAAAACCAATGTAATCGCCTGTGGCATGAGACAGTCCAACGTTGCGGGCATGGGCTTGTCCTCTATTCTCTTTCAGCGCAAAAACCTTCACACGCTCGTCCTTTTCAGCATATTGATGGAGAATATCCAATGAGTTATCCGTTGACGCATCATCGACACAGATAACCTCAATATCCTTTAAGGTCTGCGACAACAGCGAGTCAAGGCATTGCGGTAGGTAAGCTGCTGTGTTATAAACGGCTACAAGTATACTAATCTTTGGCATGGCGAACAAACTTATTCTTCACTTTACTTACTAAAGCATTCCATAGTCCCGACTTCGCTTTCATCACACGGAGAGAAACTATCGTACTGACAACACATAACAAACTGGCTACGCCCCACCGCATCCACTCGTCATCAGAACGTACACAAAGAAGCACAAGGAGTCCAATTGAGAAATGAAGTGTGGCATAGCGCATCACTGATGAGGACAGACGATAATCATAACGAGCGTAAGCATAGCCATAGACACAGACAAGATTGAGCAGACCAGCTCCTGCTATGCCTAATCCTGCACCGAAGAGTCCCCACTTCCAAAAGCCAAGAAGCACGAGTGCAACAAAGAAAATGTCATACAATCCCTCTAAGAGTAGATAGGATTTTGAGTCACCCTTTGCTAAAGAAATATACTCTACAGGGAGGCGAATAGCACGGATATACATCGCTAACACCAACACTTGCGCCATGCTGAGGGCTGGAAGGAACTTATCAGAATAAAGGAAAAGAATCAGCTGGGGTAGGAATAAGAGGAAGAAAGTAAGCAAAGGAGAGATGAGCAAGAGTGTCACTTCTATCTGTCGGTTGACAATCTGATTAAAAGTAAACTTCAAGTTGTTCGCCCCAGAAAGGCGTGGAAAGTAGTCAGTTTCCATTGCTGAAAAGATCATACCAGCATAAACCATCGTCATCATGAAGGCAGAATTATAGAAACCTACGGTCTCTATATCCGAAACATTATTGAGATAGCTGCGGATAATCAGGTCGGCACCAGAGCCCAAGATGCCTGCAAAGACAAAGGCTGTACCCAAACGAATCATGCCCCAACCCTTGTCTAAGAACGTTTTTTGGAAAGAAACGTGGAAAGGGTATAGGCGATAGGAAACGACTATCGTCAAAATCAACTGTACTAATGCCATCAATACCAACGAAGGAACAATGGCTGCATCACCAAAGAAATAATAAAGTGGAACGGTTAACACTAAGGCTCCCAACACGTTATACACCGATATAGCGGCTAAGGCACGCAACTTACGGACTCCCTTGAGGATAGCAAGTTCGCCTCCAGCTAAGGCAGTCAATGCCACACAAGGAGAAAGAAGGATGAAATGAAGCGTATGTCCGTCCCATGCAAAGGTGTAACGGCTAAGCAACGGACTCAGGAAAATGCAGATAAAGAATCCCAACAAGGCAGCAAGCAGGCTCCATGAACGCACAAGGGCAATATCTTTCGTCAGTTTCTCCTCATCTTTCTTGTCGTAATCCTCTGATATATTGCGCACAGCACTCATAGATATTCCAAAGTTCGTAGAGTCACTGATGAGCTTGGTTGTGGAATTAAAAAGCGAGATAAGACCTACTCCCTGCGGTCCAAGCAACATCGCAACAAACTTGTTGCGCACGATACCAATCAGCACATTCAGCACCTGTACACCACCAAAGAGGCTGATGTACTTCAAGATATGCAAATAGCTGTCAGTA
Organism: Prevotella melaninogenica; assembly: GCF_018127925.1. Lineage (NCBI taxonomy): Bacteria > Pseudomonadati > Bacteroidota > Bacteroidia > Bacteroidales > Prevotellaceae > Prevotella > Prevotella melaninogenica. The sequence continues at coordinate 435,581 of NZ_CP072347.1, read as the reverse complement.
TTAGAGACTTTTTTCATCACATTAACTAACGGATTTAAAAGTTTTTTATTATTTTTGCATCAAACAATTATTACATGAGATTATCTATCATCATCCCCATCTATAACGTTGAAGACACACTCCAGAGATGTTTGGAGAGTGTGTTAACGCAGATGGATGAGAGGATAGAGGTCATTCTCATTGATGATGGGTCAACGGATACCTCTGGGCAGATAGCGGAAGAAATGGCGGCTACTAAGGGGAATTGTAGGCTTATCCACCAAACAAACAAGGGTCTTTCGGCAGCAAGGAACGCAGGAATAGCAGTGGCAAAGGGCGATTATCTCACCTTTGTCGACTCTGATGACTTCGTTGCTGAGGGTACATACGATACGTTGTTGGCTGTCTTGGCAGCACATCCCGACTACGATATCCTTGAATATCCTGCTATGCTGTATTACGGAAGTGCGACAAAGCAACGCCTGCTGAGCTTCACGGATACAACGATCGGTTCTATTCGTGACTATTGGTTGGGCGGGGCTCACCTCCACACCTACGCTTGTAATAAGCTTTTTCGGCGTGAACTCTTTGCACAGACGCGCTTTCCAGAGGGCAGAGTGTTTGAAGATGTCTACACTTATCCTTACTTATTGCAGCAGGCAAAGGTAGTGGCAACAACTGCCGCGGGCTTGTATTACTATTGTCAAAACGACAAAGGCATCACCGCTCAAGCAGGAGGAAAGGAATTAAACGACCTCTTGGAAGCGCATCTTAAGCACCTCAAGTTATGGGGCGAACTGACACCTGCGTATTATCAGGCATTGGTTAATATTCAGTTGGATGTCTACGAAGCTACTCACGCTGCCCCTATCCTACCCATTCTGCCCTATAAAGGCACCTTGAAACTCTTTATTCTCCACTTAATCGGATTAAAACGCTTATGTCAACTCACCCAGTTTATTCACAAAATAAGGAAGATAAGCCACTCGTAAGCTTCATCGTGACTTACTATAGCGAGCCTGTTGATATGCTAAAGGAATGTATCAGCAGTATCTTGGCATTGAGTCTGAACGAGACGGAACGCCAGATTATCGTCGTGGATGACGGTGCAGACTATTCGCCTATCAACGAATTGCTTGCCCTTTCATCAAAAATTGTCTACGTTAGGCAGCCTAACCGAGGATTGGGACAAGCACGGAACACAGGAATTGAACTGGCTGAAGGAAGTTTTATTCAGTTTGTTGATGGTGACGATTTGTTGCTGACAAGTGCCTATGAGCAGTGTCTGGATATCATCAGATACCGCGAAACGGATATGGTTTTATTCCAGTCAACTGACAAGAAAATCTCAAAACCACTTGCTGATGCTGAGGGGCCGATAAGTGGAACGGAGTATATGACGCACAATAACCTGCGGGGCAGTGTCTGTACAGCTCTTTTCCGCAAGGAGATTCTACACGAACTTCGTTTCCCTAAAGGCATACTTCACGAGGATGAAGAGTTTACGCCACAACTCATGTTACGTGCTGAGAACCTTTATTTTACCAATAACAAGGCGTATTACTATCGTAAACGTGAGGGGTCTATCATGCACAAACGTGACAAGCGTTGGCATATCCGCCGCCTTTCTGACGCTGAGCAGGTGCTTTATCGGTTGAAAGAGCGGATTGACTATCTCCCTGTTAAAGAGCGGATTGCAATGGAACGACGCATCGCCCAACTGACAATGGACCATATTTACAACGTGATAACGATGACACATGACGAGACTCATCTCAACCATGTGCTACAACGTCTGTCCCGACATGGGCTTTTCCCGCTGCCCGACAAGGACTATACAAGTAAGTATAAGTGGTTCAGAAGAATGACAAACAGCAGTTTCGGGCGCAAGACATTGAGAATGCTGTTAAGGCTAAACAAGGGATAAAACGCAAATAGACACGATATCTATCTGTCGTCTACGAATAGCTCATTCCCTTATCAACTGATTCTTGTAAACTATTTTCATGTAGTTCAAAACCAATACATGCTCTTTTGGCTTCTAAAAGACGCCTAATTGACTTACAATAGATGCCCTTTAAGCCTCTTACTAACGCCCTTTTGAAGTCCTATTAAGCACCTTTTGGGAATCACCTTTGCAACTACTTGATAGCAAAACACTTACAAGGGTATTGAAACGGCTTGTTTTTTTGTCCTTTTCTCCGCCATTTCATCGAACATTTTGTCAATATATTTCTTTGTCTTTTGGGGTTAAATCTCACACGGAGACACGGAGTTTACGGAGTCTTTTTTAATGACACAGAGGCACCGTCGGCGCAGGGAGCAACGGAGAAAATAACCCATAAAACTTGTGTAAACGTAATTTATAAGTTACCTTTGCCATGAACTATAGAGAAGTAAAACCTATAAAGATTATTCTGAGAACTTCTTCAAACTATAAAGAAATGAAGAATATCAAAGGCTGTAATTCATAATTCATAATTATGATTACCGCAATAGCTGGCAATATGCAACCCCTAACTCAGAGTTCTCAATGGATAATTATGATAACTTTCAGAGATAAATGATTAATTCATATTTATGACTACCCAGCCTATCATACAATAATAGCAAACTCGGTAATCATAATTATGAATTGTGAATTATGAATTATGAATTGTACGAAGTGAATTATGAATTACAAAAGACACATGAAAATTCTTCTCTTAGGTGAATATAGCAACGTACATAACACGCTGGCACGAGGCTTGCGTGAACTTGGACATACGGTAACGGTGGTGTCGAATGGGGATTTTTGGAAGAATTACCCACGTGATATTGATGTTTCCAGACGGTCGGGAAGGCTGGGTGGCATGCTGTTAATGGCTAAAATCTATACCCTACTGCCCCGTCTGCGAGGCTATGACATCGTACAGTTTATCAATCCTGTGTTCTTTGAACTGAAGGCGGAGCGCCTCTTTCCGCTCTTTCATTATCTGAAAAAACATAACAAAAAGGTTGTTCTCTGTGGCTTTGGGATGGATTATTATTGGGTAAACACGTGCTCAACGACGATGCCACTGCGTTACAGCGACTTCAATATCGGTAAGGAACTGCGCCAAAATAAGGAGGCGATAGTCGAGAGAGAGGATTGGATTGATACGGAAAAAGGTCGTCTGAACCAGCTGATGGCTGAACAATGCGACGCTATCGTGACAGGACTCTACGAGTATTGGTGCTGTTATGAGCCGTATTTCCCTAAGAAAACAACCTTCATCCCCTTCCCTATCGTTGTCGGTGAGCCGCCTATCATAGCCGATGAAACACCCGAGAAGTTGAATCTTTTTATTGGAATCAGTAAGAGTCGATCGGTATATAAAGGGACTGATATCATGCTGAGAGCCGCAGAAACGGTGAAAAAACAATACCCCGACCGCCTCAACCTCACTGTTGTTAATGGTCTACCCTTTGACGAATACGTACGAACGATGCTCGGTTCGGATGCTATCATGGACCAGCTCTACAGCTATACGCCCTCGATGAATCCGCTTGAAGCGATGGCACACGGCATTATCTGTATCGGTGGCGGTGAGCCAGAGAACTATGAAATCATCCATGAGCCCACTCTCCGACCTATCATCAACGTTCTCCCGACTTACGAAAGCTGTGTTAGAGAGCTTACGCACCTCGTCAATAACCTCTCTCTCATTCCACATTTGCGCCGCGATAGCTATGAATATGTACGCAAACATCATGATCATATCAAGGTTGCCCGCCAGTATGAGGAGCTTTATCGGGGATTATTAAGGGAGAAGGACTATTAGCCTTGTTGGGCTAATAAGACTAATTGGGCTAATAATTATTAGGCTAACAAGCCCTATTGGGCTAATAACAATTGGGCTAATTAGCCCAACAAAGCTAATAACAATCAGGCTAACAAGCCCTATCAGCCCAATAACCTCAATAAAAAAAGTGAAGCCTAAAGCTTCACCTTTTTCTTTTTACCATGACTTTCGTTACTCATACGGTCAAGTGCAGTAACGACATAAACATATTTTGTACTGCCGTCTTTATAATTAAGACGTAGCTTATTGCCGTAAGGCATCCCCACAATCTTTGACGGATCATCGAGATTGATTGGCTCACCAGCATAGAAACGATAAACGATATAACGATAAGGAGCATCCTTCCAGCCCTCTCCTCGTGGAGCCTTCCATGTGAGATAATAGTAGCCATCACTCTCCTGTCTTGCCTTCACCTTCTTTGGCTTCGATGGAGCCTCATCGTCAATGAATGGCATCAAAGGCTGCAAAGCTGGATAACGCCAGTAGTTTGTGCGAAGGAGTGTACCATAGTTGCCTGGGTTATCAACCACCGACTTAGCATACCACAACACCGTTCCATTTACGTTCTGACACTGCTGATGCAGACGACGTTTCGCTGGAAGCTGATTTGAGTTAGGGTTCTGTGGGTCAGCATACTTCACCGTACGAAGTACATCCTCACCAATATACAACGGACGATTACCTGCATAGCGGTTCCACCAACCTATGAGTTCCTTATAATCTGCTGCACGATTGCCAATTTCCCAGTAAATCTGTGGCACACAATAGTCTATCCAACCATTGTTCACCCACTTAAGAACGTCGGCATAGAGGTCGTCATAGTTCTGCAAACCATTTGTACGACTACCATTCTTTGGGTCGTTCTTCTGATTTCTATAGATACCAAAAGGAGACACACCAAACTTCACCCAAGGCTTACGACGATGGATAGACTCACCCAACTGCTTGATGAAAAGGTCTACATTATTACGTCTCCAATCGTTGATATTGGTGAAACCACGTCTGTCATGTTGGAAGTAAGCTTGGTCTGGAATGGTCTGTCCTGCAGCAGGATAAGGATAGAAATAGTCATCAATATGCAATCCATCAATATCATATCGGCTCACAATATCATCCACTACTGCACAGATATAATTGCGATTCTCTGGTAGAGCAGGATTGAGGATGTAAAGTCCATCGTATGAGAAAACACGATTTGGGTTGGTTACTGCTACATGATTCGTTGCCAACTGTGTGGTATTCTTTGTCTTTGCACGATAAGGATTAATCCACGCATGAAGTTCCATACCACGGTCGTGACACTCCGTAATCATCCATTGCAATGGGTCCCAATAAGGTGAAGGAGGTGTACCCTGACGCCCTGTAAGGAACTTACTCCATGGCTCATACTTACTTGGATAGAGCGCATCACACTCTGCACGCACCTGAAAGATGATAGCATTCACACCATCTCGCTGCAGTTCGTCCAACTGATAACGCAACGTACGCTGCATCTCCTCTGTACCAATACCTTGGAACTGTCCGTTCACACACTGAATCCATGCACCGCGGAACTCTCGCTTCTTAGCTGGAACCTGTCCATACACGGCATTTGCCATCCCAATGAAAAGCACTGCGGCAATCAATAATCTCAAAAGAGAATGAAGTTGTCTCATTATTATAATTTAGTTATATCAAAATAGGAACAAGCGGCACAACCAGCACAACCAACACAACTGGCCCCTCCCCCTTACCCCTCCCCATAGGGAGGGGAGTGAAATGCGTGATACCCCTTGTAGTTCGGAAGGTTTTATGAGTGATACATCTATCCATTCGGAAGGTTTTATGCGTAATTCCGCCCCTCTCTCAGTAAGAGAAAACCTTTCTGTGAGTCCCCAAGCAAACCGTTTCCAGCACTCCCCCTCTCCTTTCGGAGAGGGGGTTGGGGGGTGAGGCTTTTTATCTCCTCCCTGCCATTTTCCTAAACGTCTGGCGGTGAAAGCGGCGTTCAGCCTCTAACACGCGCAGCAGTTTTGTGGCAGGAATCACCTTTAGCATTTCCTTATGATAACGCTGTTCTATCTGTTTTAATTGTATTTCATAGGCGTCAGCCTGTTCAATCATCTTACTTGCCTCACGTTCTGACGACGGCTTTGCACTAAATATAGCACGTAACTTATCGAAATAGACACGCTGCTTACCTCTCATCTCATCATAGACAGGGAACAGTCGTGCTGCCTCTTGCCCACTCAGTCCTGCCTCTTTAGTAATGAAGTTATGCGACTCTGCCTTGATTCTGTTAAAATCAAACTTCCCCTGTGCGTGCAGCAAAGACACACTAAAGAAAACGCAAAGCAATAGGATTATTCTTTTATATTTCATACTTCCTTCTCCTCTATTATTCTTCACTCGCCAGATAAGCATACATATCCGACTCGTCTATCATGAAGTAATCGGCTGCCTGATCGAAATCATCTTCTGATGAAGCCGATGTCTCGTGCGCTCCCTGCGCCAAATGATCCTCTGCCAAAGCATGTTTCCCTTGCCCACCATCAAACTCATGATAAGCAAGGAAGCCTACCAACACGACCCCGATAGTCATCGCTGCTGCTGCCAATGGGCGGAGATAATGCACCTTCGCACGACGTGGCTTTACCGTCACCACCGTCTCTTTCTGCTCTTCAGTTGGTATCTGAGCCATCACACGGGAAGACAATTCAGAGAAGTAATTCTCTGGAACTGTGAAAGGCCGTTGCGTGCCGTATTCCTTTTGTAAGTGATTCGTTGATTCCATAAAGTTTTTTCTTTGATATAACTTAGACTGCAGAAAGGCTGAATGGTTTAATTATCAAGGTAAAATATTATTCATACCGCTTCACGTAGTCAGTAATCTTCTGTACAGCAATATGATAAGAGGCTTTCAGCGAACCCTCGCTTGTACCTAATATCTCACTCATCTCGGAGTATTTCATCTCGTCATAATAACGAAGTGTGAACACCGTACGCTGCACATCGGGCAAGGTTGCAATGGCTTCCTGCAACACTGCCTGACTCTTATCGCCATCGAAGTAGTCGTCTGCCATCAAGCGATTGGCTACTGAGAGGTCGGCATCAGCACTGGAGAGCGTAGCCGTCTTTTGATGACGAAGGAAATCGAGCGACTCGTTGATAGCTATGCGATAGAGCCAAGTGGACAATTTAGCTTTCCCTTGAAAGGTCGGAAGACTCTTCCATGCTTTGAGAAACGTGTTTTGCAATACGTCGTCAGCATCCTCATGTGTAAGGACTATACTACGAATCTTCCAATACAGCGATTGGCTGTACTGGTCAACAATCACGGGGAAAACCTTCTGTCTTCCTTCGGGACTCGCCAACAGGCGAATCACTTCAGCTTCATCGAGGGGAGTCACTACTCTTCAAGAAAAGGTTTTGATTGTCAAGTGCTTAACGCCTTCTTAACGAATTGACACCTTGCGGACTACGTTACCCACCTTGACGATGTAGCATCCCTTCGGGAGGTTGAGCGTATAGTGCTTATCGTCACCGTCAACCTTCACACTCATCACACGTACACCCGTCACATTATAGATTGCCAACTGTTCGTTCTCAGCACCAACCACATGCAACACGTTACCAACAACCGAGATTAAAATAGTCTGAACGTCTAAGTCAATCAAATCAATCGCTGCACGTGCCTGCACCGGTGCGGCGAAGCCTACAGAGAGCAGTAATGTGAAAAGAAAAGGAGTAAATATATTTTTTATCATAGACTATGCTTTTATGTTAGCTACAAAGATAACAAATTTAGGAATACATCTACTTATTTTATTGCATTAGTCTATTAAGATTTAATATAAATTAATACTATAATTCAGAATTCATAATTCACAATTCATAATTATGATTACTACTATAATTCAAAATTCACAATTCAGAATTCATAATTATGATTACTACTGCCTGCTATATTCATTGATGCAAGCAACTTGTTTACTCGTAAACCAGTCAACTCGTAAACTACCAATAAGCATTAACGTAATTAGAGAAATTCGTAGTCAGTAAAGGTACATATCATAAAGTTCAAACCTCAAAGTTCAAAGGTTAAACCTCAAAGTTCAAAGGCTAAAAAATCGTAGTCGGCTTCTGAATTTATTTTACATTTAGATGTAAGAAAAGACAGGATTTTTAGTTAAGAATCAGCTATTTCTGCACCCTCATAAGTCTTTTATTATCAAATAGTTGCAGAAGCGGTTTTCAAAAGGTGCTTAATTGGACTTCAAAAGGGCGTTAGTAAGGGGCTTAAAGGGCACCTTTTGCAAGCCAAAAGAGCGTTAATTCAATCGCTATTGGGCGTCTTTAATTTTTGAAGCGTGAGCTTATATTTACAAAACGGATGATCAGAAACGAGCGTTCTGACCATCCGTTATTCCATGAATCGAGCAATGACAACTTTTCCTTTTAGGCAGAAAGGCTCGTCAAGGAGTGCCGTATCGTGTTTAGAAAGAGCCTCACCCTCAACGATACAATCTTCAAGGGCAAAAACAATCGTTCGACGGCTGTCCGTGAACGCTGCATCTTCCATTATCCCCACCTCAACACTAATGCCGTGTCGCACGATGATATTAAAATCTACAGCTCCCTGCGTATTCTCCGAACTTACTTTCTCGTCACCCTCAAACTCATACAAAGCATTGTGTGACAAAGTAACATGACGACCATCTTTTATCAGCGTTATCTCTCCTTCCAAGGGCAGGATATAACGTGTGAAGCCCGAAAAATCAGAGAAATCGCTCTGTACATCATCGATAATAGCCGACGAGATACGCACATCAAATTGCCGTGCTGACAAGTCGCCATCAGCAGGTGAGATAAAAATCTGACGTGTGACACCACCCTTCCATGTGGTAGTCTTGTAGGTTGATTGAGTGAGTGTGATCATAATAATAAAAATAAAAGCCCCTCCCCCTTGCCCCTCCCCCAAAGGGAGGGGAGTAGTATGCGTGATACCCCTTATTACTTAGGAAATATCTTTCTGCTATTCATAAGGTATACGTGATATCCCTTATTACTTAGGAAATTTCTTTCTACTATTCATAAGGTATGCATGATATCCCTTATTACTTAGGAAATGTCTTTTTGCTATTCATAAGGTATGCGTGATACCCCTTATTACTTAGGAAATATCTTTCTGCTATTCATAAGCAAGTTGTTCCCAGTACTTCCCATCTGTCAGTAAAGATTAGTTCACTAAAGAATCGCATCCCCTATTATTGGGGTATCTCGCATTTCACTCCCCTCCCTATGGGGGAGGGGCAAGGGGGAGGGGCTGGTCGGTCAGTCGTGGTTGCTTTCTACTTCTTCACAACCTTCACAGTCTTGTAAACCTTACCATTCTTAAGCACCTGAACGAGGTACATACCCTTTGCGCCAGTGATAGCTACATTAACGACCTGACCCTGTGCAGCCTCAAAGCTATTGCTCTGGAGGAGTGTGCCAGTAGTACCGAGCACGTTAACTGTGTAACGACCATTCTCAGCAAAGCGCAGATTTACGCTCTCAACGAATGGGTTAGGATAAACAGAGAAGCCAAGTTGAGCATCGACTGCATCGATAGCGTTAGCCTCAGAGGTAATCTCAACGATTTCCTCAACGGTCTTCTCAGCTTCACCCCAGCCGTTCTTCAGCTTCAAAGTTACATTCTTCTTACCAGGAGCAGCATAGGTAACGACAGCAGTCTTATCTGTAGATGAAGAGATAACACCATCGCCCAAAGTCCAAGTAGGAACTGTCTTAATCTCGTATGTACCGACAACACCAGGGAAGCCTAATACATCGTTGTTAGGCTTCTGGTCAACGTAAGAAGCACTTGATGTATTCTCGCCACCACTACCAGCGACAACGACAACAGAACCATCAAAAGCACTACCTGCACTACCGAGATTCTTAAACTTCATACCATTAGCCTCCTCGAATGTGAAGTAAGCCTTCAAGTCAGTAGGAACCTGACCTTCCTTATAGCCCTTCATCGCCTGCAACACCTCATCGTCAGAGAGTGGCTTGCTCCATACCTGAACCTCATCAATGATACCATTGAAGCCGCTCTTGTAAACACCACCACCACCGATGAAGATGTCGGCTACCTTATTAGCATCGATACGTGGATCGCTCTGTGCAACATCCTCACGACGCTTAGACTCTGTGAAGCTGTGGTCAGCCACCTTACGACCGTTGAAGTAGATCTTCTGCATATTGCCTTCATCCTGTGTTACAACGATATGGTTCCATACACCTGGAGTAACATTGTAACCAGTAGACATCACTTCCTCATAAGGATTGTCGTGAGCTGTCCAACCCATAGTATTGAACGAAATCTCATTCGCTTCATGCTTCGTTCTATGACCCTGCCACTCTGGACGGATAGTCACCCAAAGGTCACCCCAGTTGTTATGTGGCCACTTGTCATGGATAGAGTTCTTATTGATAAGGTTTGTACCCTGACTATCATGGCTGAACTTGTCTGCCTTGAACCAGAGAGCATATGAATAAGACTTACCCTGCTGAACATCACCAGGGATGCGGAACATCTTAGGGTCGGTAATCTCAAGACCACGTGACGCCTTACCCTCACCGAGACGACCCTCGTAAGTGTAGGTTACGTTCTTACCAGTCACTTCTGTTGTCTTGTCAGCAGTGATATCGGTAATCTGAGGAACAGCACCTGTAGCCTCTGGCGTCACCTTTACCTTACCACGGATAATGCTTTCCTTGCCGTTGCTATCCATAACAACGAGGTCGTATGTACCCTCTGTTGGAACAGTAAACTTAGCACTTGTACCGCTTTCGCCCTGAGCAACAACAGCACCAGTAACTGCATTCTTCAACTTCCATGACTGAGCAGCAGGAACCATGTCATCAAGATACTTGAGTGTGAACTCTTCGTTTGGCTTGATAACAGGACGGTCAGCAACGACATCGCTCAATGGCTGGTCGTAAGCAACCTTCTTATACTCTGACCAAACAATGTCAGAACCCTTCTTACCATCAGGAGATACGGCACGTACACCGAAACGGCAGTCGCGCTTGTCGGCACCTGATACCATTGGAGCATCAACAACGTATGCAGCCCAAGAGGTTGTAGCGGTAAGCAACTGCACTGGCTGGTCTTTCTGTTGGAAGTAAATTTCATAATACCATGTACCTACCTCATCGTTATAAGTCTTCTCCCAACCTGATTCTTCCTTAGAAGCATACTGCATCTTGAAGTCACAAGCGTTGTAACGACCACGGAGAATCTCAACCTTCTTGATTGTTGGAGTGGCTGTAGCGAAGTCTTTTGCATTGTCGCGGAGCGCCATCTCACCAACACGCAACTCATAATTGGCAGGAGTATTCTCAACAACAAGACCCATCATCGCTACCTTATCACCAGCAGCCAAACCTAAGTCTGAAGCCTTTACGGTGAAAGTCTTCCACTCGCCTACTGCCTCAACAGCTGGCAATGCCACCTCTTTATACTCGGTGACGTGGTCCTTCAGGGCTACAAAGAACTTAGCATGTGTGTCCTTGTCGGCGATCGTCTTATAGGTAACAGAGAACTCATAGTCTGGCTTTACCTCAAGCATTGTCTTAAAGAGTTTCACACGTGAGAATGCTGTCTGACCAGAGATAGACAAACATGAGCCACCCCAGTAAGCATCATCGAAGGTAAGTTCTGCCTTTGCAAGGCTATTGATATTACCTGTGTTTACCTGATCAGAACCATCAGTAATCCACCAACGCCATGTTGGCATGTAATCCTGCGTATTGAGGTTGTACCACTTGTGATTGAAGGTAACCTTACCATCCTTACGGAAGCTCAAACCATTACCAAGGTTAAAGCGTGAAACAAATGGAACCTGCTGGATAGTAGACTTCGCTGTAAGGAAGGTTGCAAGTCCGTGGAAGCTCTTTAAGCTTGCATTCGCCAAATTACAATCTGTATTGATGGCTGGTAACAGACCTGGATTGTTATAACCACCACTAAACATAAGCTCCTGCTTCTTCAGATAAGTCTTCTGAATAGCAATGTCAGATGTACCATTGTCGGTAGCACTCTGGTGGATAAGACTCTGCTTGTGAGCACCCCAGAAACCGATAGAGATATCATTGTCTAACAATGCGCTCCAACTTGCCTGGCGCAAACCACGACCTTGAATGTCAAAGCCTGCATAATAATCGAAGCTACTACGACCCAAACGATTGGCTGTAGCTACAGATGAACGAAGTAATCCACCGTCCCAGTTATAATTGGCAAAGAGCATATCAGTGGCAATATTGTCTTTATCACCAAAGATCTTCTCATTATGAGAACCTAATCCACGGTCGAAGCGAATATAACCACTATCAGCTGTGCCATCATACCAATGTACTTCAAACTTCCAATTGATTTTCTCAGCTTCCTTATGACACGCCACAAAGAACTCACTCAATTGTTTCATTGATGCTGCATTAGTATAGAACTCTGAGTTGAAACCGATACCATTCACACCATAATACTTCATCAAGCGAACGAAAGGAGCGGCATAAATAAACTTATCTCCCTCCTTTTTCGACAGCTTGAAAAGAACCTTACTATAGGTATCTTGTCTCCATTGGTTAAGATATACACTTGCACCATAACCAATAGACATCACACAACCCACGCTGACACCGTTCTTATGAGCAACGTCAGTCAGACCTGCGGTAGAACGAATCCAAGGTGAAGTCCAGTTTCCGTGGATATCAATGTATGACCACAAACTAAAGTTATCGCCCTCAAAGCAATAACGAGGGAGCGCCTTCCACTGAGCGGTAGGGTCGTCAAGCGGTGTCCACAGACACATCTTACGATTGCGCTTCACGCCTTGGCGCACCTGATAATCACCATCCTTAATACGCTCGAGTGGGCGAACACGTGAGATAAAGAACTGGTCGTCAATATCGCTGACGCCCTGTGGCTGCTTCATCTCGCCTTTCAACCATGCTTCAAGGTAGTTAGGCAGGTTCTCAAACTTAGCATCTTGGATGTCCAATGGATGTGTTGGCGTACGCTGTGCACTCATGCTGAGACAGCTCGCCAATGCCAAAGATGCAAATAAAGTAATCTTTTTCATGAATAATGAATGTTTAGTTTATAAATGAATTTAGGTTTATACAGCCATACACATACAGCCATATAAGGTTTGTTTATTTCTGTTTAGCAATAATGCTATTTAGTTATAATTCTTTTATGTACCCAAAGTTTAAAGTTTAGATGCTTTTATAAGCAATAAGATTAGGTTAAAACATAAGTGCCAGAGGAGTAGAGCTCCTTCCAGCACTTACAGAATTATTTACTTACAGATAAATTTCACTGTACGGAGTGTCTTACCGTCCTTCTTAACATTCACGACGTAAACGCCCTGAGCACCAAGATGGAGACGTACAGACTCTGCACCATTGACAGAAACAGCCTTACTTGCAACCATCTGACCATTGGTAGAGAATACCTGAACGAGGTAGTTGCCCGGTGTTTCAACATCAAACAATACGTCACGGTCGATTGCGTAAACCTTCATATCAGCAGCCTCAGTGCCATTGATACCTGTTGGATCAGCCTTCACCTTAATTACCTTGAAGGTACGAGTGTCAGAACCGTGAGCATTGGTCAAGGTCAATGTAACCTCATAGTCACCAGCCTTAGCATACTTCAACTTCGCTGTACCAGCCTGATCGTTACCTGACTGTGAAGTGATAGTAGCCTTCTTAGCAGTCCACTCTGCAGTAGTTGTCACTTGGAAATTACCAGAAACGAATGCACTACCAGCATCATAAGTTGGAGCATCTGGAACAAGCGTTGTAACACCCTCACCAGTACCTGCCTTCAACTCACCGTGCGCAATCTTAGCAGTACCAACCTTACTTGCGAAGTAGTGGTCTGCAGCAGCATCTGACTCGAAGTCCCAGTAAGCCTTCATACCAGCATCTGTAGTAGCTATAGACATCATTGTTTTTGTAGCCTCAGCCTCAGAGATAGCCTTGTCGAAGAACTTAACATCATCAACAGTACCATTAATAGCAGCTGCTCCAGCACGACCAAAGCCAATACCGAGAATATTCTCATCCCACCATGCATTGTTTGCAAAACGAGCTGTATTAAGACCCTCGCCCTGCTGACCATTATATTCCCAGTTATGAGCCTTAGCAGCCTTACCATTGATATAAACCATAGGCTTGGTATCTGTACCGTTACCTTCCATAGCCAAAACGAAGTGTGTCCAAGCACCCGGAACGAAGTCAACCTTCCAACGCTGCTTGTACTCCTTAGCACCACCAGCATTCTTCTCACGGAGTGTCACCTCATAAACACCTGTGTTAGGATCGTATGTAGTCCACATAGAACCCCAGTTATTCTGTGGCCAGTCAGTACCGGGATGACGCATATCTACAATCTGAGTACCACCAGTGAAGCCATTGAACTTAACCCAGAATGCGAGTGACCAAGCCTGATTGTTCTTGCTTGTATTATTAAAGCCGAGCTCAGAAACCTTAACACCTACTGGTTTCTCAAGGAGTTTAACACCTCTTGAGCCTGAACCGTCAGCCTTCTTACCCTCATACTTCATTGTTACCTCCTTATTGGCAACAACCTCAATACTTGTCTCGCTCTCATCAGCTGTCAGCTTGTTGATGTGAGGAACAGCACCTACTGCATTAGAAGTAATCTGAACATAGTTAGAGTAAGTTACTTCCTTGTCTACACGACCAGAAGTTGAAGCTACCTTACCATTGAGAATGAGGTTATAGAAACCTACGTTAGCAATGCCAGTCACCTTAATCTCTGTAGCGTTGTCAGCCTGAGCAACGACGTTACCAGAACCATCAACAATCTTCCAGTTACCAGCCTCGTGACGTGGGTCAACATAAGAGATAGTGAACTCCTCGTTTGGCTTAATCACAGACTTGTCTGCCTTGATTTCGTCGTTGTAGTCATAGTTTGTGAAGATTTCGTGATTCTCGCCCCAAGCGATAGCACTTTCCTTCTTCATATCAAGAGATACTGCAGACACACCGAACTTAACCTTGCCCTGACCCTTGAGGTCAACAGGAACAGAATAGAACATACCTGCCCATGAAGTGGTTACACCCATGAGGATAGGCTCCTTGCCCTCCTGCTGTGCCCAGAGCTTGAAGAGAGAAGTCTTCACGTCTGTATTGTAGCAAGGCTCGCCCTTTGCCTTAGTGTTAGGCATGTTGAAGATAATCTTACCGTCAACACCATTCTTTGCAGAATGCAACAGAGCTGTCTTCACAATCTGTGGCTGAGCTGGAGTATCGAAAGTACCACGAACGATAGAGAACTCACCGAGGTAGAGATTCAAGTCGGCAGCATTCTCCATCTTGAGTGCAACGAGTGCAAGTGTCTTACCGTTCAAGTCGCCACCAACAGTGATAGTCTTCTCAACCCACTTATCCTCATCAGCCTCATCAGCAGTTGTCAATACTGGATAAGCCTTCTCTGCGTTTACATTATCTTCTGTAGCGAATACCAAAGAAGCATCAGCCTTACCACCCTTAACCTTATAACGGAAGGTGATAACGTCGCCTGTCTTCAAAGCATACTTTGTCTTGAAGAGGTGGAGATACTCCTTAGGAGTAGAACCATGTACACGAACAGTAGAACCACCCATGTAAGCATCGTCCCATACGAACTCTGCATCAAGACCAGTTGCAGGAACATCAGCCGCGGTACGACCGAGCAACTTGCTTGCAAACCACCAACGCCATGTTGGCAAGTAATCCTGTACACCTACGTTAGCCCATGGGCGATCGTTCTGACGAACACCACCATAGTTGAAGAACTTACCGTTACCGAGGTTGAAGTAAGTAATCAATGGCTCCTGTGTCAAGTCCCAAGACATAGAACTACGTGCGGTCATCATAGCTGACATACCGTGGAAATCTGTGTTATCAGCATTGTACTGCATGCTGTGTGAAATCTCAGGAGTAGTAACAGGGTTACGTGAACCGCTTGAGAACCAACGCTCAGTACGCAACATATAAGTACGCTGCTGTGTCTCTGGGTCACTACCCTTCTCACCACGACTCTCAAAGAACATGTTCTGTGAGTGAGCACCCCAAAGACCGATTGAGATTGGGTACTTCTTCAAAAGCGGCCAACGTACAGTACTATATGTTTTTGGTTCGCCTCCCTGCATATTGAAACCTGCGTAGAGGTCCAATGGGTTACGGTGAAGTTCCTCAGCCTTAGCTACTGAATTCTCCAATAACCAAGAACGGTTCCAGTTATAGTTGAAGAAAAGGTCTGCAGCCTCGCTACCACTTTCACCGAAGATAGTCTTGTTATGATCGCCCAGACCTTGGTCGAAAGTAACACGACCTTGATCATTAGTACCATCATACCAAATATTTTCAAAAATAGGATTATAAGGTCTGATTGCTTTGTTGAGTTTTACGTGGAAATCTCTAACTGCTTTTGTAACACGACCTGCAGTATAATACTCAGAAAACTCAGAGTTATAACCGAAACCGTCATAACCGTAGTACTTCATATAGTCAGCTACAGTCTGAATATCAGAACCTGCGAGTGTAGTCAGTGATCTACTCCACTCACCTTTAAGCTGACCATCAGGAATACCAGCAACAGAAGATACAGCTACACCATTCTTATGTGCAACGTCCAACAAAGCTGCAGGAATACGACCTAAGCCGCAGTTCCAGTCACCCCAGTGAGTTACGTAAGGCCACATTGAGAATACCTCAGAGTCGAAGACACCATCAGGGAGAGCGTTCTTACTTGGCACGTTCCATGGCAGCCAAGCAAGGAGCTTCTTGTCGTTTGTCTCTGTAAGGTCCGTACGAACCTGTGTTCCTTCGTAACGGAAACGCTGCTTTGGTTTTACACGAGAGATGAAGAAGTTATCATCATCATTGATTTTAGGGTTAGACTTTGACCAACTGCGAAGTTTGTTTGGAAACTGCTGAGATTCAAAGCCCCACTGAATATAGTTGCTCTTAAGTTCCTGCGCCATCAAAGTAGATGGAATCAGGCAGCAACCAAAAAGAAGTAAATGAATTCTTCTCATAATTGATTTGGGTTTTGTTATTGAATAATTGTAAATCTAATTACGACTTATATCTGCTTTCTCCCTTTAAGGAGTATAGCTTATGTCCAAGGACAAGATTCTAAAGCAGTGCTGTCTGCTCTTATTTCCCACATGAGTTATTCACTATTGACTTACAACGTAATCCTAATGAATTCCTCTTACCGTCTTCATCTGATGTGCTAACGCCCCGCACGTGTTGTGCTAATGGTAAACACCACTCGTGTTGATGGCTTATAACTTTTCAAAATGTAGCTTGGCTATGAGTAATTAGTTGTTAAAAGACAGCTAAAAACTTTACCTATAAAAGCGGAACAAGGTTACCCGACTCGATGAAATCAAGCCAGATAACCTTATTCCTAAGAGATTACTTATTACTTAATAGTAACTTTCTGTGTACGGATAACATTATTGTTCTGCATCTTAACGAGGTAAACACCTGCTGGCAACTCATTTGTGTTGAAAGACTTTGGATTAACCAAGCTCTTCACAGTCTGACCGTCAACAGAGAATACCCATGCACGCTCAACATTCTTGAAGACAACCTGACCACCAGCAACTACAACTGAAGAAGCCGCGCCAGCATTAGCTGTCTCAATGTTGGTTGAACCACCTTCAAGCATCTCTGGCTGGTCTGCTGTACCCTTATCGTGGGTGTCGACCTTACCAGGACGAGGCGTATTTGTACCTGTGATTTCCACATCGAAATCGATAGCAAAGCCCTTATTGAACTTACCCGTTGGGGTCAAACCACCCTGGAACCATGCGTCACAGAATACGAGGCGGATACGACTCTTACCCGGTTTAGCATCCTGAGGAACGGTGAACTCGTATTCATTAAGCCGTTCTACCTGTTCAGGAACACCAGCACGAACCTTGCCGAAGAACAATACACACTCACCAGACTCTGGCTTGTCAGAGAGGTTATCAGGGTTGAACTGATGGTCACCATCAAAGTCCATCCATGCTTTACCCATACAGTAACGGAGGTCATCATGTGATCCATCTGTATATTCAGTTGCTTTGTACCCCTTAATCTTCACCTTGACTTTTGCACCTTGAGCCACAACCAATTTCTGATCAGTTGCATCAACATAGTTGGTTTCATTATGAGCAGGACCAGAAGCAGTATAATTGATGTTCTCTGTACCGCCCTCTGTTTGGAACTTCTCAACGTAACGAATCTTCTTCGCAACATCTGCGCCAGCAGCAGAATTATCCAATTCAACAGTGCCGTAAGAATCATCTTTTGCCTTAGGGAGGTCTGCTTGATTAGCACGAGGTACTTCTTTCCATACTATCTTAGAGTATGTCTTGAGGTCAGTACCTACTGCACGAACACCGATAAATGGCTTATCATCAACACTTGTAAACTGAATGTTAGGAACGAATGTAGCCCACTGTGAAGTACGACCGATCTCTGAAACAGTTCCGTTCTGTCCATTCTTATAGAGAATCTCGAAGTGATCAATGTTTGCATCATCGTTATATACGATTGGAGCCGAGCCTGATTCCTTATCGATACCCCATACAGCCTTTACAGAAAGAGAGGTCTTGGTCTCTTCTTTCACTTGGATGGTCAGATCCTTAACATTTGCTGGTGTGGCTGTCACGTCATCATTGATTTCGAGCTTGCCAACAAGAACTTTATAGTTAGCATCTGGATTATTTACACGCAAACCGATACGATCAATCTTCTGATTAGTAGTGATATCATTCAGTTCTATACGCTTTTCTGTCCAATTGCTGTTATCTGTATTGCCTACTGGATAAACCTTCCATGCTCCATTTACACGTACAATTAAAGAAAGTTTAGAGTCTGTTGTTCCCTCTTTACCAGTCTTAATAGCAACCTTAGCTACGACCTTACCCTTAGAAGGGGTGAGGTTAGTCTTATAGAGAACAACGTCCGTTGCACCTGCATTGCTTACACCTTTCAAGCTCAAGCAAGCACCACCTGTATAGGCATCTTCGTTAGTCAATGATGGTTGAATAGCTGTGCTTGCAGTCTCTGTACCTGCATTAACAACCAACCAACGATAGGTTGGAACAATGTCCTGACTACTCATGTTATACCATGAGCCAGCTGTTTTCTTACCTTTATAATTATAAAGTTCGCCATTACCCATGTTGAAGTGGGTTGCAAAAGGTAGCTTTCCAGAAATGGCAGTACGCTCTGGAATCCATGATGCAAGACCCGCAAATGTTTTCAATGGAGGTGTGCTACCTTGTGCCTCAACGTTATTACCAGTGTTACTAATCTCTGGGCGTGACAAAGGATTACGATTACCACCAGAGAAAGCACGCTCTAAATACTCCTGATAATTAGACATACGTGACAAAGCATCACCACCAGTATTATAGCTCCAGAAGCGACTTTCGGCATGTTCACCCCATAAGCAGATACCACAACGCTTTGCATCTTGGTTGTCAAGGCTATTCCAACGCCTGTCCATACTTACTATCCACACACCTGCATAAAGTCCATCAGCAGAACCCATTGTGCGTTCTGCCTCTCTTACAGACTCACCTATATTCCAACTGAAGTCGCTACTAGCATAATTCAACATCACTTCACTAATGCGGTTCTCAGGGTTTTGTCCCCACATATAGCTAGAATTATAAGATGTCAGACTTTGGTTGGTAGTATAGTACATGATCTTGAAATCATTGAAACCTTCTTCCTTTGCTATCCTATAGAGTTCCTTGTGGAAAGCAATATTATTGGTTTCTCTATACTTGTTAGTGCTCTCCCAGTTATAGTTGATACCATCGAAACCGAGGAAACGCATACAGTTGATGATAGGATGCGTATAACGGAAACTACCATCTGCATTGCGTGTCATGATGAAGTCAGCCCAACTGTTTGCAGCTCCACCTGTTGTGTGGTCGAAGAACTTAATACCTGCGAAGATGCTTGTACCATTGCGGTGCGCAGCATCAGCCCATGAACCTGGAGCCTGGAAAAGCCCATAGTTCCATGCACCAAATAGGTTGGTATAGTTCCACATAGAGAAGTTATCATTCGCAAAAGTCTTTGAAGGATAACCGCCGAGGTTCTTTCCTGCACCGCCGGGGATATTCATAAAGAGGTTACGCTTCTCGTATGTGTCTTTGATAAGACGGTCAGCACGTGACTCAATAGCACGTTTCTTCACGTGAGAACGAATGAATTCCACCTCGTCTTTAATGCCCCATTCCTTCAGATCAGCATCTGTTGGATACTTTTTCCCTTGGTCTGCGAGCTTTGCAAAATGCTCTAACAAGACTTGATCGCTAAGCTTAGAAAGGTCATAAACCTGCGTAGAAGCTGTAGGAGACATACCTGCTGTCTGAGCTGCAGCACCCATAGGTGCCATAGCCAACATGGCTGCTACCACCCACGCACTAAGAGTAATTTTCTTTTTCATTTTGATTATTATTGTTTATTTAGTAATATTATATCTTAAATCCCAGCAGTAGAATGACTGTACTCCCACTGCTGGGATTAAAATGTATTCTTATTCGAAAGTACTACATCGCTTAGAAGTTTGATGTAGTTTTATCCCAGAAGAGGCGAGTTGCCATCTTATCTGGACCGCCCAACGCTGGAATACCAGTATTGTCAACATCCTGCTTTGTTGCAATGTCGCTTGTACCCGGGAATGGAAGACGATGCATGATATCGCCAGGGAAGAGGCTACCATCAGCCTCGTCGATGTTCAGAACAGGCAACATACGGGGGAAGCCAGTACGACGAAGGTCTACCCATGCCTCGAAACCATTAGGATATGTGGCAAGATACTTCTGTGTAATAATCTTCTCAAGTTTGGTTTCTTGAGAGTCACCATCATTCCACTTCACACCAACATGAATTGGTGAAGCTGCATCAGGGGTATCACCCGTAGGATCCTTATAGACGTAAGCAACAGGATTCTCTTGCTCCATGTACTTATGAATCCATGCGTCATACCAGTTGACACCATGCTGACCTGCAGGTCCTTCACCGTCATTCGACTTCATTTCTGGGTCTTCGCAGTTACCATGAAGAATACCTTCCTCATAGAAGTGCTGTGCTGTTCCGCCCATGTTCCAACCACGAAGTGCACCTTCAGCACGTAGGAAGCAAACCTCTGCATACTTCATAAGATAAAGCGGAGCAGTAGTGAAGTATTGTTCATTCAACTTACTGAATGCGATGTACTGGTTCTCATCGTAACCTTGTCCTTCGCCTGGATGCGTACCTGTACGTATACCACAAATACGAGTATCTGCTGGTGTCGTTTCACCCGTCTTGTTGTTCTTAATTACGTTATCGTTCTTCTTAAAGAGGTATTTCAACCATGGGTGATCGAAGGTCTTTAAGGTTATCTCCATCGTTGCACTCATACGGGCATCACCCCAATTCTCTACTCCTGGCAATGGATGACTGAATCCCATCACACCTGGACGGATAGAAACACTTTGAGACTCATTCTCAATGACACCATCAGTAACAGCCTCTTCCGCTAACTTCTGTGCACGATTAGGATCGCTCTTTACCATGTGCATAGCGATACGCAACTTCAAAGAGTTAGCATAACGTGCCCATGATTTCAAGGTACCGTCAGCAGCACCACCATCGGTCATTACCACAAAGCGATCTACAAAGGCACTCTTAATCTTCTGCTTATAGTCAGCTGGCTTCTGATCGAAGTAATGGAAACAAGCAATTGCTGTATCGAGATTAGCAATAACATCGTTGTATACATCTTCTACCTTATTATAGGTATAAGGACCTACCTGCAGATTAGTCTTCAACTCGCGATAAGGCATAGGACCATAAACATCTGCAACCTCAACAGCCTGCTGATTGAAGAGTGTCAAGTAAGCAGCCTTCAGCTCTGGAATAGCATTGATTTTCTCGTTATTCAAGATAGGTACAAGACTCGTCTTCATCTCTGTGAATGAGCCCCATGCACCGCCATAACACTTCTGGTCAATAGCATAAGAAGATGCAAGACGAATCTTAGAATACTGGAAGAATGTGTGAGGGATAACTGTGTACTCTGCATAGTTATCAACACCTAATGAGTATTGATACTGATAAGCATGCGCTCCTGGGTTCTCACCATTCTTACCACCACGCATAGAAAACTGACCACCAACACCAGCATCGAGCAAGTCTTGCATAGCATTCAACGCCTCTTCAGCAGTAGCGGCATTTGTAGCCTGACGGAAAGGAATCTTATCAACGTCACCACGGCTTGTTACCTTCTCAACATTCTTGGTTGTTGAGTTGAACTCATCACCGGGATTATCATAGTCAAGACATGACTGTAGACCGAAGGTCGGCAATGCCATTGCCATGAGTACGATTATATGTTTACTTTTCATTGTAATTTATCTTTTGAATGTTATTGTTTTATTTAAACTTGTTAGGAGCTAAAGGAGTGCATGTCCTTACGCAGAAACTGCTTCATTACGTGGGGAGCAAGACACCAAATAGTACATTTGTCTCTCACTCCCTTTCACTCCTTTTTTACTCCTCTACAATTAGAAGTTAGCCTTCAGTGAGAAACCGAATGAGCGTGAAGATGGCATATTGAAGCTCTCAAACGCTCCGAGACCATTCTGTGTAGACAGAGATACGTCTGGGTCTGTTGGTGCATCCTTGTAGATGAAGAACAGGTTACGAGCGATGAATGAGAGGGTCAAGTTACGGTTCTGACCGAAGAGGTCACGGAAGGTATAACCCAATGAAAGTTCACGCAGACGGAAGTTTGTTCCGTTGTAGAGATAGCTTGATGGGTTGCTTGATGCACCAAGTGCCTGATAATAAGACTGGATAGGAACAATTCTTCCGCTACCATCGTTAAGAACCATACCCGGAACATTACCATAGTCAGAAGCAACAATGTTATTCTTCTCAGCATTTAGACGAGCCTCAGCTGTACGCTTAGAAGCACCAATATAGTCAAGATAAGCCTCTGTCAGAGAGAGTACCTTACCACCGATACGACCATTGATGAGGAATGAAAGCTGGAACTCCTTATAGTTAAAGGTATTGGTCCAACCCATCTGCCACTTAGAGTTCATGTTGCCAAGGAAGCGATCGTTAGAACCAGTCTTGTCAAACATTGGCTCACCCTTAGCGGTCAGCTTGATATGTCCTTTCTCGTCACGGAGGAAATCGCCAGCATAGATGTCACCAATAGAGCCACCCTTCTTATAGATGACCTTAGCCTCACCGACCGTCTGCTGATACTTACGTGATGTACCATCCTTGTCATAACCAGTCTCAAGAATCTTGTTATCATTAAATGAGAGGTTATAAGATGTACGCCAACGGAAGTTTCTACCGAACTTGAAGTCATAACCGATAGTTGCCTCGAAACCAGTATTGCGGACCTTAGCCGAATTCAGCAACTCTGTGTTACCACCGAGAGAACCCAACTCCATGTAGAGGTTCTTCACAATTGTATTATAGAAGGTGAAGTCAAAGCTCAAACGGTTGTTCAAGAACAATGACTCAATACCTGTCTCGAATGAACCAGTCTCCTCTGGTACTGGTGAGAAGTCGAGTAGCTTATTACCTGACAACGCACCAGTCTGAAGGTTACGACTCATTGCGCCGTATGCCTTGTTAGGAATAGAGTTACCTACTGAAGAGTAAGAAACACGATACTTCAAGAAGTTAAACCAATCTGGCAACTTAACCAACTGACTAACGATAGCATTCGCACCAACACCGAAGTAGCCATAGTTATCGGTATCAATCTTACCCAACTGCTTGAAGTAACGGAATGGACGATACCAGTCACGACGATAAGAAGCATCGAGGTAAACCGTTTCTTTCCAACCTAACTGTGCTGTGAAGAGATAAGAGCGGTCCCAGTTTGAACTCTTTGAAGTGCTTGTTACACCATAGCCACCAGCACTGGTTTCAAAGTAGTTGACCATTGTTGGGAGCTTACGCATAAGACGGTCGTAGTAAGTTGCGACAGCATCTGTACCCTTTGATTCACCCTTAACAGTATGACCTACGTAACCTGCTGTTGCAGAAACTGAATAGTCACCAAAGGTCTTGTTATATGACAAGAGGTAATCGGTATAGAACTCAGTTGTCTTCTCGTCAGAATCCCAAAGACGACCATAGTCTTCCATAGATGCTGGAAGGAAAGTGGTTGCATAACGAGTTGCATGGTTCTTGAAACGTATCTGGCTGTAGTTGACACGTGCCTGGAAGGTCAAACCATCATAAATGTCAACATTAGCTTGCAAAGTACCGAAGAGGCGGCTCTCCTTCTGCTGACTGTTACCCATGTTCAACAACCAGTATGGGTTGTTGTTAGGATGCGAGAGGAATGCCCATTCCTGCTGTGGACCTGTTAAGGTTGTACGCTGTCCTGCAGCCCAAGTGAAGTTCTTACCATTCAACTTATAATATGAAGCTGGGTTTGACAACCACTTACCCTCTGCATTCATATAGTGGTTGCGATAGTAATCCATATCAATGTTCTGAGGTGCAGTATAGAGATGGTAGAGAGGGTTACCAACAGTACCACCACCGGGACGGTTCCTTGTCTTAGACTCTGTATAGTTCATTGAAGCATCAATGTGGAGACGCTTGAAGAAGTTATATGTCTGACGGAAGCTGATAGAATTACGGTTGTATGAGTTGTTACGCATCATACCTGTTGCATGGCTATTTGCAACTGACACATAGGTGCGAGCAATCTCAGTACCACCAGAAAGTGAGATAGAGTTATTAGTTGTCACACCTGTACGGAAGAAGTTGTCTACATCATCAACAGCACGGTTGCGGAGATAGACATTATGACGACGTGCCATGATTGGCATACCATTAGCATCAGTACCAATCTGCTCTTCTGGATAACCTACCCAACGCTCATCCAATGGAGTACGTACAACGAGGTCGTTATCAGAACGGTCAGAGAGCTTACCGCCCCAGTTGTTCAATGCTAATGCACCTGTTGTCTGGTCATAGGCAGCACCGTAAGTCTTCTGAATCTTTGGTGTCAACAATGGTGAATCGAAAGTGATATTTGAAGTTACGTTGATATCTACCTTTCCTTCACGACCACGTTTGGTAGTAATCATCACAACACCATTGGCTGCACGTGAACCATAAAGCGCAGCAGCGTTAGCACCCTTGAGGACGTTGATTGACTCAATATCGTCTGGATTAATCAATGACAATGGGTCAGAACCCTCAGAAGTTCCAGTTGAACCGAAGCCCTCAGCGCCCATACCCTGCTGACCACGAATACCGTTACTCATTGGTACACCGTCAACAACGATGAGAGGAGAACTGTTACCGAGGATAGAGCGGTTACCACGAAGAACAATCTTTGAAGCACCACCGGCACCACCGGCACTTGGCGTAATAGTAATACCTGCAACCTTACCCTCGAGTGAGTTAGCAGCATTAGGGTCCTGCACCTTCATGAGGTCTTCTGCCTTCACCTGCTGGGTAGCATAGGTAAGAGACTTCTCCTTACGCATAATACCCATAGCGGTAACAACGACCTCGTTCATGGTGTTAGCTTCCTCCTTCAAAGTCACGTCGATAGTGCCCTTACCACCAACAGGGATGGTCTGTGCAGCATAACCGATGTAAGAGAAGACGAGCTTCGCGTTAGCTGTGGTATTGAGGGTATAGTTACCATCAATATCCGTTACTGTGCCATTGGTGGTACCCTCAACGAGGATAGTAGCACCAATAAGCGGTTCACCAGTTGAGTCAACGACACGACCGGTCACTTTGTGAGTGCCATTCTGCTGTACGGCTTGCACAGCAGTATTGGCATTTACACCTGCGTAGACACCTGTTGGTGCCATGGCTAATGATAAAGCAAAGGCAGCCGAGAAGTACAGATGCTTCTGCTTTGATTCTTTAAAGATTCTCATCAGGTTTAGGTTTTAAACTTTTAATTTATTTATTTTCCTAATTTTATTTCAAGTGATTTTAGGCAATGTCAATATTCCATCTTGTTACACCTTATTATTAGTAAGGCATAGGTTATTTGGGACTTCTTGTTCGCTTTACTTAGGTTTTTAGGCTATAACTGTCTTGCAGTGGTCGAAGACTTCACATTCCCCTTCCCACAACTCGTTAACAAACAGCCATTTACACCTTTCCTCGTATTCCTTCTCTAAGATTGGTCTAATGACACCTATAATCCAAACAACTCAAATGCTAATAATACTTATGTTAACTTTAATATTTAACAAATATAAACAGTTGGTAGACGAGTGGACAAGTGAACGAGTAGACAAGTTGCTTGCAAAGGGAGACAAAGTAACAAGGTAAGTTGACGAGTGAACAAGTAGACAAGTAAACAAGTTGCTTGTGAAAAAGACAGAGTAACATAGTAAGTGGACAAGTGAACGAGTAGACAAGTAAACGAGTTGCTTGTGAAGAAAGACAGGGTAACAAGGTAAGTAAACAAGTGAACGAGTAGACAAGTAGACGAGTAAACAAGTTGCTTGTGAAAAAGACAGGGTAACAAGGTAAGTAGACAGGTAAACGAGTTAGACGAATAGACAAGTTGATTGCAAAGAGAGACAGGGTAACATGTGAACAAAGTATAAGATCCTTTAACTCCATTTTACCCGTCCACCCATTCACATCATATTCATAGGGGTATCTCGCATTCTACTCCCCTCCCCTTGGGGGAGGGGCAAGGGGGAGGGGCTGCTTATTGCTGTCGTTGTTGTTCTTCTTCTTTTTCCTTTTCTGTCTTATATCAGCATTTCATAGGCGGTGCTACGTCCTCCCTCACTACTTTTCTTCAATATATTCTTTTTGACAAGGTCGTTGAGGTCACGAGTTGCGGTATCTTGCGAACAGTGATTTATCTTGTACCACTTAGAGGAAGTCAGCTTCCCTTCAAAAC
Organism: Prevotella melaninogenica; assembly: GCF_018127925.1. Classification (NCBI taxonomy): domain Bacteria; kingdom Pseudomonadati; phylum Bacteroidota; class Bacteroidia; order Bacteroidales; family Prevotellaceae; genus Prevotella; species Prevotella melaninogenica. The sequence continues at coordinate 408,797 of NZ_CP072347.1, read as the reverse complement.
CATCGAGGAGCATGTTGAGTACCTTTCTTTGTCGGTCGTTTAGTTGAAGGTCCTTATATTCATCCCAAAAGCGCACCTTTCTGATGATGCCTTCCGTCTTTTCAAGTGCAGTATCTAAAGCCTTACGGAGTGTTTCAAGGAACCATACAATCCATTCTGTGATGTCTAATCCGCCGTGTTGTGCCTTCTCTAATTGTGTATAGTAGTCTTTTCGATGATTGAGAATCTCAGACGAAAGGCTGTAATATCTTTGTGAGGTATTGTCAGCCCTTGATAGTAACATCTCAGTTACCGTACGGCAGAGTCGTCCGTTACCATCGTCGAAAGGGTGAATCGTGACAAACCAGAGGTGGGCTACTGCCGCCTTTATTAATGGGTCAATACCAAGTGTTGCGTCGTCAATCCATGCCAATAGCTGTCTCATCAGCCGTGGCACATCACTACTTGGTGGCGCTTCATAATGCACTTTCTGTCGCCCCATAGCTCCCGACACTACCTGCATCGCCTCTTTACCTTTTCGCCAATCGCCCACAGTAATCTTATATATTCCACTATATCCTGTTGGGAATAGGGCAGAATGCCAGCCAAAGAGTCTCTCTTTGGTAAGTGATTCTTGGAAATGCTGGGTAGCATCGAGCATCACTTGTACAACACCCTCGATATAATGGTCAGTTTTGGGCAAACCATCATGTGCGAGACCTAACTGCCGAGCGACAGACGAACGTACACTATCTCTATTAAGGCTTTCTCCTTCTATCTCAGATGAATGAATAATCTCTTCCGTTAGCGAGTCCAGCATAGACTCTCCCTGCTCTTTAAATCCGAACATAGAAAGTCTACCGAGTAAGCTTCCTCGCCGAAGACTTACCTCGGAGATAAGTGAACTAAGGGCGTTGTCTTGCCATGTCATCTTACGCAAATCAGTATTCTGCCATATATATTGATGCTTCATAGACCTCTGTTTTAGTGCAACAAACTTACAACTTTTTTGCTATAATGCCAAGTCTTTGCGGAGAAAAAGCAATTATTCTCCGTAAACTTGCGGAGAATATGCTTCCTATTCTCGGCGTGTGGGGCAAGGTGATGAGTAAACGAGTGAACGAGTGGACAAGTGAACGAGTTGCTTGTGAAAAAGACAGAGTAACATAGTAAGTAGACGAGTAGACAAGTTGCTTGCGAAAAAGACAGAGTAACAAGGTAAGTGGACGAGTTGACAAGTTACTTGTAATAAAGAAGAGATTTGTTCTCATGTTACCATGTCTACTTCACAAGCAACTCGTTCACTTATCTACCTGTTAACCATGTTACTTTGTCTCCCTTCGCAAGCAACTTGTCTACTCGTCTAACATGTCTACTCGTCAACCATCGTAAAGATAATTCACAGGTGGAAAATCAGAAGGGTGTTAATAGCGTTCAAATTAACGCCCTTTTGGCTTGCAAAAGATGCCCTTTAAGACCCTTACTAACGCCCTTTTGAAATCCAATTAAGCACCTTTTAGTTTACGACTTTATAAACTATTGATTCTCTGTTAGTTGCAGAGTAATTTTTAAAGAGGCTTTTCTCGTGACTTTGAAGGGGGATTAAGCGAGAATATATAATGATTTTTTCATAGTCTAATAGCGGTTTTTCTTATCAGTATTGCAAAGTAATACCAACTACGAATTTCACAAATTACGCTAATGATTTTTATCCTTTGAATATTGAGGTTTGAACATTGAACTCCTTTACCTTTGAAGTTTGAACTTTGAACATTGAACTTTATGATATGTACCTTTAATGACTACGAATTTCACTAATTACGCTAATGATTTTTATCCTTTGAACATTGAGGTTTGAACATTGAACTTTATGATATGTACCATTAATGACTACGAATTTCACTAATTACGCTAAACTTATTGCTATATAATTCGTGTCATTCGCGTAATTCGTAGTTAATTGTATGAATTATGTTTTAACCCTTGAGCTTTGAACTGTCACTATATCGGTAATCATAATTATGGATTATGAATTCTGAATTAAAATAGTAATTATAAATTATATTTCAAGTAATCAACCTTTCCAATTCACTCCAATTCTTTCCAATTCTGCAAACATTGGAAAGAATTTGAAGGTTGTTAAGGGGGCAAGTGGACGAGTGAACAAAGTGGACGAGTGGACAAGATGCTTGTGAAAAAGGATAATAGATGATAGCAAAAAGAAAACGAGTGAATAAGGGGGCAAGTGGACGAGTTAAACAAGTGAACGGGTGGACAAGATGTTTGTGATAAAGGAAAATAGATGATAGCAAAAAGAAAACGAGTGAACAAGTTAGGAACTCATTCACTCGTCATCTAAAATATGTTCGTATGTTACTTTGAAGTGAACGAGTTAACAAGTAGACGAGTTAACAAGTTACTTGTTAACCATGTTACTCTGTCTCCTTCACAAGCAACTTGTTAACTCGTCTACTTGTTAACTCGTCAACTTGAACAACACCTACTTCCGCGTAAGTTTTGGCTGCACATAGACCTCACCGATACCACGGTAGGCACCCATGACTGGTTTAGAATCGGAGAAACGGTTCCAGCCGTAAGAGGAGAAGGTCTGCTCAGAGGCAAGTTTCTGTGCTTCCTTGAAGACGAGGTTGCCAGCATCGTCAATCGCTAAGAGGATGCTCTCCTGCGTACCATTGATGGCTGTCTCATGCTCCTTACTGAAGTCGTCGGCAACGATGACAGAGATAAGGTATTCGTAAACACCAGTCTGCACCTCGTTCTTAGCAACGACCTTACCATTGGTCATCTTGAAACCCTTACCAGGAATGAAGTCTACTGCCCACGTGTATTTGTTATCAACGATGAAGTTAGCCTTGTTGGTACCAGCTGCAGCCTCGATACGCACGTCAGAAGTCTTCTTAGACAAAGTACGGTCAGCATTACGCATCTTTGCTGTCTGCTTGTATTCGCCAACGAAGTCTGCCAATGAAGCCTGAACCACCTTCAACGAGTCAACTAAGCCCACAGCCTTAGCGATAACCCAGCCTACACGTGCCTTACCCGTTGTGTTCTCAGCCACCTTTACGCCTACTTCGTTACCTTTCTGCTCAACGGTAATCCAGTCGCCCGTAGTAACATAGGTGACAGGAACGTTAGCCGTAGCGATGAGCGTCTTCTGAATAGCCTTGTCATCGGTGAAGATATCCTCACCAGCAGGCAGACCGAAGGTGACACCCTCCTGCTGAACGTTAAGGGTGATAGAGTCGCCCTGAAGGTTCTTAATAACGAGGAGCGTGTTACGCGACTGTGGGCTGGTATTTGTCGCTGCAGTCAACATAAGTGTCTCAGCTTTCTTCGTAACCGTCAGCCACGCATCCTGCGCATAAGCTTGAGCAGGTTCAGAAGCCATCTTCACCTCATTCGTACCACCAATCACGTTGAACGCCGTCTGCGCCTTTACGACCTTCAATCCCGCAGCATACTCAGGCAGTTCGTTATTATCGTTGCTGCATGCCGTCCCAAGAACGGCAGCTGCAACGAGCATGAATATTGAAATATACTTCTTCATAATTAATTAATTTTCGTCATGTACTGGATATTTGGCAATGTGAAGGCAAATACGTAGTTGCCTTGAGCATCGGTGACAGGCTGGAGATCTTCGCCATAAGCCACACCGAAGAAGGAGTCTACAGCATGTCCTGTAATCTGACCACTGTCTTCAGCCTTAGCACGCTGCATATCTTCATCCCATGTGAAGAACAAGCTACCCTTTCCTTCACCGAAGAGTTTGCCCTCCTTCTGCGATGCTGGAATCATTACGATACCCGCAGGATACTTATAAGTAGGGTCGGTCACTGGCTGTCCAGGAAGCTCGAGGTGGCCCGTAGCAGGGTCGTAAGTCAAGAGAATCTCATAGTTGATATTATTAATATTCAACTTACCCTTCAGCGTATTTGCCACAGAACCCATCTCCAAGGTAAGCTTGATACGCTTACGCAGGTTCGTCTTGAGTTGCCATTCACCAATCCAGAAGTCGATATTCTTATGACTCTTAGGCAAGAACTGAATGATTTTAAGGTCGTCTTGTGTCAGCGAGTGGTCGGCATCATTCCATGTAAAGTGCTGATACTTCTTGTTACCGATGACGATAGGTTCACGAAGAACGATACCTGTATTGGTCGTACAATAAGGCATCTCCCACTTCTTATCGCCCAAGGTAACAGTAAGACGTCTAACCTCCTGCGTGAGTGTTCCCTGTCCTAAGGTGTCATTACCCAAAACGAAGTCGTAGGTCTCGACATTCATACCCCCCATCACAGTCACAAGACCGAGCATATACTCCTCCCAGTTAGTACCCTTTGGCAGACGAGTAAGCACCATCTCATTGTGCCACTTACGTCCTTTCAGGAAGATGCTGTCGTTGGTTGCACGGAGGATAGAGAACTCATAGTCGCCCTGCGCACCATCAGGACTACCCAACCAAGTCTCAGCCAATGGGTGAATCACTGCGTTATACTCATTGAACGACAAGGTAGGACCCAAGTCTTTCACTACATCGTAGCCCGAAGTAGCCTTTGCTTCAACATCCTTCACGTCACCCATAGCGGTAACATGACCATTCTTGAACTTCAGCAACAGCGTATAACCACCGTAGCTATAGTTCTTTCCCGTATAATACTGCATTACCCAACCTTCCTCTGACGACTCTAAAAGTGCCTTATAGTCAGCAACCTTCTTCTCAATTCGCTCAGCCGCAGGGAGGTCGAAAGTGGTCTTATCGTCATGTAGACACGATTGCAAAGAAAGTGTCAGTACGATAGCCATGAATAGTAAATATACCTTTTTCATTTGCGTATTCATTTATTTTTATCAGGTTCTGAACTTAGTTCTTTATTCTCACCTCATGTACTTGCATGGGAAAGCTCATCCTAAGTCAGCAACCCTTGTTTAATTATTTATTGATAATATGTACACTCACTGCTCTATTAGTTGAGCGTGTTCAAATCGAGTGTACCAATCTTTCCACCTCTTCTGAGGATCGCATTGCGCAGCAGTTCGATGTCAACATTCCATGAATTGCTCATGTACTCGCGAATAATCTTCAGCTTTTTGTTGATAATCGTACCGCCCTTGTTACCCGCATTCTTCATGATTGTAGCCCAATCCTCTGGCGTACTGGTCACGTAGATAGAGTAAAGTTCGGCAATATCCTCAGCAGGATTCTCCATAGAGTAAGCCGAAACGAAGCCCATGCTCTGCGCCTTCTTGTCAGGAATAGAAGTCCAGTTACCACTTACGTAGTCAGAGCGTGAGATGTTATCATACGACTCATCGTAAGGCTTCTTCTGATTAAGAATGTGCATGAACTCATGGTGCATCGTGTGGAAATAGTAGTTATTCATACTACCATAGTCCTTCAGCTGGTCATCGGTAAGGGCATTTACCTTACCTAATCTTACCTTATAACCACCCTCAGCACTACCAACTACCTCCGTGCGATAACGTGTGTAACCCGGAGTACCAGTCACTAAGATGATACGTGGGGCATTCTCCTTGATGAAGTCAAGTCCGACGGTCTCTGCATAAGCATCAAACCACATATACTTTGTGAGGATTGCTAACTTCACCGTCTTTGCAGAGTCGGCAGGAACAAAGTTATAAGCCTGCTCGGTCTCCTCTGTTTTCAGACGATATTGGAAGTCTATATTATAAGGCATGGTGTAGTTCTTATACAACCACTGGTCGAAGGCATTGCGCTCCACAGCCTTTGTAGAGAAGATAGAGTCACCGCTTATCTTGTCATCACTACATGAAGACAAGATTGCGCCACAGCTGACAAGAGCGATTGCAACCAAATATAAATACTTTTTCATAACCTATCGTTTTAATTATTACGTGGATTAGGTTTCACACCTGCTGTGATGACGTCCTGTGGCAACTGAATAGCCAAACGTGGGTCGCCAACCTTCATAGAGTCGGTTACGGCAGTAACGTTTGACTGCACATCAACCTTTCTACGATACATTGTTATACCATAACGCTTAACATCCTGCAGACGGAAACCCTCATGGATGGTAACTAATCGCTTCAACTGTAAGAGACACTGCAAGAGAGGTTCCTGTGTGGTTGCCTCAACAGTGAACAATGGATTGAGTTTCTTCTTTGGTGTTGGCTTTGTTGGTGTGTAATAAGCCATTGAACCATAGAAGTCTTGAATGTCTGCAAGTGTGAGTTGCTTTCTATTCTTTGAGAAGACAGTCAACTCGGTGTTGATGTCCTTCAAAGCCTTGTCATATTGACCTAAGAGGGCATAAGCCTCTGCACGCTCAAGCAAGGTGATGTCTGTGCTGAACACTGCATACTCTCCGTAAGGTACTCCAATCTCCGCAGTTGCGTCGATGACCTTAGGAACGTAAGGGATTTTGCGCAAGCAATACTTTGATACACCATTATTATATAGAACGGTATAGTTCAAACTTGAACCGCTGTCACCCCATGGACCCGGAGCCTGCAGAGTTTCGTTCTTGCTAATCAATTCGCCATGTGCATACTTGCTACCAGCCTGAATAGGAATACTGATAACACCCCACTGTGAAGGAACTGGCAACAACATGATGTTCGCATTGTTACTTGCATTCACAAAGGCGTTTGGCTGTACGTTACCACTTGGACCCAAGCGGTTCCATTCTGCCCAGTTGCGGAGAATGTCTGCTGGCTGATTGCCCAATACCATATCAGCATACTTCACAGCCTTGTCATACTGCTGTGCATAGAGATAGAAGCGAGTTGCGAAAGCATAAGCCGCCTGCTTGGTGAAGTGGAACTTTGGCTTTGCATACTTTGTACCGACAAGGGCAATACCCTTCAACATATCTGCCTCAATCTTCTGATAAAGCTCAGCTAATGTACCACGCTCTATCAATCTACCAACAACCTTCTCTGGCTCTGTTGGATAAGGCAAACCCAACTCTTTGGCAGCCGTAGTCTTTTCGTAAGCCTGACAGAAGACGGTTGACAACTGAAACATTGAGAACGCTCTACAAAGCAAAGCCTCGCCCAACTGTGCACGATAGTCTTCCTCTGACTGCGCATCCTTGACAGTACGCTCAATGTATTCAATTGCCTCATTACAAGCTGATATAGCTGCATAATGCGCTGACCAGAGCTGATAAGGTGTCTCGGTATTGCTCACATCGTCAATATCTTTCCACTGATAAGCCTGCTCTTGGAAACGGTCGAACGCACTCCAAGTACTATGCAACTGCTCGTCAGTATTGTCCGAATACATCTCAGTGAGGTAAGCTGGGTGCGCCTGTGGATAAGCACTCACCAACAACTGGCTCACCTCCGTAGGGTTCTTGAGGTCCATGCGACTGTCTGGATACTTGTTAAGGAAATCGTTACACGATGTAAGTGCAAGCGAAATCGCAGCCACTGGCAAGTATATAATATATTTTTTGACTTTCATCTTCATAAGTTTTAAAGTCCAAGTTTTACTGTTAGCGTAAATTGTTTTGGCATAGGCGATGCAACACCACCCACATTATAGAACTCTGGGTCCTGACCATTGAGTCGCTTGTCAGCATAGAGAAGGAAGAGGTTGGTAGCTTGAAGCTTCAACGATACGTTCTTGATCATGCTGCTCTGGAACATCTGCGCAGGGAAGTCATAGCCTAAAGAAATCTCTTTGAGGCGGATGAAGTCGCCCTTTGCAATACGTGCATCGCTGTAGTTGTAAGCGTTGTAACCCAAGCGAACATTGGTGTTTGCCATATACTGGCTCTTTGAAAGGATACCCGGAACGTTGGTTTCTTTCTCCTCACCTGCTGCCATCCAACGGTTCTTGAATGCGTTGGTCATTGAAACGAGATCGTTATAACGTGCACGGAACTTAGGATCAAGGCGTACTACATTACCGAAGGCATAAGTGAAGAACACGTTCAGACGGAAACCACGATAGGTAAACATATTGCCAAGCGAACCTGTATGTGGTGGGTCGGTAGGACCTTCATACTTCAAGAAGTCGGTCTTTGTACGCTCTTGGAAGTTGATATCGTCGGTTGTCACCTGACCTTTCTCGTTGAGTACCATTGGCATACCCTCGCTATTCAAGCCCATGAATGGGATTGAGAACAAGGCACGAGCAGGATAACCCTTCTTCGCAAAACCGTTACCACTCACAAGACTCATCACGTTACCTTGATTGAAAAGCTTTGTTATCTCGGTCGTTGCGTAAGAGTAGATGAAGTTAGTTGTCCAAGAGAAGTTCTTCTTCTTAATGTTAACAGAAGAGATACTCAACTCAAGACCATTAGAATTCATCTCGGCAACGTTGGCAGCACGGATAATCTCACCACCCAAACCTGCTGTTACCATCGGACCAATCTCGTCGAAGTTTCTACGTGTATAGTAGTCGAAGGTGATACCCAAACGGTTGTTCCACAGTGAGGCATCGAAGCCAAGATTCAACTCGTTCTTCTTCTCATAAGTAAGGGTTGAGTTTGCCAACTCGCTCAATTCAAGCTGTGGCTCCTGATCTTCTGCAAAGAGACGGAAAGGAGTTGAAGCGGTGATGATAGCGGTTGAGTTACTATAAGACGCATCTGGAGGTGTACCCGTAAGACTGTAAGAGGCACGCAGGGTAAGTTTGTTTAATGGAGAGAGCTTGTTAAACCAGTTCTCCTCATGTACGTTCCATGCACCAGACACGTTCCATGTAGGCATCCAGCGTGCGCTTGAGTTACGACCCATCTGGTTTGAACCTTCATAACGAAGTGTACCATTAAAGACGTAACGACCCTGATAGCTGTAAGTAGTGTTACCATAGAAGGCTACACTGCGTGAGTTGGTTGGGTTAATAGTATAATAGGTATTGCCCGACTCCAATGCTCGCTTGAAATACTGATAGATATAGAACGGTACCATACCTGCATCATAACGCAGACCAGCACCCTCGAAGGCATTACGCTGACGTTCGATGCTCTTCAATTCCATACCACCAAAGAGGTTTACGATATGCTTGTCGGCAAAGGTGTGACTATAGTTTGCCGTTGCACGAATATCATAATCGCTCATGCGGTTGTCGCCCTTATGATACAAACCACCATATGGCAATACGGTCATTGGCAATACGTAAGGGTTATTAGGGTCCTTATAAAGATACTTGTTGGCATCGCGGATAATTCCGTTTGACATCGCACGATAAGCCAATGCCTGATTTGAATTATCCTTCACAAAATGCTCCTGTGTTGAAGCCATATACTTAAATGCACCCAAGACTGACAGCTCCAGACCTTGGATAGGCTTATACTTCAATTCCAATTGGAAACGAGCATCGAGGGTGTTGAGGTCGATATAGTTGTTATTCAACTCATTGAAGATGTTGAATGGTGCATAATTCGCTACGTAGGTTGCTGACGGATCAAGTACACGTGAGGTGTTACTTGCGTAGGAATATGGGTTGATATCGAAGTCACGCTTCACCTCACCACCTACGACGTCAACGTCCTGACCAAGTGTTCCTGGCGCACGCTGCTTACGATAAGCGGCACCACCAATGAGGTTCAACGACAGCTTGTCTGACAAATGCTGTGTGAGGTTCACATTGAGCGTATAACGGTTTACGCTACTCTGCTTATACCATCCTGGGTCTAACAACGCACTGAACGATGCATAGTAGTTTGACTTCTGTGTACCACCGCTCAAGCTGATAGAGTGGCTTTGCATAATGTTAGATGAGAACAACTCCTTAAACCAGTTGGTATTGCGGAACTCTGCACGCTGTAGATAGCGGTTGCGAGCCTCTGTGGTGTTCTCTAAAGCAAAACGCCCTGTACGTGCATTATACGTGTTAATCAGCTCGTACATCTTTCCATATACACCATACTCGCTACCATTGAGTACCTCAGAGAAGTTCAACCATCCTTTATCTGCTAACTCTCTGTAGATACCCATCTGCTCCTTTGAATCGAGGATATCGAAGTTGCTATAAGAGGGAACGAGACGAGAGGTGAACTCACCAGTATAACTGATGTGTGCCTGTCCTTGCTTTCCTTTCTTCGTAGTAACGACAATCACACCTGCCATCGCGCGCGCACCATAGATAGAAGTGGCTGAACCGTCCTTCAAAATCTGGAAACTCTCGATGTCGTCGGCATTAAGACCAGCTATCGCAGAAGAGATAAGGGTCTCTGGATTACCTGATGCCAAGTCGTCGGCACCGACATTGGCTGCGTCTTCCATGATGACACCATCGACAACCCAAAGTGGCTTACTGCTACCATAGATAGAGGTGGCACCACGAATGCGAATCTTTGGTGACGTACCGAAGGTTCCACTGACGTTCTGCACAGACACACCCGCTGCCTGACCTTCAAGCGAACGGCTGATATCTGCCACACCACTCAGGCGTGCCTTCTCAGCATCAACCTTGTCGGTAGCACCCGTAAACAAACGGCGGTCGGTGCGGGTAAGACCCGTCACAACAACCTCGTTCAGTGTCTGAGTGCTTGACTTTAGCACCACCTTCATGTCGGTAGTACCCTTCAGTGTCTGCGATGCCATACCGATGTAGCCCACAGTAATCTGAGGATTAGCGACGTCAGTGGTAAGCGAGAACTTACCATCAACATCGGTTACTGCACCCGACTTGGTGCCCACTACCATAATGGTAGCACCGATAACGGGTTCGTTATCGTCGGCAGCCACTACAGTACCCGAAATTTTAGTTTGTGCCAATGCCGTGCTTATGCACATAAACAGCATGGCAAAACACATAAGTAACTTTTTTCTCATAGAACATTGTTATATTTAGTCTGATATTATTTAATGCGGTTATTAAAACTCTTTTCTTTCCTATTAAAGGACAAACAAAAACGCTCTCTTGCGCCTTCACACTTAGCCATTATACAAAGTCATAGTATGAAAACATCTATTAATTTAACAAACTTACAATACATACATATTATATTAAGTTGCAAATTTAGCAAAAAATATTCAAAAAACAAGTTATTGCAACATTTATGACACATTTACACATAATTAACAGTGGGGAGAGAGTACGCCACACGGAGAAAAGGAGAGTACGAAGGCTGATCAATTTCTTTATTTTCTCACAGATAGTACAGAAGAACAGAGTCCATAGGACGCACAGAAACCTAAAGGTTATAGATGACACAGAACATTAAAACAGAAATCCTGCACAAGCAACTCGTTTACTTGCTAACTTTTATTGTCAGTCCAAAAACTTTGAATAATTTTCATCTCTCTTATTTTATTTCTTAATATCCGGCAGGCGATTCATTTCGCTGTTATTGATATTTACATCCGTTCGTTTGGCTTTATGCTTTCCAAAATTATACGTTAACCCTACACGTAACGAAGTATTGTCATTATCTATGTTATTTCTGAACATATAATCGTTGTATGCCACTCGGTTATGAGCTTTGGTACCTCCAAAGATATCCTGCGCCAGAACATTCAGCAAGAGCTTATTCTTTAGGAGATTGATTTTGCAGCCCAAACCTAAGCAATCGATATTCCCAGTATGAAAAGATTCTTCCACTCCCGGAAATACATGATAATAATTTGCAAAAATGGTCATAGCCTTGTAGCGATAACTAAGATTTGCAGAGAGAGTCGTGTTCAAGCTCTTCAAATCCGAATCATCCAGTTCTTCTGCCATAGACTTGGCCTTCAGATAGTACATAGAAGCACTTGTATACAAGTTGAATTTACCCCACGAGAAATTATAACTAACATCTCCGCCGTAGGTGTTTATGGTTAGGCAGTTCTTGGGATAGTACTTGGTATATAAATCATCAACCACTTGTATCAGGCTCTGTATGGCGTCAGAAGTGTGATAGTAGTACAAATCTACATTAAGGTTTCCCTTAAAGACATAGTTAAACTCTAAATTATCCATGATGGACGGAACAAGCCTGTCGTTTCCTTCCGAGTAAGAATAAGTGTCGCGATAAACCTTTGTCGGATCCATATTGTTCATACTTGGCCGGTTGATTCGCTTGCTATATCCTAAAGAGAAGGAATGGTCGTCGGAAGGATTATAGGAAAACTCTGCGAACGGAAACCAATGATGATATTTATTGGAAACGGTTAAACCGCCAAGCGTTATCCCATTATTGCTTGTATGCTCATAGCGCAACCCTGCCTTGGCATAAAAAGGACCAAAGTTCCGGTGAACATCTGCATAGAGGGCCGTTATTGTTTCTTTGAACAAGAAACCATTGCTGCCTCCGTAATCCGAAATGTTGTTCGTTCTGAAATGGGAGTACTTGCCACCCACCTCAAAGTTCAGCCACGTAAAGGGAAGGTTTAAGTCTGCGCTGAGAGTATTCACCACATTGCTGTAATTGTCCCAACTGCTCGAAAAGGGGTGAGCCGAGCCAGAATCGTACACCTGGTTGACATCATCGCTTAAATGAATGTAATTATAATTCAGCGTTAGCTTCTTACCTATGCTGTCCAGCTTCCATTCCACATAAGGGGAAATCGTTTCCAAACGATACTTGTCGTGAGTCTGCTCCGAATAGGTGTTCGACGGATAAGAACCATCACTGAAGTTCATTTCGCCCTTGTGAAAGCCCTTATTACGAGAACGATTGAGAGTGGAAAAGAATCCTATTTTTACATGCCCTATTTGATAGCTGCTATTAAGATTCTGGCTCAATATGTCATAGCGGTTAAGAGCATAATCGTTCGTAACACGTGTGTATGTCGGATAGATGTAAGAGCTTTTCATCTTCTGAGGGCGTTTTTCGTTGGAGTTGTCGACTTTGTACTCTACCGAAAAATTACCTGATGAGAACGACAAGTCAGCTCCCTCCTCGGCTGCAAAATGAGTGCGTTGTGTCAGCAAGGTGTGAATTTTTCCATCAAAACCTACCGGCTTGCTTTTTAGGATAATGTTCAGCACTCCGCTGTTACCCGCAGCATCAAATCTGGCAGAAGGATTTGTAATGAGTTCTATTTTACTAATGTTCTCAGAGGGTAACGTACGCAAATACATATCCAAATCCTTTCCCTCCAAATTAACCCTGTGTCCGTCCACCAATACAAGAACATTGCTCTTTCCTATTATCTTTATCTCCTCGCTTGTCGGGTCTATGCGAGGGATATTATGAAGTAAATCGCGTGTACTGAACCCCTGGGCAAAAGGACTGTTCTGAACTAAATATACAAGTTTTCCGGCTTTCTGACTAAGCATTCTGCGCTGAGAGGTAACCGTAACCTCCTTCATTGTGTATTTCTTTATTTCTAAAGGAATATCACCCAAATCGGTGTCGGCTTGCACATCGAGGGTGTCGGTCTTAAGAATATCGCCCAACTGTCGGTATCTGAACACATACTTGCCCGAAGAAAGCGAAAGAGCAAACCTGCCTTCTTCATCCGATAAGCTGCTGGAAGTGACATCCCCGCCAAGAGGGCTTACTAATATCTCAGCGGCATCCAAAGGAGTAGTCCTGTCTACCTTCTCCACCAACCTCCCCTTCAGCTGCCATTGCTGGGCATACATAGGCTGGCTCGATAGTAAAAGAAATATAAAACTTATAGGTGTGAACTGCAAAATTGAATGTAAAGATTTTACCATTATCATATTACATAGTATTTTTATATTAGGTTCATAAAGCATATATTATACTAAGGTACAAAAGTAGTAAAAAAATATTGAAAGAACAATCTATTACTGTTTTTACGTCATTTTTTATGTTGAGTTGATGATTTTATGAGTGCTGAGTTTACAAGTTGTTTGTAGACAGGGTAATAGAAAGACAGAGTAACATAAGAACGTTTTTGTGACGAGTTTTTGAGTGCATAGGTCAGCAAATGAGAACAAACAACTCGTTAACTTGTCCACTCGTTAACTTGTCCACTCGTTAACTTGTCCACTCGTAATTTTGTTACTCAAAAGAACCTTGTTCATTTGTTACTTTGTCTTTCTATTATCCTGTCTTTCTTAGCAAGCAACTCGTTAACTTGTCTACTCGCATTTCCCCACCCTGAAAAAACATTACACTCCCTTAAACAAATCACCTTAAAAAGCATACAAAAACCCAGTTCAAGAGCGACTCTACAACCAACAGAAAATCAAATAGTTATAAAGCCGTAAAGCAAAAGGTGCTTTATTGGACTTCAAAAGGGCGTTAGTAAGCGTCTTAAAGGGCATCTTTTGCAAGCGAAAAGGGCGCTAATTCGAATGGAATTAACGCCCTTTTGATTTTTAGCTTATGAAATTATCTAACAAAAGAAAATGTGCCAGTACACCTTATTGAACCTTTGTGAGTTCATAAATCAGATAACGTCCTGTGAGTGGAATTCTTGTTCTTTGAAAGGTGTCATAAAATTGCACTGCGTATGCATTGAAAGGACGAAGATAAATCTTAAGCTTACTTGTTTTTACATTATAATATCCGTAGCCGTTAAAATAAGTTCTAAGATAGCTTGCGCTTGCTATTGTGTAACCGCTCATACGTGTCGCGTGACAAGGATAAATAGCTATAGGTATATTTTTCTTTATCGTATATGATTAGAGAGTCGAGGTCAAGCCTTGAATTGGAATAATAATTTTGGTTCTTCCCATATCATGAGGGATTGGCAGCTGTGGCAGTGGGATGCAAGACAGTGCGACCTGCTGATAATCCAGAACACGAATATGCCGTTGGAGGTAAGTGGGGATTTATTGATAAGCAGGGCAATGAGGTTGTGCCGTTGCAGTACGATAGCATCGCTAATTATCGTCAGGTTAAGAATAATAAGGTCCTTGTCTTGAAGGATGGTAAGTGGAAGGCTCTCCAACTCAGCGGTCGCTGACCAAAGGAAATAATGAGGAGAGGGTGTGTGAATTTTGGTAAATTATAATCATTTATCGACAGATAGTTGTTAAGATTACTCTTAAAGGTAAAAATATTCTCATTTTCCGTAGAAAAGTTGTAATTTTGTAGCCGATAAACCCATGTTAGACAAACTTACTATCAATGCTCGTTGAGGAGATGAAACGTTTTAAGGAGTTTTTACCGATACT
Source organism: Prevotella melaninogenica (assembly GCF_018127925.1). Classification (NCBI taxonomy): domain Bacteria; kingdom Pseudomonadati; phylum Bacteroidota; class Bacteroidia; order Bacteroidales; family Prevotellaceae; genus Prevotella; species Prevotella melaninogenica. The sequence goes on along the minus strand of NZ_CP072347.1, from coordinate 393,778 downwards.
ATTCGTATGTCTTTGTTGTCAGGCAAAGGCATCTGCTGTATTGCAAGATAGCATACGGCTTGCAGACTCAATAAAAACGGTTGATAGTTTAAGCCTTGTTGCTGACACAGGTTTAGTTCCTTCTATAAAATGTGTTCCTGCGGAAGGAGAGGATAAGTCTTGTAACACTTCTAAACCGCATTTTGATAGGATTATATATACTTGTACACCACTTATTATAAACGGTCTTATCATGAAAGGGCAGAGTAGGCAATTTCGTGGTTTGCGAAATGACTATATACCAAGATTTGATAATAGTTTAGATAACTACACGCAGTATCTCCCTGCTGTCGTTATGCTTGGCTTAAAGGTTAGTGGCGTGAAAGGTAGAAGTAGCTGGGGGCGTATGCTTGCCTCTGATGCTATGTCGGTAGCGTTGATGGCAGGTATTGTTAATTCGTTAAAGTATTCTGCTCAAGTAGAGCGTCCAGATGGCACGGACCTACGCTCTTTCCCTTCTGGACACACTGCGACAGCCTTTATGACTGCTACCATGCTGAATAAGGAGTATGGCTATCGGAGTCCGTGGATAGGTGTCGGTGCTTACACAGTGGCAGCTGCGACAGGTTTAATGCGTATGGCAAACAATAAGCATTGGCTGAGCGACGTACTGACAGGGGCAGGCGTAGGTATTGTGGCTACAGAGTTGGGCTATTATTTTACGGATTTGATATTTAAGGAGCATGGGTTAAGAAAGGCTGATGTAGAGGAAAAGTTTGATAAGCTACAGAAGCCGTCATACGTTGGTCTTAATTTTCTTATTAATGAGCCGTTAGGTACGTATCTCAATGGGAAAGGCTCAAAAGTTAAGGTGTCGCGTGGATGTACTTCAGCTGTTGAGGGAGCCTACTTCTTTAATCCCTATATTGGTGTTGGTGGGCGGTTCTCTGTGACCCGTACGTCAGTCATCGTAGACAATGTCAAGGCTGAAGATAATGTCTTCGATACGTGGAAGTTAGGTGGAGGTGCTTATTTCTCTTATCCGTTATCAGAGCGTTGGCTTCTCGGTAGTAAACTCTTGGTTTCATCTGTGTTTTATCCCGACATAAAGTTAACGGACGATTTAATTGATTCTCATCATGGAGTAGGTTTTGGAACAGGTCTTTCACTGACCTTCAGAGTTCGTCAGCATTATAATGTTCGTTTCCTTATAGACTACAATCTCTTACCTTATCGTGTGTCAGGAGTGCGCACTTGTTCTCATTCTTTAGGATTAGGCTCCTCTTTTGTCATTAGTTTTTAACCAAGAGTAACGTTAAAACACAAAATCAGCACACACCTCGTTAACCTGCTAACTCGTTACTCAAAAGAACTTTGTTCATCTGTTACTTTGTCTTTTATTTACTCTGTCTACAAGCAACTGGTTCACTTGTCCACCCGTTGACTTGTCTACTTACCATGTTACTTTGTCTTTGACACAAGCAACTCGTCTACTCGTAAACTTGTCTACTTGTCTACTCGTCTACTATCATGAATTACACCAGTAATCATAATTATGAATTTTGAATTATGAATTTTGAATTCTGAATTTTGAATTATGAATTTTGAATTCTGAATTCTGAATTCTGAATTAAAAGCATTATCTTTGCACCGCTTAAATTTATTTCAGATGAATAAACAGTTTTTATTAGCTGCCTTATGGCTCAGCCCTTTGGGATTGTATGCACACAAGGCTAATGGGATTGGTGCGGTAACATGGAAAAACGAAGCGCCAATAGAAAGAATGATTCGGGGCATTGATGAGGACAAGACGCACCTGCGTTTTACGCTCAGTGGATATGTGAAAGACCGTAACGGAGAACCACTTATCAATGCAACTATCTACGACCTCACCACACGACAAGGCACGATGACGAATGCCTACGGACATTTCTCGCTCACGTTGGGCGAAGGACAACACGAAATTAGGTGTAGCTACGTAGGATATAAAACCCTTATTGAGACCATTGACCTATCTGCAAACCAAAACCATGACATCATCTTGCAAAACGAAGCACAGTTGGATGAGGTGGTTGTGACGACAGACCTGAACTCACCTTTGTTGAAAACGCAGACTGGAAAACTCTCTCTCTCACAGAAAGATATTAAAACGGAGTACGCACTGTTGAGTAGTCCGGATGTTATCAAGACCTTACAGCGTACGAGCGGTGTGGCTGACGGTATGGAACTTGCCAGCGGTCTCTACGTTCATGGTGGTAATGGCGACGAAAACCTCTTCTTACTCGACGGTACACCTCTCTATCATACCAACCATGCCTTAGGTCTTTTCTCCTCGTTCAATGCCGATGTTGTGAAGAATGTCGACTTCTACAAGAGCGGTTTCCCAGCACGTTATGGCGGTCGTTTGTCGAGTGTCATCGACGTTCGCACGGCTGACGGCGACCTTTATAACACCCACGGCAGCTATCGTATCGGCTTACTCGATGGTGCCTTCCATATCGAGGGACCTATTAGAAAGGGAAAGACATCCTATAACTTCGGTTTGCGTCGTAGCTGGATGGACCTCCTCACACGTCCTGCCTTTGCAATTATGAACCACAAGAGCAACGATGAGGATAAGTTGAGTATGTCGTATTTCTTCCATGACTTAAACTTCAAGTTGACCAATATCTTCAACGAACGTTCGCGAATGTCGCTGAGTGTCTACTCTGGTGAGGACCGATTGGACGCAAAAGACGAGTGGCACAGTAACAATAGCAGTGGTTATAACGACGTAGACATCTATGTGAATCGCTTCCACTGGGGTAACTTCAATGCTGCCTTAGACTGGAACTACCAATTCTCACCGAAGCTCTTTGCTAACTTCACAGCCGTCTATACGCACAATCGCTCAACGGTTAGCAGCTCAGACGAGTGGAGATTTACACGCCCTGGAGAGAAAGAACAGCTGACATTGACCTCTCATGGCTATCGTTCATCTATTGATGACATTGGCTATCGCGCAGCTTTCGACTTCCGCCCAAACCCTCGTCACCACATTCGCTTTGGTCAGGACTATACCTATCATCGCTTCCAGCCACAGACTTACAACCGTTTTGATAACTATCAAACCAATAGTGAGGCAAAGGCTGACACGATTGAGACCCACAGTTATAATAAGAATGTGGCACATCAGCTGACTTTCTATGCCGAAGACGAGATGACACTCAACGAGAAATGGAGCCTCAACGGGGGTGTGAATGCCGATGTCTTCCATATTAGCGGTAAGACCTTCGCAACACTGAGTCCACGTCTTTCGATGAAGTTCCAGCCAACGGAGCGTCTGTCTCTTAAGGCAAGCTACACGCTGATGAGCCAGTTTGTACACAAGATTGCCAACTCCTTCCTCGATCTCCCAACCGACTACTGGGTGCCAACGACGGCTCGACTACACCCGATGCGCTCTTGGCAGGTGGCTGCAGGAGCTTATATGAAACCTAACAAGCACTGGTTGCTCTCGTTGGAGGCTTACTACAAGCGTTCAAGTCATATCCTACAGTATTCAAGTTGGGCAGGATTGGAGCCACCAGCAGCCAACTGGGACTATATGGTTATGGAGGGTGATGGTCGCTCTTACGGTGTTGAATTGGATGCTGATTACAACGTTTCCAACCTCACACTACATGGTTCTTATACCCTCTCATGGACTGAGAAGAAGTTTGATGACTTCTACGATGGTTGGTATTATGATAAGTTTGACAACCGTCATAAGCTCACCCTCACCGGAAGATGGAACATCACAAAGAAGATTGCAGCCTTTGCAGCATGGACATTCCGCACAGGTAACCGCATGACAATCCCTACTCAGTATATCGGATTGCCTGACGTTCCAGCGCAGGAGCAGGGAGGATTGACCTTTAATTCATCTGATGACAACACGTTGAACTTTGCTTACGAAAAGCCTAACAACGTTATCTTGCCGGCTTATCACCGTCTTGACATCGGCTTCGACTTCCATCATACCACCAAGAAGGGGCATGAGCGCATCTGGAACCTCAGTTTCTACAATGCCTATTGTCATCTGAACTCTATGTGGGTACGTGTGAAAATCGACAGCAATAACCAGATGAAGATAAAGAACATAGCATTCATCCCTGTGATTCCATCGTTCAGTTACACATTTAAATTCTAAGTTTCGAACATGAAAAAGATATTTTTCCTCCTCTTCCTTGCCCTATCGGTGATGAGTTGCAAGGATGATTTCAGTGTCAGCAATCTGCCTGATGCAAAGCCAAAGTTGGTTGTCTATTGTATGCCTTCTACTTCCGACACCACTTATATCACGGTGTCACGTAGCATACCTTTGAAACAATATAACGCAACAGAGAAGAATGTGATGATTGATGATGCAGTAATCAGCTATCAATTGAACGGACAGACGAGGACGGTGACTGCCTTGGGCAATGGTCGCTATCGTGTCGTTGGACAGCAGAAGGCGGGCGATAAGGTGCAGTTGCGTGTTGAAGCGCAGGGCTTAGAGGCTGTCGAGTCGTCTACGGAGATTCCACAACCGATTGGTATCAGCAATATTGCCACACGTATGGTACGTATGAAGAGAGACCCTTCGGCAAATGTAGAAGACTTCCTGCAGCTGCAAGCCACCTTCACCGACCCTGCCCAGACACACGATTATTATGCTGTGCGTGTCAAGAGTAAGAAGTTGCGCTACCTTTATATTGATTGTTTTAAAAATATGGGTGGCTATATGCAGGAGGTGATGAGCTACTATTCTTACGCTGACTATATGGAGGGACGTAAGAGCAACAGCTATGATAGTGTGGCTGTAAGATACGACTTGGAAACAGCGTATATACCTATCTCAACGGCAAGTGAACCGCTTCTGAACCCATTGTCAGACATTGACGATGATTTCGACTTCAGTAGTGACTTCTATAAGCAGTTCTATGTCTTCGATGATGCGACAATCAATGGCAAGACTTACACACTTCATCTGAACGTTGAACCTTACACAGGTATAAGAGATGAGACCAAAGCGTCTTTGGCAGAGCTAAAGACAAAGTATGGTATAGAGGAAGGATTACAGTTAGAGTTCTATCACATCGCCCCAGCCTACTACCGTTTCCTACAGGCTTTGAACGATGTTTCGAACAATTCCCTTGCTCAAGCGGGACTCTCTACTATCCGCACCACCTACAGCAATATGCTGAATGGTATGGGAATCTGTGCTGGGTTTAATATGAGCCAAGCAAAACACTAACGAGCCAGAGCCTCACCCCCCAAGAGGATGTGTCAAAATGCAAATTAATAACTTGACAACCTTCAATTTATAAGTAGGATTCTTCTAAAGGCAAAGAAAAGACCATTTCTTTACTCAAAATCGAGTACAGAAATGGTTATTTTTATTGGATTGTTTCAGACTGTAAGATTATCAAAATGGTATTTGTATTTTGACACATCCTCGCGGGGGTGAGGCTTTTTTTCTTCTTTTCCTTGCCCATTCAATTTATTCTTCTTACCTTTGCGGCCGTGAAACAATTAGCAACGACATATCAGACCAATTCAGCGCAGCAAAGAAACTTTGATTTCTTTGCCTTTTTTAGTGCTTTATATTTGGTAGTTTCAGATATTTTGCTAACACACACACACACACGCGCACCTAGCGTTTAATCATACTTTTTTTCTTCCATCCTACGCGCGCGCGAAGCGTGTCGTAACCGTTGTAAACAAAGGACTTCACAGAGTTTCCTTTGTTCGCTTTTTTGTGCCCGTTTGCGAGCTGTTTAGAAAGCAAAATAAGAACGTTTTAAGCACTGATTTTACCACAATAATTCATTGTAATTCTCTGATTAATTTTGTTTTCACTCATCAATGTTTCGGGCAGGCAGTAGTAAGATACTGTCTGCCTGTAGAGGGGGGAGAGGGCAAGCAATCAGAAAGGATAAATAATGAGTTCGTCAGGATGTATATATAAAGGTGACTTAATAAAGCCACATCTAGAGAACAGTAACAACTATTTTTAATCAAATCAAAAAAGCAATGAGAAAGAAACAAGACAGGAAGGATTATTCTGCACCATGTTGTATGATAATCCAAGTAAGCGAAACCACTAATTTGATGGAAACATCTTTCCCCAGTCAGCATAAGCCAGGGCACCATGGTACAGGTCCTTCTGGTGCGAAAGCTGCAACTATATGGCAGGAAGAGGAAGAAGACAATGCAGAAAACACTTCTCCTTGGGAAGACTAAGAGAGTTATCAACAAGAATCAGAAAAGACAAAGTAACAAAGTAATGATGAGAACAAAACAATTATTCAAGACTCGCCTATTGTCCTTTGCAGCCCTTTGCAGTATGGCTTTGGCAGTCGTTTCCTGCGCCAATGAGGATGTTGCACAGAATGGTACGGACACAGGAAGCAATGATAACGATAAGAACATGACAACCTTTGTAGCTGGCAATCCAACGAAGACCCGTACAACGATGGATTACAACAGCGGCGACTTCTATTGGGAAGCAGGCGACAAAATCTATGTACAGGACGATGACGGCGCATGGAAGGTGAGCAGCAATAGTCCAACAAGCAAGACCAGCTATTTCAATTTCAAGGTATCTGGTAAGTTCAATAACCATGCCACCTACAAGGTTTATTACCCAGGCAAGAATGGCAGTAACAACCAAATGACAATCCCCACAGTACAAACACAGACAACTCCTAGCACTACTGATCACTTTGGCACATCTGGCGATTGTGGAATAGCAGACGCTACAGGAACTATAGGTGGTAAAGTCTTTTCTTTCCAACTCGAGCACCAAGCAGCTATCCTCGTCTTCGAACCATTCACAAAGAATGCCGTGTTCAAGAACTGCTATCTAACCAAAGTAGAGGTTACCGCCGATAACAACATCGCAGGCAACTACATCCTCGATCCTAGCAACGGCGAGATTACGGGAGCAGGTAGCGACAAGCAAATCATCCTCACCACCAAGGGTAGCGGTGCATACGCTGATGGTTTTAAGTTGGACAACTCTACCAGCAGCACCACCGCTGACAAGATCTATATGTTTATCAAACCAGGCACACACAAGTTAAAGATTCGTTATTGGTTGAAAGACCTCGTCACTGGAACAGAGGGCACCATCACCAAGGCTCCCGGCTCATTCACTTACGATAAGAATACCTACTACGACATGACTGCTGACCTTGATACCCGCGCCTATAGTGGGCATAACTATTATATGTGGGATGCTCAGCAGCAATACTGGTATGGTTATGAATGGACAAAGAACTTGCCAGCAGGTACAGGTCAACCAACTCTCAATTTCAACAGCTCATCAAACTACGCGCAGGGCAACACTGACTCTCGTTGGTACAACGAGGGCGGTGGTTCAGGTCGCTTCGATGCTACCCAGAGTTGCGCCACTCTTCCTAATGTGAACGAGATGACGTGGTACGCTGCCTATGGCGATCCCCGTTGGGACAAAGACGAGTTATGGACAACTATGGGTCATTTATATCAAGGTGGTATGTGGCTTAAGAAGAAGTCAGTATTGCAAGGCGAAGGTAATTACAGCAGCAACACTGCTGCCGACGGCACAGATTGGCGTACAAATCAAAACAGTAACGGCTGGTCTGCACTTCAGACTCTTCCTTCCGCCGCCGATGCAGGCAACTACTTTTACCTGCCCGCCTTGGGTTACTACGGCGGTGGTCAGCTGCGCAGCGTTACCCGCTACGGCTTCTATTGGTCGTCGAGTATTTACCCAGGGTATAGTAACAGGGCGTACAGCCTACACTTCGTTAAAAATGGCATCACCGTGAGCGACTACTCGTGCTACGACGGGCAGACAGTCGGTGGGTTCGAGTAGTCCTTGCGATTGCCTTTTACCGGTGTCGCCCTCTAAAAGGCGAAGTTTAATGCGAAAAAATAGGACAAAATAGGGGTAAAGACAAACCTCCTTTAACTAATTGATAATCAATGTGTTATAGAAAAGGGTATCTCGGCATAGGACTAAGACCCCCTCGGTATAGGACTAAGGGTACCTCAGTATAGGACCGAGGTACCCTCTGTAACGGACTGAGATAGGCTGTTGCTTGAAAATAATTTACATATCGTTTATAATAAATCTATTTATTAATCTTTAAAAGTTTGAGACTATGGCTTTTTTCAAGAAAGTGAAAAAGAAAATTACAGGTTTGTGGTATCCACAGGTGGTGACGGTTGGAAAGCCCGTAACAACAGACCAAGTGGCTGACCGATTGGCACTGATTTCAACCGTGAGTCGTGGTGACACGTATGCAGTGTTGAAAGATTTAGGCGGTGTACTGGCTTCCTTTATGGCCGAGGGTCGCACGGTGAAACTAGAGGGTGTAGGTACATTCTACTATACGATTAATGCCGATAAGGGTATCGCAAAGCCTGAAGAAGTAACAGCAAAACAGATTAAGGGTGTGCGTGTTCGCTTCATCCCTGAATCATCGCGCACGCAGAACAACAAGGTTGCCACTCGTTCGCTAGTTTCTGAAACTATCTACTGGGAGGAGTGGAAGGACGAGAAGAAGAAGGAGAAAGAGAAAGGGAAGAAAGAGGAAGGAGGACCAGAGGCGGGATAAAACAACAACAACTGGCCTCACCCCCCAGCCCCTCTCCAAGAGGAGAGGGGAGTGAAATGCGCAGTTTGCTAGAGGAGGATGGAAGCTAGATGGTGTTAGTTGGTGATGAAAGGGAGGAGAGCTGGTAGCGGGAGCTATATGCAAGTAGAGGGTTTGTCAAAATGCAAATTAATAAGTTGACAACTCTCAAACTATAAGTAGTTTTTTCCTAAAAGCAAAGAAAAGACCATTTCTTTACTCACAAACGAGTACAGAAATGGTCATTTTTAATGAACTGTTTCAAACTGCAAGATTATCAAAATGGTATTTGCATTTTGACACATCCTCAGTGCTAACAAAAATTCGCTTCGAGATTACTTAAAGACTTTCCCAATCAATAGGGAAAATTTGCTATCTACTCTCCTCGCCATTTCTCTCCCAAAAGGAAATATAAAGCATAAAGAAAGCCAGCCCCCTCCCCCTCTCAGAACCAATGGTCACTGACCAAAGGGAAGTAATGAGAGAGCGGGAGTGCTGGCAACAATTCGCTTTGAGATGATTTAAGGTTCTTCCGTTAAATGCGTAGATTATTAATAGAATGAGATTAATCCACATACATGGTATGATTAGCCCTAATTAGATGGTTTTACAAAGGGGGGATAAACTACATGCTAAATGTAATTAGGTGCGATATCTATCTGTCTTCTACAAACAACTTATTCCCAAGGTTTATTTTTTGTAAACTCTTTTCACATAGTTCAAAACAAATACATGCTCTTTTGACTTCTTAAAGACGCCCTTTTGGCTTGCAAAAGATGCTCTTTAAGACCCTTACTAACGCCCTTTTGAAGTCCAATTAAGCACCTTTTACTTTACCACTTTATAACTAATTGATTTCCTGTTGATTACAAACCTACTTTTTATATGTGGTTTTACCGTAATTTATTGATGTTTTACTTGAAATTATGTAATGATTTTTCAAAGCCTTATTAGCAGATTTTCGAAGTCTTAAAATAGAATGTTTTTCAATGTCAGAGGATGATAATAGGATAGATAGTTGACTATCTTAGCTATATTTTTGTTTAATGAGTAACTTTGGTTCTTCCGTTAAAGCAATACGAAAAGCGTCCACATATTTAACGGAAAAACCAGATTTAAGAACTTCCTCTATCAGTAGGGGTAGCACGTATTTCACTCCCCTCTCCATTACTTCCCTTTGGTCAGTGACCGTTGGTTCGGAGAGGGGCTGGGGGTGATGCTTCTTTTTTTAAAACTCCACCGTCACCCTACCATTTATCTGTCGTCCAGTGAGGTAGTTTGGAACGGCATATTGCTGTCCGGCGATGTCTGTCACCCAATAATACGAGTTGACGTTATTGATACCAAAGAGGTTCAGACAGTCCAAACCGAGCCAGATATTCTTAAAGATTGTGTTGCGATGTCCGTCGTTATTGTCTAATAGGCGATAGCTCATACCGATGTCGGCACGCTTATAAGCTGGCGCACGGAAGGTGTTATTCTCCAATTCCTTGTGTGGAGCAGAGAATGGAAGACCGTCTGCATAAGCCAACTTCAGCGACATACGCCAACGCGTCGTACCTGGGAAGAAGTCCGTGAAATAGAGGTTGAGCGCATAACGTTGGTCGGTTGGGAGCGGAATACTCTTACCATTCAACTTCATACTCGTGTTCATCACACTCAGCGTCAGCCATGAGTCAGCACCCGGAACGAACTCACCAAAGAGTTTAAGGTCGAGACCTGTGGCATGTCCTGTGGCTGTATTCTCACCATAATACGTCACCTTCACATTGTCAACTGAGTAAGGAACGAGGTGTGAGAGTGCCTTATAATAAGCCTCCGCAGTGAACTTAAACGGACGACCCAACATCTCGAAGCGATAGGTCATACCTGCCAATGCGTGGATAGACTGCTGTGCGCGAATCTTCTGATTGAGCGTTGCGTAGGTGACACCATTGACGATTGACGTGTCGCGAAGTTCCTTATAGAATGGTGCCTGATAGTAGATACCACCTGCAATGCGGAAACTAAGGTTACGATTTCTACCCGGTGTGATGGTCAGCGATGCACGTGGAGAGAATAGGCTCTCGCCATTAAAGTCCCAATGCGCAAAGCGAACGCCATAATTCAGTGTGAAAAGCGTTGGAACAGAGTCACGTGTCTGGAAGTTCCATGTGTCCTGCAAGTAGCTTTCAAAGCGTTTCGCCTTGAGTTCGTTACGAGCACGAAGCGAGTAAATCATCTTCAAGTCACGCCCTGTATGCGGAACGTTATAACCCGCAGAATCACGATATTCGTATTCGGCAGAGTTCTCCTTGATACGCTCAAGTTTATAGGTCACTGCGCCCTCAATCTTATGCTTGCCTGCACGGTGCTGCATCATCAGCTTCAAACTCTTCACGTTAGCGTTGAGATAGTCGCGAGAATGCTGCATAAACGTACCCACACCGAGGTTTTCAGACGTCTCCGTCTGTGTCAACCAGTACTGTCCCTGAATGTCATAACGCTCTTGCTCCTTCGTCGTGAAAGCCGATGCAAGGAGGGAGAGGTCTGTGCGTGAACTCAAATGGCGTGTGATAGCCAACGAACCAAAGAACGTACGGAAGAGGTCTTTCTCCTGTCCATCGAAGTAGACGCGGAACTTCTTCACGTTCTGCAGCGTTCCGAAGTTTGTCTCACGGTCTTCTGGCTCGAAGTTATAACGGTTGTCAGAGATGTTACCGATGAAGTCTACCTGCCAACGTTTGTTGGGTTGCCATGAGAGATAAGTCTGATAATCAAGGAATGACGGACGATATTCGCCCTTTGTCTGGAGTGATCCGAGGAGGTAACGATTGGTTTTATAACGCACACCATTGGTCCACGTCAACTTCTTCGTAGCCAATCCGAGGTAGGCACTGGCACCTAAAAGTGAGGCAGAGATAGAGGCTTCCGTCTTCTTCGGACGTTTATAGGTGATGTCTAAGGCTGAACTCATCTTGTCACCATATTTCGCTTCGAATCCACCAGTTGAGAAACCAACGCTCTCTACCATGTCGGGATTGATAATAGAGAGTCCTTCTTGCTGTCCACTTCGTACAAGGAAGGGGCGGAATACTTCTATATTATTGATATAGACAGAGTTCTCGTCAAACGTACCACCACGAACGTTATATTGTGAGGATAGCTCCGAGTGGGTCGAAACACCCGCCTGTGTCTGTACCATTTCTTCGACAGCATTGCCCGACGTAGAGGGTCCTTGTTTAGTTTTTTGAATATCCAATTCTTCCGTTGTTCCGTGCTGTTTGGCTTTGCCCTGCACTACAACCTCCTCCAATGCGTTGTCGTCAGCAAGCTGTACGAGTAGTGTCTGCTTTCCCTTTGGGCGCACGAGAATCCTCGTCTTGGTCTTGTAACCAATCATTGAGAAGCGCACCTTCACGGAGTCTTCACTCTGCAACTGCATATTGAACTCGCCTTTTAGGTTGGTCATCGACAGTTTTCCCTGCGTAACAACCATAACAGAAGCCAACTCGATAGGGTTACCTTCCTTGTCGGAAACCTTCCCTTGCAGTGTGAACGATTGCGCAAATGCCAACTGCGCTGTCACCATGAACAATAGTAGTAATATGTATTTCTGAATATCCTTACGTTTCATACATTATATAACGACTCTTTCACGAGTTTATTGTAAGTATCTTGCGAAATAGAATGTGTGTAAATATTATTGAGTATAGACTTTCAGGATACTTTTTCCTTCAGTGGTATTCAAAACCCAACTTTGAAAAAACATTCATAATATGATAAATTCCTCCGAAAGAAGTTATATTCTCGTTTTTAATTGCTACCTTTGTCATGTTAGATTTTTGTTTATTTGTTAAATTTGTATTACCACGATAGGTGAAAATTCTGACATCTCCAAGTGTTTTGAGAACTTTGTTTGTCAGGCACTTGTATTTCCTAAATGATTTTACGCTGCGGAATTAAGGTATAATAGAATAACATGGCAACAATTCAGATAAAGAATCTTGGACCAATCAAAGATACTGGTTTAATCAATCTAACCGATGTGCTGCTTGTCATCGGTCGCCAAAGTTCTGGTAAGAGCACCTTCATGAAGGTGTTATGCTTCTGCCGTTGGATAGAGAAGAAGATAATGACTTCTTTTGATAAAACAATTCAGGCATATACACACAACAAACGTTTTACCAAGGATTTGAAACAATTTTACCGTATTGATGAAATATATTTCAAGGAGGACACCGAAATCATTTATGATGGTGATGTGGTTACTATCTCACTGACAGGTGTTAACCAGAATGCTAAAATCAACCGCAAGCAAGAGGCTTGGGAGGATAGGTATAATTCCAAACTGTCCTATATCCCAGCTGAAAGAAATCTCGTTTCTGCCATTCAGAACATCAATGACACGTATAAAGCAAAGGAAAGGGATTCCATCTTCAATTTCATACAGGAGTGGTATGAGGCAAAGGATACTTATGGCTCTGATAACAAGTTGACTCTTTCTCTGACAGATGTTTTCAAATATTACAGCGATAAAGGACTTGATTATGTGGTGCTGCCAAACGGCAAGCCTATAACTTCTTTCTATGCTTCAAGCGGTGTCCAGTCAATCATGCCTATCGATGTGATGACAGATTATATTATGGGTGTCGTAGGAAAAGTAGTTAAATTCAGTATGTCGGATTTGATGAACCGCCTCATGGAGTCGTTAGATACGGATGTGCGCAATGGAATCGTACATGGTGCCCATGAGGTCACGGAAGAGGAGTTGGCTCCAATCCGTGAGAAGATGAAATACCAGTCGGCACAGCTTTTCATAGAAGAGCCGGAGCAGAACCTCTATCCCGATGCGCAACGTAAACTTGTGCAGAACATCATACGCCATCTGAAAGCTGTGAAGTCAGTTGGCAAGCATCGTTCTATGGTGGTACTCACTACACATAGCCCTTACGTGCTGTCAATACTCAATGTCTTGATAGCAGATGCAGCAGCCGTCGAGAAGAAACCCGGCGACGAAAGGCTTAAAGATGTGGTTGACGAAAGTACGTTGCTTCCAACAGATGCTTTCTCGGCATATTTCATCAACAAAGATGGTGTGTTCGAGGACATCAAAGATATGGAGATACCGATGCTCTCTGGTATAAACTTGGATAGTGTCTCTGATTGGGTCGATGAGCATGTGGGTCGTATCAATGAAATATTATACGCAGAATAGTCATGGGGAAAAATACATACGAGAACTTGACTGGTGCTGGGTATCAGGCTGAACAGTCCCTCGAAGTACGTAAAACGGTTGTCACACGGGAGCAAGGAAAGAAATACACTCTTGACATTCAAGGGAATCTGCGGTCTACGGTCTTTCAAGTTGATGGTTACATCATAAAGACTGGTCTCAAATGTGACAAGTTGGTGATGGTACAGACATCGGCAGGGCCTAAGGAGGCATGGACACAGATATTCGTTGAACTGAAAGGGCATGATGCTTTTCATGGCATGAAACAGCTGCTTGCAACAGCAAATAATCCTACATTCGACAGCTTTAGCAATCGGCAAAGGAAAGCTCGTCTGGTAGCGACATCATTTCCTACGAACAAGGCGAATCCCAAAGTGGAGAAACTGAAGATTGAGTTTGCCAAACTGAATGTCGATTATAAGAACATTAAATCTGGTCAGACAGACTGTTTGTAATTAAGGTTAAATGAAAAAAGTGGATGCGCCTCATTTGACACATCCACCTCTATAATTGAAATCTATCTTTTGTCTCTTTTATCCCAAGTACTTCATGAGTACGCGTGCATTTCCGCTCTCACGAATCTTCTCGATAGCCTTCTCACGAATCTGGCGAACACGCTCACGGGTAAGTCCCATCTCTGTTCCAATCTCCTCCAAACCCTTCTCTTGGCAACCGATACCGAAACACTCGGTGACAATCTTTATCTCACGATCCTTCAATGTGTTCTGAAGAACGGCACGAAGGTCGTCTGACATTGACTCGAAATCAACGCCACGGTCGGTACGAGAGTCGTCACCTGAAGACAGCATATCACTCATTGAGTTATCGTCGTCATCGCTAAATGGAGCGTCGATACTCATGTGATGGTTGTCGGCACTTTGGCTCTGACGGATGCGAGCCTCATCGATACCAGTCAACTCTGCCAACTCATGGATAGAAGGACGACGGTTGTGTTGCTGCACAAACTCGTTCGTTACCTGATTAATCTTTGAGATAGCACCCACCTGATTCAGCGGAAGACGCACGATACGACTCTGCTCAGCGATAGCCTGCAAAATACTCTGACGAATCCACCAAACAGCGTATGAGATAAACTTAAAACCACGAGTCTCATCGAATTTCTCTGCTGCCTTTACCAAACCAATGTTTCCCTCGTCGATAAGGTCAGTGAGAGAGAGTCCTTGGTGCTGATACTGTTTAGCTACAGAAACGACGAAACGGAGGTTAGCCTTAATCAGTTTCTCCTTCGCACGCTCGCCTTTGCGACCGCCTTTGTGGATTTCCTGTGCCAGCTCAATCTCTTCGTCAACGGTAATCATCGGCTCACGACCAATCTCAACGAGATACTTATCCAGTGCCTCACTTGATCGGTTGGTGATACTTTTTGAAATCTTAAGTTGTCTCATGAATTGTTTACTATTTCCTCCTAAAAAATATAGCTAATTTCCGTTATCCAAAATTGATACGGCGTGCAAAGGTACATATAATTATGTGAATAACCAAATACAAATACCTTTGGTTGTGTATTTTTATGTTTTTTTATACGATTTCGCGTCGCAATCGCCTGTTATTGTAGACAAAATCAATGTGTAATGCACTAAATTCTTCCACACGTAAGTCAATAAACAGTGCCTTATAATGATTTCTGATGTAAGAGAAAGAATCTTTTTGCCCCCTCTAACATATGTGCGGACGCCCCGCACATATAGTGTTTATACTTCGCACAATTAGTGCTAAGCATGAATAGGAAATAAATATAGGTGCAGGATCTGTTTTGTCAATTCTTGTCAGTAGAATTCATAAGCATATAAACGGAAAAGAGGCGACTTTTTAGCGTGAGAGGAAGAAAAGAAAAGGTGGTGATAGGATTGCCTACACCACCTTTATACCTTATAAATATGCTAAGATTACTTCCAATTCTTCTGCACTAACTTCGTCACAGAGTTGATGGTTATACGCACGCCCATCCTATTCGCTTTTATCTTCGAGCTGTATTCGGTAGGCCAACCACTTTTGAGGAGTTGAAAGTTAGTTGTTCCGTTGATATCCATTGTAGCCATACCAATTTCCTTCATTCTGTCCCAGTGGGCCTCAAGCTGTGCTATCATATGCTCAAGGTTTTCGTCAGCACCGACTCCCTTCATCTTGTCAATGATGAAAGCTTTCACATCGGCTTCGGTCATATTACTGCTAATCTCCTCCGCGATGTTCATCGTATTCCCTTTCTTGGTAAGGGTATAGGTAACGGTTGACCTGATATCCCTTATCTCCTTATTCTCTTTGTAGCCATTCTTCAGCGACTTACCGAAGAGATAGAAGAAGGTGTTATTATTGATATTCGCGATAAGAACGTCTTTGGCAACCTCTTTTGTTATACTCATCATAGCCTTCATCTTCGGCATACTCTTCTCTACGTTCGGATTGTTATTGTAGAGAGAGTCGAGTTTTGTGAGAGCAAACTTCCAAGCCTTGCGCTGCACCTCGTCATAGTTTAAGATGTCAGTAATCTTTCCGTTTGCATCTGTCCTTAGAAGCATAGGGACATTGTTCAGACTTTGGATGATCATATCTCCCGTCTGTCTTAGGAACGACTGATCTCCATCTACCGCTATGTCTTTGGTCAGTATTTCGATAATATACCCATCACGGAGAATCTCTTGTACGGTTATCTTCGTCTGTTTAGTTACTTTTACCGCTTCTGAACCAGCCGCAGCAGACTGTCCTTCAATCTCTGTCACGTTTTCATAGACTGCCCTATCGCCTTTCTGAAACTTTGCCTTGATTAAGGTTTGGGCGTTCAACGCTGTTACCGCAAGGGCGAAGGCAAGGATAAAAAGTAGTTTCTTCATATCGAAATATCGATTATTTCCAACTCTTTTCTACCAATTTCGTAACAGAGGTGATGAACATTTCCATACCCATCATCTTTGTTTTCACGTCCGTACTGTATTCAGTAGCCCAACCCGTGTTGAGGAGTTTAGTCATGGAAGTACCGTCGACATCCATCTTCGCCATACCCATCTGCTTCATCTGTCCCCAGTTAGTTTCTATCTGTGAGGTCATGCCTTCGTCAGCACCCATCTGCTTCATCTTGCTAATAAGGAAAGCTTTCACATCGTCTTCAGTCATATTGCCGTTAATCTTACCAACGATGTTGAGTGCGTTTGGCTCATTGTTAAGCTCGTAGGTAACAGTAATCTTTATGCCCTGCATGTCCTTATTCTCTTTGTCACCCGTCTTGAGGGTCTTACCAAATAATTGAAAGAAAGTGTTGTATTCGACAGACTCGATAAACGCTTCTTTAGTGAACTGGCTGTTCATAGACATAGCCATCTTGTACTTAGGCAGCACCTTCTCCATTTCTGGATTGGCGTTGTAGAGAGAGTCAATAAATGTCATTGCAAACTTGCTTGCCTTTGTTTGGACCTCAGTATAATTCAAGAGGTCCTTCACCTTACCGTTAGCATCCGTCTTTAGGAGCATTGGGACATTGCTGAGGTATTGGTTCAGCATGTTTCCTGTCTGCTGAGCGATTTCCTTACTGCCTTCCATCTTCATATTGGTTGTCAATACTTCGATAATATAACCGTCAGCAGTAGCATCTTGTACGGTAATCTTTGTTTTGCTGTTAGTCTTTATGCTTTCAGAACCACCACTCATAGGGGTGTTGACTTTAACATCAGCTACGGTTTCATAGGTAGCTTGGTCACCTTTTTGGAAATTCGCTTTGATTAAGGTCTGAGCGTTCAACGCTGTTACAGCGAGAAGTAACGCAAAAGTGATAAGTGATTTTTTCATAAGACAATAGTTGTTTAATTAGAATTTTAGAATTTAGAATAAAAAGATTAACGGCTCCAGAATTTATAAGCATTCTTTGTTAGTACTGCCTTTATAAATATCCTGAAGCCGTTAAATCTATGCGTATTATTGACGATTAGTATGATCTTGCGATGATGACACGATACTTAGCAGGCTTGCCGCTAACCATGTCGACGCCCGGTGTCTGCTCGAACATATAAGGGACACAACGGATGGTTGCCTGCGTGTCTTCCTTAATCTTCGCCTCAGTCTCCTCAGTACCATCCCAGTGGCAGAGGAAGAAACCACCGTCCTTCACCTTCTCCTTGAACTCCTCATAGTTCTCACACTCGTAGATGTGAGCATCACGGAAGTCCTTAGCCTTCTTGAAGATGTTGTCCTGAATCTCGTCGAGGAGGTTCTTGATACGCTCAACAATGCCGTCAAAGCTTACGCTCTCCTTCTCTAATGTATCACGACGCATCACCTCAATAGTGTTGTTCTCCAAGTCACGACCACCCATAGCGAGACGTACTGGCACACCCTTCAACTCGTAGTCAGCAAACTTAAAGCCCGGACGCTTATTGTCGGCATCGTCATACTTGACGGTGATACCCAACGCGCGGAGCTGATCGATCACTGGCTGCAACTTGTCGGTGAGCGCCTTCAACTGCTCCTCACCCTTGAAGATTGGTACGATAACCACCTGAATAGGTGCAATCTTTGGAGGAAGAACGAGACCGTTATCGTCAGAGTGGGTCATGATGAGCGCACCAATCAATCGGGTACTAACACCCCAAGAGGTAGCCCATACATACTCTGGCTTGTTCTCCTTATTAAGGAAGGTAACGTCGAATGACTTTGCAAAGTTCTGACCTAAGAAGTGAGAAGTACCGCTCTGGAGAGCTTTACCGTCCTGCATCATTGCCTCGATAGTATAAGTATCTAACGCACCAGCAAAACGCTCAGTCTCACTCTTCACACCCTGTACGACAGGGACAGCAAGCCACTTCTCAGCGAAGTCAGCATAGACACGCAACATGGTCTGTGCCTCCTTCTCAGCCTCCTCACGTGTAGCGTGAGCCGTGTGACCCTCCTGCCAGAGGAACTCAGACGTGCGGAGGAAAGGACGCGTACGCATCTCCCAACGCATAACATTACACCACTGGTTGCACATCAATGGCAGATCGCGCCAAGAGTGAATCCAGTTTTTATAGGTATTCCAGATGATTGTCTCACTGGTAGGACGGATAATCAGCTCTTCCTCCAACTTTGCGTTAGGGTCAACCTGCACTGCATTGCCATCCTCTGTAGCCTTCAGACGATAGTGAGTAACCACGGCACACTCCTTGGCAAATCCCTTTACGTGCTCAGCCTCACGAGAGAGGAAACTCTTAGGAATCAGCATTGGGAAGTAAGCATTCTGCACACCTGTCTCCTTAAACATCTTGTCAAGCTGTGCCTGAATCTTCTCCCAGATAGCATAGCCGTATGGCTTGATAACCATACAACCACGTACGGCAGACTGCTCAATCAAGTCTGCCTTTATTACCAAGTCATTGTACCATTGAGAGTAGTTGTCTGCTCTCTTGGTCATCTCTTTTAGTTCTTTTGCCATAAATATATTATTCTATTTTTTATTTTGCACCTTTAGGGGATTTCCCATGCTATTATAGGCATTTCCCTTTTGCGAGTATGCCTTGAAACACTAACTTTGCACACAGATACGGCTGAGAAAGTCAAGAACAAAGGGAACCCCGTTCCCACTTGCTAATACCAGCCTATCCTTTGCGAAAATAATGCAAATGAGTGCAAACGAAACTTGCTTCACTTTGCCGAGTTAGCTTTATTTTTTGCAAAAATACAAAAAAATGTTGGCAATGAATGCTATACAGCACATATTTGTTTAACTTTGCACGAATTAAAATGAATTAAGGTGCGGCTGTAAAGCCAAGCCAGAAGGTAAAAGATATTAATCAATAAGTACGTTTGATTATGAAGAATATGAAAATGATGGCAGTAGGTATGTGTTTCCTCACTGTCGTAAGTTGTCAGACAAAACAAGGTTCAGGTGCATTAATCGGTGGCGGTGCTGGTGCAGCATTGGGTGGTATCGTCGGTCAGATTATAGGTCGTAATGGTAAGAGCACAGCCATTGGTGCTGCTATTGGTGGTGCTGTAGGTGCTGGTGCTGGTGCCCTCATCGGTCGTCACATGGACAAGGTAGCACGCGAGGCAGCACAGCAGTTGCCAAACGCACGTGTCGACAAGGTGACAGATGCTAATGGTTTAGACTGTGTGAAGGTTACCTTCGACTCTGGTATCCTCTTCCCATTGAACGGTTCAAACCTCAGCGCATCTGCTAAGAACGACCTCACAAAGTTCGCTTCTTTGATGCAGCGTAACTCTAACTGTGACGTTGCTATCCAGGGTTACACAGATGCTTCTGGTAACGACAACATCAACCTCCCATTGTCACAGCGTCGTGCTGATGCTGTATCATCTTACCTCAAGGGTCGTGGTGTAAGCAGCCGTCAGATTCGTTCAGTACAGGGCTTCGGTAGTGCCAACCCTATCGAGAATAAGACTATTAGTCAGGCTAACCGCCGTGTAGAGGTTTACCTCTATGCTTCATCAGAGATGGTTCGTCAGGCAAACAACGGTTCACTCTAATTCCATTTAATTTTCCTTTGAACTTTATGATATGTACCTTTAATGACTACGAATTTCTCTAATTACGCGAAGCCTTATTGCAAAATACTTCGTATCATGCGTAGTCGGTGGAAATCATAAAGTTCAAAGTTCAAAACTCAAAGTTCAAAGGTAAAAGTTCAGACTTTGGAAGGGTCTTATACTTTTCATTTTTTCTTAGGAATAATATTGAAGTGATAGACGGCATGTAACATCACGTAGCGGGGAATAACATTACTGTAAGTTTCTGTGATTCCTTGTGCATTCATCATCCGTGTGACGTTATTCAGTTGACCAAGAATGTCGAAGCCATCAAGCAATAAGGTAAGTTGTCCTTTGAAGAATGAGCGTGACAGACGAGCATTCCACACCAAATCATCGCTATTCATCGACTTATCTAAATAACCTCTGCGACTATACATTGTCAGGTCAGTCCCAAGTCGGAAATCCCATGGCAACTGTAATTGTGCTGTTAAGCCGTAATTGAAATCACTCACATTAAATGCCTTAAAGTCTTCACGAGTGCCATCGACATGTGCCCAGTTTCCTTTACTAATGAAGCCAATGGAAGATTGCCCAAGCCTATAGTTCAGCTGTAAATCACCAATGTAGTTTAACGATTCTACTATGCTCCTATTAGATGCAGACGTGCCTGCCAAACCAATAAGGTCGACACTCTTCTCATATCTTAATCCAGCCATAGCTTTAAAATCCAACTTGCGATTTTTGGTCAATGGTCCAGCACCACCTAAAGCAAGCTGACCGTGCCAATTACCATTCACATTGTCTGGTCTGAACGTTCGCTGTCCTGTAGCCTTGTCGTAGGTATAGCCCATAGCAATAGCGTTAACAGTGGGGATATATTGAGCCTCTATTAACCACATCAGTCCCTTTTTCGGATATATACGTAGGAAGTGTGATATAAGTTCGTGCTTATAGGATGGTTTCAAGTTGGTATTACCCATTGTTACGTTTAATGGATCAGTGGTATTGAGGATGTTTACAAACAGGTTCATGTCTGGCGCTTGCCCGTTCACATGATATTGAAGCATGAATTCATATTTGTGATCAGTACTACGCCATTTGATGAACGTACTATACATATTGTAAAGTATAGAACGTTTCGTAAAAGTCGTATCTACATTTCCACTATGATAATGCATCGTCCGTGAAAGCAGCGATAAATTAGGTACAAGCTGTGCCCACCACTCCGACTTCGTCGTTTTCTTATTCCATACAAGAAAGGCTCCGAGGGTATGGGTATTATCAGTCTGCCTGCTGTCATAACTATTATGAATATCCATTACTCTGTTATAAGCATCCACAGAAGGAAGTATTCCAAGCTCGTGCTCTGAATTAATTCCCCAATCTGCTAACTGGTCAAGACGATAGAGTGAAGAATATCGGTTTGAGGTAGTCCGATTGTATTTATAACTAAAGTCGAAGAACAAGCCCCGCTTTACTAAATAGCTGTAAGTCACTTTACCTGTCATGCTATAGCCGTGGTCGGGACGGTTGTTGAAATATCGATTGCGGAAGTCTGTATTACTTTGCTGACCGTTGGTATAATAATCAATTCGGTTACGGTCAAAGCTATCCTCAGTAGCATGCCTCAAAGAAGCGTCAGCATAAAGGGTGACGTGGTCGGGAGAGTGCTTGAACTTAATTAACGACTCCATCGAAACCGAACCTTCTAAAGAATGTCCAATTGATAATCCATTGCGAAGATTTCTGTTAATGGCTGTGCGAATCAACTCCCTGCCTATCATTGGTGTGTACAAACTATCCAACTGCGCCTTTGAGAAAGACGTAAAACTACGATTAAGTGTCAGCGAAGAATATCCGCTTTTATTGTTATAATATTGGTAGTTAAAACGTGGCTTGATATTCAAGTTGGCATTCTTAAACTCAAAATAAAACTGATGATTGGTGGAGAGAGTAAAATTGTGATTTCTATTATTAGCCACCATACGGTCGTATGTATCTCCGTTAGCAAGGAAATTTGTACGATTAGTGTTATTCACTATCGTGTTGTCAGCATGCCTAACCTGTGCATTTCCACTAAGTTTATACTTACCA
Organism: Prevotella melaninogenica; assembly: GCF_018127925.1. NCBI lineage: Bacteria > Pseudomonadati > Bacteroidota > Bacteroidia > Bacteroidales > Prevotellaceae > Prevotella > Prevotella melaninogenica. Next base: position 371,389 of record NZ_CP072347.1, on the reverse strand, counting down.
CTGCGTGCATCTATATTATAGTCAAGACCTCCTAACTGTTGCTGTGTCAACCCACCAAAAAGATCAGAAGGCGACCAATTGTCATTCTCACCAGGCTTACGGTCGTCGTTTAGATTGTTCATATTTCCATAGACAGCCAAACGGGAGTGATCAGTAAACCGCATAGCAAACAGACGAGCCAAGTAGCGTTCCTTTGTTCCTCCACCTGTTTCCACATTACCTACCCATCCAATGTTGTATTGCTTTTTCAGTTGAACATCCATTACGTATTTCTTGTCTCCTGCCACCTCTTGCCCGAGAAAACGACTATTTTCGCCAAGACGGTCATACACCTTTACTTGGTTTACCATATAAGTAGGCAGATTCTCAAACATAACAGTATTATCTCCACGGAAAAAATCTTTTCCATTGAGAAGCAAACTCTCAACAAACTTGCCATTAACATATATGCGTCCATCCTTGCTTAGTTCAGCACCAGGCAATTGACGAATAAGGGCGTCGAGCATGGAGCCTTCACCTAACTGGAAAGCATCGGCATTATAAACAATCGTGTCGCCTTTATGATAGAACTTCACCTTTGTAGCCTTAACAACCACCTCATTTAAGTCTACTGTTTTCGGTCGTTTCAGAAAGATGGTACCAACCTCTCTACTTATCTCTCGCTTGTAAAAATGACGCAGTGGTAAGGTTACGTAGGTAGGTGTATAACCTTCTTCGGTAACACGCAGTATATAATCACCCTCCTTACGTGGAATTTCCACCCAATATTCTGATGTTTCCCATCTTTGTTCACCACTCTCATATTGAGTGAGAGCCTTCTTAGAAGCAATAATCGAGCTATCTTTAGCATTTAGTACTTCCACTAAACTTCCAGGGATATCTGCATGAGTTACAAAATCTTGCACTCTGCCTTTAATGGTAATTGTATTGTCTAAAGTTTGTGCCGATATGCAGACAGTAAGGCATAACAAAATTAAAGTTGTACAAAAGGTTTTCATATTTTATTCTCAATGTTTGATTCGTATTGTTCACAAGAGGTATGGGGTAATAGAGATTCCTCTAATTTATCTTTTAGGTAAAGAAATAACGCTTGCTTGTAGGTTGTAAATCCAGAAGATTCTTTCTAAGATATATCAAGAAGGTAGAGCATTTTAGCCATATCCTACGTTTTTATCTGATCATACTCTGTCCAATAATGATTAGAGTTCTCGGATGAAAAGAACCAAATGGATTTTACAGGCATAAACCGAACTTTTCTATCAGTTTGCCTGCAATTATATTCTCTACAAGAGGTGTATTTCATAATTTAAAACTTATCTATCAATCGTATTCTTTATATTAACACGCTGCGAATATACAAAATGTTTTTTTTAAACAAGAAAAATCGTTATTTTTTTTCATTGTCGCTATATCCGCATCGTTTCGTAGTCATTAAAGGTACATATCATAAAGTTAACTGCGAATTACGCGAATAACACGAATTATTTAGCAATAGGGATTAGTGCAATTAGAGAAATTCGTAGTCTTAGAAGTCAAAGTTCAATGTTCAAAACTCAAAGTTCAAAGGTAAAAGAGTTTAAAGGTAAGAGTTCAAAGGCTAAAGGGCGTCTTTAGCAAGCCAAAAGGGCGTTAATTCACATGGAATTAACGCCCTTTTAAATCTCTAACACTGCTTTTTTCTCTTTATCCCAAGCAACTCGTTAACTCGTCTAACTTGTTAACTATGTTACTTTGTCTTCCTCACAAGCAACTCGTTAACTCGTTCACCATGTTACTTTGTCTTATTACTCAAGCAACTTGTTTACTCGTCCACTCGTTTACTTGTCTACTTGTTCACTTGTCTACTTCTCCGGATAAACGAGATTAGCATCGGTGATATTGTCCAGCACCTCGGTGAGGAACTTACGTGACTCCCACTTCGCCATAGGCAGGTCGTGGAGCAGGTAGTTACCACAGTCGCGTGGAGCAGCACCAGGGATTTCACCCTCGAAGTCGGCAACGAATTGGAAGGTGCGGCGCATGAGGTCGACGATGTCTTTCGACTCCAGATCGCCACGAAGGATAAGATAGTTACCAGTCAGACAGCCCATTGGACCCCAATAGATAACACGGTCTTTCCACTCGTCATCATTGCGGAGATAAGTAGCAGCCAAGTGTTCAATAGCGTGAATAGCCCCCACGTGCAACACTGGCTCACGGTTTGGTTCTTTCATACGGATGTCGAAGGTGGTAACGGTCTCGCCACCCACCTCGTCCTTACGACTCACATAAATGCCACGCAGCAATCGCTCGTGGTCAATGGTAAAAGAAGGAATCTTATTCATAATTCTTATTTAATTCAGAATTCATGTTTAATTCAGAATTCATAATTCACAATTCATAATTATGATTACTAATGTTAGCGTAAATATTATCCACATCTTTAGGACTTTGTGGGTTTTATTAGCTAAACGGAAAACTGCTTGTTTTTGAGTTCCGTAAGAGAATTTAGCAGATAAGTAAACAAATTACTTATTCTATAAACTCTGCCTACAACGGTAATCATAATTATGAATTTTGAATTATGAATTATGAATTGCCTCTATAAAGTGCCTTGTCACCTCAAAGCTGCCGTTGGCGATGCGCTCCCAGAAGTCGTAGTACTGGCTGGCTTTGTTGTCTTTGAGCGGAACATCGCTGATGACACGGAAGGAGACGAAGGGAGTTTGATAGATGTAGCAGACCTGCGCAATAGAACAACTCTCCATATCGACAGCTGTTGCCTCTGGGAAGTGGTCCATGATCTGTTGCATCTTCTCACGTGAGTTGACAAACCATTCCCCACTGACGGTCAGTCCTGCCTTGACGTGCAGGTCCTTACAATCAGGCAAGTTATTCAACGACAGCGCCTTTTCAATCAACTCAGTGGGAGCCTTGAAGCGAGCAGGCATACCGATAATCTGACCGTAAGCCACCTCGTCGCCACAGTAGGCATCGTGATAAGCACACTCCGTTGCTACCACCACATCCGTAACCTCCAATGAAGTATCAGCTCCACCCGCACAACCACTTGAGATAACAAGGTCAGGGTGGTAATGATTAATCATCTCAACAGCACCGACGGCAGAGTTAACCTTACCGATACCACACTGCTGCAGAATGATTTCCTTATCTCCCAACTGTCCCGTAACGAAGTCTTTATGATTAAAATGTTTCGTCTCGGTGTTGGAAAGAATTGCTTTAAGTTGCGCGAACTCTTTGTCCATCGCAACGATGATTCCTATTTTCATACTGCAAAGGTACGAAAAAGTTACAAGTTGGATATTGTAAGTTCTTAGTTTTTTGTAACTTTGCAGAGATTAATCATTTGTCTGACATAAGCAAAATTAAATAAAAATGAAAACTTGGAAAAGATTTCTACCCGATGTACTGGTAGTCGTATTGTTTGCGGTCATCTCGTTCGCTTACTTTTTCGTTCCGGTCACTCAGGGTAAGATTCTCTATCGCCACGATGCCTCAGCAGGTGTCGGTTCGGCACAGGAAATGACAGAGTATCAGAACCGTACTGGTGAGGCAACACGCTGGACAAACGCCATCTTCGGTGGTATGCCTACCTATCAGATGTCACCATCGTATCAGTCAACAGACGGACTGTCGCAGGTGATGAACGCTTACCACCTTTGGTTGCCAGACAATGTATGGTTTCTTTTTGTCTATCTCTTAGGCTTTTATATCCTGTTGCGAGCCTTCGACTTCCGACAGTCGTTGGCAGCCTTGGGTAGTATCATGTGGGCTTTCTCGTCCTATTTCCTCATCATCATTGCTGCCGGTCACCTCTGGAAGGTTATGGCATTGGCTTATCTTCCACCGATGATTGCCGGTATTGTCTTGGCTTATCGAGGACGTTACTTGTCGGGATTCATCGTGACGGCTATCTTCACCGCCTTTGAGGTGAAAGCCAACCACGTGCAGATGACATATTACTATCTCTTTATCGTCCTCTTTATGGTCATTGGCTATCTCGTTCAAGCCGTTCGCCAGAAGCAACTCGTGGGTTTCCTCAAGGCTTCGGGCATATTGGCTGTAGCGGCATTGATTGGTATATTAATCAATCTCTCAAGCCTTTACCACACATGGGAGTATCAGAAAGAGAGTATGCGTGGCAAGAGTGAGTTGCTGAAGGCTGATGGCGCGAACCAGACAAGCTCTGGTCTTGATCGCGACTATATCACGCAGTGGAGTTATGGTATTGATGAGACAATGACCTTACTCGTACCTGATGCAAAGGGTGGAGCGAGTGTTCCATTGAGCCAAAGCAGTACGGCTATGTCGAAGGTTGACCCACAGATACAGTCAATGATTCCACAGCTCTATGATGCTTTCCCACAGTATTTCGGTACACAGCCGGGTACGAGCGGACCAGTTTACGTGGGTGCCTTCGTGCTTTTCCTCTTCATCTTAGGACTTTTCTTGGTGAAGGGTACGATGAAGTGGGCTTTGTTAGCAGCCACCATCCTATCCGTTCTTCTCGCATGGGGCCATAACTTCATGGGCTTTACTAACTTCTTCCTCGATTACATCCCGATGTATGCGAAGTTCCGAACGGTGGCAAGTATCCTTGTTATCGCTGAGTTCACCATCCCTCTCTTGGCAGCACTGACCTTAAAACGCCTTGTTGACGAGCCTGAACTCTTAGGACAGAAGATGAAGTATGCTTATATCAGCCTTGGCTTGACAGCGGGTGTAGCCCTTTTAGTGGCTGTATTCCCAGACATGATGGGTCCGTTTGTCAGCGATCAGGAACGCCAAATGATTAATAGTATTCAGGGCATGGACGGCAATACGGCAGGAACAATCCTCGCGAATGTCTCTGCGATGCGTGCTGCAATGGTCAGCTCTGATGCTTGGCGTTCGGTTATCGTTATCCTCATCGGCTTTGCGCTGCTCTTCGCTTATAAGATGAAGAAGCTGCGTGCCGACTATATGGTGGCTGGTCTTTTGGTGCTTTGCCTCGTTGATATGTGGCAGGTGGATAAGCGTTACCTTAATGACGAGATGTTCGTACCAAAGAGTGAGCGCGATATGCCACAGCAGCCAACGGCAGCCGACCTTGAGATTAACAAGGACAAGAGTCTTGACTATCGTGTGCTGAACTTCGCTTCTAACACGTTCAACGAGAACGAGACTTCTTACTTCCATAAGAGTATCGGTGGTTATCACCCTGCAAAGCTCCGTCGTTATCAGGAGATGATTGATGCTTACATCGCTCCAGAGATGCAAAAAACGATGCAGGCGATTGCTGCTGCAGGTGGTAATATGCAGGCGGTGGACGGCGTTAAGACCTTCCCTGTATTGAATATGCTGAACACGAAGTACTTTATCCTTCCACTGCAGGGTGGCACAACGGCACCAATACAGAACCCATACGCACAGGGCAACGGCTGGTTTGTCAATAAGCTTAGCTATGTCGACGATGCTAACGCAGAGTATGCTGAGGTGGGTAAGATTGATGTTCGCCATGAGGCAGTAGCCGATAAGAAGTTTGAGGCGGCTTTAGGTCAGGCTAAGGTGAACGATTCTACCGCAATCGTGAAGCTCGATAAGTATGAGCCTAACAACCTGCAATACACTGTCAACTCAAAGAACGGTGGTGTTGTCGTCTTCTCTGAGATCTACTATCCGGGTTGGACAGCCACTATCGACGGTCAGCCAGCAGAGCTCGGACGTGTTAACTATATCCTCCGTGCTGTGAGCGTGAAGCCGGGTAAGCACACCGTAGTCCTCGACTTCCACCCAACAAGTATCTCTACCACTGAGACCATCGCTTACATTGCGATTGTTATCTTGCTCTTGACGATTGCGGGTGCAGGGTATATGGAGTGGAGGAAGAAGAAGTAGTAGAAGCCCCACCCCATCCCTCCCCGAACCAACGGTCACTGACCGAAGGGAAGTAAAGGGGGAGGGGGTAATTAATTACCGAGATACCCCAAGGATTCTCCAAACTCGTAACCGCTGATTTAAGAGAAAGAGGGGCGTAAGTAGTGAGCTATCCTTTTATAAGAATATAAAAAACAGAGTAACAAGCTAATTTGTTGCTCTGTTTTTTTAGACTTTATAACAAGCAACTTGCTAACTCATCCAACTTGTCTACTTCGTAACACAAAAACAAATTTACTCATTATCATTGACCTTCATCGACTACGAATTTCTCTAACTACACTAATGCTTTTATCCTTTGAACCTTCAACAACTACGAATTTCTCGAATTACGCTAAAACTTTTATCCTTTGAACATTGAACTTTGAGCTTTGAACTTTATGATTTGTGTTTTAAGCCTTGAGCTCTGAACTGTCACTACATCGGTAATCATAATTATGACGTACTGATGAGAACTTCGTTCGAATAATTCTGAATTGTGAATTATGAATTAACAGAGGATTATGAATTATAGCAGTAATCATAATTATGAATTCTGAATTCTGAATTACCCATGAATATATATTTATATAATCCTGCGACAAAAAAGTGTAAAGTTTAATTATTTCAGCAATCTACCTATTTGTCGCAGATTAGCAAACAGCCTCAACCGAAGAAAGTTACTAATTTGTCGCGCTATTCCACAATCGTTTGATTTACATAACATTACAAAGGTAGAAAATCAAACAAAAAAGAGTTACAAACAAATTAGTAACGATGAAAACAAAAAGAAAAGAACACAAATACGATATATTTGTAAAGAAAAGAGAAAGATAAGGAGACAAACCTCCTTATCCGTCTCTCCGCTCCTCCCTATCCGTCGAACAATGAGGAAAATGACTCCCTTTTTGTCGCACAGAAGCTACTTCGCTGTCGGGGACAACCTCCCATGAAGTCGCACGTAACCTACATATACGTCGCCTATTTTCAGCGTAAGCACCTGTACTTCAAATACATAAGAGTGTCTAACTAAGTCTTAAAAAGTGACTGACAATGATTGTCTAAGTCCAAGACTGGGGTTTATGGGAGGAGTTTTACATACAAGAACTGACACCCAACGTGGTTGCCAACGCAGTGAGTACGGTAACGAGAATATGCAGGATATTCTTCCAAATAGGTTTAATCATAACGTCTAAATAAATTAAAAGCCCAATCGGCAAGCAGATTACACTGCCGTCCCTTCTTGTTAGCGGCATTGTATCCGTGCCGATTTGGACTAAAAGTGAATACTAAAGGTTCTTCCGAAATATGGGGTAATAGTCACACGGAGTCACAGAGGCGACGGAGGTAACGCACAATGTTACGGAGGTATAGCTTACAGATTCTTGACAATTATTTTTGGATAAACGCTTTGTATTTAAGCTAATAAAATTGGCAAACAAGCTCCGTCACTCTATGCACCGACGGTGCCTCCATAACATTGCATTTACCTCCGTAACTCCGTGTGACATTGCTTCAAACTCTAAACACAAGTGGCAAAACTCATCACCCAACATTCAACACCCAACACCCTATCCCTCTCGCTCATCAGAAGCCAATATGATACGTTCTTACAATAACATTGTTTCCTAATAAGCGATTTAGGGTAAACGGAGAGCGGAGGGGCACAAACTCGCTACTCCCCCACGCTCATCTCTCAAACCAATCGACTATGCGTGGCCCTCAGTAGTGGCAGTAGCCTCACCTGGCTCTGGACCAGCAGAAGGCTTGTTCTCCTTCTTCTTGCCCTTGTTCTTCGCCTTCTCGGCAGCCTTAGGCGCATCATACTGCACAGCCTCCTGAATACGCAAACCGCTGATGAGGGTCTTCACACGACGCTTCATCGCATCGATAGTCACCGTTGGCGCGAAAAGCACATGCGCACCGTAGATATCTCTCTGTGCGTTAAAGTCTTCCGCCTTCTGAACACCCTGTGAGTGAATACCTACGCGGAAAGTTCCCAATCCGTCGAGCTTCACACGGTTACCATCCTTGAGAACCTGATTCATCTCGAACACCAACGCACTGATGACAGCCAAAATGTCAGGCTCAGTTACGGTGCAACGCTCACTGATACGCAGAGCGAGATCCTTAACGCTAACAAGGTCGGGAGACACCGCACGGGCATACCAATAACCCTTGCGCTTGCTGTTCTTACGATTGTCCTGATACATACGAAATTTGATTGACATAACTTGAAAATTTAAAAAGTGAAACAAAGAAATTATTGAAATGAAAAAATGAAATCTTAACTCAATGCGCTAATAAGACAGAGGCAAATCCTCTCCGTGGCTCCACGCACGACGGTGCCTCCGTGACCTACATCGCTTTATTTTTATTACTCCTTCGTGTCCTCCTTCTCTCTGTGTGATACTACCTTAAAACTAAGTGGCAAACCTATTACTGAAGACCCTTCTTCCCACTCCTCATCGCCCTCATCGTTCGCCAGTCTCCACCCCCTCCCCACACAAAAAGAAGGGAGAGGGACAACGACCTAAAAGACATACTGCGACAAAAAAGTGTAAAATTATGTAAACGAGTAAATAAGTGAACACGTAAACAGATAAAAAGATAAACACAGAAATAACTAAAAACACAATAACGCAAAAACGTATAAAAATATAAAGGTAAAAGTCGGAAAACACAAAAACGTAAAAACATACTTCATCATAAACATAAACGACTAAAAATATGAAAAGATATTCACGTAAATAATTAAAATATTTACAATCAGCAACTTAAAACGTATTTCTCAGACTTACGGCGACAAAAAAGTGAAATCTTCCACCGCCTTTTTCCCCTATTTAGCTCCTAAAATCTGGTGTCTATTCTTCCCATCACGCCTATAACTGATGTGAATCCACCGCTTAATCATCGACTCCCGTGGCTCAAGAATCATCTGATCGAAGTCCGTTTGGGCAAGAATCGCCGCATATTTCCGACACATTTCCAGTCCTGTGACATGAATATCAGCCGCCTCACCCCGCATATGTTGCGAATGTTCAGCCCCATGAACAGCCCTATTCACAGCCTCGCAGCGATAACCTCCCACGACTATCACACGTCCCACACGCCGTCTAAGCGGTTCTAAGACGCATCTACAAAGCTCCCGAAGATTCTCTATCACCTCCTCTCTCGAAGCCTCTCCAGGCGCAGGATCCTCCTCAGGCACGTTCTTAACACCCATGCCCACCGCCTTTCCCGAGCGCATCATCTCGCCCACCGTAAAATGTGGTGAGAGCCGCTCCTCAAAATCTATTTCATTAGAATGACTATCGTTGATCATACACATTAATTATTATAGATTATTTGGTTCATTAAAACTCCGTTCGTCATCCCTTCATTCCTGATGACGATGCAAAGGTACAACACAAAAAAACCGATTCCAAGGAAGATATATGTAGTAATGTGAGTAGACAAAGTCAACTTAATTCAGAATTCATAATTCACAATTCATAATTATGATTACCGATGTCAACTGTGATTTATTGCTGCAAGAAACTTGTCAACTTGTCAACTCGTCAACTTGTCAACTCGTCAACTACTACTCATGATTTATTACTGCAAGCAACTTGTAAACTCGTAAACTTGTCAACTCGTCAACTACTACTCATGATTTATTGCTGCAAGCAACTTGTAAACTCGTAAACTTGTCAACTCGTCAACTACAAATTATGATTACCGATGTCAACTACCAATAAAGCACTACGAATGTCCCTAATTGCACGAATCCTTATTGTTAAATAATTCGTGTCATTCGAGAAATTCGTAGTTCATATCATAAAGTTCAAAGTTCAATGCTCAAAGTGCAAAGGTAAAAGTCCAAAGCTAATACATGCTTTTTTCCTTCTTAGAGACGCTCAATTGACTTGCAAAAGATGCCCTTTACACCCCTTACTAACGCCCTTTTGAAGTCCAACTAAGCACCTTTTAAAATCTCCGTTTACAACCATCTGATAGCAAGCAACATACGCAAGCACTAAAATAACTCGCTTTTAAGCCCTTTCCCTACCCTTTTCTTTGAGCATTATGTCAATGTCATTCTTTGCCTTTTAGATTAAATCTCACACAGAGCTACGGAGCTTACAGAGGTTTTATTTAAAGACACGTAGCAACTACGGTTTACGATAAATAGAAAGAGACTGTTACCTTTATCGGAAATTCAAAAAACCTTAGAGATGTAATAGATATCATCTCTAAAGTTCTATACTATTTACCAATTCACTACCCTATCTACAATTTTCTGCTGTTCGCTTGCGGTACGTCGCAGATAGATACGTGTTGTCTCTATACTTTCATGCCCCATAAGGTCGGCTAATAAAGCAAGGTCATTGAAGCGGTCGAGGAAATTCTTGGCAAAGCGATGGCGGAAAGAGTGAGGATAGACCACATCACGATTCAATCCATATTTCTCTGCAAAATGCTTCAGTTGCTGGGCTATTCCACGTGTCGTGATCCGTTGTCCGAAACGATTAAGGAAGATATAACCCGATGATAGTTCTTTCTCTTTAATCCATTTGGTTGCTTCTATTCGCAAAGTCTTAGGAATATACAGCCGTCTAATCTTCCCTCCTTTAGAATAAATATCAAAGTAGCCTATGTTAACATGTTCAACTTTGATTTGAATAAGTTCACTGACACGTGCACCTGTAGCAGTTAGGAAACGCACAACAAAATACCACATAAGATTTTCTTCTTGTTTGAGTGTCTGTTTAAGGAAGATGTAATCCGCTTGACTAATTACATTTTCCAAGAAAGTGTGTTGTTGAACTTTAACTGATTTTAGGCGAAGCTTAGACTTACCAGTATGGTCCAAAAACTTATTCAGGGCTTGAATACGAAGGTTTACTGTCTTAGGCCTAAACTGCTCAATAATATTAGCTTTATACAAAAGTAAATTTCGCTTATTCAGCGTTTTGTACTTGGAGAAGTAGTCATTGACAGCATAAACGTATGCTGAAATTGTATTCTCCGCCATGTTGCTCTCTCTGAGAGCTGTCTTAAATGATTCTACCATAATTGTAAATTTTAAATTCTGAGAATATTCTCTTATATTATGGTAGAACAACTTTCCCTAACAAGTATTATGAGCAGGTAGATGGTGAAACTGTTGATATAACAGAGGATATACCTTTTGACATTCCCAACGGTTGGACTTGGTGTCGCCTTAAAGCTATCTGCACAATCTTTACAGGAGCTACTTTTAAAAAAGAAGACTCAACAACAGATAAAAAAGGGATAAGAATTCTACGAGGAGGCAACATTCTTCCATTTAAAATAAACTTCAACGCTGATGATATATTTCTTCCACCTAATTTTGTAAAGGAGAATATACTTCTTCAAAGAAATGATATTGTCACACCTGCAGTAACAAGCTTGGAGAATATTGGAAAAATGGCACGTATTAAAGATAATTTGGTAGATGTTACTGTTGGAGGCTTTGTTTTTATACTACGCCTCTATTATTCAAGCGATTGGCTATCTAAATATCTTTTAGCAGTTATGAGTTCGCCAACTATTATAGAATATATGAAATCAATCACCAATAAATCAGGACAGGCATTTTATAATATAGGAAAGGAACGGTTGGGTACTACATTGTTACCAATACCACCTCATTGTGAACAACACCGAATTGTAAGTCAGATAGAAAAGATATTTAGTGAGATAAAGGGAAATTAACCCTTTATCTTGTTCACTATAATATCTATTTTACGAACGATTCTTTTTTGTTCTTGATATGGTGGAATACCGATCAAGAGGGAATAGAATATTTCTTTGTTCAGATGCGGTATAGCTGCCCCCTTTTTTGAATTACGAAGCAAATCCTTGTAGAATTGAATAAAGTAAAGAACGTATGGTTGGTGCATAGCTTCACTTACCCAAAGTTGCTTGAAAGTACTTCCCATATATCCATCATGGGGCACAGCAAAAACTTCTCCAGAGTTTTCTCCATCTACAAGAATAATGTTATCTCCCTTGGTCACAAACTTACCTTTGTTCAACTGAGCACCAGTAGATTTGCCACGCAAATACTTCGCATCAAGACAAATATGTTGACCTTCTTTCTTTTCACCATCAATGAGCCTGCAAATATGGGAAAGTTTAACAACTGCCCATGTTTTTGGAAAGTCAAAATCTGATTCAATTTGGATAGTTGTTCCATCTACCTGCTCATAATACTTGTTATCATCACCTTTATAGATGATCGAATCAACAACATCTTTCTTTTTCAATTTCCCCTCCTTAACAAGTCTTTGCTTCTCTTCTTTAATCCGTTGAAGAAGAACAGATGCTGGCTCATCATTTGGATCTTGCGGAATAAGCTTGCCTTGGATAGCTTCTTGAAGAATGGATTTCTTTATTAGAGAGGGCAATGTTGAGTTCAGATGCTCTAAATTTCTTTGAAGTTTCTCATACCGAGTAACAACTGGTAACATAGACTCTACTTTTTCCACAATTCTCTTTTGTTCTTCTACAGGTGGAATAGGAACAAGATAATCAGATATAGTCGTTGTTCTAAGTTCTATTTGATTAGTACTACCTGTACATCTTTCTTCTATTCCTATTTGAATGTATGGAGAAAGTAAATAGTGGTATATGTATCTGTGAGAGACAAGTTTATTAGGACGTACAATTGTTACATGAGAGTCAGCTACAAACTTATCAAATTTTTCAAACACAGTTGCATCTATATAGCCTGTTCTACCAACTGTTCCACCGCCTGTAGAATTAATGATTATATCACCTTTTTGAAGGAATTGCTCTTCCTTATATTTTAAAATATAATCTATATCTGAAAAAAGACATCTATCAATATATAGTTGGTCCCAGTGGTTACATTTTTGTGCTATAATAGGTAATATCTTTTGATTACCATATTTAGGTGTTTTCCCTCGATGCAGATAGTTACAGATAACTCCTAAACGTACAAAACTCCAAGATTCAGGAATCTCAAACGGTATCTCATCATCTATGCATACCACCTTACCATCGGTGAACTTCTCATAATAGGAATTGTCCTCACCACGGTAAATGATAGATTCTTTCTTATCTTTCTTGATTTTTCCTTCCTTTACAAGTCTTGCCTTTTCTGCACGAATCTTTTCAAGCAGTACGGATGCTGGTTCATCATTAGGGTCTTGCGGTACAAGTTTTCCCTGTATCGCCCACTGAAGTATGCTATTTTTTAATTGTTTACCGTTCATCGTATTCCTATTAATTTAGAAGTCTTCGTCTTTCTTTTTCTCCTTCAGATAAAATTGATATAGCTTTTTCCCAATCTTATCTTTTTGGAATGTACGTTCATGATTCATAGGTGTCATAGACAAACGAATTTTGGCAACACCTTCATTCAAAACCTCAAGTTGCTGTGGAGTAATTTTAAATTGTGCAGTGGAAGTTATTTCTGTTACAGGAATTACGATATTACCACTAATGAGACCTGTCGATTGGCTTCTATCTCCTATCACTTTCCCTTTCAGTTCAAGATATTCACCAGTGAATGTCTTAATTTTCATAGTTGGCTCGTTAAGAAAAGTCATTCTGTCTGAGCTAACTGTGGCAACTATTGAATATTCAGTTCCTTGTTTTGCCACACTATACTTCATATTGCAGCCTTCGGCGGCAAATGCTTTATAAGTATAACCTACAGTCTGAGCTTGGGCTATAAGTCCAAAACACATACAGAGCAGAAATAGTATTTTCTTTATTATCTTCATAATCAGTCCATTTTATTGTAATCTTCACCATTTATACCTAACTCACCATCACCTATTGCATTCGCAATGTCTATCTTCAGCTCTTCATCATAATCCTGTCCTGACATGAATGATACCATTATTCGTAAAAGCATATCTTGGGAAATATGCGAAGCGGCAACATGATATACGATTGCTTCTAATTGGCGCATGAAAATGCAAGCCTCCCATTGGTAATTGTTCTTATGTAGGAAATATGCTCCTAAAGTCAAAGCTATACGCTTATTCCCATCATTGAAATAATGTCCAGAACAGAATCTGAAGACAAGACTGGAAAGCTTTTTGGTAAATGTTGGATAGTAATCATCATTCTGAATGGAATCAAGTGTGGCAAGTATGCCACCCTCATCCCGAACTCCAACAAAGCCTCCACCACTGGCATCTATCATTTTGCGATAAACCTCCAATGCTTCCTCGTAGCAAATGTAGTGTATTTCGTTATTCATCCTCTGCCTGTTTTAACCGTTTGAGTACATCCTTATTGTTTTCCAATATACGGTCGAAATCTACCGACTGGTCACCTATAAATCGTTCAAATTCTTCAGGAGACACAGCTTGTAGATATTCGCCAATATTGCCATGATAGGCATCACGGAAACTAAAATCACGCGAGGCCATTTTGCTTCTGGCGTCATTGAGATAAGGCTTCTGCATCGGATGTTCTGCCAGTTCTCCAACTATCCGTTCAACTTCCTCAATGGTAAGTTTCACTTTACCGTTCTGTTTGCATTCTTCTTGTATCACTGCGCCAACGCCATTCTCAAAAGACGAAATTACCAATAGAACCTCTGCGTACAATGTATGTCGCACGTTATCTTTACTGTCAAGACGTAGTATTTCTCGGTATTCTTTCGCATTCTCCTTGAAAACTGCTTTGTAGATAAGATCTGTCACTTGGGCGTACTTGTATGTTTGGTGCCCTTGTACATATTGGCTGATTACCGATGTGAGATTCTTTCGATAATTTTCTTCTGTTATAGCAGCTGGAATATAATTTCTATCCCTTCTGTTGATGAACTTTGTCCCTCCACCTGTTTTTTCATGTATTGTAGCAATAACCAAATCAAGAATCATACTACGCAATTTCTTTGCCCTTTCACTCTCTGTGAGCAGCATACCCATATTAAGGAATGCTCTGAAATTAAAGAGACCTAACTGAGTAGTTTTGCTCGCCTCATTAATAAGGTGAGCAAATTGTAACTTAAACTCTTTCAGTGATTTACCCTTACATAAAACATAGCCATTATGCTTTAGCTCATCACCATTAGAAGCAAGGTATCTATCAATGGTGGAAACATCTACACCATAAATTTCGGCAACCATTTTTTTTGTCAACCAATATTCTCCTTCAAAGAGCATGAATGGAATATCAAGTTGCTCCTGTATTTTATTGATAGCAAAACGATTATTGAGTACGTTTTGGCGTTCAATATTTGAAACTGTCAAGTCTTTCATTGTCCGTCAAATTAAAGTTGCTTATCTATATTGATTTCTATTCCTAAAATCTTCTGTATTCCCGCCAGCGTCTTATCTATCTCATCGTCAAGTGCCTTACGCTTCTTGAAATAGTTAGCAAGGAGTTCGGCTGGAGGAAGTATCTCTTCCTCATCCTTAGGGAACTTGCATTGATCGAAGTTAAAATCCAACTCAGCCAATTCTTTGGCAGTAAAGCAGCGAGCTTTCTCTCCCAATTCATCCGAAGCTATTTCCTTACGATCATTCCACCAATCACAGATAGGTTGGCAATGCTCCAATCTCATTGACTTTGTCTTGGAGAAATGCTTATACCCTTCTGGCATATCAAGACGATAGAACCATGTTTTATTGGTAGAGAAGCCTTCGTCAGCTCCCTCAGCTCGTTCATTATTGAAGAACAGGATATTTGTTGCGATACTGGTATAAGGTGCAAAGATGCTACCTGGCAAACGAATAATAGTGTGGAGATTAAAATCTCGAAGCATCTTTTGCTTGATAGCCAATTTTGCTCCATCCGTACCAAAGAGGAAACCATCAGGAACAATGACAGCTGCACGTCCATTAGCTTTCAGTCTATACATGATAAGTACCATGAATAGATCTGCTGTCTCACTTGAACGAAATTCCATCGGGAAATTACTTTTAGAGGCAGCATCAGTACTTCCACCGTATGGCGGATTCATTGCGATCACATTTACCTTGTCTCCTTCCTTGAAATCAGACATCTTTGTTCCCAGCGAATCACAATGACGGATATTCGGCGATTCTACGTCATGCAAAAGAAGATTAGTGATAGAGAGAAGGTAAGGTAGAGGTTTCCACTCCTGTCCAATAACAGCCTTTTGAAAGAGTCTCCTATCATCGGTAGTTTTTACTTGTTTCTGTAAGTAATTCAAAGCAGAAGTAAGGAATCCTCCTGTTCCCGATGTGAAATCGCCTACGGTTTCACCAAGTACAGGAGAAAGCTGCTGGATGATAAAATCAGTCAATGCACGAGGAGTATAGAACTCTCCAGCATTACCTGCCGATTGGAGGTCTTTAAGTATACCTTCATAGATGTCACCAAACATGTGTCGATCGGTTGCATCATCAAACTCTATCTCGTTGATGACATTGACAACCTGACGCAGCAGGATGCCATTCTTCATATATTGGTTCAAGTCCTCAAACACCTCTTTTACAATAGCTTTGCTACGAGGAGTTTCACGTGTGACCTCAAGCCCTTTTAAGGTAGGGAATAGTTTATCGTTGATGAAAGAAAGCAAGGCATCACCAGTCATGGCGTCACCATCTTTCTCATCTATTGCCCAATTCCTCCACCGTAATTCTTCAGGAATTATGGATTCAAAGGTTGTGCGTTCCTTGCTGGCTTTATATTCCCATGTTTCCTCTTGAGTGTCATACACCTTTAGGAAAAACATCCATGTCATCTGCTCAATACGCTGTGCATCTCCATTGATACCCGCATCTTGACGCATGATATTTTGCAGACGCTTTACTATATTATTTACTGCCATTTTTATGCTGTCTTATATATTTCGTTTTCAAGCTCTTTCAAAGCCTGTTCATATTTATCTATTCCCCCAAATAGTTTCACTATCTTTTGTGGTTTGCCTATCTTATTGAATGGAGCAGTATCAAGAATATCGGAGTCTTCAAGATTCAAAATACCATAATCCGCATATTTATCGAGAAGAGCCTCTAACACTTCTCGCGCCTTACCTTCATATTTGGCAAAGTAATTCCGCTTCTTGACATTATTTGCCCTTTCACGTCTTGCCATAGGTGGTTGGTCGTATGCCACATGACATATCACATCGAAGATGTCTGCATGCGCCAATGCTGGATTCTTTTCTCTAACAGCATCAACAAGAACACTATAGTCTTTCAGTTCATCAACAATTACTTTCTTTCGCTCTGCTTCTGTCCAATTCTTTACAAAATCATTTAAGGTAGCATAACGCTTTCGAATCTGCTTACGCGTATAGTCTGTTACACTTTCTGTACGCATAGTTCTACCATCTTCACCAAGAACACTCACAATTTCCGTAGTGATAGCTATATGTTCACCCTCCACAAGATACTTAACCCGTTGAGGTTCAGAGACAATAGTTGGCGACTTATCAGGTATGGTATAAATCTTCGGACCTTTTCCTTGTGGCGGCTCGGGGTCGCCATCAAATTTTGGGTCTTTGAATTTAGCAGTGGCATTGCGGAAATCCAATATTTCCAAATGCCATTTTCCCTTGTCAGTTCTTAGACGCGTACCACGTCCTATGATTTGTTTGAACTCCGTCATAGACCCAATTTCCTTATCAATTACAATAAGTCCACAGGTCTTGCAGTCTACACCAGTAGCAAGTAGTTCAGACGTTGTAACGATTGTCGGATAAGCCTGGTCTACATCAATAAAGTTGTCTAACTGCTTCTTTCCCACATTGTCATCACCAGTTATACGCATAACGTAACGCGGATCTCTGTTACAAAGGTCTGTATTCAAGTTGACCAATAAACTCCTCATTGCCTCTGCCTCGTCAATGTCTGTACAGAACACAATTGTCTTAGTCATTCTGCCTATCTGTTTCAACATCTTTGTAATACGCTTGGCAACTATCTCCCTGCGCTTGGTGAAGGCTATATCTCTACCAATATCCTTACGCTCATACAAGCGTTGCACAATATCCCTGCCCAGTAAGTCTTTCTCATCTTCATTCGGTTTGAAACCTTGTAGATCTATGCTAATGTAGGAATTTGTTACTCGGTAAGGAGCAAGAAATCCGTCCTGTATTCCCTGTAAGAGTGAATAGGTAAACACAGGTTCACCAAAGTAATCAAGATTATTAGCTCCATTCTCTGCCTTTGGGGTGGCAGTCATACCGATTTGAGTGGCTGTATTAAAATATTCAAGCACCTTGCGCCATGCGCTATCATCTTTAGCGCTACCACGGTGACACTCGTCAACAATTATAAGATCAAAGAAAGTTGGCTGAACTTGTCTGAATGGGTCTTCTACTCCTTCTTCATTAGAAACCAGTTGATGATATAAAGCCATATGGACTTCATAGGCAGAGTCGATAGCTGCACCTTGTATTTTGGTCATAACCTTTTTGAAAGGTTTGAAGTCCTGTACCATCGTTTGGTCTATCAGAATATTACGGTCTGCAAGGTATAATATTTTTTTCTTTGTGCCAGAAGCTTTCAAACGATGAATGATTTGAAAGGCAGTAATAGTCTTGCCTGTACCCGTAGCCATAACAATCAGCACCCTATCTCTACCTTTGGCAATGGCTTCAACAGTACGCTCTACTGCTATACGTTGATAATATCGAGGCTCATAGGTATATGGATCAGAATAGAACGGTTGCTCTATGATTTTCAAAGCCTCGTTATTCAACTGTTTAGCATTGATAATCCGTTGATACAAAGCATCAGGCGTTGGAAACTGTTCCAATGAAAGTTCAGTTTCTTTCCCAGTCAGGAAATCATGCTCTAAAAATCCATCTCCGTTAGAACTGTATGCAAAAGGAATATCAAGAATCTGAGCATATTCCATTGCCTGCTGCATTCCTCCTCCAAGTGGTTTATTATTATCTTTAGCTTCTATAATAGCGATAGGCTTATTAGCAGCATGAAACAAGAGATAGTCAGCCTTCTTACCTGTTTGACGTGCATGCACCTTACCTTGGAAAATAACCCTACCATCAGTAAAGTAATATTCCATTCGGATATGTTCATTCTTCCATCCTGCCTTATTAATTGCAGGTGTGATGAAACGCAACTTTATATCTTCTTCTGTCAAATCCTTTTTACTCATTGTTCTTGATTGTTTTAATCTTTACATAATTTTTTATTATGAGAAGTTCTGCTAATAGAGATAATTCTTGCATACTGAACATAATATTGCCGTCGGGCAACTATGAGTAAATAGTCTTATCTCAGCCTTCAGTTCATCTGTAGATTCTGGTAGGTTTTTAAGAGAAAGCTGCACCTTATCAGAACAACATCTTGATATCGGTTCTTAGCTTTTCCGAGTCTGAGCGAAAGCCCTTTTTTGTCTTGTGGGACTCTACACTGCTCGGTTTTAATACTCTGTATTAATGCTATACGATGATTTTCAAAATGAAAACAGCCATTATAACTGCAAAGATAGTGTTTTTAAACAGAATGACATAATTATTTTTAGACAGAATGACTAACCCAAGTTTAATACCCACCTTCGCCTAATTGTTGCTGTCACCATACTTTCCTCGTTTTTCTTATGGGCTCTGTGTCCTACAAATTTTATTCTTTTTGAATGGTGAGTGTTTTAAGTTCAACTTATCGTATATCTGTTTTGCTTGCTTCGAAGGACTACTACATTGGCGCATCTCGATGATTTCACCTAATGGATTCTTCCCTTTTGTGGTGACAAGCTTTTGAGTGCTCATACGTCGTACTATCTCGGTCCAGTAACAGGATTCTCCTTCTCGTTTTAATTGACAACGGATAGTGTTTACCACCCAGTAGGCTAATAAACCGAAGAAAAGGTGTGCGTCGCTTCGCTCATCTTTCTGATGATAGATAGGACGGAGGTTGAGATCATTCTTTAGTTGTCTGTTCGTACATTCTATCTCGCGAATGAGATTGTAGTATTCCCATGTCACACGCTCAGAAAGTGTCCTGACATTGCTACGGAGGAAATAGACTCCGTGACCAGATTCCATTGCCGAGAGGTCTTTTATCTCCCAGTCTACACGTAGCATCTCCTTGGGTTTCTTCTCATTTTTTATGTAGCTTATCTGGTAGAACTTCGCTATAGAAGGGTACTTCTGTATGGCACGTCCTGTACGTTCAACAACCTTTTCATAGGTTTTTGTTCCACCTTTCTTGGAGATTCCTTCGTTTATCCTCTGCAGTTCCATCTCAAAACGCTCTCTCCAAACCCTGTTCATGGACGACTCTGTCATAGCTTTCGAAGGAGATGTTATTTCGAGATAATAATCCTTGTCATCCTCTGTCTTAACCTCTTTCAGCGTTATCTTCTGCCGACGGGCATCCATTACCGTAACACTCTTATTATCATCACTGAGCGTATAGTCTTTCATTTTCGTACGGGATACGCAGAGATAATTGTAACCCTTTTTCTTTATTAGATCCAAGTTCTCTTCCGTGGCAACACCTGCATCCATGACAACAAGCGTATCCTTTGTTCGTGATGGATTCCTCTTTGCCAGCGTATCAATCATATTGGGTAGAGACTTGGGATCTGCTGTATTACCCTCTAAGATAGAAGAATAACGTATAAAACCTTCTTGATTGATACATAATGCAAGTACAAGTAGCTTACAGTCAGAGCGTTTTTCTTTTGAACGACCGAACTTGGCTTTATCGCTATTACGCTTGCTACCCTCGAAATAGAAGTTGGTCAAGTCGAAGAGCATCAGTTTGTTGTCTATATTGAAGAGATCGTCAGTAACGTTGCACAGATGATGCTCCTGCTGTTCCTTTAGTTCATATAATTTTTCAGTGATTTTATACAGAGAATTGAGAGGGTGTGTCAAAATAGACACTTCCTCTTTTTGAAGAAATTGTTGACCTATTTTGTGAAAACCGTCAACCCTTTTTAAAAAAAACAGTCGACTGTTTTTGAAAAATAGTCGACTGTTTTGATGAAAACTGTTGACTATTTTTGTGGACAGAGTAAGTTTTAGAAAATAAAAAGAGAGAATGTGCCTATTTTGACACACCCTCCTCCACTATAAAGTTCACCAGCAGCCGAGTTATCGCGCAAATAATAATAAGACGAACGTTCAGAAACTGCATATACTGCGCGAACAATCAATGCTGATAAAGCCGTACGTATCGTATTCTCCGTCCAGCCGTTTCTGCGCAGGAAACCCTCTAACTGCAGCTTGTCTATTGTCTGCTTGCAGAGCCACTCTGCACCAACATTCCTTGCGTCAGTATAGTTTGCCGTCTCAAGGTCAACGTAGTTCTCATATTTTCTCAGCGATTTCTGCTCTTCCTTATTAAACCGATCGATTCCACCTTCTTTCTCCATACGGATCCACCATTCGTCAGCCTTTGCCTGTTCAAAAGGAGTAAGACCGTCAAGATGTTCTATGAAAAGCGAGGGTGTACTTCTCTTTTTGAAGCGTTCGGTAAGAGCGTATGCAATTTTTCGAACCTGTACAGCAGTAAGTGAAGGTTCGAACCCGATGTTCAACAGAATTAGCGAATGTACATGACCCTGCACGTCACGATATGACTCCTTGATGCGATAATAAGGAGCCATGTCGCCTGTGGCAGGGTTGAATCGTGTCTGTACATTTGCGTGCATGAGTGCAAAGTAACAAAATATTTTTGATATGGCTGTGTCCTACAAATCAGATTTTACTCCTCACAACAATACTCTACACTTGATTATCAATCATTTATCAAATTGATACTACACAAAACATCCCGAAAATTTATGAAAAATAATTTTACCGGTTAAACTTGGGCTAAAGACAAGAAAAGACAAAGAAAAGACAGGGGAACAGAAGACAGAACACAGAATGACAAAAAAAGACAGAAAAAACAATGACATAGAAAAGCTCCTCTGCCAAGACCTCCCCCAACCAACGGTCACTAACCGAAGAGAAGTAAAGGGAGGGGAGTAAATACCGAGGTTCCCCTTAGTCTGGTGGATAGAAGTATGTAAACAGTAAGCAATTAAAAACTATGCCGTACTGATGTGAACTCCGTTCGAATAATTATAAAACATTCTCTCGCGGATAAACAGATTGCATACCCGCACAGAAACCTAAAGGTTGAGGATGGCAGAGTATCAATGGGAAAGAAAGATAGAGGGTATAAAAGCAGGAGTGATAGATATAAGCCACCCATTAATTAAATTATTCATCATCTAAAGTTTCTATAAAGAAAAGAAAAGGTTTCCCAAATCCTTCCCTTCGGAACTGCAATCCGACGCGGTATTTGAGAAACCTTTCCTATTTCTGTTGCAAAGATACAACTTATCCAGCTAAAAACAAAAAGGAGTTAGGAAAAATCCCCAACTCCTTTTCTGTTTTTATCAATTGATTTTTGGTGATTTATAAGCTGATGTCTGATACCAATTTGTATCATGTTTATATCTGGAAACTGCAATAGACGGACTGATACCATAGCGTTCAGCCTCTTTTGCAATGGCATTGACAACCTTATGCGGAGACAAACTTTTACAGCCTGCCCCGATAATTTTATTCCATACATCATCAGGAATGAGTTGCTGCCTTGCAAAGGCATTAGCTTCTTTTTCACGTGGATCTTTGGAATAAAGAGTTTCTTCTGTAGATATAAACGCCTGATTGTCTTCTGAAAGGTGCCTTTCAATATGACACAACTCGTGAAGAACATCAAAAGCTAACTTATCCATATCATTATAACGATAAGTAACCGTGATTACTGGACAGCCATCTACCAATGTAGAATAAGCATCAACAGGCGTTTTATCTAATTTCTCAACATAAAGATAGGCAATTCCATACTCATTAAGACAGTCCTTTATACCTTGTGTAGAAAGTGTACCGTTATTCGCCATATGTGCTATCTCACTTGCTGCCATCAATCCGTTTCCCTTTTGATACTTCTTATCTATTGTTGCACGTGATATTTCCAACCAATTAAGAATAAGCCAAGTTTGCATATTCTTCTCATCAATGTGTACTTTCTCACTATGCTTGTAACGGCCAACTACCTGCAAACTCAACTCTTTAGATGACCGCAAATCAAAAGAGAATAATGCTTTTAATTTCGTTACTCTCTCAAGACATGGAAGATACGACAAGTTTAATTTCTTATAAAGAAGTTTCAAGTTGAATATACTCGCACATGATTCTTCGTATTCACGAGCTTCTTGTTCTTCGCTTTGTTTTGCATCCATAGCTTTACAGTCATACATATAACCGCTATGCAGGTTCATCCAGGTCTTATAGGGTATTCCTAAATGACGCTCTAATTTCATTGCTAAATCGTCATTCAGGTTTCGTTTACCGCGTATAAAGGCATTCAGATGAGTTGCCTGAACACCAATCTGCTTTGCAAAATCCTTTTGCTTGATGCCACGTTCCTGCAACTCTTCACGCAAGATTTCTCCTGGGTGGATTGCCCTGACAGGAACTAATCTGTTATTTCTTGTTGCCATAATGTGTACTATCAATTTCTATTAATTCTACTTCAATTCCATCATCCGTCTCTGAAAACAGCAGCCGCTCAACCAATCCGTTTACAAGACGTACAGAGCTGATAGGCTTGTCCTTCTGATGTCTGAGTTTCTCATAGTGTAAAAAGCTAAATACTTTTAGTTCTTCTGTTGACTCTACGTTATACAGCGTATTAACAACACGGACATAGCCATCTATCAAGCGTTTGTTCTTATAAAGTTTCTTGTATTTTTTATCATTGGTCTTACCGGTTTCATATAATTCGGACAAGGCTTCTTCCTTGAAAATTATATTCATGCGGTGAAATGTTTCAATATATATAGTGCAAAGATAGAACAAAATTACCAAAATTGGTAATTTAAAGACACCATTAACACTTTTTACGTGTCACTTTTTTGCTTAGGAAAGATAAAAGGTACAGAAAATACAGATGAATGGAACAAACAACTTGTTAACTTATCTACTTGTACAACTTGTCTACTTATATAAAGAGATACTATACATTCTTAGTGTGAAGGTGCTCCTATCCTTACCAATACATCCTGTTGATCTTTTTCTAATTTGAACTTCTCTACAAAGAAGTAATCTTTGAGTTGATTAAGTAGCAACTTATTCTCCTGCTGATACTTCTCTCCTTTCTCAAGTGCCAAGGAGTAGATATCCTTATATTGCTCAAAAGGCGCGTAAAACTTTCCCAATAGTTGCTGGAAATGTGTCTTAAAGTATTCTTTATCATCAACACCAGTCTTAGCTTTGATAAAATAGAAGTCATAATCCTCATCTAACCATTTCTGTATCTCTTTACAAAAACGCTGTCTTACCTTCATCTTCCACGCGGTCTTCTGACTTTGATTATCCCTCGCATACAGTGAAAGAACGTAAAGGAAGTTCACATCATAATGGGACAGCAACAGTGTGTCACGGTCAAAGAGTCGGTTATCAAACTGCACACGCTTGTGCCTGTTTCTCTTTCTGTCGGTTTTCTCTATATTGTCATCGTCATAACTGAACATTTCATTCAGCTTTGCCGATATAAAGAAATTAGGCAGGATATTATAGCCTTCTGTCACATCATCTCGCAGGCGAACACCCGAAGATGGCTTATCACCATTGCTAAAAATATCAATGTTCCATTGTATAACATTCCGTGCATAGGTGTATTGCTTATAGATTGACTGACTTCCTAACTCATGACCAATCTTATAATACTTACTATCCCCGATATAATACGTTTGCTCGTTCTCCCCCGCAATAAGACTCTGTGACGTGAACAGATGATCAACGATTTTCCCATCCTCTTGCTGTTTCTCCATACCATCTGGCAATGGGTTATCGCCTATCAGTTCATCGATAATGGCTTCAAAAACAACATAGAAGTTCTTTACCAATAGGTAATCCCATTGTTCTGTGGCAACCATCACCTGCTGTGCTTCGTCGAAGAAGTTATAACACAAATGCCATAGTTGTAAGGCTTTATCAGAGAAATACTTATACTTTATCTGTCGTAAACGTGTCTTACCAAATCCATTGAGATAGGTATCAAATCGCTTACCGGTAATGAGCTGGAACTGGCAACAGATATCCTTCGGAAAACCGTAGGTGTCACCAATATAATTTAGGATGGAAAAGAAGATGATGAGTAGTTCTTCATCAAAGTTTATCTGTCGCCGCTTATTAACTGGGTTTAGATAGACAGCCTGCTCATTCTGAATAATAGCAGTCTTCGTTGCTATCGTTCGTTGCCAATTAATCTTGTTCAGACCACTATGCAGATTCTTTATGATAAAGAAGAAAAAATTTTGATTGTCTTGATTGAATTGTATCAGCGACAGAAGAATATCAAGGTAGGTATTACTCTGTCTGCGTCCTCGATTACAAATTTGTGCTATATATGATTGACAAACTATTCTCGTATCATTGCGTCTATCATTCTTATAGACCACAATGGCACGATATATCCACACAGCAAATTTATAAAGAAAACTACGCTCTTTGGAGTCGAAAGTATCTAAGTTGGCTATATCCTCTGGCTTATACTTTCCAAAAACAAGTTCCTTACCGTCAACATCCTTCAGCAAAACCTTAGGAAGAATAAAGACACAATCCTTGAGTAGCATATTATAATAATACCCTACGTAATGGATAGACACCCTACCCTCCATATTCTCTAAGGCATCAATACCATAAAGAATGTCCCTGACCTTAGAGACATCGTACTGATATTCTTCTATAAGGATTCGCATAACGAGTGTCTACTGCTGCTTTGAATACTTAACAAAGACCTCACGCATACGAAGTATTCGTGTAATAATAAGATCGAAGATGGTAGTCCAATGTTCCTTATCCTCAAAATCTATATCGTCTATCCGCTCTACAATCGTACTTGATTTCTTTTCTGGATTCTCACGCCACTCATACGTTGTATCCATCTCTGCTTCAATATCCTTTTTCTGATCAGCAAGATGATAATAAGTATCTGTGGTTCTATCGAAATATACTTGCAGTGCAATAGCACGCTCCCAAAGTTTCAGAACTACAGACATATAGAAATCAGCACCAGATACATAGAAATTCTTCCAATGATCCTTACCTGCCTTCTTGGTTCCTCCAAAGTAAGTCTTAAAGTCGTCATTCTTTTGTGCATAGGCTAAGAACGCCTCCCAAAAATCATAACGCTTTCGTTCTGACACCGACCATGTCGCCCTTGGATTCTCGGAGTCATCGGTATTCTCTGCCTGTCCGTTATATTCCTCTTTGCTTTCTTCAACTGGTGTTAAGCCTAAGTTACCAAGGAACTGTGCCACTTTATCTGTCCTTACCTTAGTCTTCATTTCGCCTTCAGTATAGAACTTTGCGAACGTTAGTTTTCCACCTTCAACTGTATCATCAAAGATAGGACCTACTAAATCGAAGTCCTTAAACACATCGTTCCAAAGGTAGAAGACAACCTTACCCACAAATGTCTCTGCGCTAATAACGCCTCCATGTGCCTTACAAAAGAAATAGCCCAACTTCTTATCCTCCGAATTGGTCGTGCTCTCTATCTTCTTGTTTATCTCCTCTAAGAACTGCCACCAGTCATATAGACTGCCCGCAACATCAATGACATAACCTTTCTTTGCATCCGATATTGGCATATAGCTCCAATCCCAACGACGCTTAAAGGCAGAGTCTATCGGGAACAAACTCTGATCGCTAGTGTTCATCGTTGCCCAAATAAACAGATTACTTGGTAACAGAAGAATATTTCCCTCTAACACCTCGCTCACTACATCACGACCACCATAAAGGCTATTGATGGCACCTGCCTGAGAAATAGACAATCCCTTTAGTGCTTTAGCCACATAACGTTTCATATCGGTATCTGCCTTCACAGGATAATCAGAGAAGCCGCTATGGTTGCGGTCTAAGAGCTGGAATAAATCACCGAAAATCTGTGCACAGTTACCTCGATTAATTTCTTCTATTACTAAGAACTGTCGCTGTGGATTGCCTTCATCACACGTAGCATACTTCTCCCATGCTGCAACATATGCTTGTAGAAATGCCTGTGGAACAAACTCATAGACAATCTTCTCCTCCGTCAGAATCTGCGCATGCTCAATGACAGGATGTCCCGACAAGTCACGCATCGTTATCTCTCGTGTCGTCGGCTTATACGCTCCCACAAAAGACGAATAGTCACTATCAGGATGAAATGTAGTACGAATTACGTCCTCCCCCTTTATCTCCTGATTGATAGTAAAGGACTTACCTGTGCCAGGTGCACCGTAGAAGATTTGCTGGAGAGGAAGACTGCTTACGTTATTCTTTACTTTGTGAGTTGATTGAAGAACCATTTGAGCCATTACCGACAGTGTGGACGTATAACCATACTCATACTTATCTATCTCACTGGTTCCAGACAATGCTTGCCTTGCAGATTCAGATGTAGCATCAGAATGCTCACTCCAATAGTTTACATATTCTTCCAACAGACTTTTTGAGATTGTACGTAAGCCTGTAGCACCTTTACTTGTTGACCTTACCAAATAACATAATCTGTCCTCATCAACAATCTCTACCTGACCATTGTTTGATACATCGCCTATCTGTAATCTGTTATTCAACCCCATAATTTACATTCATTTAGCCTAATATGATTTAGTTATATCCAATATATCGGTAATAGTTATGAGCAATATAACTAAGTATTTCTATGTGTTTTGTCATTGATTTCAAGAGCCTTATTCTATTACCATCCACCGCAGTGATTGTTAATTATAGCTCTCTCCTCATTAGTACAAAACAGTGTTATACATACTCACTGCAAAGGTAATCATTTTAGAGGACATAAAGGTAGAAAAGAAGAGATTTTGTGTGAACAGAAGAGGGCGAACAAATCAGAATTGCTATACGCCGCCACAACACAAAAAGAGCCGTAAGAATACGGCTCTATATAAAAGTAGGACGGCTGCGGAGCTTGAAGTTATCGTACTTATATGCAGACGCTCATCCTACTGAAAAGAAAGACGCACATCACCACAGTAGGAAATACTATCTAAGGTAGAATCAGTGCTCTTTGCTACAAAGATACAATATTTGTTTCAAAAACCTATAACTGCACATAGCCCAAGTTTAACACCCACCTTCGCCTAATTGTTACTGTCACCGTACTTTCCTCATTTTTCTTATGTGCTCTGTGTCCTACAAATTTTATTCTTTTTGAATGGTGAGTGTTTTAAGTTCAACTTATCGTATATCTGTTTTGCTTGCTTCGAAGGACTACTACATTGGCGCATCTCGATGGTTTCACCTAATGGATTCTTCCCTTTTGTGGTGACGAGCTTTTGGGTACTCATACGTCGTACAATCTCGGTCCAGTAACAGGATTCTCCTTCTCGTTTTAATTGACAACGGATAGTGTTTACCACCCAGTAGGCTAATAAACCGAAGAAAAGGTGTGCGTCGCTTCGCTCATCTTTCTGATGATAGATTGGACGGAGGTTGAGATCATTCTTTAGTTGTCTGTTCGTACATTCTATCTCGCGAATGAGATTGTAGTATTCCCATGTCACACGCTCAGAAAGTGTCCTGACATTGCTGCGGAGGAAATAGACTCCATGACCAGATTCCATTGCCGAGAGGTCTTTTATCTCCCAGTCTACACGCAGCATCTGCTTGGGCTTCTTCTCATTTTTTATGTAGCTTATCTGGTAGAACTTCGCTATAGAAGGGTACTTCTGTATGGCACGTCCTGTACGTTCAACAACCTTTTCATAGGTTTTTGTTCCACCTTTCTTGGAGATTCCTTCGTTTATCCTCTGCAGTTCCATCTCAAGACGCCCTCTCCAAACCCTGTTCATGGACGACTCTGTCATAGCTTTTGAAGGAGATGTTATTTCGAGATAATAATCCTTATCATCCTCTGTCTTAACCTCTTTCAGCGTTATCTTCTGCCGACGGGCATCCATTATCGTAACGCTCTTATTATCATCACTGAGCATATAGTCTTTCATTTTCGTACGGGATACGCAGAGATAATTGTAACCCTTTTTCTTTATTAACTCCAAGTTCTCTTCCGTGGCAACACCTGCATCCATGACAACGAGCGTATCCTTTGTTCTTGATGGATTCCTCTTTGCCAGCGTATCAATCATATTGGGTAGAGACTTGGAATCTGCTGTATTACCCTCCAAGATAGAAGAATAACGTATAAAACCTTCTTTATTGATACATAATGCAAGTACAAGTAGCTTACAATCAGAGCGCTTTTCTTTTGAACGACCGAACTTGGCTTTATCGCTATTACGCTTGCTACCCTCGAAATAGAAGTTGGTTAAGTCGAAGAGCATCAACTTGTTGTCTATATTAAAGAGAGCGTCAGTAATGCTGCACAGATGATGCTCTAACTGTTCCTTTAGTTCATATAATTTGTCAGTGATTTTATACAGAGAATTGATTCCTGGTGTCCAGCCAGGAACTCCACTGTAAAGTTCGCCAGCAGCCGAGTTATCGCGCAAATAATAATAAGATGAACGTTCAGAGACAGCATATACCGTACGAACAATCAATGCTGACAAAGCCGTGTGTATTGCATTTCCGTCCACCCATTTTTGCGCAGAAAACCCTCTAATTGTAGCTTGTCTATTGTCTGCTTGCAGAGCCACTCTGCACCAACATTCCTTGCGTCAGTATAGTTTGCCGTCTCAAGGTCAATATAGTTCTCATATTTTCTCAGCGACTTCTGCTCTTCCTTATTAAACCGATCGATTCCACCTTCTTTCTCCATACGGCTCCACCATTCGTCAGCCTTTGCCTGTTCAATAGGAGTAAGACCGTCAAGGTATTCTTTGAAAAGCGAGGGTGTACTTCTGTTTTTGAAGCGTTCGGTAAGAGCGTATGCAATTTTTCGAACCTGTACAGCAGTAAGTGAAGGTTCGAACCCGATGTTCAAAAGAATTAGCGAATGTACATGACCCTGCACATCACGATATGACTCCTTGATGCGATAATAAGGAGCCATGTCCCCTGTGGCAGGGTTGAATCGTGTCTGTACATTTGCGTGCATGAGTGCAAAGTAACAAAATAATTTTGATATGACTGTGTCCTACAAATCAGATTTTACTCCTCGTTACAATACCCTATACTTGATTATCAACCATTTATCAAATTGATACTACACAAAACATCCCGAAAATTTATGAAAAATAATTTTGCCGGTTAAACTTGGGATAGATTTTGCCAGCAGAGCTTTTTGCCCCATTAACACTTTGCTAAATCTTCGAACATTTTAATGCTATAAGGTTGGTTCAACTTCTAAAAACGATACCAGCAAATATTCCTATAATTTACTACCATGTGAACTGATGTAGACAGAAACTTATCGTCAACACCACTCGCAGAAACAGCTTTAACAGGCACACCATTGTTTCTCAACACTCTATTTACCATATTTTTTAACTAAATAAATGGAGTTCGAAAGTTCCATAACTAAGTTTGCTTTGCCGTATCAGAACAAGTTTATACAAGTATTTACTTCATATCGTATCATTTACTGTATCACGCAACCGTATCATTTACCGTATCATTTACCGTATCATTTACCGTATCATTTACCGTATCATTTACCGTATCATTTACCGTATCATTTACCGTATCATTTACCGTATCATTTACCGTATCATCAACCGTATCATTTACTGTATCATCAACCGTATCATCAACCGTATTATTTACTGTATCATGCAACCGTATTATTTACTGTATCATGCAACCGTATAACTTACGGTCCATTTACCCCTTGTATTAACCTTAATCTCTAATTCACCAAGGATTTTAATATCACGCCAAACAGTAGGTATAGAAATAGATAATTCCATTGCTATCTGTTTCGCCGAAGTTACTTTTCCTTGCTGTATCATTTGAATCATAGTTTGCAGTCTCTTACGGCGCTTCTCTTCTTTTATCTGATTATCTATTCTATCATTTATTCTGTCATTAACAGGTAATAGAGATATCTTATCGTTTACAAAATCTGGATGACAAGGAATATGTATCAAGAAAAAACTGCGTTCCTCATCAGTATCAATTCTCGCTTTGGGTGAACCATTACGAAGCAACTCATCTTGTATAGTAGGAATGCCTGTAGAACGACCTTCAGAAAGACTAAGTTCCTTTAGAAAATCTCCCAAACGTCTGTTTCGATAACGACGAGCCTTTAAATGTTTTGCTTCTTTAAGATCAGCATCAGAGATAGAGCGGTCAGGCCCAGAGTAGCTTAAGATAGCTATCTCATGTGGCTCTACACGTATCTCCACAATTTCCCGTGTTTGGTAATCCCTATGATATAAAGCATTAACGACAGCCTCCTCAAGAGCTTGGTAAGGATAGTTGAAATAACGAATGGACTCTGCTTGATTTTTAGGCTTGATAATCCGTTCTTTTACTATATTGCTACGTAAATAATCTAATGTCGCTCTTATTATAGTTGGAACTGAACCCTTGAAACTCGGAGCTTCTATCATATTATTTGGATTCTTGATTACCCCTTCTGGAAACATCACAATATCAACCTGTGTATAAGGGAAAAACTTATGAGGTTCTTCCGAAAACATCATTGCCGCTACATTCTTGAGTCGTCGGTCTTCCTTGGGTCCAGTCCATAGGTCAAGTTGCTCAAGGGTTTTGGTGAAGTCTTGTGTCAGTACGGTATCTACCAACCTACTCTGTACACGTCGAAGGTAGTCTTGCACCAAAATCATAGATATGTCTTTGATGGATATTTCCTTATTGCCACGATCATCAAAGGGTACACGATTTGCCATTTCTCTGAGTTCGTTTAAAGGATCGCCCTTAGCCTCTATTGTACTACTTCCCGAGCGAATATAACTCTTTGATTCAGAACGAGGATTTGTCACATCGCAACGTACCTCATAAGGTCTGGAGTCTCCAGCAGGTACCCATATTGCAAGTACTTGCTTCCCATCTACTTCCTCCACACTTGGATGTGGAAGATAGTAAGGGAGCAGTTTATTATTATAGCCTATCATTGCCTTCATAATCTTATCTAACTCCTTTGGACTAACTCCACATACAGGGCGTTTCGCTATACCATTCTCCTCTTCTACACCTACAAGAATATATCCTCCACCAATATCATCGAAATCATTGGCAAAAGCACAAATAGATTGATAAATTTTAGTAGGATTCCACCCTTTCTTGAATTCTATACGATTGCTTTCTATTTTTCTCTTTTCAAGCAAATCTTCGATGTTGATATGTAGAATCATATTTCTTCTGTATTAAACTATATTTAATTTTGACTTCAAAATACATTGTATCTCTGAGCAAAATAGAAATCCTCTATGAGGTCTTCTACCTACAAGCCTGAAAAGGTTGGCAAATATAATAATCTACAAACGTCCCTTACAGTCTGTCTGTTTTTAAGACAAGATGATATCTACTTCTATCGTTTCTATTAGTCCTAACTCAATGCTTACACAAAAATACCTCTTGACAACAAAGAATATAAAATGATAGTACGATTTAGAAATAGAACTTTCAGGTGTCTCTACTAACGCCTTTCAAGCTGATTACTTTGCAACCAATGCAAACTTCAAACAATTTATCACAGTTATAAGATACTTTTCTTCTTGTAATTACATTACAAAGATAAAGATTAGAATTCTGTAAAACGAATATTTAACTAAGAATTTTCTTTTTGCCTCAAAAGATAATTTAACAGAATATACACACATCCACTTATTTATCTGTATATATCGCTATTACTTGTCCATCTGCCCTCCCATTGTTCCTTTTCCAACGCTTCACGACCCTATTCCTCTGTTACCACCCCTTATGTGTTCATCTGTTACTTTGTCTTTTACATACTCCGTCCCTTTGGTCATTATATCTTCCGTTCCTCTGTTACCATGTCTTTTATTACTTCTGTCCCTTCGGTCATTATGTCTTCCGTTCATTCTATCTGGTTTAGAGGGTCTTTTATGTAAAGTATTTTTATCATCTTACTATTTTGTCGGTAAACTGTGAGTGGCGAGTTGAGCAATATCTTCCCTTTTTGTCTCGAACGTTTAGAAAAGAATTAGTAACTATCAAAAATACAATAGTTTATAAGATAAAATAAAGAATACAAAGTTCAGAAAATCACAAGTTTATTTATGGAAGAAGCATAGGAAAAGAAGTGAAAGAAAGGAAGATGCGTTATAAAAAGGGAGAAATTGTTTATATTTTTCACAACAAAGCCTTATTCCCTCCCTATTCGTCGCACCTAACCTCCTAACTTGTCGACTACCCCACCCTATTAGCTACTAAAGTGTCGCACCATAGTTACTAATTTGTCGCAACCTACTTACTAATCTGTCGCCGCTAACTTACTAATTTGTCGTTGATTAGTCGTGTAACTATTTAAGGTTCAGTGGTTTGGAAGTCCATTACTAATATCTAACAAAGATTATATAACGATATTCTAAGTTCAGAAGAGGTGTTTTGTTTTGAGAAAATATATACTTTTTCGCTGGGGGAAGAAGACTTTAAACAAAGCTTTTGGGCGCAACCTCCCTTTTTGTCGCACATACTGTTGGGAGCGTTGCAGGTGTTTTCTGTTTTGCTGTAGGCTTGTAGGACGAGCGTTTTGACTCGGGTTTTCATTTTCGTTTCATGGTTTTGTGGGTTTTTAGTCGGTGGTTTCGGGTAGGAAATTTTAGTGAGATTCATGTCGGTTTGGTAGTAGGTTTTGTTTCGTTTTCTTATTTTTATTTCCGTTGATCTTTTCTTTATTCGGTTGTTTTTTAGGCGGTTACACAGGATTTTTATTGTCTTCAAATATGTTTTTATATATTTGTGTATCAGTATATTATTGCTTTTTTAATTATCTTAAAGACTATTCTTTACTTCTTCGTATTCAATGATTAAAGGGCGGAGATGTGTCAGGACGTTTGTATGTTTTTCTTTGTTATCAGCTTGTCGGTATTCGTATCGAATTTAGAAGGATTATTTCTTCTTTTCATTGTTCAAACTTTTCGGTTTTTATGTTTACATTTTAGGAAGGTTATTCGCATTGAGTTTTCTTCTTTTCATGACTTTGTCGACATACTTTTTATAGGTTTTGGCATGAGAGTTTTTCCTCCTTTTTTGTCGCACCTAAGCTCTTTTCCGTTTTTAATCATTCTCAAAATGCTGTTTTATTGCTTAAAGATAGCGGAGACAAATAGGGAAGCTATTTTCGATACTCCCCTACTCTATTTATTTGATAAAGTATTAAAAATAAGTATGTTATGACGGATTCTTTTGTCATTTACGTCTGAAAAGTACAAAAACTTGTCACTTTTTTGTCGCACTTTACTTTTATTAATATTTGTTTTCTACTGATATTCAGTTTATTATGAAGATTTTTTAAGTCAATAAATAATATTCCCTTTTTGTCGTTTTATGCTCTCAAAGCATGGTAATTTTGATTTATAACACAGCTATCGACAGTTTTCTTCACCTATTTAATCTATAAGTGCCAAATATATTCCTATTTTGTCGACCCTCACGAATGCTTTACATTCAGTTTTCTCTCCCTATTTGTCGCATCATTCACCACATACCGGTTGAGGTTTTTCCTATTCTTGTAATGTTATAGGTCCTCCGCACATGTGGTGCTAAGCCTTCGCACCATATGTGCGGAGCGTTTGTAAGGTGAGCTTCCAAAATTTAGAATGATAAACTAAAGTTCTTATAGAATAAGGCACATAGAGTCACGGAGGGATGGAGGTAACACAATGTTAATGAGCTGCCGATGGACACAGAGAAACGGAGGGAACGGAGTTAAATGCAATATTACGGAGGTGCCGATGGCACAAAGAGTGACGGAGATGAAGCGTACAGATTCTTGATAACTATTTTGGGGTAAATGCTTTGTATTTAAGCTAATAGAATTGACAAACAAGCTCCTTTGCTCTACGCACCGACGGTGCCTCCGTGACTTTCGCTGCTTTGTTTTAATAATCCT
Organism: Prevotella melaninogenica; assembly: GCF_018127925.1. Lineage (NCBI taxonomy): Bacteria > Pseudomonadati > Bacteroidota > Bacteroidia > Bacteroidales > Prevotellaceae > Prevotella > Prevotella melaninogenica. The sequence continues at coordinate 336,542 of NZ_CP072347.1, read as the reverse complement.
CCGTCCTCTCCGTTTCTCTGTGTGATATTATGTCAAATTTCTGACCCTAAGAAGTAAACGTCTCACTACAAATTACTGAATTCCCTTTTCCTTTTGAAAAAGATTATAACTTGTTTTGGTAGTGCGATTTTTTTAATAACTTTGCAATACTATTTTTAATTATCTACACGTATGTGATAAACCTTTTCTCTTGAAAGTTCTGAATAACTGTAAATTTTATTATGATGAATTTATCGAAAATGATAGTTAGCTGTCGGCGCATCAAACGGCTTGGGATTTGTATTTTCTTCTTGTTATCTCTTCAATCTTGTGATACGGGATTTATTCTTCCGTTAGATAACAATAAGTTTAGCTATGACATTCATTTATCAGAGAATCGTATGGTGAAGGTCAGCAGTATGTACTTCGGTGGCTGGTATTACCTTCTCTTTAATTTAAAAGGAGACTATGTATTGAATCCCGATTCCTTACGGTTGGACTTTTGTGATAAGAATATAAAGGTGGGGAAGTCTTTTCCGTTCTCTGGAACCAATACATATAAGAATAATAATACGCACGTAAAGAATAAAATCATTTCAGTTAAATTACGTTATGAACGCCAAGGTGAAGGCGACGAAGATACATTAGCCTTATTTGTTTTGCCCTCAGATTTCATTATGTGTAATGACAAAAGGGTACTCACTGATTCGCTGAGAATAGTATTGAGGAAGGTAAAGAGGAAATAGTTCTTTTGAAACTCAGTCTGGCTTATTGTGTAATAGATTCAGATTATCACTCCCTATTGCTGAAGAGCCCAACTTATGGGAATGATATTGCGTATTGCCTCAAGTCACATTGTGGGGTAAGGGGATATTGTAGGCAAAAGTGGGTGCTTCAAGTTCAAATTATCTGCAAATTCAGTTATGAGAGGATGTGTACACGCAAGAAGGACGTTGAAAGGCTTAGTTGCGGATTTGAGGCTATACTATATTAAAGTTTCATCTTCACCCCTATCTCTGCCACCTTCGCAGCATCATAATCGGCCTTGATGCGAGCATAATCTCTGCCGCCATACGAGCTTGGAAGAAGATAATAGAATGGCTCTCCATACTTCTCCAGCACCACATCGATATATAATATCTCTCCTGTCAGCAGGCGCATCATGGGCAGATGGTCGTATCTGAAGCGTACCTCCATCACTCGACAGTTATACTGACGTGCCTCCTCCAAATAGTCAAACATGCTCAGATCCGTCGTAAAGTAGGCCTCGTCAATACCGCAAAACAAGTGGAATTTGCCCGCAATCAGGGTGAAGACTACGCCTTTGAACTTATTGTTTTTATACGCCATGTAAGAACCATGATACGCAAAAGGCAGGTGGGCGTAAGAGGAAAGTGCCTCTAAATACTCCGCCTCGCTGATGCGTTGGCAGTCTTGGAAGTCGTACAGTCGTGCCACAGCCATCGCCTCATCTTCATGGTACACACTTCTTGCCACACCCTCTTCTTCTCTGAAATCGTGCACCACCTGTCCACCTCTAAGATAGGCATATTCTGGCCAATCATAGCCGTGAATGAGCAAATACGAGTCTAACAGATGCAGATCCCGACGTATGATAATCTCGTGAAGTATATCTTGCGTGGGCTTCAACGCTTTCACGGCGTGGGCTACCGGCCCGCAAGCCTCTATCTTGAGCATCAGGCTGCTCTCTGACAACGCATGCGCCGTCTCAAAACCATAGTCTTGCCACAGACACCTCCATACCTCTGCGAGCCTTCTCTCTATCTCTTCCTGCTCCGTCTGCCAGTTGCTGCGACGCAGCGGAATCACCACCGAGAAGCGCATCTGCTCTCCGCTTCCCGTGAGCAATCCTACCTCCGTCAGCTCATAGGCGTACACCATCGAGTCTTCAAAAGCAAGCACTCTATTCTGCCCTGCGGCAATCTCCTGATGCGTCAGTGCCTCTATGGCTGTGGAAAAATTGTCTTCCCGTTCGATGCGATAGCTCTCGGTCGGTGCTTCCTCGCTCGCTGGCAATGCATCCGTGCCGTCCTCCGCCTTATCTGCCGACGTCTCCATCTTTAGCACGTCACGCTTCTCGGCCCGCTTCTTGGTGTAATGCTCTGCCCAGATGAGCACCCCGCCGATGAGCAGACCTATCACTGTCGGCCCCTTACCGCCATCGGCAACGACCCCTAAGACCAATGCTCCGATTGCTGTCAAGACAATAGCAATGAGCAGCCATTGAAGTATAGAGTTGATAAAATGATGGTTCATATATGGTTTACCTTACCTTAATTCCGCAGCATAAACTCTTGTGAGAACTCCAAGTACCTGAGAAACAAAGTTCTCAAAACACTTGGATATGTCAGAAATTTCACCTATCTTGGTGCTGCAAACATAACAAGTAAGCAAAAATCTGACATGACAAAGGTAGCAATTAAAAACGTGAATATCACTTCTTTCGGTGGAATTTATCACATTATGGACGTTTTCTCAAAGTTGGGCTTTGAAAAACTTACCGAATCTGTATTGGGTAAACGTGGAAGTAGCGGCAAAGCATTCTGTTATGGAAGTATTTTTTGTGGTTTTTCATACTTCCCCATTGGTTTGGGTGGGGGATTTTATGCTTAGAAAAGAGCCAAGAAACACCGAAGCACCTCATATCAACATATAGAGCCCCAAAAAGACGTCTCAACATATAAAATTTTCTCACAAGAAAAAATACTGCGGAATTAAGGATATAAGAGTTTTGTTTTATTCCTCTATATTTCAGATGATCATTGTCTTTCCTTTCATTGTTTTGAAGTATTTTTCGTTTTGCTGTCACTCCTCTCACTCAGTTTTATGTTGTAACTGTTTGGTTTATAGTTGTTTTATTTTAATTGTTAAAAGTGACAGCATCTTTAATCGAAATTCTTCTTGTTAGTTATCTATTCTTTTTCAAATTTGTTTGTTACCCATCTTTGTTTATATCCTGTTTTTTCACTTATATAACCTTACTTTTTTATTTTAGATTGTATTTTGTTCTTTTTTTATGCATTCTGTTTTTCCTGTTACCTTGTCTTTATTTGTTCTGTTTTTCCTGTTGCTCTGTCTCTTTTTTTACTTTGTCTTTCCTTATTCTGTTTTTCCTGTTACTTTTTTTATGTTACTCTGTCTTTCCTCTTATTTTGTCTTTATGTCATTCTGTCTTTCCTTTGTCATTCTGTCTCTTTTCATCTTTTTGTCGCACTTCCTCTCCCCTATTTTTCCTCTTCATTTTGGCTTCGTTTTTACCCTTTCATCTGTTTATTTTTTGATATTTTTGCTTGAATATCTAAGTATATAAAAATACTTTTATCGTTTTATTTCTTTGTTTGTTTATCTACTTTGTTTTTATTTTCATTTGTTATTTATGTAATTGGGTTTTTAATTTTATATGTTATAATATAAATCTATATTTATATAAGCACGTAATATTATTTTTATGTTCTTATATTTAATAAATATATAAATATGTTTTAGCATACGTAATTATATGATTAGGCAAATAAAGAAATATATAAATAGTAACAGCTTACGTTTCGTGTCGCTATTATATAAGTAAATATATAAATAAGTAGATATTTTTTTGTATTTTTTTTACTTTTATCTTTTATTCCTTTCTATGTTCTTTATTAGCCCCCTTACTTTTGTTTATCTTATCAGTTTTTTCACTTTGTTATTTGGACTCTTGTTTAGGTTTCTTCTCTGTTTCTTTATTTTACTGCTTTCTTTTTCTATTTGCTAAGCTTTTTACTCGTCTTTTGTCCCTTTTCTTCTATTTGCTTATTTATGTCTTTGTATAAATCAATCATTATATATTTATTTTTGTGTTGTTTTCTTTGCAAAGTGTCGTAACTTGAAGAATAGCAATATTATATATATTTGACTAAACAATTATTTATGTTTTTATTTTTTAATATCTCTTTGCACGTCTTTTTGCTTTTAGCTGTGTTCTTTTCTTGTTCGTATATAGAACTGTTTGTTGGTCTTTTTTCGATGAAATCGTTGTTTTTCATGTTTTGTTTCATTTAAGATCTTATATATAATAGGTTTCTTGAGTGTTTTGTTTCTTACTTTTCCCTTGATTATAAGGATTCTATGTTTTTATATATTTGTTTAAATATGTTTGTGTGCTTTTATTTGATTTCATCGAGCTTTATCTTTTGATTCTTTATTTCTTCTTTTCGTATGTTTCCTCCTTTTTGTTTCTTTTGTTATAACCTTATGGTTCTTTATGTTCTTCTTTTGTATGCCTATTTCTCTCCTTGTCTTCCTCTTTATTTATTTGACTTGTTATTTAAACGCATAAATCATTAATTACAAAAAAATATAACAATATAAATATACGTAATCTTTATTTTGTTTAATATGTCATTATGTATGTAAATATATAAATATAGAATATATTTTTATTTTTATTATTTAATTATTTGTTTTTAGTTTGCTTCTTTTCTCTTTTAATTTATTTATTTTGCCAACATGTAACTATATAAATATATATAAAGATTAAAACGTAAAAGAATAAATATTTTATTGCATTTTTGCTTTCTTATCTTTTTATTTTTCTCATTAAAAATGTTTAGATGTATTTGCTTGTTTCGATAAATAGATGTATATTTGCAAGTATAAAAATATAACCACATCAATATGTGCGTATTTATTTAATTCAACCTTTATATAAATATATATGAATTTAAAGATTTTTTCTATTACACCTAAAGAAGGTCAGGTTTTAAATTGGAGCCTGGGCTTATTCGTTGTTTTTAGTGTTTTCAATCTGATCGATGGATGGACATCTGCACCTAATGCTGGGCAGGGAGTTCTTACGAATGCTTTTGCGACAGTGCAGTCGAATAGCTTTATTCGTGCTGTTGAGTATTTTGTCATTGCTGCGACAAAGTTAGCGATGCTGGAGGTATTTCGTAGATGCTTAAATAAGAATGGTAATAAGGCTGCACAGTTGACCGTCACTATTATGATGGTGCTTATATTTTGCTTAGCTCTTGCAGGTGCTTTACCACAGTTCCTTTTTACTCAAGAGGAGGAAATTGAGGCAATGCTTCATGGAGGATTACCATCATATTTTTCAACTTTCTCGAAAGTAGCTTTCCTTGTGTTTGTTATTACGAAGTTAGTTCTGTGTGTGCAGTTAGTGCGTACTTATGCTGGTAAGATTCGTTTGTTTGGTGCATCTTTGTTTGGCTGTCAAGCCTTGGCATGGTTGATAGATTTCGCATACTTTATTGTATATACATGGGTTAGCGGTGCGACGATGACAGATATTACGTATGTTTCTACTATCACCTCTCTGTTAACCTTCGTTCTTACTCTGATTCCATTCTGCGTTTTGAGGACGGCAATGGTAGTTGAAGACTAAAAAAGAAGAATTAAGAAGTTACTCACAACTCGATGCTCTTAGCTCGTCTGAAACCTTAAGACACTAAAAATGAGTTGTTCGGACGAGAGGGACAGAAAAAAGTAATTCATAACTTGAGAATTTGTGGGTAGAGGGGCGAAGAATTAAAAATATTGTAGAAATGAGCCCTGATGAAGTGGAGGAGAATTGACAGAAAGAAAGCGTTACGCTATGTTTGTGTGGTGAAATGTAAGCTGCTCTGATGAGAAGGTGGGAGATAAGAAAGATAAAAGTATCAAATAGATATTTTCAATACTATCATATTTGTTGATGAAAGAGAAGGAAATAGCGTTTAAAAGACGTGAAAAGATAAATTGAAAGGAGAAAACCATTGAAAAGTCCTTTCCTCGCTCAAAGAAAGTGAGAATCGGCACAAAGAGCAGAGTAAGGGAGAGGCAGCCAACTTGCAAGACTCCGAAAGAGGAAACAGCATAGAAGGCAACAACGTAAATAAGTGAACGAATGAAAATATAAATATTTGAACACGTAAATACGTAAATAAAGAAAAAGATAAGAAATTAAAAATATAAATATATAAACAATGAAGAATAAGAAGATTGTTTTTGCAAATCAGAAAGGTGGAGTAGGGAAGAGCACGCTGTGTATCCTCTTTGCCAATTATCTCGCTGCAAAGGGTAAGGACGTGTGTATCATCGATACCGACTTGCAGAAGACGATTCTGATGCAGCGTCGAAAGGACAAGCTGATCTATGAGGGCGAGGAAGAACCTTATAACGTTCAGGACTTCGACGTGACCGATGTCGAGACAATGCAGACACTGGTTGACTCAGCTTCACAGGTAGAAGGTTTCGTATTGTTTGACTCTCCTGGTAATATCAGCGAGGACGGTCTTGCTCCGCTCTTCGTGGGTGCCGACTACATTGTTTGTCCTTACGAATACGAGGATAAGGCGTTAGACTCAACGGGCGTCTTCGTTCAGGTGCTTAACGTGCTTCGCGAACATAACCCACAGATGACAGCACAGCTCTTCTTCGTTCCAAACCGCATCGACCCACGTATCGGTACGGCTGAGGAGCAGGAGATGTGGCGCAGAACCGATGAGGTGTTTGGTAACTTCGGACGTGTCACACCAGTTGTCAACAGCCGTGCGACACTGAAGCGTACAAACACTTTCGAATTGCTCGGTACACAACGTGATGCGGTGAAGAAGGCGTTTGATTATATGCTGAGGAGGATGAAGTAAAGAAGAGCCTCACCCCCAACCCCTCTCCGAAGGGAGAGGGGAGTGCCTAACGGGATGAAGTTGGGTAAATTGGTTAGATAAAGAAAGTCAAACAATGTGGGTTAGACAAATAAAGTTTAATAAAGCTGGTTGGACAAACGATGTTAGAAGATGCTAACCGAGAAGACTTCAAGAGGGGCAATAGGGGAGAGAGGATGACGAAGGGACAGATCAGGTGAAAGGAAATGATAAGGTCCACGTTTATATATAATAAAGTAGAAACAAAGAAATAAAGATACAATGGCTAAGAAGAAGAAAACAATGGTTATGATGCCTGGTGCAATGACCGACTTGGCACATAGCGTACAGAAGAGTGCAAGACCAAATCCTACTACTAATTCAGAGGAGACGACGACGGATGAGCAGGAAGCTAACGAGCCTGCACAGTATGATACGAACAATGTTGAGCAGGAGGTGCGTACTCAGGTTGAGGAACAGCAGCCAGAGGCGTATGCTGAAGCTATTGCAGATGTTGACGAGCCAGCAGTAGCACCAACGACTCCTGCAAGTCCGTTTGGCCGTGTAGAGCCAAAGCAAGAGCCCACTGACCGTAAGGACCGTACTGCACCAGCAGCAAAGAAGCTCCCAAAGGCAGAGGGCAGACAGCTGGCACGCGAGTATTCTCTTGCAAAGGATAGCGGTGAGGATAGCTGGCAGATTTTCCTCGACTTAGCACGCGACTATAAAGCACGCGACTCTCGTCTGGCAACCGTTTACATCGATTCAGATCTCAAGGGTGTCCTGGACCGTCTGAAGTCTGCTACGAGTGTGAAACTTCCTTCAACAGCCCTATTGAGTGCCATCGTTGCCCGCTTCGTATTCGAACACGAGAAGGATATTAAGAACGCGATATTTGGAGAGAGCTTGCTGTAAGAAGGAGAAAACAACAAGCAGAACAAGCAGAACAAGCAGAACAACAGGACCCAACTGGCCCCTTCCCCTTCCCCTCCCCCGTAGGGAGGGGAGTGAAATGCGAGATACCCCTTGTGTGAGTTGACGAGTGAACAAGTTCACGAGTAGACAAGTTGCTTGTGGTGATAAGCCACAGTTTTCATTAGTTATCATGAGTGGTAGTTGACGTGTTTACTATACGTTTAGGGGAAACATAGTCAATAGAGGTAATTATGATTCATAACAGATAAGGAATTATTGAACGAAATGAAATTTAGGAATATTATTTATTTAATTTCTTTTTTACCATTGTGTGCCATGGCGCAAGGGGAGAATGCTCGTCATGAAGTATCCATGAGTGCAGGTATTATGACAAATCAGGCTTATGATACTCGACTAACCTATCAATATTACTTGAACAAAAGTATTGGTGTGGGTGCTTCTTTCGGATATTATAACCAATGGTGCGCTAATCATATCCCGCAGTCAGAACTTCATCATAGGGAATGGGACTATTGGAGGTTATTAGAAAAGGATAGTAAACCACAGAATATCTATTTAGAGCCTTCGTTATCAATAAATAGCCCTGCTATAGCTCAAGTGGGAAGCTGGTCTTTCAAACTCGGAGTAGACCTTGGTGTAATGTTCCAGCTTCCGTTTACTCTCGTTTCTGTAAAATATATCAATACCACAACACAAAAATCACATCAAAAAAACATATACGCAAGCAATATGCAGTGGTGCTTTTGGGATATACGCCCTACTGTTAGGGTCGAAAGTAATAATATTTTCGTAGCTCTTGGTTATGGACTTTCTGATTTTGATGTTTACTCATCCTATCGGAAGATATCAGTCCAAGGGAAGCCATTTGACGATTTCTATCCTAAAAAGAAGTTGAATAATACCTTCTTCTTAAGCGTTGGTGGTTATTTCTAAATTAAAGTATTGAGAAGTTTACAAGTAGACAAGTATACGAGTAGACCAGTTAATTGTGGCGATAAATCACAGTTAACAGTAGTAATCATAAGTGGTAGTTTACGAGTAGACAGGTTTACGATTGAACAAGTTAATTGCAGCGATAAACCACAGTTAACATCGGAAATGATGAGTGGTAGTTGACGAGTAGACAGGTTTACGAGTAGACCAGTTAATTATTGCGATAAACCACAGTTTACATCGGTAATCATATTTATGACGTACTGATGAGAACTTCGTTCGAATAATTGTGAATTATGAATTGTGAATTAATAAAGGAATATACAGGATGAAATCAATGGCTGTAAGTGTTGTTTGTATTTTCGCAATATTAGGCATCATTTATGCGATAAATTATCTTTTTTATCGTTTCTCTCCTTTTCATACTTTACCCAGTATCAAGACCCTTCCTGTAAGGGGTATTTTGGGGGTATTCATAGCCTTATTAGGTTACTTTGGTTCGTTCCCTTATTTTACCATTTTTAATAGAGAAATAAACCAGCTCTGTTCTGGGAATATGTACATATATCTACCAATAATTCTGACAGTTCTGTTGGTAGCTGTGATAGTAGGTATTTTTCGATACGAGAAAAGTGTTTGGCTCCGTCGTAATCCCAAGTATAGTAGACTTTTCCTTCCCTCGTGGAATGCAGGTTCTAAGAATATGTGCGTTTCAATAAGCGAAATGGATGATATTGCTTATGGTCGTGGCGTGAGTTTCTCATGGTTTGATGGACGTTTTATTACTGCAGGAAGACACAAAGTTGTGTTTGAATTCTATGAGGACCGTTTTCTTGCAAATCGCAATACACGTAACGTAATCTACCAAAAGGTAATGAGCTTTAATTTCCGACCAGGTATGGCATATGTGGTAGAGGCAATTCTAGAGAGAAAAACCTTCCAAATAACACAGGATAAGACTGTTAACTTTGAACATTGAACTTTGAACATTGAACTTTGAGGTTTGAACTTTGAACTCTTTTACTTTTGAACTTTGAACTTTATGATTTGAGTTTAATCCTTTGAGCTATTCACTCCCCCTCTCCATTACTTCCCTTCGGTCAGTGACCGCTGGTTCGGAGAGGGGGCGGGGGTGAGGCTTTAAAACCTAATAACGCCCTTTCCAAGTGCAGCAGCGTAGCTACGCTGTAGGTTGTCGCCTATCCAGCCACTCTTCCACGCAGCTCTTTTGAGGTTGTGAGCAGTTTTGGCTGTTTTTACGTTGCGAGGGATAGGATTCTTAAAGAGGTCTTTGTGTGCCACGTTGATAGTGAAGAAGATACTATCTTTTGTTACTCGGAGATTCTCCATTGGTGCTACAAAATGACCGGGGAGATAACCTTCACGGGCATCCACGAAGTCGTCTGTGGTACCATAGAATCTACCAGAGATTTTACCGTTTGCACCCTTCTCAAGTACGATGTTGTGGTCTTTGAGAACATTCTTACTTTCCTTTGTGTTAATGAGTTGATAAACTCCACACTTTGTTGTCTGAGCTTGGGAAATTGCGTTTGCTCCAAAGAGTACGCAACAGAATAAAATTAGCTTTTTCATATCGTTATGATTTGTTTAATTTGATATTTGACCTTTGACTTTTGATGTTTAAGTTTTGATGTTAGACCTTTTACTTTTTCATTTTTCCCACAGCGGTAATCATAATTATGACGTACTGATGAGAACTCTGTTCGAACTATTATTTTATTCTTCTGAAATTTGCCCCTGTAATATAGTATTCTTTTTCTTTAAACGCTCCCACTACAGGATGTATTGGTAGCTCACACTTACTGTATAAACGGAGAATCTCATAAATCTGCTCTTGGGTTAAGTGTTTAGCGGTGCTACTCTTCATTTTTATCTTTACAAACCTCTTTTTGCTATTTATAAAGACATAGAACTCAGACCACATAATATTACTTTTCTTTCCAATTAGGTTTAAGAGTTTCTTTTGTTCTTCTGTAAGAACCGCACTTATGGACTCAGCAAAGCATTCTCTGATTAAAGGTAGTGATACATTATTGTAAGGTGTATATCGTTTCTCATAAGCGGGCTTCCAATTCCCTTCCTTGATAAAGCGTTCCGTACTATCCGCATCAGCAGCAATGTAATAGGTCATAAAGGTGTCGCGCTCCCAAGTTGAAGGGAGGGACTCCTGAACGAGTTTACCCACCTTTGTAATCTTCACATCATTCTGTGCACATGTAGGATTACAGAATAGGAATGCTAAAAAGATAGCATAGAAAATGTTTTTAATTCTCTTCATACTTCAAATTTAGATTAAAATTAATAATTTAAAACCCAATTTGTTCCAATATTATGCCATCTTCTAACAATAACTGCAACAACTGCAACAACTGGCCCCTCCCCCTTCCCCTCCCCCAAAGGGAGGGGCGTGAAATGCGAGATACCCCTTTTTGTTAGTTTACGAGTTCACAAGTTTATAAGTTGACGTGTTTGCCTGTGCGTTCAGGTAAATCATAGCCACCAGCAGTTTATTATCAGTTTACGAGTTTATGAGTTTACGAATTGACGTGTTCGCCCGTGCGTTCAGGTAAATCATAGCCAACAGTGGTTTATAATCAGTTTACGAGTTCACAAGTTTACAAGTTGACGTGTTCTCCTGTGCGTTCAGGTAAATCATAGCCAACAGTGGTTTATAATCAGTTTACGAGTTCACAAGTTTACAAGTTGACGTGTTCTCCTGTGCGTTCAGGTAAATCATAGCCAACAGTGGTTTATAATCAGTTTACGAGTTTACGAGTTCACAAGTTGACGTGTTTGCCTGTGCGTTCAGTTAAATCATAACCAACAGCGGTAATCATAATTATGAATTGTGAATTATGAATTCTGAATTATATTTTCGTCAGCTTTGGTTTCTCAGAAGTAGCATCCTCGATGATAAATGAGTTGCCCTGCTGCTTTACCTTGATATAAATAACTTTTTTCTGTGATGGGATTTTATCATAAGTTGAAGTCCACATAAATGTAACGCAGAACCAATCGTTATTGATGGGAACAACTTGTAGCGTACGCACATTCTCCTCTATACAGTCTTGCGCATCAAGAAGTACGTCAGCACCAGTGTCGGCAGTCTTCTTCAAAACCTTTGGACTAACAAACTTCTTTGCAATTACCATGTAAAGGTCTGAGAGCTGATAGATAAGGCTGTTCATATAGGTCTTGTAAAAACCATAAGCGAACTGTTGCTTTTCCTTCTGTGTTTCGTTCATCGTAACAGCAGCACTTTTAGCCTTTTTAGCTTGTGCATAGGTTGTAAGTGGTGCAGAAGCCAAGCATACAACTAAGCTTATTGCAAGATAAATCTTTTTCATTGTTATTGTTGTTTATAGAATTAATATCAGTAAAAATAGTTGGTTTCTTTTCAAGTCGTATCGTGTCAGGTTCCTCAGCGCATAACTGTTTAGGTGTTATAGTATTTGCCTCTCTGTAGCTGACAAACGTTGAAATCATACCAGCTCTTTTCTTTATTATTGTTTGTTTCGTGAGCAAAGATAGGAAATAAAACTATTCAAACAAATTATTTTGCAATTATTTTCAAAGAGAATGTAATTAAGTTGACGAGTTGACGAGTTGACAAGTTTACGAGTTAACCAGTTAATTGTAGCAATAAACTACAGTTAACAGTAGTAATCATGAGGGTAGTTTACGGGTGGACAAGTTTACAAGTTAATTGTAGCGATAAACCACAGTTAACAGTAGTAATCATAATTATGAATTGTGAATTATGAATTCTTAACCCAAGTTTAACACCCACTTTCGCCTAATTGTTACTGTCACCGTACTTTCCTCATTTTTCTTATGGGCTCTGTGTCCTACAAATTTTATTCTTTTTGAATGGTGAGTGTTTTAAGTTCAACTTATCGTATATCTGTTTTGCTTGCTTCGAAGGACTACTACATTGGCGCATCTCGATGGTTTCACCTAATGGATTCTTCCCTTTTGTGGTGACGAGCTTTTGGGTGCTCATACGTCGTACTATCTCGGTCCAGTAACAGGATTCTCCTTCTCGTTTTAATTGACAACGGATAGTGTTTACCACCCAGTAGGCTAATAAACCGAAGAAAAGGTGTGCATCGCTTCGCTCATCTTTCTGATGATAGATAGGACGGAGGTTGAGATCATTCTTTAGTTGTCTGTTCGTACATTCTATCTCACGAATGAGATTGTAGTATTCCCATGTTACACGCTCAGAAAGTGTCCTGACATTGCTACGGAGGAAATAGACTCCATGCCCAGATTCCATTGCCGAGAGGTCTTTTATCTCCCAGTCTACACGCAGCATCTCCTTGGGTTTCTTCTCGTTTTTTATGTAGCTTATCTGGTAGAACTTCGCTATAGAAGGGTACTTCTGTATGGTACGTCCTGTACGTTCAACAACCTTTTCATAGGTCTTTGTTCCACCTTTCTTGGAGATTCCATTGTTTATCCTCTGCAGTTCCATCTCAAAACGCTCTTTCCAAACCCTGTTCATGGATGACTCTGTCATAGCTTTCGAAGGAGATGTTATTTCGAGATAATAATCCTCATCATCCTCTGTCTTAACCTCTTTCAGCGTTATCTTTTGCCGACGGGCATCCATTACTGTAACACTCTTGTTATCATCACTGAGCGTATAGTCCTTCATTTTCGTACGGGATACGCAGAGATAATTGTAACCCTTTTTCTTTATTAACTCCAAGTTCTCTTCCGTGGCAACACCTGCATCCATGACAACGAGCGTATCCTTTGTTCTTGATGGATTCCTCTTTGCCAGCGTATCAATCATATTGGGTAGAGACTTGGAATCTGCTGTATTACCCTCCAAGATAGAAGAATAACGTATAAAACCTTCTTTATTGATACATAATGCAAGTACAAGTAGCTTACAATCAGAGCGCTTTTCTTTTGAACGACCGAACTTGGCTTTATCGCTATTACGCTTGCTACCCTCGAAATAGAAGTTGGTTAAGTCGAAGAGCATCAACTTGTTGTCTATATTAAAGAGAGCGTCAGTAATGCTGCACAGATGATGCTCTAACTGTTCCTTTAGTTCATATAATTTGTCAGTGATTTTATACAGAGAATTGATTCCTGGTGTCCAGCCAGGAACTCCACTGTAAAGTTCGCCAGCAGCCGAGTTATCGCGCAAATAATAATAAGATGAACGTTCAGAGACAGCATATACCGTACGAACAATCAATGCTGACAAAGCCGTGTGTATTGCATTTCCGTCCACCCATTTTTGCGCAGAAAACCCTCTAATTGTAGCTTGTCTATTGTCTGCTTGCAGAGCCACTCTGCACCAACATTCCTTGCGTCAGTATAGTTTGCCGTCTCAAGGTCAATATAGTTCTCATATTTTCTCAGCGACTTCTGCTCTTCCTTATTAAACCGATCGATTCCACCTTCTTTCTCCATACGGCTCCACCATTCGTCAGCCTTTGCCTGTTCAATAGGAGTAAGACCGTCAAGATGTTCTTTGAAAAGCGAGGGTGTACTTCTATTTTTGAAGCGTTCGGTAAGAGCGTATGCAATTTTTCGAACCTGTACAGCAGTAAGTGAAGGTTCGAACCCGATGTTCAACAGAATTAGCGAATGTACATGACCCTGCACGTCACGATATGACTCCTTGATGCGATAATAAGGAGCCATGTCCCCTGTGGCAGGGTTGAATCGTGTCTGTACATTTGCGTGCATGAGTGCAAAGTAACAAAATATTTTTGATATGGATGTGTCCTACAAATCAGATTTTACTCCTCGCAACAATACTCTACACTTGATTATCAATCATTTATCAAATTGATACTACACAAAACATCCCGAAAATTTATGAAAAATAATTTTGCCGGTTAAACTTGGGTTAATTAACGGAGAATTATGAATTATGAATTATGAATTAACAGAGGCTTCTGAATTAAATCAGTCTTATTCTTTTGCTAAGGTTTCCAATCTGTGGTCAATAAGTTTCTTGTATTGTTCTTTCTGATTATCAGAGATAAAAGAGTTATCAATACACACCATCCATTTGTCCCTAAACTTAGCAAAACCAGATAATATTCTGTTAGCAACCACTTCGGAAAGTCCTGTCGAAAACATAGCTTCTCGGAAGTCATAGACAAGAAGTGATTTCTTGAAGCCGTTGAGCGACAATGCCACTTCCTCTGTGTCTTCTGGCATAACAATCTTTGTGGAAACCTGATCGTAGGTTGGACAGAGTACATAGTGTCCTTCTCGTATGCTATACAAAGAGAAGTTTTTAAGGTGCATATCCGCATTGCCTATAATCCACGAGAAAACAACTTGCTGCCAATAGTTCACTTTGTCTAACATAGAGACACTGGAATATTGGTCGAGGAAACGCGCTATCATTTCATAACTTCCTTGGTATTTCTGTTCCGTCAGTTTACCACTTAGTTGACACATATCCTCCATAGGAAGCTTTCGCCCATCGTCGGTTCTATCAATTCTTTTTGTGATATAGTTTAGTTCACCATCAGCAAAACGGATAAGAGAATGCGGAACTGTTGGAATCTTCGCAATCTCAGCCAGATGCATGGATAAATCCTCTATCTCTGGGAGGCATTCAAACTGCTCTGTTTGGGGTTTAAGGATATATCGTCCCATAACGCCTACTATCGTTAGACTTTGTGGATTTCCTGCTGCGTCATGCTCAAGGTCAATTGATAGTTTTGATTGTACACCTGTCACTGTCGTTCGTTTTTCAACGACAATCTGTGCCAAACGGTTAATATCTTTTCGTGTGTAAGGAAGGATAGGGGCTATTGCGGCTCCAAACATTTTCTTTGCACAATGTGGGTGATAGTCAACTTCCCCAGCCTTTAACGGCTTATAACAACACAGGCAACGTTTCATCTTCTTTCCTCCTCCTTTTCTATGGGTACGATGCTAATATCTCCTATACAATCACGGCAGCATGAGAGGAGTAATCCCATGCGGTCTCTACGGTTGATTTTCCAGTTTCGTTCAGCAATATTCAGCATCCAACCTTCTGGAATAAGACCATCGAAGAAAGAAAAAAGTACATTATTATGATAATGTTCTGCACGTAATGGCAAAGTCAGACTTACGGGAGTTGGCTTACTACTATCCAAATACTCTTGAAGATAAGCGAAGCTATATCCCCTCTCGTCTTCTGTGATAATGCCTGCCGACTTATCTTTTACATATACTTTTCCTTGTCTCATGATGTTGTTTTTTTTGCCACTTAGTCCTTTGGAATAGGTACTGGTCCTAACTGTAGGTTGAACAGCTCAAGTACTTGGTTGACTTTGTCCATGCGTAGTGTAGCTTTTCCTTGTTCCATCTCACGGACAAAGCGGAGTCCTACACCTGCTTTGAAAGCCATATCCTCCTGCGTTAGATGATATTCCTTCCGCAGTTGCTTTAATGTGGCTGATAATTGATTCTTCTCCATGCTGATTATACCTTTACGGGTACAAATGTACGAAATATCTATGAAAAACAAAACAGATAATCCCTAAAGGGTATAAAGTTTGGTTTATTTAACGTAAATATACCCTATCGGGGAGGACCTCACCCCCCAACCCCCTCTCCGAGAGAGAGGGGGAGTGCTGGAAACAGTTTGCTGAAGGATGCATTTTCCTTTGAACTTTGAGCATTGAACTTTGGACTTTATGATATGAACTACGAATTTCCCTAATTACACTAATGTTAATTATAATCTAATTCGTGTCATTCGCGAAATTCGTAGTGCTGTATTGGTAGTTGACAAGTTAATAAGTTGCTTGTTGCAATAAAACACATAATCTTGTTTTTTATTCTTCTGTCTTCTTTTGTTCCTCTGTATTGTAAAGGAAATTCAAACCTTGAAAATTAAGAGGGCGTTAATTCCATTCGAATTAACGCCCTTTTAGCTTGCAAAAGATGCC
The DNA here is from genome assembly GCF_018127925.1 of Prevotella melaninogenica. NCBI lineage: Bacteria > Pseudomonadati > Bacteroidota > Bacteroidia > Bacteroidales > Prevotellaceae > Prevotella > Prevotella melaninogenica. The sequence goes on along the minus strand of NZ_CP072347.1, from coordinate 320,104 downwards.
CTTTAAGCCCCTTACTAACGCCCTTTTGAAGCCTTAATAAGAACCTTTTAAACCGCACTCCGATAACTGATTGATAATAAAACATTTACAAAGGTGAAAAAAAGAGTTGATTCTCGACTCCATTCCTCACCTTTTCCTGACCAAAAATGTAAAATAAATTCACGCATCGACTACGAATTTTTATCCTTTGAACATTGAGGTTTGAACTTTGAACTCTTTTACCTTTGAACATTGAGGTTTGAACTTTGAACTTTATGATATGAACTACGATTTTCTCTAATTACGCTAATGCTTATTGTAATGTAATTCGTGTCATTCGCGTAATTAGTAGTTCTTTGTTGGCAGGTTGACGAGTTGACAGGTTTACGAGTTGACAGGTTTACGAGTTGACGAGTTAATTGTAGCGATAAACCACAGTTAACAGTAGTAATCATAATTATGAATTGTGAATTTTGAATTATGAATTACCAGAGGATTATGAATTTTGAATTCTGAATTAATAAAAAAAGTGTTATATTTGCACCTGTAAACCTAAATCAATGTAATTATGTCTAAATCTACTACTGTCTTCCTGGGTATAAGGAAGCATCCCCCATTTGCAATGGGAGGGGTGGCACTCTCTTTGTGTCTGAGTTTATTTGCCGCTACCCCAGCAGTTAGTTCTACACGTACGAGTGTAAAAACATTTGAGAGTACACAGCAACAAAAGCAGGCTATCAAGGGTGTTGTGAAGGATACCCATGGTGAACCCGTTATCGGTGCCTCTGTGATGGTTAATGGAGTCGCCATGGCTGTTACGGATGTTGATGGCAACTTCTCGCTTGCCGCCGCTCCTGGTGCTGTGCTACAAGTAAGTTATGTGGGCTTTAAGCCTCAGTCTGTAACCGTCAAAGCAGGTATGACCAATTATGCCGTTAGTCTGCAGGATGACAACCAAGCATTGAATGAAGTGGTTGTCGTAGGCTATGGAGTACAAAAGAAGGTAAACCTCACTGGTTCTGTTTCATCTGTTAAGGGCGATGCACTCGAGATGCGCCCAGTGACAGACGCGTCGCAGAGTCTTCAGGGATTAGTACCGGGTTTGATGGTATCTAATGGTAGCTCTGGTCGTCCGGGTGCCACGGCAGCCTTGTCATTGCGTGGTCAGGGCAACCTCTCCGGTACTGGTCATCCTTATGTTTTGGTAGATGGAATCGAGATGAGTCTTGCCGATGTCAATCCAAATGATATCGAGTCAATCTCTGTATTGAAAGATGCATCCGCTTGTTCTATCTATGGTGCGCGTGCTGCCTATGGTGTTATCTTGGTTACGACCAAGCGAGGAGAGGAAGGCAAGATGCACGTAAACTATCAAGGAAGCATGGGTTGGAACCGTCCGACGGTATTACCAGAGATGGCAAATGCCGTAGAGTTTGCGAAGATGTGGAATACTGGTGTTACGAATGCCAACTCCTCTCGCCTCTACAGCGACGAAAAGATTAAGCTGTTAGAGCAGTATATGAACGACCCATCAAGTGTGAATCCATGGCAAGAACTCCCTGCCAACTCCTTGATGAACCCAGCCTTTGAGAACACAGAGAAGGGTATTGGAAACGTTGACTACTTCAAGTTACATTATAAAGACTATGCCTTCAAGCAGCAGCACAACGTAAGTTTGAGCGGTGGCGGTAAGCAGGCACAGTATTATGTATCAGGAGGTTACTTCAAGGAAGACGGTATTCTGCGTTATGCGAAGATGAACTTTGAGCGTATGAACCTCGCTTCCAATCTCACCTCTCGACTCACCTCATGGATGAAGATGAAGCTTAATTTGAAGTATGTTCATTCTGTCGACAACACTCCTTTTGGTGCAGGCGGACTGAGTGAAGGCTTCTATCACTCCTTAGCACGTTTCCGTCCGACGATTTCTGTTGTCGATCCTAACGGTCATTTCACGGAGTTGTCAATGATACCTTACCTACAGAGTGGCACCTTCACCCGTACAAAGCGCAATCATTACGACATCACATTAGGCTTCGAACTTAATCCAGTAAAGGGATTGATTATCAATGCCGATTACACCAATAAGTTTATCTCAACCTCATACGAGGCTTTGAATGTTGCGCCAGACATCTATGCAGCCGATGGCGTAACGACCTCAAAGGGTGTGCGAGGAGAGTTGGATGCAAGTCCTGATGGCAAGTATCAGCGTTCAAACTATAACATTCACTACCAGAATATCAGCCTTTATGGTAACTACTCATTGACCCTTGCAGAGGATCATAACATCGTTTTGATGGCTGGTTATCAGGAAGAAAACAACAAGGTAGACTATCTGAAGAACGGTATCTCTGGTCTTTACTCAATGCATAATCCAAATACGGCAATGGGAACAGGCGACAAGCAGCCAGATGATATCCGCAACGGATGGGCAACACGTGGCTTCTTCGGACGTATCAACTACGACTATCAGGGTCGTTACTTGCTCGAAGTAAACGGCCGTTATGACGGTTCTTCACGCTTTGCACGTGACCATCGTTGGGGTTTCTTCCCATCTGTTTCCCTCGGTTGGAACATCAGTCGTGAGAAGTTTATGGAACCACTCAGCCAGAAAGTATCGCAGTTGAAGTTGCGTATGTCATACGGTAAGCTCGGTAATCAGGCAGGTGCAGCGCTCTACACCTTCGCATCAACCATGAATCTCAGTGGTGGATTGGGAAGCTATATCTTTGCAGATGGTCGTCATGCTTACCTCCTTGCGCCAGGCGTTGTAAACCCTGCAACAACATGGGAGAAGGTAAGCAGTAAGAATATCGGTTTAGACTTCGGCTTTATGAACAATGCCCTTACGGGTAGTCTTGACGTCTACGAGCGTAAGACGAAGGATATGTTAGGACCTGGTGTCGACTTCCCTGACTTCTTCGGTGCTAATGCCCCACAAACCAATAATGCGTCTTTGCGCGACCGTGGTTGGGAGCTAACGCTGAATTATCGTGGTAAGATTGGTAAGGACATCGACTATAGCATCGGTGGTTCTTTGGCTGACTATACCTCTATTGTGACAGACTATGCAAACCCAACGGGTACGGCACCCGCAAGCAACTGGTATAAGGGCAGACGCGTAGGAGAGATATGGGGCTATCGTACAGACGGCTTGTTGCAGACACAGGAGCAGGCTGATGCTTACAATGCAAGCCATAACAACACCTTCTTCTCAACCTTGAAGTGGACACCGGGTGACGTTGCTTTCCGCGATCTTAACAACGACGGATATGTGAACAATGGTAAGAATAAACTCGATGATATGGGTGATATGACTGTTATCGGTAACTCATCTCCACGCTATCAGTACACAATCAACGGCATGGTTAGCTGGAAGGGACTGAGCTTGAGTTTCATGTTCCAAGGTGTAGGCAAGCGTGATTGGGACCCAACCAACAGCGTTTACTTCTGGGGAACAGGTCCTTACGCACAAGTAACGCTCTTCAAAGATCATCTTGACTACTGGTCGGAGAGCAATCCTAATGCCTACTATCCAAAGCCTTATATCAATTCAGCAGGTGGAGTTCGTCCATACGCAGCGAAGACAAAGAGCCAGCCTACTGACCAATACTTGCAGAGTGCGGCTTACTGTCGTTTGAAGAACTTGACCTTGAGTTACATCCTCCCACAGGCTTGGACACAGAAGATGAAGCTCCAGCAGGTGAAGGTGTTCTTCTCTGGTGAGAACCTCCTTACCTTCACAAAGCTAAAGAAGATGCTCGACCCAGAGGTTATCTTCACTGCCAATGGCTACACAGGCGAAGGCGGTAAGAACTATCCAATGAACAAGGTCATCTCATTTGGACTTATGGTTAATCTCTAATCGTTTAAAAGAATATAACTATGAAACTTAAATATATTGTTTAGCACTCTTGAGTGCAACAACACTTACAAGTTGCTTCGACTTGGACAAGTCTCCAGAAGGAGTGCTTTCAACGGTCAACCCTTTCACTTCCTTGGGTGAGATGAACAGCTATCTCGACCAGTTCTATCAGACAGGTGTGAAGGGACAAGACTTTAACTCATGGGGTAGTGGTGGTATTGCTGGTATCGATATGAACAGCGATAACATGGCAAGTGGCTCTGTTAATACACGATTAAATGGCGGTTTGACCCTCGCTAATGCGGGCAAACTCGGTCATTACTATAATATTCGTAACGTCAACTTCTTCTTGAATAACCTCAATTTCAAGGATAAGAACTCTGCTGCCTACAAACAATGCGTGGGCGAAGCCTATTATTTCCGTGCTTGGTTCTACTTCCAGTTGTTCAAGAACTATGGTAAAATCGCTTGGGTGAATCGCCCTCTTAAACCAGAGGAAAGCGAGATGCAGCAGCCACAACAGGAACGAACCGTTATTGCTGATAGTATTCTTGCCGATCTCGATAAGGCTATTGCCAACCTTAACACCCAGAACAGCAGTGCTTCGATGCGTGTTCATAAGGATGTGGCACGTGCTTTCAAGAGCGAGGTGGCACTCTATGAGGCTACATGGGAGAAGTATCATAAGGCAAAGAACGATGCTTTCTTCGACCCAACAGTTACCGATGCGAAGATTAAGTCTTACTTAGATCAGTGCGTTGAGGCTTGTAAGGACGTTGTAGACAGAGGTGTATGGAGAATCTATACGACAGGTAATCCATTGAATGACTACCGCGTTATCTTCCAGACAGAGGACCTTAGTGCCAACCCAGAGGTGTTATGGTTTAAGCGATATGACGGCGTGAACGTTGGTAACAGCGTTGACCGATACCTCAATCAGGGTGGTGGTAGTAGCGGTGTTACGGCATCATTGGTTGACGACTACCTCACCATCGACGGCAAACCCTTTGTCGGACCAGCCGTGTTGACCGCAAAGGCAACCTTTGGCGATGAGCTAAAGCCAACCATTCGCGACCCACGTCTGTGCCAGACGGTGTGCATGCCGGGTCAGATTCTGCGTCCAGACCAAGGCGGTTACGTTGTTCCACCACTCAATGGGTCGGGCTATAACAAGAATGAAACAGGCTATTCAATGCTCAAGCACGTACAGATTGACTATAAGGGAAGCCTTGATCAGGAAGGAAAAGGCAGCACACCAGCCATTCAGTATCGCTATGCTGACATTCTCTTAAACTATGCTGAGGCTTTGGCAGAGCTCGATGGTGCTGCTAACGCAAGTCAGATTATAGCTGTTCTGAAGCCTTTGCGCGACCGAGTTGGTATGCCAGCAGTCGACTTCGACAGAGAGTATAACACCGAGGCTGACTATCCTTTCCGCAATCTCAACAAGTACTTGCAGGCTGTTCGCCGTGAACGTCGTATTGAGCAGGCTTGTGAGGGTCGTCGTTTGGACGATATCTTCCGTTGGGCAGCAGCCGATGAGCTTATCGTCGGCAAGCGTGCACACGGTGTTTTATTCGTGGGTAGCAACCTCGAACATCATGCAAAGTATGGCACAAGCCTCGTTTATGACAAGCCAAAAGGCAATAATCTCTACCTCTCTGGCAAGCCTGGCGACGCACAACGTTACGTATTGCCAGTGAATCCATCAGGGTATGAGACCGGTTGGAAGTTTAATCCAAAGCGTGATTACCTCCTTCCGTTCGAAACTCGTATGCTCACACTGACCAACAATCTGTGGAAGCAGAACCCTGGATGGGATAAATAATTGCGATAAACCAATTTATTATATATGCAAAAGAAAGTATTATACGGCTTGACAGGAGCGATTGCAATGGGTGCAGTCGTTCCTGCCCAAGCGCAGAAGAAACCGATGAACATCGTCTTCATCATGAGCGATGACCATTCGTATCAGACAATCAGCGCTTACGACAAGCGTTTTATCAGTACACCTAACATCGACTGGCTGGCTGACAATGGTGTGAAGTTCCAAGAGAGCTTCGTTGCCAACTCCCTCAGCGGTCCGTCACGTGCTTGTATGCTGACCGGTAAGCATAGCCATGCCAATGGCTTCACAGACAACTCTAAGACCTTTGATGGTGGTCAGCAGACCTTCCCTAAGTTGCTCCAGAAGCAGGGCTATCAAACGGCTATGATTGGTAAGTGGCACCTCACTTCACTGCCAACAGGCTTCAACTATTGGGATATCCTTATCGGACAGGGCGACTACTATAACCCTGACTTCCTTAGCAATGGTAAGAAGATACGCCGTCCGGGCTATGTGACGAACATCATTGCCGACATGGCGATTGACTGGATGGAGAACAAACGCGACAAGAACAAGCCTTTCTGTCTGTTGATGCACAACAAGGCGCCTCACCGTGTGTGGAATCCTGATACCTGCGACCTCCGCCTCTATGACGACGTGACCTATCCGTTGCCAAAGACTTTCTATGATGATTATGCTGGTCGTTTGGCTGCACAGAAGCAGGAGATGAGTATCATAAAGGACATGGACCTCGTCTATGACAATAAGATGGCAGATAAGGAGAACGAGATTCACACCACTACAGGGCTTGAGCAGTGGGGACGTGGCAACTACAAACGTATGACACCTTCGCAGCGGGCGCAGTGGGATAGCTACTATGACCCAATCATCAAGAAGTTTAAGGAAGACAAACTCTCTGGTAAGGCACTCGCTGAATGGAAGTATCAACGTTATATGCACGACTATATGCGTGTGATTCACTCTGTTGATCGCAACGTCGGTCGTGTCATCGAGTATCTGCGCCAGCACGGTCTTCTTGACAACACGATGATTGTCTATACCTCTGATCAAGGTTTCTACATGGGCGAACATGGATGGTTCGACAAGCGTTTCATGTATGAAGAGTCATTCCGCACACCATTGTTGGTTTACTATCCGGGCGGTAAGCATGGGGTTGTCAAAGAGATGGTACAGAACATCGACTATGCCCCAACCTTCCTCGATGTAGCTGGTGCAAAGGTGCCTTCTGACATTCAGGGCCGTTCTTTCCTCCCACTCCTTGAGGGTAAGAAGCCTGCCAACTGGCGTCAGTCGCTCTACTATCACTACTACGAATACCCTGCCGAGCACTCTGTTTGCCGTCACTATGGTATTCGTACGAAGCGTTATTCGCTCATGCACTTCTACAATGATATCAATGCTTGGGAACTCTACGACCTAAAGAAAGACCCTGACCAAATGCATAATATCTATGGTAAACCTGGTACGGAGAAGCTTACAAAGAACCTTAAGAAACAACTCCTCCAGCTCCAAGTGCAGTATGATGACCCAATACGCAACAAAGGACTTTAGTCCTTTGTCCTTTGAACATTGAACTTTGAGGTTTGAACTTTATGATATGTACCATTAATGACTACGAATTACGCGAATTGCGCGAATCCATAGTATTCTTTGAACTTTGATGTTTGAACTTTGAACTTTATGATATGAACTACAAATTGCGCGAATTGCGCGAATCCTTGCAAACCTCAATGTGCAAAGGTAAAAGGTACATATCATAAAGTTCAATGTTCAAAGTTCAATGTTCAAAGTTCGAATTTATTTTACATTTCGGGTCAGGAAAAGGTGAGGAATAGAGTCGAGAATCAGCTTTTTTGTTACCTTTGTAAGTATCTTGTTATCAGTTATTTGTAAAGTTGCGGTTTTGAAGGTGCTTACTAAGGTTCTTAAAGGGCGTTATTAAGGTTCTTAAAGGGCATCTTTAGCAAGCCAAAAGGGCGTTAATTCGAATGGAATTAACGCCCTTTTGATTTTTAGGTTATGAAATAATTTAACAAAAGAAGATATGACTATACACCTTATTTTAAACCCTAATCGGTCATTATACCACAATACGTATCGTTCTTATTACTATTGTATTGTTTCCTAACATCTTTTATTTTCTTATCGGCATCTTGTCCGTCTTTGCAATGCAGACGTAGCGGGCTACGTCAAGTTCGAGTATATTGGTGTCCGATAAAACTTTTTTTGGTTATCTGTGTTAGATAAAATAGACTTAAACTTATGATTTCATTAATTTATTTGGTTATTATAGGGCTTTCCTTGTCAAAATAAGCACATTTTATAATGCTTACAGTTTAAAACTGAAAACCAAGCCCATGGATAAGTAAAACGGCTGTAACACCGATGGATAAAGAGATACAGAGCTTTCAGTTTATTTTTACCGGACAGCAATAATTTTATATAGTATGTCATAAGCATATTGATCCTTCTTTAAGGCATATAATGTAAAAGGATGGGGAACAGGAGTCAAGTAAAACTGATGTAAGTATAATTCGAACTTGGCACTTACATGATTATCAAAATTAGAAGGAATTACCTGTTTGGTCTTAGGGTCATAAACGGTTAGCGTACCCTCGTAGGTACCTACAGCCTTAAAGAAATATTGATTAGCGTCGTCTCCTTGGATAGGAATTGAATAATTAATATTAGGTTGCAGGATATCAGCTGTGAAATCATTTTGTTCGATAGGAACAAAGGGTATGTGGTCGTTTACGCTTTCTTCATCTTTTGAACATGAAGCAAACAAAAGTGGAAGGACTAAACATGCGACCGCAATAAACAACTTTGATTTGGGATGTTTCATTTTTTGTGTTTCTAATTGATAAATGATAGGGAAGGGGTATTTCGTGTAGACGTTTATTTGTTTTCGCTGATAGCAGTGCTAATGCCTTATCGGATAATGGTTATTACCCAGTGGCTTTAAGTTTACAGAAGAAAGCAGTTGCATATCTCCTGTGTGTTTTTAGCTTTAGAAGCAGATAATCTTCAAGATATTTGGTCATCAGAATTCCTATCTTATGTCGTAAAAAGTCATTTGGTTTATGTGTACATAAGATACAGATTCCTTTTCTTCTGTACTAAGAATTGCAGATTCATTAACCTGCTTTTCTCTTTAATAAATTTATCTATAAAGTTAACCCCAAATCTCTAAGTTTGTAATTCATCTTGCAAACTTAGAGATTTGGGGTTAAGAAAGATATTAAAGCAGTAGTGTTATCAAAATACAAACTTATGGCTTGTATTTTTGTAATGTTAATTATCATGTAGTAGGCTTATTTTATCGCTCCATAATTCAGAAGAACTTTCTTTCATTCTTTGTTATTATGAGATAAATTCAGTACTTTTGTAACAATAATAAAAGAGGAAGAGATATGGAACCATTGGCAGAACGATTGCGACCACGCACGCTCGACGATTATATCGGACAGGAACACCTCGTTGGTGAGGGGGCTGTGCTCCGACGTATGATTGACTCGGGGCGCATTGCGTCGTTTATCCTTTGGGGACCACCGGGCGTGGGCAAGACTACGTTGGCACAGATTATCGCTAATCGTCTGGAAACACCGTTCTATACGCTTTCTGCCGTGACGAGTGGTGTGAAGGATGTGCGCGATGTCATCGAAAGGGCACAGAGTGGTCGTTTCTTCAATTCGGTCTCACCAATTCTCTTTATCGATGAGATTCATCGTTTCTCAAAGTCGCAGCAAGATTCGCTCTTGGGTGCGGTAGAGAAAGGAACGGTGACGCTTATTGGTGCGACAACAGAGAACCCATCGTTCGAAGTGATTCGTCCGTTGCTCTCTCGTTGTCAACTCTATACGCTGAAGTCGTTGGAGAAAGACGATTTGCTGAAGCTGTTGCATCGAGCCATTACGGAGGATGTGGAACTGAAGAAGCGTAATATCGAACTGCGTGAGACGGGGGCGCTCCTGCGTTACAGTGGGGGCGATGCGCGTAAGCTACTGAATATCCTCGACTTGATTATCTCAGCCGAATCGGGCAACGATGTCGTGATTACGGATAAGATGGTGGAGGAACGACTGCAAGAGAATCCGTTGGCGTATGACAAGGATGGGGAGATGCATTACGATATTATCTCGGCATTCATCAAGTCGATTCGTGGCTCCGACCCAGATGCGGCACTCTACTGGATGGCACGTATGATAGAGGCTGGGGAAGACCCGAAGTTTATTGCGCGTCGTGTCGTTATCAGTGCGGCAGAAGATATCGGACTTGCCAATCCTAACGCCCTATTGCTGGCGAATGCAGCCTTTGACGCTGTGACGAAGATCGGTTGGCCCGAAGGTAGAATCCCATTAGCAGAGGCGGTAGTCTATTTAGCTCGTTCGAAGAAGGATAACTCCGCGTATAAAGCCATCAACGAAGCGATAGAGTTGGTGCGCCAGACAGGTAACCTCCCAGTTCCTCTCCATCTTCGCAATGCACCGACAAAACTAATGAAGGACCTCGGTTATAGCGATGGATATAAGTATCCACACGATTACCCCGGACATTATGTCGAGCAGCAGTATATGCCGGATGAGTTGGTACCTCCCCCAACCCCTCCAAAGGAGGGGAGCACCTAACGGAGTGTTATCTCCCTATGTCTCCCCTTATGATAGTAATAATATGTAGCGAAAGCTCACTAAATTGTACCCTAAACCCAATCAAATTGTGCCTCAAACCCAACCAAACTGTACCCCGTTAGGCACTCCCCTCCCTTTTGGGGAGGGGTTGGGGGAGAGGTTCTAACACCCAACAAACATGAAAATAGTAATTCTCGACTGCCATGCAGTCAACCCAGGTGACCTTTCATGGGAACCGATAAAGGAAATAGCAGAGTGCGTTATCTATGAGCGCACAAGTCAGGAACAAGTTATTGAGCGAGCTAAGGATGCGGACGGTATTCTTATCAATAAGATTAATATCACCCGTGAAGTACTCGACCAACTGCCACAATTGAAGTATATCGGTGAGTTAGCAACAGGATATAACAATATTGATGTTGAGGCTGCACGCGAGCGGGGCGTCGTCGTATGCAACATCCCTGCATATAGTACGGATAGCGTTGCACAGCATGTCTTCGCCCTTCTCTTGAACGCTACCACACATGTCGACCATTATGCTGAGGCTGTACGCCGTGGCGAGTGGAGCAAGCAGCAGGACTTCTGCTACTGGGACACACCACTCATGGAACTCGCTGGTAAGACACTCGGTATCGTTGGCTTGGGCAACATCGGTCAGAAGGTGGCAATGATTGCACATGCTCTGGGTATGGATATCTCAGCTTGCACCAGCAAGAACAGTAGCGACCTACCAGAATGTATCCGTAAGACAACCCTTGAAGGCTTGCTCAGTACGTCTGACGTCATCACCTTGCACTGTCCTTTGACAGCGGAGAACGCTGGTATGATCAATGCCGAGACACTGAAGAAGGTACGTCGTGGTGCCATCCTTATCAATACCGGACGTGGCGGACTTGTCGACGATCAGGCTGTTGCCGATGCCCTTGAGAGTGGTCAGCTCGGTGCTTATTGTGCCGACGTAATGACTGAGGAGCCACCTCGTGCAGACAATCCGCTATTCCGTCAGCCTAATGCCTTCATCACTCCACATATTGCGTGGGCAACACGTGAGGCACGTGAGCGCCTAATGGCTATCTGCGTTGAGAATATTAAGAAGTTTATAGCAGGGGAACCACAGAACGTGGTGTAAAGCCCCACCCCGACCCTCCCCGAAGGGGGAGGGAGAAAGCCTCCCCCAGCCCCTCCGAAAGGAGGGGAGTGCAGATAGTTATGGGTAGTACTCTAAGTTTATGCAGCTAATGAGCATAGCTTACATGGAGGGGTTAAGTAATTATAATATGTAAATTAGATTTCTTTATTGCACAACAATGAGGAGATATACTTAATACTTACGAAGAATGTATAGTGAACCTTATCCTGTTTGCCTCCCTCCCCCTTCGGGGAGGGTCGGGGTGGGGCTTCCTTTTTAATTCAAATATGATCTACACTGATCCACATCTTGTCCGTACACTTCAGGTGATACTGGAGTTTCTCGGAACGTTTGCGTTTGCCATATCGGGCATCCGCCATGCCGCACAGAAACACTTCGACTGGTTCGGAGGTTATGTCTGTGGCTTTGCCGTCGCTATTGGTGGCGGTACGCTTCGTGACACTATGTTAGGCGTGCGCCCGTTCTGGATGGCAAACATCATGTACGTTCTTTGTACAGGTCTGGCGCTCTTCCTCGTCATCTTGTCGCGTAGGTGGATTCAACGCCTTAGCAATGCGTGGTTCGTCTTCGATACACTCGGCTTGGCACTCTTTACTATTGCGGGTATTCAGAAGACAATCGCATTAGGACACCCCTTCTGGGTAGCCATCATCATGGGTTGTATCACTGGTGTGGCAGGTGGTGTTATCCGTGACGTATTGCTGAACAATATCCCCGTAATCTTCCACAAAGAGATCTACGCCGTGGCAAGTGTGGGTGGCGGACTCATCTATTGGGCACTCTTCTCGCTCGGAATACCACTTCCGATAACAGTTATTGTGACATTCCTTGCAATCTGTTTAATTCGTTTTATTGCAGTGGGTTATCACATCTCGCTCCCCACTTTACAAGATGAAGACGAAAAAAAATAATAAAAAAGATTGCTAAACATTTGGTGGAACGAATAAAAAGCAATACCTTTGCACTCGCAATTCAGAAATGACAACTTAGTTATTATCTGTTGCGACCATAATAATGGTTCCGTAGCTCAACTGAATAGAGCACTTGACTACGGATCAAGAGGTTACAGGTTTGAATCCTGTCGGAATCACAAAAGGAATACTCGGGAGAGTATTCCTTTTTTTGTTTTCCGAACTTTTACCTTTGAACTTTGAGGGGGCAGTAGATATTTAGTGGGGAAAGGCATATAGTTTGGCAAGTCTAAAAAGAAAGAAACTTTTATCTACAACTCCTCTTAAGTTAGCCCTAAATAGTTTTATTTTTGCATTGAAGGATTCCGCAGCAGCGTTTGTAGATCTGTTAATATAAAAGTTAAGTATGTCTTCGTAATGTTCGTAGAAAGTTGCAGCAATGACATTAAAGGAATGAAAGCCAGCTTCTGCGACGTTATTATACCATTTTGCCAATGATAGTCTGGCTGCATCTTTGATAGTATTCTTAGCAAAAATCATTCTTAGCGAATGTGATAAACCGTAAGCCTTTTTAATGTCAGGATATTCTCTGAACAGTATTTTGGCTCTTAGCTTCTGTTCATCAGTCCATTTCTCTGATGATTTGAACAACAGGTACCTACTTCTTACCAGCAGTTCACTACGTGTATCTCCATTTTCAAAAGTCAGTGGTTGATACGCTATCTTTTCTAACTTCGCATTCTCTTTCTCGTCATTTGCTTGCTGTAAAGCTGCCCAGCGATACTCTATTCTCATCTGTTGCACGGCATCACTTGCAAGTTTCTGTATATGAAAGCGATCAATCACTCGTTTAGCTTTTGGAAAACAATGCCTTACAATCTTACGCATACTATCGGACAAGTCCAAGGTGACCTCTTCTACAGCTTCCCGTTTCTTCTCATCTATCTTATCCAATACCTTGCAGACATCCAAGGATTTGGTTCCAGCAACAATGGCTACAAGACATCCTTGCTTGCCGTGTTTGTCCCTATTAGTGATAATCGTATAGAGTTCACCATTGGACAAGGATGTCTCGTCTATTGCTATGTTCTTACCAATATTATCCTCAAAGAGAAGCCACTTCTGAGCATGAGACAACTGATCCCAGGACCTGTAACCGCTTAATGTTTCCTTGTATTGTTTCTCAAAACTACGTCCATTGATATGATAGAATTCCTCAAGCGTACGGCAGGTCACTGGGGATGTCTCCATACGTTTCTTTTAAAAAAGCTCCGAACTCTTTGGAATAACGAGTGCCGGAGGCTGTAATATCTATCTGCAAGGGAAGAGAGAAACTCTTACCTGTACGAATATCTATCCAGCGACGTCGACGAAGAACCAAAATAACCTTATGGTCACGAATCGGAAAGTCCGTCACCTCGACAGCTTCCATAAAGCCTTTTGATTCAAAATGAAGATCATCGGAAAGTTCTTTCTCCATCTTCTCATCAAGATAAATACGTAACAATGAAGTATCAGACTCTATCTTAACAATAGAGAAATAATGTAATACATCACTGGGTAAAACGAATTCGGCTAAATGATATAGATATTTTTCTTCCATGATACAAAGGAAAGAAAAATATATTAATTAAGAAAATTTCCCCACCTTTTTTCTACTGAGCCACTTTGAGGTTTGAACATTGAACTTTATGATATGGGTAGTTGACGAGTTGACAGGTTGACGAGTTAATTGTAGCAATAAACCACAGCTAACATCGGTAATCATAATTTGGAGTTGACGAGTTGACAAGTTTACGAGTTTACGAGTTAATTGTGGCAATAAACCACAGCTAACAGTAGTAATCATAATTATAAATTGTGAATTATGAATTCTGAATTATAGTTGGGGTATATATAAAAAGAAACGGCAGAGCAATTGCTCTTCCGTTATCTCCGAATAACCACCGTCTCACGACGATAATATTTCTACAATCTTTACCTAAAATATAACTAAAAACCTAAATCTATTACTAACCTAAACAAATCTTCTTTTTCAATAATAATCCTGAGCAATCTTGAATACCTGTAAAGTCTAAAACCTTGTAACCAGATATGTTTCTCTTGAATTACAATGCAAAGGTATGGATAATATTCAGATTATCAAAATTAAACGATGAAAAATATCATTCTATCGGTTGTTTCTTGATATATATCAAAGGCGATGATTAGTGTAAAGTTGACCTTTTGAGGGTATGTTTTCTTAACGGAATGTGCTTGAATACCGCAAGAATCCTATTGTTTTCGTGAATAGAGTAGGGCGGAGCGGTAGGCAAGCAAATGCGAGGGGGCTTTGTTAGTGGAAGCTGATTGTTGGTTCTTCCGTTAAATGTGTGGACGCTTTCCGTATTGATTTAATGGAAGAAGCAAAGTTAGTCACTAAATAAAAACATAGTCAAGACAGTCAACTATTTACTCTTTTATCATCCTATGACATTGAACCCCTTTTCATTTTAAGACTTCGAAAATCTATAGGCAGGGGCTTGAAAAATCATTATATAATTTCAAGCAAGACATCTATAAATAACGGCAAAAACACATACAAAAAGTAGGTTTGTAACCATAAGGAAATCAATTAGTTATAAAGTGGTAAAGTAAAAGGTGCTTAATTGGACATCAAAAGGGCGTTAGTAAGGGGCTTAAAGGGTACCTTTTGCAAGCCAATTAGGAGTCTTTTCGAAGCCAAAAGAGCATGTATTCAAAATTATGATGTGAAAAATTATGACAGAATAATAAGTTATTAGCCTAATTAGCCCAATTGAACCAAATAGCCTAATTAGGCTAATAGGGAATAAATTGTTTGTAGAAGAAAGACAGACATCGCACCTAATTACATTTATCATATAGTTTATCCCGTTTTGTAAAACCATCTAATTGGAGGTAATTATACCGGTGTTGGGTGATGGTTGTTGGGTGTTGAGTCTTTATAAAACAATCTTATTGGATGAAAGCATACCATGTATGCGGATTATTCTCATTCTATTAACCTGTCTACGCATTTAATGGGAGCGGCTTATTATTTTCATATAATTATGTTTGTCTTTATAAGAAATATTGTACTTTTGCACTTGTAATAGGCAAATCCTTTTGCCCTTTCCATCTTCCTGAAAGGTATTAGGACTTTGTTATGACAGGTTGGAGAGAGCTTGCAGGCTGCGAAGCGGAGCATAATCGTTTTGAAGAACAGTACTACAGAGCATTCCTTGGATTTATGTAGGAAACAAAAACGGCTTAAAACACAGGAAGTAAGATCGAGAAGGATAACATTTTTTGTTCTTAGATACAATCGACGGATTGTCACTTTATGCGTAGAACCTTTATATTCTTATAGGTGAAAGAAGTCATCCGCTTATTATGATAGGAAGTAACAAATCACTTCCCACGTTTATATCTAAGGAACAAGATAGTGGGACAATACCCGAAAAAAGAATTAGAGATACAGAAATCATCTATAGAAGAATGTCTATAGATAATAATTATTGCTTTCATTTAATAGAAAAGAAACAATGAGCAAGCAAGTTTTTCAGACAGACTCCCGTCAGCGCTGGAGTTATTTTAAGTGGACCTTACGCGTCGTTCTTACGATTCTCTCATTGTTAGGAATCGTTTTCTTGGCAATGTTTGCCTTGGAAGGAAGTCCTCAGATGCCTTTCCGTCACGATTATCGAAATGCAGTAACAGCGTCATCACCTTATACGAAGGATAACAAGACGGCAAAGCTTTATAAGTCGTTCCGCGACTTCTTCAAGGAGAAGAAGATGCACAATAACTATGCGAAGGCTACGATTAAGAAACAACGATTTATTGGAAAGGCAGATAGTCTGACACAGAAATACTTTCGTGAGTGGGACGACCCACGAATCGGTGTGCGTTCGGCATGGTATGTAAACTGGGATAAGCATGCTTATATCTCCCTGAAGAACAATATCAAACATTTGAATATGGTTCTGCCAGAGTGGTTTTTTATCAATCCTAAGACCGACAAGGTGGAGTATCGGATTGATAAGCAAGCACTGCGGTTGATGCGTCGAACAGGTATTCCGGTTCTTCCTATGCTCACCAATAACTACAACTCCGACTTCCATCCAGAGGCGATAGGACGTATCATGCGTGACGAGAAGAAGCGTATGGTACTCATCAACGAGATAGTTGGGACGTGTCGGCGCTATGGATTTGCAGGAATCAACCTCGACTTAGAGGAACTTAATATTCAAGACAACGACCTTCTTGTCGAATTGCTCAAAGACTTCTCACGTGTTTTCCATGCGAATGGGCTTTATGTAACACAAGCCGTAGCCCCTTTCAATGAGGATTATAACATGCAGGAACTGGCGAAGTATAACGACTATCTCTTCCTCATGGCTTATGATGAGCATAGTATGGGAAGCCAACCGGGAGCTGTTAGCTCACAACGTTGGGTAGAAAAGGCTACCGACTGGGCTGCAAAGAATGTTCCGAATGATAAGATTGTCCTCGGTATGGCTACCTATGGATATGATTGGGCAAACGGAGAAGGCGGTACGACCGTGTCATTCGACCAGACAATGGCTATTGCACAAGATGCAGATGCAAAGGTAAAGTTCGATGATGACACCTATAACGTGAACTTCTCTTATCAGAACACCGACGATGGAAAGGTTCATCATGTGTTCTTCACCGATGCTGCGACCACTTTTAACATCATGCGTTTTGGTGCAGAGTATCATCTTGCAGGCTATGGCTTATGGCGTTTGGGAACTGAAGACAAGCGTATCTGGCGTTTCTATGGCAAAGATATGTCATGGGAGAATGTGGCAAGGATGTCTGTTGCAAAGCTGATGCAACTCAACGGAACCGATGATGTCAACTTTGTTGGCTCTGGTGAAGTGCTCGAAGTGACAACAGAACCTCATCCTGGAGACATCTCGATAAGGATAGATAAGGACAATCGCCTTATCTCGGAAGAGTATTATCGTGCCCTGCCTTCTACTTATACCATCCAACGATTAGGTAAATGTAAGGACAAGCAGCTTGTTATTACCTTCGATGACGGACCAGACAGCCGTTGGACTCCTACCGTATTAAGTACGCTGAAGAAGTATAATGTCCCTGCAGCGTTCTTCATGGTGGGACTGCAGATGGAGAAGAATCTGCCATTGGTAAAGCAAGTATATGAGGATGGACACACCATTGGCAACCACACCTTCACCCACCATAACATGATTGAGAACTCCGACCGCCGCTCTTATGCAGAGTTGAAGTTGACAAGAATGTTGATAGAGAGTGTGACAGGACATAGTACTATCCTCTTTCGTGCGCCTTATAATGCTGATGCCGACCCAACGGAACATGAAGAGATATGGCCAATGATTGTGGCAAGTCGTAGGAATTACCTCTTTGTGGGAGAGGCTATCGACCCTAACGACTGGCAGCCTAACGTTACAGCCGACCAGATTTATCAGCGTGTCATCGATGGTGTACACCATGAAGACGGACATATCATCTTGTTGCATGATGCGGGTGGTAGTTCTCGAAAGCCTACCCTTGATGCGCTCCCTCGTATCATAGAGACCTTGCAGCATGAGGGTTATCAGTTCATCTCCCTCGAACAATACTTAGGTATGGACAAGCAAACGCTGATGCCTGAGATTAATAAAGGTAAGGCATACTATGCGATGCAGACCAACCTTTGGTTAGCAGAGATGATCTATCATGTCTCAGACTTCCTCACAGCTCTTTTCCTTGTCTTCCTTGCCTTGGGAGTGATGCGCCTGATATTTATGTATGTGTTGATGATAAGAGAGAAGCGGGCGGAGAACCGACGTCATTATGCTCCTATTGATGCTGCCACAGCACCAACAGTCTCTATCATCGTACCGGGTTATAACGAGGAAGTAAACATCGTGCGTACCATCACTACGCTTAAGCAACAGGACTATCCTAACCTGCATATCTACTTCGTTGATGATGGTAGTAAGGACCATACACTCGAACGTGTACATGAGGCATTCGACAATGATGATACGGTTACGGTGCTTGCTAAGAAGAATGGTGGAAAGGCTTCAGCCCTCAACTATGGTATTGCTGCCTGCCGTTCAGAGTATGTCGTTTGTATTGATGCCGACACCCAGTTGAAGAATGATGCGGTAAGTAGATTGATGAAACACTTCATCGCTGACACAGAGAAGCGTGTCGGTGCGGTGGCTGGTAACGTGAAGGTGGGTAATCAGCGGAATATGCTTACCTACTGGCAGGCTATTGAATATACGAGCAGTCAGAACTTTGACCGTATGGCTTACTCTAATATCAATGCTATCACCGTTGTGCCTGGAGCTATTGGCGCTTTCCGCAAGGAGGTGATTGAAGCCGTGGGAGGCTTTACAACTGATACCTTAGCAGAAGACTGCGACCTGACGATGAGTATCAACGAGCATGGATATATCATCGAGAACGAGAACTATGCTGTGGCACTTACCGAAGCGCCAGAGACACTCCGTCAGTTTGTGAAGCAACGTATCCGTTGGTGCTTTGGTGTGATGCAAGCCTTCTGGAAGCATCGTTCCTCACTCTTTGCACCTTCTAAGAAAGGTTTTGGTCTATGGGCTATGCCTAATATGCTTATCTTCCAGTATATCATCCCAACCTTCTCACCATTGGCCGACGTACTAATGCTCATCGGACTCTTTACGGGTAATGCCCTTCAGATATTCTTCTATTACCTCATCTTCCTTATGATTGATGCCAGTGTGTCTATTATGGCTTATATCTTCGAGGGCGAGCGTCTGTGGGTTCTTCTGTGGGTTATCCCTCAACGTTTCTTCTATCGCTGGATAATGTATTACGTCCTCTTTAAGAGTTACCTCAAGGCGATAAAGGGTGAGCTGCAGACATGGGGCGTACTGAAGAGGACAGGGCATGTAAAAGGCTAACCCACACAAAAGCCTCACCCCCCAGCCCCCTCTCCGAAAGGAGAGGGGGAGTGCTGGCAACAATTTGCTAAAGAATGACTAAAAGTTCTCCCTAACTAATAGGGGTATCTCGCTGATTACTCCCCTCCCTATGGGGGAGGGGTAGGGGGGTGGGGCCAGTTGGGGTTGTTGGGGCTTTTCCCCCTCCCCCTTCGGGGAGGGAAGGGGTGGGGCTTTTTATTTCCTCCTTATCTCCAACCTCATCGGGTCTTGTATATTTGCCTTACTGATCAGTTGCAAGTAGCGTTCGCGGAGCGGACCGACCCTAACATTCTTTCGGGCACGGACTGATGAGATGACCGATGAGGGGTTACACGGTTCGCGTACATGAAGCACCCTACAGATATGATGTACGATGGTTTGGAAGTCCATTGGACGACCGCATTTATCCATCAGTCGCCCTGTCTCCCAAACCATGTGAGCCAAGTCGATGAGGTCACACTTCAAGCCAGTCCAATACAATCCTTCCTTCTCGCTTCTATTGATTAGGTCACAGAAGTTATCAACAATCCTTGCCGTCAGTCGGTCTTCCTCCTCTTGAGTCCAGAGGTGGTTAGCCTTCATTACTATGTTAACTTTCTTCATCATTGTTCTTAGTGTTTTTTGTTATAGAATAATGGTTTTTTAATCATCTACCACCTTTATATATTCGTGACGCAGTGTAGGTCAGTAGGAGAAGTCGTCGGGTGGCATTCGCATCGTCCCCCATAGAAACAGCCTACTGGGGAGAAGACTGTTTCGTGAGGTTGCTGCAAAGGTAAAATCCTAAAGTGCAGTATATGTTCAATACCAAAAATTTTTTCATTAAATAAAACTAACGAAATGACCACTAATCTGATTCGAAGGAATAAGATAGGTGAGCCGCATTAAAAGTTAAGGGTTCATCTATAAAAACTACGAATCCTTATACTTTTACCTTTGAACATTGAGCTTTGAACTTTATGATATGTACCTTTTTACCTTTGAACATTGAACTTTATGATATGCACTACGAATTGCACGAATTTCTCGAATAATGTTTGCGATAATGATTCGTGTCATTCGCGTAATTCGTAGTCTTGTCGATTCTGTCTTCGTGCAAAAATATGTCATTGAAGTATATGTCTCTATGTCATTCTGTCTTCGTGCAATTCTCGTCATTCGTAGTCTTGTCGATTCTGTCTTCGTTCTAAAATATGTCATTGAAGTATATGTCTCTATGTCATTCTGTCTTCTTATCTCATTCTGTCTGTCAAAGATTTTCACAATCAGCAAGTTAGTCGGGCATAAATAGCGTGCGAATTAACGGCTTTTTGGCTTGCAAAAGGTGCCCTTTAAGGCGCTTACTAACGCCCTTTTGAAGTCCTATTAAGCACCTTTTACTTTACTACTTTATAACTATTTGATTTCCTTGTGGTTACAAACCTGCTTTTACTATGTTTTTTGCCGTTATTTATTGATGTTTTCTTTGGGATAATGTAATGTTTTTTTTAACCCTTATCTGTAGATTTTCGATGTCTTAAAATGAAAAGGATGGGGCTTCAGGATGTTGGAGTGATAAGGTTTGCCACTTGTGTTTAGAGTTTGATGTAATGTCATACGGAGGCACGGAGAGGACGGAGGATTATTAAAACAAAGCAATGGAAGTTACGGAGGCACCGTCGGTGCATAGAGTGACGGAGCTTGTTAGCAAACTTTGTTAGAGTTATTATGCACAGAGCATTTAACTTAAAACTTATTAGGAATCTGTACGCTGCATCTCCGTTGCTCTTTGTGCCGTCGGCACCTCTGTAATATTGGCTTTAGCTCCGTCCTCTCCGTGACTCTGTGTGCCTTATATATAAGAGTTTTATTTTATCAATCCATTTTAGGAAAAACCTTATTTCTTTGTTCTTAATAGACGAAAGCGTTTGTGAAAAGTAATCTTTTTTGTGTTTATTTTTGTTAAATACTTGATATATGATAAGTATTGTTTGCGTGTAATATGTTATCTTTGTATTAAGAACCTACAAAAAAACGGATGGGAATGTGAGAAAGCATGGATAACTTTTGAACACCTATTTAATATAGGGAACTACATTTTTAATATAGAGACCTACATTTCATACAGGACACACCTATTATATATATAAGGCTGCCCCACATCTGTTTTTGTGCAGACCTAAGTCAGAACAAGATTATTATCAAATATAAAATAACTAATGAGAAAAGGAAAGATTCTACCAGTAAGTGTTTTCCTATCTTGCTGCTCTTTGACCGCTTTTGCCAGCAGTCATGTCACTTCGGCTGACAACTTTGGTAAGAACGTAGTCATTGCTGCAACTAAGGCAAATACCGCAAAGGTATTGGGAACACAGCAATCAAGTGGTGACGTGAAGGTTACCGGAACTATCGTAGACAATGCTGGCGACCCAGTTATTGGTGCTACTATCCGCGTAAAGGATTCGCAGCAGGGTACGACAACCGACCTCGATGGTAAGTTTGAGATTATGACCCATAAGGGTGCTACGCTTATTGTCAGCTATATCGGTATGAACACTCAGGAGGTGAAGATTGCAGGTGATACTCCATTGAGTATCACATTGAAGCCAGAGGCTCATCAGATTGAGGAAGTTGTGGTAACCGCTTTGGGTATCAAGCGTTCAGAGAAGGCGTTGAGCTATAACGTTCAGAAGGTAGGCGGCGAGAACCTTACAACGGTTAAGAACCCTAACTTTATGAATTCCCTCTCTGGTAAGGTAGCCGGTGTGAACATCAATGCTTCTTCTGCTGGTATGGGTGGTGCAGCCCGCGTTGTGATGCGTGGTCCTAAGTCTATTACCCGTAGTAATCAGGCTTTGTATGTAATCGACGGTGTGCCAATCAACAACACCAGTCAGGGTGAGATTTCAGGTGGTGCGTTCAGTTCACAGCCAGGTTCAGAAGGTATTGCCGATATAAACCCAGAGGATATCGAGTCAATCAGCGTCCTCAGTGGTCCTGCTGCTGCTGCCCTCTATGGTTCAGCTGCTGCACAGGGTGTCATCATGATTACCACGAAGAAGGGTAAGGAGGGTAAGGTAAGTGTGACTGTAAGTAACAGTACACAGTTTGCTAATCCATTCATCATGCCAGAGTTCCAGAACTCTTACGTAAACCGTGCTGGCGAAGTGAAGTCATGGGGCGCAAAGACTCCATCAGTCTATGGTAACTATGAGCCAAAGAACTTCTTCAATACAGGTACGAACGTTCAGAACAACGTAGCTCTGACTGCAGGTACAGACAAGAACCAGACCTATATCTCAGTAGGTACAACGAATGCAAAGGGTATCATTCCTAATAACAGCTACGACCGTTATAACTTTGCATTCCGCAATACAACAACGTTCTTGCACGACAAGATGACCTTCGACTTCAACTTCAATTACATCAAGGAGCATGATAAGAACTTGACAGCTCAGGGTCAGTACTTCAACCCATTGACCGCTGTTTATCTCTTCCCACGTGGTGAGAGCTTCGACGCTGTTCGTACATACGAGCTTTACGATGTGACAAGAGGTATCAATGTTCAGAACTGGAACTTCGGTGATGCGTTGAGTATGCAGAACCCATACTGGGTAGCCAACCGCATGGTTCGTTCAAACAACCGCAGCCGTTACATGATCAGTGCAAGTCTTAAGTATAAGATCTTCGACTGGATGGACGTTGTGGGTCGTTTGCGTTGGGACGATGCAGGAACAAAGCAGGAAGACAAGCGTTACGCTTCAACAACCAACCTCTTTGCTCACTCAAAGTATGGTTTCTATGGTTATGACAAGGTGAATGACCGTTCACTCTATGGCGACTTGATGTTCAATATCAACAAGACATTGAACGACTTCTCAGTATCAGCCAACCTCGGTGGTTCGTTCACACGTAACAAGTATAACGTAACAGGTTTCCAAGGTGGTTTGAAGGCACCATCTAACTTGTTTACTCCAAACGCGATCGATTACGGTTCAGCAACCGCTGACAACCGTCCAATCTTCACAGACCATGCACACAAGATTAACTCACTCTTCGCTAACGTAGAGTTGGGCTGGCGCAGTATGCTGTTTATGACTGTAACAGGTCGTAACGATTGGGACTCAGCTTTGGACGGTACCGACAATGTATCCTTCTTCTATCCATCAGTGGGTATGTCAGCAGTTATCTCTCAGATGGCTACACTTCCATCATGGATTAGCTACATGAAGGTGCGTGGTTCATGGGCATCAGTAGGTTCAGCTATCTCTCCAAACATCACCTCACCATGGCGTTATCAGTATAACCCAGCGTCAGGTACTTATAGCACCGTAACTTATAAGTTCCCATCAAACTTCCGTCCAGAGCGTACGAACTCTTGGGAGGCAGGTTTGACATCTCGTTTCTTCAATAATGCACTTACTTTGGATGTTACAGTTTATCAGTCTAACACCCGCAACCAGACCTTCCTTCGTCCTATCACAGGTAGTCAGGGATTCTCTTCTGAGTATGTACAGACTGGTAACGTAAGAAACCGTGGTATTGAGCTTTCATTGGGTTACAACCACAGTTGGGGCGATTTCGCATGGAGCAGCAGCTTCACTTACAGTGCTAACCGCAACAAGATTGTTGAGTTGCTCAACGATCCTAACGAGGTTATCAACCAAGGTGGTTTGAATGGTGCTAACATCATCCTTAAGAAGGGTGGTACGATGGGCGACCTCTATATGACCAGCGACTTCAAGCGCGACGCAGAAGGCAATATTGCTATCAAGGATGGTAACGTATCACAGGTGAACCTTACCAACCCATCTTATCGTGGTTCAGTACTTCCAAAGGGTAACATCGGTTTCTCTAACGACTTCTCTTGGAAGGGTCTTAACTTCGGTTTCGTTGTAACTGCACGTTTCGGTGGTATCGTAATGTCACAGACACAGGCGTTGATGGATGCTTACGGTGTATCAAAGGCATCTGCTGATGCACGCGACAAGGGCGGTATCGCAGTAAACAATGGTTTGGTATCAGCTGAGAAATACTATGCTGTAGTAGGTGGTGAGAACCCAATCTGGTCAGAGTATATCTACAGTGCAACCAACGCACGTATCCAAGAAGCACACCTCGCTTACACCTTCCCACGTCGAATGTTGGGCGGTATGGAGCTGACACTCGGTTTGACAGCTAACAACCTCCTCATGCTTTACAACAAGGCACCATTCGATCCAGAGGCAACAGCATCAACAGGTACCTACTATCAGGGCTTCGACTACCTCATGCAGCCAAGCCTTCGTACACTTGGTTTCAACGTGAAGCTGAAATTCTAAAACTAATTCCACTCATTTAATCGAAATATAAATGAAAAAGATTAATATATATAAAGCCATCACTGCCTGCACATTCGCAAGTGCGGTGTTAATCTCAATGCCATCTTGTACAGATGGTTTTCAGGAGGCAAACCGTCCAGGTACAGGTGCTTCTCTCGAAGACCTGTCACGCGACAACTATCAAACCTCTTCTTTCCTCGTACAGATGGAGAACGAGGCTTTCCCAGAGCAGGAGAATGCTTACCAGATGAATGAAGACCTTATTGGTAACTACTTGGGCCGTTACATGACCTATGCTAACAATGGTTTTGCTGAGAAGAACTTTGCTCGTCTCAATGCTCCTAATGGTTGGGTACGCTATCCGTTTAAGGATTCTATGACAAAGACGGTGTCTGCTTTCAAGGCAATTGACAACGTGACAAAGGGCGAAGGACCAGTTTATGCTTGGGCATTGATTCTCCGTGCACAGTCATTCATGCGTCTTTCAGATATGTACGGACCACTTCCTATCGGTGCTGATGCAACAGATGGTAATGCTTACTCTTCTCAAGAGGATGTTTACAAGAGCATTATCGCTGACCTCAACAAGGCAACAGACGTTATCAAACCATTGGTTGCTTCTAACCCTAATGTTACTATTGCAGAAGAGTTAGACAAGGTTTATCAGGGTAAGATGGCTAAATGGTTGAAGTATGCGAACTCTTTGAAGCTCCGTATTGCTATCCGCATCCGTTATGTTGAGCCAACATTGGCAAAGCAGTTGGGCGAACAGGCAGTACAGGACGGTGTCATCACAAGCAATGAAGACAACTGCGCTATTGCTTATACACCAAACGGACAGTATAAGACATCTGTAGAGTGGGGTGATAGCCGTGCTTGTGCCGACCTTGAGAGCTTCCTCACAGGTTACAACGACCCACGTCTGACGAAGTTCTTTACCCCAGTAGAGGGCGGTATTCGTTCAGTAATCGGCTGTCGTGCCGCTGCAAAGATTGGTAATAAGACCACAGCAGGTAAGGCTTACTCAGCTGCAAACATCAAGATAGACAGCAAGGGCGTATGGCTCACTGCTTCTGAGATGGCTTTCTGTCGTGCAGAAGGTGCGTTGGCAGGTTGGAGTAACATGGGCGGAAGCGCTAAGGACCTCTATGAGGAAGGTGTGAAACTCTCCTTCGAGCAGTGGGGTGCAGGTTCTGCAACAGCCTACTTGGCTGATAACACATCAACCGAGAAGAATTATGTTGACCCAATCAGCGAGTACGGTGGAGATGTTAGTGCGGTCAGCAATATCACTATTAAGTGGGACGACTCAGCTACTGATGAGCAGAAGATGGAGCGTCTGATTACTCAGAAGTGGATTGCAATGTTCCCTAACGGACAGGAAGGCTGGAGCGAAATCCGTCGTACAGGCTATCCAAAGGTGTTCCCTCTGGCACAGTCAACAGACTATAGCATCCAGGTTGCTAACCGTATCCCATTTGATATTGATGAGGCTACCAATAACAAGGCAAACTATATTAAGGCTGTACAGCTGTTAAAGGGTAATGACGACTATGCAACCAAGATGTGGTGGCAGCGTTAAACGATATCTATCATACAATAAACATTCGATAAAAAATGAAGAATTTAATAAAGATATTCTTGCTTTCAGCCTGCGCTGCAACGGCTTTCACTGCCTGCAGCGACTGGACTGAGACAGAGGCAAAGGACGGAGCTGACCTTACTCACACAAATAAGTCTGAGGCTTACTATGCTCAACTTCGCGACTATAAGAAGACTGACCACTCTGTAGCTTTCGGTTGGTTCGGTAACTGGACGGGTACTGGTGTTACCCATGAGAACTCTTTGGCGGGTCTTCCTGACAGTACTGACTTCGTTTCTCTTTGGGGAAACTGGAAGAATCCAACAGAGGCTATGCTCAAGGATCTCCGCTTTGTTCAGAAGACAAAGGGTACAAAGGTGCTTATCAGCTGCCTTGTATTTGACATTGGTGACCAGATTACTCCAACAAACACAGACAAAAACCTCACATGGAAAGAGTGGCGTCATAAGTTCTGGGGATGGGGCAACGATGAGGCTTCACAGATTGCAGCTACTGAGAAGTATGCAAATGCTATCTGCGACACTATCGCTAAGTATGGTTATGATGGTTTCGACCTCGATGCTGAACCTTCATATGCTCAGCCTTTCCAGACCGATAAGGAGCTTTGGCAGAACGCTAAGGTGATGGAGGCATTCGTAAAGACTATGGGTAAGCGCATCGGTCCTAAGTCTGGTACTGATAAGATGTTCGTTATCGATGGTGAGCCTGACGCTATGGCTGCTCAGTATGGCGAATACTTCAATTACTTCATCCTTCAGGCTTATAGCTCTTCTGGTAACAGTGACCTAAACGGTCGATTTGCTACTCAGGCAGACCATTTCAAGCAGCATCTTACAGCTGAACAGGTAGCAAAGAAGCTTATCGTCTGCGAAAACTTTGAGAACTATGCTGGTAAGGGTGGTGTAAGTTTCCGTTTAGACAATGGTCAGACCCTCCCTTCTCTCTTAGGTATGGCTTACTGGAACCCTGTTTACAATGGCGTAACCTATCGTAAGGGTGGTGTAGGAACCTATCACATGGAGTACGAGTATACAGTATCTGGACAGACAGGCAACTATCCTTTCTTGCGCAAGGCTATCCAGATTATGAATCCATCAATCCAATAATCAAGACATTCAAATTATGAAATACAATATTTCTAAGCTTTTCATCGGAGCCGTGGCTATGGCTTCTCTGACAATGCTGGCTTCTTGTGAGAATGCTGAATATTCGCCTCTTTCTAATCAGGCGTATATCGCACAAACCAATACTAATGGTAACTCAAGTCAGAATATTACTATCGGTACGTCGGCTGTCACTTCTTCTGTGAACGTGCGTCTCTCTGACCTTGCTACACAGGACTACACCTTCGAGGTGGTAAGTGATACAACGGCACTCGCTGAATACAACCAGCGTAACGAGACTTCTTACAAGCCACTGCCTGCAAGTCTCTACTCACTCTCTTCTAACGAGGTGAAGATTGAGAAGGGTAAGTCGGTTTCTTCTGATGTGACACTGACGATTAACCCATTGACACAGGCACTGAAGGACAGCGGTCAGAAGTATGCTGTTGCCCTCCGTCTGAAGAGTAAAGATGGCAAGTATGACGTCCTGAACTCTGGTAGTTCAATGGTTTACATCCTCGATCAGGTTGTTTATCAGGCTGTGCCAATCATTAACGCTACACATAACATCCACTTCGCAATGCGTCAGACCTATGACCTTTCACAGTGGACTGTCGAGATGAACGTGAACATGAGCAAGCTTGGTAAGGGACTTGGCGAACTTAACAACCAGACACTCTTCGGTGCATGGGGTAACGATGGTGGTGAGATTTATACTCGCTTCGGTGATGCTCCTATCGAGGGTAACCGTCTGCAGATTAAGACTCAGGGAACACAGATGAACAGTAAGCAGCTCTTTAACGCTAACCAGTGGTATCACCTCGCATGCGTTTGCACAGGTACAAAACTCTACCTCTATGTAAATGGTGCACTTGACAACTCTATGGACCTCCCTGGTAAGGCTACTAACCTCAGCAACCGCTTCAACTTCGGTAACACTGATTACCTGAAGGCAGACGTGAAGGTGAGCGAGTTACGCTTCTGGACCGTGGCTCGTACACAGGCTCAGATTGCTAACAATATGTATGCTTGTGACGCTAAGAGCACCGGCTTGGAGGCTTACTGGAAGCTCAACGAGGGTCAGGGCGATACCTTCAAGGATGCAACAGACCACGGCAACACCGGTAAGTGTGTAGCTGTTCCAACTTGGGAGCAGAACGTAAGAATCGATGGTAAATAAGTCAAAAGGAAACTCAAATATGAAAATAAACGTATTCAAGTCAGTGCTGGCAGCCTCTTTGGTTGCTGCCACACTGGCATCTTGTCAGAGCGAGCCAGAAGTTGGTAGCACGCTCTACCCAACTGCAGAAGAGAACTACTCTGCGAAGGCTTACCTCTATACTGGTACCAGTGACGGCAACAAGTTGTTGCTCGCTGGTGAGAAGTCTGCATCAGCTGTTACCTTGGCTGGCGATAGCGCAAATTTCTATGTTCGTCTTTCTTCTCCAGCAGAGAAGGATGTTACAGTAACATTGGCTGCTACATCTGATGGTGTTGAGGCAAATAGTAGCGAAGAGGTGATGAGCACTGACGCTATCAGCCTTAGCAAGACATCTGTAACGATCGCTAAGGGTCAGCAGGTATCTGAACCAATCGTCGTTAAGTTGGTGAATGGTGATGCACTCAAGAACCTGACAATGTTGAAGAACGGCGTTACATCTGTTGTTATCAAGAGTGTTGACGGTGCTGAAACAGCAAAGACAAGCACGAAGGTAGCAGTAGCAACCAACTTCTCTTTCAACAATATCAACGCTTCTGGCACCCTCGACACCGACAAGCAGATTGCTCTGACCGACTACGATATGTTGACTTCACTCAGAGGTTCAAATGCTAAGAAGTTGAATGATGGTGATCCTAATACCTATATATACTCATATTTGTATTATAACCCACAGTTCGTCATTAAGTTTAAGAGTGTTAGGACCTTGTCTGGTGTAGGTATTCTTAGCAGCTTCACAAGCTATGGATATGGCGTTAAGAAGGTCACAGTAGAAACCAGCTTAGATGGTAAGGTATGGACAAGCATGGGTACTGCCACCACATCAACTCAATACGATGATGATACTCCATTCCCAATCGTGTTCAGTTCTCCAGTGAAGTGTCAGTATGTAAGACTTTCCAACCTCGAGACCTTTGATACAGGCGACTATCCTCTCTTCTCTATCAGCGAGATTGGCGCATACGAATAATCCTTAACCTATGTGCACATAGTAGTGCAAACTACTCAGCCTCCGAAGTATCCCTTACTTCGGGGGCTTTTTGTTTAATTCACATAATCCTTTATTAATTCATAATCCTTTATTAATTCATAATTCATAATTCACAATTCATAATTATGATTACTACTGTTAACTGTGGTTTATTGATGCAAACAACCTGTCAACTCGTAAACCAGTCCACTCGTCAACTCCCAATAAAGCACTACGAATTACGCGAATGACACGAATTGCTATGCAATAAGAATTCGTGCAATTAGAGAAATTCGTAGTCATTAAAAGTACATATCATAAAGTTCAATGTTCAATGTTCAAACCTCAAAGGTAAAGGAGTTCAAACCTCAAAGTTCAAAGGATAAAAAACATTAGCGTAATTAGTGAAATTCGTAGTTGGTATTACTTTGCAATAATGATTAGAGAAATTCGTAATATGTATTCGAATTTCTTTTACATTTTAGTTGATGAAAGGGTAGGGGAAAGGGTTAAAAATGTGTCATTTCGGAGTCTTTGTAAGTATTTTATTATCAATTAGTTGTGATGATGTGTTTTTAAAGGTGCTTAGTAAGGTTCCAAAAGGGCGTTAGTAAGGGTCTTAAAGGGTATCTTTAGCAAGCTAAAAGGGCGTTAATTTGAATGTCATTAACGCCCTTCTGTTTTTCAGTCTGTGAATTAAGTTTACGATAGTTGACGAGTGAACAAGTAGACGAGTAAACAAGTTGCTTGCGAAGAGAGACAAAGTAACATGGTTAACAAGTAGACGAGTGAACAAGTTAGACGAGTAAACAAGTTGCTTGTATCAAAGACAAGGTAACATGAGAACGAGTTTGTCCTTTATAACAATCACCTTGTTTACTTGTCCACTTACTATGTTACTCTGTCTTTGATACAAGCAACTTGTTCATTTGTCTACTCGTTCACTTGTCCACTTACTATGTTACTCTGTCTTTGATTCAAGCAACTTGTTTATTCGTCAACTTGTTCACTTGTCTACTTACAACAAAACCGTGCTAAGGTCCGCAAAGACCTTGGCACGGTATGTGACTAACGCTGTGGAATTATTATTGCGTCGATTTAGTAGTTTGACTCCTCAACCTGGAAGAAGCTCTGTGGGTGGTTACATACAGGGCAAACAGCTGGAGCCTTCTTGCCGATAACGATGTGACCACAGTTGCGGCACTGCCAGATGCAGTCACCCTCACGAGAGAATACTACGCTATCCTCGATGTTCTTCAAGAGCTTGCGGTAACGCTCCTCGTGGTGCTTCTCAACCTTACCAACGCTGCGGAACTTAACTGCCAACTCAGGGAAGCCTTCTTCCATAGCATCCTTTGCCATCTGCTCGTACATATCGGTCCACTCGTAGTTCTCACCAGCTGCTGCGTCAGCGAGATTCTGAGTTGTTGTAGGGATATCACCCTCATGGAGGAACTTGAACCAAATCTTAGCATGCTCTTTCTCGTTGCGTGCTGTCTCCTCGAAGAAACCAGCAATCTGCTCATAGCCGTCCTTCTTTGCCTTTGAAGCATAGTAGAGATACTTTGTGTGTGCCTGGCTCTCACCTGCGAAAGCGTTCTTAAGGTTCTGCTCAGTCTTAGTACCCTTCAAAGCCTCTGGGTTGAACTCCTTGAACTTCTCAGCCTTAACGTGGCATACTGGGCACTCTGCTGGAGCCTCTGTTCCCTCGTGGATGTAACCACAAACGGTGCAAATAAATTTCTTTTTCATAATGTTCTTGTATTTGTATAATGTTCTTGTATTATAATAATGATATGTGTACGAATTACGAATAGGATCGCTTTTATACCCACTGACAATCAGTTGGATATCTATTGTGTTCTTGTTCTGTAATTATTACAATCTTTCTGGGTGCAAAGGTATTAATTATTTCCGAGTCTGTCAACTTTAATCGTTCTTTTTTTATACCAAGCGACCTATTTAGACAACGAATAATTAATGAATGAATAGTAATAACAGAGCGCATAAAAAGCTAAAAACCTCTGTGTTTCAAGTCCCAAATAGGATGTCTCAAACCCCAAGTTTCAATCAAAAAGTTGACTACGAATTACGCGAATGATACGAATTATTTAGCAATTAAGTATTAGCGTAATTAGCGAAATTCGTAGTTTCAATCAAAAGAGGTAACTACGAAATATGCGAATGACACGAATTATATAGTAATAAGGATTTGCGTAATTAGCGAAATTCGTAGTCATTGAAAGTTCAAATCATAAAGTTCAAAATTCCAAGTTCAAAGTTCCAAGTTTCGTGTTTTTAGTTAAAAAAATCTTAGTTAAATAATTGTAGTTTATAAAAATATGGTGTATCTTTGCCACTCAGTAACAAAAACAACTATTAGCTAAAAACCAAAAGGAGTTCGGAAACCAAGTAAACCTAAGCTTGGGGACGGGCGACGAGATCTATAAAATGAAAAAGAAGAAAGCCAAGATTTTACTTGCTGCCTTGTTATTGGCAGTGGGAGAGACTGCGTTCGCTGACGGAAAGGCAGTGAGTGGTATTCGACAAATCAATCCAACAACGGTAGAGATTACTTATAGCGACGGTGGCGTGATGACAGTAGACTTCTATGGTCAGAATGTATTTCGCCTTTTTCGCGACCCAAAGGGTGGTATCGTTTGTGATCCAGTTAGTAATCCTCCAGCACGTATCCTCCTCGATAATCCACGTAAGAACGCAGGACGATTGAGCGTTAATGAGACCGATGCCGACGTAGCAGTCGCAACAGCTGAGGTGCGTGTGCGCTTCGACCGCAGCACGGGGCTGATGACTGTCACCGACCTTCGCAATGGTAAGGAGGTTATTAAGGAGGTGAAGGGAGTCGACTTCCAGAAGAATCGCACCACCGTTACCCTCGCCAATGCAGCAGGAGAGTATTTCTATGGTGGCGGTGTACAAAACGGTCGCTTCTCACATCGTGGCAAACGCATTGAGATTGTCAATACCAACAGCTGGACCGATGGCGGTGTTGCTTCGCCAGCTCCGTTCTATTGGTCAACAGGGGGCTATGCAGCCATGCCTTACACCTTTGCTCCCGGTGCCTACGACTTCGGAAGTACGGATAAGAACACGGTGACAATCAGTCACGATATGCCTTATCTCGACCTCTTCCTGATGGTCGACACAACCCCAGTTTCTTTGCTTCAAGATTATTATCAGCTAACCGGTAACCCCGTCTTATTGCCAAAGTTTGCTTTTTATGAGGGTCACCTAAATGCCTACAACCGCGACTATTGGAAAGAGACAACCGAAGACGGAAAGGGAATCCTCTTTGAAGACGGCAAGCGATATGTAGAAAGTCAGAAGGACAATGGCGGTATCAAGGAAAGCCTCAATGGCGAAAAGCAGAACTATCAGTTCTCTGCACGTGCCGTTATCGATCGATATAAGAAAGACGATATGCCATTGGGTTGGATTCTCCCTAACGATGGTTACGGAGCTGGATATGGGCAAACTACCACCCTTGATGGTAATATAGCCAACCTCAAGAGCCTTGGTGATTATGCGCGTAAGAACGGTGTAGAGATTGGTTTGTGGACACAATCAAACCTCCACCCAGTCGATAGCATCCCTGCTCTCTTGCAGCGTGACATCGTGAAAGAGGTGCGTGATGCTGGCGTACGTGTGTTGAAGACCGACGTAGCATGGGTCGGTGCGGGCTATTCCTTTGGACTCAATGGTATTGCCGATGTGGCTAATATCATGCCTTACTACGGCAGCGATGCGCGTCCGTTCATTATCACCCTCGACGGCTGGGCTGGTACACAGCGTTATGGTGGTGTATGGTCGGGCGATCAGACCGGTGGCGAGTGGGAGTATATTCGTTTCCACATCCCAACTTATATCGGCTCTGGACTCTCTGGAATGGGTAATATTACGAGCGATATGGACGGTATCTTTGGTGGAAAGAACCTCTCAGTGAACATCCGTGATTTCCAATGGAAGACCTTCACACCTATGCAGTTGAATATGGATGGATGGGGTAGCAACCCTAAGTATCCACAAGCTTTGGGCGAACCAGCCACAAGTATCAACCGTTCTTACCTCAAACTCAAGTCAATGCTTCTGCCTTACACCTACTCATGTGCCTATGAGGCAGTGACTGGCAAGCCACTCATGCGTGCGATGTTCCTTGATGATAGCAACGATTACACCCACAGCAGTGCTACACGCTATCAATATATGTATGGTCCTTCGTTCCTCGTTGCACCTATCTATCAGAACACGGCAGCCGACAAGGAGGGCAACGATGTGCGCAATGGCATCTATCTACCAAAGGGAACATGGTACGATTACTTCACGGGTGCTACTTACGAAGGTGGTTGCATACTCAACGATTACTTCGCACCCATCTGGAAGTTGCCTGTCTTGGTGAAGTCGGGTGCTATCATTCCGATGGTCAACGCGAATAATAACCCTTCTGAGATTGACAAGAACCGTCGTGTCTTTGAACTCTATCCAGACGGCAAGACCGAGTTTACACTCTATGATGACGACGGTACAACACAGAAATATCTCTCTAATGAGAAGGCAACAACCCGCATCACCTCCGATCTTAACGATAAGCAGGTGCTGACCGTAAGTATCGACAAGACCGAAGGAACGTTCGATGGAATGGTGAAAAATCAGTCAACAACCTTCTATCTGAACACCAATGCGAAGCCTAAGAAGATCACAGCCGTTATCGGTGGGAAGAAGATTCGACTCACAGAGGCTGAGCAGGGTGATAACACATGGCAGTATGTTCAGACTTCGAATATCAACCGTTTCTCAACCGCTAACAGCGAGATGGAACGCCTACTGGTAACTAAAAATGCCCAAATCATCGTACGTTTGGCTTCCTGCGACATCACAAAGGAGGCTGTAATGCTCCGCGTGGATGGCTTCACACGTCTGAATAAGTCGAATGAAACCTTGCGAAAGAAGGGTGCTTTGACAGCTCCTGAACTCCTTGAGGCTGATGTCCAGTCGTATAGTATCACTCCAAAGTGGAAGCCTGTGCAGGATGCTGACTACTATGAGATAGCCTTCAATGGTCAGACTTATACCACTATCCGCCACAACTCGCTCCTCTTCGACGACCTCCAGCCTGCCACCGACTATGATTTCAAGGTGCGTGCAGTGAACAGTGAGGGCGCAAGTGAGTGGACGCCACTACACGTGAAGACGGCTGTCAACCCATTGGAGTATGCTATCCAAGGACTTACCGCAACCTCTACTGCCCGTGATATGGAAGGTTTCGAGATCCACCGACTCGTTGATTTCAGTACGACTGGCGACATCTGGCACACCTATTATTATACGAAGGCGGTGCCATTCGACTTCACTGTCGACCTCCACAGCACCAACACCCTCGACAAACTGCAGTATGTTCCACGTGCGAATGGCGGTAACGGTACGATTACGAAGTGTGATATCGCTGTCAGCAAAGACGGTAGAAACTGGACAGAAATCGGTCCACAGCAGTGGGCTCGAGATGGTAGAACGAAGGAAGTGACGCTCTCTACCCACCCAGTGGCACGTTATGTGAAGGTGAGCGTGAAGGAAGCTGTCGGCAACTTTGGCTCTGGTCGTGAGTTCTATGTCTTCAAAGTGCCAGGCACAAAGACTATTCTGCCAGGCGATATCAACCTCGATGGTAAGGTAGACGAGAACGATTTCACCTCTTATATGAACTATACAGGACTTAAGAAGGGCGATGCCGACTTCGACGGTTATATCTCTGGTGGCGACATCAACGGCAACGGTCTCATTGATGCTTACGACATTTCTAATGTTGCCATGCACCTTGAGGATGGTTGGAACGACGATGACGTAGCCCCTGTTGGCGGTAAGGTTTATTATGAATACAACCGTAAGTCTTATGCTGCAGGCGACGATGTCATCATCAAGGTGAAGGGTAAGGACCTGCAGTCAGTCAATGCCTTCAACCTTATCTTCCCATATAGTCCGAAGGAATTGCAGTTCGTTAAGGTTGAGACCGACCCATCAATGGTAATGCGCAACTTCACCTACGACCGTCATCACAGCGATGGTTCTCAGGTTCTCTATCCAACCTTCGTGAATGTGGGCGACCACCATACGTTCAATGGCGATGCCGACCTCCTCGTCATCCGTATGAAAGCCCTCAAGCCATTCACCGTTAAGAACACAACAGCCAAGGGCCTGTTGGTGGATAAGCAGTTGGAGGAAGTGGAGTTAAAGTAGAACCAACCACAAACCAGCCCATAAACCAGCCCCTCCCCCTTACCCCTCCCCCAAAGGGAGGGGAGTGAAATGTGTGAGAGAGATAGCAGCCCCACCCCCAACCCCTCCCCCAAAGGGAGGGGCGTGAAATGCGGGATACCCCTTGTGGTTAGTTAACAAGTGAACGAGTAGAGGAGTTATTTGTGTAATTACAAGTATCTTGTCTACTCGTAACGTTATTAAGTTGGTCTGCTCTTAACGTTATTTAGTTGGTCAACTCTTATCGTTATTTACTTGTTCTCTTGTTACTCTGCTCTGTTTTGTCAGATTTTTTCACTTAGTTGAAAATCAAGTGATGCTCATTAAGGGGCAAATTAACGTCCAATTGGCTTCTTAAAGACGCCCTTTAAGCCCCTTACTAACGCCCTTTAGGAGTCCAATTAAGCACCTTTTAGTTTGCTACTTTATAACCACTTGATTCCCTGTTGGTTACAGAGTCGCTTTTTAGATGTCTTTTTTCGTGATTTTAAGGGGGATTTAGACGGTAAATATGTAGTGATTTTTCGAAGTCTTATGGTAGTAATAAGCAGGCAGGATGATAAGAGAAAACATGAAGAATCAACTCATGATTCGTCGTGTTTTTACGCCCACTAAAAAAAAACTATAGTCCAAGTTACACGAATACCCAAATTAATTCGTATATTTGCGACTATCTTTTGAGCGACTTGGTGCCTTGATATAGCAGCACAGAGGCAAACAGGTTGCTTGCAATGACAAAAAACCTAAACTAAACATTGTCAATCAAATATTTATAAAATGCTACGTCTAAAGTGCTGCTGAACTAAAAAACCTAATATGAATAACCGATTTCTACACGGTGTGCTTACTGCACTTGCCCTAACGGCATCGGCTACGAGCTTTGCTCAGACCAATACCGTTATGACCCTTAAGACGCAAATCGCTCCCAATGCGGAGAACGAGCCGCGCCCAGTGTTCCCTGTACCCACTGACCGCCAGTGGAAATGGCAACAAACAGAGTTCTATGCCTTCTTCCATTATGGCATGAACACCTATACCAATAAGGAATGGGGTAATGGTGATGAAGATGTAAATACTTTTGCTCCGACAGCAAAGCCAGACCCAAGACAGTGGTTAGAGGCTGTAAAAGAGGCTGGAATGAAGGGCGGTATTGCTGTTGTGAAGCATCATGATGGCTTCTGCCTGTGGCCTACAGAAACAACAGATCATAAAAGCATGAACTCATCAAGCCCTAATGCGCAGGTGAATATTGCTGATCTCTTTGCGAAAGCAGCACAGGAGTTGAATATGAAATATGGTTTCTACGTATCTCCTTGGGACCGCAACAGTGGTCTTTACGGTACGGACAGCTATGTGAAGGACGTCTTTTTGAAGCAGTGTGCAGAGCTTGCAAAGTATGGCTCAGACCAGTTTGAGATGTGGTTCGACGGTGCAAATGGTGGGAATGGCTACTATGGTGGTAAGAATAAGACCATCAATATTGACCGTGCAACCTACTATGACGTACCCAACCTCCGTGATTCTATCCATAAACTCAGCCCAAATATCATCCTTTGGGGTGTCGGTGGTGAGGCACGCTGGATTGGTAATGAGGACGGTTGGGCAGGCGAGACCAACTGGTGTAATGAGAATCGTGGCTATGCTCCTGAGCGCAATGGTATGTATGGCACAGAGAACGGTTGGTTCTGGCTCCCTGGCGAGAGCGATGCTAAGTTTACAGACAAAGGTTGGTTCTGGCATCCTGGTTGTGAACCAATGTCGGCAGAACGCACGTTCCAGATGTACTTAGAGACCGTTGGTCGCAATGCAACCCTCATTCTGAATTGTCCTCCAGACCGAAGTGGAAGAATACCACAGAACCAAGTGAATCGTCTGAAGGAATTCGGAACTATGTTGAAGAGCCGTTTCAAGACCAATCTTGCCAAGACTGCTACCGTTGAAGCTACCAGTACACGTGCCAATGGGGCGACACGTACCTATGTTGTTAACAACCTCATTGATGAGAATCCAGATACTTACTGGGCAGCAGAGG
Organism: Prevotella melaninogenica; assembly: GCF_018127925.1. Lineage (NCBI taxonomy): Bacteria > Pseudomonadati > Bacteroidota > Bacteroidia > Bacteroidales > Prevotellaceae > Prevotella > Prevotella melaninogenica. The sequence goes on along the minus strand of NZ_CP072347.1, from coordinate 282,260 downwards.
ACGATGTAAAGGATGTTACCCTTACTTTCAAATGGAACAGCCCACAGACTGTTCGCTACGTAACCTTGCAGGAGTATGTAAGACTTGGACAGCGTGTAAAGAGTTTCTCAATCGAATATACCACCGATGGCAGCACATGGAAGCCACTTGCCAACAAAGTAAAGCAAACCACTATCGGCTATAAACGTATCATTCCGCTCAACGGAAGTACCGCAAACAGCTATGGTTCGGGCTATGAGGCTAAGGCTATCCGCATTCATATCAAGGATGCTAAGGCTTGTCCTGTAATGAGTGAGATTGCAATTTATTAATCGTTTGACTTGAGAAACAATATGAAAAAGAATATATTAGCTACCTGTGGTTTGTTGTTCTGCACCTCTTTACTTCATGCACAGACCACAGAAGAGGTTAGAATAGATTTTGAAAATCAGAACTATAAGGCGTTAGGTGTCTACGATACTTGGCTGAAGTCGCCTTTCCGCAGCCAAAACAAGCAAGCTGCTGCACTGGAAGGAAACGTGCAAGTAGTAAGCAATATCGATAAAAACTACGACGAGATACTGAAGGCTACACCAAATGCTTCTGACAATGTGTTGGGCTTCCAGCGTTCACGCTTTGGCTCAAACACTTTCGGTGCGCGCATCGACCTTAAGCAGCCATTTGCTTTGACCAAAGAAACAAAGTACGTACACGTAATGATTCACAAGCCAAAGGCAGGACGTACGATGCTTATCGGACTCGGAAAGCGTACGGATCGTAAGGGTCAGAGCACAGACACAGAGCAGTTCTGGGAGCTTTCAACAAGAGAGATAGAGCCAAATAAGTGGGTAGATGCTGTTTTCCCAGTTAAGGGAGCAGGTGGCATTGAAATCCATAGTCTTGTTGTTGTTGTCGATTGTGAGGACACCAACGGTATGAAAGATGATTTCCTTGCTTATATCGACAATATCGTCGTAAACAACGAGGCTTTCACAACAACCAATCGTGAGGACTATCCGATGAATTATAGCAAGGATGCGAAATGCTCACGTAGTGACCGTGGACTCAAGGGTATCAGCCTTGGCGACCAGACATTCAGTGTCTATGGTGACATTACCACATCAACTCCAGCTTACACCTGCCTCAGCAAGCAGGCGTTCTTGGCTAAACCGGGTGAGACACTCAACCCAGCGGTTCAGTACAAGGGTATCTGGATGCACAGCTATGTTTATCTTGACTTGAACAACAACGGCCGTTTTGAGCCAAAGGTAGAGGGCGGTCAGATTGTTCCCAACGCTGGTAACGAGTTGTTGGCTTACTCTTTCCTCAGTGGAGAGGACGAGAATTCTGGCTTCAACAGCGCAGGAACAGAGATTTCTGGTAATGGTCGTAACACCCTCGTTATGCCTGAATTTACCCTTCCAAGCAACCTTCAGCACGGTTTCTATCGTATGCGTTACAAAGTGGATTGGAACTCTGCAGACGCAGGAGGTAGCATTGAGAACAACAACCACATCCTTAACAATGGTGGTGGTGCCATCGATGTGCGCCTGAATGTTCATGGAGACAATGTGAAGATTTATCAAGGTGCACTCAATGGTAAGGTTGTTGCAGAAGATGGTACTGAGCTGAACGGTATCTCTATCCCATTCGGTAAGCCTTACACTATCAAGATGAAGCCTGAACATGGCTTTAACTTCAGCGGTCTGAAGGTGCGACACGGCTACAACCTCACTGGCGATAGTATCAGCCATGGCACCTATCAGTATGTTGACGAGCTGATTCCACGTGAGCGTTTCAATGCTGATGGAACCTTCACCCTCCCTGCTGAGATGATTGATGGTGATGTGTCACTTGAGGGTATCTTCATTGATGCGAAGACAGCTTTGACCTACGAGGTTTACTTCAACAATGAATTTGTCTATTCAACCGTTGTCAATGGTGCGAAGACTGGTGCTGTGACGATTCCTGAAGGACTTAGCAGAGACTATGTTGAACTGACAGCTGACAAGGAGACCATCACAAGTCTGCCAGCTACAGTACGTATTACCGCTACATGGACAGCCCCAATGAAGGTGGCTACACCAGCCGACACTACTTGGTATAACCTCAAGGTGAGCAACCAGCCAAGATGGGTTTCGTCAGGAAACTATACACCTAACGTTTACTTCATTGACGAGACTTACATCACTACTGATTATGCTCTTTGGGCATTGACAGGTAATCCTTACAGCGGTTTCCGCCTCATCAACAAGGCAATGGGTCCTACAATGGTCCTCGCATCGGCTTCTCCAAAGGGTTCAGCTAAGGCTGGCGGTAACACTTACGCTACCCTTCTGCCTGCTGACAACCTACCTGCAGGGTACACCAGCGACTGGACTGTGACAATAAGCCCAAATGATGATGAAGGTTTCTATATCTGTAATCCAGAGGGCTTCGGCTTGAACTATCGTGCTGACGGCAACCTCGCTTACTGGACTGGTGGTAAGGATGCTGGCTCTACCTTCGTTCCTACAGAGGTTAAGAAGACTTCTACTGGCATCAACGCTCTTATCTTCCAGAATGAATCAGCTACCACTTACGATCTCTCAGGCAAGACAGTTAGCAAGAGTCATAAGGGTGTTGTTATCCGTAATGGTAAGAAGATGCTCGTGAAGTGAGTGGTAGAGGAGTTAACAAGTAGACAAGTTGACGAGTAAACAAGTTGCTTGTATGGTAAGTTGATGAGTGAACGAGTTGGCGAGTAGACAAGTTGATTGCGAAGAAAGACAAAGTAACATGGTAAGTTGACGGGTGAACAAGTTGACGAGTAGACAAGTTGATTGCGAAGAAAGACAAAGTAACATGGTAAGTTGACGGGTGAACAAGTTGACGAGTAGACAAGTTGATTGCGAAGAAAGACAAAGTAACATGGTAAGTTGACGGGTGAACAAGTTAGACGAGTAGAGGAGTTAACAAGCAACTTGTTTACTTGTCTACTTGTCTAACTTGTCCACTCGTCTAACTTGTCTACTTGTCTAACTTGTCCACTTGTCCACTATCATTCAGAAGGGCGTTAATTGGCTTTCAATTAACGCCCTTTTGGTTTGCAAAAGGTGCCCTTTAAGCCCCTTACTAACGCCCTTTTCAAGTCCAATTAAGCACCTTTTACTTTGCTACTTTATAACCACTTGATTCTCTGTTGGTTACAGAGTCGCTTTTTAGATGTCTTTTTTCGTGATTTTGAAGGGGATTTGGATGAGGATATGTAATGATTTTTCAAAGGTTTGCAGCGGCTTTTGGGCTTGCGAATCAAAGGATATTGGTTATTCCCAAATATGAAGTGATAAACTAAAATGGTTAGATAATAAGGCACATGGAGGGACGGAGGAGACGGAGGTTAAGGCTATATCACGGAGGTGCCGACGGCACAAAGAGCGACGGAGGTGTAGCGTACAGATTCCTGATAATTCTCTGGGATAAACGCTTTGTATATAAACTCAAATCGGTCATTAGACCACAATATGTTTAGGCTCTAATGACCGAATTGGGTTTAAGAGCATTGATAAAGCACTGTATGTGTTTTTATGCCAGAGCCCAATTGTATTTATCAGTCCATTTAGGAACTTTACTCTTAGGAACCTATATGTGGAATAAGTTTATGTATCCAATGAAGGCATTTGGGATGCAATCATTTGAAAATAATGACCTTTTCTTTCCATTAATGAATCATGATTACCAACTTCAACAATATACCCTTTGTCTAAAACCACAATTTGGTCAGCATTTCTAATCGTGCTTAATCTATGTGCAACAACAATAACAGTACGCTGAAGGAATGCATTATTTAAAGCTTCAACTATCTTCTTTTCATTGATAGTGTCTAATGCATTTGTGGCTTCATCAAGAAAAAGGTATTGTGGATTACGATAAAGAGCACGAGCTATCAAAAGTCTTTGCTTTTGTCCTCCACTTAAACCTCGACCATTCTCACCGATATTGGTTTCAAACCCCTTTGGCATTGCATTTATTTCATCTTCTATTTGTGCTATTCTACAAACTTTCCGTAGTTGTTCATAATCAATATGTTCGTCATCTAAGACAATATTGTTTAATATTGTATCACTGAAAATTTTTCCATCCTGCATTACTACACCACACATACTACGCCATTGTCGTAGATTAATAGCATTTACATTCATTTTATCCATTTTTATATCTCCATAGCTAGGTTTATATAAACGGACTAAAAGTTTTAATAAGGTTGATTTACCACTACCACTACCTCCTACAATAGCGGTCACTTTATTCTCTGGAATGTGCAAATAAATATTATGTAGTACTAATGGTGAGTTGGCTGTATACTGGAAATTTACGTTGTCCAATATAAGTGATTTGTTCTCTGGCAGAATTGTAGTACTACCAACTGACAATAATTCTTCTTCATCTTCTAATTGTTTGATCTCATTAATTCGGAGGAAACTTATTTTTGCATATTGTGCAGATACAATAAAATTGATGAATTGAACTAAGGGACCATTGAGCATACCTATTATGAATTGGGTCGAAATCATCACACCAAACGTAATCTCTCCTTTAATTACTGCTGTGGCACAGAAGAATACAATACCCATATTTTTAATACTCTCAATGAATTGTGCTCCAAGATTCTGTGCATTTGTAATAGCTAATACGCGCTTGTTTACATGATACAAACGTGCTTGTATCTCTTCCCATTTCCAGCGTCTATGTTTCTCATAATTATAAATTTTTATATCTTGGATGGAAGATACCGTCTCAACCCAGTAACTCTGATTTTTAGAAAGTAACTCAAAATATTCCCAGTCCATTTTTTTGCGAATATTGAGAAATAACAATACCCAACCAGCATACAAAATTGAGCCAGATATAAAGATATAGAAAATGATAGCATTGTATATCAGTAAGATGATAGAGAATACAACAAATGTCAATATTGAAAATATCAAAGATAATGAATTATTCATGATAAAGCTGCGTATTCGCTCATGATCCTGTGCTCTTTGAAGAATGTCACCTAGGAGTTTGTTCTCAAAGAAAGTAACAGGAAGCTTCATCAGTTTAATAAGATAATCTGAAATAAGTGCAATATTTACTCTTGCTGTAATATGCATCAATATCCAGTCACGTATTACATTGAATATCATCACACTAAGCAGGATAGATATGTTTCCAATTAAGACCATATTGATGAAATTTACATCTGAGGTCTTTATTCCTACATCGATAACTGCTTTAGAAATAAATGGCAACATGCCTTGTAAAGCTGTTACAAGGAGCATGATTACAAAAATCAGTGTAAAGTTACGCTGATAAGGAGTAAAATATTTTAGAATACTCGAAAAAGTATTCTTTCTTTGCTCTCTTTCTGCTTTACTGTCTTTAAATTCTGCAGTGGGTTCTATAGCCAACAATACACCTTGCTTAGCTCCTTTTTGATACCAACCTTTCTTAAATTCTTCATGAGTATACTTAATACGACCTTTTGCAGGATCAGAAACCCAAATATATTTCTTGTTAGCATGATATACAACTACAAAATGGCTATCTTTCCAAAAAATAATAGCAGGGAAAGGGACGCTATTTACCACATCATCAATAGTACATTTTATTGCTAATGTGCGTAATCCTATGCTTTCTGCACCTGTACTTAAGTCTAACAATGAGACGCCTTCTTTGGTAATACCGCATTTATCTCTGAGAGACTGCAAAGAGTAGAACTTTCCAAAATGTTTAGCAATAATTTTCAAACATGCAGGACCACAGTCTTGTGAATCCATTTGGTATTCTACTGGAAATCTATTTAACAACATATTTTATTTTTCTCCTTTTGCATATAAATTATCAAACAATCTTTCTATAAGCCTCTTAGGTTTAGTAATAATTTCCACAACTCCTTTCGACTCAAAGTCTAATGGCAGTTGCTGTCCAAAATTTGTTATTAACCCCTCTGGAAAAGAAATAATAACAGAGTAGGCGTCTATATCACCATTCTTCGTTTTTAATTTATTTGTAATCCGCGAAACAGATGTTACCTTTCCTCGTAGCAACCCATACTCATCGTATGGGAAATTGTTAATTTTTACATTTGCGCGTTGCCCTACTTTTACTTTTCCTGCACCAAAGGAAGGTATCTGAACTTCTCCTATTACGCTATTCTTATGTGGAATAACAGAGAACAGTTCTTGACCAGCTTGCACAAAATTATTATTACGCCAAAAACCAGAATATTCCAATTCTCCATCAATTGGTGCAGTTATTAGATAGCGTTCTTTCCAAAGCAGAATAGCATTTGCCAACTCATTCTTTTTGGTTAATAACTCAGAATAAAGTTTTTCCCTTGTTTCTGTCTCCTCCAACTTTATACGTTGTACTTCGGTCTGGTTCCTATTCACTTCTGACATCTTCATCTGCCGATTACTCTGAAGCCCAATGTTTGATGCTTGAAGATTTTGGTGATTTGTATGTTGGTTCTGGTACTCTATCTCACTCATTCCTTTAGCAGCAAGTAAGATACTGTCTTTCTTCAACTGTGTTTTAGAGTTATCAAGTACCTCTTTCTTTATTTCTATTTCCGAATCTATATTAGTAATAACTTTCTTGTCAGAGGCTATTTGCTCTTGAATACTTTGGCGCATCGTTGCATAAAGGTCGGATGCTAACAGTCGTTGATACTGTGAGTGGGCAAGTTTTAAGGAATTATAGGCAGTACTTAACTCACCAAGTACTAATGTATCTGGCATGACTACAGAGGTTAATGCAGTATTAGACATTTTATCTATGATTTTCTCCAAACGTAATAAATGCCAATAGTTAGCCCCATTATCTATATAGGCGACAACCTCTCCTCTTTTTACTTTCGAATGGCTGGAATGTAACAATATAATACGACCATTATCTTTAGAAACTAATCGTATAGGAGCATTGGAGGCTGTAACTGTTATCTCTCCATCTACTGTGTCTGGATATTTGATTAAAAAACCTAACAGAATAACAACACCCATAAGTACGCTCACACAAAGCGCAACCCATTTGGTCCAATAAGTAGGCATACGGTCGATGATAGCCTGTATTTCTTCTGATCTCTGTTCTAATTCAGTGTGCTCTTGCACTGTTTCTTTTTCCATATTGTATATCAGTCGTTAAAATGATGTGATATGTTATGAACCATTGCCAATCTTTTATCCGTCTCTTTAAAATGTTGACTTATTAGTCCCTTAAATCTATCATTACTGGCTGTTACATCTGAATAGCCAAAATCAGTCTGTATAGACAGAAAAGGATAAACAGTCATCTTGTTTTTAGCAATGACAGATAGTACACCATCTGCTGTGTCATTATCCTGAAAATCGTATTCCAAGATCTTATTAAACAGAGGTTTGAAAATAACGATGAACTGTGTGCACCAAAACCAGTCTACCCAATATCTATTGGCAGATACAGGTACGGCATGTCCAAATCCTCCAATACCTCCTGACAATAATTCTACGTGTTGTTCTTCTGCTTCAATAATATTGGCGAACAAGTAATCTCTGGAATAGTCCTGCGTAAAAGTATGGTCATCCTCACAGATAATCATAATATCATCACCGTTACTTATAGCAGTTTTTACAACCTTAACCATGCTTTTCCATAGTCCTAATCTTCCATTTGTATCTTCAACGGCATCAATGATATGTAAAGCGAATTCTTTTTTCCCTCTGAACTGTTTCTCTAAGTGCTTACGTCTGTCAGGGCGACTTTTCATGTTGATGGCATACACAGGGAGATAAAAATCTGTAGAGGAATCTACTTCTCTCTTTTTTTGTTTTATTGCTTTTCTAAAGATGATATCAACTTTTCTTTTCCATACATCCCAATTCAGTCTTTTTTCATATTCTTTTCTGCTTGATTTACGCAGTGCGGTATATTGTTTTTGATTACTGAAAATAGAGATGATTTTCTCTGCATAATCCTTACCAGAAGCAGAAGGTGGAAGTAAATAACCATTCTTTCCTTCCCTCACAGGTTGACTCACACCACCCACATTTGCAGCTATGCTTGGTACTCCATAAGCTGATGCTTCACAGAAAACAATTCCATAAGCATCAAAAGTGGTTGGCAAAATGAGGAAATGCGCATTATACAGTATTTCATCAAGTTTTTTCAAGTCTTCTTCCTTTGATTTGTCCAAAAAAGGAATGATGGTGAGCCCTTCGTCCTCTTCTATTTTTGTAGGTGGGGTAGAGCCTATAATTGTCAGCGTACAAGGAAATCCTTTTTCCTTCATGTGTCTGTAAGCCGCAAGAGCTTTGTCTCCTCCTTTCTTTTCCCAATTTCTCCCAATAAATACCAGATGGCAAACGTCCGTTGGTGACTCTATCTTATACTTTAAGGGTGCAGGGATGTTAGCTCCGAATTCTACGACGTTTATCTTACGTGCATCAGCATGATAATGCTCTATTGCATTGTTTTTTACCCATTCTGAACAATATAACAGAACATCAACATTGTCTATCAACCGTTGTTCTGTTGCTTCTGCAAGACCATGATAGTAGCCTTCTTTAATATTAAGATAATCTTTGAATTGGTCAAACGTCGCATCACTGATATATACGATAGGGATATTTATTTGTAGGTCAGATGCAAAATAGTAATCACAAGCTACAACCACATCAAATCGACCATTCTTAATTTCTGTGGACAGAATTCTTGCAAAATCCTTTGAATAATTCTCTGGGTAATATCTTTCACTCTTTCCTTTGAAACGATGATGCCAAACACCACCATCTACCAAGTTACTTCCAATCCATACCACTTCATGCTGCAGTGATAGGGCTTGGAAAATATTTCGTGTTGTTCCAGACCATAGGTGAAAGTCATTGGGATTTTTGTTCGAGAGAAATGCTATTTTCATTGAATATGATTAATTATTTATTGTTATTCAAAAATTATATGAAGTATGGAAACCTATTTTATTTCCATATCTCCATATAATTTTTTAGGATTATAGTGCAAAGGATGTAGACAATATGCTCTACCTTTCTACAATATGTTATCTGTACATTTAATTGAAACTAAGGAAATATTCTTAGTCTAGTAAAAATGTACCAATAGAGATTTTCTCTAATGACATCAATGCCACAACTATTAGTATTATACTTTTGACACTTTAAGTTATACTTAAAATTGTCGGTTTATCTTTGAGGGTTTGTGACGAGTTGTGTTATATTTTAAAAATTTTAATTTCTTTTTAAGGTATGTGTTATAAAATAAAATCATATTATTTTCTAAATATCCTACATACTTACGATGTAAAATATCTCCTATCCATCCGCTTTTCCATAATGGAAACTTAAGATTATGAGCATCTTTTGCAGTTTTTATTTTGAGTGGAATTGGTTTCTTGAAAAGGTCCTTAGATGACACATTTATAGTGAAAATAATGCTATCATGTATTAAGAGAAGACTATCCATAGGTGTAACAAAATAGCCTGGAGAGTATCCTTCTCGTGCATCAATAAATTCATCTGTAGTAGCATAAAATCTACCATGAATCTTACCATCTACATTCTTTTCAAGTACTATGTATTGATTTTCAAGTGAACTTTGGGATTTATCAGAGTGTGAATATTTATAAACCCCACACAGTCCTTTTAAATCTTGAGAAAAACTATTTAAGCCATAAAGTAAAAAAAATAGAAATATAATTTTTTTCATAAGATTTTATTTTTGTTTTATTTCTAAGTGGTAGCAATCATTCTCTATAATACATTTAATGCCATTTGCTTTCAAAGCATTTTCAAAGGAGGTTCTGTTATTAACAGAACTTATAGCAACATCCATAACATTTACTTTAGTATGATCCCCACAATGGTGAGACACTCTTTCTGGACCTAATTCTTTAATTTTACTTTCCATAGCAGCTATATTCTGCTCTCTACTCATTTTTGCATTATAGACATCTATAACTTGGTCTCCAATATCAGTGTATTTATTTTTTTGATATTGAACACCCTTTCTTAGAATATTTTCATACATTACGCGTGCTTGGTCATGAGCAGAACGTATAGTACTGGTGACAAAAAGATTATCGTTTCCAGTTGCTTTCATTACTCTATACAAACAGTCTCTTGTATAATTTGAAACTGTGCTTTTATTGGCATTTTTCCCAAACGAAAGAGGGTCTCTCTTAGGCTCATCATATATATGTGAACCACCATCATACATAGTTCCACCACTATACCCTTCAGCTTCAGGAATCTGGGTTCCGCCTCCATATTTAGCAAGATCTGAACCAATATAAGAAAGAGAACCCCCGTTGTAAGTAATTTGACCGTTAATTTCACTTACACCTTGAACATAACCACCTGCCCATTGATTAGAATTTATCAGAGATAAAAACTCCTGATAAGAAAATGGGTCACCACTTTCTCCTGTTCCTCCACCTACATAACTTTTTTGTTCAAGAAACGAAATGATTTCCTTTGACTCTGCTAATTCAGAAAGACTAGCTTTTGTTAACTTTCTCATAATAAAAATGTTTTTAATTAATAATTATTTAACGAGACTCTCAATTAAGTCTCTTTCTTTTTTGAAGTCATATAAAGTCATACCCCTTATGATATAGTAGTTAGTGTATGCTTGTCTGATAGCAGAAGCATATTGTGATAATGAGGTAAATTGATTGTTTTGGGCAATATATAGTTCATAGTCTGAAATTCTACCTAACGAGAATTTCTTCAAGGCAAGTTTATATTGATCCTGTGATAGTTCGTAGGATTGTTTAGCTGTCATCCAGAGTTTGACAGCCGACCGATAGGTATTAATTCTTTCTGTAATCTGATTTTCAAAATTTCTTAGTCTCGTTTCACGTTCAAGGCGGTTAGACTGAAATATATTCTCCGCCATTTTGACTTTATTCTTGTTAATACCCCATTGGAAAATAGGGATCTGAATACCCACCTGAATAGATTGCCGAGTATTCGGATGATGGTATGCTTCTACTAAATGCTCAGCATACTGGTTTGTTCCATAGCCAAGACTAATACTGGCATTAAAACGATTTTCCAGTTTAACAAGGAAAAGATTTTGCTCTGCTTCAAGTTTCTCAAGTTCCTGCTGCTGATAAAAAGAATTGTTCTTACGTACATAGTACCATATTGCTACAGAGTCAATGGATAATGGAAGGTCAAATTCTGGCGAAACTATAGCTATCTCCTGTGTTGTACCAATACTTGTCAATAGCTGGTGGTAAAGTTGTTGATAGTTTTGGATTGCATCTTCAGAGTCTAATTTACTTCGTAAAGATTGTAACTCTATTTGCTTGTAATCATATTCCGTAATACGACCATTATCCAGTTTTATTCGTGCAATATCTAATAATGTGTCATTGTTAAGAACGGTTTGCTTTGAAAGATTAAGTCTCATTTTCGCTGCTAAAACATCCATATATTGACTTAAGATGTTTTGTTGTATCTGCGCAATATTAGAACAAAACTTGTTGATAGCAATCATGTTCTTCGATTCTTCTATTTTCTTTTCCAGCAGATAACGCTTTCTTCCGCCCCATAGATTTTGCGAATAACTAATATAATAAGGTGAGGTACTGTAACTCTTACGATGATAAGAAAATTCGTTCAGATAGTTTAAACTACTTCCAACTTGTAGTTGACCTCCTGTAAATGGTACATTTTGATGTATAGTAAGTCCGACACTACTGCTGTTAGAGTAATCTTTTACATACGTATAACTACCAGTTGTAGGATCCTGCATAAGCCTTAATGAGCGATTAAAGCCAATAGGAGACAACGCAAAACTAATAGAGGGTAAGTAGCTCTTTTTATAGTTTTCATAACGTAACAGTTCGTTTTTATACTTAAGCTTTTCTATCTGGGCATTATTTGAAGTAAGCGAAAGCGTATCTATGACATATGACAGGCTCCCCTTCACAATAGGCGTCTGTGAAGACACTCTATTGCTACATAAAAACAGTAGATGAAAAGTTAGATAAATATAGATTTTAAGTTTCACGATTTTTAGGTATAGTTATATTATGTGCAAATATACAATTAATTATAATACAAAAGTGTAGAGGGGTATGTTTTTAACTTTTATTATAATTCCGTTTTGTTTGTGGCTAAGTATTCATCAAATAATAATAAAGTAAGATTTTGATGCTGTCTTCATTTTTAAGATTCTGAATTATCTTTACATGATTCTCTGTTGTCAGCCCTTTAAAAACACAAATAAAGCCTTTATTCTTCGCCTCTGTAACTATCAGTAGTTCAGTTTGTTATAATATTGTGCAAGAAAAGGTGCTTAATTAGACTTCAAAAGGGCGTTACTTCACCTTCAAGTAACGCCCTTTTCAAATGTATTTAACGCCCTTTTCAAACCGTAAAGAGCGTAGATTGAAAAGGGAGAATTGAAAAAAACGGACAAAATGTTATTATTGCAAGGGGCGATTGGGATTTAATGCGCGATATCCCTGAAACCTCCCCCAGCCCCTCCAAAGGAGGGGAGTGTAGGAAACAATTTGCTTGGAGATAACTTAAAAACTTTCCTAATCAATAGGGATATTGCGCATTCTACTCCCCTCCCTATGGGGGAGGGGTCGGGGGTGGGGCCGCTCCCCCTCTCTGTAGGAGAGGGGGTTGGGGGGTGAGGCCGTTTGTTTCGTTTATGTTTTTTTATTATTGAAATCCTCTTTCTTTTACAAGTTTCAGCGCATTTAACATTTTAACATTTAAAAATAGTTAATAAATAATTGTATTGAGTACATAATATAAAATTATTTTCTAAATTTGTCAGTCCCCTAAGAGGGTGTACTGACATTTACCTAAAGAATAAAATTTAATTAAAAACCATAATCAATTTAACTAAACCGTTTCTATGAAGAGACTTTTCAAATCTTATTTGTGGATGGTCTTGATGGGCTCGCTCGCATGGGTTTCCTGCTCTGATAAAGAGGTAGGAGGCACAGCAGGTACTTCTTTTGACCCATCACAACCAATTGTCATTAGTGACTTTTATCCCGACAGTGGTGGTATTGCCACCCCAATGATTATCACTGGTAAGAACTTTGGTACTGATACCACAGGTCTTGCACTTTGGTATGTTGATGAAGATGGAGGTCGCCACCGTGGTGGTCTTGTATCATCTAATGGCGAAAAGCTTTATTGCTATGTGCCAGCTGGTTTGACTTACAAGCGTAACATCAAACTTGAGGTGACACGTGCTAACGGTGCTGATACCATTAAGGGCGCTGGTAGCCGCGACTTTAAGTATATCACACAGACTGCTGTTACAACAATTGTTGGAACACAGACAAGTGATGCGCACGCTACAAAGATAGACAAGCTGTTGACATCAAATCTTTCAGCTCCGGGTTATCTTTGTGTTGACAATGATAACAATATCTTTATCGTACAGCATAGATTTGATGATAGTTTTAAAGCTAATGGAAGTGATGCTTTTATCGAATGCCGTGATGAGAAGAATGAGAATGTCGGAGGTATGGTGTTAAAAGCTGACTTGAAGAGAGATCAGATTTCAATTCTTCAGGTGAATAGTAAAAAAGACGAGAAAATTAATGCGCCAGCCTACTCAACACTTGATGGTTATGAGGGTGTATATGTACCAGACGATAACGGACGTAAGTATTATAGTCTGTTGAAGGCTCAGGGTTATGCCGTTCACAAGCAGCAGTTCATCAATCCTAACGGTTATGCAAACCTTGACGAAAGCAACTGGAAGTATTGCTTCGTGATTAACAAGAACGACCAGATGATTTACTCTGTGATGTTTAAGGGTCAGCTCATTCGTATTAATCCTAAGACACGTAAGGCAGAGTTGCTCTTGAAGCGTGTTGGTAAGGATGGTCCTAAGGGAAGCGGTGGTTCAGATGCTTTCTGTACTTTCAGCCCTACACAGCCTAACCGTCTGTTCATCTCATTCACCGATGCACACCAGATTTGGTATGTTGACGTTGACCAGTTGTCAGACAAGGATTCTCTGACTTACGCAGGTGAGCCATACGCAGGTATTTCTTCTTTCGGTACTGTAAACGTAACTGAAGGTAAGGGATGGGAAGACGGAGCGTTGAAGAATGCTAAGTTCTGTTATCCACGTCAGATGACCTTCACCAAGGACGGTAAGCTTTATATTGCCGACTCTGGTAACCACTGTATTCGTATGATTGATACCACTCAAGGTAAGAACGCACGCGTTACTACACCAATTGGTGTACCACAGAGTGCAGGTTTCCACGATGGTGGTGTCGAGTTAGCCAAGTTTAATTGGCCGACGGGAGTCGCCGTGAGTGCTGACGGAAGTACGGTTTATGTCGCCGATTCAAAGAATCAGGTGATACGAGAGTTATCAATTAAATAGCTATTGCCTAATAATACTACAAACATAGATCTATGAGAAGAACTTTATATGTCTTGTGTCTTATGGTAGCTCTGCTGACTCATGCAGGCTACGCCTATTCACAAGATAATGGTACTGCAAAGCAGTTCTCGGTAGCGGGTGTCATCCTCGATGATACAGGTGAGCCATGTATTGGTGCTACCGTTCGTGTTAAGAACGAGCCGGGTGTAGGAACTGTTTCCGACCTTGATGGTAAGTTCGAGATTAAGGTTAAGCCGGGTGCTACGCTCTTGTTCGAGTACGTCGGTATGGAGACCGTACAGCGCACCATTCTTAAGGACGAGCCTTCCCTTTCAGTTAAGTTCAAGGTAGCCAAGACAAATGCCATCGACGAGGTTGTCGTGACAGGTCTTGTTTCTCAGAAAAAGGTATCGGTGGTAGGTGCTGTGTCTACTATTAATATGGATGAGTTGCGTACCCCGGGTACTTCACTTGTGAACATGATTGGTGGTCGTATGCCGGGTGTTATCACCATGCAGATTTCTGGTGAGCCGGGACAGAACCTTTCAAACTTCTGGGTGCGTGGTGTATCAACCTTCGGTGCTGGAGCTGGTGCATTGGTCCTCATCGATGGTATTGAGGGTCGCCTCAGCGATATTGATGTAGACGACGTTGAGAGCATTTCTGTATTAAAGGATGCTGCCGCAACAGCTGTTTACGGTGTGCGTGGTGCTAACGGTGTTGTATTGGTTACTACCAAGCGCGGTTCTAAGGAGAAGATTCAGGTTACAGCTCGTGCGACAGTGAAGTTGTCACAGATCAAGCGTCTGCCTGAGTATCTCTCATCTTACGACTATGCAAGACTTGCTAATGAGGCACGTGCAATGTCAGGAGAAGCCGACCTCTATACACCAATTCAGTTGGATATCATCAAGAACAATCTTGACCCAGAGCTTTATCCTAACGTAAACTGGATAGACCAGATTATGAAGAAGGCCTCTTTGCAGGAGAACTACTATGCCAGTGCGCGTGGTGGTGGTGATGTTGCACAGTACTTCGTTTCTGTAGGTTATCGTCACGAAGGTGCTGCCTATAAGCAGAAGGAGAACCAGTTCCACCGTCCATTGTCTTACGACCAGTTGACTTATCGTGCAAACATCAACATGAACCTTACAAAGCGTTCTGAGCTTTACTTTGGTGTTGATGGTAGCATCACTAACTACACAACTCCGGGTGGTAAGAATACCAACCAAGTGTGGGAGGATGTACTCCAGCTGAATCCATTGATGTTCCCTGTTACCTATGCTGACGGAACATTGCCAACTTATGGTCAGAACGACCTTATCTCTCCATTTGCAGCGCTTAACTATCAGGGTTACAACTCAGCTGATAACACTCGTAACATGATTACCTTGAAGTTCACACACCGCTTCGGTGGTATTCTCAAGGGACTCGTGGGTTCTGTTCAGGCTGTTAATGACCGCACATCAGGTTTCAGCGAGCGTCGTTTCGTTAAGCCAGACTACTATCGCGCTACAGGTCGTACCGCTACAGGTGACCTTATCAAGACACTGCGTTCTAAGCAGCAAGATATGTCGTACTCTTCAAACAATGAATCTTGGAGAAAGTACTACATGGAGGCTAAGTTAGACTATAACACAAGTATCGGTGCTCACAACCTCGGTGCTCTCCTCTTCTATTATATGGAAGATACAAAGGGTTCTAAATGGGGCAATGGTGATGCCCTCGGTATCGCAGCTATTCCTAAGCGTCGTCAGAACGTATCTGGTCGTTTGTCATGGGGTTATAACTCAACTTACTTTGTAGATGCTAACTTCGGTTACACTGGTTCAGACATCTTCCCTAAGGGTGAGCGTTTCGGTTTCTTCCCATCAATCGCTGTGGGTTGGGCTCCAACTTCATACAAGTGGGTACAGAAGCATCTTCCATTCGTAAACTTCTTCAAGATTCGTGGTTCTTACGGTCTTGCAGGTAACGACCAGATTGCAGATAAGGATTCTCGTTTCCCATACTTGACAATTATCAACAACCACGCTGGTACCACATGGGGTTATACCGGTCAGGGTATTGTTGAGAAGCAGCAGGGTGCTGACAACTTGAAGTGGGAGGTTGCTAAGAAGTTGAACGTCGGTATCGATGCTAACTTCTTCAACGATGCTATCAAATTGACTATTGATGTGTTCCGTGATACACGTGACCACATCTTCCAAGACCGTGTTACATTGCCAGAGTTTGCTGGTATGGTTACTTATCCTAAGTCAAACGTGGGTCGTATGCACTCATTTGGTTCAGATGGTAACATCTCTTATTTCCACAAGATTAACAAGGATATGAACTTTACTGTTCGTGCCAACTATACATGGTCACAGAATATTGTTGACTACTTCGAGGAGAACAAGCTTGCTTACGATTATCAGAGCGTGACAGGTATGCCTTACGGCGTATTGCGTGGATACATCTCTGAGGGTCTCTTCAAGGATGAGGCTGATATTCGTCAGAGCGCAGACCAGACAGCAGCCTTCGGTGTTGTTCGTCCCGGTGATATCAAGTATCGTGACGTGAATGGTGATGGTGTCATCAATAAGGACGACCGCGTGCCATTGTCTTACGGTAACAACGTTCCTCGTGTAATGTTCGGTCTTGGTGGTGAGTTCAACTATAAGGACTTCACTGTAAGTTTGCTCTTCAAGGGTAATACAGGTGTTAACTACTACCGTGTAGGTATGGGTCACGATGCAGGTTGGATTCCATTCTACAATGGTGAGATGGGTAATGTGTTGAAGATGGTAAACAATCCAAAGAATCGTTGGATTCCATCATGGTACTCTGGTGACCCATCAACAGAGAATCCTAACGCAATGTTCCCACGTCTCTCTTACGGTTCAAATACCAACAACTCACAGCTTTCTACCTTCTGGAAGCAGAATGGTTCATTCCTCCGTTTCCAGGAGTTGAACTTCCGTTACGTCTTCCGTCATCGTAAGTGGCTGCGTGCAGCTGGTCTTAGTGCATTAGAGTGTGACTTCGTTATCAACAACCTCTTCACTATCGACAGCGCAAAGTACTTCGATCCAGAGCAGGCTTGGTATAATGGTGCGGCTTATCCAATCCCAACCACCTATTCATTGCAGATGTACTTTAGATTCTAAGGTTTCACCTCTTAATTAAGATTGTAATAATGAAAAAACATATTTTAGCTTTGGGCGCGGTTGCAGCTCTGTTCTCAGGCATGACATTCACATCATGTAACTTCTTGGATCAGGACGACAACTTTAATGCTATCTTCAAGGAGGACTCTGTCTTCCACTCTGCCCAGAATGCAAATGGCTATCTCTTTGCTACACCAACGATGTTCCCATCAGCTGGTAACATCTGGGGTAACTCATGGACTCCAGGTGAGACAGCGTCAGACGAGATTTGTGTACGCTGGCAGACTAACGAGTTCTGGGGTGCAAAGTTCACAGTAGGAAATGTCAATGCAGAGAACGTTCCTAACTGGGGTTATTGGTACCAGATGTATAAGATTATCAATCGTTGTAACCGTATGTTGGCAAATGTTGATAAGATTGGTGATATGTCTAACAATGATAAGGCAGACTATAAGGCAATGGTTCACTTCATCCGTGGTTATGCTTACTACGTATTGTTGCAGAACTGGGGTCCTTGTCTGATTGTGAATGATGAGGTTATCTCAACCAGTGAAAAGGCTGATTACTATGACCGTGAGCGTGCAACAATGGATGAGTCTATTGACTATATCTGTAATGAGTTTGCACAGTCACTACCGGGTTTGAAGCGTCCAAGCGAGCAGTCTACTGCTTACTTCGGTCGTCCAACAAGGGGTACAGCACTCGCACTTATCGCACGTCTTCGTCTTATTCAGGCTTCACCAACCTTCAATGGCGGCACTTATGCTAAGCGTTGCTTTGGTGAGTGGAAGCGTAAGAGCGATGGCAAGTATTATGTAAACCAGACTTACGATGCAAAGCGTTGGGCTGTTGCTGCAGCTGCTGCTAAGCAGGTTATCGACCTTAATTACTATACACTCTACACTGTTGATGCTGATAAGGATAATCCATATCCACTTGATGCATCTGTTCCAACAGCGAAGTTCCCTGATGGTGCTGGTGGTATCGACCCATATCACTCATTTGCTGATATGTTCAATGGTGAGGGTACAGCAAAGGTAAACAGAGAGTTTATCTGGGCTGACGAGTACTCAGGTCCTGTAATGAACTATACCCATCACTCATTCCCAGTGAACTATGGTGGATGGGGTGGTATGTCAGTTCCACAGCGTGTAATCGACTGCTTCTTGATGAAGGATGGTAAGAAGCCAGCAGAGTCTCCACTCTATGAGGCAGACTTGACCAAGCACGTGAACCAGAAGAAGTCTATCGGTGATTGCGATATGGCAAACGGTACACCATTGGCTTACACAAATCGTTCGGCTCGTTTCTATGCAAGTATCGGCTTCCCTGGTCGTATCTGGAAGATGAACTCTACCACAGATGGTAGTTATAACAACCAGACATTCTGGTACTCTATTGATGATTCTAAGGCTGGTAAGAATGCGGCTGGTAACAACCCTAACGACTACTGTATCAGTGGTTACGTGCCATTCAAGTACATCCACCCAGATGACTCTTGGCATGGTAAGGATGGTGCTTCTGTTATTCCTAAGCCATTCCCAATCATCCGTTATGCTGAAATCTTGTTGCTGTACTGTGAGGCAGCTAACCATGTTCAAGGTTCAGAGACTGTGAAGACATGGGATGTAAATGGTAGACTTGTTGATGTTGCCGTAACTCGTGATGAGGCTGCTATGGCACGTTACTTCAATATGATTCGTTATCGTGTTGGTCTTCCAGGTGTTGAAGCTGCAACACTCAGCTCTGAGAATGCTTTCGACGAGGTTATCAAGAACGAACGTCAGGTTGAGCTCTTCAATGAGGGTTATCGCTACTTCGACACACGTCGTTGGGGTACTTACTTCACAGAGGATGCCAACAGTTCTAATTGGCGTGGTCTTGATGTTTACAGCGAGAAGAAGGGTAACAATGATGGCCCATTCTTTAACCTTGTAACCATCAACGAGCAGAATATCCGCGACCGTAAGGCTCTCCCACGTATGGTATTCCTTCCACTCATGCATCGTGAGTTGTTGAAGAGTCCTAAGATGGATCAGAACCCAGGTTGGGATCGTTAATAACGTTAATATTGTAACTATTTATGAAAAAATACAAGTATATTTTAGGATGTGCCTTAGCTGCTGTAGCATTGTCATCATGTAATAATTATGACTTTGAGCAGAACTTCTATCCTCACAAGGTAGGATTGATGGCAGGTTCCAACCGTATCTACGACCGCACCACGGTAGAACTTTCTGCCGTGGAGAACGGTACGGCTTCTGTACAGTTGGTAGCAAATCTGAGTGGTTCGCAGTTGGCTGACCGTGACTATCACGTGACGATTGCTCATGATGACTCACTCTTCAATGCTTATAACAAATCTAACTTCGATATTGACAGCACAAAGTTTGCGCGTCTTCTGCCACAGAACTGCTATGAGGACCCTGCTATGGCGGGTACTATCCCATCAGGTTCAAACAAGTGCCTCTTTGATATCAAGTTGAAGAACCTCGGTACCTTGTCACCAGACAGTACTTACTTCCTCAACTACAAGATTGTTAGCCACGATGCAAGTGCACTCGCAACTGACAATAATAAGTTAGGTGTTAAGTTGGATCATGTCTTGATTAAGGTGACATGGAAGAATGCTTACGGTTCTACTGCTGAGGGCTGGAACTATCAGTTGGTATCTTCACAGGTTACTAACCTTGAGACAAAGTCAACTACTCGTCCAACCAATACTGTTCGTGCATTCCCTATCGCGGCTAACGCTGTTCGTTTCCTTGCTGGTGATGAGAAGTGGGATAACTACGAGAAGGCACTCCATGACATCAATGTCAAGAGTATCGTTGCTACTATCGGCTCAAAGACTGTTACTAATCCATCAGCTTACAACGTAACGCTGAAGCCTTACAAACAGGATTCTCTCGAGGTAGAGATGCTTACTCCAGTTGGTGAGTATAACAATACATTCTTGCTCAATGAGTTAGGTGGTAGTGCATCAACCAATCCAACCTATTTCAAGGAGTTCCGCCTCCACTATCGTTACCGCGTGATGAAGAATGCTAAGCAGAACGATGGTACATGGAAGGCTGGTCCATGGAAGGAAGTGTTGTCTAAGCTGCGCTATCAGTATAATCCAAGAGCAGATAAACTTTAACGTATAAACAATTACGAATAATGAAACTGAAGATTAATTTCCTATTCATATTGTCAGTGCTGTTTGTGGGAACATTAGGTCTCGCATCATGTGCAACTGACTATGACACAGATTTTACTGGTAAGGAACTTGAGGTTCCTCATTCTTCTCAGCGAATGATTGCATTCAATAAGGAGGGTGGCGAGCAGCAGATTGCTGTCGAGACGAATGTTGCGCTCGATGAGTGGAAGGCTGAGAGCAATGCTGATTGGCTTACTGTTACCAAGAATGCCGATGGTAAGGGTGTGACGGTTAAGGCACCAGCTTACGATGGTTTCAAGGCTCGTGAGGCTAAGGTTACTATCTCTCATGGCGAGCGTGCGTCTTATGAAATTAAGGTGTCACAGATGGGCTTTGAGAGTGTACTCCGTATTCCTGAGCAGAATCCATTCTTCAATCGTGAGGGTACTTTCTATTCTCTCCTCGAGAGTAAGGTGACAAGTATCGACGTTCCTGTTGAAACCAACCTCAATCTCGACCATATAATTGTTCCTGATACAGTGTCTTTCGTTCGTTTGGATGCAAGCAAGACAGTGAAAGAGAATGGTATTGTTAAGCTCCATTTCGATATGGATCCAAACACAACTTCAGAGAAACGCTATTGTACAGTACGTCTGAAGAGTTCTGATAACTGGGATGCTTCTATTGAGTATGTTATTGAGCAGGCTGCAAAGGGTTATAAGGTTCGTCCTATCTATCCAGTAGAGACTAAGCAGGCTTCTGTTGAGATGATAGACCTCGGCCGTACTTATCGTGTGCCATTCCAGCGTACAGCTGTTGATGGTAACTATGAAGTTATTATTCCAGACAATGCTAAAGATTGGTTGTCAACTACTAAGAAGTTTATTGCAGGCTCTGAAGTTGTCTTTACAACAACGCTTAATACAACAGACAGTCCTCGTTCATGTGATGTGGTTTGCAAGCCTTCTAACGGAAGCGCACAGCCATTCACTATCCACGTGACACAGCAGGCTTTCCAGGATATTGTTCCTACTGGTGTGAGCGAACTGAACGTAACACCTGGTAAGGGTCAGTTCAATGTATCTTGGAAGGCCCCAGATGAGGTGAACTATGAGAAGGTTATTGTTAGAGCGAAGAGCAATATGCCTGGTGTTCCTGAGTCAGTGAAGGAGGTTGCTGCAACTGAGACATCTTGTGTTCTCAATGATGTATTCAACTTTGCAGGCAACTATACTATCACCGTAACAACTCAGGGTCTCAGAGGTAAGAACACAGATGCTCCAGCAACAGCTACTGCTCAGGCTAATGAGTGGTCAGAGTCTGTTGAGATTCCTCTTACTGCAGCTATGGTTTCTTCTAACTCAATGCAGCCTGGTCATGAGATTGGCTCTGCGGTTGATGGTAACAAGACAACTTACTTCCAGACAAAGAGTAACGGTAGTACAAGCGATCCACGTCCACACATTGACATTACACTGAATGAGGGTATCAATGGTACGTTCTACCTTGCATTCGATGAGAATAAGGTGACAAGCAATGACCGTAACCCTAAGAAGGCAAATATCTATGCTTCTTCTGACGTCATCACTGCTACTACAAGACCATTGACACAGACGAACTTCCGTTCTGCAAATGCAGTGAGCGAGCCGCTCTCATATACTAAGACAAATGGCGTAACTGTCACACATATCCGCTTCGAGCCTACACAGCGCAAGAACGGTACGAACATCAACAATGGTGGCGGTTCTTCATACTGGTATCTCGCTGAACTCCACCTCTACGTTTACCACGATGAGGCTTGGAAGAGAGAGCAGTTAGGTCTTTAATCCCAATATCTCAACCTACTGGCATAGTACCCCTATGCCAGTGGGTTGTCTTCGTTAATATACTATTCAGGTGATGTGCTATACCTTCGCACGAAAGGTGCGGGACGTGAACACCACGGGTGCGTAGCCTCCGCACTGTCCTAAAAAGGGATGAAAGCAAACTTGATACTTACCGAAGAGAAACCTAAAAAACAACTACTTATTAAATACATCTATGTTATTCGAAAGATTTTTACGCAAGAAGACACTCATGGCAGCACTGGCTTTGACCGCTGCTGTGCCAAGTGTTGCGAAAGCTTCGATGCTCTCTGCGGCGCCAACTGCTGATGGAGAGAATCAGAAACTCAAACCGGGAGTTTATTACATTGTTAATGACAAGCGTCAAAAAGGTACTGATCTTCATGTCTTTGTCAATGATGAAGGCACCTTACATGGGCAGCATTATGGCAGTCCATCTACCGACTTCTCTGATCTCTTCTTACTACGTGCTAAGGACGGCAGGTACACCATTCAGAGTCTGAAGAATGCTAAGTACGTTCAGAGTGTGGGTCAAAATAATGAGGTCTATAAGACGGCTAATGATGCTTACAAGTTCAGGATTATTTATCAGACTGAGTCAAGTGGGACAGGTAAGTCTTACTTCAATATCTATAATAGTAATGCTGAAGATTGGTGCTGGCACATCGATGCTCAGAAGCATATCGTTCGTTGGAAACCATTGATGGATAATGGTATTAGAGCAGTTGGCCCAAGTGAGTTCCGCTTCGACCCTGTGACGACGCTTACAAACGAGCAGGTGCTTGCCAGACTGGCTCAGCTGACCAAGGTGGTAGACCCAACAAAGGATCTCACAAAGTACTATCAGATTGTTTCTGACACCTATGGCAGGTCGATGCGTGAGGACTTTATAGTTGGCGAATTGTCTACCTCGGGTTTTAACAGCAGTGATTACTCTTATTATTGGAAGTTAGAAAGGTTGGCTAACGGCCGCTACGTGTTCCAGAATGCTGTGACAGGAAAGTATATCGTCCCTCAGAATGGGCAGACAAGTCGCTCTTATACGACAGCTGAGGGGAAGGGCACAGGCTTTGACCTCCAACGTAACACGGACGATCCATACGGGTTGGCTTTCGAGATGGTCGATGCCAATAATGTTGGTATCCATTGTGCTGAGAGTCAGGGATACCATCCTGTAGGCTGGTACACGCACAACGAGGCAAATAAGTGGGTCTTCAAGGAGGCTACACTCAACCCTGCTAAACTCAAGGAGCAGCAGGAGGCTTACAAGGCACGTGTCGACTTGACCAAGAATGTGGATGTCTATGCTGAGAAGGTGGCTAAGTATTTCACTAACAGTGCCGCTACGGAGGTTACTGCTGCTACTAAGGCGATGACCGATGAGGCTTTGAAGGGGCAGATGACTACCGAGGGTGTGCCACAGGGTTTGCAGGAGGTTGTGTTGAAGATTAAGAACCAGAGCTGGACCGTTTATCCAAGTGGTCGCAACTGGGAGAAGCTCTTCCGTATCGCTGATTATAAGGTTTACAGCGAGAATAACTATGGTGCTTGGGCACGTTCAATGGGTATCGGCTACGATTATGGTAGCATGACGAACCCAACAGGTATCACGGCTCAAGACGGCGAGGACCTTTTCATCTTCCTTGGCGATGATATTCCACAGAATGCAACCGTGCAGATTGAACTCGTACCATTGGGTACACGCAGTGCTGGTAAGTACTATAACTTGAAGAAGGGATTGAATATCATCCTCAATCAGGGCGAGAACAACGTGTTTGTTAACTATATCGGTCGTACCTTCAACAACGGTAAGTACCTCAGAGACTATAAGCCTATGAACATCCACATTGAGGGTGGTAAGGTGAATGGTTACTTCGATCTTACTAAGGGTAATACCAATGAGGACTGGCAGAAGATGCAGTCAGACGGTCTTGTTTGGGCTAAGGCGTTCAATATGAAGGGCGAATTGGTTGTTATGAACATGCCTGGTGCTGATTGCAAGCGCTATACTCCTGTTCACATGAAGGAGTTGGTTGAAATCTGGAACAGCATCGTACAGCGTGAGGACGACCTCATGGGATTCCGTGCTTCTAAGAAGGATAAGTGCAACAACGTCCTCAATGCGACTGCCGTTGACCATGGTTATATGTATGCTACGACCGGTGGTACCTACTATAACTACAACACTTTGGGCGATGTGCTCAACTACGACAAGATGAAGTGGGGTAATGGTACACTCTGGGGTCCTGCTCACGAGTTCGGTCATAACCATCAGCAGCTGTTCAATACGGCAGGTATGACGGAGATTTCTGTCAATATGTATTCTAACATGGTGATGTTTACTTCTGGTCGCGTAACCAGCCGTTCAGAAAACTGTTCTTATACAGATGTTGACGGTAAGAAGTATGATGGTGTTTGCGAGAGTGCTGTCTCAACCTATGCTGATCGCTTTGCTAACAAGAAGAAGTGGTTTGAATATGGCACATGGGGCACAACGCAAATGTACTATAAGCTCTATATGATGTTCCATTCAACAGGTCTTGATAATCAGTTCTGGAACAAGTGTCTTGATTATCTCCGCACACACCGTCTTGAAGGTCAGGGAACAGCCAACTGTCAGGGTCAGAACGACTACTTGCTCTTTGCTAAGGCATGTTCTTATGCAGCTCAGCAAGACCTCTCAAGCTTCTTCGAGGCATGGGGACATTTCTATGATGTGAACGGATCTGTCATTGGTGACTACAGTAACACAACCATGTATACCACAAGAGCACAGTGGATGGAGGCAAAGAAGTTCATGCAGAAATATCCTAAGGGCCCTGCTAACAACATGATTTTCATTGACGATCATATCCGTCGTACTCCTGCTACATATCCTGGTCATGCTGCTGGTGAGATGCGTGAAGACTTTAATGGTGCCGTACGCGTAGGCAGAATGGGTGATTTCGGTTCATGGGATCAGTTCTGTCCAGACAGCCTCGGTCAGGGTTATGCTATTATCAAGACGCAGAGCGATGCTAATGGTAAGCGCACCTATACTATGGAGGCTAAGAACAGCCACGTGGTAGGTTTCAAGATTTACAACAGCAAGGGTCAGCTTATCTACTTTGCTAACACCAAGACCTTCACTATTCCTAAGAAGGTGATGGAGGATGCTAACAACGATATCAAGGTTAAGGTTTGCGGTTCAGACGGTTCTGAGGTTGACCCAGGTACTGTTCCAACAGGTATCAAGACCTTCTCGGCTCAGGCTAACGGTGGTAAGGTAGATGTTTATAGCATCTATGGTGTCCTCGTTCGCAGTAAGGTGAATGCAGAGACAGCCCTCGAAGGCTTACCTAACGGCGTTTACGTTGTTGGTGGTAAGAAGGTGGTAGTGGGTAAGTAAAAAGCCTCACCCCCAACCCCTCTCCGAAAGGAGAGGGGCGTGAAATGTGGGATACCCCAAAGGAAAAAGACAGAGTAACAAGCAAAACTGTTACTTTGTCTTTTTTGTAGGGACCTCTCCCAACCCCTCCAAAGGAGGGGAGTGCCTAATGGGGTGAGAGTTAAAACAAGAGCAGGGACCTTTTCCAGCCCTTCGAAGGAGGGGAGTGTCTAACGGAGTGGGAGTTTAAAACCAAATCAGCTAATATACAATAGGCTTACTCTTCAAATCTTTATTTGCAGGCAACTCCCCTCCTTTGGAGGGGTAGGGGGAGGTTGATATACAAAAATGCTTTACAAATCCTCAAACATTAAGACTTAAAATAGAGCCAAAAAATAAGCGATTTTCTTACCCTTGTAAGTGTTTTGTTATCAGATAGTTGTGAGTATGGATTTCAAAAGGTGCTTGGTAAGGGTTCAAAAGGGCGTTAGTAAGACCTCAAAAGGGCATGTTTTGCAAGCCTATTAGGCGTCTTTTCAAAGCCAAGAGAGCACGTATTGAAATTTAGTACACGGAAAAATGTTTACAAGTGGACAAGTGGACAAGTGAACGAGTAGACAAGTTTACAAGTAAACAAGTTGCTTGCGAAACATATAACTCGTTTACTCGTTCACTTGTAAACTTGTCTACTCGTTCACTTGTTCACTTCTCCACTCGTATATTTATTGCAGAATTTTCCAGAGTGGTTCATTCTTCCAATTAGTAGGGAATCCTATTGCAAGAATGTCCACATTAGGATAGTCTGTTAGTAATGATGAAAGGTGTTGCCATAGCTATAAAATAAAACGTCCCCCGATTTGAGCATTGTGAAGAGGCTT
Source organism: Prevotella melaninogenica (assembly GCF_018127925.1). Lineage (NCBI taxonomy): Bacteria > Pseudomonadati > Bacteroidota > Bacteroidia > Bacteroidales > Prevotellaceae > Prevotella > Prevotella melaninogenica. The sequence goes on along the minus strand of NZ_CP072347.1, from coordinate 255,510 downwards.
GGGGGAACTGATGCTACAAAGATAGATGTTTTTCTTTTTATCGCCAAGGATTTTTCGAAAAAAGTTTGTTGCAAGTTTACGGGTTTAGATGTTTACAAGTGGACGAGTTTACAAGTTTACAAGTTTACAAGTAGACAAGTTTACAAGTAAACAAGTTGCTTGCGAAACATATAACTCGTTTACTCGTTCACTTGTAAACTTGTCTACTCGTTCACTTGTTCACTTCTCCACTCGTATATTTATTGCAGAATTTTCCAGAGTGGTTCATTCTTCCAATTAGTAGGGAATCCTATTGCAAGAATGTCCACATTAGGATAGTCTGTTAGTAATGATGAAAGGTGTTGCCATAGCTATAAAATAAAACGTCCCCCGATTTGAGCATTGTGAAGAGGCTTGGGGGAACTGATGCTACAAAGATAGATGTTTTTCTTTTTATCGCCAAGGATTTTTCGAAAAAAGTTTGTTGCAAGTTTACGGGTTTAGATGTTTACAAGTGGACGAGTTTACAAGTTTACAAGTTTACAAGTAGACAAGTTTACAAGTAAACAAGTTGCGTGCGAAACATATAACTCGTTTACTCGTTTACTTGTCCACTCGTTCACTTTTTTACAAACACACTTGCTTTTGGTTTATTATTTTAGTATCTTTACAGCGGAAGATTATTAATACCTAAACAACGAAGAATCAAGATGAAGAGATTACAGCTTATCGTTCCAATGTTGGCTTGTTGCTTGGCACTGCCCTGTTTGTCATTTACAGATGTGAAGGACTCATATTTGGTTTTACAGGTTGATACGACACAGAAGTACGAACAATATTCTTATGTTAATGAGAAAGGAGAGACAGTTGTGCCATATAACCGCTATTTGCAGTGTTATACAGACACAATCCGTACTATTGGCTTTGTGTGGAAGTCGAATGTGGGTTGTATTGCTATCAATAATAAAGGTGAGGAGCTGTTTAGGGTCTACGCTGTGGATAATGGCAATGACTATCCCGTTGATGGACTCTTTAGAATCTTGGATGAGAGCGGACAGAAGATGGGCGTCGCGAATATGGAAGGCAAGGTTATTGTCAATCCGAAGTATGATGCTATCTTTCCATATCATGACGGTTTGGCAGCTGTGGCAGTAGGGAGTAAGACGGTGCGACCAGCCGATGATCCAGAACATGAATATACTGTAGGAGGCAAGTGGGGATTCATCGATAAGCAAGGCAACGAGGTTATTCCTTTGGAGTATGATAGTATCGCTAACTATCGCCGCTTTGTGAATGGTAAAGCCCTTGTCTTGAAGCATGGTAAGTGGATGAAACTCTCTATTCGTCAGAAGAAGAGATAGAGAGTGCTGGCAACAAATAGTTTGGGGAATTACGAAAGGACTTCCCCAACTCTCTCGTAGCCTTCAAAGTTCACAGGGGACTACGAATTATGCGAATTGCACTAATCACTTAGCAAAAGAATTCGTGCTATTCGTGTCATTCGTAGTCGTTCGTAGTTCTAATCATAAAGTTCAAAGTTCAAACCTCAAAGTTCAAAGTACAATAATGATTCGTGTCATTCGTAGTTCTGATCATAAAGTTCAAAGTTCAAAGTTAACAGTTCAAAGGTAATAACCTGAACTCGGGATAAGAAAAGTCTGCAAAAAGTTGGTAATCTCATTATATTTTTGTAACTTTACAGTTGAAAATCAATCAATTACAATAAATATAACGATGATTACCAAGGACAAAATTACTGAAATTTTCTGTATTGCAGATGACTTTTGCAAAGAATTTGAGTTAGAAACTGATAAAATAGGTCTCTCAGAAAAGAATAAAGGATGTCATCGCCATCGCAGGTGGCGTATGAGTAAGTCTGAAATCATAACGATTTTAATTTGCTTTCACTTTAATTCCTATCGTAATTTTCGTCACTATTATACCTTTTTCGTAAAAGAGCATTTAGCAGATTTATTTCCAAATCAATTGTCTTATAATCGTTTTCTTGAATTAGAGGCAAGAGTCTCTGTAGAGATGATGATGTTCCTGCAGATATGTTGTTTTGGGAGGTGTACTGGTATTAGTTTTATTGACTCAACTTGTATTCCAGTTTGCCATAATAAACGTATTTGTCGCAATAAGGTTTTTAGAAATTATGCAACAAGGGGTAAGAGTACAATGGGATGGTATTTTGGATTCAAACTACATCTTATCTGTAATGAAAGAGGTGAGATTCTAAACTTTATGCTCACTAAAGCAAATGTTGATGACCGAGACGAAAATGTATTTAACAGGTTGACAGACAATGTGTTTGGTAAATTGTTTGCAGACAAAGGGTACATTTCTCAAGGATTATTTGAGCGATTGTTCAATGATGGAATAAATTTAGTTACTGGCATTAGGAGTAACATGAAAGATAAACTGATGCCACTTTATGATAGACTTCTTTTAAGGAAAAGATCTGTAATAGAGACTATCAATGATGAGCTAAAGAATGTAGCTCAATTAGTGCATTCAAGGCATAGAAGCATATTTAATTTCGCAATGAATGTTCTCTCTGCTATTGCAGCCTACTGCTTCTTTGAGAAAAAGCCAGCAGTGAACATAGACTTTGCTATAGAGCAACATTCGGGACAGCTTACATTATTCTAAAGTAATCTGTTTTATTATTATCTTTAGACCCAATCAAAACATTGAGTCTAAAGAGCCGTTGTACTAAACCAAACAGAAGAGTGGGATGATACTTATCCCGAGTTCAGGTTAATAGTTATTTTACCGTATAAACAGTCGAGGTCAGTTTCATCTTTTCGACATCAAACGTAGTGAGGTAAGAAGTATCTGCGAAGGCTGTTGAGAGAACGGAGAACCTCTTTATCCCATACAGGTCGCAACCATAAAGCATATAGTTAGCGATATCTGTCGTTGTGAAATAAGGTGTCATTGGAGTATGTGAGTGTATTACCTCTGTTATCTCTTCACCATTCATTGTTATTGGCTGCTCAAGAAAACTACGATGAAACCTGCGCCAACTGAGTATGTTCATATCCTTATCAAAGTCGAAAGCGTAGTCATCACCAATAGGAATCACCCCATGCTTTGTTGTTCCATGCAGGAGATAGAGTCTATAACCACCTTTCTCCAAAGGGAGCAAGTCCCAGTTCAAGCCAGAAGTGTTAGCCAAGAAAATACTATCTCCCTTCTCCTTTATAACCTTACGAGGCGCAAGCTGCTTTGCTTTGAGCAGTTCAATCTCATTTGGTTTGAGTTTACGTGGGGTGACAGAACTGACATAGAAACTCGTGTCGTTACTTAGGTGGAGCGTCAGTTCAAAGACGGTCTGTTCCTTATCAAGGTTAGCAAAGATATAACGCCAAGTTAGGTTTCCGTCTTCAATAGCGGTAGCGGAATTAATCTCCGCTCTATTGACATTATACTTCATAAGAGAATCAGAAGCTTGCCACGCCAGTTTCTCAAAAGTATATAACAACATTCCTTCTGCAAGGATAGAGTCGTTGATAGCTTGGAAACGCTCTGGAGAAGGTGCAATCAACTTCTTTGGTGCGGTCTGTGCCTTACTATGAAGGGAAAAACATAAGAAGAAAAGTACGAACAAAATAGGTTTTGTCTTGGATTTGCAAAGTAATGTTTTCATAATAATATTTGTTTAGGAGGCCTCACCCCCCCAACCCCCTCTCCGAAAGGAGAGGGGGAGTGCTGGAAACAATTCGCTTGAGGATGAAAGCCTTGTTTGGTTTAACTTGTTTGAGGACGAATCCTTATTCGGTTTAATTTGTTTGAGGTTAAAAACCTTATTCAATCTATTTTACTTGAGATAAAAAGCTTTAACCGAACTAATTTACCTGAGCTAATCCGCTTGGAAGGCATTTCCGTCATTCCTCAATCTCATAGGGATATCTCGCATTTCACGCCCCCTCTCCTTTTGGAGAGGGGTCGGGGGTGAGGCTTTTTCCCCCTCCCCCTTCGGGGAGGGAAGGGGTGGGGCTTTTACTCCTCCATCAACTTTCTATACCTACCCTTCTTAATCTCCTCATTGCCGAGTCGGCGTGCCTTATTGATTTCGTAATCAGAGAAGCCACCTTCGAAGTAGACAACTTCACCATTACCCTCAAAGGCAAGGATGTGGGTACAGATGCGGTCGAGGACCCAACGGTCGTGGCTGATGACAACAGCACAACCGGCAAATGCCTCAAGACCTTCCTCCAATGCACGGAGTGTGTTCACGTCGATATCGTTGGTAGGCTCATCGAGAAGAAGGACATTACCTTCCTGCTTCAATGCCATAGCCAACTGAAGACGGTTGCGCTCACCACCTGAGAGTACTGAACAAAGCTTGCTCTGGTCGGTTCCTGAGAAGTTGAAACGTGAGAGATAAGCACGTGAATTGATGTCACGTCCACCCATACGAATCGTCTCGTTGCCTTGTGAAACTACGTCATATACCGTCTTGTTAGGGTCGATATCCTTGTGCTGCTGGTCAACATAAGCAAGTTTAACGGTCTCACCTACCTCGAACGTACCGCCATCAGCCTGCTCCAAGCCCATGATAAGGCGGAAGAGCGTAGTCTTACCCGCACCGTTAGGACCGATAACACCTACGATGCCGTTAGGAGGCAACATGAAGTTGAGGTCGTTGAAGAGTACCTTCTCACCGAAAGCCTTCTTTACGTGCTGTGCTTCGATAACCTTATTACCCAAGCGTGGACCGTTAGGAATAAAGATTTCGAGCTTCTCCTCACGCTGTTTCTGCTCCTCGTTGAGCATCTGCTCGTAAGAATTCAGACGCGCCTTACCCTTTGCCTGACGAGCCTTTGGTGCCATGCGCACCCACTCCAACTCACGCTCCAAGGTCTTGCGACGCTTAGAAGCCGACTTCTCTTCCTGCTCCATGCGCTTTGTCTTCTGATCGAGCCATGAAGAGTAGTTGCCCTTCCATGGAATACCCTCACCACGGTCGAGCTCAAGAATCCACTCACTCACATCGTCCAAGAAGTAACGGTCGTGGGTAACAGCGATAACAGTACCCTCATACTGCTGCAAATGCTGCTCCAACCAGTCGATACTCTCAGCATCAAGGTGGTTGGTAGGCTCATCGAGCAACAACACGTCTGGCTTCTGAAGGAGCAGACGGCAGAGTGCAACACGACGACGCTCACCTCCAGAGAGGTTGGTCACAGGCAAATCACCCTTTGGACAACGCAACGCATCCATCGCACGCTCCAAGCGTGAATCAATGTTCCAAGCATCTGTTGCATCAATAATATCCTGCAACTCTGCTTGACGCTGCATCAGTTTGTCCATCTTGTCAGCATCAGAGTAATACTCCTCCAAGCCGAACTTTACGTTGATATCGTCGTATTCCTTCAGTGCATCATAGATATGTTGCACACCCTCCATAACATTCTCCTTCACGGTCTTCGCCTCATCGAGTGGTGGATCCTGTGGCAGATAACCCACTGAATAGCCCGGACTCCATACCACTTCGCCCTCTGTTGGTTCCACAAGACCAGCGATAATCTTCATCAGCGTAGACTTACCTGCGCCGTTCAGACCAATAATACCTATCTTTGCACCATAGAAGAACGAGAGGTAAATGTTCTTCAGAATCTGTTTCTGGTTCTGTGGGATAATCTTCGATACACCCACCATTGAGAAGATAATCTTCTTGTCGTCTACTGTTGCCATTTATTCTTTCGTTTGTTTTGTAGGCAAAGATAACGAAAATAATTCATATTGGCAAGTTAAGAAGTTGACAAGTAATCAAGGTGCTTGCGGAAAGAAGACAGAGAATATAAAAGACAGGGTAACAGAAGAACGCTTAGGATTCAGCCTTTTATTGTCTCAACATATAGCGACTTTCTAATAATTACCACGCCCCAGAGACTATTATATCTATCTTCTTTGTGAACGAGAGAATATGTATTGTTTTCAATTGTTTTATTGACGAAAAGAAATCACCGTAAAAGATTTCTATTACTATTCCTCTCAAGGATTTGCATTTGATGAATAGCTATCTGATTAAGTCTGACAAGTCTTTCCCCTTGAGGTATATCGTCATTGATAAGTACTGCATTGATATTCTCCATGTTCGACAAACAAATCAATTCATTTACAGAAGCATAGTCACGAATATTACCTTTCAAATCTGGATTAGACTCTCGCCATTGTCTGGCAGTCATTCCAAACATGGCAACATTCAGCACGTCTGCCTCCTCTGCATAAATGATGTTTGCCTGCGTAGGGGTAACTTTCTCTGGGATGAGATGACTCTTTATAGCATCCGTATGTATGCGATAGTTTATCTTAGATAATTCTCTTTTTGCAGTCCATCCTATCAACTCTTGTTCTTTAGCTTTCAGACGTTGGAACTCCATGACAAGATAAAGTTCAAACTCAACAGAAACCCAATTGGCAAACTTGAAAGCTATATCACGCTGAGCAAAAGTACCACCACCAGCTCCATTCTTAGTGAAGACACCTATTGCTGCAGTCAACTCCACCCATCTGGTTGGGCTCATAGTAAAAGAGTTACTACCTGCTTCTGCCAAAAGGGGGTCGAATTCGACCCCTTTGAAGTTAGGATTGTTTAGTTTCTCCCATAAACCCAAATACTCCAGCGTATTCTTTTGGCGCATCCAATTCTTAACAACGTCTTTAGGCTCAGCAGCATTCTTCTGTCGAGCAATGTCTGTTATACAGATGTAATCAATACCATCTTTTGTCATAGTCTTAATTGCTACATCTTTAACGAAGATTTCTCCCTTCTTTGTCATAGTATTATTATTTTATAAATATATGTGCAAAGATAATATAAAATTCACTTCCTGCTCACTCCTATCAACAAAATACTAATAAAATCGTTGATAAATAAGAATAATGTTTACCTTTGCAGGGGTAATCATTAACAGAATACTAACGTAACGTGTTGGCAGCCAAACATAAATATACGAAGTTTTCTTATCTTTACCTACTTACAAACACCCACTGACAGGGAAACTTATCCCTCAAATTAGGAAAGTATTATCTTATAAAACAAGCGATTATGGAAGAAACTCCTTCACCCTACAGATGGTTCGGCTATATGTTTGTTTGGATGCTGGCGTGTCTACTTCTTCTTCAAGAAGGAAAAGTATCCGAGCTGTTTATCTTTATCCTTTTATTAGTAGCAATAGTGCTCAATGGTTATTGCGCATATAGGTTTGCTTTGGAGAAATGGACATTCTTAGCCATACTGGCATTCGTCGTGGCTATGGTACTTGACTTCCTCCCAATTGTTGCCTATTTCGTAATAATAGAAATATTCATGGCGTAACTAACACTTCAGAGTCGTTTCCTACTTTTTTATCACACTTACGCTTTGAATTTTCCTTACATAACAGCGACGAAAATGTCCTTAAAAACAGCCAAAAATAGCTTTTTTGAACGTCTTTGTAACTAACAGCGTATCAGTCTATTGTAAACTCACATAGCAAGAGGTGCTTAATTGGACTCCAAAAGGGCGTTAGTAAGACTCTAAAAGGGCACCTTTTGCAAGCCGAAAGGGCGTCTTTTAGAAGCCAAAAGAGCATGTTTTGATTTCGTGATACATGAAAAAAGTTGACAAGTGAACAAGTGCACAAGTTGACAGGTTCACAAGTGAACAAGGTATATGCGTACACCCAACAACGCATACAACTTGTTCACTCGTCTACTCGTAAGCTCGTTCACTTTTTATCTCTCCTACTTCCTCACCTTCTTGCCCTTAACAATCACAATCTGATTGTGGAGATTCTGATTGTCCGCAACCTTTACACCAGAGATTGTATAGGTCTCGGCTGGCTGTTCGTGGTCGGCAGAGAGGTTGTTGATGCCTGTTGCAGCCTTTAGCGGAGTAAAGTGGAAAGAGATTGTGTTGTCATTGTTGCGAACTATCTGCTTGACTCCAGCCTGACTGCTGACGTTATAGTTCGTATAAAAACTTAGACGAGGGTCGGTAGAGTTCGTTAAGCTATTGTTCAAATCCGTTGGGAATGGGTCGCTATTCTGCGTGTCATGATCGAGTCGACCATCGGCAGACACTATCGTGAAGCGTGGATGACGCTGTGCAGAAGCAGCATTGAGGTTGTTCATTCGCCATGAATAAGCATCGAAATCAACGTGGAAGACCATCAGTCCGTGCCCCGGCAATTCAGCATCCCAGCGGTGAGGCGTACGATTTTCAAAGATATAATATTCATTTTTCGTGTCTGGATTATAGAGGAAATAGGCATCGCCACCCTCAGCAAGTCCCTTCATATTCTTCACCTCAACAGCCTCATCGCCAAGTGTGATAGGCTTTAGCCAACCCATATATGCCTTCTCATAAGCATCGTAACCAGCAGGCACAGTACCGATTCCAGTACCACCATAGACGTTAATCAGACTCTCTGGTCCACCGTTATAACTACCACCACACATCAAATCGTATCGTCCAGAACCAATGTTACTGCCGCCACGTGTATCATAAAAGTCGGGCAATCCGAGACAATGCGAGAACTCATGACAGATAGTACCGATACCAGAATAGTAGATACGCGACTTCTCATTCACCTTCGCACGAATGATTTCATTGCTACAAGCATAGGTATTTATCGTTTGTCCATTGAAGATCAGTGCGTCAAGTCCTGCATCGGTAAGGGAATACTTGTGTGGCCAGATGGTACTTGACTCACCACCAGTAGCCTCACCCTCACCGGCATAGATGACATAAACTTGCTCTACTTCGCCATCATCATCCCAGTCGTACTTACTGAAGTCTACCTGCCCTTGAATAGCATTGCAGGCATCAATAATCATCTGTGGTGCATTCGCATCATTCATATTAGCTGTTCGCTCACCATAAAACTGATGAGGATGCTTGAGCTTTACGGGTCCTACGACATCAAAAGTGAGGTCGAACTTACCATTACTTTGGTCGAGGAAATAGTCGTGAACACTACCGATAGCACCGTTATCATTGGTATATCCCACCTTATTGAGCATGTTCTCATAGAGTGTCTTGACATCTTTCTCACGTGGTCTGAGCGTCTTCACATCATTTGGAATTCTGAAAGCCACATCTTCGAACTCAACCAAGATGACGAGTCCTTTCTTTTTACCCTCCCATGTCATTCCCAATCCTTCTCCGAAAGGCTTAGAATTGACATGCATCTCATGTTGTTTTTGCAGTTGTCTTACTTGCTGAATGGCTGCCGCAACGAGTTCTTCCTTTCCCTTTCGCAATGCCTTGTCATGGGCTAACACCGATGAAGGCACCAACTGATTATCCTCGATACGCGCGTAATAATAGCTGCCATTATGGGGCAACACAGGGATGTTGTCCTCTGTCAGCGCATAATTGAAATGCTCATCGCCTACGGTCATCACCTTTAGGATTGTTCCGTCAGCCTGCTTAAAGCTTCGCCACATCCTCATGGCAGGAATAGCAAATGATGATGTTGCCAACAATACGCTGACTAAGAGAGTTATAATTTTCTTCATAAGACTGCTTTTAAATATGATTCTCTGGTTTTTAATTAGTAAGATGTTATTTTTCAAAAGACAGTGCAAAGATAAATAAAAAATTAAAAGGTAAGAAAATAAAATGGCAAAAAAGTGAGAAAGTGGACAAGTGAACGGGTAGACGAGTGAACAAGTTGCTTGTAGACAGGGTAAATAAAAGACAAAGTAACATAGGAACAAGATTTTTAAAGTTGACGAGTAAACAAGTAAACCTGCAAACGAGGTATTTGTTACAAAGTGGCTTATCAACTAAACACCTGTTCACCTGTTACCTTGTCTTCTCTTGCAAGTAACTTGTTCACTTGTCCACTCGTTCACTCATCCACTAAACACCTGTTAATCTGTTACTTTGTCTTCTCTCACAAGCAACTGGTTAACTTGTCTACTTGTTCACTCGTCAACTTGCTCATCTTGTCAATTTTTTTCAAGAACTTAGAGAGTGAGAGGTGCTCTTTTGGCTTCTTAAAGACGCCTAATTGGCTTGCAAAAGGTGCCCTTTAAGACCCTTACTAACACCCTTTTGGAACCTTAATAAGTACCTTTTACTATCGTGTTTTATAATCAATTGATTTCCTGTGAGTTGCAAGTCTGCTCACAATACGTGTTTTTCACCTTTGTTTCATGGATTTTATTGGAGGGAATGTCAAGGTTTTTGACACGGATAAAGAAAAAACAAAAAAGCCTCACCCCCCAACCCCCTCTCCGAAAGGAGAGGGGGAGTGCTGGGAACAATTCGCTTAGGAATGACTAAAAGATTTCCCCAAACAATAGGGGTATCTCGCATTTCACTCCCCTCTCCTTTCGGAGAGGGGGTTGGGGGGTGAGGCTGGAGAGGGGTTGGGGGTGAGGCTTTTTCCCCCTCCCCCTTCGGGGAGGGAAGGGGTGGGGCTTTTACTTCGCATACCCTGGATTCTGCTCCAACTTAGGATTATCAGAGATATTCCACTGTGGGATAGGCAGGTATCTGTTGAAGGTTTGGAACGTACGATCCTCAACCTTACTGCTACCACTGACTACGGCACGCATGGTTGGGTCGGTAGCAGATGTGTTAATAGTACCTGTGATACGGTTCAATGGACCATTCAATACTGTCTCTGCGACCATCTTACCATTGCTTGTCCAACGTAAGATATCAGCACGACGGAGACCTTCACCAGCGAACTCTGAGCCACGCTCACGACGAATCAACTCACGGAGTTTGTCCTTAGTGTTATACTTTGACTGGTCAACAGCAGGCATACCTACGCGTGTACGCACCTTGTCAATTATTGCATAGACATTTGCTGAAGGACCGTTCAACTCGTTCTCAGCCTCTGCCCATGTCAAGAGTACCTCTGCGTAGCGGAAGACAATAGGGCAAGCCTCTGTGTCCCATACGTCAGAATACTGGCTCATTGGGTCTAAGTACTTACGCCATGTGAGCGCAGTCTTAGAAGAGTTGGCAGCATTGGTTGGATAGTTAGGGTTCTTCTTACCATTGACATTCTCGTCGAGGGTATTGAAGATAGTACCTTCCCAATCGCAACCGGGATAGAGAATCGTCATTGCCATACGTGGGTCACGACCATGGAAAGGATGCGTTGCATCGTATCCAGAACCCGCCTCATCGATAGTCATACCATTGCTCATCTCATAGTTATCAACACACTTCTGTGTTGGAACCACTGATGACCAGCCACCATCGGCATTGTTATAGAGCTGTCCGATAGTGCTTAATGGGCGAGTACCGCTCTTATACTGTACGGCAAGGATGATTTCTTTTGAGTCAACACCAGCCAACTTAAAGAGGTTGGTATAGTCAGGATCAAGTTCATACTTACCCAAGTCGATAATAGCCTGAGCAGCATCCTTCGCCTTCTGATAGTCGCCCCAGTAGAGGGCAGCACGCATCTTCATAGCTAAGGCAGCACCCTTTGCGATACGTCCACGTGCAGCAGGAGACGTATTGATATCAGCAATCGCCTCATCAAGGTCTTTGAATACCAAATCCTTCACTTCTTGCTCCGTATTACGTGGCACGCGTGCCTCCTGAGCACTGGTGAAAGGCTTAACGATTGGCACACCACCATAGAGGAAGCCCATGCGGAAATAGTTATAAGCGCGGATAGCCTTCACCTGTGCGACGAGGTCTTTCTTTACTGCATCGCTGCTGAAGACACACTTATCAACATTCTCAAGGAAGGTGTTACATCTACCAATGATAGTATAATCGTAGAACGACCAACCCGGAGACGATGGTGAGAGCGAACCATTACCGATATTGGTAAAGCCTTCCCAAGGGAAGTTGTTGTACGCAAAGTCAGAGCCAGCGTCCCAATAGAGCAGGGCTGCACCACTTTCCCAACCATCATAACAGCCCACAAGGAACTTCTCTGCATCGTCGCCCGTCTTCCATGTTGTAGCTGGCGACATTGCATCCTTCGGCACAGTGGTAAGGTAGTCATTACAAGATGTGAGCACAAGAGCAGCCACACCTGCTAATATATATGTTCTTACTGTTTTCATAATGTATATCGGGTATTTACGGTTAGAATGTGATATTGATACCGATAGAATGTGAACGTAGCAATGGATAAGATGATCCACGCTCGCTGGTCACTTCTGGGTCAATATTGAATGGCAATGCATCGAAGGTAAGGAGGTTTTCACCTGCATAGTAGATACGTACCTTCTCAAGACCAACAGCTTTGAGTGCACTCTTTGGAAGGGTGTAACCCAACTGCAAGGTCTTCAAACGCAAGTAAGCTGTGTTCCACAACCAGAAGGTTGACATAGCACGAGTCATGTCGCTTGGGCTGTTTCCTGTCTCGAATACACGTGGCAACTTAGCATTGTGGTTGTCGTCTGTCCATGAGTCTTTCCACAGTGTTGAAGGGTGGCTGGCATCACCAGAGAACTCACCAAGCACCTCACGGTTGTAGATATGAGATACAGCACCAACACCCTGCCAAATCATAGAGAAGTCAATGTTCTTCCATGTTGCACCAAGGTTGAAGCCGTAAGTAATTGCTGGGATATCCGTGTGGTCGGTGTAGATGCGGTCGTTTGAATCGAGCTTACCATCACCGTTTGTGTCCTCATAGATAAGGTCACCCGCCATGAACTTACGTCCGAATGGGTTGCCATACTTCGCTGTGTAGTCGTCAGCCTCCTGCTGTGAGTTGAAGAACTTACCCGTAGCCTTGTACATATAATAGCTCTTGTACTGCTGACCAATAGCTGTACGGCGGTTGCGGTCATTCTTATCTACAATATATTCGGTTCCCTCACCCAAGTAGAGAATCTTATTCTTGTTGTAAGAGAAGTTCGCACCAACATTGATGGTCCAATCCTTGTTCAACTGCTTTGCGTAAGCCAATGAGAGCTCAACACCCTGATTGCGCAATGCACCGATATTATCCTTGTAAGCACCAAGTGCAAACTCTGCAGGAGCAGACACGTCCATGATGATACCAGTCGTCTTGCGGTTGTAGTAATCCAACGAACCAGTCAAACCACCGAAGAGGGTAAAGTCAAGACCAACGCCCCATGTAGTTGAACGCTCCCAAGAGATTGTCTCAAGGTGATAGCTACCTTGATAGTAACCCGGAGTGAGCTGACCACCAAATGGATACTTCGCATTGAGGTTGTAAGTGTTCATCCAAGGATAGTAATCGTTCAACGCGTCCTGATTACCAAGCTGACCCCATGATGCACGCAACTTCAAGTTGTTCAACCATGACTTTGAACTCTCCATGAATGGTTCCTCAGAGATACGCCATGCAGCTGAGAATGATGGGAAGAAGCCCCAGCGATGACCCTCAGCAAAGCGTGAAGAAGCATCTGAACGGAAGTTTGCCTCAAAGAGGTAACGACCAGCATAGTCGTAATTCAGACGACCGAAGTAAGACACCATTGACAGCTCGCGAGTGTTACCTGCGTTCTGTTGTGTCGAAGCATCACCAGCGTTCATATCAGTAAGTTCGTTGTTAGGGAAGTTCTTACGATACATCCAGTCAGGCAGATACTTATAGCGTTCAGTATGCCAACCGAGCATAGCCTTGAAGTTGTGCTGCGCAAATGACTTATCATAGTTTAGGAACGCATCGAAGGTAGTACGATGCCAGTCATAGTGAGCAATCTCTAACTTGTTAGGGTCAGAGGCTTTATTAGGGTTATACTGAATGAACTTCTGGAAGTAAGAGTAACGCTGTGAGTTATCAACGTAAGCCCCTTGGAGTGTCAGTTTCAAATCCTTGATAATCTGATAGTCAATACCAATCATACCCGTAAAGTTACGGTTGTTGCGGTTTACGGTCATACCCGACTCCAACCAAGCCATTGGGTTACCATCAGAAACGGTTCCATAAGTACCATCTTCATACTTATAAACAATCCAAGGCGCGATGATATTCAGCTGACGAATAATCTGATCGCTACTGCCACCAGCGTATGCACTGCTTGCATCGCGGTAGTTGTTTTGAATATAAGCAAGGTTAAGATGGGCAGTGATGCGCTTTGACAACACCATGTCGAGATTTGCACGACCATTAAACTGCTCACGACCTGCATTAGGAAGAATACTGCTTTGCTTGAGATAACCTGCAGAAGCAAGATACTTCACATACTCATTACCACCTGTAATGTTCACGTTATGGCGGTTTTGCCAAGCTGTCTTGAATGCAAGATCGTACCAGTCGGTATTAGGATAGTTGTAAGGGTCAGAGCCGTCACGGAACTTCTTAATAGCTTCATCAGAGAAACGTGGAGCCTTACCACTACGCTCCAATGCCTTATTATAGTAGTAAGCGGCATCGGCAGAATTCATCCTTTCCATCAAGGCTGTTGCATTCTGAATACCAAAATAACCTGAATAGCTAACCTTTGGCGCACCGTTCTGCCCTCGTTTTGTAGTTACCAGAATCACACCATTAGATGCTTTTGAACCATAGATGGCTGCTGAAGAAGCATCCTTTAGGACAGAGATACTCGCAATATCCTCTGGGTCGAGCGAGTTCAGTGTTCCTGCTTCAACACCATCAATCAAAATGTATGGCGTAGCTGAGTTCAATGTTCCCACACCACGCACAAGAATCGTACCATTATCAAGACCCGGCGCACCGTCAGCTCCTGTCACCGTGATACCCGGAAGCAAGCCCTGCAAGCCTGAAGACACGTTAGAGATAGGACGGTTTTCAAGTGCCTTACTATCAAGTTGTGCAACAGAACCAGAGAGGTTTGCCTTCTTCTGCGTACCATAACCGACAACAACAACCTCGCTGAGAGCGCTGTTCTCATCTTTCAGAGTAATGTTATAGTTCGTCACACCACTTCTCACCATGACGCTCTGAGTGGCAAAACCAACATAACTAATCTTCAACTCCGTACCCGGAGCAACAGAGACTGAGAAGCGACCGTCCATGTCGGTCACCCCTACAGGAGTACCATTTGCCAGTATAGAAGCACCAATGACTGGGTCGCCATTAGCATCCTTCACTACACCATTGATACTCTGCTTTTGCTGCTGAACACTCATACTCGTGTTCGCATCTACATTGGCTAATACTGGGGACGGCGCAAATGCCATCAACCCAAGTGCAAAGGAGAAAGCTAAACGACCACTAACAAATGGTGGGTGCTTTCTGCGGTTCTGACTTACTTTCATAAAATTAGACATATATTCTATTGATTTAGGTTTTGTGCTACAAATATAGTCGTTTATACAATAAATACCAAAAGAAAAGTTCTTTTTTTTCAATTAGAAATATTGTTCACGCACACAAACAATTATGGTAATTCATAATTCATAATTCAAAATTCATAATTATGATTACTACTATTCCACAATTCCAATTCATAATCCACAATTATTCGAATGAAGTTCTCATCAGTACGTCATAATTATGACAACACAGACACAAACAGCCCCTCCCCCAAGGGGAGTGCCAAACGGATAAAGATTTGCAGAGTAAACCAGATTGTCCCTTGGCTGATTTTGTATTTAAATCATTACCCCATTTGTTTCTCCCCTCCTTTGGAGGGGTTGGAGGAGGTTTTGGAGGAACTGGGGCGTTTATTTGTAAACAATTTTCCATACTCTGAAATTCAACACATGGTCTTTTGGCTTTGAAAAGACGCCCTTTAGGCTTGCAAAAGGTGCCCTTTTCTGGTCTTATTAACGCCCTTTTGGAGTCCAGTTAAGCACCTTTTGCAATGTGACTTTGTAAGTTGTTGACAACAAGATGATTGCAGTGGTGCTAAAAATACTCGCTTTTAGCCATTTTCTTTGCGATATTCTCTGATGACTTGTAATAACTTTTCATAGTTCTTGGGTAATAATATCCTCTTACAGAAGACGGATATATGCAAGAAAGCGCAGCTCTACAAACCCTTTTTAGATGGACGAGAATTCTCAGAAGGCTAAGGGCTATGGAACGCACAGAGCTATTTCTCAAATGTTTTAGTCAATGCTCACTGATGCAAAGGACGTAAAAGTGGGGGAGAGGCTAATGTTATTTTGAGTTGATAACAGAATAAGAAGCTATGCAGAAGATTTACTTGTTAACTTATCCACTCGTTAACTTGTACCCAAAAAGTTCCTATGTTACTTTGTCTTTCTTGCAAGTTGACGAGTTAGCAAGTCTACAAGTATACGAGTTGCTTGTTATTCTATACGCCAATCTTCGTTCTTTTACTTGGCTTTTCGGCAAGCAACTTGTTCACTTGTCTTCTTGTTCACTCGTCCACTTGTTATTCTTTAAATATATGTTTTCATGCTTACTTTGTCTCTTTCGTGTAAGTTGACAAGTTAACAAGTCTACAAGTATACGAGTTGCTTGTTATTCTATACGTAAATCCTCGTTCTTTTATTCTGGCTTTCTTACAAGCAACTTGTTGACTTGTCAACTCGTCGACTTGTTTACTCGTTACCTTTTACCTATCATAAACAAAAAAACCTTGGCGAGAAGCCAAGGTTTCAGCGGTGCGTACGAGACTCGAACTCGTGACCTCCTGCGTGACAGGCAGGCATTCTAACCAACTGAACTAACGCACCATGCATTACAGAATTGGGGCTTCAGCGGTGCGTACGAGACTCGAACTCGTGACCTCCTGCGTGACAGGCAGGCATTCTAACCAACTGAACTAACGCACCAAAAATGGATGTGTAAAACCCTTTTTCTGTTTTGCGTGTGCAAAGGTAATAATAAAAATCTATTCCACCAAAATTAATTTATGCTTTTTATATAAAAAGTTGCATTACCCTTGCATCCTTGTATTGTCCGTCACAATAAAGCCACTCTTTCAGTATGCTGCCATTTGTAAAACCAATGGACGAAAGACAGCGGAGTGACACCTCGTTGTCAACGTCTACCACAGCGTAGATTTGCTTTAGGTGTAGACCATCGCGGGTATAGTCGATAAGGGCTGAGATTGCAGCGTGAGCATAGCCTTGTTGGCGAAATGGTTTCATGATGATAATACCCATTTCCGCCCGCTGATGCTTTGGATCGAAGTTGACAAGGTCTATCACTCCGACAATCTCCTGCTCATGATTTTCAATCATTAAGCGCAGTTGTCCGTCAATATAGATATCGTTTTTCGCATCAGCAATGTAGTTATGCAGGGCATAACGGCTGTAGGGAACATTCGTTGCACTGATGTTCCATAGGCTACGATCGTTCTCAATGTGATAGAGCATATCGAGGTCTTCCGGCTCCATAGCTCTCAGTCTGACTTCCACGTGCTGTTTCTTTTCCATGCTTTAATCTCCTATAACTTCCATCATGGTGACGACTCTGTTCTCCTTTCTATGGTAGAAACCAATGTGAATATTCTGTTTTGGCTGTTCAGCAAAGACATTCAGGATGTCTTGATAGCTGAATAAGTCGGTGTCATAGACGATGCAAAAAGGTCTGTTCTTTCCTCCAAACTCCTTGAGTAGGTCGGAATGTGTGCGCTTTAAGTTATCTTTGTCTGCGACCCGATACTCTGCCACTAAGGCGTTATCCGTTGCTAAATGTTGACACTTTTCCATTACTTCTTCGCCTGTAACAAAGATATAATGTGGGAATGATTTAGCTTTCGAAGTGCGAAATCCGAGTTTCTTCTTCGTTGCGCGTATCGTTGTACCTATCAGTGAGCCAAAGGCTTTCACGTAGATAGCCGTCTTAATCGGTAGTCGCCACAATACGTTCATACCGCCATAATGCTTGCGGAAGAAGATAAGCATGGCATCATAGAAGACGTGAACATATCGGAAGCTCGACTTCTGCGTACTCTCGCCCTTGTAATGCAGGATGCGCACGGGGAGATACCAGTTCTCAAAGCCACCTTTCAGCAGTCGATAGCTGAGGTCGACATCTTCGCCATACATAAAGAAATCCTCGTCTAAGAGTCCTACCTTGTCTAAGGCAGCCCTGCGAAGGAAGCAGTAAGCACCGCTGATTACCTCAATCTTGCCCGGAACATCCCACGGCAGACTGCCCATATAATAATGTGCAAAGCGGTCGCTTTGTGGGAAATGCTTGCAAAGTCCTATCATCTTATAGAACGAAACCACGGGAGAGGGCAAGCCACGACGGCTTTCTAAGGCTCGTTCACCACAGTGAGTAAGCATCTGTACGCCATGTCCTCCAGCCGTTAGGTGGCTATCCATGAAGTCGATAGAAGCACGGATAACCTCCTCGCCCACAACCGTGTCGGGATTGAGTAGTAAGACATATTCGCCCTTACTCTGGCGAATTGCAATATTATTACCACAAGCAAAGCCTAAGTTATGCGCACTGGCAATGAAGTGAACATCAGGGAAACGGCTGCGGAGATAGGCTACGGAGCCGTCATGTGAATGGTTGTCAACCACAAATACCTCTGCTTCAACGCCTTTCAAAGCGCGCTGAAGACTCTCAAGACACTGTTGGAGATAGTATTTTACGTTATAATTAACGATGACAACGCTCAGCTTCATTTATGCTTGTTCTGAATTATCCATAGAACATTCATGCTCGCAACGCTTCTTGCTTGGGAATACGAAGAATAAGCTCAACGCTAAGATGACGGCAAGATAGAAGAAACTTACACTATCCCCGAAGGCATAGTAGAAGAAGGTGTTGAGTATCATCGGAACGCAAAGCATCATCATTCGCACGCTACCCCAGAAGAGTAGCTTACGACTGACGTGGCTCTCGTCGGTATGTAAGTCAGAGTGTACGTAGCCAATCTTGAAAAGGAAGAGTGCAAGTGGGATAGCAGCGAGGGTCAACAGTTGCATAAGAAACTGCACCGTAACCATATTGCTGCTTTCAACATCAGCCCACGCACCGGGCAAGATCAGTTCAAGTTCATACACCGCGATGATGAGCAGTGTGATAAGGCATGAGCCAAAGAACTCAGTAAGAAGTATTTTTCTCGTTTTATCCATGGTTGTTTTAAGATTCAAAAGGTGTGCGGTTCAGAATACTTCTGCCCAACGTCACCTCATCTGTATATTCAAGTTCGTCGCCAACAGAGATACCTCGTGCGATAACCGACAGTTTCACGCCTGTGTCTTTCAGCTTTCGAGAGATATAAAAGTTGGTCGTGTCGCCTTCCATCGTACTGGCAAGGGCAAGGATAATCTCCTTCACAGTCCCTTCCTGCACGCGCTCAACGAGCGATTCAATCTCTAAGTCGTGCGGTCCGATGCCGTCCATCGGAGAGATGATACCCCCCAAAACGTGGTAAAGTCCATGAAACTGCTGTGTGTTCTCAATCGCCATCACGTCTTGAATGTTCTCTACCACACAGACCACCGAGCCGTCTCGACGAGGATCAGAACAGATAGAACACACCTCATTATCGGAAATGTTATGGCAAACCTTGCAATACTTCACATCGTGTTTCACACGAATGACAGCATCCGCAAAGCTATCCACGTCCTCTGTCGACTGGCGTAGCAGATGCAAAACAAGGCGCAGAGCGGTCTTGCGCCCCACACCTGGCAACTGTGAGAAAGCCTCTACGGCACGTTCTAAGAGTTGAGAAGGGTATTGTTGCATTGAAAGTTAATTCTCGTAGGCTGGAGATATCGAAAGGAGGGTTACACTTGTAATCCTCTTTTTTCATTCTTAATAGTCGATAGAATCAGCCGCTTGATTTGAGAGATATAGGGACACACCAACTGGTGCATCCCTATATAAAGACAGCCAGTCCTTAAAAAAATATATCTTTTCTCTTCGATTAATCATCAAAGAGGTAGATACCGAGACCAACCTTCAAGCCAATATTTGAATAGTTATGTGTCTTGAATGATTGATCATAGTAAATAGCAGGCTCAATTGTCACTGAGCGGTTGATGAAGAAGGCATAACCCACCTCAACACCTGGCATCAGGTCGTTATAATTATGGTTGGCATGGAGGAGTTTCACACCCGCACCCAAGTAGAGTCCGTTCTGTGTGATATAATAACGTCCACCAACACCCACACTGATATGGTCGGCAACAGCCTCAGAACCATTGTGTGCCGCATCGAAAGTAGCAAGTACCATGAGGTTATCCCAAGGGAAGTAACCCGCCTTTGCCTGCACACCTAAGTTTAATTCGTCCTGACCATTATAGTGTAAGTCAAGTCCTGTCAGGGAAGCACCTAAATAGCCCTTACCCTCTTGAAACTGTGCAGATGCACTGATGCTCACTACCATTGCTGCAACGAACAGCATAAATCTTTTTATCATAGCAATATTACGATATAAATAATAATTTAGGATTGACAAGTAATACCATAGGTTTCATGTCAATAATCTTAAGACAAAGGTAAGGATAATATTTGGAATGAGGAAAAAATTGACATTCTTTATAAAAATAGTAGCCTTGCCTTATTATCACTTTATGTATCAGTAGGCTTCTGTCGAATGTGCTAAAAGGGAGTGTTCTTGAACTTTTAACTTTGTGATTTGACCTTTATGCTTTTTATATAAAGCTGCACACAGAGAAAAGGAGTTCACGGAGATAAATCTATTATCACATGAGGTGCCGACGGCACGCAGAGCGACAGAGATATAACGTACAGATAGCTGGTATCTTTGGGGATAATCGCTATTAATAAGCCTTGCGAATATAAACGCAAATAAGACTTACAAATAAGATTCACAAATAAGACTTACAAATAAGACTTGCAATTAAGCCTCGCAAATACTCTCCGTTACTCCCCTGCACCGACGGTGCCTCCATTATCCCGTTCTTATCTCCGTGAACTCCGTGGCTCTGTGTGCTAAAACTTTGAACTTTGTTTTTCCCCCTTTATATTTCTTTTGTCTTCTTTACAAACAATTTGTTCGCTTGTAAACTATTTTCACTCATCTCAAATTCAATACATGCTCTTTAGGGGACTAAAAGACGCTCTTTCGGCTTGCAAAAGGTGCCCTTTTGAGGTCTTATTAACGCCCTTTTGAAGTCCAATTAAGCACCTTTTACGTTACTATTTTATAACTAATTGATTTCCTTATGGTTACAAACTTGCTTTTTATATGTGTTTTTGCTGTTATTTATTGATATATTCTTTGAACTTATGTAATGATTTTTCAATTTATTGTCTATAGCTTTTCGAAGTCTTAAAAAGAAAAGGTTGGGTCTTCAGGATTTTGGAGTGATAAGGTTTTCTACTTGTGTTTAGAGTTTGAAGTAATGTCACACAGAGGCACGGAGAGGACGGAGGATTATTAAAACAAGCAATGGAAGTCACGGAGGCACCGTCGGTGCGTGGAGCGACGGAGCTTGTTAGCAAACTTTGTTAGAGTTATAATGCACAGAACATTTAACTTAAAACGTATCAGGAATCTGTACGCTACATCTCCTTTGCTCTTTGTGCCGTCGGCACCTCTGTAATATAGGCTTTACCTCCGTCCCCTCCGTGACTCCGTGTGCTTTTTATATAATAGCTTTAGCCACAGAGTCAGGTATCTTACAGCCTGTACACAGCGGATTACCCTCACGAAAAGAAATGTTTTCTGTTGGGAAGATAAACATTTCTTTCCATGAAAGTAAAGCCTTATTCTCACGAAAACTACTCCGAGAGTGTTGTTATAGGCAGGCAACAGTGAGGCCCGCCATGACGATGCTGACCATGCTCATGAGTTTGATAAGGATGTTGAGCGATGGTCCAGAAGTGTCTTTGAATGGGTCGCCAACGGTGTCACCGACGATGGTTGCCTTGTGAGCGTCAGAACCTTTACCACCGAAGTTGCCCTCCTCGACATACTTCTTCGCATTGTCCCACGCACCACCAGCATTCGACATGAAGGCGGCAAGGGTGAAACCGGCAGCCAAACCGCCTACTAACAAGCCCAATACACCTGCCACTCCGAGTAAAAGACCGACGACAACGGGGATGATGATGGCTAAAAGCGATGGGATAATCATCTCGTGTTGCGCACTCTGAGTACTGATTTCTACGCATCGTCCATAGTCTGGTGTGCCTGTTCCTTCTAATATTCCCTTAATCTCACGGAACTGGCGCCGCACCTCTTCCACCATCTTTCCAGCTGCTCTACCAACGGCACCCATCGTCAATCCGCAGAAAAGGAAGGCTGCCATAGCACCGATAAACGCACCGACAAGCACCTTTGGATTCATCAGGTTCACTTGAAAGAAGTTCATGAAGTCTGGGATAGTAGCCTTTGTGGCATCAATGGTTTCGCCTGCAACGTTGGTCATTTGTGTACCGACACGAGCCATGGCAATCTTGATTTCTTCGATATAAGAAGCCAACAACGCCAATGCGGTCAGTGCAGCCGAACCAATAGCAAAGCCCTTACCCGTAGCAGCAGTCGTATTACCCAAGGCGTCAAGGGCATCAGTACGCTGGCGCACCTCCGCTCCTAACTCGCTCATCTCAGCGTTTCCGCCAGCATTGTCGGCAATCGGTCCGTAGGCATCTGTTGCCAAGGTGATACCCAAGGTTGAGAGCATACCGACCGCAGCGATACCGATACCATAGAGTCCGTGCTGAATAGAGAGTGCTGACATTGACATGTCAAAGCCGTTGGCACAGAGATAACTCAGCATGATAGCCACTGAAATAGAAAGGACGGGGACGCAAGTAGAAATCATACCCGTACCAATACCTTTTATAATAACAGTCGCAGCACCTGTATGACTTGCCTCCGAAATCGCCTTTGTAGGCATGTAACTCTGGGAAGTATAGTACTCCGTTGCCTGTCCGATGATAACACCGGCTGCCAAACCAGCAATGACAGAGAAGCTAACACCCAACCAGTTCTCCAAGCCTAAGAGGTAGAGAATGAGGAAACTAACAGCTGCAATGAGTACAGCAGCCGTGTTCGTGCCGAGTCCTAAGGCGTGGAGAAGGTCCTTCATCGTGGCTCCCTCCTTCGTTCTTACGAGGAAAATACCGAACAAACTAAGGAAAACACCGACGGCAGCGATGAGCATTGGTGCGATGACAGCCTTTAGTTGCATATCACCTGATGAGGCTGCAAAGGCAGTTGCACCCAAGGCAGCGGTAGAAAGAATCGAACCACAGTAGCTCTCGTAGAGGTCGGCACCCATACCCGCCACGTCACCCACGTTGTCACCCACGTTGTCGGCAATCGTTGCAGGGTTGCGTGGGTCGTCTTCAGGGATGTTAGCTTCCACCTTACCCACGAGGTCGGCGCCCACGTCAGCCGCCTTTGTATAGATGCCGCCACCCACACGAGCAAACAAAGCCTGTGTAGATGCACCCATACCAAAGGTCAACATCGTTGTTGTGATGGTGATAAGCATTTCGCTCGTTGTCATCTTATCAGAATAGAACCAAGTGAGGACAATGAACCAAATGGCTATGTCTAACAAGCCTAATCCTACGACAACGAGTCCCATGACTGCGCCCGAACGGAAGGCAATTTTGAGTCCATCGTTGAGTCCGTTGCGTGCTGCATTGGCTGTTCTCGCACTGGCATAGGTAGCCGTTTTCATACCGAAGAAGCCCGCAAGACCAGAGAAGAAACCACCAGTCAGGAAGGCAAAGGGTACCCATTCATTCTGCGCATTGAAGCCATAAGCCATGATGGCGAAGACGACTGCAAGGACAACAAAAACAATCAATACGACTTTGTATTGCTGTTTCAGATACGCCATGGCACCACGGCGCACGTATTCAGCAATCTCAACCATGCGGGGAGTACCTTCCTCCGCTTGCATCATAGACTTAAAGAAATACCATGCCATACCCAGTGCGCATACTGATGCAATGGGAATGAGCCAAAAAACTTGTGGGATGTGTTCCATAATTTAAAATGTTTAGGTTGTGTAATAGATAGATTATAATATGGCGCAAATATATAAAAAAATTTTTCTGTGTTTTGATAAAAGTACTAAGATATGTTAATTTCAATATAGCTCCATTGTAAAAATCTGAAAATCAATTATATTTGTCACAAATATGAGACCTATGTTATTGAAAGACTTCTTCCAGATGTTCCCTGATGAGGATAGCTGCGAGAACTACCTTAGAGCTGTTCGAGAGGAGATAGGTGTTGTGTGTCCTAAGTGTGGAGCTACAAAGTATAAATGGCTGCCTGGAAGGAAATCCTTTCAATGTGAGAACTGTGGCAACAGAATCTCGTTGACAAAGGGTACCGTTATGGAACATAGCAAACTACCGCTGTATGATTGGTTCTTTACTGCGCACATGATGACGTCCATCAAGCAGGTACTGTCGGCTAAGGAGATCCAGCATCAGCTTGAACTCGAATATTACTCTCCCGCATGGTTGATGATGATGAAATTGCGAGAGATTATGGGGCAGAGGGACAGCATCTATACACTCTCTGACCAGATAGAGCTCGACTTGTCATATTTCTCAACTTCCTTCATTTCAGAGGAGTGCGGAGAAAAGGTCCTTAAGAGTAAGAAAACTCCTGTGTTGGTAATTGCACAGAGTAAAGATGCAGGTTCAATCCTAAACGAATACCTATCAGACAATACTGACACAGAACGATTTAACAAAGCCTCTAAACTTATGAAGCAAGCTAACAGAAGCAAAGTGAAGAAAGCTGTCCGTTATATCAAAATGTATGCATTGCCTGATAGTAAATACAAGACACTGGCGCCTTATGCTCAGAAGTCTGTGAATCAGGATTCAAAGATACATTCTGACGGAGGACATAATCTCATGGGGTTGAAGAAGACTCTGACAGGTCTTGTTCAGCATATTGAGACTGAGAGCACCCCTCACGAGGTTGTTACCAAAGTCTTGCCATGGGTTCACATCGTTACAGGAGAATGCCGTAGTGGTATTGATGCGATTCACAAAGAAATCGATGAGCATTTTCTCCAATTATACTTGAATGAGTATTGTTGGAAATTTAATCGTCGTTGGTTTAGGGATAGTAAAAAGCCAGAATATGACTTGTTCAGACATCTGATGAAGATAGCAGTACAATATAAATCCAGCATAAAATGACATGACTATGAGGCATACTTTGAAAGTGTTTAAGGTTTGTTAGTACTTTTATCAAAACACGTAACTATTCAGCGGTATTGATCAGTCTGTATTTTCTCCTCTAAAATCTTCGTATAAAGGCTATAAATATGCTTGTTTTTCTTGCGTATTTCAGATTTTCTTTGTACCTTTATACCTATGAAAGAGCAGGTTACGGACATATCAAAAGTATTACAAGGCATGACGGAAGAGATGCGATTATTACGTGCAACTGTAAATCAGCAGTATGCCGAGATTATCAAATTGAACCGTAACATAAATGCTCTGAACCTTGAAATTCGCAAGAAAGATACGGAGCTTATAAACTTACGGGAACGCTTAGCTAAGTATGAAAAACCTGACAAAAACTCTAATAACAGCAGCACTCCTCCAAGCAAGGAGCGTATAAAGGATGAGGTTATCAGAAGAACAAGAAGCCTCCGTAAGCCAAGTGGTAAGAAGCCGGGAGGACAAAAGGGGCATGATGGGCATAAGTTGTCTTGTTCTTCCATACCTGACGAGATAATTGATGAGGTACCCAACTATTGCACTCGTTGCGGAGAATCTTTATCAGATGCAGAACGTGTGCTTGATTATGTGACGCAGGTTATTTCCATTCCAGAGTTGAAGCCCGTAATCAAGGAAATCCGACACTATGTGATGGTATGCAAGAACTGTGGTGAACGTATTCGGACAGCACCGAGACGGCGGTCAAACAACGTGGTATATGATTCAAGCGTAAAGACCTTAGTGGTTTATCTGAGTGTCGTGCAATTTCTTCCTTATGGTCGCATAGCAAGTTTTTTGCGTGAGGTATTTGGACTCACTCCAAGCGAAGGCTCGCTGGTGAACTGAGTAAATGAGGCAAAGAGAAATGCACAACCTGTGATTGATAAGATTAAAGAATATATCAAGTTATCAGCAGTTGTTGGTTTCGATGAGAGCGGCTTGTACTGTAACAAAAGACTTGACTGGGCATGGATAGCACAGACTGTTTATTACACATTGCTTTTCCGTGCTGATGGAAGAGGATCGAAGGTATTAGCAGACAAATTTGGCGATAGCCTGGAACGAATGACTGCCGTTACCGACCGCCATAGCGCATACTTTGCACTCCATTTTCTCAATCACCAGGTTTGTCTTGCTCACTTACTCCGCGAACTGCAATATCTCTCAGAGTTGAACATTGAACAAGAGTGGTCTGGGAAAGTAGCCAATCTGTTCCGTGAAGCCATTCGCAAGCGGAATACCAATCCGAACGACGTTATAGACAAGGTGTTATGGAATGAACGTTTAGACAATCTGCTCAAACAGAATATAGAGGAGCTTGGTAAAAAGTTTATTACGTTCAGAAAAGGCTTGGTCAAATGCAGAGATTACATTTTCAATTTCCTCGAAAATCCGATGATACCATTTGACAATAATGGAAGCGAAAGGGGAATACGCAAGCTAAAAATCAAACTGAAGAACTCCTGTGCTTTTCGTTCAGACTTCGGAGCAGACGCTTTCCTTGAACTTCATTCGATTGTAGAAACAGCTAAGAAGCACGACAAAACGCCATATAATGCGATTCAAGCCTTATTTAAGGTTTGAGAAATTGATATGCACTTATATATCTATTATCGCTGAATAGTTACCAAAACACATAAACTATTTTCTTAGTAAGTTTGGTTAAATAACAGATTCTTAACACTGCTTGTTAAGAAGTGTTTTTCCTATTTAATGAATGATAAAAACTTACCTTTTGTTGAAGTAAAAAGCTAACTTTGCTTGTACTTATAATGTATAGACATTTATAAAAACTAAAAGCATAAAACTATATTTACAATGAAAAGTTTAAAAGATATTCTGCCTTGGGAAGAACGTCCAGAAGGATGCAAGGATGTGATGTGGCGTTATTCAAAGAACCCAATCATCGATCGTTATCATATTCCAACATCAAACAGTATCTTCAATAGTGCTGTTGTTCCTTTTGAGGACGGCTTCGCTGGTGTGTTCCGTTGCGATAACAAGGCGGTACAGATGAACATTTTTGCTGGTTTCAGTAAGGATGGTGTGAACTGGGAAATCAATCACGAGCCTATTAAGTTTGAGGCTGGTAACACTGAAATGATTGAGTCAGAATACAAGTACGACCCACGTGTTACATGGATTGAGGACCGTTATTGGATTACTTGGTGTAACGGTTATCACGGACCAACAATCGGTATTGCTTACACCTTCGACTTCAAGAAGTTCTATCAGTGTGAGAATGCTTTCTTGCCATTCAATCGTAATGGCGTCCTCTTCCCAGAGAAGATCAATGGAAAGTATGCTATGTTGAGTCGTCCAAGTGACAATGGTCACACTCCTTTCGGCGACATCTATATCAGTTTTAGCCCAGATATGAAGTATTGGGGCGAGCATCGTTGTGTGATGAAGGTTACTCCTTTCCCAGAGAGTGCATGGCAGTGTACGAAGATTGGTGCAGGTTCGGTTCCTTTCTTGACAGACGAAGGTTGGTTGCTCTTCTATCACGGTGTAATCACTACTTGTAACGGTTTCCGTTATTCAATGGGTGCAGCTATCCTTGACAAGGACAATCCAGAGAAGGTTCTCTATCGTACTCGTCCTTATCTTCTTGCACCAAATGCACCTTACGAGTTGCAGGGTGACGTACCAAACGTTGTCTTCCCATGTGCTGCTTTGCAGGATGGCGAGCGCGTAGCCGTTTACTATGGTGCAGCTGATACCGTCGTTGGTATGGCATTCGGCTATATCAAGGACATCGTAGAGTTTACAAAGAACAATAGCATTTTATAAGGTGTTAAGTGTTGGGTGTTGGGTGTTGATGATTTGTTAGGTGATAGGTGATAGGTGTTGGGTGTTGATGAATTGCTTAGAAGTAAATAATGATAGCTTCATCACAATTCATCACCACCCACCATCCACCACCTAACACCCATCACTACCTAACACCCACTACCTATCACCTACTATTCATCACCATCTAACACCTATCACCTATCACCCAAATGAATCATAAATTCCTATTAGTACTACTTCTTTCCTTGTCTTTTCTTTCGCTGAAGGCGGCTGACAAGGGTGGGGAAGAGCCTGTTGATCTTGTCAATCCTTTTATCGGAACATCTAATTTCGGTACTACCAATCCAGGAGCAGTATGCCCTAACGGATTGATGTCAGTCGTACCATTCAACGTAATGGGTTCTGATTTGAATAAATATGACAAGGATGCACGCTGGTGGTCAACTCCTTACGAATATCATAACGTCTTTTTCACGGGCTATTCTCACGTCAATCTAAGTGGTGTGGGTTGTCCAGAAGTAGGCTCATTGTTGCTTATGCCTACGACAGGAAAGCTGAATGTCGACTATAAGGAGTACGGAAGTACATACGACAAGGAGGTTGCACACCCCGGTTATTATTCTAATAATCTGAAAAAGTATAATGTGAAGACAGAGGTAACAGCTACTCCTCGCAGTTCTGTTGCACGTTTCACATTCCCGAAAGGAGAAAGTCATATCTTGTTGAACCTCGGTGAAGGACTCACAAATGAGTCTGGTGCCATGGTGAAGAAGGTGAGCGACACAGAGTATGAGGGTATGAAGTTGCAGGGTACATTCTGTTATAACCCTCAGGCTGTATTCCCAATTTACTTCGTGATGCGTGTCAGCAAGAAGCCTACAGAAGCTGGCTATTGGAAGAAACAGCGTCCGATGACAGGCGTAGAGGCTGAGTGGGATGTCGACAATGGTAAGTATAAGCTCTATAAGACCTATAACAAGGAACTCTCTGGCGATGATATCGGTGTATGGATGAACTTCAACACTGAGGCTGACGAGCAGATAGAGGTGCAGATGGGTGTGTCATTCGTAAGTATGGCAAACGCCCGTGAGAACCTTGATGCCGAACAGCGTGGAAAGAACTTCGACGCTATTCGTGCTGAGGCGCGTGCTAAGTGGAATGATGATCTCTCTCGCATCCTCGTTGAGGGTGGTACAAAGACAGAGCGTACGATCTTCTATACAGCTCTTTATCACGTCCTTATCCACCCAAATATCCTGCAGGATGTCAACGGACAGTACCCTGCCATGGAGGGTGATGAGATTCGTACGGTGAAGGAGGGCAACCGTTATACGGTCTTCTCTCTATGGGACACCTATCGCAATGTGCATCAGTTGCTTACGTTGGTCTATCCAAATCGTCAGCGCGACATGATTCGTTCGATGATTGGGATGTACGAGGAGCATGGCTGGATGCCAAAGTGGGAACTCTTCAGTCGTGAGACTTACACGATGGAAGGCGACCCAGCTATCCCTGTTATCACTGATTCTTGGTTGAAAGGTCTGCGTGGTTACGATATCAATAAGGCTTACGAGGCATTCCGCAAGTCGGCTTTGACAAAGGGAAGCGAGAACCCGCTGCGCCCAGACAATGACGAATATATGGAGAAGGGATATGTAGCTTTGCACGAGAAGTTCGACAATTCCGTTTCTCACGCACTCGAATACTACATTGCCGACAATGCCCTCTCACGTTTGGCTGCGGCATTGGGTAAGAAAGATGATGCCCGTCTGTTCCACAATCGTGCTTTGGGTTATCGCCATTATTTCAGTAAGGAGTATGGTTTGTTGCGCCCATTGATGCCAGACGGCACCTTCTATAAGCCTTTCGATCCAAAGCAGGGAGAGAACTTCGAACCATCTCCAGGCTTCCACGAAGGTAATGCTTGGAACTATACTTTCTATGTTCCGCATGACGTAATGGGACTTGCAAAGCTCATGGGAGGACAGAAAAACTTTGTAAACAAGCTCCAGAGCGTGTTCGACAAGGGTTATTACGACCCTGCCAACGAACCTGATATTGCTTATCCTCACCTCTTCTCTTATTTCAAGGGCGACGAGTGGCGTACACAGGTGCAGACCCGCAGACTCTTGAAGGAGTATTTCAAGAATGCACCAGAGGGCATCCCTGGTAATGATGATACCGGAACAATGTCTGCTTGGGCAGTGTTCAATATGATAGGTTTCTATCCTGACTGTCCGGGTGATCCATCTTACACGCTCACTTCACCAGTCTTTGACAAGGTGACTATCCGTTTAGATAAGGCGCAGTGGGGCAGAGATAAGCTCTTGATAGAGACAGTTCGTCCAAATGCTGAGGCTGTAATTATCAAGAAAATAGAGTTAGGTGGTAAGCCATTGAACCGCTATCGCATTACGAATGACGAACTCTTAAAGGGTGGAGTATTGAAGTTCTATCTAAAGTAAACGACTACTACCCATCAAACCTCCCATGCTTCCGACGGTCTTTAATGTCTTATTACATTATATATAATGATAAAAACAGACATTGTTTGCCGTCTTCTATCCTTGTCCGAACGCTTCGGACAAAGTGTGCGGAGGCTTAACACAAGTTGTGCGGAGCCTTAGCACATTTGGTGCGGAGGCTTAATTCGAAACAAAAAGGTGGCAATGTGGAAGGTCGTCTACTATCAGGAAGGTATTAACCGACCACAGATAAGAAGACAGACAGCCGACAGTCATCGAAGAAAGAGACATAAAGTAAAAACAAATAATAAAGAAATAAAACCGAAATTTATACTCACGTTATGAGAAAAAAAGTTCTTTTGAGTGCAGTTTTCCTGTTGTTTGCAGCAGCCGTTTCTATACCTGTTGCAGCTCAGAACATCATCCCACAACCTGAGAATATCAGTCTTTTGAAGGGTCAATTCAAACTGAATAAGGGTACGAAGATTGTGACCAATCTTACAGGTAGTGACTTTAAGGTGCTTAATCAGTACACTTCTGAGGTGCTGCAGCATCCATTAGCATACGCAAAGAATCCTTCTAAGCAGGGCGTTTTCCGCTTGATTTGTAAGGGAACAGCCCAGCAGGCAGCGCAGGCAATGGACAGTGTACGCCTGCAAGGCTATGAGTTGGAGGTGACACCAAAAGGTATCACCATTCAGGCACTGACCCCAACGGGCTTGTTCTATGGTTTGCAGACCCTTCGCCAGCTCGAAAAGGATGGTCAGATAGCTTGTGTAAAGGTGAAGGATACCCCTCGTTTCGCTTATCGTGGTTTGATGATTGACTGTTCTCGCCACTTCTGGACAAAGGACTTCTTGAAGAAACAGATTGATGCAATGGCTTACTTCAAGCTCGACCGCTTCCATTGGCATCTCACTGATGGTGGTGGATGGCGCATGGAGGTGAAGAAATATCCTCGTTTGACCGATGAAGCCTCTTATCGCACACAGTCTGATTGGACAAAGTGGTGGATGGATAACGACCGTAAGTATTGTCATAAGGATACACCGGGAGCCTACGGTGGTTATTACACACAGGAAGATATCAAGGATATCGTGCGCTATGCAGCAGCGCACCACATTGAGGTAATCCCAGAGATAGAGATGCCTGGCCATAGCGATGAGGTTGTTTATGCCTACCCAGAGTTGTCATGTACAGGCAAACCTTATACACAGTCAGACCTCTGTGTAGGTAAGGAAGCAACCTATACCTTCATGGAGAACGTGTTGAAAGAGACAATGGCGCTCTTCCCTTCTAAGTATATCCACATCGGAGGAGACGAGGCAGAACGTCGCACATGGAAGACTTGCCCCGATTGTCAGAAGGTGATGAAGGAGAATAACTTGAAGGATGTAGCCGAGTTGCAGAGCCATTTCACCCATCGTATGGAAGAATTCTTGAACCGTAATGGTCGAAAACTCCTCGGTTGGGATGAGATTATGGAAGGTAAGTTGGCTCCTAACGCAGCTGTGATGTCATGGCGTGGAATCGAAGCAGGTATCGAAGCTGCAACAAGCAAACATCATGTAGTAATGGCTCCACAGCAGTTCTATTATCTGAATATGTATCAGGATAATCCGATGGAACAGCCAAAGGCTCAGGGAGGTTATACACGTTTGGATAAGACGTATAACTATGAGCCAATCCCTGCAGAGTATAAAGGGACCAATCTTGAGAAATATATGGATGGCGTTCAGGCGTGTGTATGGACCGAGTTCATCGCTGAGCCAAGCCATTTAGAGTATATGCTCTATCCTCGTTTGTTTGCTTTAGCAGAGACAGGTTGGACAAAGAAGCGCACCGGATACGACAACTTCCGTAAGAGAGCAGTCGTAAATGTTGAACGTCTGAAGCGTGCGGGCTATAATGCCTTTGACCTCTCAAAGGAGAAGGGCTCACGTATGGAAAGCCGTAGTGTGACACAGCATGAGGCATTGGGTAAGCCTGTCACTTACTTAGGACGGTATGCAGAGAAGTATCGTGCTGAAGGTGACAACACACTGATCAATGGTTTGCGTGGCGATTGGGGTTATCTTGAGGGTCGTTGGCAGGGTTTCATCGATAGTACTGGTGTGGATGTTGTGGTTGATATGGGTAAGGTTACGGACATCCGTGACGTACGTGTTGACTTTATGCACCTCTATGAGTCTGTTATCTATACGCCAGAGACAATCGAGTTGATGGTGTCAGAGGATGGTAAGAACTTCAAGACGATTGACACAGTACGCCCAGGTATTAAGGCTTCAGAGGACTATCTCGTTTATCCTTACAAGTGGAAGGGAGATGTCAAAGGTCGTTATGTGCGTGTGAAGGCACTCCCTCGGGAGAAAGGCGCATGGATTTTTACAGACGAAATCATCGTCAATCAGAAGTAAACGAATACTTGATGAGCAGTTGAATGACGGCTCTGTCAAGACAAATAAGACAAGAAGATTAAAACAATTCAGTATATGAAAAAAAGGTTCTTAACTTTAATGGCGTTTGCTGCAACCAGTCTTTTCGCTTTTGCGCAGGACTATACGCAGTATGTTGACCCATTTATTGGAACAGGCGGACACGGACATGTGTTCCTTGGAGCTAATGTTCCATTCGGTAACATTCAGGCTGGTCCTACACAGAAGAAGCAGGGCTGGGACTGGTGTTCTGGTTATCATTACAGCGATTCAACAGTTATCGGATTCGGACAGATGCACCTTAGCGGTACGGGTATTGGTGACTTGGGTGATGTATCACTCCTCCCTACTACCAATCCAGCACAGCGTGAGGTGAAGTTTGCCCATCGTGCCGAGCATGTAACCCCAGGTTACTACTCTGTAATGTTGGCTTCTGGTGTTCGTGTAGAGTTGACTGCGACTCAGCGTGTCGCCTTCCATCGTTACGCTTTTCCTGCTGATGTAGCAAAGGGTTACGTTATTTTGAACCTCTCACAGGGTATCGGATGGGACAAGATGACCTCTTGCAGCTTTAAGCAGGAGTCGGCTAAGACCGTCAGTGGCTACCGTATGTCACAAGGATGGGCTAAAGACCAGCGCGTTTACTTCGTGGCAGAGTTCTCACAGCCTGTTAAGTTGGAGTCGAACGAGCGTGATACGATTGGTGTCTTTGCTTTCGACAATGCTGAGCAGCCACTTCTCGTGAAGGTAGGTATCTCTGCTGTGAGTGTTGAGAACGCTCGATTGAATATGCAGAAGGAACTTCCTGGTTGGGATTTCCGCAATGCTGTTGCTCAGGCAAAGGATGAGTGGAACCGTGAGTTGAGTAAGATTGCAATCAAGACACAGGACGAGAGTACAAGAAAGATATTCTATACAGCAATGTATCACTCAATGATTGCACCTTCTGTCTTTAATGATGTAAACGGCGAATATCGTGGTGCAGACGGTAAGACACATAAGGGTGACTTCACTGATTACACTACCTTCTCACTATGGGATACCTATCGTGCAGCACATCCATTGATGACTATCATTCATCCAGAGAAGCAGTGCGACATTGCACAGACCATGCTTCATATCTTTAAGGAGCAGGGCAAGTTGCCTGTATGGCACCTTGTGGGTAATGAAACTGACTGTATGATTGGTAATCCGGGTGTTCCTGTGCTTGTTGATATTGTATTGAAAGGCTATGATGTAGATAAGAATGCGGTCTTTGAGGCTGCTAAGGCGTCTGCTATGCGTGATGAGCGTGGTATGGGATTGTTGAAGAAGTATGGTTATATTCCTTGTGATCTCGACCCAGAGCATGAGACAGTAGCAAAGGGATTGGAGTATGCTTTGGCTGATGCATGTATTGCAAAACTCGCCAAGGAATTGGGTAAGACCGCTGATTACAAGTACTTCTCAAAGCGCAGTCAGTCATATCGTGACTTCTACTTCGATAAGAAGACGAAGTTTATGCGTGGTGTAACATCTGATCGTAAGTTCCGTGAACCATTCGATCCATTCAGTACTGTTCATCGTCAGGACGACTATGCAGAGGGTAATGCTTGGCAGTATGTATGGCTTGTTCCACACGATGTGCATGGTCTTGTTTCTGCCTTCGGTGGTGAGAAACCATTTGTTTCAAAACTCGACTCCCTTTTCATTGTTAGTGGTGATATGGGAGCAGAGGCTTCACCAGACATCACTGGTCTGATTGGTCAGTACGCTCACGGTAATGAGCCAAGCCATCATATCCTCTATATGTACAACTATGTGGGTCAGCCTTGGAAGGCAGCGGATAAGATTCGCTATGTACTCAAGAACTTATACCACGACGACTTCGATGGTTTGAGTGGTAACGAGGATGTGGGTCAGATGTCTGCATGGTACATTCTTTCCTCTCTTGGCATGTATCAGGTAGAGCCTGCAGGTGGAAAATATCTCTTCGGTACACCGCTCTTCGATGAGGCTACGGTGAACGTTGGAGGTGGTAAGACCTTCCGCATTGTGGCTCATAACAACAGCGATAAGAATATTTATATTCAGAGTGCTAAGTTGAATGGCAAGCCTTATACCCGTTCTTACATTGACTTCAAGGACATCAAACGTGGTGGAACACTTGAGTTTGTAATGGGTAGCAAGCCTTCTCAGTTTGGTGTTAAGCCTGCTGATAGACCCTAAAAGTTTTTGGAGTTAAGGAGTTAAGGAGTTGAAGGGAGCTAAGACAAATGTATTGTTGGACTATATTAATAAAAAACATTACGTTGATATTGAAGTCATCAGATTTTGACCCATATAACATTTGTCTTAACTCCCTTCAACTCCTTAACTCCTTAACTCCTAATAGTGCATCAATCTTTAATACTAATAAACAGCTATGACTAATTTTAATGATGTTGTATCACAGTTCCGTATTGAGGGAACTGTTGAGAGTGTAAGTCCAATTGGTAATGGACTGATCAATGAAACACTGCGTGTAAAAACTGTAGATGCTAATACGCCTGATTATATCTTACAGCGTATTAACAACGCCATATTCACCGATGTAGACCTGTTGCAGCATAATATCGAACTTGTAACTGACCATATCCGCCATAAGTTGATGGAGAAAGGTGAGACTGATATCGAACGGAAATGTCTGCGTTTCATACAGGCTAAGGACGGTAAGACCTACTACAAGGATGCCGACAACCTCTATTGGCGTGTGAGTGTCTTCATTCCTAACGCTGTTACAAAAGAGGAAGTAAACCCAGAGAGCGCTTTTTGCTGTGGTGAAACCTTCGGTAACTTCCAGAATATGTTGGTTGATTTGAAGGAACCATTGGGAGAAACCATCCCTGATTTCCATAACATGGAACTTCGTCTGCGCCAGTTGCGTGAGGCTATTAGTGCTGATAAGGCTGGTCGAGTGGCTTCTGTGAAAGATATTCTTGCTGAGTTAGAGCGTGATGCTGACGAGATGTGTCTCGCTGAGCGCCTCTATCGTGAGGGAACACTGCCTAAGCGCATCTGTCACTGTGATACAAAGGTTAACAACATGATGTTTGATGCAGACGGTAAGGTGCTCTGTGTTATCGACCTCGATACCGTAATGCCAAGCTTTATCTTCTCTGATTATGGCGACTTCTTGCGCACTGGTGCTAATCATGTGGCTGAGGATAGCGATAACTACGATGCTGTTGGATTGAAAGAGGATATATTCTGTTCGTTCACAGAGGGTTATCTCAGTACTGCAAGCAATTTCCTTACACCAGTAGAGACCAGCCATCTGCCATACGCTGTGGCACTCTTCCCATATATGCAGTGTGTTCGTTTCTTTACTGATTACATCAACGGAGATGTATATTACAAGACAAAGTATGCTGAGCACAACCTCGTTCGCTCACGCAATCAGCTCTTACTCTATCGTGACGTACGTTGTCATGACCAGATGATGGCTGACTTTGTGAAGAAGACTTTGAAACAATGAAACAACTCGAAGTAAAACGTTTGGAGTGTCAGCAGGTGAAAGCTGTTGACATTCCTGCTCTTTTCAAGGATAATGGTGTATCTTACAATAAGATAGATACCGTCGATTGGGCAGCAGAATATCCTTATTGTCCAAGTGTAGAGTTTGCCATTGCCCATAAAGGTGATGCCATTCTGTTGCATTATCGGGTAGAGGAAGACTGTGTGCGTGCTGAGGCAGGCACTGATTTAGGTCCTGTTTGGCAAGACTCCTGCTGTGAGTTTTTCTGCAGCCCTGATGAAGAAGGAGGTTATTACAACCTTGAAAGCAACTGTATCGGTACGATATTGCTGTGCAATGGACAGGGACGAGAGAATCGTACTCATGCCCCTGCAGCTGCCTTAGAGCAGATTGATCGTTGGGCATCTTTGGGGCGTGAGCCTTTCGAGATGAGAGAGGGACGACAGGCATGGGAACTCGCTCTCGTTGTTCCTGTTAGTTCTTACTTCCGTCACACGTTAGAGAATCTCTCAGGAAAGACGATAAGAGCCAATTTCTATAAGTGTGGTGACAAGACATCGCAGCCTCATTTCCTCTCTTGGAATCCCATTGCCTTGCCTTCTCCCGACTTCCATTGTCCCACTTTCTTTGGTGAACTGAACTTTGAGTAATCGATAAAAGAAATAAAATGTAGTAAGTTTTAGGGGTATGAAAAAGTCTCTATCACTTACTACATTTCTTTTTTATATACTCGAAGGAATGGTGTTTCCGTTAAATTTGTGTCTACATGTCGTATAGCTTTAACGGAAGATGGGAGGTTATTCATTAAATTAAGATATGACCAAGACGCTCATCTTCCTATTTTATTATTATCCTTCGACACAGAAAACCTTTTTATTTTGATACATCAAAAATCGCAGATAAGGTTCTGAAAAATCATTACATAATTTCAAGTAAACCATCTATAAATAAGGGAAAAAGCATGCATAAAAAGTAGGTTCATAACCTACAGGAAGTCAATTAGTTATAAAGTGATAAAGTAAAAGATGCCTAATTGCACTTCAAAAGGGCGTTAGTAAGGGGCTTAAAGGGCACCCTTTTGCAAGCCAAAAGGGCGTTAATTGGAAGCCAATTAACGCCCTTCTCGTTTTCAGTCTATGATTTTTATTTACATTATATCTGTTCGCACAGAAGCAAAACATTGTTGTATTACGATTCCTTCGATTCCTTTGTTACATATCTCCACTTCCTTTGTTACCCTGTCTTCACGTACCTTGTTACTGCATAATTACTTACTTTGTTACTCTGTCTTTAATTATTATGTCTTTTGCATTTTGTCAACAATACTACTGTAGTAATCATAATTATGAATTATGGATTATGAATTCTGAATTAATATTATTTTTTGGTGGGCATGAAAAAAGCTTAGAAAACTTATTACTAAGTATTTCTAAGCTTTGAAGTTGCGGGTGCAGGACTCGAACATGCGACCTCCAGGTTATGAGCCTGGCGAGCTACCAACTGCTCCAACCCGCGATATTAATTAAGAAGAATTCATCTATGAACCGAGGTGCATTCCTGAATTGCGAGTGCAAAGGTAGTGGTTTATTACGAAACTACCAAAGAATTATACATTATTTAACAAACTATCCACTCTGCTTTTGCGGCTTCTAAACTCTCTTTGCTACCATTACCGTAGGTAACTCCGCAGGTGTGTGTACCTGCATTTCTGCCCATGAGAATGTCGAATTCGGTATCACCAACGACGAGGGTTTCGTGTGCTTCGATGTTGAAATGACGCAAAGTCTTAAGCACTGATTCAGCTGCTGGTTTCTTCTCGACAACATCGTCGGCAGCAATCAGATAAGTGATATACTTCGAGAGGTCTAATTCGTCCATCAGTTTTGCAAGCGTTCTATGGCTACGACTACTTGCAATAGACATCAGAATGCCTTGCGAAGAAAGTCTTTCCAACGTTTCAACAACACCCGGAAAGGCTTTTACAACACCCGGAACATTCTTCTCATTGAATATTTCGCTATACACTTTAGCACACTCCTCAGCCTGTTCATCCGTCATTGGGATGATAGATGAGAAACATTCCTTCAATGGTAAACCAATCGTTCGGGCGCACTCCTCACGACTTCTCATCGGTAAATTCAGACGTTCTATCGTTGCAAGCATCGTGTCGGTAATGAGCTTTTGAGAATCGCCAAGCGTTCCATCGAAGTCGAAGATGATGAGACGAATACCAGAAAGAATCTCTGGATTGGAGAAAAGGTCAGGACAGTAGCGAGGAATTGCGTCGCTATTAGCCTTCTCAGCCTTATCCTTCGCCTGCTTTTTCCGTTTAAGATAGCCCTTCACGCGTTTGTAACCTTCCTTTCCAAGGATAGCGATGCCGCCATATTGAAAGCTCTTTGCCAGTCCGAAAAAGACAGTAAACAGTATGCCTTTCGTTGCCGTTGACACTGGGAAAAACACTTGAACGAATGAGAGAATATAAAAGGGAATACACATCAGGAGTACGATGACACCTGTGCGAAAAGACAATTTTTGAAGATAACTTTTAATAGACATAACTGCACGTAGCCTTATTTCAGAACGCAAATTTAGTTAAAAACTTCCTATTATCCGTCATTCTGTACACAATTAAATAATAAAAAGAACTTTTACTTATAAATTCTAACGTTGTGCTTTCGCACATTCCAACAATTATTAGTAAATTTGCAGCGCAAAAATATTATATTCACTTCCCATATTTATGGCAGAAAAGATAAGAATCAAAGACATTGCAGAACGTGCAGGTGTAAGTGTTGGAACAGTTGATAGAGTATTGCATAAACGCCCGAATGTATCGGAATCCGCACTGAAACGAGTGGAAAAGGTGCTGAAGGAGATGAATTATCAGCCGAATGTCTACGCAAGTGCACTGGCTTATAACAAGAGTTACACGTTCTATTGTTTGATTCCAAAGCACAGCAGTGAGGCTTACTGGGAAGAGATTGAGATTGGTGCCATGAAGGCGGTAGAGGCACGTAGAGACTTTTATATCGACTTGGAAATCATGTATTACAGTCGATTGGACCCTCACTCTTTTATCGAGACCTACCAGAAATGTCTTAGGCAGAATCCAGATGGCGTTATCCTTGTCCCTACGACATTAGAGGTGACACGCCAGCTCACCGACGAACTGCACGATCGCAACATCCCTTTCATTCTGCTCGACTCTTATATGCCATCGCTGCAACCGCTGTCATTCTACGGACAAGACTCTATCCAGAGTGGTCGTTTTGCTGCTCGAATGCTGATGCTCATTGCTCAAAAGGAGGAAAGCATCATGCTCATGAAGCAGACGAAGGACGGAAAGATGGCGAGCCGTCAGCAAGAGAATCGTGAGGTGGGCTTCCGTCATTATATGGAAGAGAACTTCCCTAATATTAAGATTTTAGAGGTAAACCTCCCATTAGACGAAGAGCGGAAGCGTTATGACCATATCTTAGAAAAGTTCTTCAGCGAACATCCAGAGGTACATCATTGCATCACACTGAACTCTAAAGCGCATATCGTGGGTAAATTCCTACTGAAGACGCATCGCCATAACGTTCAGATTATGGGCTATGACGTGGTACATAAGAATGCTGACTGCCTACGAGAAGGGAGTATATCGTTCCTCATCGCACAGCATGCCTACCAACAAGGCTACTTTAGTGTTGACTCCCTCTTCCGTGCTATCGTGCTGAAGAAGAAGGTTGAACCAGTCAACTATATGCCTATCGACTTGCTTATGCGAGAGAATATAGACTTCTATCATAGGTCGTGGGGGTAAAACAAAAAGCCCCACCCCGACCCTCCCCGAAGGGGGAGGGAGACAAATTTGCTAAGGGTTAGGTGGTGAAGGAGCCCAGCCCAGCCCTCTCTCGAAGGGGTAGGGAGGCAAGACTGCTAAGGATTAAATGGTGAAGGAACCCCTGCTCAGTCCTCTTCCGAAGGGGGAGGGAGGCAAGATTGCTATAAGCAAGATGAAAGAAAGGTAGTAAAAGGGGGATAAAATTAAATAAAAGATGGCATCGATAAAAAGGGTGATGATGCTCAACACATGACGTGCGGAGGGCTAACACATAATGTGCGGAGGCTTAGCACATGATGTGCGGATGCTTAAGATAAGATATGGTAAATGTGAAAAGGGGATGAATAATAGGTTAATAGAATTCATCAACACCTAACATTCAACAGCTAACATTTAACACCCAACATTCACCATTTATCATTCAACATCTGCACAATTCATCAACACCTAACATTTAACACCCACCACCCATCCTCCCTCACAATTCATCAACACCCAACATTTAACACTCAACACCCAACACAACACATGACAGAAAACAAAAAAGGACTCCTCGCGTTGAGTCCGCTACTTGTGTTCATCGTACTATATCTGGTCACTTCAATCATATCGGGTGACTTCTATAAGGTACCGATTACCGTGGCTTTCATGGCTTCGAGTATCTTTGCTATTGCCATATCAGGAGGCTATCCGCTCGCAAAACGAATTGAAATATACAGCAAGGGAGCCAGCACAGACAACATGATGATGATGTTGTGGATATTCGTACTTGCTGGAGCATTTGCCAACTCGGCTAAGGATATGGGCAGTATTGACGCTACGGTCAACCTAACCCTCTCTGTCCTACCAGATAACATGCTGCTGCCAGGACTCTTCCTCGCTGCTTGCTTCATCTCTATGAGTATCGGAACGAGCGTTGGAACTATCGTTGCACTCACCCCTATCGCAGCAGGTATTGCCACTTCTACGGGGAGTTCGCTTCCTTTTGTCGTTGCAATCGTAGTCGGTGGTTCGTTCTTTGGCGACAACCTTTCGTTTATTAGCGATACAACCGTTGTGGCAACAAGGACACAGGAGTGTAAGATGGCAGATAAGTTTAGAGTAAACTTCTTCATCGTAGCCCCTGCAGCAGTCTTGATTCTGCTTGTCTATATCTTCTTGGGAAGAGATATACATACGACAGGACAGGTCGCTAACGTTGACATCTACAGAGTAATTCCTTACATGGCAGTACTGGTTTGTGCACTCTTTGGTATGAACGTGATGGCTGTTTTGACCATTGGAATTATCCTCACAGGTGCTATTGGCATCATTGCTGGCAGCTACGATGTCTATGGTTGGTTTGGAAGTATGGGCGCAGGAATCAAAGGTATGGGCGAACTGATTATCATCACGATGATGGCAGGTGGTATGTTAGAGATTATCCGTGAGAATGGTGGTGTCGACTATCTCATCAAGATGATCACCCGACACGTCAACAGTAAGCGCGGAGCAGAGCTAACAATAGCTTTCCTCGTAAGTTTGGTGGATATCTGTACAGCCAATAATACGGTGGCAATCCTCACCGTGGGTGGTCTTTCGAAGCAGATAGGCGACCGCTATGGTGTAGA
This sequence comes from Prevotella melaninogenica, assembly GCF_018127925.1. Taxonomy (NCBI): domain Bacteria; kingdom Pseudomonadati; phylum Bacteroidota; class Bacteroidia; order Bacteroidales; family Prevotellaceae; genus Prevotella; species Prevotella melaninogenica. The sequence continues at coordinate 213,917 of NZ_CP072347.1, read as the reverse complement.
CAAACGTAAGGCAGCCAGCATCCTCGACACCTTCTCATGCTGTGCGCAGGGCTTGATTCCCTATGGTGCACAGATATTAATGGCAGCAGGTTTGGCAAAGATAAACCCCGTGAGCATCGTCCCATTCTTGTATTATCCAATGTTATTGGGTATCACAGCCTTCCTTTCTATCCTCTTCCATTATCCCCGTCGTTATTCATAACATATCATCATCACCCAATATTCAACACCCAACACCCAATCACCATGCAATCAATAGAATCATCTGGAATGGACATCATTCAACGCAACTTCTTTCGAATCCTTTGTTCGGGCGCATTCGGCACACAGTCGAACCTCGAACCGATGTCGCCTTTCAAATGGCGAAGACTCATACAGATGGTTGAAGCACAACAAGTGATGCCTATCTTCATCAATGGTATCGCAAGACACGCTATGGATGAAGGACTCAACCTGCCAGAGAGTATCATCACTGACATCAAAGCAAAGCAGGAAGAACGCAAGACTTTAAGTGCAAGAATACCCAAGACGGTTAGACTTAGCAATGCGTTACTGAACCGAAGACTAAAGAATCTTATCTACAATGAACTGCATAGTATCGACACTTCGATTGAGGCGATTGATATGTTGAAGTTGATTGTCAACAACTCTGAGACGATGTTTACACGTGGTATGAACTTAGGTGGTATCATTACGATGGGCGAATACCTAAGAACTCGGGGTAATAAGGTAGACTTTGTGAAACTCGAGAACTGGCTGAACACCTTGCAGTTGAGTGCTATGGCAGAGCTACAGGGTAATGTTCTCATCTCCGTCTTTGGCTTTGAAGAAGACGAAATCCCCTTCGTTAGCAAGAGTGATCCTAATGCTTACCGCCTCACATTACGCAGTATTTCAGACTTAGCCAAGGACACTGCACACGAATGGCACTTTAAACAAAATGCCGTAGGATTTGTACAAAACAACAGTTCTGTACTTCGTCGCAACGTCCGTCGCAGTCTCCGTTATGTCAGGTATGCACCCATTGAAACAACCAGCAACTTCTTTAGCAACTTCGTCAGAAGCCTTTCAGAGATTGAAGAGTAAGCTTAAAAAACAAAGATAAAGCCTTGTCCCATGCAGACAAGGCATTATCTTTTTAATAGAATAAGTAGATTTTCTACACTTTTCACCCTCATTAAGCATTTAATCAGATATTTTTCGTATCTTTGTCCATGGATAGTTGAAGTCCAGAATATAAAAACCTAAATACAAAACATTCATTTAATCGAGATGAAGAAAATCTTACTTTCAGTGGCATTGATGATGGCTACATTCTCACTTCATGCCACAGATGCGAACTACCAGGTAGTTCCTCTCCCACAAAGCATTACTGCTGAGAAGGGTACACCATTCGTTTTAGATGCTAACACCGTTATTAATGTTGCAAGCAACGATGAGGCTATGCGCCGTAATGGTGAATTCTTGAAGCAATATATCCAAGAGGCAACCGGTATTGTGCTCAATGGTATGAACAAGAAAGGAAGTACTATCACCTTGAAACTCAATGCAAAGGTTGAGAATGAGGAGGGTTATGTTATCACTGTAAAGGGTAAGAATATTACCGTTGAGGGCAAGACTCCACGTGGTGTATTCTATGGTGTACAGACACTTCGTAAGTCATTGCCATTGGAGAAGGCTGAGAACGTAACCTTCCCAGCAGCTCGTATCATTGACTATCCACGCTTCGGCTATCGTGGTACGATGCTCGATTGCGCTCGTCACTATTTCAAGATGAGTTTCATTAAGGAGTTCATTGATATGTTGGCGCTCCACAATGTCAACACCTTCCACTGGCATCTCACTGAGGATCAGGGCTGGCGTGCACAGATTGACCGCTATCCAAAGCTTACAGAGGTTGGTTCAAAGCGTGCGCAGACAGTTATTGGTCGTATGACAGGACTCTTTGATGAGACTCCATACGGTGGTTACTATACAAAGGATGAGATGCGTGAAGTTGTGAAGTATGCAGCTGACCGTTATATCACTGTTATCCCTGAGATTGACATGCCAGGCCACATGCTTGCTGCCTTGGCTGCTTATCCAGAGCTTGGTTGTACTGGTGGTCCTTACAAAGTGGCTGAGCAATGGGGCGTATTCCCAGACATTCTCTGCGCTGGTCATCCTGAGACCTACGAGTTTGTGAACAATGTTCTCGATGAAATTATAGAAATTTTCCCATCAAAATACATCCATATTGGTGGCGACGAGGCCCCACGTACTCGTTGGCAACACTGTCCACGTTGTCAGGCTGAAATCAAACATCTCGGCTTGAAGGGCTCTAACGGCTTCTCTGCAGAGGCTCAGCTACAAGCTCACTTCATGAATCAAGTGGCAAAACACTTGGAGTCTAAGGGACGTAACATCATCGGTTGGGACGAGATTCTTGAGGGTGATGTAGACAAGGGTACAACTGTCATGAGCTGGCGTGGTGTGAATGGTGGTATTGAGGCAGCTAAGCGTGGCTTGGATGCTATCATGACTCCAACCACTTATTATTACCTTGATTTCTATCAGAAGCCAGATAATCGCATGATTCTCATCGGTAATATGCTCCCTGTTGAGAAGACTTACAGTTACAATCCAGTGCCAGACGATGCTGCTCCTGAGATGAAAAAGCACGTTAAGGGTGTACAGGCAAACCTCTGGACAGAGTATGTTATTGGTCGCGACCTCGCTTTCTTCCAGCTCCTCCCACGTGTTGCAGCTATGGCAGAGACTGGTTGGACAGAGAACGATAAGAAGGACTTCGCTTCTTTCAAGGCACGTGAAACCCGTCTGAACGAGCTTTACAAGCACTTCGGTTGGAAGACTTGCCAGGACCTTTATAAGGAGAAGAAGTAATCTTAAAGCGTATTAGTACCGTCTAATACAAGCTAAATTATATTCGGCTGATAAGCTGTGAGGGTTATCCTCACAGCTTATCAGCCCTTTTTTTAATTCATAATTCAAAATTCAGAATTCATAATTATGATTACCATTGTTAGGAAAGTTCAATCCTTAATGAGATGAATCACAAATCAAAAAGTTCAAAGTTCAATGTTCAAAGTTCAAAGTATTTAATGCTCCGTGGCTCTGTGTGAGATTTAAATTAAGTGGTAAGGATTGGAAATATGTTTACAAAATGAGCAAGGAGGAGACTGGGAATTGAGCTAAAAACATGCAAATCTGACACCTTTGTAAGTCTTTTGTTATCAGGAAGTTGCAAAGGTGGTTTCCAAAAGGTGCTTAATTGGACTTCAAAAGGGCGTTAGTAAGGGGCTTAAAGGGCACCTTTTGCAAGCCAAAAGGGCGTTAATTCGAATACAATTAACGCCCTTTTGATTTTCAAGTTTTGAACTTTCTTTACAAAACAGGTTTTGGGTAATAAATAAATCACACGGAGAGAAAGTGTGCATAAGGCTTCATGGCTCTTTGAGTCTACGCACCCATATTAGTCATTCTCACTTCAACTCCGTGTCTCCACGTGACTTATCATCTATAGCAGGTGGTCTTCACATTACAATATACTCAATCATATTAAACCTGTCTGTAAACAAATTTATGTTATCTGTTCATTCTTCGACTCTCCAATCTTAGAAGCAATGGCGTTTAAGGAACTCCTCATACTGGTTGCGATAGCCATTGAAGACGTTGATGTCGACATCGCCATGGATGCCACGCACCTTACCATCAGGACTTAACTGCCAGTAAGCCAATTTGAAGTTGGGTTTATACTCACCATAGCGGGCTATCCATATGTGGTAGTTATCGCCCAAATCGGGTGCCAATGGCATGTAAGTGTTGGCAAAAGTCTGACTGATATAAAGGATAGGGCGTTTACCTGTTCGCTTCTGCACAAGACTCATCCACGCACGAATATTGCGGAATATCACCTCCGCTCCACCCATCGCAACAATCTGCGCATCGGTCGGCTCAACGTCTAAGACTGGTGGTAGGTCGCCCTTATTAAACTTACTACACTTGAGGAAATAGGCTACTTGTGCTGCACCTGGTGACATGGTAGAAAAGAAATGATAGGTACCTGTTCGAATACCATGCGCACGTGCTGCCTTGTAATCAGCCTCGTAATAAGCGTTTAGCACCGTACAACCCTCCGTAGACTTCACGTAAGCGAAGGAAACAGGATAATCCACCTTCCCCTTGATTGTCTTCGTACTCAGCGTACCGAGGTCGGTGATGCGTAGTTTGTTCCAATAGATGTGATACACCTTATTATTCTTCTCGTGCTGATGACGTGAGAGGTCGATGCCATAGATACGGTCGGAGGTGTATGTAAGACGTTCACCTTTAAACACATCCGCCTTCCATTCACCCACTTGCAGATACTCGTGTGGCGCAACATAGATGCCAAAGCCGTCGCGTTTTCCGTCCTTCCAATGTCCGTCATAGAAGCTGCCATCGTCGCCATAGTACTTTCCATAACCATTCGGAACGTTCTTCTGGCTCTCACCCTCATATCGTCCGCCAGCAATACGAATGCCCTTTGCAAGGCTGCTGATAGTAGCTGCGTGGGTCTTATAGTATGCATTTAGTGCATCTATCGCCCCACTTTTCTGCAAGCGAGTAATCAAGCGAATTGGCGTTCTTTTATTTTCGGTTTGCAGGAGTACACAATCGTTCTTCTTATCTATTTCCAAACGGTTGCAAACAGTAGGTTTCGCCTTCTTAGAGGAAGTCTGAATAGCATAGCGATTTTGCTGTCGAATGCGCAGCTGGGCAGAAGAAGTAGAGAGAGAATCCAACACCTTCATCATCCGACGAAGTGAATCCATCTGCTGCACCACCTCAGTATGATATTCCGCAATCTTGTTATATCCGTAATCCTGAACGCTATGTACACGAAGATAATAACCCATCTCGTTGCTCTTCGTTTGCAATCCGTCTAACTCCGAATCCATCTGAGCCATCGTCTGACGAACAAGCCTTAGCACCCCTTTTCCTTTTAAGTTGACGATTGTTAAGGGTTTGTAATTCCACCGAATGAGAATACGTCCGTGGCAAGAAGGCACTACGGGCAGCTGGTTCACCCAATAACCACGTTGCGTGATGCTGCGTGTATGAATTGAATCTTTATTGATAGAGCCACCCACAAAGGCTGAGTCGACATAATCAGCAAAGTATACAAGGGGCTTACCATCAGCCTCTAACGTGTAATAAGCCTCCTGACGAATGGTCACAGCACTCTTATCCACCTCCTCTTGTGAAGGAGGCAGACAACGAAAGATAATATATAAGAGTAGAAGAGTAAGCAAAATGCCCCCTCCTACATACAGGCTTCGCCTTGAAGGGCGGTAGTTGAACATTAAAATAAATTTAAAATCTTTGCAAAGTTACTAATAATTATCTAACTTTGTTGCCAAGTTTATGAGAAAAACGATAGACATATTACTATCCCTTCTATTGTCAACGATGATAGTATGGAGTGGTTCGGGCATCATGACAGTGGTGTGCGCACATACTGGCAATGTGTCTGTTGCTAAGATGGAGGATAAAGGTCATTGCAATGATAACGATGTAAAACATTGCATGAAGATTGAGGTGAAAAGCTTGTCGCCCACAAATATGGTGCACAATGATTTTTATCACATTCAGCCAATACAGCTTTCTCTTCTCCCACAATTCGTAAGTGATTGTCAATTATTGCCTTTGCCTGTTTTAACAAAGGCACCAGAGAGGTTATTGTCGTTGCTCTGGCATAGTCCGCCACGCCAATATCTCCGATTACTTACGACACTTATCATTTGATTTTTGGTTGTTTTCTGTTCCTCATGAAATGGGCAACAGAAGGTTTATCGTACCTGTTACACAAGTGTGTTCGGGCTAAAAGTCGTATCAGTATGTTTCCCATTCTGATACCACACAGGCTTTATAAATTTTAAATAACAACTGAAAATCAAACGAAATGAATAAAATTATATATTTAGCAGGACTGACCTTGCTGTCTGTTCTACCTGCTACCGCACAGCAAAATGCAGTCGACTCGACCGCAACCCTAAAAGACCAGACACTGGATAACGTGACCGTTACAACGCGAAGGGCCTCTGTGCGCTCATTAGCTGGAGCCATCAACGGTAAAGACATCCTACGTGACGAACTCTTCAAGGCTGCTTGCTGTAATCTTGGTGAGAGCTTTGTCAACAACGCTTCAGTAGATGTAAACTACTCAGATGCGACAACGGGTGCCAAACAAATCAAACTCCTTGGTCTTAGTGGTACATATGTTCAGATGTTGACAGAGAACCTTCCTAACTTTCGTGGTGCTGCTCTCCCTTATGGTTTGGGCTATGTACCAGGCAGTTGGATGAAGAGTATGCAGGTGAGTAAGGGTAATACATCCGTCAAGAATGGCTACGAAGCGATGACAGGTCAGATTAATGTGGAATACGTTAAACCTGAAGATCCAACAGGTATGAGCGTCAACCTCTATGGCAGTACGATGGGTAAATTCGAGGCAAATGCGGATGGTAACATTCATATCAATGGCAACAAGAACCTCAGTACGGAAATCCTTGCCCACTATGAAAACAACTGGAGACATCATGATGGCAATGGAGACGGATTCCAAGATGCCCCAAAGGTGAGACAATACAACCTGCAGAACCGTTGGTTTTGGAAGCAGGGCGATTATATTTTACATGCAGGTTTGTCGCTGTTGAAGGAAGACCGCATGAGTGGTCAGACTCCTCATGCTGCTGCAACGAATCCTTATCGCATTGATATCGGCACCGACCGCTACGAGGCTTATATGAAACATGCCTTTGTTCTCAATAAGGAACACGCCACAAACATCGCTTTGATGGGTAATGTATCTATGCACAAGCAGCAGGCGCAATATGGTATTAAGCAGTATGATGTCAACGAGAAGAATGCTTATGCATCACTTATGTTTGAGACAAACTTCACCGATGAGCACAATCTCTCTGCTGGTTTGAGCCTCAACCATGATTACTTGCATCAGCGTCTGACGCTCCCTGCAACGGCTATCCCTGCCGATTACGGTAATCTCTACCCACTCACACGTGGCATTGAGAGTGAGACAACACCTGGCGCATACGTTCAGTACACCTATAACCTGCATAGTCGATTCATCGCTATGGCAGGATTGCGTGTCGACCATAGCAATGTTTACGGTACGTTCTTCACTCCTCGCTTCCACTTGAAATGGGTACCAGCCGACTTCCTGACCCTTCGCCTCTCTGCAGGTAAGGGCTATCGCAGTCCGCACGCACTGGCTGAGAACAATTACCTCATGGCTTCGGGCCGCCGACTTATCATCGATAAGCTCGATCAAGAGGCTGCATGGAACTATGGTGCGAGTCTTAATTTCAACATTCCAATAGGAAATAAGATGCTGAAAATCAATACTGATTACTATTACACGCACTTCCTTTCACAGATGTTGATTGACTATGATAGTAATCCACAGGAGCTGCACATCACCAATCTCAATGGAAAGAGCTTCTCGCATACCTTCCAAATCGAAGCTTCTTATCCTTTGTTCAAGGGTCTTGAGCTGGGAGCAGCCTACCGATATAACCTCGTTAAGGCGACGTATGGAGGAAAACTGATGTGGAAACCACTGCAGAGTCGTTACAAAGGACTCTTGACGCTCAGCTATAAAACACCTTTAGGACTCTGGCAGTTTGATGCTACTGCAGCCTTGAACGGAGGTGGTAGAATGCCAGAATCTTACACCTTAGCATCGGGCGAACGCTCATGGGCGGGCAGCTATAAGGCCTACGGACAGCTTAGCGGTCAGGTGACACGCTACTTCCGCAACTTCTCTCTTTATATTGGTGGGGAAAACCTTACCAATTACAAGCAGAAGAATCCTATCATTGGCTATCAAAATCCGTGGGCTAACAGCTTCGAACCAACAATGGTCTATGGTCCTGTAGAGGGTGCAATGGCATACGTTGGTATCCGTCTGAACCTCGGTAAACGACAGTAAACATTGATTCATTCACAATAGAATAACATAAACGACAACACAGAGAGACGTCTTGAAACACGCTTTCGGACGTCTCCTACAAACAAAGAACAATTATGAAAAAAACTATTTTCACAATGCTGATGCTCATGGTAGCTATGATTGCAACAGCCAAAGACATTAAGACAGTTATCTTCACTACAACTCCACAGATGCACTGCGCTAACTGTGAGGCGAAAGTAAAGAACAACCTCCGCTTTGCAAAGGGTGTGAAGGAGATTAAGACAAGTGTAGAAGAACAGAAGGTATATGTAACCTACGATGCTCAGAAGACCAATGAAGAAAAGCTTCAGAAGGCTTTTGAGAAGTTTGGTTATAAGGCAGAAAAGACGACAAAGGAGGCAAAAATCCCTGTTCATGAGAACGAGGAGTGCGAGAATATGTAATCGCTAACAGTAAAGTCTATAAGTAAGTAATCGACCATTACATGGCTCTCAACAGCCTATGTGATGGTCGATTCTTGTTTAATCTCTATCGTTTATATAATAAAGGAATAGTATCATAGAGTGGTGCGGAGGCTCCGCACATAAGGTGCTAAGCGTTCGCACATCTGGTGTTAAGCCTTAACAGGCTTCTAAAAGAGGGTAGGGATATGAGAGGATAGGCGTTATCGTCCCTTTTCCTATGCGCTTATTCTATTAGATGTCTTTATAGGAAAGCTGCTTATTTCTTCCCCTTTGGCATCCTTCCTATTAACTGCAGCAACGAAGGAATGAAGATACACAGTGAGAAGAACAAACCAGCATACATCATGTGGTCGTTGCCGTGGAAGAAGTCGATGAGTTTTCCATCGTTCATCTGTGGCATGAGGTTGAACATAAGATAAGCCACCGTATTGTTCACCCAATGAAATACGAAACCTGGCAGAATACTACCCGTTTTCGAATAGAGCCAACCCAATAGCAGACCAATCAAAAAAGCGTGTAAGCCTTGTGCTAAATTGAAATGGATAATACCGAAGATAAGGGCTGAAATGACAATGGCAATCCATCGTTTGCGTTCGTCCAAGGCGTTTTGCAGTACACGTAGAATAGCACCACGGAAGACAATCTCCTCAGCGATGGGCACCATCATTCCTAAGGCTACATAGCCCCAAGACACCTTCATGATACTTTCAAACATCTTTTCTGTGCCCGCTGGCATCGTTAGATTAATCTTCTCTGCAAGGAATTGCAGTGGGAGTATCGAACCTAAAGCTATGAGAGCCGACCACATGAGGACAGCCCAAGGACGCGTCTTCAAATAGTTACCAGATACAGGTGCCCACTTTGTAGCGATGAAAAGAATAAAAGTTGCAAGACTACTGATGACTGCCGTTATGGCAAGAGTCTCACCATTTTTCGTTAGATAATCCCCATCAGCAGCCTTAGCCCCTCCAAGTAGGCTTACAAGATGCTTACCTCCCTCGAAAGAAAGACTTTGTATCAAGATGAAAAGTGAAACAAATAAGATGACATAGAGCGTTGCGCTCAAAACGTTTTTATTGTTCATTTCTGCGAATCTTAGGGTGTATTAATAATATTCTCTTGTATGTGATAAGTCTCATCAAACAATCGATTAATTTGCTCTTTGTCTTGCTTCAGCTGTTGTGCTAAGGCTTCTAAAGAGTCAAACTTATGCTCATCTCTTATCTTACTAATAAAACTTACAAGGAGTTCCTGTCCATAGAGATTTCCTGTGAAATTAAAGAGATTGACCTCTATCGAGGTGGTTGTGCCATTGAAAGTAGGTCGATGCCCAATGTTCATCATCCCTCGCTTCCATCCAACAGAATCTTTCAAGCGCACCATGACCGCATAGACACCACTTGCAGGGAGCAGCTGTTGGCAACCATTCACATCGAGATTGGCTGTTGGGAAACCCATCTTGCGCCCATTCTGATAGCCACTCACGATGCGACTCTCTATCGTATAAGGATAGCCTAAAAGGCGGTTGGCAGCCTCAATATTGCCCGTGCGGAGGTCATTTCTGATGATTGAAGAACTCACTTTCTCATCATTTGGCAGGAAGGCATCGGCACGAATGACCTCAATACCCATTTCCTTGCCATACTGAACATAGTCTTCAAAAGTTTCAGAGCGGTTGTGTCCGAAGCGGTTGTCGTAGCCAATGATGAGTTTCTTTACGTTCAGCTGTTTGCATAACACCTCTTGCATGAAGTCATGAGCTGAGAGCGCAGCCAACGAAGCATCGAAATGCAGTACGAAACTATTGTCAACATGTGTCTTTGAGAGCAGAAGTAGCTTCTCATCGAGTGTTGACAGCAGTTCTGGTTGGTAGTCAGCCTGCAGCACCTGACGCGGATGTCGGTCGAAGGTGATGACTGCCGATGCCATTCCTGACCGCTCTGCCTCGTCAATGACACGACTAATCAGGAACTGATGTCCACGATGCACCCCATCAAAGAATCCTATGGTTGCAACCTGTTCTACTAATTCATGCGTCTCATCTCGCTTAATATATATTGTATTCAATCCTCTTGTCTTATAGTTCGTTTACTTTCTTGTAAAGGTAATTTCCATTCTCTGCAGGCGATGTTAAGCCTCCTGAAAAGATAGTCCCACCTTGTTACAAAGCCATGTCTACTTTCTTGCAAAGGTACTCCAAATCACCCATAAACCCATGTTTGGGCAAACAAAATGTGTTAAAACATTAAATTTCCTTATCGTCCTTTCTCTTTTTTCCATTTATTTCATTATCTTTGCAGCCGAATTCACGAAATTCAGGACTTGTAGCTCAGTTGGTTAGAGCAACAGACTCATAATCTGGAGGTCCCTGGTTCAAGCCCAGGCTGGTCCACTATATTAAACTCCTTGTAATCAATAGGTTGCAGGGAGTTTTTATTTAATAGATTTGATGTTTTATTGTATCAAATAATACCCCAAAAAGTACACTATTTTATTGATTGTTGGTTTATTGTTGGTTTTTTAAATTACATCTAACATGCTGACTATCAAAGCAGAAATATTAAAAAGTGGATTAAGAGCAGATGATACATACAATGTAAAAGTAAGAATCACCTATAAAAGACAGGTTAAGAGAATATCGACAAACATCTATATCCATAAATCAGAACTTACAAAATCCTTGAAAATCAAGAATGGTTGTAAACTAAAGAAAAGGATAGATGATTTAATTACATACTATCAAGATATAGGAAATAACCTCCAAGTAGAAAGAGAGGATTACACCATTGATGATATAATTGCCAACCTTAAAGGAGAAGAGCAGAAGAACAAGCCTATTGATTTTATAAAATTCAGTAGGGATTGGATTGAGACTGCAACCATTAAAGGTGCTGATAATTATAAATATTGCATCAATTCATTTGTGAGGTTTCTCGGAAAAGATAACCTAAATATCAATGATTTAACCATCAAACTTCTTACTCAATATGCAGAATATCTCTGTAAGAACAAGGAAAAGAAAGATAAGAAGCTGACCTCCAAGAGTAATAGTAAAACATCTAATAGAGCAGTATCACTTTACTTGGGCAGTATAAGGCATCTTTTTAATGAAGCAAAGAAGAAGTATAATGACTATGACAGGGGAATTATTATCATACCTCATTCACCCTTTGAGAATTTCAAAGTACCAAGACAGGAAGCCACAAGGAAAAGGGCTATTACTACCCAACAAATTAAGGCTATTTGGCAACTTGCTGACCTTAAAGAGGGGAAAGGTGTAAATAAACTTTGTAGATTTGATTTGGCAAAGGATTGCTTTATGCTGTCATTTTTCTTGATGGGAATGAACTCAGCAGACCTCTTTACTTGTTCAGAACTTAAAGATAATTGTATTATCTATTACAGGTGCAAGACTAAGGAAAGAAGAGCTGACAATGCAAAGATGGTGGTAAAGATACCATCTTTAGCCTTGCCACTCATTGAGAAGTATAAGGACATTACAGGGAAGAGAATTTTCAAATTCTATCAATGGTATTCTACTGCTGATACATTCAATGCAGCCTTGAATATAGGGCTTAAACAGGTGGGAAAAGTTCTCCACTTAGAAGACCTTGAATTTTATGCTGCAAGGCATTCTTGGGCAACTATAGCTGTGAATAAGGCTGGAGTTGATAAGTATGCTGTTCACTCTGCATTGAACCATATTGATGAGAAAATGAAAATCACCGATATTTATATTGAAAGGGATTTTAAGATGGAAAATGATGCGAATGAAAAAGTAATAAATTCAGTATTCTAAGATGAAAAAGTTCCAGTAATAATCTTGTTATTGGAACCTTTTATTTATTTTTGCATCTAAAAATTTCCCATCATAATGAATAATAGAAAACAGAACAAATCAGTAGTTTATGAGACAAGCAAGGAATGGTTGAAAGCTAAGCAAGACCTTTTAAATTGGGTTGCTTCTCAACCAAAAGTTCATTCTATTGCAAGTGGACTTGGTATAAGACCTGAACACTCGGGAAAATTTGCCTTTATACCTGCTAACTTGGATTTAGAAGCTCATTTAAGAAATTTTCCTGTGACAAATTATTATTTTGTAGAGGATTGTGGTGGACACATAAAGACTGTAAATACTAATGGAACTTTTGGTGCTGTATTTGATGAAGAAAGATTAATTTATCTAATTGGCTTGATTTATTCCATCCCAGGCAGAAATAAGGACTTAATATCAGAAGATGGTTTTGTTAGTATCAATTCTGCAATTTTAAGGGACTTTTTTAAAGATTACCTATCATATTTAGACTACTTACTTCGTACAGGTATTTTCATAACAGATAGCCAATACATAGTAGGGAAAAAATCTATTGGGTACAAATTAAGTGATACTTATTGTAATTCTCCACTAAGAACTTACATATACAGACATTCACGAGAAAATCAATCTCATAGTGCAGTTATAGAAGCTGGTAATAATTACCTGCTTTCTTGGTATAACAATAACCTGCAAATTAATGCAAGCATTGCATTAGAATATGCAGAAAGAAAATATAGAGAAAAGATTGCAGGAGGGGTTGATACTTGGGATTACAACAGAGACACCCATCAAAGGAAGAATCCAAAGTTACAATATTATGCAATACGTTATAATATTGAGTCTATAATACAGGAAGATTATAAAGTTAAAATAGATGATACTGTGCATAGGCTTCACTCTGTACTTACCAATATGCAAAAAGACTATAGAAATTTCATTAAATATGATGGAAGGGACTTAGTTAGTATTGATATTTCTAATAGTCAACCTTACCTATTATGCTTACTCTTAAATCCTTTGTTTTGGGATAAAAGTTCAGCATTAGCTGTAAACATAGGTAAGTTACCTGCAAATGTTCAAAACTTATTTTCAGAAGAAGATTTATCATCATTGCAAGCCTATGTATATAGAATAAGGCATGATGAAAAGGTCAATGAATACATACACTATGCTTCTGAAGGACATATTTATGAGTATATGTTAGAAAGGACAAGAGAAAATGGTGAAGAATATCAAAGAAAAGATATGAAAATTATGATACTGATGACTTTCTTCTCAGACAACAAATTTTTAAATCAGCCAGGTGCAAAACTTAAAAAACTTTTTAAGCTCTCATTCCCAAAGATTTACGGATTAATACATGCCATAAAGAAAGGAAGAGATGGCAAGAAAAAATTGGCAGTACTACTTCAATCAATAGAGAGCACTATAGTACTACAAATATGCTGCAAAAAAATATGGGAAGAAAATGCTCATCAAGTACCTATATTTACAATACATGACTCAATCTGCACAACTTTGGAGTATGAAGACTTAGTCTTCAATGTAATGACTACAACTTTAAATGATATAGTCCAAGTTACCCCCAACCTAAAAAAGGAGTATTGGACTCCACGGAATTTATCCTTGTAAGATAGGAAACTAAGCACTTTTGAGGATATTTTGGGCAAAATAATAAGCAGTCTGTCTTTCATATCTTTTTTTTACAACATTTTTGGCATAATCTATAATCCCGAAAGGTGCAATATGCCCCCCTATGGGCTATTTGAAATATATTAAGCCCCTATCTTTCTGTGAGCAACATACACCACCCAACCCCCCCCTTGCCTTTGGGCAAGGGGATATTCCCTCCCATAACAATTAACAAAAAAGAATTATGGAAAGTACATTGAAATTTATTCAGACATTGTCTGTGGAGGAGTTTAAAGCTCAAAAGGGAGTGAATGTGATTGAAGTGAAGCAAAACCCTGCAACAGGTAAATGCTTCTTCACTTATGGATTTGAAACAGGTGCTGTGAGTGAGAGGTTTTTGAAAGGAGAACTCAAGACACCTGTTATCTCACAAGTATGCTCAGCTGAAACAGGAGATATGTTCTACTTGTTACATGAAAGAGCAGAGAATGCAGCAGCTACATTAGCTACTTTGTAAGATTGAAAGTTAATAGCAAGAGGTGAAAACTTCTTGCTATTTTATTTCTGAACCATTAAATTTTTATGATATGGAGTTAAGGCAAACAACAAAGAAGCAGGTAAAAATAAAACTTGCTTTACAAGGTTGTGCAGGTAGTGGAAAGACCTATTCTGCACTATTATTAGCTTATGGTTTATGTCATGATTGGAATAAGATTGCAATCATTGACACAGAGAATGGAAGTGCTGATTTATATGCCAGTCTTGGAGAGTACAATGTATTACAGCTAAAAGAGAATTTTACACCCGAAAATTACATTGAAGCTATCAATGTATGTGAAAGTGCAGGAATGGAAGTAATCATTATAGACTCCATTTCATTATGTTGGGATAATCTTCTTGAATATCATGCTAATTTGCAAGGGAATAGCTTTACTAATTGGCAGAAAATCACTCCAAGAATAAATGCTTTTATGCAGAAAATTCTACAGAGTAATAGACATATCATTTGCACCATGAGGTGTAAACAGGATTATGTTCTTAATGAGAAGAATGGCAAGATGGTGCCTGAAAAGGTAGGATTGAAAGCTGTTATGAGAGATGGAATAGATTATGAATTTACCATTGTGTTTGATATTAATATGAAGCATCAATGTGTAACCTCCAAGGATAGAACTAATCTCTTTGTGGGTCAGCCTGACTTCACCATTACAAGCCAAACAGGAGAGAAAATATCTGATTGGTGTAATGATGGTGTGAGTATGCAGACTATTAAACAGCAGATTAAAGACTGCCAAACTTTGGAAGAGCTTACAAGGATATACCATCAATATCCCGAATATTATCAGCAGCTTAATTTTGAGTTTGTTGAGAAGAAGAAGCATCTTCAAAATAGTGAGAAAAGAATTATAAGTCAACCATTTAACTACATTCAAAATGGAAATAATGCAATTACAACCAGTCAGAGCTAAGCAGAGCTTTCCTATCTTATATAGTAATGACCCTTTACCAATTACCTCTTTGAGGTCAACATTGGATAAGCCTATTTCAAGGCTACCATTTATTGAAGCCAACACAAAAGAAGTGGACTTCATGCACTTACAGAAAGACTGCATAGTACCAGTATTTAGCAAGGATAATGAGGTGACAATTTCTCACCCAGAGTTTATCGAAGCTATTTGGAATGCTGCAAATACAGTTTTCCCACAAGAAGAGATAAACAAGCCTTTGATTAGAGTCAGCCATATTATCAAAGGTAGAACACCCGAAGCAATCTTTAAACCAGTCAATATGCTTTTGGAAGAAGAAAAGACCATCTATTACGAGAGAATGATGTTTTGCTTTGAAATACCTACCATCTTTGAAACAATTGATGGTAATAGGTTAAATCTCACCATAGGAGGAGTAAGAGCCTATAACCATGAAAATCTCTACAGCAAGAAGAGTATGGAGAAGTTCAAGGTATTTATTGGCTTTAAAAACCTTGTGTGTTGCAATATGTGTGTTAGTACAGATGGGTATAAGTCAGAGTTAAAGGTTATGTCAGTAAATGATTTGATGCAAGAAGCAATTAGATTGTTTCAAAGTTATAAGTTTGAGAGTCATTTACAGATGATGTCAGCACTGCAAAATTACTCAATGACAGAGCATCAGTTTGCTCAATTTATTGGTAAAAGTAGGCTTTACCAATATATTCCTGCATCAAGCAAGAAGTTACTTCCACCTGTGTTATTAACTGATACACAGATAGGGCTTGTTGCAAGGTCATATTATCAAGATGAGAATTTTTCCCATCATAATGATAATAACAAGGAAATTAGTATGTGGAATGTATATAACCTATTTACAGGTGCCAACAAGACTTCCTACATTGATAATTTCTTGGATAGAGCAAATAATGCTTCTGATGTAGCATTTGGTCTATGTGATACCATTAGTAATGTGAATAAAGATTTTGCTTGGTTTATTGAGTAATTATGGAAATAGTTATCATGTTACTATTGAAAATAATAGGTTTCTTCGTAGTGCTATTTATCATTTGTGGTGCAAATAACAACTAATCTTTTGTTAATTGTGAGCCTTGGTGTGTAGAAATACACATCAGGGCTTTTTTTCAATTAAATAAGGAATATAGCTCACACCTTAGGTAATATGTGTATTTTTGTCTTTAAATTATGTGTACAACTGAAAGATATTTTATATCTTTGCAAAATAAACATAAAAATGAGATAAAAGTTTAACAAGACATATTAAAAGAAGTGTTTGCTTCTTGATTGATGTTATCAGAGAAATCGCCAATTTCAAAAGGAATAACCATCAACAACAAGAAAGTGAATGCTTGCACCTATGGGTGTGGGCTTTCCTTGTTTGATTGGTTATAGGTGTTTGGCGATGCCTTCTGATAAGCATTCAGGGTTTAGCTTGCACCTTTTTTGTGCCTATAACCAAATTATTTATTCAAACTTGTATATAATGAAGTACACAAAATCAGAGATTAGAAAAATGTCATGGCATGAATGGAATGAAACTATGGCAAAAGAATTAAATGAAGCTGGATTTAAGGCTAAAGGATTTAATAAGGAAACTGGTAAATGGGAGAAAGACTATGAGCCGTATAAAGCTTATGCCGAAGACCCTGAAACCTTTATTCTTGGAGTTGTGAGTGGGGCTAAAGAAATCAATTATCTTAAAAGTATTGGCCTTCTTAACAATGGGAGATGTCCAATGTGTGGTAAAAACATAGAAGTACCTGGACGCTTTACTTCTGGATATGACCCTAATTGTCATTTTCAAATTTGCCAGTCTTGTGTTAATAAAGAGCAAGGAGTTTCAATCAACCCTTCAAATAACACAGGGTGTATGCTGTCCTTACTTTTTATTCCTTGGTATCTTGTAAAGGCAATAATATAGATTGCAATAGTGGCTTAATAGGAGTTAAGTATAAACTATCATAAGCATAACAAAATGAAAGTTTTTGGAATTATTTTAGAAATCTTTGCTGCAATGAATTTACTTGTAGCAATTATTGCATCTGCTAATCATGTAAATGCAGATGTAGTTATGTCAAAAATGGCAGGTGCTTTTCTATTGGGTGCCATAGGTGGTCTTCTTCATTATTTGGGGAATAAAAAAAAATGCAGCCAAGAAAACTGCGAATGCACCCATTTCAAACAATAATCATAATGCACATGCCAAAACAAATAATACAGACAAATTAGAAATGTTTTCAGCAGTTACAGAACAGATTTTAATATTGATGAAGCAGGTAGAAGAACTAACAGGAGTTGACCTAAGCACTTCTAATGATAAAGATACAAAAGAACTTATGCAATCAATGGTAAGATGGTCAAAAATCTTGGCTGTGACATACCCAATATAAAACATGTGTTCATGGAGAAAACACTTGAAACCTTTGATTTTGATGAACTGGGAGTGGTTATATCCCAATTAAAAGATGAAAAATTAGCAGAAGAAGCAAAACATTTTGGTGTAGCTGAAAAGAACACATGTACATTTTACATGATAAAATGGCTCTCTGAAATGAACACAATGATGTCCATGAAAGTTCATCCCAATCATGTAGTAAAAGAGGACGATGATTTACCTTTTTAATCAACAAGTAAACAAGTTATGTGGATAATAGCAGTTTTAGTGGTAATTGGTTTTATTGTGTATAAAATCAATAGTGAGTATAATAGTAATGTTAAAGAGAATGTTACGAAATATGGTGGCATGCTCAAAAAATATGAGGATTTTGTGGATTACCTACAAGATGGGGGGACTTTTAAAGTGGCGAAAGTAACCAAAGACTCTGTAATACTTGCAGGTAGAGGTGCTACTTGGAGTCTTGATTATGTTGGGAATACTTTAGAAGTAAAGTTTAAGGGGGAAGTTCCTTTGCTTGGCTTTCAAAAGCAGAATTGGACTTTTCCTGATGGTTTCCCACAGAATAATATGATAGCTACTATTGAAGAGTTTATTAAAGGACAAATACAACAACAAGACCAAATCAGAGATAGGAAGCTGTATGGTTATTAATATCAAAACATAATAGATGATATTCCCACTACACACAGGATTGGTTAAGGCTGGAATGCCTTTAATCATTTCATCGAAAGGACCAAATAAAGAGATAAAAAACCTTTGTTTTCTTATTGACACAGGCTCTACTCACAACATACTTTTCAGCTATGTATATGAGTTTGTTAAGGATGATATAAAGCCATTAAACACCCAAAATAATTTAATGGGTTTTGAGGGCAAAAGTCAACAAGGAAAAATGGTTGAAGTAAATCTTTCCTTTGAAGAGAAAGATTATAAGATACCAATGGTGATAATTGATGCCAATGCAGCTATGGGGAAAATTCATAAGGATTGTGGCATACAAATTCATGGTATATTGGGCATGTCCTTTCTCCTTGAACACCATTGGACTCTTGATTTCAAGAACTATATTGTAACAGATGAAACAGAACAGAAAGAAAAATAACCAGGGTAAGGAAGTTAAGATAAGAGTAAGTGAAGAGGGGGCAGATTGGGGCTACACAATAATATGCAAAGTTGAAAAAAGAAAAAGCAATCTAATCCACCCATCTATTATCAATGAACTAAGTCACTTTGATAATCCCGACATACTTGGTGTGGAAGATTTATGGATGGTAGATGAAATGTCTGAAAATGAAAAGAAGCAGTGGATTGCAGAAACTCACAAAACCTTGATTAATTCAAAGATTGACAATCCCTCTATTTTCAAGACTTTGGACAAATCATTAGTCTTATGTTATGACAAAAAATTAAGATTATGTAGAAGAGTTAAACTATATTTCGAGTATAATAAAAATCAGTTTTCAGAGATTTTCTATTTAGATAGTTCCTTGGACTCCGAAGATAATCCTATCGTAATAAATGAAAAAATACTTGAGTAAATTTCAAACTACAAATAAACAGCTCTATTATATTACTTCTTGTGGGTCAACCATACTAAGTAAAATGAATAGATAGCTGAAAATGATTTTGTTGGTTTATTGTTGATTTATACACCAACAAAGAGTGAAATAAACAACTGATAATCAATAAATTATTGTACTTTAAATTGGAGACTCATAATCTGGAGGTCCCTGGTTCAAGCCCAGGCTGGTCCACAAATAGGTTTCAAAAGGACGTCAAACAATACGTCATTTTAGCCTTCAAAACAAGGATAATCGCTGTAAAATCAAGGTTTTACAGCGATTTTTTGTTTTTTATCCATATCCGTTTGACTGCCAAACTATACCTTTTGATAGTCATCATTCGGTCATTTTCTGCTACAGAAATTGCTACACAAAAGCAGGCTCTCAAAAAAATGTAGCAATGAATGGAAAATGACTATCAAATTGACGGCATGCAAAACTTTCGTTTTCAAGAACTTATGTCGAACTTTGTAGCCAAAAAGCTACACTAAAATGATGCGTTATGAAAACAACTTTCAAGGTATCCTACTACCTACGTTCCAACTATGAGAACAAAGAAGGAAAATCACCTGTAATGCTCCGAATATATCTCGGTGGCGAAAAGGCGAATCTTGGATCCACTAAAATTTTTGTGGATAAATCCAAGTGGAGTAACAAAACCAGCAGAATGATTGGCAGAACAGCAGAAGCACTCTCCATTAATGCTTCTATAGATGCACTGACAACAACGCTGATGCAGATTTACAGGAAATATGAAACATCAGAGGAACTTTCCATAGACCTTATCAGGTCGGTATTCCTTGGTACAGACAAAGAATATACAACTTTTCTGCCAGTCTTTGACAAGTACATAGACTCCATCACACAACAAGTTGGCAAGACATTAACTAAGGGTACTTTTTATAAGTATAAGGTGGTGAGGCAGAACTTTCAGGATTTCCTACAAGCAAAGTATCATCGCAAGGATATTGGACTGACAGAACTGACAAGTGCCGTTGTTCAGGACTTCGAATTATACCTTACATCTGTTGTAGGTGGTGTGCATAACACAACCACCAAGAAATTGAGAAACCTGAAAACGGTCGTGAACTATGCGAGGAACAGAGGACTTATCATGCATGATCCATTTGCGAATCACAAGCTGCGCTATGAATTGGTAGATCGTGGCTACCTCACAGAAGAAGAGGTACTCCGTATTATGAAGAAGCACTTTGACATAGAACGGCTGGAGTTAGTAAAGAATATTTTTATTTTTTCCTGCTTCACGGGATTAGCCTACATTGACGTATATAATCTTACCTACGATAAAATTGTTACCGTAGAAGACAGACAATGGCTTATCACCAAGAGATACAAGACAAGCGTAGATGAAAACGTCATGTTACTGGACATTCCACTTGCCATTATAAGAAGGTACTACGACATCAATAGAAAAGGGGGGAAAGTCTTTCCTATGTTGAGCAACCAGCGTATCAACTCATATTTGAAAGAAATTGCCGACCTTTGTGGCATAAAAAAGAATCTGACCTTCCACATGGCAAGGCATACTTTCGCCACTATGTCTATATCCAAAGGGGTACCAATGGAGTCTGTATCAAAGATGCTTGGACATACAAATATCAGAATAACTCAGATTTATGCACGAATAACAAACAAGAAAGTTGAACGTGACATGGAAGAACTGGCTGGAAAGCTCAGTAAGTTTAATACAGCCATGGGCATATAATATATTAATGTATAACCCTAAAATAATAGACGATTATGGAAACAAAGAAAGAACTATCTTACTTCCGTTTGAAATTAGAGAATTATCTCAGTGAGCATTTCCCCGAAATGCTGAGTGACAAACCATTCATAACGGCAAGAGCCGACGAAGCCCTTACTACCTACTGCGATGCAGTGGCACAAGGCTTTTCTCATCCCGAGGCGGAGACGAAGGCAAGCGAAGTTCTGTATCAAGGACTGCATTTCTCCAAGTACGACACCCTTGTTTCAGTTTTAGAGAATGAGTTCGAGAAAGAACTCCCTTCTCCTCTTCCAGAAAGACTAACACCAATACTTTTGAAGAATAAGGCTGTGCAAAGCGTTTTCAATAAGTACGAACTGACAGACGACTTTGGGGCAAGCCCAGATTATGAGAAACTCTACACCGAACTGACAGGGACAATCGTTCTGCTCATTGAGGTCAATGGTCTGCCAACGATAGGCGGTGAGAACATGACTTGATGTAGCACCATCGGGAGCTTTTGTAGTGTCAAGAGCCAAGATAAACGCTCCACTCCACACGACAAGAGTTTGTACAAACACTTGTCTTTGTGTAGTCTGCGCCTCTTGTAAATGCTCTTGAACTATAAAAAGCTCCGATATGAATACAATCATTATGAATCAAGATGTCCACACACCTGCCTTCATCAAGGCAGACGCATCGAACAAAACCGATAAGAACAAGCAGCAGCCGACTTCTCCCAAGCAAGTCCACCGCTTCGGTTGGACACGCTTCATCGAACTCACTATCCTGCTTTCTATCGTTATCGGTGCCATTTGGCTTATCTCGAAGATGGTAACGCCGCAAGTCGTAACTGTCGTCTCTGTCATTGCAGGTTTTCTGATACTACGTTTTATAGTCAGGGTAATTCTAAAAGTGACGTTTACGCTGCTGAGCATTCTCTTCTGGCTGGCAATTCTCTGTGCCATCCTGCTTTGCGTGCTTTGAAAAGCATAGCTCTGTAAAAACTTTCATTTTATTTCATCAGGTGGTTATCTCGTATTTTGAGATAGCCACCTTTTCTATTTTCCACTACGAGCGTTGCACTTTTGCTTCTTTTCCAATGCTCCACGATATGCGATGACAAGGAGACGGATGCTGTTCCCTTTTTATCCGCAAAGGTAGTACGGGGCTTGTGGCTTGCAAAAGGTCTGTGCCGCTTGGTTTGTCTGGAAAATCTCCACACCTACGGGTTGTATTTTCCGCCAAAACCTTGTGCAAGCCCACCCCGCTACCTCTATTTTGCTACAAAAAGGAATCAGCATACTCCGATCTTTGGACGCATAAAAAAAATGTCGCTATGGATAAGCAAAAAGTAAATACAACATCTTCGATGAAAGAAAAAGGATATAGCTCCTCCTCTCATTACCGCATTAACCCTACGGCTGAAAAAAGTGAGCAAGTGTTGGCAATTAAGTTTGTACAATGGGACGTTCCCCCGTTGGAGAGCCTTTGTAATAGCAAAGTATATCTCCTGCGTATGAAACTCTATCGTGGCGAAATGATGAGCCGTGAGGAAAAGAATTGGCTATGTGAAGCGGTGAACTCAAACACCTATTTCCGAACAGCCGTTCCACTGCAAGGCTATCGCTTTGACTTCTTTGATGTACTGAAGAAATATCTTGTCAATCAGTACGGACAATGGACAGAGTATTACGCACCTGACAGAACAAGCCTAAGAGCCTACCTATATGGGCGTATCAATCAAATAGTAGAAATCCCAAAATACTAAGCAATATGAAAGGAACAGAACATTTCACACGGACAATAGCCGAGTATCTCAATCAGCGTGCTATGACAGACCCCTTGTTTGCCCCTAACTTGATGAAACCGAACAAGAATATCGAGGAGTGCATCACCTACATTCTTAATGAAGTGCAGAAAAGCGGTTGCAACGGCTTTGATGATGATGAAATCTTCTCTATGGCTGTTCACTACTACGATGAAGACGATATAGAGGTGGGTAAGGCTATTTCTTGCCAAGTTGCCGTCAATCACATTGTAGAACTCACAGAGGAAGAAAAAGCCGAAGCAAGGCAGGAAGCCATTAAGCAATATCAGCGTGAGGAACTTGCTAAGTTACAGAGCCGTAACGCACGAGTGAAAAAGACTGAGAACGCGACAACCCAAGTACAACCATCACTATTCGATTTTTAAGCCTATGAAACCGAGAAACAAATTTGAAAAGGCAGTTTTGGAACAAAGCAAGCATCTTCGCCCGATAACCACGACACAAAGTAAGTGGGCATTTCGTGAGTGCATAGACCACTTCGCCTACCGCTTGCCAAAAGGTCGCACTACTTGTATGGATTGTGGGCATAGTTGGGTAATGGACAAACATAGAGAAACTTGCACTTGCCCTCATTGCAGGGCAAAGTTGCAGGTCAAGGAAACATACGAGCGCAAGTTGCAGCAGAAGCAGTATTTCACCTTACTTACCACTTGTGGAGAGTTTCAAGTATTACGTATGTTCCTACTTATTGTGGGTATGGAGAAAGGTTACAAAGCACAGACTTCTATAATTGAGATTGGGCAATATTGGTGGAATATGCAGGGACGAAAAGCTGTGGTTGCCATACAGAGGGTATTGGGACACTATGTTGATACCTTTTCCTATTATAGTCCTATGGCGATACGCAACGATAATGAAGCCTATCAGCATATTGCCTACTCACCCATATATCCGAAGTTCAAGGTTACAGACATACTTCGCAGAAATGGTTTTAAGGATAATTTCTATGGCATCGTGCCTACTAAGTTTATTCCTGCATTACTTACAGACAGCCGAGTGGAAACATTGCTAAAAGCAGGTCGCACAGAGCATTTACGTTACTTTCTTGGCAACAAGAGAACTTTTGAAGAACTATGGCAATCTTACAAGATTGCAGTCCGTAACGGCTATGAGATAGCAGACATTTCTCTTTGGAATGATTATGTAGATACACTTAGAAGATTAGGTAAGGATATTCATAATCCAAAATATTTATGCCCAACAGACCTTAAAGGCGAACACGACCGCAGACACGAGGAACTTCTCAGAGTGCGTGAAAGGGAGGAGATAGAAAAGAAGCAGCAGAAGGCAATCGAAGATGAGAAACGCTTCAAGGAACTTAAATCCAAGTTTTTCGGTATCTGTTTCACGGACGGCACTATCCAAGTCCACGTATTAGAGAGCGTGCAGGAGCATTTGGAAGAAGGTGTATCAATGCATCATTGCGTATTTTCCAACGCCTATTACCTCAAGGAGGACTCCCTTATCCTCTCGGCTACCATTGAAGGCAAGCGAATAGAAACCATTGAAGTATCTTTACGAACTTTGGAAGTGGTGCAAAGTCGTGGGGTGTGCAACAAGAATACTGCATATCATGAGCAGATAGTAAACCTTGTGAATGCTAATCGAGGTCTTATAAGCCGAAGAATGAAAGCAACCGCATAAAGTATGAGCCATTAAATAAAGGAGTATGAAAGTACAGATAGAAGACATTATTCATAATTGGGCAGACGAAATCCCCAATATTATCGTGAGAGTTATCAACGCCATAAGCATAGCCGAGAACAAGGAGGAATTGCAGACCGCACTCCTCCAAATCTCCCAAGAAACGGAACTTGACAAGTTCTTTGTCTATGGTTACGGAGCGCACCATTTTTGGCTCACCCATCGTAGGTTATCCAATGGTGAGCCAATGGAACACAGATTACTCATTGCTGAATTTTGAAGATATGGAAAGGAATGTTTACAGAGTACGCACCCAATACATTTTTGAAGGAGTATTTGAGGTAGCAGCCACAAACCGAGAGGAAGCCGAGCGTAAAATCCTTGAAGATTGTGGTATGGTGATGGGCAGAGGAGTACACAGCATCCTGCCCGATGAACAAATCAACTGGGCTTTTGATACCCACCCCGAAGAACGGATAATTGAAACTATTGAAAAATCCTAACACAATGAGCCACGCAACCTCAAACTTGCGTGGCTTCTTTTCTTTTTCTTTGAACGAGTAGGCGACCAAAGAAAAGAAGCAAAAGAAAGTCGCAGAAACATCAATAATATCACGCTTTTATCTTCTTATACTCTGTAAGAAAATCCTTAATCCTATCTACGGAATCCTCTGTGTTTTGTAGATTGGGAGGAAAATCGATTATCTGATAAATTTCTGCCCAATACTTAAAAAACTGAACCAATATTACTATGTATTTTGGATTATCATTTTTTATACACTCATAGACCTTAAAAATTCTCTCGTCCTCTGTGGGGTGGATATTATCAGGTTCAATTGTTGGATTTAGGTAAAGAAGTGAGAACAGAGCACAAAGGACCCCACAATTTGCAGAAAACTTTTCATTTTCAGATATGTCAGAGTAAATACTCCCAAAAGATGAAAAGTCTGCTTCTACTTCATCTTGTATAGCAGGGCTTACTTTATCAAGATGCCCAAGAGCAAAATGTGATACCTCGTGTAGAAGAATAAAACAAATTCCAAAGCAATAAACAGAGTTAATTTTCTCCCCATACGGTGTATTGACATCAATTGCAGAGAAATCACCTAAATTAGGGATATTCAGAATTTTTCTAACTAATTGTTTGTCAGCATAATATATTATTTGTACCTTTACATAAAATCCCCCGAACGACCCATCACGGGCAGAATCGGGGGAAAACTTAAAATAAATCGTCGTGAAGATACAAAAAATTTCTGATATAACACCAACTTTGCCCTTTACAGAGTTCGATTTTTTACAGAGCTATCGTGAAAGCTTTGCACAAAGCGAACTTGGACGCATTCATTCCCAGCTCCCACTAAAGGAGTTGGCAGCAGAGTATACGAACCTTAGCCATAAGAGCAAGCGAGGCAAAAAGCCTCTTTTCTCGGGTGAAGGAGAAATAGCCCTAATGTTCCTTAAGTCATACACAGGTCTGTCTGACGATGGTCTGATAGAAATGCTTAACGGAAGCATCCACATGCAGATGTTCTGTGGTGTTCTGATAGACCCCTCCTGTCCCATCAAGGATGGAAAGATTGTAAGTGCCATACGCAATCGTCTTGGTCAGTTTCTTGACATAGACAGCTTTCAGGGCATATTGTATGCCAAATGGAAAGACAACCTTAAAGACAAAGACCTGTGCTTGACGGATGCAACCTGTTACGAGAGCTACCTGCGTTTTCCTACGGATATCAAGCTGCTCTGGGAGTGTTGTTATTGGCTTCACACTCTGCTGGTCTCCGAGTGTAAACACCTCTCAGAGCGTATTCCGAGAAGCAAGTATAATAATATTGACAAGGCCAGGCTTGCATACGCTAAGCAGCGCAAGCACACAGCCTCGTCCACGCGCAAGCTCAGGAGAAGACTCCTGAGGCTTCTGTCCAAACTCCTGTCCCAATGGAATCGTCTGCGTAAACAGTACAGTCCTTGCATCTGTCTGTCGGCAGAACAAGAAAAGCGGCTGTCCGCTGTGCGTGAGGTATGCCTCCAACAGTCAGAACTATTCTCCGGCAAGGAAGTCAAGCACCGTATCGTCAGCATCGACCGCCCCTACCTCCGTCCTATTGTCAGAGGCAAGGAAAACAAGCGTGTAGAGTTTGGGGCAAAGGTCAACAACATACAGATAGACGGCATATCATTCATAGAGCACCACAGCTTTGAGGCATTCAACGAGGGTGTCCGTCTTAAGCTATGTATAGAATATCAAGAATCTTTGACGGGAATCAAAGTCAAGCGTGTAGGTGCCGATTCCATATACGCCAACAATGCCAACCGCACTATGTGTACAGAAAAAGGCATAACGACCTGTTTCACTAGAAAAGGTCCAAGACCCAAAGAAGAAGCTGAATGTCTCAAGACAGCGAGAAAGATTATTGGAAACCTCAGAGCTACGGTAATGGAGGGTAGCTTTGGAAATCAAAAGCAACACTATAGCCTTGGACGCATCAAGGCACGCAATATGTTTAGCGAGAGGCTACTACTCTTCTTCGGAATCCATACAGCAAATGCTGCCATTCTTGCCGCAAGGGAGATGGCTCGGAGGGTGAAGAAGGCTGCCTAATAAAACTTAAGGATAATTTTACAAGTCCATAGATAGTATGGAAAGGGCAGGTGTGCTCATATGACTCATTATTTGAGATTTTTGAACAAATAACACAGCATATTCTTTTTCTGGGACCTTCTCCAAGGAAAAGAATGCAGTTTTTGGCTGCCTTGGAGAGCTCTAAGAGGGAATTAACTGAAATTCCCTAAATTAAACGTTTCTTGCCCCATCAATTCGACCAATAATTTTATATAATATTTTTGTAGTTTACAAAACTCTTCGATATTTAATAGTTCAGGAATTCGTTTTAAGTAATCAATATACTGTTCTATATTTATCCCTTTATATTCTAAAGGAATCTGTTCCAAAACTTGTTCTTGAGAAAGACTTACCGCTTGCTTTGTGCCTTCTATAAATTGCTCTAAAGTAACACCACATCGTTTGCACTCCTCCATAACCACAGATAAATCCATTTCTCTTATAATTATGCTGCACATTAGCCATAGATATTGACAGTATGCTGCAGACAGGCTAACATAACTTTTTCCATCCATTGAAAACTTTACTATTTTAGCAACATCTGAAATAGGACAATCTTGGTCTATAAAACGAATTTCATTGTTAAGTCCTTCCTTGATATTTTCTAAAATGCCACCGGAAGGGATTTTTTTGATGAGCTGCGTAATGTTACTGTTTAATGCAAGTATTGGAAACTGTGAATTCATATTTTTTCTTAATTCCGCAACACTATTATAAATTAAACTTTTTAAGTACTTGAGCAACAAAAAGTTGCTCAGGATTTTGCCATGTCAGAATTTTCACTTATCTTAGTGTTGCAAAAAACAAGAGGATCCGACGATAGACATGGCGAAGATACAAATTAAATCTGAGAGACTCACTCCTTTTGGGGGATTATTTTCAATCATGGAGCAATTTGACTCCACCCTCGGTCTAAGGTGTAGATCGTTCGGTTATCAGTACAGCGAAATCATCCGTTCTCTCATGAGTATCTACTTCTGTGGTGGTTCTCATGTACCCAAGGATATCACTACTCATTTGATTACGAAATCTCTATAATATTGAACTCTGCAAAACTCTATTTGCATACCAAATACTTTAATCGATAATCAAAAAGTACATATTTGACGTGAACTCGATGAAAACATTGTTGTTAATAATTTGGTAAATTGAATTAATTGTAATAGTCAAGACTTGTTCAAATTAATCAAACTAACGTTAGATTATAGATAAAATCCCAAATATGATAGTCAAAACCATTCCTATAATTGCTAACGGAATAGACCATTTATTCAAATTTTCAATTTTCTTCTGTTGTTCATGTCTAGTAATAATAACACTACTCAATTCGCTTAGTTTTCTATTTATAGAATTTTGGTCACCTAACTTATTAAATGCACTCAAATCATTAATTATACTTCGCTCTGTATCTGGCAAGTCTGTATAAGGATTAGTGGTTTCGTTTTCTTTAATGAAATTCGTAATTTTTTCCTTTATTTCTATTACTTTATCTTGTACTAAATCCTGTCCAACTTCTTTATTTATAAGTTTAGCAAGAATCTCCCTAAGCCATTTATTTAAGTCCTGTCTGTTTGTTAAATCTTCGGGACTCAATTTTGTTATTCCAGAATATATATTCAATAAATCAGTTGAATTTGCAATAGTATTATCTGATATACCCTTAATAAAAGTATTAATAAATATCTTTTTCCGTTCTAATTTTCGAGCTTTCAGCTTTCCTAACAAGCGAATTACAGATAATGAATACATAACAGTGAAAACAATGGTGAAGATATCCAAAAGAAGATTCTC
Organism: Prevotella melaninogenica; assembly: GCF_018127925.1. Taxonomy (NCBI): domain Bacteria; kingdom Pseudomonadati; phylum Bacteroidota; class Bacteroidia; order Bacteroidales; family Prevotellaceae; genus Prevotella; species Prevotella melaninogenica. The sequence goes on along the minus strand of NZ_CP072347.1, from coordinate 184,964 downwards.
TTTTCCTAAAATATATTCGATGATTTCATTCATTTTATCTTGAACAAGTATTAAGTTATGGTAATACATAAAATTCCTTAATTCCGCAGCATAAATTCTTGTGAGAACTCCAAGTGCCTGAAAAACAAAGTTCTCAAAACACTTGGATATGTCAGAATTTTCACCTATCTTGGTGCTGCAAACATAACAAGTAAGCAAAAAACTGACATGGCAAAGATAGCTATTAAAAACGAGAATATCACTTCTTTCGGTGGAATTTATCATTTATGGACGTTTTCTCAAAGTTGGGCTTTGAAAAACTTACCAAATCTGTATTGGGCAAACGTGGAAGTAGCGGCAAAGCATTCAGCCATGGAAGTATTTTCGGCTCTCTCTCTTCATTCACAGCACTCAATGTGGCGAAAATTATGTGCAAGGAACTTGGTACGTCCATCGGTCGCCTTAAAGCGAAGATGATTAATGCCTATTACACGCAACGAATTATTGACGCGTTCGAGAAAAGCCCGAACACGCCATTAAATAAAGAAAGGATAAATGATATATTTAGTTTCGCTGATGATGCAGTATAATATTTAACGGACTATTGTTATACAGAAAATTTCAGTAAATTTGTCCTTGGTAATCATCGTTCAAAAATCTTGTAATCTATTGATTTTCACCTATAAGGATACGAATTTTTGACGAGATTACCAACTTTTTCAAGCTTTTTTTATCCCGAACTCGCGTATAATCTAGGTTCCGCACGATAATATTCCGTTATTCAAAAAGAGGATGTGTCAAAAAGCAAAATAATAACTTGACAACTTTCAATCTATAAGTAGGATTCTTTTAAAGACAAAGAAAAGATCATTTCTTTACTCAAAACCGAGTACAAAAATGGTCATATTTAATTGGATTGTTTCAAACTGTAAGATTTTCAAAATGGTATTTGCATTTTGACACACCCTCAACTCTAAAGGTTATAACTTCTATAGTTTGATAGATTTGGGAACAAAATCATACAATATAGAACGTTCTATCAGCTCTTTCTTAACTCCACAACCAGAAATCAACTGAATAGCTTCCTTAATATCCTCCTGATTAAGACGTGGATCTAATATGAATTCTTCAAAAATATTAATATTAGGAATATCAAATTCAAGGAAGTCTTTTACAGGCTTATCCGTAGCCTCGGATATTATTATTCGCACCTCTTCTTCATGCTGGAAAGAATCTCGTTTCATAAACAGACATTTTTCTGAAAACTTAGGGAAATCAATAGAGGGATTCTTCTTCTCCAAACTGTTTCTCCATTCTTCGATTTCATTTGCTGTTTTATATTGCACTTCTCCAATACTTGTTGTTGCCATACAGTGGTCTTCAGTATATACAAGACTGAAAAGAGAATCTACTTTTATTTTTACCTTAACAGCTTTTTCCTTTATCCTCCCTTCTTTGCTAGAATATATACGCCACATAGCATCAGACTCCTCTTTAAGTGTCCAGCTCTGTCCATATAGTCGTTTTGAGATATCTTCAGTACTTATTGAGACATTATTTTTGTAGAAAGAAGCATAAGTATAGAAATCTTCTTTCATAAAAAAGTTCTCATAAGGGTCCTCCCATGTACTCACTTTGTCTACACGGAGTTTTTGGTCTTTCAGCATTGAAAGCAAATACTCCAATCGGATATACTTATAAACATAAGTGTCCGGATTGAGCCCTCTCATTTTTTCGGTTCTGCAATATTGATTCATGAGATTGATAATTGTTTGAATTGCGTATTTTCTTTGCAAAAAAAATGCCAGAAAGATAAAAATATGACATTTTGTCAGAGACATTCTTTTGCTTCTTTTCTTTTGGTCGCCTGCTTGTTTCAAAGAGACCTTAATTCCGCAGCATAAATTCTTGTGAGAACTCCAAGTGTCTGAGAAACAAAGTTTTCAAAACACTTGGATATGTCAGAAATTTCACCTATCTTGGTGCTGCAAACATAACAAGTAAGCAAAAATCTGACATGCCAAAGGTAGTAATTAAAAACGAGAATATCACTTCCTTCGGTGGAATTTATCATATCATGGACGTTTTCTCAAAGTTGGACTTTGAAAAACTTACCGAATCTGTATTGGGCAAACGTGGAAGTAGCGGCAAAACATTCTGTTATGGAAGTATTTTTGGCTCTCTCTTCATTCACAGCACTCAATGTGGCGAAAATTATGCGCAAGGAACTTGGTACGTCCATCGGTCGCCTTAAAGCGAAGATGAGCAATGCCTATTACGCGCAACGAATTATTGACGTGTTCGAGAAAAACCCGAACACGCCATTAATAAAGAAAAGATAAATGATATATTTAGTTTCGCTGCTGATGCAGCATAAAAATTAACGGAGTATTGTTTTACACTTGTAGATAAAAAACGAGCAAAACAATCATATTATTTCGTTCGTTATTATTCGGAGCTTCCAATAGTTAGCATTTAATTATTTCAACGAAAGTACTATCCACATTCTCTGTTACAAGTATAGGACAACTTCTTTTTAAGAGTATCTCACTAATAACCTTTTGAGAGGGATGTCCATAAGAATTTTCGTTTCCTACAGAGATAGGGCATAGGAAACATACATTGTCAAGGGCGTCTGCATTAAACGATGCCGAACTTCCATGATGAGGAATTTGTATAGTTCCTATTAAGTCCCAATATGTTCTGTATATAGTTCTAACCTTCACTTTATTCAAATCACCATCACCAGTGTATAGACAAGCAACTCTATGTGAATGGCAAGGATGGGAGAGATAATCAAAACAACATCTAAAAAAGTCTTTACAATAGTATTTCATTCTCCCAAAATGTATGCCTAATTTTTTACAGGATGGTCCTGAATATAAGAACATCGAGTTTTCGTTAATGTTACCGCTAATCTCCTTGCTCTTATAGATATTCTTTATTTTCTCATTTTCCTCAAGAATGTAATAGGGGTCCATTTTCAATCTGCCGACATCAATACCTTCTTTTTGCAATTCAGATAGAAACTGGTTGTTCCTATTTTTATACTCATAATTAAAGGGAATGTACACCCAATAATCGTTGAAACCTTTTATGGTCAGCGGAGTTCCGCTTGGTATTTCTGTTCTAGGCTCATCTATTTCTGACACATTCAAGGAGGAGATTTCTCCTATCTCCGTATCAGAGCTTGGTTGTACTTCAATAATCTTAGTTTCTTCTCCAAAGAATTCATTTGGATTGCTCACCAAATTTGCTAAACGGCTTTCCCCTAAAGCCCAATATATTCCGGATAGGAAATCCTTTTCTTCATCATGAAGAAGCGGTATCACAACCCTCTCAATTCTCTTGACCGCTTTCTTCAATGTATCTATCAATGAGATATGGTCTTTGTCAAAATGAGAGATAAAGAGAATGTGAATTACATCATCTTTTCTAAAACTCTGACTTACTACTCTTTGTTTGGCTTGTGAACTTGGGTCTGTCGTACCACAATCATACACGATATTGATATTGCAAAACGTGTGTCTTTCGGAGTAAAAGGCCCCCTGGCCTATTGGGTGAAAAAATCTTTGAATCATTATTTGTATAAAATTAGTTATACCTTAATTCCGCAGCATAAATTCTTATGAGAACTCCAAGTGTCTGAGAAACAAAGTTCTCAAAACACTTGGATATGTCAGAAATTTCACCTATCTTGGTGCTGCAAACATAACAAGTAAGCAAAAAACTAACATAGCAAAGGTAGCAATTAAAAACGAGAATATCACTTCTTTCGGTGGAATTTATCATATTATGGACGTTTTCTCAAAGTTGGGCTTTGAAAGACAAGGATGGCAAGCAACAGACAGATATCTTCGGAGTTATATACACATACCGCTGTATACTTACCAATAACTAGATGTTTACCGAGAAAGACATCATTACATTTTATAATGAGCGTGGAGCAAGCGAAAAGAACTTCGACATACAGAATAATGACTTCGGATGGTCGCATCTGCCCTTTTCCTTTATGGCTGAGAACATGGTTTTCATGATGGTTACCGCCATGCCGAAGAACTTCTATCTCTATTTCGTCCGTCATATCAGCGATAAGGTCAAGCCATTGAAAAAGACAAGCAGGCTGAAAGCCTTTATCCTGTATTTTGTCAGCGTGCCAGCAAAATGGGTGCGCGCTGGAAGGCCGTTCTGAACCTATATACAAATAAAACCTACTACGCTGAAGTCTTCATTGAATAAACAGTATTTCTTTGTGGTTATCATACTTCCCCATTGGTTTGGGAGGGGGATTGTATGCTTAGAAAAGACCCAAGAAACACCGACGCACCTCATATCAACATATAGAGCCCCAAAAAGACATTTCAACATATAAAATTTTCTCACAAGAAAAAATACTGCGGAATTGAGGTATCTTATGAAAAAAGCGGAACAAACACGTTGCTCCGCTCCGGAAACTTAATCTGTTCCTTTTTTGTTGTTAAACAACTAAAAGCAAGTCAAAATCATTGTTGATATTATACCTGCTATTGGATTTATCAAACCAACAATCAGAGGAATCATATTGTTAGATACTATCACAACCTTCTTATTGGCATCCTTGCTGTTATACAACTAATAGCACATTACAACAGCCGTAGCTATTATACCTGCTATTGGATTAAAGAGTCCGACAATTAGTGGAATTATATTGCTACATACAATCATCACAGACTTGTCAGAGGACAATCCTTGTAGGGATTGACTAAGTTTTTTACTTAAATCAATCACCTACTTTCTGAAAAATACAATTTTCTTCATTTTAGATAATTCATTAAAATAAAGAGTTCTACCGTTATTGGTTTTACGTCCCGAACTCATTTAGTGGACGTTGGCAGCGACCTACTCTTCCACTTAGTGTAGTACCATTGGCGCAATAAGGCTTAACTTCTCTGTTCGGAATGGGAAGAGGTGTACACTTATGCTATAGCTACCATTTTATATTTTATTGTTTCTTCCAACGATAACGGCGAGTATAACCGCCCTCAGTTTCAAAGAGCCGATTATCTTCTTGCAGAACACTTTTCAATATCTTACCGGCATCTTTTGCAGCCTGGTCAAAAGCATAATCATGGTCATAACCTGCATCTATATGACGAAAATAGAGGATTCCCAAAGGATAATGTTCCCAGTAATAATTATCTCCTCCTATAAAATTCCTCGCACAGAACCATTCATCATTGCGAGTTATACACCAAGAATACACTGCTCCTTGTAGAAATGCTTTAATTTTCTGCAGGTCAGTATCCGCAATTCCGTGTACCTTTCGTATTGTTATGTTATCTCCTTGAAGCATAATATGTAGTTTAATAATTTTCCTGCAAAGTTACTCATTCTTAACGAGGAAGACGAATAAAACGAGCAGAATACGCCCCTTGCAAGCATAAAAATGTAGCAAGAGGCGTATTTGAAAATCAGGGTATATAAAACAGGGCAAACTCCACCTTTCGTCGTTTGACAAGTCCTCTGAGAACTTTGCCCTTGTATCGACAGAAAGAGACAAATTCACGGTAGAAATTCCTATCTCCTGCCTCTATCTTTCGTAGCAGCCTACTCTTGGGGTGCTTACCATAACCAAGCAGTCGCCCTGCGCCCACATTGTAGGCAAGCAAGGTCAGCAGTAACGCATCTTTCCTATACCCTTTGAAGTGTTCAAAGCATTTCCAAAGGTCGGCACGCAGCAGGGAGTCCGCCTGCCGTTCCGTCATATCCGCCGTGAAACGTTCTCTTGGCTGCAGCTGATGCCCATAGCCAACATACGGATAATTCTTCCAGCCGTGCATACCCTCAAAGTATTTCACAACAACTACCGCACGCTCAAAAGGTGGCAAGTCTGCCAGCCGCACCCTCCGCTGAGCAAGGGTCGGCTGACAGAACAGGCAGAATACACAAAGTAAAATGAAAGAATTTATCGTTCGCATCAATTACAGTCTTAGTGGCGTGAAGATGCAGGCTTGTCCTTGCCTTCTTCTCGTTCGTTGTTAAAACTAAAGGTCAGCTGCTGAACCTTACCGAAACTATCCTCCACGTATACATCAATCGTCTGGCGATCAGATGAGAGCGAGGTATAGTACAAGCGAAACACATCCTTCGTCAGCGGATAGCGATCGTTTGGCTTGAAGACAGTACCATTGTCATTTCTTAGCAAGCCCTTGCCATCAGACTGGAAGTAACGTATTGTATAGCGAGTGTCGGCAAACTCACCGCCTCGCTTCAGCATGCAGCGTATCTCAGCTGTCTGCCCCCTTATGATGTCCTTTTGAACCGGCATTGTCTCCACCGTAAACGGATAAGACTGCTGAACATCCAACTCCCTATCACAAGCAGATAGGCAAAACACGGCAAGGGTCAGCACACCCATTACCCATATCGTATTCAATATCTTCTTCATCTTTTCTTCTACTTAAAAGTTAAACCTTAGTCCAGCAGAAACAGCCGGACGAAAACGATGCACGTCCGTTCCAAAGAGGAACCGTCCCTGCGCCTTTATAAGAAAGAGAACCTTGTCCGTCAGGAACACTTCCACCGAGCCATGCACGGCACCGCCATAGACAAAGCGGGAGCGGTCGAGCAGTGTCGCCCCATCGGGCAGCAGCTTCTTGTCCTCGTTCAGCTGCTCATAGCCACCCAAGGCGGATATGCCACCATAAAGAAGCACGTTCTTACCCCTGTCGGAGAGAACAGGGTGCATATAGCCCACCTGTAAGAGTGCATCCTTGAGTTTTACGTTATAATCTCGGTACGGCATATTCTGCTGTTCATACTCTGCCATAACAAAGGTATAGTTCTCACGCCCCAAATATCGGGTGAGTGATGCTCCCATGCCAAAATTGTCAGCAGCAAGGAACTTTTCACCCTTGATAAGCGGAACACTCCCTACGACCTCTATTCCCCTTTGCTTGGGTATCAGTCGCTGTGCTTGCGTTGGCAAGCTAAAAGCCATTGCCACCGCTGCACAAACCGATAAAATGATTTTCTTCTTCATAATGTCTACCATTTCAGTTTGAGGTTATCAATCTTCTTTGCCAGCTGCAGGTCTTCTGAAGTCACATAAAAGGTCAGCGTACGACCGCCATTTCTTTCATAGAGCGTCACTTCAAGCTGCTTGTCTTCCGCCAGAGAAAACTGCTCGAGCGCAAACACTGTGTGTTCACTGCCCATGCCACGCACCTGCATCACCTGATGATAGGCACGAAGCGGCTGCAACACCTGTTCCTGTATAGCGGTGCGCTTTGCCATCTTCTTATCAACCACCTTAAATGTAATAAAATCCACTGAGTACGGCATATTTGTGCCGTTTTCCATACGGGTGTGGAAATACAGCAAGCCGTTATGGGCATACAAGCCACGAAGCAGAAACTTCATGCCAAACTGCTGTGCACCGATGTGCTTGATGCAGCGTCTGTCATTCTGATAGATAGTCTGCATCATCAGCTTTACTAATACGGGCGACTCATTACCGAGTTCCTTAAAGTAAATGTCAGAGCGATTGCTTGGCAGCCTACCTTCCGTCGTGGAAAGAAAGTCTTTCATCTCGATACTTAACTTCTCTGGCTCATCGGCATATTTTACGTTGAAAGCATAAAACGAGCCGTTCTCACAGATGACACTCATATTGGTTTCCGTCTCAAAGTCTTTCACGGCAGCCTTTACACGCAGTACGTTCTCCGCATCCTCCGCTTTCCCTGCGATGATGTTCTGTGAACCTAAGTCTACATAGCGAATAGCAGAAGGAAAGATAAGATGCACGGTCTTATCAAAAGTAACGTCAAGACCATACGGCAGTACGACACGCCCCGTTGGTATGGCACCGCTCATACCTTGAAAAAGCTCTCCCGAAGTAAGCGGACGGCTTGGTGTCAGACCATCATTGTTTTCCTGTGCAGTGGCTGTTACTCCCACCATGGCAAGCATAGCCATTGATAAAATAATTTTCTTCATTGTTGCTATTGATTTGATGTTATTTTTTACTTATCTTTTTCGATTGTTTTATTTGGACTGAACCAAGAAAAGGCGGTAGCCACCCTTGAGCGTAATCTTGACGGTTCGCAGTTTCTTCTGAAGCAGCTGACTTGCGCCCTGCATCACCCCACGGGCAGCCTCTGAGATAATTTGGTCTTTGGCAGAGGAAGCGAAGGTAAAGGATGTGCCCATTGAACCACCGATGTTCGCCCCAACTTCCTTAAGCGCATTGATGTCCTCCGAGCCTGGTATATACACTCCCTCCTGTCCGTCTGTGTCATATGCCGAGAGCTTGACGGCTATGATATGCCCGTCCACTTCTATGCTTTTGACAAGCAGATGCATACGGTTACCTTCTATCTTGGCAACTGCTATGAGTCGGCTCTGTCGTGGAATGTGCAGTCCCTGTACCTTAGCAGTTTCCAGCAGACGGAGTACCACATTGTCACCCTCCTTAAGAACAGTAGTCCTATCCACGACGACTTTCAGCGTATTGTGCATTGTAGGTACAGCCGTGCTTGCAAGCGAATGAAAACCCATATTGCGAGCCTTCTTGCCGTATTCCTCCATAAAGTACACATCACTCATAGGCTGATCTAGTGAGGATACTATCTGCCTACGCTCCGGCAGCACTTCCATTGCAGGCTTCTCATTCTGCATGGTCTTGCCCTTAGCGGCTTCAAAGCCGCCTGCTGCCCCTTCCGTCTTCTCTTTTTCAGCAGTCAGACTATTATTGAAGGTAGGTGGAGTTGATGCTTTAGGGAGATACTTCGCTGCCATCTGATAGCTCTTTTCCATCAAGGCAAGCTGCCGTTTCTCTTCATTATCCTCCCTGCTGTCTTTGGCAGAGAGTTCCTTTTTAAGGTTATCTATCTCCGAGCGCAGGGCTTCCCGCTCCTGCTCGTGTGGGTCGGGAGCGTAAAAGGAGTTCAAGAGGCGATTATTCTCCTCATAGCGATGCATGGAGTTTTCTATCTTTGCCGTAGAAGCAGCTGTCTCTGCACGCTGCTCCTCTGATGGAGCAGTGTTCTGTGCGAAATAGTCCGATAGCCTGCCCATCTCCTCGCGGGTCTGTTCCTCCTCGTGTGCCTTGTCGCCTAATTCATAGGCTTTGAGCTTGTTCTCCGTCAGTTTTTCTGTCGTTGCCTGCGGAATGCTGTCATTGAGTCCCTGCTCCGCAGCAGTCTTATCCTTGCCCGAAGGTGCAAAGATAAACCACATTGAGAGGGCAAACAGCAGTCCCAGTCCTCCGAAGACCAAGCCTTTTTTCATTTGTTCTTTCTGTTTATTATCCATTTTCTTTGATTGTTTGATGATGTTGTAGATAAAAATTGCCGTGTAACTCTTGTAAAGTACTGTCTGTCCGTATCGGACTGTCCGTCAGCTTTCCCGTGGGAATGGGTAGTTTTTCTTTCTTTGGAGGAAGGAAAAACTGTGCTATCATCCAAAGCGAGCAGAGCAGATAGATGAAACTCAGCCCATAGACGATTTCCTTTCTCTGCCTTATCGTAAGTCTTTCACAACGATGGCGGAGCCACAGGTGAAAGCGCAGATATTGACGTGAGAGTAAAAAGTTTCTTTTCCTTGCCATAGCCTTATCGTTTATAGGTCTGTATGTCCCTGTTCTCCTTGACGAGGAAGTTCTCCATTAGGAAGCCCTGCGGATTGTTGTCTGAACGGACTGAGTTCTGCAACGTGCAGGTCGTAACAAGACTGCGCTCTGTAACATTACTCTGACGGACGATAAACTCCCTTGCATAGGTCGTTACCGCATAAGGGTAAGTATTAAAGTTGCAGTGGATAGAGTCCACCTCTATGCGCTGATTGACATTACCCGATATGGCACGGTTATAATAGCCCTTCTCTGCCAAGTCTTTGTAATAGTTGAAAGCCGACTTGTCACACAGCACAAAGGCACGTTCCATATTCTTCTCGATGGCATCCTTGTCGGGTGCAATGGTGAAGAACAGCTCATGGAAACGACGTACATGCTCCCTTGCCTCTACAGGGCGGTTACGACTTGCATCCTGACTGAGGGCAAGCATGAGTGACTTACCCTGATCAAGCACATAGATTTTCTCCCTCTGCTCCTTTGCGAAGCTGTATGAGGCATAGACAGCATAACCGCTTACTGCCACGCAGACGATGGCAAAGACAAAGGCATAGAGCCGTATCTGCCTGAATGAGGTCTCGATATTTGTGAGTGATTTAAATTCCATTTCTTTTTGTTTAATGTTCTTTCTGTTTAATCTGTAATCGTTGTTTGGTAGCAGAGTAAGGGTACGGGATTTTCCACCCATTAATATCCCTTTCCGCACCCCACTCGTGGGGTGTGCTCGTACCCCACGAGTGCCCCCTTGCGATACCCCACGAGTGGGGTACAAATCGAGGGGCTTAGTGTCCATTATGTGGCTTGTTTCATTTCCCTTTGAGCAGTGCACCCTTGATACGTCCACCGACATTTCCCACAGCAGCACCCGCGCCAGCCATAGCAGCCTTGCCACCGGTATATGCGCCTTGCGCACCATGCTGCGCTGTCTGATTGACGTTGCGACCGTATGAGCCGATACCACCTCCCGCTTCGATAATCCAGCCTGCCACGGTAGGTACACAGAAGTAGCCTACAATACCGATAAGGAAGAAGACGATGTAGTACCACGTCCCCGAATCAGGCAGGTAGTTAGGGTCACTGAGCGCTTCGATATCCTTCTCTATCATCAGCACCTGTATTTTCGTAAGCAGTGCCGTAAGAATAGAGCTAACAGGCAGCCACAGGTAGACCGATATATAGCGTGAGAACCATGCCGTAAGTGAGCCTGAAAGACCATCCCATACGGCAATGCCGAAGACTATCGGACCGAGAATGGCAAGGACGATGAGTATGAAGGTGCGCAGTGTGTCGATGATAAGCCCTGCAGCATGGAACAGGAGTTCTAAAAGGTCGTGTACCATCTTCATAATCCATTGCTTGGTCTGATAGGCAGCACGCTCGGCATACATACCCGCTATCGTCACAGCATCTTCAGGTCCGATGATGCCCATTTCCTCTATCTTCTCATCGAACTTCTCGTTGGAGACAAGGTAGGCTGTTTCAGGATTTCTAAGGTAGGCTTCCTCTTGCAACTTGTCTCGCTTGGCAGTAAGCTCTGCAAGGTTCCCCTCCTGCTGGTGTACCATCATCTCCGTTCCCTGCACTACGGGCGAGAGAACGGCATTCATCGTACCCAGTACGACTGTCGGGAAGAACATAATGCAAAAGCCTAAGACAAAAGGTCGGAGAAGCGGAAAAACATCTATCGCCTCGGCACGGGCAATGGAAGCCCATACCCGAAGGGCTATATAAAAGAGTGCTCCCAAGCCCGCAATGCCTTTGGCAATGCCCGTCATCTGGGCACAGAGCGGCATCATCTCATCATAGGTTGAGCGTAGCAGCTCATGTAAACTGGCAAAATCCATAAGCAAAAGTGTTTTTTTATGAAAGTTCTTTCAAGTTCTTTTTTAGTCTGTGGATTTACCAATACCTGCTTGCCGTATTACCATAGAGTGCCTTAACAGAGGCAAGGTTGTTCTTCTCCCTTGCACGCACATAGCTCACAGAGATGTTTTTCCTTGTATAGTAGGATACGAGCGAGCGATTTTCCCGAAGCGTAGTATAGATACGGTCGATTGCCTGCATTCGTTCGTGGTCGTTCATCGAGAAGACATTACTCTTGACAATAGACTTTAGTTCCTTGAGACTCTCACCGCTCTGCTCCAAGAGTTTGGCATAGCCCGAAGCCATTGCAGCAAGCTCTGAAGGGCGGAAGTTCTTGTCCGAGAGCATTTTCTTATACGAGGTAACATAAATCTCCGAAATATCGCCCACCATCAGAATGCACTCCTTGACCTTGTAGGCATCGCCGATAAGATTGCTTACCTTCTTCAGGGCATCGTAATACTTCTTGGTGTCGTTGTAAAGCTTCTCCACCTCCTTAAAGCCGTCAAGGGTATTCTTCACCGTCTTCGAGGCGGTGGCTATCTCCTTGACCGAATTGACGATGTTGCCGGCAAAATTGCCAGGGTCGGTTACTACCCACTGTGCGTGGGCTTTGGGAACAGAAAGGCTCAATCCTAAGAGAGCCATGAAAATGTACTTTTTCATTGTTACTATAGTTTTGATGGTTTGTACTTATTTCTTTTTATTGTTTCTTTTCTCTATGGCAAGCTGACGGATAGCCGTTTCGATATCTCCACCGAGCTGTGCTGCCCTGTTCATCACCTCCACCTTCTCGGTTTCCTCCGTGGTGTAGGTAAGGTATTCCTCCATACTTACCTCCGTAGCATAGACAGCACTCTGCATACCGCCCAAGCCTATCCACACTTCCTTGTAGAGTCGGTTCGGGTCGTTGTTCTGATTGATAGAGAGGATCTGGCTCTTTTCCTTTTCCGAAAGACCGAGCATCGCCTGTATGCCATCGAACTTGGTCATATATTTGCGCTGGTCGAGCAGTATCTTGCAGTCGGAGTTGTTGATGATGCTCTCCTTGACAATCGGAGACTGGATGATATCGTCCACCTCCTGCGTTACAACAATGGCTTCCCCGAAATACTTTCTCACCGTCTTATATAAATACTTGATGTAGTCTGCCATGTTTGCCGAAGCGATGGCTTTCCATGCTTCCTCAATGAGTATCATCTTGCGGATACCTTTTAATCGGCGCATTTTGTTGATAAAAGCCTCCATGATGATAATCGTTACCACAGGAAAGAGGTCCTTGTTATCCTTTACTTGGTCGATTTCAAAGACGATGAAGCGTTTAGAGAGCAGGTCGATGTTCTTGCCCGAGTTCAGCAGGAAATCATAACGACCGCCACGATAGTATTGCTTTAATGTTGTTAAGAGGTTGTTAATATTGAAGTCCGAGAGTGTTACCTTGATGTCACGCTTTTCCATATCCTTGCGGTACACGTCCCGCAGATACTCATAGAAGGTATTGAAACAGGGTGTAACGCTATGGTCAGCACATATAAGCTCGATATAGGAGTTTACAGCAGAACCAAGTTCGCCTGCCTCGGTCTTAGTAATATGCTCATCAGCACTCTTCCAAAGTGTAAGTAATAACGTGCAGATACTCTCCCTTTTCTCTACATCGAAGAAGTAATCATCCGTATAAAAGGGGTTGAAAGATATCGGACTTTCATTGGTATAGGTGAAATACACACCATCCTTGCCCTTAGTCTTGCGGTGGATAAGTTCACACAAGCCTTGATATGAGTTACCCGTATCGACCAAGAGGACGTGCGCCCCCTGCTCGTAATACTGACGAACCATGTGGTTGGTGAAAAAAGACTTACCACTACCCGAAGGACCCAAGATGAACTTGTTACGGTTGGTGATGACTCCCTTTTTCATTGGTAAGTCCGAGATGTCCAGATGAACAGGTTTTCCCGAAAGGCGGTCTGCCATCTTGATACCAAAGGGAGAGAGCGAATCCTTATAGTTCGTCTCTGCTGTAAAGAAGCAGAGGGCAGGCTCGATGAAAGTATAGAACGACTCTTCTGCTGGGAAGTCTGCGGCATTGCCGGGAATACCTGCCCAGTAGAGCGTTGCCGCATCAATGGTATTGTGGCGTGGGTGGCATTCCATAAGAGCAAGTGCAGAGCCCACGTCATTCTTGATCTGGCGAAGTTCTTCCTTATCGCTGCTCCATGCCAGTACGTTGAAGTGGGCACGGATAGAGGTCAGCCCCTGTGAGTGGGCGATGTTGAGATACTCCTGTATCCATTCCTCGTTGATTTGGTTGCTACGGCTGTAGCGTGCCAGCGAGTGCATATTCCTTGCCTGCTTCTCGAAGCGTTCAAGATTGGCGTCGCTATCCTCTATGAAGAGGTACTGGTTATAGATATGGTTACAGGGTAGCATTAGTCCTACAGGTGAGGCAAAGGAAAGGCGGCAGTCGCTTCGGTCGGTCGATAATCGCTCATATCGGCTGTCTGTGCTGACCGTTGTCGGCAGGTCATCCGTATCGGAAAGCGTATGCAGGCACAGCTGATTGTCGCCTACACGTACAAGGTCTGCGCTCAGACGGATGTCCTCCAATGAAGCATGTCCTTCTTCAGAAAGGGAGAAGTAACGGTCAAGCAGACCGCCCTTTTCATTTGTGCCAACTAACTCGTCTTCAGTCATGCGGATAATCCTTATCTGTTCGGTATCGTTGATGATACGCTCAAACTGGTCTACTGCTTCCATGAACTTCATCACCTCATCCTTGTTGGTGATTTCCTTGGGCAACAGGTGTCCACGGCAGAGCGAAGAAAAATTGCTCTGTTGTGCCATACGCTGCTTATTCGTCTTGGTCAGGAAGAGATAGACTGAGTGGTGGAGATACGGACGTTCGTTGAAGTGCCGTTCAGATGCACGGGCAAGGAAACTCAGTCCGCCATCAGCGAGCTTTCCTTGATAGTCTTCCTTAATGAACCAGTCCTGCTTGTGTACGATGCTGTAATTGGGTAACACCTTGATTGCCTTATGCCAGGCAGAGTGCATTGCCTCATATTCTGTAGAGGTAACGGTGAAGAGTTCGGGCAGTTCCACACGGAAAGCTACCGTGATATCTGCATCCTTGCTCACCATACACCCCTGCTCGATGGAGAGCAGCGGGAACTTTGACTCCAAAGTTGTTATCTTGCTTTTGTTTCTCATTTCTTCGCTATCTTTGGTTGAAGGTTACGGATAAGGTGGCAGACCGTACGGCGGTTCACAAGGTAGCGTGGGTGCATACGCACTGCTCCCTTTTTCATCAGCCCGTATTGCCCGTACTTTCTATTCATGGTGAACGTTTGCCATACCACAAGGCTGGCACCCACTACACCTATGACAAGACAGGCTATCTGACTGATGCCGCAGAGATAGAGAATGACCACAAGAATAAAAACTGCCAGCAGTCCTCCTGCAAAGAGGAAGAGGTACTGTGCCTTCAAGCCCTTGAACTCTACCGTCCGGCCTACACCCTTGTTGATTTCAAATGCTGCCATCGCCTTACAGGAAGAAACTTCTCAAGATAGTAGCAGCCACGATGAGGAAGATACATGCACCGAACCAAGAGGCTGCGGTCTTGCTCGTATCGGGGTCACCACTTGAGAACTTGTTGTACACTTTAATGCCTCCAATCAACCCCACTACCGCCCCTACGGCATAAATGAGTTTCGTGCCGGAATCGAAGTAGGAGGTTACCATTTTTGTAGCTTCATTGATACCGGCAATGCCGTTGCCTTGTGCGTATGCTCCTATGGCGGTAGCTGTCAGGAGTAGCATTGTGATTTTCTTTTTGTTGTTCATTGTTCTTTTTATTTTATGTTGTTAAATGAATTATGTTCTTTTGGATAGAGGTGGTAAGGGGTGGCTCGGTTTTATTGTATGACTGATATAGTTTGATTGTTTTACTTTTGAGCCACCCCTCGAACACTGTACAATATGAACAAAAACAATAGTTTTACAGATAGTATGAAAGTGGACGCTCGGCTTCTTCCGATGCATCGCTATTCTCTTGTGCAGAATCAGACTCGGGAGATATTGTTTCTTCGTTCGTCATTTCTGCTTTACGGATGGCAGTAAGTAGCTTTTGATGGTCTTTCTCCTGCTTGAGCGTTGTCTCTTTGATATAGTCCATTAGCTGTGTGCCCTGTATGCTTTGCAGTGTATCCTGCACTTCGGTTTCGTTTTCCTCATCAAGTGTATCGTCATTTCTGTGCCAGCCGTTTACACGGGACAAGTCCCTTGTAAGAATGGCGGATGGTGAGACTTCGGGTAAAGAATCGTCTGCAATCTGCAGTTCCTCACGGATGATAGTGTCTTCGTCCGATTCGTCCATCGTATAGTCAACCTGCATTTCATTGTCCTCATCTGTACCTTCCACTTCTTTTGTTTCTTCGGATACAGATGAGTTTTTCTCTGCAAAAGTATCAGGTTTTTCATCAGGATTTTCAGAGGAGGAAACAGCGGGAACTTCGGAGATAGACGGGGAAACGAAAGGTTTACTCCTGCCCACCAAAACGTGACGTGCATTGTCAATCTGCTCTTGGGAAACGGATGTCTTGAGACTTGTGCCGTGCTCGTTTCCTTTCTGTTTCGGTGTATTCTTCCCTGATTGGGCTGCCAAATCTTGAAATAACCTCCAAAAGTATGCGATGCCGAGAGCTATCCACGCTATACCCAGCAGAAGCAATGCGCCTAACAATAAATTGATTATCATAAGTCTATGGTTTTATCGCGCCTGCGCTGTGAGGCGGTATGGTTCAACAAATCCTGATATGTTTTCAAATGATCGAGAAGGATATTCTCAATATACCCCGTGATGGAAGCCTCCGATCTGATGTCGTTCAGCACATCACGCAGTATCTGGAGTATCTCAGTATGGATACTGAAGCCCGACTTGTTGCGCCCGTTGCGGACACCCGTCAGAAATCGCTGTTCGTATTCAGGAAAGTCCATTGCTGGGGAAGAATCCTTCGTTCTGGTATTTCTCTTTCTTTTCGAGAGCTGCGCTGTTTTGGCATTGTTGCCATTAAACGAAGTTTCTTCCGGTATTTCCTCCTGTTCGTCAATTTTAGAAAGAGAGGCACTTACATCTTCTTCCACAGAGTCAGAATCATCATCCAAATCTATGGGGTCGTCAAAGTCTGGTGTGTTCTCCTCTGTGCGCTTCTTGACACCAATATCTGCCATCTCCTCCAATTTCGCTTGAAGCAGCTTTTCACGTTGCTCTTTCAGTGATTTCATACGCCGTTCTCAGTTTTCAGGTTGAGTTTCTCCATGACCTCCATTACCCACTCATCCACTCCAGTCTGAGGACGGAGAGCAGGTGCAGGGGGCAGGTAGGAGCAGCGGAATACACCTTTGACACCCCCTTGTGCTAATTCCCTGCTGAATCGGACGGAGTTGTAGATACGGGTATCGAAAATCGGCAGTCCCTGTTCCTCAGCATTCTGACTAAACAGGTCGATGACCGTGGTACTGGCACTGCGGTTGATTTTGTTCCAAAGCAGGAAGAAGTCCTGAATGCGTGAGCCTTCGAAACCGATGCCCAAGTCCCTGATTGTCTTGGCGTATGCAAAACTCGATGCCAGCGACTGTGGGTCGGCTTCTATAGGTGAGATGATATAGTCCATCGTAATGGACAAATCCATCATGGCACTGGTAAGGGCATGACCAGGAAAGTCAAAGATAATCAGTTGCGGTTCCGTCTTCATTTTACGAAGGTATTTCATGACATCGGAAACGGCTCTTTCCGGCTTGCTTCTGACGATATGGTATGATTTCTTGCCGTAGCGCGACAGGCGTTCATGAAGCTCTTTGCTCATTTCGGGCGAGGACTCGATAAGGTCTCTGTCGCGTTCGCGGAGTTTGTAGAACGATTCCTGCGTACCGTCACAGTCCACGACGGCAAGGGAGATGTTCTTTTCGTAATATAGTATGGAAGCCAGAACTTCGGCAAGGCTGCTTTTGCCAACTCCGCCTTTCTGTGAGGCGAAGCCCAGATAGATGGGATTGTTTTTTTTCTTTTCCATATTCATAGTTGGTTGTTACTTATGTTATAAGTTGATTTATGTCTTGACTGACAAGTCATGTCATATTTGTTGTTGAAACCATATTTTTGACTCGACCTAAAAGTCTGGTTTTGACCCAGCTCAATTTTGACTCAGCTCAAAAACATAAAACCATCCGCAGTTCAAACCTTTCTTGATTGAGATTTTTGAAGTTGAAATCATTATTTTGGACTCTTTATCCATACAGGTTTCAAGCTGTCTTTCAACTGAATCTGCTTGCAAAATAACAAGGTTTTATCCTAAGTTTCAACTACCTGTGAAGTACAGGGAAATACAAGGAAAAAGAGTGAATATCATTGATAATGAGATATTTGAAAACTCGCCGTAACTTTGCAGGCGAGAATAATACATGGAGGTAATATCCCGAAGCAGACACCCCAAAAGGGTGGATACTTCAATTGTATCAACTCTTGATATTAGCAAGGTGTGTCTTTGTAACACAAACCGCTGTTTGTACCACAAAGACCCTTGCCCCGAAGGGGGAATGAATTACTCCAAAGTCGTAATTAGAAGATAAAACGGATATGAATAAGGAAACGGAACATGGTTCAGAACGGAAACAAGCAGAAAAGCCCCGTTGGGACAACTGGCATGTACGGTTGCCCAACCCCAAAGACCAGCAAAGGGCGATAGATTTGTTTCAGCGTTCGGGCGCAGAAACCAAGTCGGATTTCGTACGCGCTCGCATTCTTGGAGAGAGTTTCAAGGTGATTACGGTGGATAAATCTGCCGTAGAATATTACCGAAAACTCTCGGAACTGACGGCACAAATTCATAAGATCGGCGTGCTGTATAACCAAACTGTGCGTGCCATCAACAGCTATCACAGCGTAAAAACTGCACAGATACTGCTTGAAAAGTTGGAGAAATTGTCTGCTCAAATCATAGTCTTGCAGGAACAGGCTAACAGTCTTACCATAGACTACCGTAAGAAATGATTGCCAAAATATCTGCCACAGAAAACCTTGGAGGAGCACTCGGCTACAACTTCAAAAAGGTGGAGAAAGGGGAAGCAAGCATTCTCCTTGCCCAAGGCTTGTATCAAAACAAAGAGGGAACTTATACGATGGCAGAGGTGTTTGCCGATATGCAAGCACTTATCCCAGAGAAATGCCGAACGAAGAAGACGGTGTTCCATTGCTCCCTCAATCCTCACCCAGACGAGAAATTCTCCAATGAAACACTTATGCAGATTGCCAAGGAGTATATGGAAGCACTCGGCTACGGAAAACAACCCTACATCGTGTTCAAGCACAACGACATCGCCCGTGAGCATATACACATCGTATCGCTTCGGGTGGATAGTGAAGGAAAGAAAATCAACGATAAATTTGAAAAGCGAAGGAGCAAGCAGATTACTGATACCTTGGAAAGGAAGTACAATCTTATTCCGAGTTCAAAGGTCAGCAATAAGGAGGAAGTAGAAACGCCCAAGGTGGACATAAGTAAAGAAAATATTAAGGAGCAGGTGGCAAGTGCCCTTCGCATGGTGCTGAAACATTATAAGTTCTGTTCATTAGGAGAGCTGAATGCCATTCTTTCCCGATACCATCTTGCAGTAGAAGAAGTGAAGACGGAGTTTCGGGGAAAGAAGTATGACGGACTGGTTTATGTTCCAACTGATGATAAGGGCGACAAGGTAGGCACACCCATCCACGCCTCGGACATCGGTCGTGGTGTGGGCTATACTGCCGTACAGAACAGGATGCAGAAGTCGAAACAAAACGTCAAACCACTGATACCAACCGTCAGGAACAAAGTGTTAAAAACTATGCGTACCTCTCCCAATACGGAGAAAGAACTTCGGCAAAGATTGGAGGAACAAGGCTTGCGTGTGGTAATCCGAAAGAACGAAAGCGGTCGTATCTATGGCATTACCTTTATTGATGATAAAGCGGGCATTGCGCTCAATGGTTCTCGATTGGGTAAGGGATATGCCGCCAATGTATTCAACACCTATTTCTCTAATCCAACGCATAACCCATTCTTGGACAAGACGCTGTATGGCAGTCCTTCTGTCTGTTTGGAACAATCGGCAACCGTTCAATCTTCGCAGCAAAATACGGAGGAAAGCGATAACCTTATTGATGAACTCTTTGAAGATATGGCAGATGGTTCTTTCCTACCTACGGGCAACGATGATTGGAAGGAGGCGGCGTGGCAGCGTAAGCTCCGAAAACTAAGTAAGGTAAATATTAGACGAAGAAAACGTTAAATAAATGAGCATTTCCAACTCCCCTCCCTTCGGAGGGGGTTGGGGGAGGCTACAAAAACATAGCATTATGGCACAAGAAGATGATTTAAGAGCATTGGGTAAAGTTATGGACTTTATGCGGGGCATATCGGTGATATTCCTCCTTATCAACTGTTATTGGTTCTGCTACGAAGCGTTTCACGAGTGGCACTTCACGCTCGGTATCATCAACAAGATACTAATAAACTTCCAACGTACCACAGGCTTGTTCTCGTCCATCCTCTGGACGAAACTCTTTTGTGTGGTATTTCTCGCTTTGTCCTGCCTTGGAACAAAGGGCGTGAAAGAGGAGAAAATCACTTGGTCGAAGATTTGGATGGTACTTTTCTCTGGCTTTGTCTTTTTCTTTCTCAATTGGTGGCTGCTGGCACTGCCCATCGGCAAGGTTGGGGCAGCTACTCTATATATCTTCATACTGTCCGTGGGTTATATCTGCCTGCTGATGGCAGGTGTATGGATGAGCCGACTGCTGAAAAACAACCTGATGGACGATGTGTTCAATACGGAGAATGAGAGCTTCATGCAGGAAACCCGACTGATGGAGAATGAGTATTCTGTCAATCTGCCTACACGTTTTTACTATAAGAAGAAGTGGAATAATGGCTGGATTAACGTAGTCAATCCCTTCCGCGCCTCGATGGTACTCGGCACACCGGGGTCGGGTAAGTCTTACGCTATCGTGAACAATTACATCAAGCAGCAGATAGAGAAAGGCTTTGCCATGTACATCTACGACTATAAGTTTCCCGACCTTTCAGAGATAGCTTACAATCACCTGCTTCATAATTTAGATGCCTACAAGGTAAAACCACAGTTCTATGTAATCAACTTTGACGATCCGAGGAAATCGCATCGGTGCAATCCTATCAATCCTGCCTTTATGACGGATATATCGGACGCTTACGAAAGTGCCTACACCATCATGCTCAACTTGAACCGTTCGTGGATACAAAAGCAGGGAGATTTCTTTGTAGAGTCACCGATTATCTTGCTGGCTGCCATCATTTGGTTTCTGAAAATCTATGAGGACGGGAAGTATTGCACGTTTCCCCATGCCATCGAATTTCTTAACCGTCCCTACGCACAGATATTTCCTATACTCACTTCCTACGATGAACTTGCCAACTACCTTTCTCCTTTTATGGACGCATGGGAGGGTGGAGCGCAGGATCAGTTGCAGGGACAGATTGCCAGTGCCAAGATACCGCTTTCGCGTATGATTTCACCAGCTCTTTATTGGGTGATGACAGGCGATGATTTCTCGCTTGATATCAATAACCCTAATGAGCCGAAAGTCCTTGTTGTGGGTAACAACCCCGATCGTCAGAATATCTATTCTGCAGCACTTGGTCTATACAACAGCCGTATCGTGAAGCTCATCAACAAGAAGAAGCAACTCAAATCATCGGTGATTATCGATGAGTTGCCGACTATCTACTTTCGTGGGCTTGACAACCTCATAGCTACTGCACGAAGCAATAAGGTTGCCGTATGTTTGGGCTTTCAGGACTTCTCACAACTTACCCGTGATTATGGGGACAAGGAGAGTAAGGTGATACAGAATACTGTGGGCAATGTGTTTTCCGGGCAGGTAGTTGGGGAAACAGCCAAGACTCTCTCAGAACGTTTCGGAAAGGTGCTTCAGCAACGGCAGTCTATGACCATCAACCGCAATGACAAATCCACATCTATCTCCACACAGATGGATAGCCTTATCCCTGCATCGAAAATCAGCAACCTCACGCAGGGGATGTTTGTGGGTGCTGTGTCCGACAACTTTGATGAGCGAATTGAGCAGAAGATTTTCCATGCTGAGATTGTGGTGGATAGTGCCAAAGTCTCTGCTGAAATGAAAGTTTATCAGTCTATACCCACTATCGCAGACTTCATAAACGAAGATGGCTCCGACAATCTCAAAGAGACTATCGAAGCCAACTATAAATGTGTCAAACAAGATGTTCTAACTCTTGTAGATACGGAGATTGAACGTATCAAGAATAATCCACAACTAAGTGTTTTATTAAAAGGAATATAGTTCTGTTGGTTACAGAATTATATATTACCAAGGAATTCTTCGTGGAGATCTACCTTTAGCAGAAGGTTCACCAAATAAGCCGCGTTGTTGGTTGAGTTGATGTTGTATTCTTAATCTTTCTTCGTCTGTTAATTTTCTGCCATCAATATAGACGATACTATCAAGTTCTGTATAGTTGTCTTTTCGAGCTATATATGGTAAGTAGTGCTGATTTAAAAAGTACTTATCTAAATCGGATAAGGTCAGATTCTTCAGAATTTCTCCTCCACTTATTAATTTAATAGTAGGATTACCATTCTTGCTATATGCCTTAGAAGATGCTATAGTAATAGAATTCTTATCGAAAGAGCCATTCATTATATAGTTTCTGCCACACTTCTCAAAATATGCTTGATAGCCATCTTTGATATTATCTCGGTAGATTGTGACATACTTATCTCTATCAGGGCGTTGTTGTTCATTGAACATGCCTGCAGCATTACAGAAAGCATGTAACAAGAATGCGACTAATTGCTTATAGCCAGCTGCCCCTAACTTATATTTGTCATCATTAAATGTCTGAGGAATACTAATAAACTGCTCCCCACCAACAAGACCAAAACTACCCGTTCCTTCATACTTACTGAGGTCGTATCCTATTGAAACATTAGGTAGTTTTATACCATATCTAGCAAGCACTTCTGGCTCGCCTTCCGAATTATAAAACCTTACATTTGTATTTTTTTCAATTTCATTTACAGCTTCATTGATTGCTCTTCTTATGTGCGGTGCCAAAACCTCACCTCCTACAACTTTTGCTTTTCTAAGTCTAATCATTGTCCAATATTGTGCAGGATATGACCCCCAAATGCCAACGGCTCGCGTTTCGGTTTGAGGAAAAGAATATATGCCATATCTCGTAGGTATATCTTTGTCTATTGTTGCATTAAAAGCATGTCTTTGCTGATTCTGCAAGAATGCTTCTCCTGTTTTCTGGATATTAATCTTTTGTTGTTCTGATAGTTTTGCAACAAACTCTGGAGACGATTGAGATATAGAAATATCTTCGACTGTACCTTCAACAGTCTCATCATTTGAACATGAATACGATGAGCAGATAGCAATAATTACTATCAACCCCAAAAATACTTTTCTTTTCATAATACAATAATTTGATTGGTTTTTATTTGTGTAATACTTTTATTTGATTGAGAGTTTTTACATAATTTTCTACAGAAAGATATTCGTTTAGCGTGAAGCCCATCTTATATGCATCTTCTTTTGATAAGGCTAGGATGTATTTACTACTGCCTTTATCAAACCAAACAAGTCTTGTAAGCATAGCTATATGATCAGTTTGCTCCATATATATGTTTTCTTTATTGCTCCTTGGCTTATTTTCTTTCTGATATTCAGTCATATTATTGTCTATATCCTCTATAACGTTATCATTGCAAGAGGTTGCAAAAATGACATATATCATTATGAGTATTATATTTATTTTTTTCATTTAGGATAAATTTAAAATTATTTTTGTTCTATATCTTCAGGGCCTCCAGCATGTGCAGTAAAATCTCCTTCAAGATTACATCTTTCACCTGTAGGCCAAATGCCTGAAAGTTTTAGATATCCATGAGCGAACCCTTTTTTATCATAATTATTGAGTACACAGGTACCTGAAAGAGAGGTGACTACCGCCGTTCTTATATGTCCAGTTACTGTTCTTAAAATGCAAACTCCTCCGCTACCAAATGTAGGGAGATGTCGCCTGTCCTCCCATATCTTTTTGTAAAAATCCAAACGTTTATTCTTATAGAGTAAAGTGTCTTCAGTAGAAACTATAGTATAAGGCTCTTTTAACTTTAGTTTCTTCAACGGTGAATCAAAGACGATATCAAGAGAATATGCATGATTCGAACGATTGTCTGGTTGTTTTCGGAGATATAGGTCCAATTCTGTCAGTTGTTCCTCACATCCCAATATTGATAAAAAGACAGGATTGTATGAGCTACGCAGCCAGTTCCAAGAATCATAATTCTTATATACTTCTCCATTCAGCGTTATCGTTGCAAAGGTATCATATCCTTCCACTTCTTTCATACAACTTGAAAGAAGGAAAATATTGCATAACAATATTAAAGAGACTTTTAAAAACTTTATCATAATTCTATTCTTTATTTGTTAATATCACTTTTGTAGATAACTCTAATAGGGATATACTGTAAAGACTTATTTTCATAATTTAGAAGTACAATTGTATAAATATACTGTTGTCCTTCTTCTGAATGCGCCTTCATATACTCTATAGCATCTTCTGCAAACATATCCTTCAAAAGAATACTTCCCTCGTTAATAGTAACTTCTTTATATTTACCAATAGGATCAACTGACAACGCAGTTATGGCATCCCAAGAACTATCATCAAATGCTTTGCTAATATTTTTCTTGCGAGAGAAATATATGCTGGCATAGTCAAAATCATATTTATTTTTTATTCCATCATATAAATTACCACTCCTGTCTATGTAGAAAGTAGAATTTTCAATATCATAAATATTCAGAGAACTGATTTCCATATTTTGCATAGATACTCGTTCGCCTTGACTATTCAAAACTTCAAGAAAACAAACACAGTATTCGTTATCTGAAGTTTGTCTAAAAAGAATTTCAGGTTTAGTGTTTTCTATCCATTCTATTGGGCTATTGCCATACTTAATACCCCATTTGAATTTGAAAGCGTCATTTATAAGATCCTGTGAGTTTTTAAATTCATTATCAAGACATTCAGCTTTAAGCAAATAGCCTCCTGGACTGTAAGAACCCTTAAGTATGTATCTTGGATTACCTACGACTATTGGCATACTATATTTAATTCCATTATTAGATGCCTCTACAAAGCAAATTCCTTTCCCCTTTGCGGTAAGTATTCCACTTGAATTAATAGTCGCAATCTTTGAATTATCTGTGCTCCAACTTGTCACCCCTATAGCGTTCGTCAAGAAATATTGGGCATTGGTATAAGCATTTATAGGTCCAACGATTAGAGTAGAGAACCTTGATAATATCCACTTATTTACTTGCTTTTCTTTTAAAAAAGAAGAGTGTTCTTGACTTTCATTATTAACAAAATAGTTTTTGCCAAAAGCACTGGCCATACTTTGCGGTTCAGCTTTATAAAGCTCAGGGTTATGAGTTAATCCTGACCCTATAGCCAAGGCACTAGAGGTTGGAACAAAAGGGATAGCTTTAGGCTTAACAAAAATATCTCTTTGCAATAGAATATCAGGAACATTCAACTTATCTCCAAGATTACCATCTAGATTACCTGTGAATCCCCTTACATCGTATTTTGAACTGGGATAAGTATCATAGAGCGGTATGTTGGGATAGTATCTATCAAAGCTAAAGTTAGTGTGACTAATAGTGAGTCCTATCCAAAGAAATTTTTTCTTAATTTTTATTCTAAAATAAGTAACTTCATCTCCAACTTTTTTAGCAGGAGAGATTTTTATGTCGGCATCTACCTTTGTTTTACCAGGTATCATGCTAACTAGTGCTGCGGTTATATCATTCAATGAAAGTCCATAAATAAATGGATTTAATGGTGTTAGAATGTCGAGTGAGCCTATTCCTGCATTGGCATCGGCTGATAAATAATGATCAGGAATAATCGGTTCCTTATATGAACCATTAGCTATAGCAAACATGTTTAGTCCATGCCCATTATCACCTTTAGGGAATCCTAATTTAGAGAGTTCCTTTTGCCATAATATATATTCCCGATTATCCAAATTTCCCTCTGGGTTTACATAATCAACCAATAATTGGGCTGTAGCACTTGAATATGCCAATGAATTTCCCAATTGTATTAACTCATCCACATTAAATTTATTACCACTAAATGTTTTTATTACAGATTTAAGAAATTTTTTATCTGCGCACCAGTCGCGAATAGCTTTATAACCATATAGGACTCCCAAAGGAACATAAGCACCTAAATGTGGAGCATCATAACTTATATAAGTCTGAGTTTGGTGCTTGATATTCCTATCCTCCATTGTTTTAAGAGCATATCTTATGATAAGCCCTCCCATACTATGCCCGATTATTGTGTTTTTTTCTTTGCTATTAGATATAGCTTTCTGCTCATTTATCCAGTTAATAACAGATATCAATGTATATGCATTTGCCTGAATATATTCTCCAGAGCTCTTCCAATCTACATATACAAGATCATAGCCAAAACCTTCTCTTAACATTTCTAAGAAAGAATTTGGAGCAACGACATTATTGTAATGCGTAAAGCCTTTAGGCTTGTTAGGTAATCTAGGATCAAAGCCTTCTACAATAATAAAAGGTTTCACAATAGTTGTATGATCACCTGATAAACAATATGTAACTTCTGCTTTTGTAGATATACCACGATAATCATCTCCGTCTATAACTATTGTATCTGAAAGGGGATTGGAGAGAAAGCTGTATTCAGAAGATCTTGTTAATCCATCAGGCTTACGTTCTAATTTTGTTATAAACATGTGGGATAATAATGATTGTCCATTATCCAATGTTGCCTTTATTATTATTTCATTTCTTCCTTGTTGTAAATTCGCTTTTACCTTTTTATTCCCTCCAATTTCCTGAAAGCCATTTCCAATATTTATTTCAAGTTTACTTAAATGTATGTTAGTCAAAAGGTTACTTTGGGGCAAACTTATGACAACAGAAGATTCAGTTGTGTTTTCTACGAGTGAACTACAAGCAAACAGGTAACCTTGCTTATATGGATCTTTATTTGTAGTATATACTTGATCGTTTTTGTAGGTTATTAATCCATCTTTTAATGCATTTTCCTTAATTTGAGAATATTTGTACAATGCAAGACTTAATGATATAGAGTTATTCTCATAATAAGATTTTTTTTGACGGAAAAAAACATCTATGTCTTTACTTACTACACCTATTAAATCTGCAGACTTAATTGTTGACAACAAATAGCCAAATCTTACATAATCAGCAGCGTTATGTTCTGTTAAGGGCACTATTCCCGTAAATATATCAAGATCTTCATACTCTTCTGCATAATCTCTTAATAGTCCTGTTGGCACTTTATTTTTGTCAATGTGCGCAAACATTTTATCTAAGACTTTCCTTAAGCTCTCATCTTTACCTCTTTGTTGTGCCATTGTCGGCATACAAAGAAATAGAAATACGGAAAGAATTGCCGTTACTTTTAAAGTATGTATGTTCATATCTAATTAAGGTAAGTTAGGGCCTACTCGTAAGCTTTTCGGCTTCCGCTCCTTTTTACAGTATGGTCTGATAGATAATTATACTAAAATGACATTTTCCTTTTCTTGTCGCAAATATACAAATAGATATTGTTTATAACAAGAAAATAGTTATTTTATTTTCAAAAATTTGTATTTCCTTAGTATTTTCACTATATTTGCTATATTATTAACTATATATAACTCGTTGGCGGAATTAAATTAAAGGATAAATTAATATGCAAGAAAAGTTGCATATAAAAGAGGTTTTGTAACTTAGTAATAAGCAACACGCTAAGTTTAATAATCCGTATGCACAACTTATATGCGGATTTCGCAAAAATACTTAATATATGCAATTCTTTTCAAAAGACTTGGTAAATTCGGCCTTAATTCCGCCAACGGGTCAGGGTATGTTTGAAGGTGTAGTATCCGATAATTTCGATGAACGTATTGACCAAAAGATTTTCCATGCCGATATTGTCGTGGATATTGCTAAAGTTTCCGCTGAAATGAAAGTTTATCAGTCTATATCCACAATCGCAGACTTCAAAACAAAGATGGCTCCGATAATCTCAAAGAAACTATTGAAGCCAATTATCGTAAGGAGAAAAAGAAATATTGTCGCTTGTGAATGCAGAGGTCAAGCGCATCAAGGCTGATTCTGCATTGGCACATCTAATTAAAGAATAGTTTTTTACTATCTATTTTTTATTGAGATATCTATTATAGACCCTTTATTCACTGTAAAAGGTTTGTCTATTGTTACGTGAATTCGGGATAAGTTTAGCATGATAAAAGTTCCAACTGCCTTGATTTCCCACATACACTGGCAGTGCCTCTGGCTTGTTCTCAGAGAAGCAGTATGCTGTAAGGGCAGAACACAAGTTCATGATAAAGTTGTGTATCGAGCGGTGTCTTGAGTGAACAAGGTTGGCTTTGTTCTTGAGTAGTTCGTTAATGCACTCGATAATGTTTCTTTTCCTCAGCATGATTTTGTCCCACATAGCCATCAGTTTATTCTTCATCTTAGCCTTGAGCCCATGAACGAGTTGGATACATTGACCGAATAGGCTCTCAAAGAGTTCCTGCTTGATGCATCACCCCTTTGACCCAATTCAAATAATACTCCTTGAAATTGCGATATGCGCCGAAATGATAGCATACCAAAATGGTCATAATCTCACTTTCCGAGAGCCTGCCCTTGCGGTTTCGGTAGCGTTTGCAATACATGCTCTTTTGGCTTCTAAAAGACACCTAATTGCAAGCCAAAAGATGCTCTTTTGGAGTGGTACTAACACCCTTTTGAAGTCCAACTAAGCACCTTTTCTTACACAACTTTATAACTAATTGATTTTCTGTTAGTTGTAAACTTACTTTTTATACGTGTTTTTATCTTTATTTATAGATGTTTTAATCTGAATTATGTAATGATTTTTCAGACCCTTATCTACATTTTGAAGTGTTAAAATGAAAAAGGGTGCGGTGTTGGAGGGTGATAATAGAATAGACATTGACAGTCTTGACTGTATTTTTGTTTAATGAATAAACTCGGTTTTTCCGTTAAAGCTATGCGAAAAGCATCCACTCATTTAACGGAAGAACCTAAAATATCTGGAGTAATGTTTGCATTGGCAGTATTGTTTATCATTGCTATTCTTCCCACTTTTAATCATTTCCGTTGAACTGCAATATGGACATAAAAATTTAACACTCAATCTGGACATTCCTCTCTTTCACTGTTTTATTACGATTAAAAAGGAAATCATATGATATTTGTTATTCTCTTGACAATCCTTTGAAGTACGCTTTCATTACTTTCAAGTATAGATACCGTGCCTGTCATCCCGCTTACAAGATTATACTTGTAATCCGTTATCCTTACCTGTGCCGTGAATACACTACCAGCTTCCGTTTGTAAGGGTATATGCGATGTGGCTGTTATTACAGCATTTGCAACTCCGTATGTTTCTGCATCGTAACCCTCAAACTCAATGTTTGCCGTCATTCCTCTTGCTATCGTATTCACATATTTATATGGAATGGTTATTGCGCCTTGATAGGCATTTGTCATCTGCACCTTTGCACTGATGGTTTCGGGATAAGGTATAAAATATGCGCCTATCAGTAGTCCCAACATCACAATGGTGATAATCGTGATACCATAACGGACAATCCTTGATGGTATCTCGCCAATGATATGCCTTACTTTCTCGCTACGGAGTTCTATCTTGTTGTCTGACATAATATTCCTTTCTGCTGTTAGTTGCCCAATTCCAATTGATTCTTTACAAGGTTATAGTATGCACCCTGCTTTGCCGTGAGTGCTTCGTGGTTGCCAATTTCTACCACCTTGCCTTTATCCAATACCACTATTTGATCAGCATTCTTCACCGTACTTAATCGGTGAGCCACGATAACCACGGTCTTGCCTTTGTAGAACTCATCCAGATGCTCCACAATCATGCGCTCGTTATTGGCATCGAGCGAGTTGGTGGCTTCATCAAGGAAAATATAATCGGGGTTCTTGTACACGGCTCTTGCTATCAAGATACGCTGTTTCTGTCCTTGGCTCAAACCAACGCCATCGCGACCAATCTTAGTGTTGTATTTTAAGGGAAGTCCCATTACATAGTTATGAATACAAGCTATTTCGGCTGCCCTTTGCAACCGCTCCTTGTCAATCTCTCCATCATCAACGGCAATGTTGCGTGCAATGGATTCAGAGAAGATGACACCGTCTTGCATCACCACACCACATTGTCTGCGCCACCATTTCTTATTGAGTGTGTTCACATCTGTTCCGCCAATGGTGATTTGTCCTTCCAATACAGGATAATAGCCTAACATCAGTTTGATGAGGGTGGTCTTACCGCTTCCCGATGCGCCCACAATGGCAGTTACCTTACCTTTGGGGATAGTGAGGCTCACATCATCAATGATGATCTTCAGTGCGTGTGGGTCGTATTTGAAGTTTACGTTTTCAAGGTCTATGCCCTTATCCTCTTCTTTCACAGAGGTTTCCAATCCTTGCTTTCCGTTCTCATCGTCCATACGGTGGATTTCGTTGATACGTTCAAGGCTTATCTTTACATCTTGTACGGAGTAGAAGAAACTCATCAACTGTTCCACGGGCGAGTTAAGTTGTCCTATGATGTACTGCACGGCAAGCATCATACCCAGCGTGAGTTGTCCATGAATGACGGCTGTTGCTGCCACTACCGTGATGACAATGTTCTTTAGTTCGTTGATGAAGATGCTGCCAGCCTCCTGTGTCTGCTGGAGTTTCAGCGATTTCATCTGCACTCCAAAGAGGTCTGCCTGCACGTCTTCCCATTCCCAGCGTCTGCGCTGCTCGCAGTCTTGGAGCTTTATTTCCTGCATGGAGGTGATAAACTCGTAGGTTTTATTGTTGTTGATAGCTTGTTGCTCAAAGAGTTCGTAGTCGAGTACCTTTCTGCGCCTGAGGAAGAGTGCAAGCCAACCGCCATAAAGCAGACTGCCAAGCATGAAGATGGCAAAGACGAGCCAATTATAGAATAGCAGTACGATGCTGAACACCACAAAGGTGAAGAGTGAGAATACGATACTGAGCGTCTGTTGCGTCAGAAACGTGTTCACCCTACTGTGGTCGCCCATGCGTTGCATGAGGTCACCCATCAATTTTGTATCGAAGAACGACATTGGCAGCTTCAAAAGTTTGATGAAAAAGTCGCTTACCAATGAGATGTTTATGCGCAGCGAAATATGCAACAGCAGCCAACGGCGAATAAAGTCGATGGCAGTACGGCTCACGGTAAGCATCAGTTGCCCTAAGAGTATCAGCCATATAAAACCGATGTTCTGGTTTTTAATGCCCACATCCACGATTGACTGCGTGAGGAAAGGGAGGATAAGCTGCAGAAGGCAACCTACAAATAAGCCCAGTACGATCTGCCCAAAGTATTTTTTGTACTTTTTGATGTAACCAAAGAGGAACTTAAACAGGTGTTCCTCCCTCCTGTCTATGTCTTTTCGCTTATAGAATTTTTCCGTCGGATATAGGAACACAGCTACTCCTTTCTCCGCTCCGTCCTGCTTTGTACTAATCCAGTGCTCCTTAAACTCCTCAAGCTTATACCTAATGAGTCCTTTTCCTGGGTCAGCAATATAGAATGTCTTGCCTTTCTTCAATTTATACAGCACTACAAAATGGTTCTGATTCCAGTGGAGGATGCAGGGGAGATTCTTATTAACCAGATTACTTACCTCACACCTAGCTCCAACAGTCTTAAATCCAAGTGTCTCTGCAGCCCTAGTAATACTCAATAGAGAGACACCTTCTGTAGTTGCAAAACATAACTGGTTAAGACAATCCATTGAATATTTCTTGCCATAATATTTGCATATCATAGCCAAACATGCAATCCCACATTGCATTGAATCATATTGTTTACAAATAATGAAATTCTTATTCATTTTCAGAGATTATTCATCACACAGCAACACATTGTTCGTAATAAATGAAATAATATACTTCATTATCAACTCTGAGTCACTTCTCACATCATCATCTTTTAGTTCTAATTGTATGTGGTTTATAATTTGAGGGGCAGTTGCTTCGGATACAGTCCACATATATCTAATTATTTCCGCACCAATTCCCCTTAACAAAACATCTTTTACTTTTAAAATTAATGGATCCTTCAAGAAAGCCATGATAGGATTCCTAGATGGAAAATGGTAATTTGGAAAAAGATATTTATAGATATCTTGAGAAAGTTCAATGAATGAAAATTGATTATTTAATTTCAACTTATTTTTCTTTAAAAGATCCTCCTTCCAAAAAAATGTGATGTTTTTATCATTTACACTACAAATTTCTTGATAATTCTTTACTAAGTTTTTTTCTGCATTATACCTCATTAAATCTATACAGAAAATCTTTGATAACAAATTATCTTCCTTATAATTAGATTTAGTAATATAGGAATCTAAACCTTCTTTTGATATAGGAGTATATATCTTTAAATACTTTTTCGTTTCTGAAAATATTAAATCGTTTGTTCTAAGATTGTTTATACACAAATCACAGCATATATCAAAATAGTTAATAATAGTGTGACCTCCTCGATTAATATACGTTTGTATAATATTTTTGTATAAATCTGGAGCTATATTTCTAAGGTATTGAGAAACAAAAATCTGAGCATTAATAGATCGTTTTAAAGAAGCGAGTAAATGCATATACCCGTATTTTGGTTTACATGTAAAATCAATATCAAGCCAATCAAACTTAGTACTAAGCTTATCTCCCCTAGTACAATAGTTTACTGATTTATTTTCCTCCCTCGCCATAGTATAAAAAAACATTTGCTCATAAAAAGAATTTATAAATCCATCTTTCGTTACTTTTAGAACTCTATCATTTTTCTTTATAAAAGAATAAACTTGATTAACATATCTCTTTATAAAATCAATATCATTCCCGCCTAAAATCCCAGCATTAGCGACCCTACAAATTGGAGCAGATAATTCTGCATTCACACATTGAGGAACGACTCCCCCTGCATGTATAAATCTCTCTATGCACTTACGATTATAAAACTGATCATCATATTCAATATTCTGTGCAAATAAATCCGATGACAAAAAATCATCAGATAATTTTTCAAACATAAACCAGTCACAATCGACATGTAAGAATGGTTCTCTCTGCATGCTATATGTATAGACTTTAGGTAAAGCCCATAAATTATATCCTTCATAATTTTCCATAAAATCAGGAATTTCAACAATATTAGTATAAGGAATATGAAGTTCTTCTACCAATATACGGACTTTATGGTTGCAATATAATGTAACCTTTCCAAAATGCTGTTTCAATAAAACGCAACTTAAAGCAATGCTTAGCCAATTAAATTCAGCACTTAAAAAACCTGCGTTATCAAATAAAGGGTCTCCATCTGTATAACTATAAAATGTTTGAATTATATTCATATGCAAATTAATATATTATCAAAGATAGCTTGTTTAATAAAGAATATAAAAGCTTTCTTACTATTCTCAGGGATAGATCTTAAAATATCATCTATATTCCTAGGACTTTTAAAATTCCAGAGAATTGATGAAAGATTTTTAGAATAAAGATAATTGTGGTATATCCCCATATAAGCATCAAAAGCTTTAATATTCAGATATTGACCAATTTTGCTCCCATCTGCATTTTTCTTTTTTAAGACCTCTTTTTGCTTGTTAGACAGTTCTAAAAACTGAATATAAGGAGATAATTGTAATTTTAGATTCAATAAAAAAGATGAATCCTGATTAATTTGATTTAAAAATATTTGTTGTTTTAATTGATCTTGGGTAACTTTCTTGGGCACAGATAACTGTGGGACATCTATTCCATTTTTATAACACTCTTTTAAAATTCGTTCATACGTGTCAGGGAACTCTAAAAGCATATTTCGTGCAACAAAACTATTACATCTCACATGTTTCTTATGTTCCATGATATGTATAAAATCTATAGGGTATTGATTAACTATCCTTTCAGGGACAAAGCCATTCGGCATTACAAAGTCTTTTACAATTTCATGATAAAATGTGGATACAGGTTCATTTCTATATTTTGCCAGAGCATAAAACATCCACTGTTCAAATACAACATTAAAAAGACATTTTTGTTCCGCAGAATACATATTCCTGTGATTAATGGTCATGAACTTTTTAATACATTGTATATACTCTTTAAAGAAATTAATATCACATCCCCCCACTATTCCCAGATTATAAGAGTTAATATAGCTTCCATCTATGCAAACTTTCTGGATATCTAATAATTTAACTTTACTTTCTTTAAGATAATCATATACTAACTTATAAAAGGTGGAATCATGTTCTTGATGTTGAGCTATTAAATCCGACTTATCCCAATATTGAGGAAATGGATTATTTACAAATATATCAGTATCAATATGGATAAAAGGAGCATTCTGTAAAGAATATGTTATTATCTTGGGAAGACAATAATATTTATTACCCTCTAAGATATGACTATTAAAACTATTATATTCATCATATGGCAATTTGAATAAATCCTGAAGTATATGCACAATATCAGAATCACCATAAAAAAACAATGGTGATTTTTGATTATTCTTTTTCAGTGTTAAACAGCTATACGCAATGGACAACCAGTTTGTGACAGAATTTAAATATCTTCCAGAAATATCTAATCCATGCTCATGTATACGATCATCATAGTATGTTTGTAAAATATTCATTACTTTCCTTTCCCCTTATAATTATACAACATCTGAATAAGCATTCTATCTTCAATATTATAGATAAACGATGGACATCTAGGCTCATTCTCAACTAAAGCTAGAGGGCACAATCCACCACAAAGTGGATAGAATTTACAGACACGACATTTTTCAAACTTACCATTCATTAGCATCTCAGGAACATCTTTGAGAATGCTATTATATTTCAAATTTTTCTGATTTCTTAGATTTCCTAATGCGAAAGGTCCTTTGGAATAGGTAGAAGAATATGATGTTTCAGAACAATCAAAGATATTTCCATATGCATCATACATTTCTGAATCTCTTATTGTCCCGAGACACATGTATGGACCTTCTCTTTCTGGCAAAATCTCTGTTTTAAAACCATGGTCCAACATATACAAAAGATATTCAGTTGATTTCTCACCTATCTTTTTCCAAGTATTTTCTACTCCAGCACCATTCTTAGCCCAAGAGACAACATTCGCGACATAAAAAAATATCTTATCTTGAGCGTTATGATCATAAAGGGATTTTAGAAGAGGAATAACACCTTCAATATTTTTCTCATCCACATTACATCTTACAGATATAAAACATTGATCTTTATCGTAATCAGGACTATTTATAATATTAATTAGATTGGAAAAAATTCTATCAAAAGACCCACTATGATTAATTGTAAAACGATGGATATCGTGAAATTCTTTACTGCCATCTAAAGTTATTTCAATTCGCTTACAATTAAATTCATTTTTCAATGAAATGTATTTGTGCAAAGTTAGGGCATATCCATTTGTAGTTATATGACTTATATAACGAATATCTTCACTTGAAGTCAGATCTTTTATATTGCGGTTTATATGGCGCATTTCTGTCCATGCGGTCAATGGCTCTCCACCAAACCAACCTATCTCCAATAATTTATATGTATGCGTTTTCAATTTCATCCTAATTCTGTTAAGAACTAGATGGATGTTGTCAGCTGAGATTTTAGCCTTTTTGTGCTCTTGCCCACAATAATCACATGCTAATTGACAAGAAGCTGATGGCTGAATAGATAAATAAAGATTTTCTTTTCTAAAATTTGCCTGCCTTCTTAATTTCTCATGATTTTCTTTATTAATTTCCGCAAATTCATCTTCATTCTCTGGTACAAGGACCTTTACATTCCTTAATAAGTAGAGAGTATCGTCGGATATTATATCTAACCTATTATGTTTAATTGCATCAAATGACTTACAGGATAATCTAATATTTTTACCAGATCTTCCAGAGAAAATAAGATAAACATCATTGCGAGGAGCAGACATAAATGCATATTTCGAAAGTTTAAGCTTGGTTAGATTCTTCATAATAAAATATTTTAATTTATTTGAGGGTACTGAGTTTATGAAGTAAGCCAGCACCCTCAAATTGTGAATTTAGTTATTCTAACAATTTACACAGTTATTATAAACTCCTCCACATATCCATTTTCCTTTTCCGCCATAAATCTCATCTGCTTGGTCATCGTTTAGAATAAGACAGTCAAAATCACTCTCAGACATCATTGGAATACTTTCCATTGATTTTAAAATTTTCTTTTCCATTTTTTTAAGGATTAAAGTTGTATGCTTACTCTTTTATAGATTTTCAGCTACCTCTATTTTTATATTTAAAATGCGCATAAATTAAATATCTAATCAATCATAGCTATACCTTCTATTTGCTTCCTGACAAAATGCCAGAATTGGTATCACTATTATTTATTCGTTTGTTTACATTGTTCTTG
Organism: Prevotella melaninogenica; assembly: GCF_018127925.1. NCBI lineage: Bacteria > Pseudomonadati > Bacteroidota > Bacteroidia > Bacteroidales > Prevotellaceae > Prevotella > Prevotella melaninogenica. The sequence continues at coordinate 148,822 of NZ_CP072347.1, read as the reverse complement.
TGTTTACCGAAGTCTACGTTGATATATGCTTCAAGCATGAATATTCTGTTCAGGTCATGCGAAAAAGCATCCTGCCTGTAAGGAGCTAGCTTCGACCAGTTCTCTACATACTGACTATACTTGCTACTGAAAGGATTCAACACCTGAGCTTGTATGCCCCAGTTATCCTTATTATAGCCGATAGATATTGAATGTAGAGTCTCCTCCTTGGTTAAAGTCTCTCCCCATAGTATTTTATGCCCTTTGCTGGCACTGGCCATCAGGAACCAATTCCCTTTCAAAAAGGTAACAGAACCATTTACACCAAAATCAGAATAGGTGTGGGTATAATTATTTCCCTCACTTATGTATCTGTTCAAGTATGTGCTGATATTAACCTGAAGATTTTCACCGAACGGAGTCAGCTTCAGATTTAAATTATTCTGCAATCGATGAAAACCCCTCTGATTTTCCATTGTACGTATATACTTATTATTCTCGAACAATGTCGTTTCCATTAATGGCTTATCATCAAAGCTGTATCTGATAAGATAATCCAAATCCAACCATTTGTACTTCCAGTTGATAGTCAAATCATTAGAAACGAATTTTACTGTCTTAAGATTAGGATTTCCTCGTCTAACTTGATAATTATCTATATTCTGACTCACATCATTCATATCTGATAATGATGGAGAATAACCTGAAATATAGCCAGTGTATCTAACAAGTAAATTCTTGGTCAGATTGTATGATAATTTAAGTGTTGGCCGAAAAATAATTTTACTCTGGCTTACATCTCCCTGACTGTTATATGTTCTCATTACACCACTACCCATGGTGTATACCAATTTCCCTACCTTAGACATAAATTCCACATACCCATAGGTCTCAGCTGTTCGCATGCTTATATTCGCATTGATGGTTCCACCATAATTATTGGAAACGAAGGCCTGATTATGTTTTATGCCAAGTGATAACATGGAATTTTTAATCTTTTGCTCATAAATAGCCTCAGCGATGAGCGAATATTTATCACCTTTTGTCTGTGATGCATATTCCTCAACAGAATTTACTCCTCTCTGAACAAAATGCCTATTATTCTTAGTTTTTATATAGGTTCCTACCACGTCAATAAACAGATTCTTTCCTTTAGCCAATTCTGTCTGGTAATAAATATCTAATGAAGGTATATTTTCCCTCGACTTTTCATGATCGGATATTTTATATTCCTGTCCAGCACTTGTAAGTTCGGATTCTCTGTCTGATATGGAATAAGGCATATCCATATATGACTGTCTATAGTTAATACTGAGTAGATGGTTATTTTTATTATAGTCATAACCTAATAGGAAATTCATCCTGTCATACTTTACCTTTGTAGGCAAGCCTGTTTCCACATTGTATAGTGGAGTTGCAGTTCCATTAAAGGTTTCAACATTTTCACGTATCCATTTCAAATCTCTGCGTTCCCAATTAGATATAAACTTGAAAGACGAACTTCCAAAATGATAATTAGCGGAAACATTATAATCTCCTGTTCCAACTTTATTTATGCCATTGGTTAAATCGACTGAGAAATTTCCACCTGAGTTCCTCCGTTTCAGAATAATATTAATGACAGCTCCCACATTTCCATAACGCAATCCCGGATTATCATGGTATTCCACCTTTGCTATATCGTCTGGTCTTAGAGATTTCACCTCAGGAAGCTTTGCCTTTACTCCATTAATTTGTAATTCAACTGTCCCTCCTGTAGTCATCTCTATACTATTGTTAATAGAATTAATCTCAATGCGTGGAAGACTTAAATTCTGCAGTAACAAAAGTCCATTACTGGATGCCTTCCGTTGCAGACTACTAGGAATAAGTATCTGTCTGTCAATTTTCTGAATTTTATTACTACCAACAACTTTTACCTCTCCTAAAGTCTTTGGCAATACCATCAGTTTAATCTTTCCCATATCAACATCATCCGATGCATTATTACAGGTAATATATTGGTCTTCATAGCCTATATATGACAGATGAACGATAAAGTTATTCGATTGAATATTTTTAATATGAAATTCACCCACATCATTGGTTACGCCGCCAGACAAGAATGTCGAATCTGTCGACAGAATTCTGACTGAACATCCAATTACTTCCTTGTCGTTTTCATCAATAATGTTTCCTCTTACACTCACTTGAGAGTATACTCCTTTGGAAAACATCAGAAACAGGATCATCATAAAAATATGCCTCATTTTTTGTACCATTTTGATAATTTCCTTATAATTTTACATTTATATCTTTAGTCTATTTTGAAACACCCTCTTTTATTTCCTTACTACTTGCTCCATCGCTATCAAACATCACACTTTACGTTATATTCTTATTACCTATAGGCGAAAGAAGTATTCTTATGTTTCCATTAAAGTCCTATAGTTTTAATGCCAAATTTCTCAGCAGCTTCTTTTATTCCCAACATAGAAATACCTTCTGTAGTTGCATAACATATGCTAGACAAGAAAGCTTGGCTAAAGTTCTTACCGTAATATTTACATATCATCTGTAAGCAAGTGGTACCACACATCATAGAATCTGATTGTCTAAAAAAGGTAATCGCCTCATTGTAATCGTATTTTCTCCTCATTACCAGCACCTGTTCCCTTGAACTTGCTGCGGATGTAGATGCGATTTGTGTTGCTTTTCTCTGTTACCATAAAATTTATTTCCAATGGTGTTTGTAGCCAACATTACACATAAGGATTCTTCGGAGAGAAGTCTGTTACATAAAATATAGAGTATCATCTTTTTGATTTGAAAATATTAATAACTGTTCAGGGAAAACTAATATTCCCCCCATAAAAGTTATAGATTTACTCGATTGCTCTACAATTTGAGACATGAAACTTTTTAATGTTGCGACATTAATGTTGAGGTCTTTTCCTATTTCAACAATAGATTGTTCATAACTCTTTTCCCAATATTGGTTATGATATATCCAAGAAATGGAGGAATTGTATATATTGTCTGATAATTACTCAGAATTAACAAACATATTCTTTCTTACGATGTATGAGCAGGTTGCCTCATTTCTCACCGAGTACGCTCTATTTAAAATAACATATTGCATTTCGTATAAAATTAGGTAATTAATAATCTATGCCAAAATTGAAATGAGCACTATCAGAAATTGCACTTTATGATGGTTGGGGTTAAAACTCATGCCAAAACTGCATTTCAAGTAATGGCATGACTTTGTTCTTTGTTATTGGAGCATCAAGTCTAAAGTAGATTTTTAATAAAGCATTAATTCTCCCTTCGCTCATTGTTTAGCTGTAAATGGCACCATCAGAATCTTCTGAACCATCTTCAGTAGGAACCTCAATTATTACGACTTTTTCTGCACCACTGCTGCAATGATAATCTCTATATGCTTGACCTCCCTTTACTTCTTCCAACTCTGAAAGTCGCAAATTTTCTATAATTTCTTTATTCATCTTTTGTTATTTTATTTTCACCTACTCGTGTAGCTTTTCAGTTACCGCTTCTTTAATTATTTCAGTTCGGTTTAGATTAGCCTTCTTATAGCTTCTGGCATTGCTTCCCTTTGTACAGTAAGGTCTGTTCTATAATTATACTAATTATAATCTTAACGATGCAAATATACAAATCTATATTGTTTATAACAAGAAAAACAAGGTTTTTTTCAAAAAATTTTCAACTTCTCAATATTTTCGCTACATTTGTAGCTATATTTACTATCTACACATTGTTTATATGAATAAAAAAATTATTTCATTAAAAGATTTCGAGATTACTCCAAATGAGAATGTAATCGAACGGAGCCAAAATTTCCAAAGCTACATAGACCAAATGGAGCAGTTCGGCTGCAAGAGTTATTGGGTCATGGCAAGAACGGGAGTAGGAGCCAAGATGCAGATAGAGGGCTATGATGGTGAAGTTTCCGCATACATTTCCAATGATTACCTTGGTATGTCGCAAAGATCAGAAACTAAAGAAGCTGGCATAAATGCCGTCCTGAAATATGGCACAGGGGCAAGTGCCGCACAAGCCATAGGAGGCTATCTAGATATTCATAAACAATTGGAGGAAGACATAGCGAAGTTTGTAGGACAAGAAGATGCCATCCTTTTTTCATCTGGCTTTGGCGCTAATGCAGGTTTACTTCGTGCCATATTGGGAAAAAATGACATAGCCTACATTGATTCGTATATCCATACCAGTGCCACGAGTGGTTTAATTGGAACCAATGTAAAACATATAGGACACAATGACATTGACTATCTTGACATGATTCTTGAACGGGAAACAGGAAAATATCAGACTCGATTGGTCATCATTGATGGGGTCTATTCCCAAAATGGAGATTTGTCAAAACTCCCAGAATATATCACAGTCTGCAAGAAACACGATTGTCTTCTTATGATGGATGATGCCCATGGTATTGGAGTTATGGGAGAAAATGGCAGAGGAACAGCCGAATATTATAATTGCTTGGGACAAGTAGATATTATTACAGGAACTTTCAGTAAATCCTTCGGATGTGTCGGTGGTTTTGTTGCCGCGTCAGAAAAACTGATTCAGTATCTGAGATATTATGCTGACAGTAATGTCTTTTCCGCAGCAATGACTCCACAGGTTGCAGCATCTACACTGAAGGCACTGGAACTTATACAGACACGTCCTGAAATTCGCAAGAAATTGTGGACCAATGTCAATTATCTGCGCAAACGACTGACAGAGGAAGGCTTTGATATAGGCTGTTCGGTATCAGCAATATTCCCTATTATGGTCAGGGACAATAGAAAAGTATATGAAATAGCACGTGAATTACAAAAAAGATGTATCTTTGTAAGCGGTATCACATATCCTGCGGTAAGAACCAAGGAAGCACGGCTTAGAGTCAGTGTGTTGGCTTCACACGAAATAGTACAGTTGGAGCAATTGGTGACCGCCCTTGTGGAAATTAGAAAATCAACACCTTTTTAGATGGCAGAAGAAGAAAATAAACCCAAAAGATACAGAAGGACAAATGTCGATATACAGGCTGACATTATCAAGGCAGCAGAAAGTCTGATCAAGAAAAAAGGCTTTGCATCAATGTTGGTAACAGAACTTATCAAGAAAGCCAGAATCGAACCGCTTGTCTTTTATAACAGATATGATAATCTTAGTGAGTTTTATGATGAATTCGTTAAGAGATACGACTATTGGTTTAAGGATGTCCTGACTGATATTCCATTTCCTACTGATTCAGAATTGGGCTATATCAGTATTTTCAAGGATGTACATAAGGCACTTCAGGACAAATCCGTAATGTTGGAATTACTGCGTTGGGAAATAGCAGAAGGAAATCAGACCACGGTTCGTACAGCTATGCTCAGGGAAATGCACACATTACCTCTTGCCAATTCCTATGAAGAGAAATTTAAAGATATTGACATATCAGCCATATCGGCATTGATTATAGGTGGCATATATTATCTCAATCTCCATCGCGACCGTTCAAAGTTTGCCGATATTGACTTGAATACGGAGCAAGGCAGAAAACGTATAGAAAATGCCTTAGAGGAACTTGGACACATGATATTCCACAACCATGAAGTAAATAATTATAAAAAAGTAGTTGCTGAAAGAATGAAAGAAAACGGTATCAGCGATGAAATCATAAAAAAGTGTTTGGATTAAACCATACAGTTCAAAGAGATTCCCCACTTATCCAGCGTGATAATTGGGGAATTTTCTTATTATAGAAACTATATTCTAATAAAGTGATATTTTAGGCTTTACCATAAACTAAACATAATAGATTGTTTCCCATAAATTCCTTTTATTTCCTACTTTACCCGAAAACTTTTTCATCTCTTCATATACCTATAATTTAGCAGCTTGATAACAGTATTCATCATTAAAATTATCAAGCAATGGAATCAAACAGCAATGACAATTACGTGCTGGTCTTGGAAGACCGCACGGAAGTGAAGAATGAAAAGGAAGCAGGAAAACTCTCCGTAATTTCTGGTATTGACGACAAGGGAAACCTTAAAAGCACCGAGGCAATCGCTGCCAATCAGGCAGCGTTCTTGAAGTTCAACAACAAGGACGGACTCCTCAAAAACTTCATGACTAACTTCCTCAAACAGTTCAATAACCCGACTCATTTTGGGCTGTACAAGGTATTGGCTGACAATGTGGAGCAGGGCGTGGACAACCTGCGTACTATGTTACAAAGCCGTGAGAAGCCCGAAAACAAACAGCAACTGGCAGAGATGGGCGTTCCCTTTGAGGACTATCTGCCCCAGCAGAAGAATGCCACCGCTATCGACCCCGAAAAGGTGGATTGGAAGATACTCGACAATCTCGGACTTACCCGTGAGCGATTGGAGCAGAGTGGAGAGTTGGCAAAAATGCTCAACTGGCAGAAGAGTAATCTCTTAACGATTGCCGTACCTATTGGAGACACTACTATCTACACCGAAGCTCGCCTTGCTTTTCGCACGGACGATAACGGCAATATCGGTTTGGCAATTCATCCTTTGAAAAAAGAACCACAGCTTGACTTTCCCTATATGGGCTACAAGTTCTCTCCCGAAGAAAAGGAGGCACTTCTCACTACGGGCAATCTCGGTAAAACCATCGAGGTAACACCCAAGAACGGAGAGCCTTTCTCTGCATACGTTTCTATTGACCCGCAGACGAATGAAATCATAGCCCTGCGTGCCGACCGTGTGAACATCCCTAAGGAGATCAAGGGCGTAACGCTCTCTGATGCCCAGTACAAAGAACTTGTGGAAGGCAAAGCCGTGAAGGTGGAAGGTATGACTGCCAAGAGTGGTAAGACCTTTGATGCAACTTTGCAAGTCAATGCCGAGCGAAAGGGCATTGAGTTCATCTTTGACAACAACAAGAGTTTAAGAGAACGACAGGAACACAAACAGGCTCAGCAGCAAGGTGTTCCACATAAGCTTTGCGGCTTAGAGTTATCAGAAAAACAGCGTGAAGCTTTGGATAGCGGTCGCACACTATATCTAAAGAATATGGTGGACAAGCAGGGACAACCTTTCAACGCATATGTTCGCATGGACAAGGAACAGAATAGACCACGCTTTTATAAATGGAATCCCGACAAGAAGCAGGAAACCGGCAAGGAAAAGGTGGTTGCCGTAGCCGAAGAACACAAAACACAGGTAGCCGTAAACAACCATGGCAAGACGAATGAAGCCACCAAAGACGTGAAAGAACCGCTGAAAACGGGACAGACACAGCCTACTGCTGAGCAGAAGCAAAAGCAGGACGAGAACAAGCAGAAAAAGTCCCGTGGACGTAGAATGTAACCTTAAAACCATTCAGCACTATGACAACTTGTATTATTGCCGAGAAGCCCTCGGTAGCCAGAGATATTGCCCACATTGTAGGAGCAACGAGCAAGCAAGACGGATATATGGAAGGCAGCGGCTACCTCGTCACTTGGGCAATGGGACATCTCATAGCCCTTGCCATGCCCGAAGCCTACGGTTTTTCTGCCTATAAAGCTGAAGACCTGCCCATCCGTCCCAATCCATTTCTGTTAGTGGTACGACAAGTACGTAAGGACAAGGAGTATGTATCAGACCCTGCAGCTTTGAAGCAACTCAAAGTGATACGCTCCTGCTTTGACAAGGCAGATCGTATCATTGTCGCCACCGATGCAGGGCGTGAAGGTGAGCTCATCTTCCGCTATATCTACCAACATCTTAATTGTAAAAAACCTTTTGACCGCCTTTGGATAAGTTCTCTTACCGATAAGGCTATTCGTGAGGGACTTTCCAATCTCAAACCTGGAAACTGTTACGACAATCTCTATCATTCTGCCAAGGCAAGAAGCGAAGCCGACTGGCTCGTGGGTATTAATGCAAGTCGTGCGCTGTCCATTGCACGCAAGGGAGGCTATTCTTTGGGGCGGGTACAGACCCCGACACTTGCTATGGTCTGCCGTCGGTACATAGAGAACCGTGATTTTTCTTCCGTGCCTTATTGGAAACTCTCCGCTCTCATGGAGAAAGAGGGCGTGTCGCTGAAAGCCATTGGCAGTGCAGACTATGAGAGTGAAGCCACGGCACAGACTGCTCTCACTACACTCCGCAGTCAGAGCCAGCTTACAGTGGAATCGGTCGCAAGAAAGGTAACGCATACATCGCCACCACTCTTGTACGACCTCACTGCCTTGCAGAAGGAAGCCAACAGACGCCAAGGCTTTTCTGCAGACAAAACCCTCTCGATTGCCCAGAGCCTCTATGAGAAGAAGATCACGACCTATCCCCGCACAGGCAGCCGTTACATCAGTGAAGATGTCTTCGAGGAAATACCCACCCTGCTGCGTAAGACAGGCATGCCACTATCAAATCCACTTAATCATATTGTAGGGCATTTGGTTGTTGCCTCCCCACGGAATATAGCTCAACTTGTCACTGAGCATGGTCGGTATGATGTCAACGTCCTCCTTGAATACGGCTGACGAGTTGACGGTGAAAGCGGTGCGGGCTTCAATGCCGGGGATGCTTTCTACTGAGTTGAAATTAAGAGAGTCCATAACTTGCTGTTGTTTTCAGCGAAGTTATGGACTCTGTATGAGGTTAGAAAAGACGTAGTTATTATCTGATGAACATCTATCCAGCAGCGTTACATTCACATGCTTTTTTATAAGATACTTTTTTACGATGAGCTAAATTGACAATCATGGTAGGTATAGAGCATACGAAAATACCAATAAGTATCCCCACGATATAAGCAAAGATTGAATCTATACCAAACTCAATACTATTTTTAATATTCCGCATATATGCAGTAAATGCAATTCCGACAATAATACCTATGGGAATTGCTATCGAAGCCATTTTATTTGTGATTCTTTCATATTTTAGATATTCTTCATAGCATTTTTTACAGCAAAATGCCTTAAAATGACGTACATATTTGGTTTCCTTAAGATAATTACCACCCCAATTATATCCAGGTGTGAATTCTCTCTTTACAGTTTCTTCTTGGTTAATTGCTCTATCGTATGATAATTTCCCGGTGATATTAGCACCGCAAAATGGGCACGTTATTTTATATTCCATTTTTCAGAACTATTTGAAAATTTCGTTTTGCAAAGGTATAAAATATACCACCACCAAGCAAATATACCACCTAAAAAGTGGTATATTTGCTGAAATGACCTTGAAAAATACCACCACACATTCAACATACCACCTCAAAAGTGGTATATTAAAGGCAATCTGATTACAAAAATACCTCTAAATCGTTCACTTTGAAGATGCAAACGTCGCGTATGCAGCGCATTTCGCCAGATTTGAGCAGTTTTACGTTGCGCCAACCTCCGTAGAAATCGTAGCGTAGCGAGATGACGTTGTGAAGTTCGAGGATGCTTCCGTCGGACTTCCACACGGAGAGGTCTACTTAATCACCATTCGGTGGACAATACAAAAGTAACCGATCACCATGCCATTATTCCTACGGGAGAATCGCCTTCGAGGTTGTCAGCAGACGAAGCAACTGTCTATCAAATGGTTGTTACACGTTTTGTCGAAGCCTTTTCACCCAATTCAGAAGAAGAGCGTATGCTGGTGCGATTCACTGACGGCACCAATACCTTTACTTGGAAGGCATACCGACAAATCTCTTTGGTTTGGAAAGCTGTACAGAAAGGTAAAGAAGTAGAAGCTGAAAAGAAAGAAGATGGTGATGAACAGATTTTACCTTCATTGTCGAACTTGACTGAAGGTGAAGTCTGCGGCATACTTCTCTCTGAAGATAGCATCCGTGACTTGATAAGCTCTGGTTGTACGCCTATCCTTAAAGGGCTGACCAGCAAGGCAGGCAAGAAATTCAATGTCCGACTTGTTTTGAAGGATGATTATACCACCACCTTTGAGTTTGAACAAAACAAGAAACGGAAATAGCCGACCTCCTTCTATACCGATACCCGTGTCGTTTCTGCCATCTCAGACGCACTTGCCTCCATAAATCTGCAGAAAGACGATGTTTAGTCCCATCTATAGGCATGGATGCACACATTTGAAGTTAAAAAGAAAAAGGCTGCTCCAGCAATCAACTTTGCCCGAGCAGCCAATTCTTTTACTCACAAGGTTTGTGATTCTTTCACAACAACCGTTAGGCGCACTTTACGGTTCTGGGACAGGTTCAGGCTCTGGTCCCGGTTTCTTTTTCCCGATACCGCCCTCTTCTTTCTTCTTAGTCTCCTTTTTCGTCACCTGCTCATAGGCAACATCGGTCAGCGTAAAGTACTTGGTTGATGCCACCAGACGCACCACAGGCTTTTCGATATGCACCTGCGCACGGAAAGGCGTACCCACTTCAACGGCTTTACTCTTGAACGATGGCTTCAGCGTACCGAGATCGCCAAAGTCCACGATGTCGCCATTAGCCACAATGTCGCGAGCCGTTTCAGTAGCAAGATTAAGAACTGCCGCCACTTCCTGTGGATTGAAAGTAGTAGACTTAGACACACGTTCGCAGAAGTTGCGGAAATCCACACGGTGTCGTCCCGTAGGTTGGGCAATCTGTACGGTTTTCTCACCCGCCTTGCCCACATTGAGCTTGCGCTCAGTCAGAATAAATTGTAAAGGCTTGTTTGCCATAGTATACACAAAGTTGGTCTGCATTGTTAGCCTTGCGTGAGTCGAGACCATAAGACCCACAAAGGTGGCTGTCATGGGCAACCAACAGCAAAGATAGTAATAAAATTTTATCAAACCAAGAACTAACAAGAAAAAGCTCCTAAGCTTTTTAGAAAAAGGTTAGGAGCTTTTTGAAGAAAGCTTAAGAGCTTTTTGCCGAAAGCTTAGGAACTTTTGAATATTACTTAATAGCTTTCTGAAAGAAAGGTAAGAATTTCCCAAGAAAAACGATTATTTCTTTCCTTGATAAATCTCCTCAATGTCCTCCCAACGTGGAATGGTTATCTTTCGTCCAGAAAAAGCATTATAGCTATCCTGCATTTTCTTTCGCCAGCCGATGGACAAAGCTCTTGTATCTGGGTAATCAACCAGTGTCTGTTCTAAGGCTGAAAGATAATGTTCCAGGCTTTGGAACAACGGGAATTTTGCCTTATTAGCATACCATGTTGCAGGACGTATCTTGTTTATCTGCTCATTCTTGTACTGCACATTGAGTGCCCATTTGTCCGACGAACGACTTATTTCCCAAACGTTCTTTATCCACAAGTCTTTGATAGTAACAATACCCTCGTCCGACATGTTATAACCGAATATCAAATACTTTGTATCCAGTTCCCATGGTTCTTTCAATATAGCTTTAGCATAACCCGTAAAGTCGGCGAGATCAAAAGCAGGCGAAGCATCTCTATTGAATGCCTTGACCTCTAAAAGAGAGTGTTTCTTGTCGTCAGGGTCGAGGTAGAAGTCGGGGGGAAGTTGTGGATTATCACTTGGCAGGTAGGCTATTTCACGTTTTTTAAACCAGCCCTCCAGCCACTCTTGAACAATATTTCCCACAACATCTTTCTGTTTTACGATAATATCTACATCGCCAAGAAAGAACTGGATTTTTCCATCAAGGCTTTTAATGTCGTAATCATCTAATAGTCTATTATAGACTTCTTCTGGTGTAAGTTTTTCCATATATCTGATATTTTAAATTGCATCTAATAGTCTTGCTGCAACTGCCTTGATGACAGGTACAACCACGGTGTTACCCAACAGGTCGAAAGCTTCTTTCTCTGGCAAATCAAGCTTGTAATCCTCAGGATAGCCGAAGAGCCTTAACCCCTCCCGAATAGTAAGCCGTCTTATTCCTCCTGTGTCAGGGACATAGAGTTTCTGCATATCCATAGCAACCAAAGTTGGAGCAACCTCATTGGGCGAAAGAACTTTGTTTACTTCAAAACTTAGTTTCCCTGAAACGATATTATAACCTTGTGGCTTTGTTGTGTCGTATTCCCTGTAACTGGCTTTATTGCCGTTTTCATCTGTTACCCAAACTTTTTTCTTTGGAAACTCATACTTCAAATATCCTTTCTGTTCAAGGCTACTAAGTAGGACATGCAAATCATTTCCTTTGTAGAACGAAGCTATCATGTCAGCAGTCAAAGGCATTCCGTCCATCCATTCAATGCCATATAACTCTGCCCACTTCTTCTTACGTCGTTCAGTTAAAATCTGATTCAAGAGCATACGTTCTGCTTTGCTCGTAGGACCTTTTACCTGTAAGTCCCAACTATGGATATTATTTTTTCCACCACGCTTGTCCTTGATGGATTTCCCATAAAGTTCTTCTAAAGTAAAATTCTTCAAGAGAAGTCGGGTAAATTTTGTATTAGAAACTGTTTTCCCTGTTTCCATAATATCACGCATACAACGATGAACTATTGGGAAATCAGTTAAATCAGGTGCTTTCTGCAATGTCCCGACAATATAAATTCTTTTACGTTCTTGCGGTACACCAAAATCCTTTGAGTTAAGAATACGATGACTAACTTTATAACCAGCAGAATGAAGATGGTCTAAAATAATCTTGAGAGTTTTTCCGCCATCATGATTGACCAGCCCCTCAACGTTTTCGAGAATAAATCCTTTAGGCTTCTTTTCTAATAAGATACGTTCAACGTCAAAGAATAATGTTCCTCTCGTATCAGCAAATCCTCTTCTATTACCTGCTGCACTGAAAGCCTGGCAGGGGAAACCTGCACAAAGAATGTCGAAATCGGGAATGTCAGCCGCATTTATTTTGGTTATATCACCTGTAATCGTGTCTGTGGGGTGATTCTGCTCAAGCACTTTTATAGCATGGGGCTTAATCTCCGAAGTGAAAACACACTCGGAAACATCAGCACGCTCTGCGATTGCTTGTTCCAATCCTTTGCGTATTCCGCCAATCCCTGCGAAAAGGTCTATAAATCTTATCTTCATCGTATTGTCTCGCCAAATTTTGACTTGCAAACTTACAAAAAAATACCGATATAAACAATAAAGCACAAGCATATATTAGGTTTATGTGAGAAACTTTTTGTATTCAATAGCTACAATCAACAATCCGAATTTGGGACGGACATGCCATCCAGATGGCAAATGCCAAGATTGAGGAAATCAGGCAGGGCTTTATTGATTGGCTCGGACGTACACCTGACACGTTCAAGCAACAACTCTCTGACCGTTATAATCGTCTTTTCAACTGTTTTGTGCGACCCAACTTTGACGGCACGCACCAGACGTTTCCCGACCTTGACCTCAGACGATTGGGCATTGCAGACCTCTACAAGAGCCAGAAGGATGCCGTATGGATGCTCAAGACCAATGGTGGCGGTATATGTGACCACGAGGTGGGTGCGGGTAAGACCTTGATTATGTGTACGGCAGCCTACGAGATGAAGCGCTTGGGACTCTCAAACAAGCCGATGATTATCGGGCTGAAGGCAAACGTCTTCGATATTGCCGACACTTTTAGGAAAGCTTATCCCAATGCTAAGGTACTCTATCCAGGTAAGAACGATTTTAATAAGCAGAACCGCCAACGTATCTTCAACGACATCAAGAACAACGACTGGGACTGTATTATCTTGACGCACGAACAGTTCGGCATGATACCGCAGGCCTTGGAGATACAGGAAGCGATTATGGAGAAGGAACTGGACTCCGTGGAAGAGAACCTCGAAGTGTTGCGGCAACAAGGAAGAGACATCTCTCGTGGGATGCTCAAAGGCTTGGAGAAGCGCAAGCAGACGCTTGAAGCCAAGTTACAGAACATACAGGACAGTATCGCAGAGCGTAAGGACGATGCTGTAGATTTCAAGATGATGGGTATTGACCATTTGTTCGTGGATGAGAGCCACCAATTCAAGAACCTAATGTTCAACACTCGCCATGACCGTGTGTCGGGCTTGGGCAATCCTGATGGCTCACAGCGTGCCTTAAACATGCTCTTTGCCATTCGTACCATACAGGAGAGGTCGGGCAAGGACTTGGGAGCGACTTTCCTTTCGGGAACAACTATCAGTAACAGTCTTACAGAGCTATATCTACTCTTTAAGTATCTCCGCCCGCAGGCTTTGGAAAAGCAAGGTATCAACAGCTTTGATGCTTGGGCAGCGGTTTTTGCCAAGAAATCGACCGACTACGAGTTCTCCATCACAAACGACATCATTCAGAAGGAACGGTTCAGAACATTTATCAAGGTTCCGGAACTGGCTTCATTTTATGCGGAAGTATGGGAGTAGAAAGCAGAAAATGGCATAAAACTCATATCTGACTGAAATACAGCGGATATTGCTTGTTTCTTCTTAGGGTTGCATCATAGGAAACAGGCAGAAAAGGGAGCGAAAAGGAGGGAGTTCAGTTACCAAATCGTTCGAAAAACGATGAAAGGAAAAGGACGGCTGAAAGTGGTAACTAAAACGGAGTTTTCTCTTTCATTATCAATGTTTTGCATCGTTCAAAGTTCCTCAAAGAAGTGTAATTTTGCAAGTAAAAAACAATGGAAAAAGAAAAATTCAAGCTGCTTTTCTACCTCAAGAGAGGTACGCAGGACAAAAACGGAAAAAGTCCCATCATGGGACGCATCAGCGCAGGACGCTCTATGGTACAGTTCAGTTGCAAATGCTCGTGTACTCCTCGTTTGTGGGACAGTCGCAAAAACCGACTGCTGGGCAAGAGTGCCGAAGCCGTATCGGTAAACAAGGAACTTGACCGCCTTCAGGTGAGCATACACAAGGTTTATGAGTCTCTTTCGGGTAAATCCGATGCTCCCATCACGGCAGAGCGAGTACGGGAGCTTGTATTCGGACTGAACAGTGAGTCACAAGGACTGCTGCATCATACAGACGAGTATATCGACCGCTTCCGTGAGCGTGTGGGCATAGACCGCAGCGAACGCAGACTAAAATGCCTGTTGCTCTTTCACAAGCATCTGGCAAACTTCGTCAGGTATCGCTACCGTGTGGAGGATATTCCCGTGCAGAAAGCCGACATCGCCTTTATCAAAGACTTGGAGGACTACTTCGCCAAAGAAAAGGGATTCAAGCTCAACACTTCGGCTGGCTATCTCTCCATGCTGGCTTCCTTGCTCAAAGACCTGCATAAACGGCACATCATTGACACCTATCCCTTCATCAACCATTCCATTCGTTGGGAAGTGGGTACTCCACGTTACATCACAAGGGAGGAGGTAGGTCTTATCGCAGCCTTGGGAGAAGATAAATTGCAAGGCTATGAAAAAGTGTCGAGGGATATGTTCCTTTTCTCCTGCCTGACGGGGCTTTCCTATACCGACGTGTATCACTTGACGGAGCAGCACGTCTTTCACGAAGCGGGAATGACTTGGATACGCAAGCCGAGAATAAAGACGGGCAACGTGTGCCACATCCCCCTACTTCCCGAAGCCACTGCCATTATCGAGCGTTATCGGGGCATTCACACGAGGGCTTTCCGACACGAACCGCCCAAGGGGTATCTGCTGCCCATACCCGGATGCGACACGGTAAACATACACCTCAAAAAGATAGCACGGCTTTGCGGTATTCAGAAAACGCTGACCTATCACATGGCACGGCATACCTTCGCATCTCAGATGACACTGTCGGAGGGCGTGTCCATTGAGAGCGTTTCCAAAATGCTCGGACACAGTCAAATCAAAACCACGCAAGTGTATGCGGAGACATCTCCCGAGCGTGTCTTTCTGGACATAGAGAAAATACTTCCACAACTCGCACATTATCAACTGACCAACTAAAACCGCAGAACAATGAAAAGTACATTTGCCATACTATTCTACATAGATAGAAGCAAGACCAATGAAGACGGACTATGCGTAATCCGTTGCCGTATCACCTGTAATGGAACGTCCTCATCGTTTTCCACGCAGTTGCAAACTTCCCCCGACGAGTGGCTTGCCCGAAAAGGGTGCATCAAGGCGACAACAGGTAATTCAAGCGGCATCAATCTGCAACTGAACTCAATAGAAGAGTGCTTGCATTCACTCTATGAACGTACATTAAGGGAAGAAAACTATATCACGGCGGAATACCTCAAGGAGCGTTATATGCAGCAAAGTCGCCCCATGCCAACACTTACGGAGCTATATCAATCCGTTTGTGAATACAAGGAGGAATTGCAGGGCAGAACATTAAGCAAGGCAACTGTCAGGGCTTTTAAGGACAGCTACAAGAGTTTTGTTCATTTCCTGCAAGTAAGGGACAGGGCAGACTGTATGCCCACAGAGGTGGACAAGACTTTGCTTGAGGACTATCGCCTTTTTATGCTTCGGGACTTGGGAAACAAGGAAAGCAGTGTCGGCAACCGCCTACGCCACTTGCATCAGGTCATTCGCAAGGCATTGCAGGAGCGATACGTTCGTGAAGACCCTTTTGAACTCATAGACATAGAAACGCCTACCTACGAGCGCAATGCACTTACGGCGGACGACCTGCAAAAACTCTTGGCTTACCGTCCGCACCGCTCGACAGATAACCATTGCAGACTTATTTTCCTCTTGGGATGTTTCACGGGGCTGGCATTCTCAGACTTAAAGAAACTCCGAATGGACGATGTTTATACATTCGGGGATGGGCGTAGGTACATATCGCTCTGTCGAACAAAGACACAGAACAGAAGTATTGTCCCGTTGCTGCCCGTTGCCGAGAAAATACTCGCCATTGTGAGCCACGGACGAAGGGAGGGGCTTTTCTTTCGAGAGTTTCCCAGCAACAGTAATTTCAATAGAACTATTCAGGAGATATGTATTAAGGCAGGACTGCCACCGCATACTCAAGCGACCTCGCACACCGCACGGCACACCTTTGCCACGACCATCTGTCTGGAGAACGGACTTCCGATAGAGACGGTGAGCAAGATGCTGGGGCATCGCTTCATCTCCACGACCGAGATTTATGCACGGGTGACCAAGAGCAAGATTGCCAAGGAAATGCAACCCCTGATGGGTAGTGAGCATACAAGGGTACTGCGTAAAGCCTTACGGCTGTGTCCGTCAAGAACACCGAAAAAGTCAAGTCCCATAATTGGGATGTAACAGCCGTAATGAATGATTCAAAAAAAAGAAGTCCAACTTTTTAACAAGAAAAACAATGAAACAGAAGAACAAAAAGGAACTTTCCTACTTCCGATTGAAGTTAAGAAGTTACATGAGTGAGCATCACCCCGAAAAGTTGCAAGATACGGAGTTTATCACTGCACGGGCAGATATGGCTCTCACAGTTTACTGCGATGCTGTAGCACAAGGCTTTACACACATTGAAGCGGAGAGCATGGCAAGCGAGGCATTGTATCAAGGCTTGCACTTTTCCAAGTACGATACGCTTATATCCGTGTTGGAAAACGAGTTTGAAAGGGAACTTCCTGCACCGCTCCCAGAGAAACTCGTACCTATACTGTTGTCGAACAAGGCTGTTCAAGCCACATTCGACAAGTTCGGTTTGACGGACACATTGGCTTCTGACGAGCAATACGGCCGTCTTTACACCGAACTGACAGGCACGATAGTGCTGCTCATCGAGAGCAACAATCTGCCAACGGTCAGACTGACGGAGGAAGCAAGCCTGAAGGCGTTGTAGGCAAAGGCGGCGCACGCAAAGTTCCTGATGCCGTTTCTTATCGTGCAAAGGTACAACGGCAGCCTGTCTGCCCTGACAAGGTCGAGTCCTGCGGATGGAGAGAAGAATCTCCACCGCAGGATTTCTCTGTTTCAAGGTGGTATTGCCATTTTCTATATCCATGCGGTCGTATTCATCTCTCCCAACCTTGCAGGGCTGGGCTGCCGTAGAGAGTATAGGCACGACAAGAATACGGCATACTCAGGCTCTTTGGACGCAAGGCGTAACAACTAACAACAGATAGGACTGACGATAATACGGACAATCTATTGTTTGTACAATTTGTTGTCATGACTATCTGTTGTCAAAACTATATATCGTCAAAATAATCTATCGATAAAACTATCTATCGACACTTCGACATCTCGATTTGTCGAACTATCGAATTATCGATAAAACAACAAGATAATAAAAGGAACGAGCCGGCACCTCATCTCATTACCGCAATAACACAGACGGATTTCCTTTGTTTTTCTATTGCTTTCTCTCTATTTCCCTGCTTATCCTCATTTCTTGCAGTGGTGCTTCCGAGGGGTTACTTTTGCACCCGAGAAGTACGGCAATGGACTGCATAACAGTTTGTTTGCTGAGTAACAATAAAGTAATCAAAACAAAATTAAGGCAATGAAACTCATTATCATCGACCGCAAAGCGTGGGAGCGACATCGCTCCGAATTTGCAGACTTTATCCATCGTGTGGAAAAACTCATCGGTAATCCTCCCAAGACCGAGCAATGGCTCGACAACGAAGCCGTGTGCAAGCGTTTAGGCATCAGCAAGCGTACCCTACAATCATACCGAGATACGGGCAAAATCCCTTTCTCCATGATTGGACATAAGTGTTATTACAAACAGACCGACATCTGTGAAATGCTGAATGCAGTCAAGGATTGAAATCAAAGAATGAATGAATTATGGCAGAGAATGAAATCATTACGCGGGAAGACCCTCAGATGCAGTTGTTTTCACAACTGATGGAAGGCACTTTGAAGAAGTTGGAGCGGTATTGCTCTACCGCCCGTCCGATGCTGAATGGTGAGGTTTACCTTTCGGGTGAGGAGGTTTGCAGCCAATTACGGCTCAGCACACGCACGCTCCAAGAGTACAGAAACTCAGGAACGCTTCCTTTCTACAAAATCGGAGGGAAGATACTCTACAAGCAGAGCGACATACAAGCCATGCTTGAAAAACACTATAACCCGATACCCAAGAAATTATGGCAAGAATAGATGAAAAAAGGAAACAACGCTTGGAACAAGCCATTAGAGATATGGGAAATTATGGCGTTAAGCTCCGCAAGCCCGAAGAGTTACCCGATTTTGACCAGCCCTTCGATTATGAAGAGGAAAAGAGAAGGTTTGAGCCTGTTGATAAAGTTGAGGAACAAAATGACAAGGAGAGTAACAAGGATTTTTCTCAACCGTCCTATCAAGAAACAGCGTTGTCGCCAACAGAAAGGGCTACTTCTACCGAAGAATTTCATCAAAGAATGGGAAAAACAAAGGACAGAAAGCAATTATCCGAGTTTCAGGGGAAATATCTCCAGCCCTTTCGCAACAGCCACCGCAAAGCCGTGTATGTATCAGAGGAAACCCAACGAAAGTTAGACTTCGTGGTGCGGAGAATCGGTGAGCATGGAGCGAGCGTTTCGGGATATGTCGAACAGGTACTGCGGGAACACCTCGACCAATACAAGGAAGATGTGGAAAGATGGAGGAAACTCTGAATTACTGCATTCCTCGAATGCAAGCCTACGCCGAGTTACTGTATTCAATGAATGCAGTAACACAGCAGGGGCTTATAATCCCATTTTCTACATCAGCAAGGTGTGTCTTTGTACCACAAATTGCCATTTGTACCACAAAGACCCTTGCCCCGAAAGGGGATTAAATCACTCCAAAGTCGTGATTAGAAAGCAATGAAGAAGCAAAAACAAAAGAAGCCAGACGGCAGATGTGCCACCTGCCCACGATGGGACAGATGGCACATCAGAATACCTAATTCCGAAGACCAGCAGAAACTTATCAGACTCTATCGCAAGTCGGGAGCAAAGACAAAGAGCGACTTTGTCCGAGCAAGGCTTCTTGGTGAATCTTTTAAGGTCATCACCCAAGACCCTGCAAAAGAACCTTACTTGGAGAAACTCTCAGAAATCGTTGCCTTGGCTCATAAGATAGGAGTTCTGTACAACGAAGTCGTGAAAGTCCTCAATACTTATCATTCTGTTGCCACTGCTCAACAACTGCTCGGCAAACTCGAAACCTATTCCCAAATTCTCATCAGACTACAACAGCAAGCAGTACAACTGACAAAATCCTTTGGGAGTAGAGAAGAATGAATGCTGATAAATCATAACACCCATACTCGTATCGTACCGCGAATGTCCAATCCCTCTTTGGATGATACAAAAGGGTCACTTTGAACGATTACATAGGACCAGTTTCAACGATTTTTCCACTCTGCCCTAATACTTTATCTTTTGGAAAGTACATTGATAATCAGATAATTATTTCAATAACTCCCGATTTGGAGTATTACCCCACATTTATTATTTTTTTATTTTGACAATTCCCGATTTGGGGCATTACCATGACCATTAACAAACACAAAGTCTGTATAATCCCCTATAACTAACGTATCTTTTGAAATTTTCCGTATTTTGTAATCAACATATGGATAGAGCTTTTCCACAGGATGTGGAAGTTTCCAATAAATAAAAACTCGCATGCCATCAACATCAAACACTTTAGGGAATAAAATGTCCTGTTGGGAAGTAAATTCTTCATCTCCTTTCTTATTATAAGCTGAATTCAACTTGCAAATGCAACAGAATTCTGATTAATAATTTGTTTAAATTTTTCGTTTGGCGTGAGGTATCCAAGTCTTTTACGAGGTCGATTATTGAGTTTATTTTCAATCCACTTAATCTGTTTGTTGGTTACTTCACTAAAGTCCTTACCCTTTGGGATATACTGCCTGATAAGCCCGTTGGTGTTTTCATTGGCACCACGTTCCCATGAGTGGTATGGTTTGCAAAAATAGAATTTTATTTCCAATTTTTGCGCAATTTCCTCGTGCTTTGCAAACTCCTTTCCATTGTCAGCCGTAATTGTGTGTATTAAGTTTTTCACTTTCCGCAGTGCCCATACTGCAATCTTAGCTACCGGGATGGCTTCTTTTCCCGACAACTTGCGTATCCAGACCCTGCTTGTTGCTCTGTCGTTAATGGTAAGAATGGCACCTTTGTGGTTCTTACCAATAATTGTATCTATCTCTAAATCACCAAATCTCTCCTTCAGTTCCACTATCTCGGGACGCTCATCAATATCCACCCTGCCTGGGATAAATCCTCGCCCTGCATTTTTAGAACCACGTTTGGCATACCTGCGACCTTGTCTGCGAAGATATTTGTGCAGTTTGCCACCCCGCCGCTTATCCTCCCAAATCCAGCGATATATCGTTTCGTGAGATACCATCGCAATTCCCTCCAAGCGGCTCCTGCCGACAATCTGCTCCGGGCTGAATCCTTTCTTCAACAGCTTTATTATCCGTTTTCTCATTGCCGGTGTAAGCACTTCCTTGCGATGTTTTTGCTGCTTGCGCCTGTCTGCTTTTCGCTGGGCAAGCTCCATGCTATAGCTACCACTTCGGGCGTCGCAATTGCGCTTTATCTCCCTGTAAACAGTGCTTTTATCTACTCCGATAGCTTCCGCTATTGCTTTTTTGCTCATCGGTATTTGCAACATCATAGAAAATTGCATACCTTTGTTCCTCGGTTATATGTTTGCTCATCTGCAACTTTTTTTTCTTTGGACGGACAATTAAAGCAAAGATAGCAAACTTTATCCATTCAGAGTGAGAGAAAGGGGGACATTGTCTCTCTTTCCTCTCTGAAAAATAAATGTTTTTATTGCTTATTATCCGCACCCAAAAAGTTGCATTTATAAGTTGAACTCAAGAAGTATTCACCTGTAAGAAGTTACTAATGACAAAAAAGAAATTGCCCGTTCGTTTTACGGGTCAGCACTTTACTATTGATAAAGTGCTAATAAAAGATGCAATAAGACAAGCAAATATAAGTAATCAGGATACGGTTTTAGATATTGGGGCAGGCAAGGGGTTTCTTACTGTTCATTTATTAAAAATCGCCAACAATGTTGTTGCTATTGAAAACGACACAGCTTTGGTTGAACATTTACGAAAATTATTTTCTGATGCCCGAAATGTTCAAGTTGTCGGTTGTGATTTTAGGAATTTTGCAGTTCCGAAATTTCCTTTCAAAGTGGTGTCAAATATTCCTTATGGCATTACTTCCGATATTTTCAAAATCCTGATGTTTGAGAGTCTTGGAAATTTTCTGGGAGGTTCCATTATCCTTCAATTAGAACCTACACAAAAGTTATTTTCGAGGAAGCTTTACAATCCATATACCGTTTTCTATCATACTTTTTTTGATTTGAAACTTGTCTATGAGGTAGGTCCTGAAAGTTTCTTGCCACCGCCAACTGTCAAATCAGCCCTGTTAAACATTAAAAGAAAACACTTATTTTTTGATTTTAAGTTTAAAGCCAAATACTTAGCATTTATTTCCTGTCTGTTAGAGAAACCTGATTTATCTGTAAAAACAGCTTTAAAGTCGATTTTCAGGAAAAGTCAGGTCAGGTCAATTTCGGAAAAATTCGGTTTAAACCTTAATGCTCAAATTGTTTGTTTGTCTCCAAGTCAATGGTTAAACTGTTTTTTGGAAATGCTGGAAGTTGTCCCTGAAAAATTTCATCCTTCGTAGTTCAAAGTCGGGTGGTTGTCAAGATGATTTTTTTGGTTTGGTGTCGTCTTTTTTTAAGCTGCCGCATAACGGCTGGCAAATTGGCGATGGAGCCGACTTTTAGCACAAATGTTGAATAGAATTACTAATCTTCAACATTGCACAAAAGTTCAATAGAAGTACTTCACCGGCTCTATTGCCAATTTGTTTGTTATGTGCCTCTTGTCATCAAGTGTCAGCAAAGCCTGTATGGAAGGCTGTTGTGTGTTTCCGTTATAACGCAGTTCAACTTCTATTTTTCCGTTGTTCCACTTTGCGCCGAACTTGGGCTTGTATTCCGTAGCCTTGACTGTATAGTCCACTGTTTCCGAATTGTGTTGCCGGCAGATATTCCTGCGTTGCCATTCTACATCAATGCCACTGTTTATCTTCCATTGCTTACCCTTATAATCCATTCTCAGGGTGAGTTCCTGCCCACATATAGATAGTGTGTTCTCATAACTTAGGCTATCTATGTATGGTCTATTCGGTATAGTATAGTCGTAAGTGTTGCTTGTGTTTCTATCCTCTTCGTGATGCAGTCCGTACCCTGTCTGCAATTTCAACTGTTTGCCAAAAGGATGGGTATATTGCAATGATATTCTGCTTTCGTTGCGCAGGGTGGGCAGTTGTTGGCAAAGATTGCGCAACAGTAGTGAATCTCCGCCCACAGCGTTGCGCAGGTGGTGGAATTTCGTCAGTGAAAGGCTGGTATTATTAGTTTCATTCGAGTTACCGCCAAGTGTCGCCTTCACGGTAAATGATGCCCCAGCCTTGCCAATCCGCCGTGTGAGGTCGGCAGATACATGGTAATTCTTTCCATTGCTTTTTGTGTTATTTCGCAGCGTTCCCGAGGTCAGCGTGTCCGCAGCCGTATTGCGCTCATATAGGTATGTTGTGTTGTCAGTCAGGTTGTCTGACCGTCCGAAGTTTCCATTTGCACTTATATTCAGCAAAGTCTTTTTGTCTATGTTATACTGCAGATTTATGTTTGCGGCATTACTGTGATTCTTGCTCAAGGAAAGCAGCATTGATTCCCGATATTTTGTTCCCGATGAAAGATATTGCTCATCATAGTCATGATTCTCGCTTCCATTGTGGAAGGCATTGAGTGAGAGGCTTGCATTGAGCGTAATTTTCTTACCAAATTTCTTCACGATATTGCCCGACAATATGTTTTGGAAATTGTTTCCCCCAATGTTCATATTACTAAGATTGTCAGAGCGCAAAGTCAGCGAGGTGTTTTCGCCATCGGCATTGAATAGATTGCCCTGTACCTCATCCCTGCGTCTGTCGCGATTGCCGTGTTCAGCCGTTAGTGTTCCTGTCAGGCTGCCATTGTAGGTAGATTTGGTCTTGATGTCCAGCACATAATTGTCGGCACCATCATCTACTCCCGTCATTTTCTCCAATGCGCTGAGCATGTCATACAGTTTCAGTAGTTCCACTGCATCGGTTGGCATATTCTCCAACGCTGCGATAATGTCGTTGCCCATAAAGGTCTCGCCATTGATGTTTACGCCGTTCAATGGCTTTCCTTTGAATGATAGTTGCCTGTTCGCCTTGTCGTATTCCATGCCCGGAATATTCCTGATTAAGTCTTCCAAGTTAGCACCTTTCCTTACTCGAAGGCAATCAGTATTGATAAACGTGGTGTCTTTTCTTATGGAAAACAATTTCCGCTGTCCAATAACTTGAACTTCATCGAGTTCTATCGTTTTATGTAATGAAGAAACATGTTTTCGAGTAGGGTATATAGTATCACCCACAACTAAATTCAAAATAGTAGCATTAGCAGTGGGAAACAGCAGAAGTAGAATGATGAAGATTAAAAGAAATCTTTTGATTATCATTTTGCAAAATTACCATTGTTCATAGATATATGCAATACCTTAAAATGGCGATTTTATAGAATTAGAAATGTCTAAGGTTGATTTTCATTGAAAAAACAACGTAAATACTTTGCTTATATGAATTATATCGCTATCTTTGCAACATCAAACAGAGAGTTCTTTGAGACTTTGCAGAATAAAGAAAGGGAAAGAAACTCGCTCGTTTCTTAGTCGTTCACCTTATCAGATTATATATTCTGCTTTTTATTAGTAATCAGTCGATTACATTCACCCCCATTACTTTTATGCGGAGATTTGCGATTTTCGTACCGCCAAAGACATCGGTATCGACAGACCGGAGAAGAATGAGATACTGCACAATATACCGCCAACACCCGAGCAGGAAGTTTTTATCGGCAAGCTGATGGAGTTTGCCAAAAGTGGTGATGCCACGATCTTAGGACGAGCACCTCTGAGTGAGAGCGAGGAAAAGGCAAAGATGCTTATTGCAACGGACTACGCCCGCAAGATGAGCCTTGATTTACGCATGATAGATGAAAATGGGTACTCAGATCATATCGACAACAAGGCAAGTCACTGTGCCAAGATGCTCAATGACTATTACCAAAAGTTCGATGCACAGAAAGGAACGCAGTTCGTTTTCTCTGATTTAGGTACTTATAAGTCCGGCGGAGACTTCAATGTCTATTCGGAAATCAAGCGTAAGCTGGTAGAAGACTATCATATCCCGTCCTACGAGATACGCTTCATTCAAGAATGCAAGAACGAGAAGGCCAAGAAAGCGATGGTAGATGCCATGAACCGTGGTGACATTCGCATTATCTTCGGTTCTACCTCTATGTTGGGTACTGGTGTGAATGCCCAGCAACGTGCCGTTGCGGTCCATCATTTAGACACGCCTTGGCGCCCATCAGACTTGGAGCAGCGCAACGGACGAGCCGTGCGCAAGGGAAACCTTATCGCCAAAGAGTTTGCGGACAACAAGGTTGATGTGATTATCTATGCCGTGGAACGTTCCTTGGATAGCTACAAGTTTAACCTGCTGCATAATAAGCAGCTTTTCATCAATCAGCTGAAGACAAACACGCTTGGCAGTCGCACCATCGATGAGGGTTCAATGGATGAGGACAGCGGCATGAACTTCTCAGAATACGTAGCGGTGCTTTCTGGCAATACCGACCTTTTGGAGAAAGCAAGATTGGATAAGAAGATTACCACCTTGGAATCAGAGCGCAAGAACTTTCTTCGGGAGCGTGACGCGGCAACGGGCAAGTTGGCTGAGATTGAGAGTTCGGTATCCTTCCATACGGACAAAATCAAAGAGGCACAGTCAGACCTGGCTCTATTTGAGCAGCGTGTGGAGCGTAATGATGAAGGTACACCTATAAATAAACTGACAATCAAAGGTGTGGAAGACAGCACCGATATCAAGGTCATTGCTGCACGCTTGCAGGAGATAGACGAGAAGGCACGCACCAAAGGAGAGTACAACAAAATCGGTGAGATTTATGGGTTTTCCATCATGGTCAAGACAGAGAGCACTTCCAAGGACTTGTTCGACTACTCGGTGAACCGCTTCTTTGTGAAAGGGCAGGAGTCTATCTACTACACTTACAATAACGGTAAGTTGGCAACAGACCCGAAACTTGCCTGCCAGAACTTCGTTAATGCTTTGGAACGTATTCCAAAGGTAATAGAGTCGCATGAGAAGGAAATGGCAAAGGTTGTTGCAAATAAAGATGTTTATACTAACATTGCTAACAGTTCTTGGAAGAAAGAGGACGAGCTTCGCTCACTTAAAAGTGAAACTGCTGAATTGGACAGAAAGATTGCGCTTACCCTTACTCCACCTGATGAAGAAAAGGAAGAAAAAGAGGAAATAAAGCAAAGAAAAGATTTATCCAACAACAACTACTCTGCCAAAATAAAAAATGAGAATAACCCTATCCAAAATAAAGAAGAGGATAGCCGGTTACAGAGTTTCAGACCCAAGTGGAGACACTAATGGAAGTGTATTTGTAATTATTTATCGAGCTGGTTAGATTTTGGCAATAATACTTGTTTGTTGCCAAAATCTAACTGATTATTTTTGTAATAGTTCGCTCGTCTTGACCCAATAGAAGAAAGCTTCAGGTAGTACTTTCTTCAATTTGTTGAGTTTATTATTGACGGAAGGAGACAATTCCATGGCAAGTATGGTGTTTAGATTTCCATCGTATTTCTCAATTCTCGTGCTTGATTTCTCTATTGAGGTAGCAAGATAAGCCGCACGAGCCGAATCTACGATAGCTTCTTCTATGCGATATTTCCCCTTATAGATGTAGCCGTCTATTTTCTTAATACCACTTTGCAGCATATTGAAATCACCTTTACCCTTTTGCCCTCTGGTAGCCAGACACAAGGCGGTCTCCCTAATATCCTCATAAATGAGTGACAGTTCAGCGGGTAAGCCCCGATATTGCAATTCGATTTTCCCTATTTGGGTGAAAATATCCTTAATGTGCTGAAAGTTATCGGCATGTTCAAACAGCCTACCTACATCGTATAGCTGCTTGATAATTTCCAATGAGCGGTCTCTACCTCCCTTGATATAAGGAATGCCTGAGGTATTGGGGGCAAATGCCGTAAGTTTATCACCGAGAATATCATCAGCAGAGGGCACAGTTACCATCAATGGCTCATTGTCCAATTCTATAAAAGGACCTTTAATCTCGACTTCTTCGGTAGCATGATATTGTAAATCCTCGTACAGGACATCAAGCAGTATATATGCAGGTTTATCATCGTTCTTATAAGCTATGTGATAAAAGAATTTCGAGTGACTCTTTGGAATATTCGTGTCTCTCTGCTGCCGCTCTTCAAGAGTTTTGGATATAAAACCGAACTTTTCTATATCTTTCAGATATGGCTCAATATCCGTACCTGGTGGACAGATAATGTCAATGTCTATGGATAGTCGATGGGCAGATTCTCCCAAAATAAGCATCAGAGCCGAACCACCCTTGAAACAGAAAGGGCAACCGGACAATTTCAGCATCTCCAAGAGCGACATTGCCCTAATAACTTTCTCTATCAGATTCAGGTCTTTATATTTGTTACGAACAGATATGGCCTTTATCCATTCTGCAGTCATACATTTCTTCTTGATCATACAAATTCCTTGATATATTTTTCTATTTGCGGTTTAATATTGCGCCGTGAGGCATAACGCAGTAACATTCCTATATTCACATTATAGTTGGCAAAGGCATTCTGCATCATGTACAAGGACTCTTGTCCTTGCAGGTAGAAGAAATCCCTGTCACATTGGATATCAACTAAGAGTTTCTCTATTGTTGGTACATTGATACCGTTTACTTCCTGTATGGGCGATTCTGAAACAAGAGGCTTCACAATAAAGGATCTTTTGTCCAACCGGATATAATCGGACATAATATCCTCCTTTGGCGAAAGGAAACTGCGTTCGTGCATATCCTGTACAAAGTGGAAAATGGTTTCAGTGGCATCACGCTCCGTTTCTATATAGATATTGTTGTTATACGACAGGTGATGCTGCAAGTCAGACAGTATTTCACCATTATAGACACAAAAGTCCAATAAGGGATATACCGCTTTTAATTTCTTATACAACCGAATGGAGTGAGCATTAGGAACAGGATGGAAAATGTTTTTTGGGGTTGTTGTATATACTCCTTTGCTTATTCTGAATATTTTTTTTTCGTCCAACAACTTGCGTAAATGCCAAGACAACATCTTCTTGGAAAGTT
Source organism: Prevotella melaninogenica (assembly GCF_018127925.1). Taxonomy (NCBI): domain Bacteria; kingdom Pseudomonadati; phylum Bacteroidota; class Bacteroidia; order Bacteroidales; family Prevotellaceae; genus Prevotella; species Prevotella melaninogenica. The sequence continues at coordinate 120,787 of NZ_CP072347.1, read as the reverse complement.
CAATCTTCCCAGAAAGATACTCAGACAAGTCATTCGTTCTGAATTCCTTGTTGGTGTTTGCAAAATCTACAATGATATTACTGACATTCATTCTGCTAGCATTAATGGTCCGATGCAAAGATAGTTAGATTTTGGCAATAAAACAAATATATTGCCAAAATCTAACTTATTATTATACCGTCTTTCGTTACCAACCATCTCGCTTTCGTACCATTTCATCAATTTCTTCCCGAAGGAAAAGTAACCTGCCATTGGCTTTGAGATAGGGAATTTTTCCTGCCCACACCCAATTATATATGGTCTTTTGCTCCACTTTGAGTATCTTGGATACATCTATGATATCCAAGTATTCGGGTTTCAGGGGAGGATGGACGGTTGTGTCAACAGATTGATCCTGCAGGACAAGCAGGCGGTCGAGTTTATCCTCGACGCTTATCAGCTTGTCGAACAGGCGTTTTTGCCAAGTGTCTTCGGTTTTATAATCTATGTACGGCATAGTTCTCCTTTTTGATAGTTACCATTGGTATCTTGTGCCAAGATACGTTGTTCTTTCATATAGGCGATGTATTTCTTTGCAGTTCTGTCCTTGATTTCCATTTCGCGCATCAGAACCTCACAAAGTTCTTGGTAAGTGAGCTTGAAAGAATTTCGGAAGGCTTCTTTGACAACGGCAATGAGTTCATCAGTCTTGCGCTTTTCCTTGTCCTCTTTAGATTTCTCGCCACGATAGACGTGCATGTCCTCAGCCTTATCCCAGCCGAAAAGCATCATCGGTACGTCCAACGGACTTCCGTCACGGACTTTCAATGCTTTTACGACCGAGTATTCGGGATTATCATCTTTCTCTATGGAAAGAATTCCCGCTGCTTTGCGCTGCAATTCTGAGCCGATATGCCCACGGAGTTTAATACCATTCGGTACGAAGTGTAGCACGCATATGATACAGGTATTATAAATCCCCGCCAAGCGATAAAGCTCGTCCACAATGGCAATACTTTCCGTTTCATCGTTGGCAGAACGTATTAAGTCGGCTATTCCGTCAATCACCACGAGATGGATACCTCCATGCCTGTGATGGAACAAATCCATACTCTCACGGATAAGGTTCAGTCTGTCCTTACGAGACAGAGAGGCAAGGTACAGAGAATGGCAAAACTCCGGTACTGCCGTCAAAGAAGCCCTACGCAGTGTCTTACCCAAGTTCTTGTGCAACTGTGCCTCGGACTGTTCAGTGTCATAGTGTAGGACCGCCAAGCCTTTGGGATTGGCGGTGATCTCCAATCCCAAGGTCTTTTCTATCGGCAATCGTTTTTCTCCCAACGCTCCGGCAAGGATGGCACCCACATAGTTGCTCTTGCCCGTACCCTCACCTCCGGTAATGCAGAACAGGTTATCCTGTGTGCCGAGTGGCACACCGTTTACTGCTACTACTGATTTGGAAATGTCCGGTGGATTCTCATAATCAATCTCACAGGAACGTAACATCATTATGGTTTGGCTATATAGATCTGAGAACATCTTGGCAAGCAGCTCTTTCAGTTCCTTTGCCCCGTTGCCTAAGGCAAAGAAATCAGAAATGTCTTTTTCAGACTTCGTACCACTTAGCGGAAGTGAAAGGTTCAAGACCTTGTATTCCACCAGATGTTCAGACTGTTTATGTGCCTCCCGTACACCTGTTTCATCCGCATCATATAAGAGTATTATATGCCTAAAACGAAGCTGAAGGCTCTCAATGATACTTGTCGGTATCTGTGCCGTTTCACTGTTAAAGCAAATCGCATTGAAGCCGTGTGCATACAATGAGAGTACATCCTTTTCTCCACCTGTAATGAAAAGCATATCTCCTTTGGCAGGAATCTGCTCCATTCCGAAGCAATAAGTAGCAGGCATCCGTCCACCATAAAGAAAGCGGATTTTTGGACTGTGAGGTCGGTATATCTTTACATAGCCATTTCCTATATAGGCAAACATAGGTTCCGTAGGTGATCCATAAAGTTCAAACTTCCTGTCTTCAGCAGATACACTTTCATAGCGCTTAAGACTCCGTACACAAAAGCGACGGAGTGTATCTTCATGGATGCCGTAATGCGCCCAATAGTTCAGCAGACCATCGTCAAATGGCTGTATCTCAAAACTATATGGACGTTCTTCCGTACACTTGGTTATATCAGCCTTAGGAGTGGGAACAATAGTTTCTTTATATGCTGACATGATATGGCTGCTATGCTTTTCACCATCACATAAAGAATACAATCCAAGTTCTTGTACTATCGTTTCCAATACTTCGGGAAAACTTGTTTTCAGGTTCAAATTACGGAGGGTTGCCACAAACCAGAAACAATCCCCAGAATAGGTGGTATCTCCATGATCATAGAATTTGTAAGAAGAAGTTTTCCTGTCGTAGTAGATATGGCAGGAAGCTCGCCTGTCGTCATAGAAAGGACTTCGGAAGTTGCGATGAAGGTTCACCTCAAAGCCAAGGAAATGTGAAAACACATTCAAACCTCCTTGTGTAAGCAAAAGAATCTGTTCCTTTTCTATCATAATTGTCGGTTTTTAGGATTAAGACATGAACTCATGATGAGATTGTCCTTGAAACGGTTGAGCCGCCCAAGAACCTCATCGTTTCTCATACCTGATATGCGGAGTCGGTTACATTTCGTGGCTATCACGATAGACTTGAAGAAGTAGCGCACATCGCCACCCTCCGTGTAGCGGTAACGCACTAGCTGCTTCTTGCGCCAGCGGTAAAGGGTGGACTCTGAAACATTCAGAGTCCCGATAAGGTCTTTCGTGGTCATCTCCAGCTCGTCGTCAATGTCTTGAATAAGACGGGAGGTGCGCTCAACATACTGCTCAATACGATTGAGCTTGTCTATCAGTTCTTGATAGGCTTGGCTTTCTACTGCTATTATTTCCATCAGCGTAATCGTTTGGTTTTAATTGTTACATGTTCTATTCCAAGTTCACTGACTAACTGTGAAAGTCTTCTGAATGCTTCCTCAGTAAAAACCTCCAGATGAATTTCTGCTATAGGTAAAGGACCGGGCTGCCCATTACGTGCAAGAAACTCAAATATTTTGGTAGACGGGATGCCCACCTTTGAAGCGTACATCAGAATTTGTTCAAGAGTCATTGCTGTCTTTCCTCTTTCCCAGCGCGAGATTCGACTCGAACTAACTTTCAGAATAACAGACAGATACTCCTGCGAATAACCATTTTTCACTCTTGCTGACTTCAGCATTTCCAATAACTTTTTCATACTTATAAAGTTACTAAAGCACCGTTACAAGAGCAACCCGCCACATGCAAATGTTTGCACACTATGCAATCCGTCTTGCAGACGGTGCAAGTTTGTTTGTTAGTAGCGGAATACACAGTGTACCAATAAATATAACGAACTAAATCTAAAACATTTTATTACTCTTATATCTTTGTATAATTATTATTGTTTTGTAAAACTCCAGTGCAAGGTGCAAGTCCCTTTATATATAAGGGCTTGCACCTTGCACTGGAAAATGTAGCAGTAAAATCTCTAAATATTTATGGCACAAAGATTTGGAGATATAAACAAAAAGATCTAACTTTGTACTCCGAGAATGGGAATGAGCGTGCTTTCAACAGATAGTCAAAATAGCGGTCATAAACCAGTCAGTTTGCTGCTACATTTCTGCTACAGAGACTGTCAGTACAAAAAGGTAAATATTTAGCTAACAGCGATAAGGACATATTGTGGATTAGTTCAGGCTGGTCCACAAAGGGAAAAGAAGAGCTTTACACTATGCTGTAAGGCTCTTTTTTATTGGTAATCAAGTAGTTTCATCAGTAGGTTATGATGACTATAACGATTCATTTGTTGTAAAATCCCTCTATCTTCTCCTTAGTTTAGAACGCACATATCACGCTATTTTGAGCAAAATTTCAGCTAATTTACCCACTTGTTGACCTCCTGTTGACCTATTGTTGACCCGAGGTTGACCTCAAAACGAGAGATTATGCTGACAATTAAAGCAGAGATTCAGAGAGACAAGTTAAGGCAGGATGGCAGTTACAACGTCCGCATCAGGTTTACGAAAGACCGTAAGGTAAAACGTATTTCCACAAGTCTGTTTGCAACAAAAGCCGATTTAACTGACAGGTTTACTATCAAGGAAGATTCTCTTATCAAGCAGGAAGCGGACATACTTATCCTTCATTACCGTAAGATGTTTAACGAAATGCACTTAGAAACAGAGACGCTTGATGTAAACGAGATTGTAGATCGACTGAACAGCAGGGACAAAAGCGACAAACCAGTAGATTTTATCCAGTTCGCTAAGGAATGGATTGCCAATTCCACGTTAAAGGGAGCAGTCAACTACACCTCCGCACTTAACAGCCTCATCCGATTCAACAAAAGTGAGAAGCTGTACACGCATCAAATTACAAGTGAATTCCTGCAAGAGTTTATGGCATTCTTACTCCATGAAAGTAAGGAACGAGCGGAACAACTGAAGAAGAAAGGCAAGCGTGTTCCCTCTACTCGCAGCACCTCCCTTTACTTGATGAGCATTCGTAGATTGTTTAAGGAGGCTGTAAAGCAATACAACAAGCCAGACCAAGGGCTAATCCGTATCAAGAATACCCCATTTGCTTATTTCCAAATCCCCAAACAGGAATCAACACGAAAAAGAGCTATCACAGCAGAATTAATCCGTAAGATAGAGCAGTTACCGTATCAGACTGTTTATAAAGGCATACACCACACCAACCGCTTCAATCTCGCAAAGGATTGTTTTATCCTCTCATTTTGCATGATGGGAATAAACTCTGTGGATTTATTTAACGCAACCGAATATGATGGTAATACGCTTACTTACTATCGTACTAAGACGAGAGACAGGAGAATGGATAAAGCTAAGATGATAGTAACAGTTCCTAAGATATTGCATCCTTTATTTGAGAAGTACAAGGATACAACAGGCAAACGGATATTCAATTTCTACCAGAATTATGTCAATGAGAAAGCCTTTAACAAAGCCATCAACAAGGGATTGAAAGAGATTGGTAGTATTCTTAAAATTGAGGATTTAGAATATTATGCTGCACGCCATTCTTGGGCTACCATTGCCCTTAACAAGGTCGGAGTAAGCAAATACGTGGTACACGAAGCCCTCAATCATATTGACGAATCTATGCGAGTAACCGACATTTATATTGAACGTGACTTCTCAAATGAGAACAAGGCAAATGCAAAAGTCGTAAAATACGTGTTTGGGAAATAATGTGACAGAATATAACGAAAAAAAGTTTTATACCCCTTGTTTAGAAAATGTCACCCAAAGAAAACTCCATCGGCTCTAATGCAGGTGGAGTCTTTTTATTACCTTTGCAGGGTATCAAAAGATAAAGGATATGACATTTGAGATTAATAAAACAGAATATATTGCTGTTATAGCAGGAATGGACTGTTTACCACGTACCAATGAGGACGAAATTATAGATCCCTCATATATCGAACTGGCTCAAAAGGCAGCGACAGATCATTTTGCTAATAGATTTTCCAAGTTATTCAAGGATAATCAAGAAAAGTACGAATTATTCCTTGGAAATAATCATATTCAAAAGCAACTTTCGAAATGGCAACTTGACCCTATCAAATTCTGGTATCTACATTTGTTTATCATCGATTATGCAACAGATGCCTTTAGAAGTGTCACCATATTTGAGGAACTAAGCACAAAGCAGTATATTGAAAAACTTATCAAATCCTTAGAAAAAACAGATATAGAGAAATTCTGTCTCGATATAAGGATTAATAAAGAGAAGTTGTCAACTCGAAATCCTTGGGTAGGTGTAGCCTTACTTTCTGCTCTAAAACAAGATTTCCCATTTGACTGGGTAAATAATAATACGTTTGTTTCTAAAGATATCAAAGAGGATATAGAACGCTACACAACTGCAAGAATGAAATTTTCCACAGAATTATACAGCCACTTCTTTGATCAATATCTTCACAAATCACAACGAGGTAGAAAGTCCTTTATAGGTAAATTCCTTTACTTGGCTGATTTGACAAGGGATGAACGTTATTGGTATGGATGTAAACCAACATTAGAGAAATACTGTAAGAAATACGAAATTGCCCAATATCAAAAGATTATGGTTGAGGGAGTAGAATATATTGCCATACCATTTGATGTGGGAAAGGATTTATCAGACCACATAAAGAAATGTACCATGATTCCCCAATTACGCCATTCTTTCTACTTTTCTCCAGTTGACGAGTAAGTAACTATCATCCATTATTTTAGGTTTTAGGGAATTTTCCATTGTAAAAAATTCCCTAAAGCCCTCAAGCCTTCTTTACTTTCTTTCCCCTTAATTTCCCCTTACCTTTGCATCGCAATTACGAGACAAGCGCGCTGTCTAAGTGATTGTGAGGTAACTGGCTCACCTCTTAATGTAAGAGCCGTAATATAATAAAAAAATGAAGAATAACAATGCTAATAAGAAGGTTAAGAACGCAGAGGTATCTGCAAGTACAGGAACTCAAAACAAAGAAAGCATGAGAGAAGGTACATTCACGTTACCAACTTTACAGGAAGCACAAAACCAGTATGACAACATCGGAGCTTACAACCAGCTCCAAGCAATGATGAAAGCAGGGCAGAAGTTATCTGTCAAATTCTATACAGGAAAGGACAACAAGCCATGTGCTTGGATTGAGAGTAAGCAAGTGGCAGGATTTAGGTACGAACTTAAAGACACAAGTTTTAAAGGTTTGATGAACTACCTCATATCAGGTGAGGTTACTGATTTTGACTCTTCGCCTATGAAAGTTCAGCCTTTGAAAGAGGGAACCAATTATGCCCTCTTTGTGTTGAAGCTGATGCTGGAACAGCATTGGGGTATCCAGTTCACACCTCTTTTCAGAGGAAGGTCTAACTACATTACAGCTCAAAAAGTGTTGTGGAAAGGAAAAATATATTTCCAAATTCCAAGGACGGAAGAAAATATAGAATTACTACGAGATTACAATGTAGCCATCTAAACAGGAATAGAAGGAGGGCTTAAATTCCCTCCTCCATAATAAAAAATTAAATATGGAGAAGAAATTTGAAATCTCAGTGAGTTACGGCAAGGTACAACATCTTTCAGAAGTCCTGCCATTGATTCCAACAAATACAATCCTTTGCAAGACACTTACTGGCATAGGAGCAACTTACGGAGAAATTCGGTCTGCCAGAAACTCTATCATCATAGAGCCGAACAGACCTGTTATATATGGGAAGTGTCGTGCCCCAAAACATAAAAATGACAATCTGTTTGGAGTTTACGAGGGCATCTATACCCAAGACATTGTTAACTACATCATAAAATCTCAAGACATGAACAAGAAGATAAAGATACTGACCACTCCCGAGAGCTTCTACAAGGTGAGAACAGCATTTGAACAGATGGGGATAGATATTCGGACAGACGGTTATTTCCTATTGTTCGATGAGTGCCAGAAGATTGTTAAAGACTGTGGCTATCGTAAAAACATATCACTGCCAATGGATTTCTTCTTTGAGTGTCAAGACAAAGCTATGGTTTCTGCTACACCTCCATCAGAGTTTGCAGACTCACGGTTTGAGAATTTTGATATTCTCATCATCCATCCCGACTTCAACTACAAAAAAACGATAACGGTTTGTACCACCAACAATGTACTGGAGAGAACACGGCAGTTGTTACTACAACTGGACGAGCGACCAGTTTTCTTTTTCGTAAACTCCACGGACATTATCCTTGCTATGATGGAACAACTTGGATTAAGGGATCAATCAGCGGTGTTCTGTTCTGCCGACAGTGTGGATAAACTGAAATCACAGAAGTTTAGCAACGCACACGAAAACTGGGAGAAGAAATACATGGCAAAATACAACTGGATGACAAGCCGTTTTTACAATGCTATGGATATAGAGTTGAATGAAAATCCAAATGTTGTGATGATTACCGATTGTTACACCGCTGATTACACAATGATAGACCCTTATATGGATGCAGTGCAGATAACAGGGAGATTTCGTAATGGAACTAACGCCATCTACCATATCAGTAATTTCGATAAAAGAATCCCAATAAAAGACAAGAAGAGCATTATCATACGGTATCAATGCGATAAGGAAATATATGAGAACTTTAGAACATTCAAGAACTGTGAAACAGATATCAACCGAAGGGCGGCTTTCAATGATGCTATGAATGTGTTGCCTTACAATAGATTCCTTAACGATTACAGCAAAGAGGATGCTTTCAAGATAGACAACTATATCCACGAAGAATTGGTAAGGGTGATGTACCATGATTATACACGTCTCTATCAAGGATATAATGAATGTGGATATTTTGAAGTAACCACCTCAAACATAACTTATAGATACGGTGATTATGATCGATTGAAAATTACAAATAATACTTTGCCTATCAAAGATATACGGAAACGAATTGTAGACCAGTTGGAAGCTCTAAAAGAAGACGAGACAGAAATGGCAATGCAATTCCGAGATGAACTTCGTCACATAGATTCTTTCATAGTAAAAGCATGGGAGGTGTTAGGGAAACAGACGATTGAGGAACTTAATTATAATTCTAAATTAATTAGGGAGAAGATAATACTTACCTTACATGAGAAGAAGGCTAAATCTTCAGATGTAATTAGAATGGTCTATAATTCGTTTACTTCAAGGCATTGGTATGCTTCTTCTTTTATAAAGCAAGAGCTGAAGCGGATACACAATTCATTAGGAGTTCCCAAGAGTAAAGCTATCACTGCAAAAGATATATGTCAATACTTCGAAGCTACAGAGAAACGGAAAGCAAAAGAAAGAGGTTATTACCTCATCAGTCTGAAATTTACTACAGAATGAAAACTATTAGATTAAGATTACTCTTTATAAAGAAACTATCATCCAAATACAATGTGCTCCCTCACATTAAGGATAGATAGAATCACATTGAACAAGAAGAGATTATTACAAAGATTATGGTAGAGCCTATTATAGGTTTTGAAACATCTGAATTTACAGAATTTGCCAGAGAATACAACTCAAAAGGTTAACATAGAAAATAGGTGATAAAATGTCTAAAAGTGTACAAAGAGATTAGTAAAGTCAAGATAAGGAGAAATACACAGAGGTAGTTCAAAAAGGCGTAAGTAGCCAACAAGTGAACAGATATAGATCAGATTCAAAAAGGACTTTTATGATCTTGCAAACCAAGTTCGTTACTAAATCTATATATAGCTAACAAACGAAAACACCCCTCCTTATCCTCTAAAATATAGATGCTGCAATAAAGGGGATATCCCACTATATACGCCATCTTAAAATACCTCTCCATCAATCGCTAAGTTCTTTCCTATTATCGAAATACGAGAGAATTATTCACCAGTCAATTCTAATGAGAAGATACGCACAAGGGCATACCCACTTTGCATCCCCTCCACACAATACAAAGGGAAAAGAAAAATAGCAGAGGTCTCTACAGTGAAAAATAGGCTATGAATAAACCTCTATATAATCTTAGGGGATTTAGATGTGTAACAGGCTGGAAGTTGGAGTAATCCGCTTTCGGTCTGTTCTCATTTATACCTATTTTCAATCAATATTCACTTAATCATTTACAGTTATGAACAACGTAACATTAATGCCTGATGTTGTGGCACAGAACAACAGAAACTTTGATTTCAGTAACATTGAAGATGCTGTAATCGTTGATGAAACATCAACTAACAACAGTAGTGTTTCTTTCCTTGAAGCCAATACCAATGCTATCTCACTTGATGAACTTGTCAGTACATGTGTCGTACCAACTTGGGGTAATCAAGAACTGACCATTGCACATCAAGACTTTATTAACTGTGTACATGATGCTGCCAAAGACTTCTATCATGGCGAGCAGATAAATAATCCTGCTATCCGTGTTTCTCATATAGTAAGAGGTAGAACACCTAACGCATTAGGCAAGAAAGCATCTGAACTTTTAGAATGTGAAAAGACACAGTTCTATCAGCGTATGGCGTTTGCTTTTACTATCCCAACTATTTATGAAACCTTGAATGGTCAGAAACTTGAACTTTGTGTGGGTGGAGTGCGTAATTACAACGACCTCAACCTTTATAGGGCAAGTAAAGGTGTAGAGAAGTTCTCTATTTTTATAGGCTGGAGAGTAAACGTGTGCAGTAACCAAGTGCTAACAGGTGATGGTGTCAAACTATCTATCGAGGTCATGAGTATTCGTGACTTATATAAGAATGTGATGGAGTTACTCTATCAATTTAATCCAGCTAAGGATATACACCTAATGCAGACTCTCTCAAATACTTCTCTCACAGAAACACAGTTTGCACAGATAATAGGCAGAATGAGAATGTACCAAGCCTTACCGCAAGGATATACCAAACAGATACCACGCTTGCTGATTACGGACAGCCAAGTGAACAGCGTATGTCGTGGCTATTACAGCAATCCTGATTTTGGTGCCAACGACGACAGTCTGTCTATGTGGGACTTCCACAATCTGCTTACGGAATCCAACAAGGGAAGTTATATTGACACCTACTTGCAGAGAGCGGTAAATGCCACGGAGGTAGTGGTTGGCATCAACAATGCCCTACATGGTGATGAGAAATATAAATGGTTCATTGGATAAGTGAACTGTTGATTGAGAGCAGGGAGACATTCTGCAATGGGTGTCTCCCTTTTTAATTGGTAAACTATACACACAACACGATGAATAAAGAGATAGACAAGGCTCTACACCTTATATATACTTTACAGGAGCAGTTATGCAATATGCCACACAGAGAGGGCTGCCTTAAAATGCTATACCAGATAAGAAGCCTTATGGAGGATTTCGACAGTATGCTGACACCAGACCAACGCAAATACGGTATATACAGTAATGCTTATAAGGAGATATTCGCTAATGGCACAGGTCTTTCGCAATACGACAAGGTTTGTGCAACCATCTGCGAGGAAGAATATGCAGAACTGCCATTTTAACAACAACTTATTCATACATTACAACTATGGACATGGATTTCAAGGTAGCAGAGGTAACGCTACAATACAAACCGACCTGCAAAAAACAAAGCAAGGTTTTTGGTTCAGAGGAAGCATATAATATCTTACTTCCTACATTCAAAGAGGGAACAATAGAGTACAGGGAATATGCTAAGGTGTTATATCTCAACCAAGTAAATGAAGTTATTGCTTATAACACGATTTCAGAGGGAGGACGGACAGAAACTGCCGTTGACCTGAGGATAATACTACAAGGGGCTTTACTGACCAATGCCACGCAAATAATATTTGCTCACAACCATCCAACTGGTAACTTAAGGCCCAGCCCACAGGATGATATGCTTACAAGAGAACTGCAGAAAGTTTGTCAGATTATGAGGATACGTTTTACTGACCATATAATCATATCAGTAGATAGCTATTACAGCTATCGTGAAGAAGGGAGGATATTGTGATGGAAACTAATTATGTCGTAATTCTTGATCTCAGTACAGCAACTGTGATTAAGATACACCTATCGAAAGAGCAGATTGAAGAATCCTACAAATATAATGACTTTGAAGAGTTCCTCTTTACACTTGAACCCAAATATGGCTTTCAAGTAAAAGACTGCTGTTGGATGACGTGTGAGACATTGAAAGAGGAAAACTACCTCTGATTATATTCACTAATAGAGAAAGTGAATGTTGTTCTGATAATCAACCACTTAATAAAAATACTGTCAGAATAATGTTCACTTTCCTTATAAACCCAACATAAAAGAATATTATTATGAGTTTGAAATATAGCAACACAACGGCAGACTACCTTGAATGGTCAGAAGCCATGAACTTAATACATAAGCTGACAAAAGACAAGAACTATAAGATTTCGCTTCTTATAGCGATTGGTTGTTTTACAGGATTAAGAATATCTGATATTCTAACCTTACGATGGAAGCAGATACTTGGTGTTTCAGAGTTTACTATAACCGAACGTAAGACAGGTAAGCAACGAACTATACGCCTTAACAAAGAACTGCAATTGCATATTAAAGACTGTTACGAGCATATCAATCCTCTTGGCATTGCAGCTCCTGTCCTTGTTAGTCAGAAAGGTACAGTTTTCACCGTGCAACGCATCAACGTAATACTCAAAGAACTCAAACAGAGGTACAGACTGAAAATAAAACATTTCAGCTGTCATAGTTTGAGAAAGACATTTGGAAGACAAGTTTATAACATGAATAGTGACAATGCAGAACTGGCACTGATCAAGCTAATGGAGCTTTTCAACCATTCATCTGTAGCTATTACCAAACGGTATCTTGGATTACGTAAGGAAGAAATCTTGGAAACCTACGACTGTCTTACATTCTAAGCAATGACATTTTTTAGAGAATAATTCTTTTATACACCCCATACTAAAAATGTCATCACATGCTGAATAACAAACAAAACACCTTAAAAATAAAAAATCACTCTGTTATACAAACTTTTTGCAAGAAAGAAACATTTAATAAGAAAATTTATCTATCTTTGCAGTGGACTTTCAGTACATCTGTGTGCAGATGTGCGTTATAAAGAGTTCAACTTTTAAAAGAGCGTTTTGATATTATCCTGTTGAGAAATCTGGACAATTTCTGTAACTGGGGATAGTGGCAATAACGCTCACGCTTGGGATTATTGTACCCTTAACTAAGGGAATAATATACCTCAATGCGTGGGCTATTGTTTATTATTCAGTTACAGGCAGTCCAGAGCCTCTCGACAATAATAACAATAGTTCCCACGCTTTTTCCATTTACCTAAATATTAACCGCTTACTTCTGGGAAACAGTGAGCACAAGATACAAAATTATGAAGTGGTTGACTACCATTATTGTTGTAGCTATCATTGCTGGAATCTTAGGTGCACTAAACTCCAAGGATGGAGAAAAAGGAGAAGGATTCTTTTCTGGTGCTCTTGCTGGAGGAATGGGCTGTGGTTATGTTATCTTCGAAATATTTTTAGTCGTAGGTGGATTGATACTTTTATTTAAACTCTTCGGCTTTTTATTTGGATAAACAAATACAACAATTTCCTGCTATGAAAAAAGGGATATTTAACTTACTATCTATGAGTATATTATTCTTTGCCAACCAAGGGTATGCTCAACAGATTAATTCACATTTACAAGCTAAATCCACCTTACAAAATCATGTCAGTTCCATTTTAAAGGAGAATATCAAAAAGATAGATGCTATTAATGGACAGATAATAATAATGGATTGTAAGTCTGGAGAGATTAAGGCAATGGTAAACTTGATGAATACTAAATCAGGAATCAAGCCAGCAATAAGACAATTGTCAGAACCAACTGCCTTAATGCGTACAGTTTCATTATTAGCAGTATTAGAACAAGGTAAGGTAAACCTGAATGATAGTATTGATACTAAAGCAGGAATGCTTGATATAAACGGCTATCTGCTAAAAGATTACAACTGGCTTAGAGGAGGAAATGGAAAGACAAGCGTACAGCAAGGCTTTTTGTTATCATCAAACATCGCTACATACTTAACAGTTAAGCAAGCATTTGGCAAGGAGTATGACAGGTTCTATAAAGCCATTACTAATATGGGCTATGGTTTACCACAAAATAGCTTCAAAGCAATCTTACCAAGTCCCTACAATGACATTTCTCTTGCCGAGTTTGTAAATGGAAAGAATCAGCAGATATTACCTTTACAGATACTTACATTTTATAATGCCATAGCCAATAATGGTAAGATGGTAAAGCCCACTTTTCATAAGAGGGATACTACCATTATAAAAGAACAAATAGCAAGCAAGGAGAATATTGCCACTATCCAGCAATTACTTATACAAAAAAGACTTACTACCAAAGTCTTCTCTGATAAAATCCCCATTGTGGGAGAACAAGGAGTTGCCATTGTAAAGGAAGATGGAGATAACACAGTTTACTGCTTACAGTTCTGTGGCTACTATCCATCAGACAATCCACAATACAGCATCATCGTTTCTTTGAATAAGAAAGGATTATCAGCAAGTGGTGGAATGGCAGGAGAAATAACAAAACAAATAGTAGAAACAAACAACTTTTTTTGATAGTATGAATATCTATTTAATAAACCCTAAGTGGATTGATTCCACTAAATTTCATAGTTTTCTTGAGATATTAAAGGTAAAAACAATAATCAGTTTTATAAACGAGGAAGATTGCACTAAAAATTTACTGCCCAAATATACAGCAATAAAAGTTCTTGATTTCGCTAAGACTCCATTAAGGATGTATGGTAATAACTTTGAGTATAACAAAAAAATAGTTGATGAGTTCTTACAGCAGGCTGTATATGAGTTTATTAGCCCATTCTCCCAATTAGCGAAAGATACTAAAGGGAAGATTTCAATATGCAAAGTAAACGATGCATATAAGCAAAGCACATTTAATAACCCTATCTACAATATTGAAAAACTTAATGATCCTAATATGTTGATTCTTTATAATAGTTATAAAAATGCGCATCCTTTGTATCGTGCTGTAGCAAGATTCAAAAGATATGCTTTTAGCATACTTAACAAATATTGTCCACAATTTGATTATAAACATAGAATCGCATTCGTCAGTTTTGATGAGTTCTTATTTTCTAATAGTGTATTCTCTAATAGTGTAGGAAATTCAGATTATTTCTTTAGGACAAAGTATTATTCTATATATTCAGCAAATAAAATAGATGATTTATTCTGTCCAATGCTTGTTTATCTAAATCTGAAGGCAAATCAAACCCACTATAAAGAACAAACACTACAAGAACTTTTCTTGCGGGATGGTGCGAAACGAGCTATGGAGAAATTTGTTATTGAAAGCCGTGATGCAGAATTACTAAGCAAAAGTTGTAGTTATGATTGCGATGATTCTAACGATTGGGGACAAGAGGGTGAGTTAGAATATATATATGAGAATGGCGGAGATTGGATATTAGATTAACAAATAATATAAAATATATGAAAAAGATAGAAACGCAAGAAGGTGTTTACATCATTCAAGAGAGGGAACACTATGGCATCATCAACGAAAATAATACCATAATAATTCCTTGCATATATGAGTCTATAGAATATATTCCTACTGACAACATATATCTTATAAGATTAAATAAAAAGTATGGTGTTCTGAATACCAATTTTAAGACTATAGTTCCACCTGTTTACTCTGGATTATACCTATGGGGGAAAAAGTTTATTGCAATCATTGCTGATGGACTTTCTGAAAACTTCAACTGGCTTTGGATTTATCAAAAAAGAAAAAGTTACAACGCTTTTTATAATCCTAAATATTCACTGTTAGATAAAGATGGACAAGAAATCTTCCATCCACGCTATGACGCAATTACTCCTGTTGACGAATCATTTGCTACAGTAACACTTGGAGATTATATTGGCTTGATAAATAGTTGTGGAATAGAAATTATCCCTCCTATATATGATATGGAGAAAGATTCTATGATAGAAAAAATAGCAAATGGAATCGAAGAACTAAAGGGTCGAATTCATAATAAAAGCAATAGATATTATCGCTGGGAACTTACCGATGGAAAAATAAGAGAAAAGAGAATATTTTGTTTTTCCCAAGGGAATACTTTATACGTCATGGATGAAGAAGGCACTGTTTTTGGTAGTCAACAATACTTAATCATCCCAAGGTTTGATAAGACTGATAGTATTTGTAATAAAGACATCATAAATTTGTTAAGTAACAATGATACAGAAAAAATACGCAAACAGGATTTTGATTTTAGCAACATAGAACTATTCCGATAAGGATCTCCCAATTAAGAGGGTTATTTGCACCATTTGAGCAATCATTTGGTGCTTTTTATTTTATTCTCTTGCAACTCTCAAAAGAAAAGATTATATTTGCAATATAAACGAAAAAAAAGAGGACTAGTAATGAGTACAAATAACACCACAACAAGCACATCCTCTTTGGAAATCTCAAAGTGGTATCTTGCTTTAACTCACTCATGAAGAGCTCATAACCTACAAATATGTACTTGAAGCCAATAAGCAACAGCGTGTCAAAAATATGATAATGTTGATAAATTATTTGCTTCCTTATAATGGAATATAGGTTTAACACAATTCTAGTTTTGCCAACCTATTATTTCAACATAAAAGGAAATAAGGTAACACAAATATTGTTGGGAATGTTTTAATATAAACCTTTAGAGAAAAATGTCTAAGCAAAGAGTTTCAATTACAGATAATAGTATCAAAAATGGAGTGACGAATGATGCTAAAAAAGCTATATGTGAATTTATATGGAATGGTTTTGATGCAAAAGCTATTCATATTAATATTGAATACCAATCCACCGAATTAGGTGCAATAACTCATCTCTATATAATAGATGATGGCGAAGGAATAAATCGCAGTCAACTGAATGAGACATTTGGAAAATATCAAGACTCAATTAAAAAGCGTTCTTTCCAATGGAGTTCACAAGTAAAAGGACATAAAGGAAAGGGAAGATATGCTTTCAACTGTTTTGCAACTCGTGCTGATTGGACAAGTATTTATAGTGATGGTAAGAATTTGATTAAACACACAATATCAATCAATGCTGGAGACAATCATCATTTTAATGATCATAGCGACTCAGATAAAAATTATATTGTTCATAATGAAAAAACAGGAACCATTGTTTCATTTGCAAATGTTTCATTAAACCAATCCTTTTTTGAGTCAAAAGAATTTGTTGATTATTTAAAAAAAGAATATGCCGTTTTCCTAAAATTGAATGGAAACAAAGGTAAATCTATCATCATAAACGGTAAAGAATTAGATTATAATACAATTATTGCAGATACGGATAATAAGGAAATACAAATTAAGGATGAAACAAATAATAAAAACTATCATTTTGAATTAACTTTTATACGTTGGAAAGAAAAAATAAAAGAGAATTATAGTTATTATTTGGCTCTTCCGTTAAATGCGTAGACTCCTATCATGCAGTGCATATAGTCTTAATTTGAAGTATTCTTCATTTCTGAACCCATATATCTGTCTTTTCAAAACTTTTATTTTGTTGTTAATTCCTTCTATTGTTCCGTTTGTTATATAATGGTCATACCATGCTAATATGTATGTCTTGTATGCTCTAATAGTTGACGCCATTTTCATTAATGGTTGTATTTTGGATTCTATAGCTTGCTTTACCCATTCATCCAACACAGCTTTAGCCTTTTGCTTACTACACTGATTCCATATTTCCTTAAGATCTTCTTTGAGATAATAGGCAATCATTAGCGGACGGTTTAGGCTTAGTGCGTTCTCCAGTCTATTTCTGTGTGCATGATCAAAGATATCATTTCCATTTCTGAGTAACAACCAACGTGTTCCTTTGATTACTTTACGCTTGTTGATGTCCTTTTCCTCATGCCATAACTGTCTCCTTAGCAAGTCCAGCTTTTCGTTCATAAGCTTGGTTACATGAAAGTGGTCTACTACAAGTGCTGCATTGGGAAGATGCTCACTTACAGCTCGTGTATATGCGGCAGAAAGGTCTGTACATACTGCTTGTATATGCTCTTTGTCTTTGCCGAGCCGTTCCCAAAATCCATCAAGAGCATTCTTGCCATTACCATCACCGACATAAACAATATGACCATTATCCAAATCTACAACTATGGTCTTGTATACATGCCCCTTATGAGTGGCAAACTCATCAATGGAAATACGCCTTAACATGGAAAGGTCTGGGTTAGAGTAATTTGACTGTAGAAACTCCATCTGTATATTACGTACTACATCCCAGGATACCTGTAGGAACCATGATATATCTTGAATTGTTGCAAAGCGAGACAGGTCAAACACCATATTTGCAAAAGCTATAGTGTGCCGACGTTTTCCTTTCGCAAAGTCGATGTTTTCTTGTTTGATACAGCCGCAGTCGTGACATTGAATACGATGTACACGCATGTCCAGATAGGTCTTGCTCAGACCTATGGGAACACTTACAAAGCGACGAATATGACTGCCGTTACGATTAATATTATGACTTCCACATACAGGACAACAAAGTTTTTCCTTTGGAGTTTGGATTTCTAAAACTAAGTTATTACCTTCGTAGCGCAGATTCTGACAATCTTGTTGGGAGACGCCTAAGGCGTTTTGCATTATGCTGGTATTCATGTTCTTGAAGTTTGGTCACTACAAAGATACATAATACCAGCTTTTTATATATAACTAATCAGAGATATCTATCCATTTAACGGAAGAACCTATTATTTTCTAGATAATGGGCAGATTGAGCGCTTCGAAAAAACAACATCCCTTAATAGAAAAGATGTTGGTTTTCATCATAGTGTCTATATAATTTCATCGTATTTTGATGAATTTCATCCAACTTCGAGAAAAAGCCAAGATATAGATGAGGAATACTCACAACAGGAAATTACCTTTGATGAAACAAAATTTTCTAAGTCAGAAAAAGATAAAGTTTTTAAGCAGTTAATTAAAATAGCTGGTGTTTGGCTAAATGAAAAACAGAAAGAATATATTTCGTTAGTAGCAGGTGAGGAACTATGGCATAGATTTGAAAAGAAAGGGATTGTTGCTTATCCAAAAAATGAATATGAGCTTCCTCTCTATTTAGAATTAAAGAATACGGTAACAGGAATTTACTCTGTCCAACCAAAAATATTCGAAAATATTAGAGAGAAGCCAGCTAAAACACTGGTAGGCTGTTTAAAACTATTGTTACAGACAGATAAACGCGAAGATTTGATTTCTATAATAGATAGTGTTGTTAAAATGTCCGATGATGAGCGACATAAGTTAGCAGGTATTCTCAAAGTAACAGAGTTGTCGCATATTACTAGTACAATTGGACTCTTAGAAGATCGATTAAAAACAGTGTCTGCATTAAAAGCTATGCTTTTTGACAAAAGACTAAAGGCTTATGAAGTTAAAGATATTCAAAAGATAGTTTCGAGTGCCTTCTGGTTATTCGGTGAACAATACAATATAGTTACGGAAGCAGAGCCAGATTTTCAGCAGGCTTTAGAGGCATATTTAAATGCATTACACAATACTACAGCTGGCGTTGGAAAAAGTAAAGTTAGTGTGGATAAAATGCGTAGTCCAGATGTAAATAAAGAAATGGATATATTTGCTTTCCGCCAAACAAGAAACAGTAATACGGTAGAAAATATCATTATAGAATTGAAGAGACCATCAGTAAAACTAGGGGAGCTTGAATTGAGCCAAATAAAAACTTATATGAGGACTATATATCAAGAGCCACAGTTTTGTTCTGCAAGTGCAAAATGGACGTTCATTCTCGTAGGAAATGAATTAGATAATAGCGGAAGCATTGAAACAGAATACGATTCTAACAAGACATGGGGGAAGAGGGATTTAGTTTTACATGTTGATAAAAACTCTCAAAGATATGAGATTTTCGTTAAAACATGGAGCACTATTTTCGATGACTTTGAAATAAGACATGATTTTCTATTAAGGAGGTTAAATTTTCGACGTCAGGAACTGTCTGCACAATACTCTAATAAAGAAGATTTGCACAACATCGTAGATTCTGCCAAGGAGAAATAAAAAGACAACATCCTATGAATAAAATCATTTAGTGCTTTTTCGTTGATGACATTTTTACTCTGAAAATTATTATATATACCCAAATGTAAAAATGTCACTCCAAACGAGAAATTCTGATTTTAAGTACACTTTTACTCGATTTTTCAGAAAAGTGCGAAGCAGTTTGGATTTACAGAATAAGATACCTATATTTGTTTTAGATATTCAGGTAATCCCAACGATATAAAGGAAATATGGAGGTGCAACAATGTACCTCTTTATTTATTGCTTGAAGTGTCGATTTTTTATTTATAAGCCACTACAGATAAAATTGAAGTACAGATATACCTAATGAAAGAAAAACACATTGCCAATGAGAGCCGTATGAGAATTGCCAATGAGAGCAATAGATACTATTAATAAAAAAACTATTACTCATACAGCTCAAATCTTTCAGATTTTCGCTTATCTAAACTTATTGATTTAACAATGGGACATGATTATAAAAGTAACAACAGGAGAACAATTTGAAACCCGAAAAGAAGCCAAAGAACGTGTTGGAGGTAAATGGGCATTTGAAAAATTAGTAAAAAACGGAGAGATAAGATTTATAAAGGATGGTAATAACATAGCAAGCGATGGATTACACTACCCTAAGCAAGGAAATCGGAGCTTGTCTTAATCCACTTCAAGCATACATATACTTGGGATTATGCCTACATACAGATTTTAAGAATGATATTTCAAATATTAACCAAGATACCTTGGCAAAGTTCCTACAATGTGATGTCGGTGCTATACAAAGAGCCTTACGAGTGTTTCAAGAGAACAACTTGCTTACCATTCATCAAGACAGATATGGCTGGAGAGAGAAGAACAGATATAAGCTAATTAGAACTAACTGGTTTGGCGTTAAAAGAAAGATACTGGAAGAAAACATAACAAGAGAACAGATAGGCTTTCTCTTATTGTTGAAAAGTCTTTGCTACAACCACTGTAATTACACTGATTACTATGGAAAGGGCTTACAGGAAATAATGACTCTTAAACGGAGCATGATTGACAATTATTTGAGGGCATTAGAAGTCAGACAATATATCAAGAGAGATAAGAAGAAGAAACGGATAACAATACTCCGAGATGATTTATTCCTAACAACAAAAGAATCAGAGAAAGAGAAAATTATGAAACTATGCCCAGAGGTTATGGGTGATAATGATTACATTGATGAATATGGACAATACCATTTTGTAGACTAAAATCAAGGAAGCCTTACACCATATTTATAAGACAGGAGAAAGGGCTACTAACAAAGATATAAAAGCTACCCTACAAACAATTTACACTAAGTTTGGTTGCAAGAGAAAGGCTAAAGGAACACAGATTACTGAATATGGCTTTGCCACACAAAGATGTAAAATCCCTACAGATAAGGGGAGAAAAGATGGAATGATATTATTCACAACATAACTACAGGCAATGATAACAAAAGAACACTTATAGGCACTCGTCAACGAGGCTAAAAGTCTTGTTGACATATTGAAGATACTGAATAAGAGGCAGAGTAAAACTAACATAGAAGAGCTTACTACTTTATTAGATAAATACGGCATAGCTTATCATACTCTTCCCATTAGACTGATACAAGAGAAAATTCCCTTAAAAGACATACTTGTAGAAAACAGTACTTATCAATCTTCTAAACTAAAGAAGAGACTGATTGAAGAGGGTATCAAGCAGGAACATTGCGAAATATGCGGACAAGGTAACACATGGAATGACAAACTACTTGTCTTGCAATTAGACCATATCAATGGTATACACACTGATAACCGATTGGAGAACCTGCGCATCGTCTGCCCAAACTGTCATACACAAACAGATACGTTCTGTACTCGAAAACTTAGACAACACAACTACTGTAAAGACTGTGGAAAAGAGATTACTCCTAAGTCTACTTGGTGTCCCGAATGTGCATTGAAACATAACCGTGTACACAAGGTTTCACCCTCTGATAAGCCCTCCAAGGAAGAGCTACTGCAGCTAATAAAAGAGAAACCATTTACCGAAATCGGTAGAATATACGGAGTAACTGACAATGCTATCCGTAAATGGTGTAAAAAGATGGGACTACCCTCCACGAAAAGAGAGTTAAACGCATTATATAAGAAAAACACAGATAGAGGATAAACAGCCATACTTCCTATTTCAAACTGTGAGATTATTTTCACACAACTGACCTAAATTTGTTAGTTTAGTACAGTATTATTCAAGATATTTTTGTAACTTTGTGATACGATAGAGCGTTGACCTATAGTTGACCTCTTATTCGCACAGAGTTCATTAACAAGCTGATAAATAAGCTCATATATAGTTTGTGTGGCGAGACTCATAATCTGGAGGTCCCTGGTTCAAGCCCAGGCTGGTCCACAAAGGAGTATTAAAGAGTTGTAGAGGTTTCTGCAACTCTTTTTTATGTGGTCATTTTCGAAGGTGGGGGTGGACGGTTGTCGCCTGTGTAAGGATGAAAGATACGAGCGTTTTTGATGTTGTTTACTCCGTATGTTGGATGGATAGACAAATTGACATGCTGAGTCGTTAACTGAAAGGGCTTCATCGGGCGTTGAGTATAGGCTTGTCATGGGAAGGAAATGTTTAGAATTAAGATACTACCAACTGAAAAATATTCTTTTAAAAGGGGCGTTTTTCTCTGATTTTATTTGTATTTTTGTCATGCTAATCGTACCGTTTCGGACGCTTTTATCCAATAATAAATAAGGTGACTTTTACGATGTAGCAAAGTGCTCATGATAGAACTCTGTGCTATTCACGTCTGTTGAGGCGCTACTGAGGCTCTATAAAGTCGATTCATTCATGGCTTTATATGAGGAAAAATCAAATGAAAAAGAACAAGTATGGCAATAATTTATCTACTTCTCGGTATCATCATCGGTGCAAGTATCATGTTCCTCTGGATGAAGAACAAATCAACACAGGAACAAAAGAATGCTGGTGAGCAATTAGCGGTCCTCCGTAGTCAACTTGAAACAGAACGAAAGAATGTTGACGAACGTATTGCGGTGGTGAAAGAGAATGCTTTACAGCAACTTGAGGCAGAGCGAAAGCATGGCGAACAGCTACGCAACGAACTCCAGAAGCAGGCTGAAGCGAAGAACCGACTCCTGCAGGAAGAGGTGCGCAATATGGCTGCTCAGATGTTGGATGAGAGTCGGGAGAAGATGAATACGGCTGATAAAGAACGTTTGGACGCTCTCCTCTCGCCACTAAAAGAGCGTTTAGAGGCTTTTAATCAGACTGTTACAAACAACAGTAAGGAGAATACTGCCAATAAAACAGAGATTAAAACGACCTTCGAGGAGGCGATGAAACGTCTTCATGCGGAGCAGGAACTGACCATCAAGGCGATGCGCGAGAATCAAGAACGGGCGGTGAAGGAACTGCGTGAACAAACGGAACGTATCGGTAATGATGCTGCTTCGCTCACACAAGCCCTTAAAGGTGACTCTAAGATGCAGGGCGATTGGGGTGAGATGATTCTCGATAAGACGTTGGAAGACTGCGGTCTTATTCAGGGGCAACAGTATTTTCTGCAAGAGAACTACAAAGATAAGGACGGTAATAACTTCCGACCAGATGCCGTGATTGTCTTCCCGAACGAAGAACGTGCCGTGATAGATGCTAAGGTTTCATTGACGGCTTATCAGGCAGCAATCAGAGAAGAAGATGCTACGGAGCGTGAACGCTATTTGAAGGAACATGTTTCCTCTATCAAGAAGCATGTCGACGAACTGTCGGCTAAGAACTACGAGAAACTTGTACCGGGCTGTATTGGTTTTGTACTGATGTTCGTCCCTTACGAAAGTGGCTATTCTGCAGCCTTGAAGACCGACCCATCTATCTTGCAATACGCTTATCGTAAGCATATTATCATTCTGAGTCCAAGCAATCTTCTCATGGCTCTGCAGCTGACACACACGATGTGGCAGAACTTCCGTATGACAAAGAATGTAGAGGAAATCCTACACCAATCAAACGAACTCTTCGATAAGTTCGTCACCTTTGCAGAGACTTTCGTAAAGTTAGGTGCCGACATCGAACGCCTACAGCAGGATTTCAGCAGGGCGAAGGGTCAGCTAAACGAGGGTAAGGGAAACATTGTCCGTCGATTAGAAGGATTAAAAACATTAGGTATCAGTCCGAAGAAACAGATTCCAGAGAGCCTGTAATAAGTGGAAATCGAGCTATAAATAGCTTCCTAAAATCATATAAAACGTCCTCAACAATCTGCTTTCAGATTACTGAGGACGTTTTGTTGTTTCTGAATTTCCTTTACATTATCTTATGCTTTTATACCGAAAAAAGCCTAAAGAGTGGCGTTTTTGTCTACCTTTGTAAGCCTCTCGCTATAAAGAAGTTACGAAACGGTGTTTTAAAAGGTGCTTAATCGGACTCCAAAAGGGCGTTAGTAAGGGTCTTAAAGGGCACCTTTTGCAAGCTTAAAGGGCGTCTTTACGAACCTAAAAGAGCATGTGTTGAATTTTTAGTATTATTTTTTTTATTACAAAATAGATAGTTGTTTTTTGTTCTGGCGTGTTCTTTTCTGTATTCCTATGTTCCATTTGTTTTTTCATTCACAAGGAATACAAGTTTGATTTGGTCCTAAGGTAGACGCTTTTATTTTGTATGAGAAGACGGAATGTATTGTATTTGATAGAAGTGTTTAAGACGATGCCAAATAAAATAAATAAACCTTAGCAGAAGCATAGGTTATGAGAAATAATGATTCATGATAAAAAAAGTGTAAAAAGTCATAGGTTATTAAGTTTGTTTTATAGGAAATGTGTAACTTTGTAAATCAAACTTTATAAAAATAGATACTTCTTATTAAATGTAGTTTATATGGGTGTTAGTAAAGATGTCATCAAACAGTGCCTGATTAGTAAACAGCGCGAAGTGGATGAGGCGGTACTTGTGAACCGTCCTACAGACTTTGAAGAGAATGGCAATTATGTGATAGTTGGCGTGAGACATGCGGGTAAGTCGTATCTGCTGTATCAGCGTGTGCGACAACTGCAGGCAGCAGGAAAGGGATGGGATGAGATTCTGTTTGTGGATTTTGAAGATGAACGTCTGGCGGAATTCCAACCGGAAGACTTTAACAGTTTGCTGGAAGCCCATCTGGAACTGTATGGTAAAAAGCCAGTGGTATTTTTGGACGAGGTGCAGAACATTCCGTATTGGGATAAGTTCGTGCGCAGGTTGGCTGATGCGAAATACAGGGTGTATGTGACGGGCAGCAATGCGAAGATGCTGAGTAAAGAGGTGGCAACTACGTTGGGCGGACGGTTCTTTATTTACGATGCGTACCCATATTCTTTCAAAGAGTATCTGACAGCGCAGCAGGTGGAACTGAGGGAGCATTGGGAGTATGATACAATTCAGCGAAGTGAAGTGAAGCGACATCTGAATGAGTACTTCTATTACGGTGGTCTGCCAGAGATCCTTTCGTTTAAGAACAAGCGGGCTATGCTTTCGAGTTTGTACCAGAAGATCTACTTGGGTGACATCTGTGCCCGAAATAATATTAAGAATGATAGGGTGTTGAATATTCTGATTAAGAAGATGGCAGAAAGCGTAAAGCAACCGCTGTCGTATAACAGGCTGAAGAATGTGATAGTGGCAACGGGATCGCCCATCAGTGTGCCCACTACGATAGACTATGCGGATTATGCCGCTGACAGTTGGCTGATATTGCCCATGGAGAATGAGATAGGGAAACTGACGGAGAAGGAGACGCAGAAGAAGTACTACTTTGTTGATAACGGTTTACTGAACCTGTTCCTGATGAATTCAGAGACATCGCTATTGGAGAATATGGTGGCGGTGGAACTGTGTAGGCGGTATGGCAAAAAGAATGTGTTTTACCTGAATGCGGAGAAGGAGATAGACTTCATTGTACCCGACGAGAAGTTGGCTATACAAGTGTCTTACAGCATCAAGGATGCGACCACCTACAATAGGGAGGTGCCGCCACTGGTGAAGTATGCCAAGGCGCACCAGGACTGGAAGTGCCTATTGATTACGTATGATGAGGAGGGCACGGAAGAGGGAATACCCGTGGTGTCAGTGTGGAAGTGGCTGATGGAGGTGTGAGGATTGAGAAGTTTAGGGAAATACTGGAATTGGAGGAGAAGTATAAGCATGTGAACCAATATAAGTGAAAGGATTTATGAGAATTATCATTCTTCCGGCATTCAATGGAGATTGTATTCTGGTGGAATTCCAGCTATCTCATTATATGCTCATTGATGGAGGATACGTAGATACATACGAGAACTATCTTTTACCTACTTTAAAAGAAATTGCAGCGCGAGGAGGTGAACTTGATGTAGTAGTTGTGACCCATATAGACGGTGACCATATCTCTGGCATCATCAGGATGATGGAAGATATGCCTATTGGGATAAGAGAAATATGGTATAATGGTTACAGACATATTCAGTCTGTGGCTGTCACTGTGGCAGAAAAAGAAACGTTTGTTCATAGAAATATATCCAAAGAGTGTCAAGCGGAGAGAGCAAAAACAATTAGTGCAAAACAGGGGTGTACCTTGTCTGCACTTATAGCAAAAAACGGGATTTCATGGAATACACCGTCGAAAGGTTATACCATTATGGCCCCAATGACCTTCCCGTTAGGAGATGCTATCATTCACGTTCTTTCTCCAAATAATGAGGATATAGAAGCCCTTGAAAGTTTTTGGAAGAAAAGACTGATTAAGGATGGATTGCTTAAAAAGGCTCACAGTGAAGAGTACTGGGATGATGCTTATGAGTTTAGTATTAGCAAAGATATGCCTGGATTTCATTTTCATGAGAAAAAGGTATCTAAGAGTTATGATTTGCTTATGTTGTGTAAAGAGGCTTACGAACCTGACAGCTCAGCAAGTAAGGGCAGCTCCATTTCATTCGTGCTTGAGACAGAAGGAAAGAGATTACTGTTTTTAGGTGATTCACATGCGGAAACTGTGGTAGCTTCTCTGAGGACCCTTTACTGTGAAGAGAAAGCACCCTATAAATTTGATGCGGTGAAACTATCTCATCATGGTTCCTATAACAACAATTCGCCAGAGTTGTTTAGTTTGATAGTTTCAGACAAATGGTTGATATCTACGAAGGGTGATAAGTATAACCATCCTGATATGCCTACTTTGGCACATATCATAACATCTGGAGTGAACAATCAATTATATTTCAACTATCCATTACCTGTATGTCAAGAGCTATTGAAGCCTGATTATCACGAGGGACATGATTTCGATGTGATTATGCCTGAAGGCGATAAAGGTATCACAATAACAATATAATGTCATGATAGAAAACTTAGTAGTACAGAGTATCTGTGGAAACGAGGCCGGAACTGCATTTTATGTGGCTCCCAATCTCATATTGACCGCCTTTCACACAGTTTCTTCCTTTGAAGAGGTAGGTGTGCATATTATAAAAGATGAAACTGACGGCGATATGACCTTTACCATTGTCAAAAACTATGAAGATTTGGATATCTCGGTCTTGAAAGTAGAAGGTCGCACAACATCAGAGAGTTTGCCGCTTTTCCTGCATACCCTCAGGGTAAAGGAATTGGTCAGCTCATTTGGGTACCCCTATGCTGCGAAGCATGGGGGTATGAGAATTGATGGCAGTGTGAGGCAAAAGAACCAACAGGGTACTGGCGACATCAATATTCAAGTAAACAATGTGGATGATGCTTTCGACTACGACGGTATGTCAGGAGCGCCTGTGTTGCAAGAGGGAAAAGTGGTTGGTGTTGTGATTGAACAATCGGGCAATAACCTAACCTTTATTAGTGTTAGAAAACTGATTAATGCCCTACATGAAAATGGCATCTCCGTGGAAGAGGAAACAATACTAACCGATATACCAGAATCAATTGCCCATGACGTTGCATTGTCTAAACCCAACCACACTGTTATGGGAATATTGGATGAAAGGATCGGGGAAAAGAACAGTAACTGGTTGCTTTTATTCGGTTCGCCGGGATGTGGTAAAACGATACTAGCTGCAGGTTATGAACCAGATAACGATAATGTAGAAGTCATTGGCCGGTTTTTCTTTAAAGTACCTAATGACCCGCTGAGTCGAGCCGTCAGATGTTCAGAGAGTCACTTCGCAGAGTTTCTTGAAACGGTATATATCAACAAGACGGGAGAAGAGATAGAAAAACTATCATTTGAGGAAAGAAGAAAAAGAATACCCAGATGGATTAATATTATTGGGAATGAGCTTTCCCTAGATGCCAAACAGGGTATCCTCTTTATAGACGGTCTGGATGAGCTCGCAGATGACAATCGGAACCGAGTTGGTGAATTCTTAGCATTGCTGCCAGAAACTATGCCGCAGAATATTAGCGTCGTACTCTCGTGTATCAGCAAGGAGATACTACCTGCAACAGTTGTAGAGAAGATAGCGCCAGACAACTACATAGAAGTTACCCCTTTGGACATAGCTGCCTGTGAATTGTATATCCAAGCAAACAGTGGCGAGTGGAACAAGCCCTACTCATTTGTTCAGGCTGTGGCGAATAAGACGGAGGGGCATCCACTGTATATGAATTATCTATGCCGCTATATAGCTGACACATTTGACGACGAGACACGTGA
This sequence comes from Prevotella melaninogenica, assembly GCF_018127925.1. Classification (NCBI taxonomy): domain Bacteria; kingdom Pseudomonadati; phylum Bacteroidota; class Bacteroidia; order Bacteroidales; family Prevotellaceae; genus Prevotella; species Prevotella melaninogenica. The sequence continues at coordinate 92,458 of NZ_CP072347.1, read as the reverse complement.
GAGCCAATTGAACGAATGGTTGGATAGCTTGCCAACCATCAACGGTAACATCCGTTCCTATTATGAAGCAATTTGGAAAAGGGCAGAGACTAACGCTATCGTGACGGAGGTGATGGCGATATTATCACAGACCCGTGGGCTGGTTGACGAAACCCAGTTGTTAGGAATGATGAAGCAATTGACCCCCTATGAATTCAAGTCGGTCACTAAGGAGTTCCGCCACCTGATGAAAGAGAAAGACGAGGATGTGTATGAGATCTACCATAGTTCGTTCAGACTCTTCGTGACAGATAAGTTGATGTCAGTCATCATTTACACCAACGACCAAATAGCTGCATATTGTGAGGCACATCCTGAGTCCAGATATACAATTGATAACCACTTGCATCATGTGGTTAACGGCAGTGATGTGAAGAAAGGGCTTGCAATGTGCAACCAAGTATGGGCGGATCAATGCGCTAGGCATGACGTGTCGCCAGATTTGGTAATGCACGATATTAAAGAGTGTCTGTCATTTGCTGTTGACCAAGGTCTTGCCGTGGAAGTTATCAGACTGATGCTGCTTGCTCAGCGAATAGAAAACCGCTATGACTCTATCATGGTGGACAATGTTGATGAAATTGCAGAATTGGCTTTCCTCTTGGGTAAGCCAGATGTCGCCATGAAATATATTGTAAGGGACCATACACTCTTAGTAAGTTTACAGGCGGCTATCCATTATCTTCGAGTAATGTTTGAGAAAGATTATCAAGATCAAGCATTTACGCTATCAGACGCCATTGAGGCCTGTATCAGAAAGGATCTCAGCGATACATCGAAAAAAGGAGCAGACCCATTTGTTTTTGCTGCAAAGGGTTTTTTGATAGTTGAAGGTATCTTGGCGGGCGTAGAAGAACCGTCAGATTTAGTTCGCTATTTTAAGACACTTCAAAAACTTGTGGACAAAAAAGATGAAGACTCTGTTAAAGCTATCTATACAGTACAGGATGTTATTATTGCCTATCAGTTGTCTAATCAGTTGCGTTCGGAAAAGAAAATTCCTATTGAAAAATATCTGAAGTCATTCAAGGTGGGGTGGGACGAAAGGATCTTGATGCTTTTCGTTAAAGTATTAGCCCTGTACGATGAAAGAGAACTTGGACTAAACAAGATAGGACGCAACAGTGCATACCAAGATTGTTTGAAACAGGTTGAAACAGTATTGGCAAGCCATACGTTTGTATTCTCAGAGAATGATTTACATATTCTGCTAATGGTTTTGGTAGACCAATCTAGCCAAGTGGACGTTGTTAAGAAACTGTTGAACCAATACAATCCCCAACCCGGAAAGTTAGTTTTTCGGGATGGTAATGGTGTAGATCTTGATTCAAAAGCATTAGCTACTTTCTATAAAGAGAGTCTATACAAGGCTTATTTAGATGATAGCCTCGTTTGCCCAGACGTGAACAGAGATTATTATGGCGATACAATATGGGAAGGCTATATTGAGCACTTGATAGCGAGAATTGCTTATCTTGACGGAATGCTATGCAGGAAACGTGCTGCAAGTGAAGACTATAGCATGTTATACGGCCTGTTGAATGAGGTGCTGCAATGCATTGATTTCCCATTTGAGGTTAGGATTCATTGGCTACGGAGTTATCTCCTGCCCGAAGATTTATTCCTGTTTATTTATGATAAACTGGCAGAATTGTACTGCAAGTTCTTTGATGACAAATTGAACGATTTTATAGATCATCTGAAAAGCAGGATGCCTAATCAGTTATGTCTTTATAGAGAAGGCTACTGTGCTTCACTTATCAGATTGACAGGCATATTCAATGGTAATACAAGGACAAAAGATATAGCTCTTTTCCTAGCAGAGGAGGTTTTTAAATATATTAAGTATGCTGTACAGAACAGGGGTGAGCGTTGTACAAATCTGCTCAGGCTGTGTCAGGAATACGCACGTATGGGCGAACAGGAGAAAGTTGCAGTTGCCTATCAGGAAATGTTGAATAGTTCTATGGGGCCAGATTGGTACAAGGAAGCCCAGATAGGGCTAATCAATGAGTACAGAAAAAATAGTATTCAACTCACTGGTGACCAGATAGGTCATTTGGCGGCGATATTTGAAGAAGCCTCAGGCGAGATGACCTTCCAACGTTATGTTCAACAGGAAAAGAACGAGTTTGTTGCAACCATTGCAAATGCATCCTCATTGGCAGATGCTATTGCCTATTATAAGTTTGAGACATTGCCAGAGTCAGAAAGAATTATATCGAATGCAGAAGATTGGAAAGTGGACATGCCAAGAAGGGAGATGGCTATGACCTCGGATGTAACCATCTGATAGAGGCCAGTGCCATGTGCCAGTTGTTGCGGGAATGTAAGGATGTATCACCATACATTAGATATGCGTTAAGCGAATTATTCTGGTATAACTGGGATAAGATGCATAATGACCATCAATATGCCAAACTTCATTCAGAGATTATAGCAGCGCTTGGTGATGAAAGGGCAAAGTCGGATTTGATTCAGCGAATGGCTTTGTATTTCGTACATGACTATTATTATGATAAGAAAGGTACCTATCTGACAGATTTGGAAGAAACAAACGTCTCAGCCAACATCCTAAACGATTTTGAACAAGCGTTGAAGGAGGTGGGCTATATTTGGAAAAGAAGAGCTAAGAAGAGAGGCCGATACGAAAGAGAAGATGCCTTAGCTGGTATGATTTCATGCAAGCGAATTCTTGAAGAGAAAAGAAAGGATATAGTATCACCTATAGGAAGTTACTGGTATTCGCTAAGCGAATTTATTACTCCGCTTATTAGCATGCCCGATTTTGAAAAAAATCAGTTGTTTGATGTTATAGTAGGACATTATGATATTAACGTGCAGCCATCACCGTATCAAATAGATAAATTCACTTGGTTTGTAGGACCGCACGAAGAACAGAATAAAGATGAGCAGATGATACATTTCCTTATCTGGTTCTTGATTCATCCGGATAGGAATATATCGAGACGAGCAGAAGAAAGTATAATATGGTTGTGAGGATATGATGACAGGGTGGTTAAATGCTTGACTGCGGAAATACTCCGAACTGATGAGACAGGGCTGGATGTCGCTGCATCAGCGATTTTACATGAAATCACCAAGGATTATTCGAAAATTGTATGCAGCTATCTACAGAATGGTGACATTCAAGAAAACTTATGTCACATCCCGAACTTCTCTATTTCTAGAAATCTTTATATGATAGGTTCTCTTCTATCTGGACAATGTGACGAGAGTAGTCTACTTGAAAGAATTAAGACTATTATACCGGCATCTATGCCAGATCGAGATGATGTGATGATTGACATTGAAGACATGCCTCTTATCAGCCATAAGATTGATAAACTCAATAACCTTCAGGTGACCGGTGGAAAGGATTTCGCCAAGCCGTATATAGAGGCTGTTAGGACGTTACGAAAAGAAGGTACACTTGATTGTCTGAATCAGTCGGATAAGTATGTCAGGAGGAGTTTTTACCTAAGCAGTGCACCAAAAGGAAGATACGGAAGGGTAATGGAGGCTGTTCTGAACAAAGTTCTCTATGGAAAAGTTGACATGAAGAGAGCAGACAGGGTTTATTATGCAATTAATGACTAGTAGCAATGGCAAAGAATCTGAGGTCATCATATCCGGGAAGGCGAGATTTTGAGCGAGGCGCAAACTTGCTGAAAGAGTGTATAGAAGGACAACGTATTAATTTTGCCGCCCAAATGGAGCATATGTTTGATTCTTTAACAAGAGTAAAGATGCTGCCTAATGGACGATTGAATCTGGATACTGTGGATGAATTTGTGCGTTCCACTTTCCACATGTTGGTTATGAATCCTTTTAAAGAATTTGATGAAACAAAGAAGTAAATACGGTATGCCGCCACCTGATTCAAGAGCGGCCTTTGAGCATAATGTGTTTTTACTGATTGACGAGTTAGAGCAGCATGCCGGAGATAAAGCCTTCATGGCAAACCGTGCATGGGCTTTGGGTGACTCGTTGGAACATGCACGGTATCTTCCCAACCGAAGAATAGAAATAGCCAATATAGACGAAAGAATGCGCAATTTAGCCAACATGATGGACTGGATGAAATATTTACCTCCGATACAATTTGAAAAAAATCACAATAATGACTGAAATAAAAGAACTGTTAGCAGAAGAGTTAACCCTGCTGAAGAAGATTCAAAAGTACGGGAAAGGACATTCACAGGGTGAACTGGAACGGGTTGAGAAGGTTAAGCTACTCCTGTTATACCGTATCTACTCAAATCTGTATTCATCACTGCTGTTAACTGCGCAGGTCATGAAAACTGGAAAGATTTCATTTTTTCAGTTACCGATAGGATTGTTGTTGCGTTGTTGCTTTACCGATTGTTTGTTCGCCCTATACATACAGCGTGCCGGCAAGAAACGAGCTTACGAGGAACTTGATCTGAGAACAATAGAGTATGCCAACTCTATGTTGGAGCGCAAAGAGGTATACAGAGATCAGGTGAAAAGTACGAGAAAGATATTTGATGGTGCCTTTATAGACCATTTGTGGGAGTTAACTATGGAAGATAAATTCTTGGGACTGCTAACACTGGAAGATAATCTGGAGGAGTTGACGGTAAAAAAGCAATCGAAACAACAATTGAAAGATGAGGGCTTTTCGAGAGTGAAGAGTATTACGACCAAAGATGTTGCAAACTTCTTGATTAGGATTCCTGAACTCGAAAAAGTGGCAACACGATTGTATCACTATTACAAGTATTTCTCGCAATATGAACACTTCTCGGAGAACGGACAAGGGGATGTACTTGCGTCGTTGGAAAAGGACGGTAATGATAATATCCATCTACCTTCAGCCATCAAATCCTTAAGTGCCGGAGTGGAGATTGTAATGAATAAACGTGACAAATAACGAGTGAAATGCGGTATACAAATGGAAAAATAAAGGGAGTGATAGATACAAAAGCAATTAGAAAAAAGCGTTGAATCAGTTCAAAACTTTATTGCAAATAAGTTCGGTATAAGCAAACCTATAAAAAGTTGTGTGAGTAGGATGTTTTTGTAATTTTGTGTTTGTAAATCAAATAGTTGTAAAGAAATATTCACTCCTATGAGTGATACAAGTTTAGTAGAATGATTCTGTATATTTGACGATTTTGCAAGTATTTTACTTCCAAGTTTGAAAAGTACATGCTCCTAGTGTTCAGCAAGCTGCATCGTAACTACGCCTGCTGTATGTTGGACAGCGAGATTATAACTATTCTCGTACAGTTCCATACCCACTGTTTCCGCGATCTAAAGTTCTTCTATCTCAGCATATAATGGTTTTTTTTTACTCCAGATCTTAAAAGACAGAGATGAAACTTTACAAATTTTATCAATAATTCCAGATAAAGTCTGCTCTGTTTAATACTTTCTTTATATCTTTGTAGGATAGAAAATCGTTCACATAAAAGGAGGTGACACGGTGTTGCGTGGGTGAAGATAATCACTTGAGCATAAGCGTGTTCAGCAAAAAGAATCAGATAGTAATGCTTCGTTATATTAATACAGATATCGTCTTTCAGGAGTTTCCCGATGAGGTGACGCTTGCCATCAATATTTCGGGATGTCCGTGTTGCTGTCCGGGCTGCCATAGTCAGTTCTTGTGGGCAAATAGGGGAGATGAATTGACGGCTGAAGCACTGTCTGCACTGATTCATGATGCGAAAGATACCATTACCTGTGTGGGCTTTATGGGGGGCGATGGCGACCCAGCGGAAGTCGACCTGCTTGCGAAATATGTCCAAGAACGTTACAACGGTTTGAAGGTTGGTTGGTACACTGGGCGCACGGCAATCTCTCCGCTCATCGATCAACAGCATTTCGACTATATCAAAGTGGGCCCCTACCTCCGCCATTTGGGTGGACTCGATTCCCCACGTACTAACCAACGAATGTACCGCCGCTGCACAGATGGAAGCTTTGAGGATATCACTTCTCGCTTTTGGAAACATCAGTCAGAGAGTAGCTTATAAGAAGAAGTCTGCTCCGCTTGACATTCTGCTTTAGAATCATTACCTTTGCAATCGCTTTACGGCTACTCCTAAGTAACGGAAAATGTATTTTTAGAGTCCTTGTAAGTCAAAGAATAACAGAATAATAATGAAAAAGTTTAAGACAATAATCATGTTGCTATTGGTTGCTATTGCATTATATGCGCAGCGAACTCCAAGAGTGACGAATGATTTTAAGGAGGGAGACTTAATCTTTCAAGTATCGCAAAGTCGTCAGTCGCCTTTTATTCAATTAGCAACTAATTCTCCGTGGTCACATTGTGGTGTGGTTGTAGAGAAGGAAGGCAAACTCTATGTGCTTGAAGCTTCTAATGTTGTCAAGGTCACTCCACTAAAAAAATGGATTGATAGGGGTAAGATGGGAAGGTATAAGAGAAGACGAGTACTGAACAAACCTGTCAAAATTAAGTACGCTAAATACCTTGGTAAGCGTTATGATTTAGCCTTTAAGTTTAATAATGATAAGTACTATTGTTCAGAACTTATATATGACATCTATAAGGATTAGTTTGGTATTCAACTCACTACGCCCAAGCCTATCAAGTCTTATTATATCTTCGGACTTGGTAAACTAATGAAAAGACGTGGTATGGACCCAAATCAGAAAGTCGTTGCTCCTTGTGACTTGTTATAGATTTAGCGGCATAACGGAAACCGAGTTCTCATGTTGCCTCGTACTCTCCACAAGCAACCTGTTAACCTGTCAACTCGTTCACTCGTTTAGCGTGCCACCCCCTCATGTCGCCTTGTTTTCTTAATACATTTCTATAAAACAAACTTTGCTGTCACTGCTATCACTCGAAAAGCTCGTCTAACTTGTTAGTTTACAGTGTGATTACTTGAAGTGTTAAAAGTGACAGCAAATAAAAACTAAACTCTTCTTGTAAGAAGTGTATTAGTCTCTTGCTTTTTTCAAGCCCTTCTCTCCCCATATATCGTAAGCCTTTACCCCCTGTTCCCCTGTTACTTTGTTTTCCTTCGCAATCAACTTGTTCACTTGTCTACTCGTCTAACTTGTCCACTCGTCCCCTTGTTACTCTGTCTTTCTTTACTATTAACTTGTTTACTCGTCTACTCGTTCACTTGTCCACTTGCCCCCTTGTTACTTTGTCTTCCTTCACAATTAACTTGTTTACTCGTCTACCCGTTCACTTGTCCACTCGCCCTCAAGAGTGTATTATTTACGTAATATCCTCCCTTTCTCATTGCTTATTTGTTTTTTTTTATTAACTTTGCCTACATTGATAAAAGAAGTGAGGTCTGCATGCTGAGTAACAACCTCATAGCGTCTTTGGAGAAACCTTGAAGAAGGCAGTCAGAGACAGATAAGACAGAATATAACTCCTAACTATTATGCATAAACAATTTTTAATCGGTTTATTATTATCGTCATTAACAGCTGCGCCTATACAGGCTGATGACTATCCTACTGGAGGCTATCTCTTCGGTCAGGCAACAGCACCAACTGGTAATGAATGGCAGTCACCTGGTGCACTGGGTTATAACAAGTTGCCAGCACGTGCGCTATTCTCTTCTTTCTCATCGGTTGATGAGGCAAGAAAAGTATTGCCAGAGTTTGCTAAGGATTACCTTTCTCTTAACGGAGAATGGAGTTTCCACTTCTCAAAGAACCCCGATGAACGTCCAAAAGACTTCTTCACAAAGGGTTATGATGACAGCAAGTGGGACCGTCTGCAGGTGCCAGTAAGCTGGAATATGGCAGGTATTCAGAAAGATGGAACACTGAAGTATGGTGTGCCTATCTATGTGAATCAGTGGGTTATCTTCAAATATAACATCGAACCAGGCGACTGGAAGAAGGGTGTTATGCGTGAACCGCCAAAGAACTATACCACTTACGAATATCGTAATGAGGTAGGTTCGTTCAGAAGAAGCTTTGATATTCCAACTACTTGGGACGGTAAGGAAGTCTACCTCAACTTTGATGGTGTAGACTCATTCTTCTATTTGTGGATCAACGGTCGTTACGTGGGCTTCTCAAAGAACTCACGCAATACGGCACAATTTGATATTACCCCTTATATCACTAAGGGAAAGAATGAGGTAGCAGTAGAGGTTTACCGTTCGTCAGACGGTAGTTTCCTCGAGGCACAGGATATGTTCCGCTTGCCTGGTATCTTCCGTAATGTCAGCGTAACAGCTACTCCGAAGGTACATATTGCTGATGTGAAGGCTATCCCTTCTTATACTGACGGCAAGGGTACTGTAAATCTCAATACAACACTGCAGAACCTCACAGCTAAGAATGCGAAGGATCTCCACCTTCGTTGGAGCATTTATAAAAACAGACTCTTTGCTGATGACAACGAGTTGGTGGCAACCTTCGAGGATGCAAAGGCAAAGACCGTTTGTAACAGTAAGGGACAGGCTGACGTTCGACAGACACTCACTGTGAACAATGCGGCAGCATGGACAGCAGAAGAGCCAAATGTCTATGTTCTCGTTGGTGAGTTGATGCAGGGAAAGAGGGTAGTCGAAACGATAAGTTTCCAAACTGGTTTCCGTACAGTTGAGATTAAGAATACACCAGCAAGTCAGGACGAGTTCGGATTGGCTGGAAGATATTACTATATCAATGGTAAGCCAGTGAAACTCAAGGGTGTGAACCGCCACGATACCAACCCATTGACAGGTAAGGTTATCTCTCGTGAGCAGATGGAACATGAGATTATGCTGATGAAGCGTGCGAATATCAACCACATACGTACCTCTCATTATCCTAACGACCCTTACTTCTATTATCTCTGCAACAAATATGGTATCTACTTGGAGAGCGAGGCAAACATTGAGAGTCATGAGTACTTCTATGGCAAGGCATCGCTTTCACACGTACCAGAGTTCCAAGCAGCACACGTTGATCGTGTAATGGCAATGACTCACCAGCTTGTTAATCAGCCTTCAATCGTTATCTGGAGTTTGGGTAATGAGGCAGGACCGGGTCATAACTTTGTTGTAGCCTACGACTCTCTGAAGGCTTACGATGCTTCAAGACCAGTACAGTATGAGCGCAACAACGACATCGTGGACATGGGTTCTAACCAGTATCCAAGTATTGCTTGGACTCGCGATGCAGTGAAGGGTAAGATGGGTATCAAGTATCCTTTCCATATCTCAGAGTATGCCCATTCAATGGGTAACGCTGTAGGTAACCTCGTTGACTATTGGGAAGCAATGGAGTCTACGAACTTCTTTATGGGTGGTGCTATCTGGGACTGGATTGACCAGAGTATGTACAACTACACAAAGGACGGCAAGCGTTACCTCGCTTATGGTGGTGACTTCGGTGATACGCCTAACGATGGACAGTTTGTTATGAACGGTGTTATCTTCGGTGATGAGACACCAAAGCCACAGTATTATGAGGTGAAGAAGGTGTATCAGTATATTGGAACAAGCTGGAAGGACGCTAAGACAGCTACTTTGGATGTATTCAATAAGAACTACTACTCTGATGATCTCAGTGGTTATGCAATGTCTTATAGCCTGACAGCTGATGGTGTAATCGTTAAGAAGGGCGACCTTGAGCTTGGTAGTGTACCAGCAAGAAGTCATAAGAGCATTACAATCGCAGGACTCAACGAGGGTCTTGACCCAAATAAGGAGTACCTCCTCCACATTACCTATCGCCTCAAGCATGACATGCCATGGGCAAAGGCAGGATATGTTCAGGCTGAAGAGCAGTTGCCTGTACAGGTAGCAGCGGCTCGTCCAGCTATCGCTGCAGCAGGTAAGGTGAATATGTCTGCCGTAAAGGACAATAAGATAGTCTTCTCTGGCAAGACCTTCACAACGACATTCGACCTCACAAAGGGTACGATTTATAACCTCCAGTACGATGGTAAGACTATCATTGCAGACGGTTGTGGACCAGAGTTGAACGCTTTCCGTGCATGGGTTAACAATGATAACTGGGCTTACGAAGGATGGTATGCAAATGGTTTGAACAACCTGCAGCATAAGTGTACTAACTATACAACCCACGCAAATGCTGACGGTTCTGTTTCTGTTGTGTTCAATGTTGAGTCACAGGCACCTTATGGTTATCGCCTTGAGGGTGGTAATGCCAACTGGAAGAAGCTCATCGAATACAAGGAAAAGCCATTCGGTAAGGATGATTTCCGCTTCAATACGCAGGTGGTTTATACCATCTTCCCTGACGGTAGCATCGAGAGCGAGAGCGCAATAACAAGCAATAAGCCTAATCTCACACTCGCTAAGTTAGGTTATACAGTTCGTGTTCCAAAGGCTCTCAGCCTGTTGAATTACTATGGTCGTGGTACTGTTGACAACTATCCAGACCGCAAGACAGGTCAGATGATTGGTCTCTACGAGCAGCAGGAAGTTGAGGATGAGTTCGTTGCCTTCCCTAAACCACAGGATACGGGTAACCATCAGGATACTCGTTGGCTCTCACTCACTGGTAATACTGGTAACAATGGCCTCTATGGTGCTGTCTTCGTGGCTAAGGATAAGATGAGTTTCTCTGCACTTCCTTGGTCGGATAATACCATCGCAATGGCTAACCATCCACACGAGTTGCCACAGAGTGAATACACTCATTTGCACCTTGATATGGCTATCACTGGTCTTGGTGGTAACAGTTGTGGACAGGGTGGTCCGTTATTGCGCGATCGTGTCATGGCAACGCCACACACCTTTGGTTATATGATTCGTCCTATGAACTCTGTTAAGACTAATGACCTCGTTAGCAATGCGAATGTAAGTCTTAACGGTGCTACGCCACTTACTATCATCCGTGATGGTGAGGGCAATGTGACGATCAATGCAAACGGTGCGAAGGGCGATATCTACTATCGTGTTAATGGCAACAAGAAGGCAGTGAAGTACACTGGTCCTGTTAACTTGCGCGATGGCGGTACTATCTCAGCTTGGGCGCAGGAGAATGATTGGCTTGTAGCTTCTCAGACCTTCTCACGCATCGAGAGCATCCCATTGTCAGTGGTCTTCGCTTCAAGTCAGGAGAGTGGTGAGGGTGATGCAAGTCATCTTACCGATGGCAACCCAAGCAGTTACTGGCACACAATGTACTCTGTTACAGTGGCTAATCACCCACACTGGGTTGACTTCGACTGTGGCGGTATGAAGACTATCAAGGGCTTCACCTACCTTCCACGTCAGGACAGCAACAATGGTAACATCAAGAAGTACAGCATTCAGGTTAGCAACGACGGCAAGACATGGGGTAAGGCTGTTGCTGAAGGTGAGTTTGAGAACAACAGAAAGGAAAAGACTATCCTCCTCACCACACCGGTTAAGGCCCGCTTCGTCCGTCTGACAGCCCTCAGTGAGCAGTCTGGTCAGGACTTTGCAACAGGTGCTGAGTTCAAAGTGTTGGAGAAGTAAAGGCTTTCTATCAGTTGTAGGGCATCCCTGTAATTGCTACCCCTGCTTCTGATAGAGCTACATAAAATGAATGAGGAGTGGAAGAAACGATATTTTCTTTCACTCCTTTTCGTTTTGTAGAAGCCTGAAATGTCACTAAATACAATGTTACACCTTGTTTGAACTATAGCCTTAGAGATGGGGAAACGTTCTTCTCACACCAAGCGATGAGCATTGAAATGAGTGGAAAGAGTTCTTTCCCAATGTTTGAAAGGACGTATTGTTTGTCGCTTTCAACAATAATCCGATCTTCTTTTAATATATTTAGCGAGGCGGATAGGGGAGAGTCGGGCAGGTCATGCCTTAACTCTTCGTAAGTTGCTCTGCCTTTCCTACCAAGCGTTTGGATAAGGCAAAGCGTGTCCGCCACGCATATCCGTGAGAGGATATTACGTATCGGGCACGTAGGGAATAGTGGGTCAATTACCATTTCAGTTCTTCATTCAGTATCACACCGTCGGTCATAGGTGCATCATTCTCAGCAAAGCTGTTTGCCTTATACTGAATGCAGAGCATCAGCATCTCATCTTTGCCCATGTTCTTCAACGCACGTTTTCCCTCTGGTGCAACGCGGATAATACTACCTTCAGTTACAGGGAAGACCTCGCCATCAACCTGATACTCACCTTCGCCTTTGAGGATAAAGTAAAGTTCCTCGTGTGTCTTGTGTGTATGAAGGAAACCACTATCCTGACCAGGTACAAGAGTCTGGAATGAAAGTTCGCTACCTGTCGTCTGTAATGCCTGACCAACGAATACCTTACCCGGAATCTCTATCTCTCCGAATGGGAGTACATAATCCTTAATATCGCTGAGCTTACCAACGTTTACTGCTGTGAAGTTCTTACCATTCTTGATCGTTTCAACTGTTTTCATAATTCTTTTTGTTTTATTGTATTGTTTGTTTTGATGATGCAAAGGTATTGACTTTCAGTCTGTTCTGCAAGTAGGCACGCAAATGTCAGCCAGTTACCTTGAGGTAAGTAATACTGATAATAAAGCATTTAAAGGATACTTGTTTTACATAGTTTAACACTAAAAGATACGAGCCTTAGCTTATAATAGTTACTTTTGTGCAATAATATGACTTAAAGAACTTATAAGTATGAATAGAAACGAAGTCAGAGATGCCCTCTATCCTAACTGTCCTATAAGAAATGTACTATCAAGAGTTGGGGACAAGTGGTCGATGTTGGTGCTTTTCACGTTGGAGAACAACGATTGCCAACGCTTTAAGGAACTGCAACGTAATATACCCGATATTTCTCAAAAGATGCTGACTGCAACGCTGAAGATGTTGGAGGGTGACGGACTTATTCATCGGGAAGTCTTTCCAGAGATACCTCCCCGCGTTGAATATTCGCTTACGGAGAAAGGAAAAAGTCTACTGCCGCTTATCGACAACCTCCTTTCATGGGCGAGTGAGAACATGGAAGATATTATTGAGTCGAGAAAACAGTATCTTTTAAAGTAGGTTTTTTAGAGGTCTTGGAGGTTAATAGTTCAACTGTTAGTAATCTTCTTTGTAAGTATTTTTCATCTACTCGATTTTTATTAAGGCTTAATTGCATTCGAATTAACGCCTTTTTGCCTTGCAAAAGGTGCTCTTTAAGACCCTTACTAACGCCCTTTTGAAGTCCAATTAAGCACCTTTTGAAAAGCGGTTTTGTAACTTATTTATAACGAATGAGTTACAAAGGCTGTAAGGAAAGCGTTTTTTTGGCTGTTTTTGGTAAATAAATCAATGGTGGATGTAAAGAAAATTCAGAACTATGGGTTTCTTATAGGATATGAATTAATAAAGTTTACCGTAGCTATAGAATTCATGTAGTAACCATTGGTAGGAACAAAAAGCAACTAAAACTGATAAGAAGACATACTAAAAGATGCCGAAAAGAATAATCAAAAAGGCTTAGTTAGCCCGCTAACCAAGCCTTAAACCCCAATCAATCATTAGACCACAATATGTTTGTATCATATTATGGTATTGTTTCCTAACATCTTTCATTTTCTTATCGGCATCTTGTTTGTCTTTGTAACTTGACGTAGCCCGCTACGCCTGCGTTCCAAAGCCAAGCAATCTACTCGATAATAAAATAAAATATGTTTAGGCTCTAATAACCGATTGGGGTTAAAAAAATAACGTTACAAGAGTTTTGTTGAAGGCTAACGATATAGCCCTCCCTATTATTAGGCTGATGAAAAGAGAGGACAACAGGATGTGTAAGGACTGAGAAGATTCTTTTCAGCCACGCTACACATCAGTTGTCATTCTCTAAAGTGTGTTAGTTACTACTTGGATTTTGTTCCAGATTGCCCTTATAGGCATTGATAGCCGACTGTGGAATGAAGTAAATCACACGGTAGTCGGTTGCTGGAATGTCAACCATTGGCTGATGAGGACCAGGGAAACGACGTGTAAGGGTGTCGCCATTGCGGAACACATCGTAGCTGCGCTCTGCCTCAAACGCCAACTCTAACTGACGTTCTTTATCCACCAAAGTCTTTGCTGTGGCAGCAGTAAACTGAGCACTCGTATAGCTTCCACCCACGATAGCACGCTCACGGATTGTGTTCACGTCAGCCATCGCACTGGCGATATTACCCAATTTCACATTTGCTTCAGCACGATTGAGATACATTTCGTCAAGACGAGAGATGATAGGCGAATACAACTGATTCTCCTTGCCACCCTGACGAGAGCACTTCACCACATAGAACATAGGATAAACGCGGTTGAGCTTCATCTGATAATCAAGCACACCGCGATAGGTATGCCCCTGATAATTAATCGAGTAAAGACGCTGTGCAGGGTCGATTGGTGTGAGAACAAGCGGAGTAGTGTGTCCCGTTCCAGTGGTATCGCAAGTCAAACTATTGTCTGGCTGACGGGTATAACGCAGCTGTACGTAGTTGAAATTCACCTGATTACCCTTGGCATCATAGACATTCTTGATGAAGCGGAAGACAGGAACATACTTGTCTGTCTTGTCTTTTACATACTGTGGCTCAATGAATTGCGCACGAATATCGGTGTACTTCTTATTAAACCAGTCGTTCTGTCCAGTCTCGTTCAGCAAATCAAGGTATTTACCAGACGCATACATTTCGCCCCAACCCATACCGCCGATATTTGAATACATACCGCCGATGGTGTAATAATAGTCCCAACCAGGGAACTCAGAGTCTACTCTTTTCACCACGAAGATGTTTTCAGGGTTGTTTTCTGGCTCAAGCGTGTTGCTAACGCCATAGTCCTTACGGCTCAACAGACTAAACTTACCAGAGTCGATTACCTTTGTTGCGTACTCAACACTCTTCTGTGCATAGGCAGTGTTAGGCGTTTCGTAAGTTCCACTCATATAGAGATAGATTCTACTCAGCATAGCCCAAGCAGCCTCTTTAGAAGCAAAGATACAACGTTCTTCGCCGTGCAGGTCTTCTGTCATCAGCGAAGCCGCCTTCTCCAAGTCCTTAATTGCCTGTTCGTAGGTCTCTTTCACAGTAGAACGATTAGGCAACATAGCGTGTACTGGGTCGTCAGGTGTACCGTTAACGATAGGCATACCGAGGTTTGTATCAGGGTTTTGCGCGTATGGTCTACCGTATGCACGACAGAGATAGAAGTAAATCATGCCACGCAGATAGTAGCATTCTCCTAACTGTGTATCGGTAATCGTACTCTTACCTTCAGGAATATCCTTGATGATATTAGATGCCTGCGCAACCACCTTATAGCTATAATCCCAGAAGTTCTGCAATCGGTAGTTATTAGGAGTGCGCGAATAAGAGATAAACTCATAGAAAGCATCGGTGGAAGTACCACGAATCATGATGTTATCTCCAGCATACTCGCCACAGCGATACATAGGGTCCGACCACGTTTTTAGGAATCCATAGCATCCATTCAGTAGCGATGGAAAACTCTCATCAATGTTTTTAGTCATGGTATCATCATCCATCATGTATTCAGGATGACGCTCTACGCTACACGATACCATTGCAATAGCTGCTAAGAGCAGCACATATACTTTTTTCATAGGGCAGATTCTTTATTTAGAATGTGACGTTAACGCCAAGCATAAACTTACGAACAGAAGGATAAACACCAGCGCCTGTTGAGATTGAAAGGGCTGTTGAGCGTTCGCCAGAAGCATTGCGACCACCATCAGCAGCAGGCAA
Source organism: Prevotella melaninogenica (assembly GCF_018127925.1). Classification (NCBI taxonomy): domain Bacteria; kingdom Pseudomonadati; phylum Bacteroidota; class Bacteroidia; order Bacteroidales; family Prevotellaceae; genus Prevotella; species Prevotella melaninogenica. Next base: position 76,772 of record NZ_CP072347.1, on the reverse strand, counting down.
TTCTGGGTCTACACCAGAATAATTGGTGATGCAGAAGAGGTTTTCACCACTGAGATAAACGCGCAGTGCCTTCACAATATCACTCTTAAGATTGAAGTTGTAACCCAAAGTAATTGAGCGAAGCTTCAAGAAGTCAGAGCTCTCTAAGTAGCGAGTTGACGCCTTGTTAGAGTTAGATGGATTATTATAGGCAGCAACTGGGTGTGTTGCAACATCTCCCTTCTGTGCCCATCTCTTCCAACCTTTCTGCAAGCTGAACTGGTTACGATCGGTATATGCACCATCTGAGTCATACTCCTGTCGTGAGTAGTTATAGATGTAAGCTCCCATTGAGTAGCCGAAGACAGCGTTGAAGTCGAAATTCTTATAGGTAAGTGTGGTAGAGAAGCTACCGAATACACTTGGAGTGGCACGCTTGTCAAGGGCTACTTGGTCTGCCTTGGCATAGTTGTGGGTAATAACACGATTGCCATTCGCATCCGTTGTGTACCATTGTGGCGCACCATTCTCTGGGTCAACACCTGCCCATTCACGCAAATAATACGTATCTGCACTCAGACCTGGACGTAACAATGTGTTGGTTGAACCAGCTATACCATCACCTTCGATAATCTGGTCTCTACCGCTATACAGCTTCTTAATCTTGTTTGAGTTGGTAGAAAGGTTGGCATCAACCGTCCAAGTGAGGTCCTTACTCTTGATGATATCAGCCGAAAGGGTGGTCTCAAAGCCTGTGTTGGTAAGCTCACCAATGTTCTGCCAGATGCTTGTCACACCGATAACACCAGATATAGGCACGGCAAAGAGGAGGTTGCTTGTACGCTTGCTATAGAAGTCGAAGGTCATACGCAGGCGTTTAAACATATTCAAGTCGATACCTACGCCAGTGGTATAGCTCTTCTCCCAAGTCAGTTTCTTATTGGCAAGCTGAGCGATAACAGCACCAGGAACCTCGTTATAGCTTGCACGTAAGCTGTAAAGTCCGTATTGAGGATAGAGGCTGTTAGGGCGACTTCCTACTGAACCAAACGATGCACGCACCTTCAAATAGTCAATACAAGGTACCTTAAACCACTTCTCAGCCGTAGCAACCCAGCCACCACTGACTGAGAAGAACGTACCATAAGCAGCATCAGAACCAAAGTTACTTGCACCATCCGTTCTCAATGAGAGCTGAAGCAAATACTTATTGGCATAGTCAGCATTGAGGTTGGCGAAGAAAGACTGCACTGCCCACTCGAATTTATTACCTCCAACAGATTCTGGTGTAGAGGTGATGTCAAGTTGAGCAAAGCCCGGAACCAAACCTGTTCCATCGCTACTATGATAACGATATTCACCATCATTAAACTCATAACCGAGCATTAAGAAGCCGTGATAATCACCGAAACTACGTGTCGCTTTGAGCAGTTGGTTGGTATAACGACGTGTGTTCGTACTCGTGCTTTCACTCACACGACCCTTACCCTCTGCACCTGATGTACGAGGGTCAGCGTAACTCTTATCGAGGTGGGTACTCCAACGATAGCTATTCACAGAAGAGAACGTAAGCCAATCAGTGAGATAGATGTCAAAGTCGAAGTTGCCATTAAAGGCATAAGAATCGTACTTGCTCCAATTATACTGCAATTCGTAAAGGTAATTGGTAGAGTTGCTATTCACCCATGATGATGATCTATTGCCAACAATCTTGCCAGTTTCATCGTAAGGGCTATCCCATGGCAGCATAGAATACATAGAATAGGTAGAGCGTTGGCGGTCATCAATCACTCCCTTACTACCATTGAAGGATGGACGGATAGCAATCCAAGAATAAGGTTTGAAGTTCAGCTTCATCATCGTGTTGTATCGAGTGAAGTCGTATCCACGCACAGCACCATTCTCTTTATAGACACCACCTGTGAAGACAGCACTCAACTTCTCACCACCACTGTTAATAGTAAGGTCGTAATTCTGAACGTTTCCTGTGTGTGTAGCCAACTTCCACCAATCGAAATTACTATCACGGAGCTTATCATTCCAGCGTGGGAAAGCAATCTCAGCAGCATTAGTAAACGACTTATAATAGTCGTATAGCTCGGCTCCATCCATCATCTTCACTTTACCATTGTTCAGAGTTGAAACGCCCATCTTGGCAGAGAAGGTAATAGAAGTCTTACCAGACTTTGCTCCTTTGGTTGTAACAACGATGACACCATTGGCACCCTGCGAACCATAGATAGCTGTTGAGGCTGCATCTTTGAGTACGGTAAGAGTCTCGATGTCGTTAGGATTGATGTCACCTGGGTCTTTACCGACGATTACTCCATCAATAACCCACAGCGGAGCAGTACTACCGTTGATAGTAGACTTACCACGAACGATGATGGCACCGAACGAACCTGGCTTACCAGAACCCGGCATAACGTTCATTCCAGGTACTTTACCCGTCAACATATTGGTGACATTAGCTGTCGTAATGTTAGTAAGTTCTTTATTATCAATACTCTGCAACGAACCCGTCAGACTGTTTCGTTTCTGTGTGCTATAGCCCACAACCACTGTTTCGCTAAGCATCGTAGAGGAAGAAACCATGCTTACGGTCATGTTGTTTTCAGCTCGCACCGTCGTTTTCTCATAGCCTAAGGACGTAATCACCAGCTCCTCACCAGCTTTTGCGTCGATAGAGAACTCACCATCAATGTTGGTAAGAGCGATTTTCTTCGTACCACTTACGGTGACACTGGCACTTATAACCGGTTCGCCCGTACGTGAATCGATAACTTTTCCTTTGATAACAGAGGCTTGTGCCTGTATGGTTACTGTCGGAGTGGCGTATGCCTTATGTGCAGTATAAGGACAACACACAAGGGGCACTACCAGTAGCAGCGACCTTCCAAGGTTAGATTTTCTCATAGCTTTCATGCTTAAAAGGTTTTTATTTATATTTTGTTTAGGTCTTGTGACATTAGAAATGACACTTAGGTTGTCGATAGCTTAGATGTGTGCAAAATTATAGTATTTTTTTTAATTCATGCATGTTTTATCTTCTTTAACATAATATTACGTGCGTTTTTATTTCCAACTTGTATCTTGGACACATAATAGTGCATGTTTTGCGGTGTTTACCTTATATAAAAAGCAGTACGGAAAGGGTAGGTTGCTTTTGAAAACAAACGCGAAAAGACAGGTTGATAAGTAGGTAAGAAAGCAAGGGAAAGAAGGAAAGTATTTGATTAGTTGTAATAAAAAAGTTCTGTGTTTTGATAAAAGTACTAAGGTATGTTAATTTCAATATAGCTCCATTGTAAAAATCTGAAAATCAATTATATTTGTCACAAATATGAGACCTATGTTATTGAAAGACTTCTTCCAGATGTTCCCTGATGAGGATAGCTGCGAGAACTACCTTAGAGCTGTTCGAGAGGAAATAGGTGTTGTGTGTCCTAAGTGTGGAGCTACAAAGTATAAATGGCTGCCTGGAAGGAAATCCTTTCAATGTGAGAACTGTGGCAACAGAATCTCGTTGACAAAGGGTACCGTTATGGAACATAGCAAACTACCGCTGTATGATTGGTTCTCTACTGCGCACATGATGACATCCATCAAGCAGGTACTGTCGGCTAAGGAGATCCAGCATCAGCTTGAACTCGAATATTACTCTCCCGCATGGTTGATGATGATGAAATTGCGAGAGATTATGGGGCAGAGGGACAGCATCTATACACTCTCTGATGACTATGAGGCATACTTTGAAAGTGTTTAAGGTTTGTTAGTACTTTTATCAAAACACAGAATAAAAAAGTCACTAATCAAAAATCAATAGACGCTTAATTGGCTTTGAAAAGACGCCCTTTTGGCTTGTTAAAGATGCCCTTTAAGAGGCTAAGTAACGCCCTTTTGAATCCTTATTAAGCACCTTTTAGAATACGACTTTATAACTCTTTGATTATCTGTTGGTTATAACAGTCTGCTTTTAAGCCCTTTTTTAGCTAAAATAAGGGCTAAAAGCGTATTCGAAATGTAAGGATATTTCTAAGTCTCTGTTGCTCAAAAACAGAAGATAAGAGGGCATAAGAAATGCAAATATTAGATAGAATTCCTTATTTCAATATAGTTCTTAAACAGCCATGAGTGTCCCTCTGATAAGAGTTTCACGGCCTCTGCACAGACGAAAAGTCCTATAAAGACCGAGAGGAGGAAGATAAAACTGAAGCCAAAGAATATCCAAAGGTCGCCATCTGTGTATTTCTCTTGAAAACGACGAAGCCATGAAGACGATTTATTTACAAACTCAGTGGTACTTTCTGTCGCATTCTTCAAGGTCTCACCGGCTTGCTTAGAAACGTGAAGGGCACGCTGAGAAGCCTCCATTAGCTTACTTCTCATCTCGGCAAGCTTCTCTTTTGAAGGCGAACTAACGAGATGGGTTGAGACAGTAGGGAGATTCTTGGCTTTCTTTACCTCAATAGGTGAGGCGTCAGCCAATGGAATAACGGAACGAGCACGTGTGCGGAAAGACTTAGGGGCATCAAACCTACAGTTCAACACATTACCACAATAAGGGCAACGATATTTCATTGTCCCATATTGCTCAGTCTCAGCTACAAAGTCGCGACCGCAGTTATTGCATTTGACAGTATATCTCATGATGGTGGCAAAATTATAAAAAAATGTTGAAATGTGAGCAGAAAACTATGTTAATTCAGATTTTATCATTTAGAATTATTCGAACGGTGTTCTTGTTAGGGTGTTATAATTCTGATTATTCGTATGGTATTTTCATTGGCATGATGTGTAAGATGTTTTGTCTATGGATTAATGATAAAGTCTTATGTCGATACTGATTTTTCAAGTTTTTTTAGTATCTTTGCACTTGAATCATTGTGAGATGCAAGGATTCAACAGCTTTACACCGCTTTATTAGAATGGTAAGAAGTGAGGATAAGAAGTTCAATAATCATTAAAAAACAGGATAAAACAATGAGAAAAATAATTCTTGCGGTATCTATAGTATTACTCTGTGCAGCTTGTGGAGGCGACGGAGGTTCGTCGGATCCAATACAACCAACCCCATCTACTGAGCAAAATGCGGCAGAAGTAACGACTGATGATATTGTGAAGTTCCTCAATCTTGATAAGCAACAGAATGTTTATCAAGCATTGGAAACGGCAAAGGCAAGATTAGGAAATAAAACTGTCAATGGTAAGGTGCTGAATGTTACGGCTGTAGATGTACTGAATAGCGATGAAGAGAAGGGTACTTTTACGTTAAGAGTAATGGGTAATAGCGGTGGTAAAACCTTTACGAAGGACGTTAAATATGCTGGTTTTGCACAGAAACCAAATGATTATGAGATGGTTTCACGTGCTGTTGCAGCATGGAAAACGGACGTTAACTATCTGAAAGACTTCGATTTCGATTCACTTTATCGTCTTAAGGATAATAGTAAGTTTACTGCAGCGTATTTACAGAAGTTTATTAATCTGTCTTCTTCAAGCGTTGGTGGTAGCAAGCATTACACCTTTACGCCAGCTGATTGGGCAAATACGACGGTTAGCGATGTGCGTTACGTTGGTGGCAGTACGTCTGGTCAGATTGCGTTTACGATTACTTATAAGGGTCGAAAGAACAGTTCTGTTGGTGTTGAGATGAATAAGAATGAGTATTATCGCAACCAAATCAGCGTAAATACAGCGGAGGTTAGCAAGTTATATATGCGTGGTGTGTATGAGCATACAGATTTACTTCATACCTCTTTACTTAATTATGATAGAGATAAGTTTGTGACTTACCCTACAGGTAAGCAGAAAAACGATGGTTCAAACTCGATGACTCTCTCTATCCAACTTGTTGCAAAGGATGGTCACGACACAGAGTTGGCTAATTTCAATGTGGAACTTACAGGTTTTAAACCACTTTCTGCGCTTGATAAAGAACTTCTTATTGCCAACAGTACAGACGTAGGAAAGTTCTTTGGTAAGTATTTTAGAAGCAAGGCTGATGGTGACTATTCTGCAGCAGTGAAGTCATTTGACCCACGAGTATGGTTTAAGAAAGTTCAGATGTCATTAATGCGTGATGGCGAAAACATTGACTTGTATGCAAATGAGGTGCAAGGTGATAATGGAAATTCTAACCTTACCGCATGGATTCCTGGTAGTGGATTGGCGAAATATTTGGATATCTATCTCTTAGATCCACGTATCGAGGTGATAAGTGCGCAGAAAACTGGCAACTTTCTTGATATCAAGTATAAGCTTGTTTATGTCAATGAGGTGTCTGTAGCGGGTAAGGAAAAAACTTTGCATGTGCATCTATTGGCACCATAAAGAGGCTCAGCAGCGTAAGCCGATTTGGGCAATTGGAAAGTTTTTTGTATTTTTGTGCGACAAAAGATAGTATATCCTTTCACACCTTATAGTATATAAGGAGGGTAGGGAGGGTAAAGAAAGACTATCATATGCAGTAATGTAGAAATTACATGAAACAAAAACTATGGCAAAATTAACAGTAAACAATTACGATGAGCTTGCTGCCCGACTGGGTGAGAAGCTTGGTGAGAGCGAGTGGTTACTCGTTGACCAGGAGAGAATTAACCTCTTTGCTGATGCTACCCTCGACCATCAGTGGATTCATGTTGACACAGAGCGTGCAGCTGTGGAAAGCCAATTCAAGAGTACTATCGCACATGGCTATCTTACACTTTCACTGCTCCCACACATGTGGCAGGAGATTATTGAGGTGAACAACCTTAAGATGATGGTCAACTACGGTATGGATAAGATGCGCTTTGGTCGTCCAGTCCTCGTGAACTCACGCATTCGTCTTGTTGCCACACTCGATAGTATTGAGAATATCCGTGGTATCTGCAAGGCTGGTATCAAGTTCCAGATTGAGATTGAAGGCGAACGCAAGCCAGCACTTGAGGGTGTTGCTACCTTCCTTTATTACTTTGAATAAGTAGAAATAAACCCTTATAAATACGCATAAGCGGACATAAACGATCTGTATTGTTTATGTCCGCTTATTATTGTTTTATGTTATCAAAACACGACTTTAGCTATACAATTAATGTTAAAAGTAGGCTTATGTCATTAACGATAAATATAAATTGTTGTACCTTTGCAGCACGAACAGATTATTTTCAGGTAACAATATAGTTTAAAGTTTACTTCAGGAGTTTAAAGTTATCAAAACATTTAAGGGAAAAAGTATGGTATACGACCAACTAAAACTGCAGAGCCAGCTCTGCTTCAGATTGTACACAGCAAGCCGCCTTGTTACTCAAACTTATTATCCATTGCTTGAGAATTTAGGTATTACCTATCCTCAATATCTTGTATTGATGGCTCTTTGGGAAGAAGACAATCAAAAGGTGATGGAACTTGCACACCGGCTTTATCTTGACTCAAACACAATGACCCCACTTGTTCAGCGTATGGATCAACTTGGATTGGTTAACCGTGTCAAGGGTGAAAAGGATGGAAGAGAAACCTATGTTTCGCTTACTGAGCATGGAATGCAATTGCAAGAGAAGGCGAAGGATATCCCATCTTGCATGGTAGGGAAGTTGTTTGAGAATGAAGAGGAGTTCGTTCAGTTCAAGGAGATAGCTGCTGATCTTGATCGTCTTATTGCTCGTCTCTCAGGACAACGCTCTAAGGAGAAGGAGGAAGCAATGGCTAAGATGCGTGAAGAGCGCTTGGCTTCTAAAAGAAAAAGAAAGTAATTGCATATAAACTTTATCACATAAAGTAATGAAGGTGTATCAATAATAGGATGACTATTAGGGTACACCTTTATTAATTTATAATTCATAATTCAAAATGCATAATTATGATTACCGATATTAAGTGTGGTTTATCGCTACAAGTAATGTGCTAACTCATCAACTACGAATTACGCAAATGACACGAATTACATTGCAATAAGCATTAGCGTAATTAGTGAAATTCGTAGTCGGTAAAAGTGAGATAGAGGGCTAAAGCACATATCATAAAGTTCAATGTTCAAACCTCAATGTTCAAAGTTTAAAGTAAATTTTCTCCTTTTCTTGCTCATTTTCCATATTTTTCATAATTTTGTAACGTGTCATAATATCATTGTTTTAAAATGATAAGGACAGATGAAGACACGGAATAAATGAAAGAAGAAGAATGAAGAAAATACTACTATTATTGACAGTGCTTCTCTTTGCAATGGGAGCAAGTGCGCAAAAAGATATTGTTTCGATGGCTGATGCTATTAAAATCTTTCAAGCAAAGACACTACAAGTGGGTAAACAGGTGCTTGAAAAGCAAGGCTATAGCTATAAAGGAGTCTCGTCGGACGAGTTTGGAAAGGACTATAACTGGGTAAAGAATATGAACCTAACCAGCGACTTCCTGCCAACTGCCATGGGACGTGGTAACTCCAGTATGGTACTCTTGGCACAAAATGGCAAGACGGTTTATATCTATGTCTTTAATCGCACTGCCTTCGCTGGCTTACAGGCACAGGTGAAAGTGATGGGTTATGACATGGGTAATGCTGTGAAGGGAGACAAGACGACGCTGATTTGTACGAAGGATAATCAGCCAACAATTAGCTTTCTGACTCTCCAGCAGCCACTTCCTTACTGTGTGCAGATTACCGAGTAAGCGAAAAAGGCAATAAGATAAAAGGATAGAAAACGAAGATAATGAAGAAGAAACCAACCTATAAGGTACCCGTATCCGTCTGTGCTATTGTGCTTGTGGTGGGTACTATAGTACTTGCTGTTCTCATGGAAACACGTGAGATGGCTCCTCCTCGTAAGTACGAAGTGGATATGTCGGGTGAAGTTATCGGTATTGATAATGGTCCGAAGATTCCTGTATTGACAAAGGAAGAGGAGAAAGACGAAGAGGTGAAGGAGGAGAAGAAGACAGAAGCTCCAAAGAAGGAATCTTCTGAGTCGGAAGAGACAGTAGATCCAGAGAACCCTGTCATTGTTCCTAATGTTCCAGAAGGTCAGACAGAACCAGTTGTAAAGGCTCCAGTGCCTGAGATTAAAAAGCCTACGATTGACCAGATTGAGAATTAACGTGGGTGGTAGGTGTTAAATGTTGGGTGTTGATGGTTTGTGAAAAGGGCAGCTGACATATATAACATCTCTCATAGAATATCAAGTTATATATACTTGGTATTTTTAAAAATAAGTTGCTGTCACTTTTAACATTTCGTGTAAATGGATGAAATGTTGGCACTTATGAGTCTAAAATGGCTGACAGGAGTGACAGCAAGTTTAATTTTACCAGCCATTAGCCCCAATATAAAGCATATTGTTTTTGAATAGTCTTGTTTTATTGTCGGTATTTTGTCAGTCTTTCTATCTTGGAGTTATTTGCTACAACGCTAATATAAAGACAATTGTTTCACTCGACAATAAAACAAAACTTGTTTAAGTGCCAATAACTTATTTATCTTAAAAGGGAAAACCTATTACCAATTAATATGGGTTATTCTGCCGTTTTTGATTGTTGCAGAGATAACATAACTGCGTTTTGACTTACCTCCCTTGCGCTCGATATCCAATGTAGCTGGTATCTTTATGCGAATATCTGCACCAGCTTCATCACCCTTTTTAGTTACTTCAGCAGGCGAACCAAGGTGCCAGTTGATTGTCTTGACATCAGCTTGATAAAGTCGGTCGGTCATATAACGGCGAATATCCTTCACCGTAGCACCACCTGAACCAAGGAAGTTTAATGATGGCGCAACAGCACCTGAGATCTTATCCGTGCTTTTACTGTTGATACCTTGTAAGAGTTGGCGCACTGCAGCAACCGCCTTTGCTCTCTCACCATCCGTTACCTTTGCAACAGCTGACTCTTCAGCCATTTCTGGTGTCAGAATATTCTTCAACTTTTCATCGGCTTCCTTACTATGAATGCCATTTGGATGCTGCGCCTTATAGCCAAGATAAGCATTCTCATTGTTTTTAGCGACAGCTTGTGCCCAGTCTATCTCGTCAATCTTTGCTTCCAACTCACCACGATGTTTTGAGTCTGGATACTTAGCAATAAACTGCTGCAACACTTCTTTTGAGTTGCTGGTCAATGCCACTGAAAGGTCATTATCAGACTGTTGCATATTCTGAGTGGTAGTTGTCAGCACCTTCAAACGGGCTGATATACTATCACGATGTGCCTTAGAAGCAGATGGATTCTCTTTGAGATAATTCTTTAGTACGGTTGGCTCGCTACTACTCATTGCTTGTGCGAAAGCCTCTTGCTCATTGTTAGCTTTGCTTGCGCCCACCCCTTGGTTGTAGAGGAATAGCAATACGGCTGCAGTGATAGCAGCGATGAGCAGTGAGACTGCCAATGACAGATGATTATTCTTATCTGGAGTGCTTTCCTCCTCGTCCTCAGCTATAGCCTCGGCATTAGCAATCACCTCCTCGTCAGCATTATCATCCATGATGAAGTCGGCATCGACAGCCTCTTCCTCCGTGTTTGGCTCGTTGATCGTGTCTTGTGTCTTATCGTCGTAATTATCCGTTTCGTGTTCTTCCGTATCCTCTACTGGGATGATAACATCATCGTTTCCTGTTGCTGCCTCCTTGTCAACTGACATGAGAACAACAGGCTCTTGCACCTTACTATCGTTCGTAGCTTCACTTGTGTGATGCTCTGCAGCCGTTACAGAACTCTCTACATGGTGTTCCGTATGATGACAGTTTGGACATGATGATTCTTCTTTGAGGTATAATTCACCGCAATGAGAACATTTAATGATATGTCCGGCAATCTCTACACCGCAGCTTGGGCATACGGGAGCCTTGTCGCTCACTTGATGGCCACATTCAGGGCATTTGATGATCATTTATCTAACGTAAGATTATAGTAGTGTGGATAATTATCTATTTCCTTTTCTCTTGGTGTTGAAGCTAACGCTTTCGTCGGAATCGCAACTCACGCATACTGTGGTTACCCATCAGTCGAGACTTATCAACATATCCTCTCACACCGTTGATACGTCCCTTGCCAGTGTACTGCCAAGCAAAGATGTCTCTTCCATCGTTCAGCTCTGGCTCGCGTCCGTTATACTGTGCAATGAAAAGTTTATAGCCGTTGAGTGCACCGCTGAGATATCTGTTATAGAAGTTTGTATATGTGTAAACCAATGGTTTAACACCATATTCCTGTGTCATAAGTACGAGGAACCTCTGTAAACTATCGCGTAAAGCCTCCGTACTCAGTCCGCCAGTAGTCTCAATATCTACCATTGGGATGAGGTCTTGGTCTTGTGGACGACACTGCATACGGAAATTACGTAGCTGCTCCTCTTGTGGAACGGCAGGGCGATAGAAGTGGTAAGAACCGACATTCATACCATAACGTTGTGCTGCCTCAATATTATCAAGATAGCGTTGGTCAATACGTGAACCGCCCTCAGTGGCTTTTAAGTAAACGTAATTGAGCTTATGATTGCTGTTTTCAGCTACTGTCTCCCACCACACATCGCCTTGGTAATGGCTCATGTCAAGCCCATGAACATGGCTGCAGGTGTCTTCGCATTGGATAGTATATTGTGCCTTCAGACCTGCAAAAGAGAATATGCAGGCGATGAGCAATATTATCTTTTTTAACTTCATAGATGCAAAGATAACATTTTAAGTTGAGATAGCAGTCTGAACAAAGTATAATTCTGTTGATTTTAGTATTTCTTAATTCATAAATCTTAGATTTATTGTGTCTTAATGTTAGTGCGTAGAGCGAAAAGAGGCGTAAGATTTATAAATTTATAGGGCATGATGAATAAATCAAAATCGGCTTATGAAAGGGGGAAATAGCCAGACGAAACTGTGGGAAAAGCGGTTTGTTACTATGCTTTCATTCAGTGTTTTCTGTCGTTCAATACAATCTGATAGTTTTCTTGTGATAGGAACTTTGTCAATTATTTTCTAACGGTTCGAACGCAGTACATGCTCTTTTAGCTTCTTAAAGACGCCCTTTTGGCTTGCAAAAGATGCCCTTTAAGACTCTTACTAACGCCCTTTAGATGTCCAATTAAACACCTTTTGTTTTACTTCTTTATAACTGTTTGATTTACTGATGGTTGTAAACGTGGTTTTCTTAGGTGTTTTTTGTCTTTTTAGGAGTTGTTTTCAATGAAATTATGTAAGGTTTTTTCAGGCTCTTGTTGTTGTTTTTGCGATGTCAAGATAGAGTGGTTTTTAGGGTGAAAGGGTGGGGCGAGATAGAGTTTTGGCAGTATTTTGGATAGCTTTGGATAGTAAAAAAACAGGTCCTTTCGTTAAAGTGGTATGATAAACGTACGCACATTTAACGAAAGGACCTGAAAAGATAAGCCTTTTGTTAGCTTATTATGCTTCTGCAGTCTTTAGATACTGGTTGTAAAGCCACTGCTTTTGCTCGGCAATTGTGAGCTGACTGTTGTCGAGTTCGAGGGCATCATCAGCCTTGCGAAGCGGTGATGTCTCACGATGAGAGTCGATATAGTCACGCTCTTGCACATTCTTAAGGATGTCGGCAAAGTCTGCTTCCATTCCCTTCGCCTTCAACTCGTCGTAACGACGTTGCGCACGTACCTCTGCTGAGGCGGTAACGAAGATTTTAAGTTCGGCATTCGGGAATACCACCGTACCGATGTCGCGACCGTCCATAACGATACCTTTCTCTGCTCCCATGCGCTGCTGCTGTTCGACAAGTGCCTTACGCACAAAAGCGAGTGTGGCGATAGGGCTAACATGAGATGATACCTCCATCGTACGGATTTCATTCTCAACGTTCTCACCATTGAGATATGTGTCTGGACGCCCTGTCTCCTTATTGATTTTGAAACTGATATTGATATCCTTCATCTGTGCCTGCAACTCCTTTTCGCGGATGGTTCCGTCTGCATTGAAGAGGTTATGACGTAGCGCATAGAGTGTAACGGAGCGATACATAGCACCCGTGTCTACATAGATATAGCCAATCTCTTTGGCAAGGTCTTTTGCCATTGTGCTCTTTCCGCATGATGAAAAGCCGTCGATGGCGATAGTTATTTTCTTCATATACTGTATTAATTCAGAATTCAGAATTCACAATTCATAATTATGATTACCGTAAGTTGCTGTGTTTATTAATATACGCAGTTTGTTAATTCATTATCACCCATAACTTAACAAATCATCAACACCCAACATCTAACACCCATTATTCAACAAATCATCAACACCCAACATCTAACACCCATCACCCAATACCAAACACTCTACGTACATTTTCATTGGTTTGGCGGGCAAATTCTGCCTCGTCAACACCATAGCTAAGGGCAAGTGTGCGCATAACTTCAACGATGAAAGCACTCTCGTTGCGCTTACCACGATGAGGAACGGGAGCCATGTAGGGGCTATCGGTCTCAAGAACGATGCGGTCAAGGGGTACTGCGGCAGGGAGATCTTCGCGCAGATGACTGCTCTTAAAGGTTGATACACCACCCACTCCAAGTACGAAGCGGTCGAAACGAAGGAATGCCTCTGCCTCCTTCTGATTACCGGTAAAGCAGTGGAAGACACCACCCGGCAGTTCTTTTGCGTACGGGCGCATGATATGTAGCATCTCGTTCTGTGCCTTACGACAGTGAATCATCAGCGGAAGATGTGTCTCAACGCTCCATTTCACAGCCTCCTCAAAGGCTGCAAGCTGCTGTTTTTCGTATTCACGTGTCCAATAGAAATCAAGTCCTACCTCACCAATCGCAATCACTGTCTCACCCGGTTTGGCTGTTCCTTCTGCCTTCTGGCGAAGCGAGAGTAGGATTCGTTCGTGCATAGCGTCCAACACTTCACGCCAATCATCGCGCACCTCCTCTGGCTGCAGTCCTATCATTGGATAGCAGGTGTCAGGAAACTGTCGGCAAACAGCCAATACAGTATCCACTGACTTGAGGTTGATAGCTGGTAGGAAAATCTTTCCTACATCTGCCTCGTGAGCACGACTGATAACCTCTGGGAGGTCGTCAGCAAAGTCTTCTACATCTAAATGGGCGTGAGTGTCTATTATCATTGGGTGTTGGGTGTTGAATGTTGGGTGTTGATGAAGTGTTTATTGGGTAGTGGGTGATGGGTGTTAACTGTTGAGTATTAATGAAGTGTTCCTAAGAAAGTTATTCTAAGAGATACACATCCCCCCAGTCTCCCCAGCCTTTCCTATTTGGGCTCCCCTCCTTTCGGAGGGGTCGGGGGAGGCTTCACCACTTCCTATGCAGCATCTTCTGTGCATACGCTAACAGTTCTGCCTTGCGTTCATCAGGAAGGTTTACTGCCGCAATATATTTGTTTGCTTCATCAAAATAATAGTTGATGCGCTCAATAGCTAACTTGTCAACGCCGATACTGTTATACAACTCAGTGACAGCGGCAACCTTCTCCTCATGATTGAAGTTCTCACAGCCAATCCACTTCTCTAACTCCTTACGTTGACGAGCATTCGCCTTGTTGAAAGCATTGATGAGCATGTAGGTCTTTTTGTTGCAAATAATATCGCCACCTATCTTCTTGCCAAATACCTTTGGGTCGCCATAGACGTCAAGATAATCGTCTTGTAGCTGGAAAGCAAGACCAATCTGCTCGCCAAACTTGTAGAGGTTCTCCACATCTTCAGCAGGAGCATCGGCAAGGATAGCACCAATCTTCATCGCACAAGCCAACAGAACACTGGTCTTCAGACGAATCATCTCGATGTATTCTTCCTCCTTTACGTCATTACGATTCTCAAACTCCATGTCGTACTGCTGACCCTCACCAATTTCAAGTGCCGTAACGGTGAAGAGTCGAAGCACTTCACTGAGGTGTCTGCTGTCGCACTGTGCCATTCTTTCGAAAGCCAAAACAAGCATTGAGTCACCCGATAAGATAGCCGTATTGGCATCCCAACGCACATGAACAGTCTGCTGTCCACGGCGAAGCGGAGCATCATCCATCAAGTCATCGTGCAAGAGTGTATAGTTATGATAGGTCTCAAGGGCGCAAGCCGGTGAGAGAATCGTCTCTGGATCGTCCTTAAAAAGATTGTAAGAAAGCAGCATCAGCGTAGGACGTATGCGCTTTCCTCCCAATGAGAGGACGTATTTTATCGGTTCGTACAAGCTTTGTGGCTTGCGGTCATAAGTAAGGTTGTTTATATACTCGTTTACTTTACTCAGAATTTCATCAGCAGTGTACATATAGAGTTGGAGTTAAAAGTTATTTTCAAAATAAGCATTGAAGACTTTTTGGCGGGTCAAAAGTCTTATGCAAGTTGGAAGACAAACGGAATCTCTATCAGCGAACGGCATGGTTTATTCTTCTCAATGCCTGGCTTCCACTTACCCATTGTCTTGAGAACGCGCAGTACTTCGTCGTTGAGGACAGGTACCTTACCACTCTTGATTCTGACATCATCAACCGTACCATCAGCATTGATGATGAACGTAATATTCACCGTTCCCTGCAGTTTGTTCTCCTTTGCTGCAGCAGGGTATTGCAATGTCTTTGTAAGCCACTTCATAAACTCCACCCATCCGCCTGGTGGTGTTGGTGTCTCAGAGAGGATTCGCTTGCTAACCTTGTCGTCATAGCGTTCTACAACCTTGTCGGAATAGTCATCGGTCATCTTTTCCATCTCCTTCTTAGCCTCTTCCTTTATCTTCGGAGGTTCAGGAGTTGTGGTCACCATCGGCATAACAATCGGTTCGTTACTCACCTGTGGAGCACCCGTCTTCTTATCGTTCGAGTTCATACTGCCCGCATCATGCGGCGTAACCTTATTCGGAATATCACGGCGTTTAAGGTTGAGCAGGTCCTCCATCGTAGGCTTCTTGTCTTCTTGTGTCTTGGCAAGATCCTGCTGGTCAATGGCAGGCAGCATGTCCATATCGTGGAGTGTGACATTCTTGATGGCTTTAGTATTAGCCGAATCATCGTCACTCCCCGTTGCATTATACTCCATGGCAACAAAGAAGAAAGACAGTGCAACGATGATTCCCAAGAGGAAACCAATCCACCGCTTATTCTCTAAATCTGCTCTATTTGACTTCTTTATTTCCAAGATAAGATATACTAAACACCTTTTTCTGCCGTTATACAAACCATAATGGGCACAAAAACGCCTCATTATAAGTTGCAACGACAAAAGTAATAAGATATTCGGAAAAAGATGTAACTTTGCCGAGAAATTAATTTAGATTAAATGAAAAAAATCGTTTTCACCCTCCTGTTAACCCTTTTTGCGGTTGTAATACGAGCGCAGGAGAGTCAAACTGAATACAACTTCCTACGTCTTCCAGTGAGTGCGCATGCTGCTGCATTGGGTGGAGAGAATATTACTATCATTGAAGACGACCCTTCACTGATGTTCTCTAACCCTGCTTTGGCTTCTTCCGTAAGCGATAAAACCGTGGGACTTAGTTACATGAATTATATGCGTGGAGCTCATTATATGGGTGCTTCTTATACGAAAGCATTGGGTGAGAAAGCTACGCTTGCAGGTGGTGTGCAGTATATGAACTACGGAAAGATGAAGGAAGTTGATGCTAACAACGTACAAACTGGTACTTTCAATGCCAGCGAAATTGCTGTTGAAGGTATCTTTTCCTACGAATTAGCACGTAATCTGGTGGGTGGTATCACGGCAAAATTCATTACTTCTTACATTGGTAGTTATAATTCTATGGCGGTGGGCGTAGACCTTGGTCTCAACTGGTATGAACCTGAAAGAGAGTGGTCGGTATCCTTAGTTGCCAAGAACCTCGGTGGACAGATTAAGGCATACGAAGAGGAGTATGGTAAGATGCCGATTGATGTGCAGGTGGGTGTGAGCAAGACTTTTGCTGCCCTCCCTGTCAGAGTGTCTGCTACGCTCGTCGATCTTACGCATTATGACTATCGTTTTATCAATCACCTCAATCTCGGAGCAGAAGTCTTACTGTCTGAAAGTATTTGGGTTGGTGGTGGTTACAACTTCCGTAAGGCAGACGAAATGACCATTGGTAAGGATGAGAACGCCAGTGCGCATGGGGCAGGATTCAGTGTCGGAGCTGGTATCAACCTTGAACAATTCAAACTCAACCTTGCCTACGGTAAGTATCATGCAGCCAGCAACTCAATATTGGTGAACTTGGCGTACTCTTTTTAGAAGGCGTTGGTAATTCAGAATTCATAATTCAAAATTATTCGAACGAAGTTCTCATCAGTACGTCATAATTATGATTACCATATTAGCTTTGAGCTTTGAACTTTGAGCTTTGAGCTTTATGATATGTGCAAACTCTATCTCACTTTTACCTACTACGAATTTCGCTAATTATGCGAATCCTTATTACAAAAGATTTCGTGTCATTTGCGTAATTCGTAGTTGACGAGATAACACGTTACTTGTAGCGATAAACCACAGTTAACATTAGTATTCATAATTATGACGTACTGATGAGAACTTCGTTCGAATAATTGTGAATTATGAATTCTGAATTATTACAGCGTCTATTCTCCCCTCTTATCACATGAATAGCATGCCCACTTGGAAGACCACAGCACTAACGATCCAAGCTAATGCTGTAGTGTAACCTGCAGCAAAGAGAGCCCAACCCCAACTGCCTGTTTCGCCTTTAATAGCTGCTATCGTGGCTACACAAGGGAAGTAAAGCAGTACAAAGAGAAGGAACGAGAAGGCTGTCAGCGTTGCAATAGGCTCTGCTTCCTCGTAGCTGATGTGATGCATAGTTGCTACATCCTTTGTAATCAGATTATGTAGCTTTGAGTATTTGCCTATCTCACTACTATAACCATTGTCGTCAGAGAAGCTATCATCATTAGAATAGAGTACGCCCATTGTTGATGCAACAATCTCTTTTGCACCCATACCAGACAACAAGCCAACATCCAATTTCCAATTGAAACCCTGTGGACGGAACACTGGCTCAACGGCTTTACCGATTCGTCCGATATAGCTTTGTTCCTGTCGTGCTTGATTATCCATGTTCGGATCGTCTGGAAGAGGGAAGTAGCCTAAAGCCCATACGATGATAGAAGCAACAAGGATAATACCTCCCATCTTTTTAAGATACTGCTTACCTTTCTCCCATGTATGGCGACCAATTGCCTTCCATGTTGGGAAACGGTAAGGTGGTAGCTCCATCACAAATGGCGTATCCTCACCTTTGACCACAAAAGCTGAGAACAAACGACTCATTGCCACTGCCATCAATACACCTATTATATATAAGGAGAGCATGGCAAGCGAACGATATTTCAGCGCAAAGAACGAACCCGTAATCATTACGTAGATAGGTAGACGAGCCGAACAACTCATCAAGGGGAGAATCAACATTGTTATCAATCTACTCCTCCGACTCTCAATCGTACGTGTTGCCATCACCGCTGGCACATTACAACCGAAGCCCATGATAAGTGGGATAAATGACTTTCCATGCAGTCCCATCTTGTGCATCAGTCGGTCCATGATGAAGGCGGCACGTGACATATAGCCGCAGTCCTCCATGTAGGAGATAAAGAAGTAAAGTATTAATATCTGAGGAAGAAATACAATAACAGCTCCTACACCGCCGATAACACCATCGACGATCATATCTTTTACTGGTCCGGCAGGCATATTCTTAGAAATAAACTCGCCTAACCAACCCACACCAGCCTCTATCCAATCCATTGGATACTGACCAATGACGAAGGTTGCAGTGAACATTACCAACAGTACAAAGAAAAAGATTGGGAAGCCAAAGTATTTGTTTGTCAAGACATGGTCGATGACATGGGTGGTCTGATAGGTGTCTTTCTTATCACCTGTCGAGAAGTTCGCTTCCTTCAGCGCACCATTAATAAAACCATACTTGGCATCCATGATGGCTGTTTCGCTATCATTACCCGTCTCTTCCTTTACACGAGCAGCTGCTGTATCACGATGATTAAATATCTCAATCGAATCACCTAACGGACTAACGAGTTGTTCTACGTCCTTGTCATGCTCTAACAGCTTGATGGCAAGATAGCGGGTAGAGTAGCGATGGCAGAGTTCAGGGTATTTCTTCAAATGCTCCTGCATCTCTTTAATACCATTCTCTATCTCATGTCCGTGGTTGATATGGATATGGCGGAACTGCAACGACTCGTCTTCTTTTCCTTCATAAACGGCAATAATCTGGCGGAAGAGTTCCTTCACACCTCTACCATTGGTGAATACTGTTGGTATCATCGGCACTCCGAAGAGCTCAGAAAGCTTTTGTGCATCAATATGGTCACCACGCTGTTCTGTCTCATCAAACATATTTAGCGCACAAACCATACGTATGTGCATGTCTATCAGCTGGGTTGTAAGATAGAGGTTGCGCTCAAGGTTAGACGAGTCTATCACATTGATGACTACGTCTGGTGTCTTGTCAACCAACTGCTTACGCACGTAGAGTTCTTCAGGACTATAGGCTGAAAGGCTATAGGTACCAGGGAGGTCTACAAGGTTAAAAACATAGCCATCAAACTCAGCACGTCCCACCTTCGCATCAACCGTCACACCCGAATAATTACCTACTCGTTCGTGTGCTCCCGATGCAAAGTTGAAGAGCGATGTCTTACCGCAATTAGGGTTACCGACAAGTGCCACATTGATTGTATGGTCCTTACGGCGCACAGCATCTGATTGTTTCTCGGGCGTTAGCTCCTTGTCCGTGCTGTCGTATGTGGTTGAATCCATCTCAACCTGATTGTCTTCCTGCTCCTCCTCATTCCCAACAGAGTGAGTCTTCACATCCGACAATACCTCAATCTGGTCAGCCTCGCTATGACGAAGACTAACCTCATAACCCATAATCTTATATTTAACGGGGTCTTGCAAGGGTGCATTGAGCAATACCTCAACGGTCTTACCCTTGATAAATCCCATCTCTATGATTCGTTTACGAAAACCACCGTGTCCCGATACCTTTACGATAACACCAGTTTCTCCAGTCTTTAATTCTGATAGTTTCATATTCTCTATAATTCATAATTCATAATTAAAAATTCATAATTATGATTACTACTATTTGCTGTATTTATTGCTGCAAGCAACTTGCTTACTCGTTAACTCGTTCACTCGTCAACTTTTCAAAGTCCCTTTGTCTTTTTATCAAGCAACTTGTTTACTCGTCTACTCGTTCACTCGTCAACTTGCCCATATCTTAACGAACAAAGGTAATGAAAAAAAATAGAATAGGAAATGTTTATATAGTAAATACCTAATAATGGGGATAGGTAACGGCAAGAAAAAAGGCTATAACAGGTATTTTTCTTCATGTAATAATAACAATACACTTGTCAGAGGTATGAGGTACTAAAAGCTTCCTTACACAAAGAGCTACTATCACCAAACCTACAAGAATAGTTTTGTTTTAGTTTGCTGTCACTTTTAACACTTTGTGTAACAATACTGTAAATTAATGAGTTAAGTGGTGATTGCGGCTGACAGAAGTGACAGCAACTCTGAAATACACAGAAGACAAGATGTCTACTATCAATTTATAAACAAGGCGTTTATCCTCAAAGTTATTAGGAATCTGTACGCTATACCTCCGTCGCTCTTAGTTTCATCGTTCTCTCCGTGCCATTTCCTTATCTCCGTTCTCTCCGTTTCACCGTGTGACTTATTATATAAGTTTGTAAATAAAATTCACTACCTTGAAAATTAAAGAGCATCTTTTAGACTTGAATTAACGCCCTTTTGGCTTGCAAAAGATGCCCTTTAAGAACCTTACTAACGCCCTTTTGAAGTCTAAGTAAGCACCTTTTGCTTTCTTGTTCTGTAACTTGTTGATTATTATAGAGTTGTGAGGGTGATGAGAAATACTGTTTTTTGTGTGAAAAGAGGTGTTTTATGGGGTTGCTTTGTAAATATATTTCTGAGTCTGAAAACGGTAAATGCTATCTTTATTATCTCTTTAGAGACGAGTGCAAAATCATTCTATGCGATGGATTCATTGTTTTACAGATATGAAAAGATAAGAATTGTTGCATAAATAATCGTTGTAAGTCAATACCACATATATGGTATTTTTCGTCGCTTTCGATAAACCTTTTGGGGTATTGTTAGGATAAAATGGGAATTTATCTCTATCTTTGTAATGAATTAAAGATATGACCGCAGTGCTATTCTTCACATAGTCACGCTTATATAATAAGGTAGGGCGACATGGCACCGTAGGTAAAACGTATAAATATAAAAGATTGTAAGATATGAAATGTTTAGAATTACTATTTCCAAAAGCTGAGAGTACAAAGGCATCACTTCTTTTATTGGCATCACGCCTTGTGTTCGGATTGACATTTGCAAGCCACGGACTCGACAAGTTACAGCACTTCTCAGAAACGGCTACACACTTCCCTGCACCCTTCGGAATGAGTGGTGAGGTGGCAGTTGGCTTGAGTATCTTCGGCGAGTTAGTATGCGGTTTGGCTTTCGTTTTTGGTTTCCTCACACGTTTAGCACTCTTGCCAATGATTTTCACCATGATAGTTGCCTTCACAACTGTGTTTGGCGGATCTATCAGTGCAGGTGAATTACCTTTCCTCTATCTTATCATCTTCGTTCTTTCATGGTTTGCTGGTGCTGGCAAGTTCTCAGTTGATGGCATCATCAGAAGCAAGATAAGCCGGGGTAATTGATAATTCACGGTTGTAATTCATAATTCATAATTCACAATTCATAATTATGATTACCATTATTAGCTTTGAACCATTAACTACGAACTTGAGATTTGAACTTTGAGCTTTATGATATGTGCAAACTCTATCTCACTTTTACCGACTACGAATTTCGTTAATGCTTATTGTAATGTAATTCGTGTCATTTGCGTAATTCGTAGTTGGAGAGATAATACGTTACTGTAGCAATAAACCACAGTTAACATTAGTGTTCATAATTATGAATTGTGAATTTTGAATTATGAATTGAGGCTTATAGCCCCCAGCATTCAATATCTTTCTCAATATCGGGCATTGTCTCACGTTTGAAGACAGGGCTCTTCACGCCTGCGCGCTTCTGTTGACGATAGTCATCGAGTAGGCGGAAGGCATATTTACCAAGTGTTAAGATAGCAACGAGGTTACAAATCGTGATGAGAGCCATGAAGAAATCACCAATACTCCATACAAGGTCGAGGCTGGCAATGGCACCAAACATCACCATTACACCACCTGTTATCACACGCAAAGCGAGAATGGCTGAAGGCTTTTGAGTAAGGAATCGTACGTTTGCCTCACCATAATAATAGTTTCCGATAATACTACTAAAAGCAAAGAAGAAGATGGCTATCGCTATAAAGATTGGACCAGCTGCACCCACTTCGCTCTCTAAAGCAACCTGAGTAAGGAGAATTCCTGAGTCAGAATTGTTGACATAAAGTCCACTGATGATAATGATAAAAGCCGTACAGCTACAAACGAGGAGCGTATCTGTGAATACACCGAGCGACTGGATGAGTCCTTGTTTCACGGGATGAGTAGTAGATGCGGTCGCTGCAATATTTGGAGCAGAACCCTCACCCGCCTCATTACTGAATAGTCCACGCTTAATACCGTTCATCATCGTAGCACCTAAGCCACCACCTGCAACCTGTTCAAAGCCAAAAGCGTTCTCAACGATAAGGCGGAAGACGTGTGGAATGAGTTGAATATTCATTACAATAATGACCAAAGCAAGGAGCACGTAACCCACTGCCATCAGCGGAACGAGTACGCTACTGACCTTGGCAATACGCTGAATACCACCGAAAACTATTGCTAAAGAGAGTATAGCGAGGGCGGCACCCATCCATGTCGGATCAATAGAAAATGCCTTTTGCATTGCACCACAAATCGTATTACTCTGTATGGAGATATAAGCCATACAGAAAGTCATCGTAATCAGTACGGCAAAGAGTTTCGCCATCCATTTACAATGCATACCATGTAGAATGTAATAGGCTGGTCCACCAATGAAGGAGTCGGCATGACGACGCTTATAAAGTTGGGCAAGTGTAGACTCTATGAAGGCTGTCGCAGAGCCTAAGAGGGCAATAACCCACATCCAAAAGACAGCACCAGGACCACCAATAGCTATCGCACTTGCCACACCAGCAAGGTTTCCAGTACCTACACGTGAGGCTATTGAGACGGCAAAAGCTTGAAAAGATGATACATGTTTCTCACCTTCGTCATGTGTTCCTGTCGATTCTCCTAATAGGCGAACCATCTCGCCAACCATGCGAAACTGCACAAAGTGCGTCCGCCATGTAAACCACAAAGCACAAATAACGAGTCCTGCTACGAGGATATATGTCCATGTAAAATAATTGATAGATACTATGGCTTGATTCAGCCAGCCGTCTGCGGAAAATAATTCTATCATTTAATATAAGGCTAAAAATTATGCGCAAAAATAATAAAAACATCTGAAAGATATAAGTTTTGTGCGCAAAAATTTTCGCTATTCACTTGACTTTCATAATTATTTCACTAACTTTGCAAAATGCTAATGGTTGACAAACACAATGGTAAGAAAAAGAAAAAACAAGTTTAGAGATGTACGCGAATTCCTGATGATTGCATTGGCAATGATCATCGGCAGCTTTGGCTGGTGTGCATTCTTATTGCCACATCATATTACGATTGGTGGTATTGCGGGTATTGCATCGGTTATTCAGTGGGGTCTTGATATCCCAGTGCAGTATACCTACCTTACTATCAACGGCATACTGCTCTTTGTCGCGTTAAAGATATTGGGTTGGAAGTTCTGTGTCAGGACGATTTTTGCCGTACTGGTGTTCGCCTTTTCGACGTCGGTATTGCGTGAGGTCTTTGCTGGACATCCGTTGTTTTCAGACGAACCTTTCCTCGCCTGCGTTGTAGGTGGTGTGTTATTAGGTGTCGGAGTCAGCATCGCCTTGCAGTATAATGCCAGTTCGGGCGGGTCGGATGTTATTGCAGCCATGATTCACAAGTATCGTGATGTGTCACTCGGACGTGTCATTCTTGCTTGCGACCTATGTATCATTACCTCCAGTTATCTGGTTTTAGCGAATTGGGAAAAGGTTATCTATGGTTACATAGTTCTCTTCGTAATGACCTATGTAGTGGACTACCTTATTAATGGTATGCGTGGTTCGGTGCAGTTCTTTGTTATCTCTGAACACTGGGGAGAGATTGGTTCTGCCATTAACAACGATGTTGATCGTGGCTGTACGGTGATTGAAGCACGCGGATTCTATACAGGTAAGAAGGTGGGAATGCTCTTTGTCATCGCACGCCGTTCTGAAGCCCACTCCATCTATCAAGTGATTGACGAAATAGACCCGAATGCCTTTGTATCACAAGGTGCTGTCAATGGTGTCTATGGCATGGGATTTGATAGAATGAAAGTAGCACATAAGAAGAAAACAGCTGACGAGAAAGTCAGAACAAAAGAATAAGAAAGAAGGAAAGATTGTAAAGATGAATATTCAGGAACTCGAAGGTAAGCGTATTGCCGTTCTCCTCTCTGGCGGTGTTGACAGCTCGGTTGTGGTTTATGAGTTTGCACGATTCGGGCTGCATCCCGACTGTTTCTATATAAAGATAGGACCAGAAGAGAAGGAAGACTGGGACTGTAACTCTGAAGAAGACCTTGAAATGGCTACACTTGTGGCACGCCGCTTTGGCTGTAAGTTGGAAGTCATCGACTGTCATAAGGAATATTGGGACCAGGTGACACGCTATACCATGGAGAAGGTGAAGGCTGGTTTTACGCCTAATCCAGATGTGATGTGCAACCGACTGATAAAGTTTGGGGCTTTTGATGAGAAGATGGGACATGACTATGACCTCATCGCAACGGGCCATTATGCACAGACAGAATGGATTGACGGACGTAAATGGCTCACTACAAGTCCTGATCCAGTCAAAGACCAGACCGACTTTTTAGCACAAATTTACGACTGGCAGCTGAAGAAAGCAATCTTCCCTATTGGCCACTACGAGAAGAATGAGGTGCGAGAGATTGCCGAGCGAGAGAATCTTATCAATGCGCACCGAAAGGATTCGCAGGGAATCTGCTTCCTTGGAAATATCGACTATAATGAGTATGTACGCCGCTATTTAGGCGAAGAAATAGGCGACGTCATCGAACTTGAAACGGGAAAAAAGATTGGCGAACACAAAGGACTATGGTTCCATACCATCGGGCAACGGAAGGGACTCGGTCTTGGCGGTGGCCCTTGGTTCGTTATTAAAAAAGATGTAACTAAAAATATCCTGTATGTAAGTCATGGCTATGACCCTGCTACAGCCTACAAAAAAGATTTCCCGCTCCATGACTTCCACTTCCTAACAGAAGGTATCACAACTTTACCTGAGAAGATTACCTTCAAGATTCGCCACACACCTGAGTACCATCCAGCAACTGTTGAACAGTTGTCGGACGGTAGGTGTATTATTCACTCTACCGAAAATATCCATGGCGTTGCCCCTGGACAATTCTGTGTTGTCTATGATGAACAGCACCATCGCTGCTTTGGTTCTGGAGAAATAACTTTGTAAAGTTGACGAGTCTACGTGTTGACGAGTAAACGAGTTATGTGTTGAGGAGTTGACGAGTTAAGAGTTGACAAGTAGACGAGTTGTGTGTTCTGTTTGTTGAGTTAGCTTGAAGAACTTTTATTTTGCCTTTGCTACAATGATAAACAATCGTTGTCGGGTTGTTTTTTCATACAAAAAGAATTGATAAAGATAGGCTATAACAGCTTTTCTAAGTATTGCCGTCAGGTAAACATTCCCTATATCCGTTAGAAATTAGTGGCTTATTATCTTTATTACCATAATCTTATCGTCCCTTTCTTTTTGTCTTCAAATGATGTGTTGACGCCCCGCACATGTCGTGCTGATGCTTAGCACCAATGGTGCTGAGTACTAATTACGTTGTAATATATTAGCGATTTGAGTTTAATTTGTTGTAAGAAATGGGTCATACTATTTAACCCAAATCGGTCATTAGACCACAATATGTATAATTCTTCTTGTTTACTTCGTTTTCTAATATCTTTTATTTTCTTAAACTAATGTCGTATACTTTTGTCTACTTATTTACATATTCAAATGTGTCCTTTTTACAACCACATCCCGTTCTCTTTTATCTAAATATCTGCTCAACCCTTTTGTAGCTTACAAACTACGAGGTTTTTATAATTATAAGTGTTTTATGTACTCTTTTGTTTGAAATAGAAATTAATAATACATTTTATGATTTAAAGTATAATTTTAATCGAAAAAAGATTGCTTCTTTTATAAATAATATTTATATTTGCACCAGATATGTTATAGAACGAATAACCTGTAAGAGTATTTACTCATCATTCGTCTAAAAAACTCTTCAAATAAGAGTTAAGATACCATAGAGATAAGAGTTGCATCTGATATTTGGTCACTAATAAATATGTATATATGAAGCAGGTTTACTATTTTATTTTCTTAATGCTACTGGCGTTCTCGTCAGTAAACGTAAAGGCTGACACTACTGTAAAAGTCAAAGTTGATGATATCAACAGAGTTTCTGTCAAAGTAAATTACATGCCCGTTGTCAATCTTGCTAACGGAACAAATGAAATAACTGTGCCTCAATATGGTGCCTTAACCATTGAGGCGAAACAGGGTTATTACTTAAAGAGCGTTCTCAAGACGATTGATGATGACAACTCTGCACCACAGACTATTAATAATCTAACCAGTTGCAACATCTATGTTTCGGATGCAGACAATAATAAGCTCTTCACTGTTAAAAGTGCTGATTTAGCTGCTGCTCGCACTGGTTCATGTACTGTAAACGTTGATAATGCCTCAAAAGTGAGGGTATCTCGCTATGAATCACACACGTCGGTAGCGTTGCAAAATGGTGAAAACACGGTTAAATGGATTCCTAATACCGAGAAAACGCTTGTAATTACCAATGCTAATTATGGCGATGCCCCTATATATAAAGTGACCATCGACGGTAATGACGTAGCTTCTTCAGGCGGTCAATACTTTGTAACGTTGACTGCAGGCTGTGTTGTAGATATTAAAGCCGATTATCCAGACGTATCTTATCCAGTGAAGTTCAACTTTTCTAACGAGGCTGCGAAGGGTGTTATCTCAAAGGTAATGGCTGATGGTGTGGAAGTTAAGAACTACAATGACGCTGATTTCAAGCTGAAAGCTGGAACAAAATTGTCATTAACTTTCGACCAAAGTAACTATGCCTTAGATGCTTTTAAGGTCAATGGAACTGCCGTTACGATATATGGTAACTACGAATGTTACGTGAAGGACAATCTTGTCTTTGATATTCAAGCACATAAATATGCTACTGTAAAGGCTGTGTTGACTGTTGATAACGCAGCAAATATTACCGCTTATGAGGGACAAAGCTATAATAATAAGGTGATAACGCTACAGAATGGCAGTAATAATATTGAGTTAGGCGAGAAGAACAACGTTATCCAAATAAAGCCAAACAGCGGTTGTAAGGTTGAATCACTGAAGGTAAATGGAAATCCCGTAACCGCCAATTACGAAGGAGCATACGAGATAAGATTAACCGATGGTATGACGATTGAGGTTAAGACATCAGCCATTGTACGCGACCAAAAGGCAACGGTTTTCATTGACGACATCAGCCTTGCGAACTATGGATTCAACTTCTACCGCTCTGATCACTCAACGGTAAAGATGCAGACAGGCGAAAACACTGTTATGTTCTCAGCCGACGATCATCACTTCATGCTTGGTGCATACGGCAACGACTTGAGTAAGATGGTGGTTAAACTCAATGGAACGAAACTTAACCCATCTTATCCTGGCGGCACAAGCTTTGAGTTTGATTTGAAGAATGGCGACCGTCTGGAGGTCCTTCTCAAGGGCGAAACAAATGGCATTGAAGCCATAGAGTCTGTAAAGCAAGGCAAGGCTGTAGTCTATCGTCTTGATGGGAAGCGCATAGAAGACACACAACTGCCTAATGGAGTATATATTATTAACGGTAAAAAATTTATAGTCAACAAGCGATGAGAAAAATTCTACTCACTGTATTTTGTTTATGTTCGGTAGGATTAGCTTACGGTCAGTCGAAGATTGACCTACAAAGTCAGTTGGAACTGTTCAAACTCCGTAACACTTCCATTCCTACCTACAACAGTCGTACACGTTCGTTTGAACGTCCAAAAAGTGTACCAGAGAACACAATGGCAATGGTCGAACTGAAGGATCAGAACGGCCGTGCAGACTTAGAGGCACAAGGAGTAAGGGTGCTGCGAGTACGTGGTAATATTGCCATTGTCGTAGCTCCAATAAAAGACATTGAGCGTATTGCAGACTTGAAGTGCGTTCGTCGTATGGAACTCCCACGTCGTGTCTATCAGAAGATGGATGTCGTTCGTAAGGAGATTGGTGTGGATAAGATTCACCAAGGTCTCGATCTCCCACAGGCTTACACTGGTAAAGGCGTTGTAACGGGTATTGTTGATGGTGGTATTGACCCTAACCATATCAACTTCCTCAAGCCAGACGGCAGCACACGTTTCGGTTATATCAGTAAGATCACAGCCAGTCAGTCGAATAAGGATGGTTATCAATTTGATAACTATTACCCTCGTGCCGTGCTTGACACCATGACTAACCGTGATAATGCATACGCTATTGAGGACTTTACGACCGATTCCTACACTACGTTCCATGGTACTCACACTACTGGAATCATGGCAGGTGGATATAAAGGCGATATCACCTATGCTAAGACTAACGATAACGACAGGTCTTATAAGGTGATTGGTCCTAATCCTTTCTATGGTTGTGCGACAGAGTCAGAGCTTGTTGCTTCGTGCGGTGATTTGCGTGACCAGTATATTGCATTTGGTGTTGATGATGTCGTACAGTATTCACTACTATCAGGAAAGAAGCCAAAGCCATGTGTTATCAACCTTTCATTAGGTAGTAACATTGGTGTACACGACTCTACAAGTGTAATGAATCGTTTCCTTGCAGAGGAAGGAAAACACGCTATTATCTGTGTTGCTGCAGGTAACGAAGCGAACATGGGCATCGCATTAAAGAAGGATTTTAAGGATGCGGGAGAGATAGTTAAGACTTTTCTCACGCCAATGCAGCCAGATACTTTGCGTTCTGGAGGTAAGACCTACTTTAATCTTCGTAACGGACAGATAGCAGCTTATAGTAATGACTCTACAGAATTCGAGTTACAAATCGTTGTTACTAATGCAAATCGTCGTAATCGTGCTGTAGCCAGAATTCCTATTTTAAAGAATACAAATGGTCAACCTGTGACCTATGCATCAGGTGGTAATGACTATTCAATGTCAGGCGCTGTGATTGACCCAAACTTTGCGAAAGCGTTTGATGGTTACGTCACAGCAGCTTCTGCTATAGATGCTGAAACGGGCCGTTACTATGCTATGGCGCAGATAATGACCAGTGATAACCAGAAAGAAAATCAGGATGGGCACTATAAACTGGCGTTGGAAATAAAGAGTAAGAAGCCTGGACAGCGTGTTGAAGTTTATAGCGATGCACAGTTTATCTACTTCGATAGTAACAAGCAGGAGGGTTTCGTAAGCGGAACACGCAATGGTTCTATCAGCGATATGGCATGTGCTGCAAACATCGTTACTGTTGGTAGCTACAATGTACGCAACCACTGGTCATCTCTCGACGGCTTTGTTTATGGTTACAACAAGCGAGGTGACGAAGATGACTTCCCTGAAGGTGAGGCTTCACGCTTCTCTTCTTTCGGTACATTAGCCGATGGTAGAAACCTTCCACACGTATGTGCTCCAGGTGCATCTATCATCTCTTCTGTCAATACATACGCTGTAGAGAATCAAGAGTTAGGATATAGTGACATGGCATTGCAGGGTAGATTGGAGAAAGGTGGTAAGAAATACTACTGGCATCAATCACTCGGTACATCTATGGCTACGCCTGTTGTGGCTGGTGCTATTGCCCTCTGGCTTGAAGCCAACCCTAATTTGACAGTCAAGGACGTAGTCCGTATCATCCAGCAGACCGCTCGTAAGGATAAGTATGTTACTAATACGGGCGACCCAGTACAGTGGGGTGCAGGTAAGTTTGACGCTTACGCAGGTTTGAAGCAGGTACTAAAAGAAAAGGAAACCAATGGTATTAATGGCGTAAGATACGCTGAGAGTCAAGCAGTACCTGTCATCACAATGACTGGCGAACGCTCTTTCTCAGCCTTCCTTGCTGGTGCAAAGCAGCTGAATCTACGTGCTTACTCACTCAGCGGACAGTTAGTTCACTCGCTCTCTGCACAAGGTGACGAACTTAACGTTAATGCTTCTTCATGGAACAAGGGCGTTTACTTGATTCAAGTAAATGGCGGTAAGGCACAACGTATCGTTATCTATTAAGACTTGATACACATCGAATAATATTCCCAAAGGATAGGACTAACACTCCTAACCTTTGGGAATACGATAAGTAAACATAAGCTATAAAATCAGAACACAATAATATTTATATTTATATGAAGCACAAATTTACTTTTTTTCCATCATTCCTCCTCTTAGTGATGGCTATGTTGTGGAGTTCGCTTGCTGCCCATGCGCAAGACGAAGTTTTGATTCGATTCCACACCAATGTGCCTGAAAAGGCAAAAAAATCTGGTGTGGCAGCACAGGTTTCTTTTGTGTTGGGCTCTAAATCTGACAAGGCCGATGTTTCTATCGACTATGGTTCTGGTGATACCGAAGTTGAGATTAAGAAAGCTATTGTTGAGAATGATAATGGTGAACAGACCATTAAGGGTACTCTCTGTACAAGTGCTGTGACAGATGCAGGCTGGGTAACGATTTCTGGTGACCCAGACGACCTCTATTTCTTCAATGCTTCTGGTAACGAGATCGACCAAATTCAGTTTAATGACAACTTGAAACTCCAAGTCTTGAACTTAGAGCATAACAACTTAAAGTCACTCAACATAGACCGTTTACAGAGTCTGAACATTATCTATTTACAGGATAATCCTTTCTCTGCTACAACTCCATTGATGATTGGTCGTATGCCTAATCTTATGGTGTTGGAGGTTCCACAGATTGGACATATCTCTCCAAACTTCACACTGAAGAACTTCCCTAATCTCCGTTCGTTTGATGCTTACCACACTATCAGTCTCAAGATAGCAGATCCAACAGGCTGTCCATATCTGCAGCGTTTGAGTCTTGACATGACAAGTGTTGAAAGTGTAGACCTCTCAAAGAATCCAGAATTGCAGATTCTCAACGTGGGTGACTCTCGTGTAAAGACACTTGATCTCAGTCATAACCCTAAGATTACACAGCTCTATATCTCTCACTCTTCTGGAACTGTCAATACTGACGTGAAGTTTGAGACCATTGATGTATCTCATTGTCCTGAACTTTACTACTTCTATTGTGGTGGTAATAACTTGAAGGAACTTGATTTAAGAAGCAATCCAAAGCTCTTTACACTCTCTTGTGACCGTAACCTCTTGAGAAAGCTCGACGTTAGTCAGAACCCTGCACTCTATAGTGTCAACGTACGTTATAACTATATGGACTTTGCTACACTGCCAGAGCCAGGCAACTGGTTTGAGTATTACCACGAGCAAAACCCTATGGAGCTGAACGATACATATAAGGTAGGTGATGTTATCGACCTTAGCAAGCGTGTGCTTCGTGCAAATACAACAACTCAGGCAAGACTCTATCGTGTTCCAAAGGCTGACCCAACAAAGCCAGTAGAGTTAGATGACAGCTATTATTCTTACGAGAAAGGTAAGGTTACTTTGAAGAAAGCTCTTGATGAAGAGGTCTTTGTTCAGTTCACTAATAGCCGACTCAGAGACTATCCTATCCGCACAGAGAACTTCCGTGTGAAGACTGTTGCCGAGTTCGGTAAGGATGTGAAGGCTGTTGAAATGTCAAGTCTTGGATCAGAGGGTTCTCCTGTTAACATGTCAGTGGGTATCCTTGGTGCTACAGCAGCTAATCCTGTAACAGTAAAGGTTGACTTAGGTGATGGAGAAACAAAGCCATTCCAGATTAAGGAAGAGCGTCCTGCTACAGCAAATATTGCTACTACACGTACAGGCGCAGGTAACATTATTATATATGTTCCACAAGATAAGTACGTAACAAGTCTTGAGTCTGATGGTCAATACATTGATAACATCGACCTCTCTGCACTTACAGAACTTCGCATATTGACGTTGAAGAATGCAGGTCTTACTACTATTGACCTCTCTTACAACAATAAGCTTGAGAAGCTCGACCTCTCTCATAATCAGCTAAATCGTGTTGATCTTCGTGGTCCATCTTCTTATTTTAATAAGAGTAAGTTGACTGATATCAACATTAGTCATAACCAAGTTGACTCATTGCTCTTCCATAGCATCTATGGCGTAACTAAGCTGAACGTAAGTCATAACAAACTGAATAAGTTGGATCTTAAGGATGCCGACAACTTGCGTATGCTTGATATCTCTTACAATAAGTTCACTCGTCTTCTCCTCAACCACAGCGAACTTATAGAGGATATCAATGTGGCAAACAACGAACTTACTGAGGTGAAGATTCCACCTGTAGCACCAGTTAAGAAGTTGAATGTTAGTGGTAACTACTTCACATTGGCTAATATGCCTAACGACTTCGGTCTGACTCGTGGCAATTTTATCTATGCACCACAGCATGTACTGCAGATTTCAACCTCTTCACCAGGTATCGACCTCTCTGAGCAGTATATAACAAAGGATGGTTCAACAACTAACTTTGTATGGAAGAAGAAAGATGGTACACCGTTACAGTTGGGTACAGACTATACCATTACCAATGGTTCAGCTAAGTTCACCAACCTTGCGCTCGACTCTATCTATTGTGAGATGAGACATCCTGCTTATCCTGATTTCGACGGAAAGAATGTCTTTAAGACTACTTATGTTCATCCTATTGCCTTCCCTAAATATGAGTTAGCATCATTTACTACTGTCAACCAGACCGATAGCGTAGTATTGTCTCTTGCAAGCTATGTTCCTGGTAAGTCTGTTTACTTCGAGTGGGGCGGCAATGGTAATGTTACACAGTATACACTTGGAGAGACTTACAAGATCTTCCGAGCTAAGTCAAAGCCGAATACAAAGGTACGTGTGCTTGTTGCTGAGGCTGATGATAAGGTGAAAGTCTTCAGTGTTTCAAACGTTAATATGACTGATGTAGACCTCACTGGTTTGAAGGAGGCAAAGCTCATTTCTATAACTCATGCAGGGCTGACATCTGTTAAGCTCCCTGCAGCACCAAATCTTACTGATTTGAACCTTGAAGCAAATGAGTTGACTGACATTGATTTGTCAGCTTTCCCAAAACTTAATTTTATCTCGTTAACGGGTAATAAGATTAAGAACTTCGACTTATCAAAGGCACCAAACCTTGGTATTGCTTATCTCTCAAGCAATAAGATGAAGGAAATCAAGCTTGACAACCCTAAGCTTTGGAACCTTGACTTGAGCGATAACGACCTCGAAAGCGTGTCACTCGACAAACTTCCTCAGTTAGAGCAGTTGTGGTTGAATGCTAATAAGCTGACAAAGGTTGACGTATCAAAGAATACCAACCTTAGAGTTCTCAACGTTGTTGGCAACCGTCTGAAGTTCTCTACAATGCCATTGCCAAGCAATAACGGCAAACGATTTGATAGATACTCTTACAACCTTCAGGCACCAATCGATGTTAAGTGCGTTGATGGTAAGGTTGACCTCAGTTCTGAAGCTGTCGTTGGCGGTGAGATGACAACCTACCACTGGTTCATCGGTAATGTGACCTATAAAGATGGCGAGTTACAAGGTGAGAAGTTAGAGGTCAATGATGAGTATACCGTTGAGAATGGTGTAACTACATTGAAGCTCACTCAGCCTATCACCAACCTTGTTTGTGTGATGTCGAACGATAACTTCCCTAATGCACTTATCTATACAAACTACATCGCGTTTACACCTGACCCAACAGGCATTGATGCTGTTACAGCTGATAAGGATGTTAAGATTCAGTTCTTCGATGGTGCTGTTAATATCCTTGGTGCAAAGAATGCTACAACAGCTATCTACTCAATCGATGGTAAACTCGTTTACCAAGGTAAGGTTGCTGACGATAGCACACGCATCTCTCTTGCTCGTGGTACCTACATCGTACGTGTAGGAAACAAGGCAGCAAAGATTAGCGTAAAGTAAATTAGTAGTTAGTAAATAGTCATTCCCCTTGTTTGTTGTAGAATACTTATTCGGCAACAAACAAGGGGATTCTTTTATTTATGTAGCCTTATCGCAATCTTTTAGCACCTAACACCATTGGTGCTCACCATCAGCACGATGTGTGCT
The DNA here is from genome assembly GCF_018127925.1 of Prevotella melaninogenica. Taxonomy (NCBI): domain Bacteria; kingdom Pseudomonadati; phylum Bacteroidota; class Bacteroidia; order Bacteroidales; family Prevotellaceae; genus Prevotella; species Prevotella melaninogenica. The sequence goes on along the minus strand of NZ_CP072347.1, from coordinate 42,389 downwards.
AAGCATCGACACGTTAGGTGATGAGAGTAGGAGAGGGACTTTATAATCATTAGAATGAATAGAATAGGTCATGTCCAGAATAGCAACAAAAAAGATTTAGAGGTCCTTAGCATGAAGATGAAAGTAGACAATTACTTCTTTGGCTATCTTAATCTCTCATAGGTTATTATACTACAATGCCTTTCATCTTTATTTGTCTACATTGAAAAGAATATCTCATCATTTCATAATCCCGAAGGCTCAATAACATCTTACGAACAGTTTTTACATAGGTAAATAAGAAAGTAACGTATACAAAAACAGACACATGGTTAAAATTCGTCATAAAAGATTAGATTATATGCCTTTTAATCCTTATCTTTGCACACACTAAATAATACTTATGGACTGGTTAATTGATATTTTTTCGGCAGCGAAACAGGATACGGTAGCCCATATTATGCTATTGTATTCTATTGTCATTGCCTTGGGTATCTACCTTGGCAAAATTAAAATTGGAGGTATTTCGCTTGGCGTTACCTTTGTGTTGTTTGTGGGCATTCTTGCTGGTCACATTAAATTTACAGGACCTATCCCCGTATTGACCTTTGTACAAGACTTTGGATTGATTCTTTTCGTCTTTATGATTGGTCTGCAAGTCGGACCAGGCTTCTTTGAAAGTTTCGGTAAAGGTGGTCTGAAGTTGAACATTCTTTCGACGGTGGCAATCCTGCTCAACGTCCTTGTGATGTTTGCTTGTTACTACATTTTCTTTGACACGCAGGACAAGACAAATCTTCCTATGATGGTCGGCACGCTCTATGGTGCTGTGACGAACACTCCTGGTCTTGGTGCTGCGAATGAAGCACTCCACAGTGTCTTCAAGAATGGCATGGACTTCGACATCGCTTCTGGTTATGCTTGTGCTTATCCTTTGGGTGTGGTTGGTATAATCAGTGCGACGATTGCTATCCGTTATATCTGCAAGGTAAACCTTCAAGAGGAGAATGAAAAGCTGAATGAGGAAGAAGCTGAGAATCCTCATGCAAAGCCTTACACAATGTATTTGAAGGTACAAAATGCGTATATCGCAGGTCGTAAGCTCGAAGAAATATCAGAATTCCTTAATCGTGACTTCGTTTGTACACGTCTTATGCACGAAGGTGTATTGTCTGTTCCTACCTTAGATAATATTTTTGAGTTAGGCGATGAGATTCTCGTTGTCAGTGCAGAGGGTGACGCAGCTGCTATCCGTGCTTTCATCGGTCCAGAGATTGAAGTAGACTGGCACGAGGAAGACCAGCCACAACAGTTGGTTAGCCGTCGTATTGTTATCACCAATAGCAAGATTAACGGAAAGACTTTGGGCGATATGCATTTCCGTTCAGTATATGGCGTGAACGTAACACGTATCAGCCGTCAGGGTATGGACCTCTTTGCTGGTCGCAATCACCGTTTTATCGTGGGTGACCGTATCATGGTTGTTGGTCCAGAAGAGAACGTAAACCGCGTTGCTTCTATGATGGGTAACTCTGAAAAGCGCCTTAACGCACCAAATATTGCAACCATCTTCGTTGGTATCATCGTCGGTATCATCTTCGGTACGTTGCCAATTGCGATTCCTCACATGCCTGTACCAATGAAACTCGGTCTTGCAGGTGGTCCGTTGGTTATCGCTATTCTTATTGGTCGTTTTGGTTATCGAATGGGACTTGTGACCTATACTACAACGTCAGCGAATATGATGCTCCGTGAAATTGGTTTGGCACTCTTCTTGGCTTCTGTAGGTATCAAGGCAGGAGCAACCTTCTGGGACACTGTAGTACAGGGTGACGGATTGAAGTATGTGTACACAGGTTTTATCATAACGATTGTTCCAATCCTTATTGTCGGCACTATTGCTCGTTTGAAGTATAAGTTCAATTACTTCACAATTATGGGTATGCTTGCCGGAACCTATACCGACCCACCAGCCTTGGCTTATGCTAACTCTATCTGTGCAGGTGAGGCTCCAGCTATAGGTTACTCAACAGTTTATCCGCTCAGTATGTTCCTTCGAATCTTCCTCGCGCAGGTAATTGTACTATTCTTCTGCCAGATTTAGGAAAGAATAAGTTTAAAATGAAAAATAATTAGGGTGTATCAAATTTCTGATGCACCCTATTTTTATTGGGTTTTCAGGATTTTGAAGTGATAAGGTTTGCCACTTGTGTTTAGGGTTTGAAGTAATGTCACACGGAGAAAAGGAGAAGACGGAGGATTATTAAAACAAAGCAATGGGGTAACGGAGGCACCGTCGGTGCATAGAGCGACAGAGTTTGTTTGCCAATTTTATTAGCAATTTATATACAAAGCGTTTATTCCAAAATAGTTATTAAGAATCTGTACGCTATACCTCCGTCGCTCTTTGTGCCGTCGGCACCTCCGTAACGTTGCATTATCTCCGTCCTCTCCGTGACTCCGTGTGCCTTATAATATACGAATTTTACTTTATCACTCCATGTTTCGGAAGAACCTTTTTATTCTCCTAAATGTGTGAGAGAATGTTTTTACTCTAAATACAAGCCCTTAGCTATCTGTTATCTTACCACAAAGTTTCTCCTTAAGCCTCTGAATTTACTTTACATTATTTCGTTGTTTATTTGCCCCAAATGGCTCTAAAACCTCTTTTTGAATAGCCTTTGTAACTTCTTTAATATCAATCTATTGCAAAGTAGCTTTTTAAAAGGTGCTTAGTAAGGTTTCAAAAGGGCGTTAGTTAGCCCTCAAAAGGGCATCTTTTACAAGTCAATTGGGCGTTAATTGCAAGCTAATTTATGCTCTTCTCAATTCGAATATTAGATTTTTCTTTACATTATATCATTGTTCTATGGTGTCTGTGATAGGGGAGTAGGGATTAAGTAGTAATTCATTATGCTATTACTTTGTTCCATATTATTTTGTTATTTGGTCTTTGTATACTTTGTTACCTTGTCTTTTTTACCTTATCTTTATTCTGTCTCCCCTAATCTCTTGTCTTCTTTTAAATCAGCAATTTTGTTCATTTACACGCCCATTTACATGTAAACAAAACTTATCAACTTGTAAACAAAATCATATTCTTCTTTTATAACTAATACCTTGTTCAGATGTTCACTTGTCAACTTGTCAAGTAAAACCTGTTTACTTGTCTACTAAACACCCTTCTGTTTATAATTATAAGTGTTTTATGTACTCTTTTGTTGAAATCAGTAAGTATTCAACTAAATTTTAATAGAAAATGTAATTTTACTCGAAAAATGCTTGCAACTTATATAAATAATATTTAAATTTGCATCCCATGAAAGTAATAATCTTTTTATATTGTGAAAAAGCAGCAATATATTTAGGTTTGAGACTCATCTCTAATAAAATGTTTCAGAAAGGAATAAAATCGTAAAGTTTAGCGAAACAGTTACACAATAATATTTTAATAATCAAAAGAGATCTATGGAGAAAAGAATTACTCTCTTTTTGTTTGGTCTTATCCTGTCATTAGGAACAGCGTTTGGTCAGGCAAAGATTAATGGAACCGTAGTTTCTCAGGACGATGGAGAAGCCGTTATCGGTGCATCTGTCATGGTACAAGGTACTACGACGGGTACAGTTACCGATATTGATGGTCACTTCACTATCGACGTTCCTGCAGGAAAGAAACTCGTAGTCAGTTACATTGGTATGGTCACTCAGACCGTAACAGCAAAAGATGGCATGAAGGTTGTCCTCTCTAATGACAATCATCAGCTTACTGAGGTCGTCGTAACGGGTATGACCCAGCAAGACAAACGCCTCTTCTCTGGTGCTGCTACCAAGATTGATGCTTCAAAAGCTAAGCTCGATGGTATGGCGGACGTGAGCCGTTCACTCGAAGGTCGTGCTGCCGGTGTGAGCGTTCAGAATGTGTCTGGTACGTTCGGTACTGCTCCTAAGATTCGTGTTCGTGGTAACACGTCAATCTTCGGTTCATCAAAACCTTTGTGGGTTGTGGATGGTGTCATCATGGAAGACATTGCCAATGTTGATGCAAGTTCGTTGTCATCAGGTGATGCAAAGACTTTGATTTCTTCTGCTATTGCAGGATTGAATGCTGATGACATTGAAAGTTTCCAGATTCTGAAGGACGGTTCTGCTACATCTATCTATGGTGCTCGTGCTATGGCAGGTGTGATTGTTGTAACAACAAAGAAAGGTAAGGCTGGTCAGAGCCATTTGAGCTATACCGGTGAGTACACCCTCCGTTTGAAGCCAAGCTATAAGAACTTTAATATCATGAACTCACAGGACCAGATGGAGGTTTATCGTGAGTTGGAGAAGAAGGGCTATTTGAATTATGCTGAGATTGCTAACGCCTCTACAAGTGGTGTTTATGGTCGTATGTATCAGCTCATCTCTGAGTATGACGCTACTAAGGGACAGTTCGGTCTTGAAAATACACAGGATGCACGTAACGCTTATCTGCGTGCTGCTGAGTATCGCAATACTGACTGGTTCGACCAACTTTTCTCAAGTTCAATCATGCACAACCACTCTGTAAGTGCTTCTGGTGGTACAGACAAGGGTCAGTACTATGCTTCACTCTCTGCGATGTATGATCCGGGATGGTATAAGTCAAGCCGTGTTCAGCGTTACACAGGTAACATCAACACGACTTACAACATTAATAAGCAGGTAGGTTTGAACCTTATCGCTAATGCTTCTTACCGTAAGCAGAGAGCTCCAGGTTCGTTGAGCCGTACGATTGACCCATCAACTGGTGCTGTTAGTCGTGCTTTCGATATCAACCCTTACTCTTACTCTCTGAATACTTCACGTACACTCGACCCAACCGAGTCATATACACGTAACTATGCTCCGTTCAATATCTTCAATGAGTTGAACAATAACTACATGGACTTGAATGTACACGACTTCCGTATACAGACAAGTATTGACTATAAGCCAATAACAAAGTTGAAGCTTACTGCTTTGGTAGCTGTTAAGAGTGCTGCTTCAACGATGGAGCATATCGTTCGTGAAAACTCTAATCAGGCTTTGGCTTATCGTGCAATGGGTACAACAACTATCCGCGATGCCAATCCTTATCTTTATACTGATCCTGACAACCCATTTGCTCTTCCAGAGTCAATCCTCAAAGAGGGTGGTATTCTTGACAGAACAGGTAACCACTTCTTTGGTTGGGATACCCGTCTTTCTGCTGCTTACAACGATGTATTCAATGATACACACATCGTGAACCTCTATGCCGGTGTTGAGAGTAATAGCGTTGACCGTAAGGCTACTTTCGATCGTGAGTGGGGTATGATGTTTGATGCTGGTGAGATTGCTAAGCTCAACTACCGTGCATTCAAGATGTTCCAGGAGCAGGGATCAGACTACTATGGTTTGTCAAATACCCACATCCGCAGTCTTGCTTACTTCGGTACAGGTACCTATTCTTATAAGGGTCGCTACCAGATGACTGGTACTTTCCGTTATGAGGGTACTAACTATCTGGGTAAGGCTACATCAGCTCGATGGTTGCCAACCTATAACGTTTCTGGTGCATGGAACGCACATGAGGAAGAATGGTTTAATAAGGTGTTTAAGCAGGCGTTGACACATGCTACATTCCGCTTGAGCTACTCACTTACTGGTGACCGTCCTCCTGTAACTAACTCATTGCCAATCTTCACAGCAACAGTGCCTTGGCGTCCATTCACTTCTATTCAGGAGACTGGTTACGATGAGCAGTTCGGTAACAAGAACCTTACCTACGAGAAGAAGCGTGAGTTCAACCTTGGTTTCGACTTTGGATTCCTTGACAACCGTATCAATCTTACAACTGATTTCTACTGGCGTCGCAACAGTGACCTTATTGGTTACGTGAACCATCCACAGTTGGGTTCTTATAACCTTGCTAACGTGGCTTCAATGAAGTCTAATGGTATGGAGCTTTCATTGAATACACATAACATCAAGACAAAGGACTTCAGTTGGGAATCTAACTTTATCTTCTCATGGACACACAATGAGATTACAAGTCTCTTTACCCATGCACGTGTTATCGACCTCGTACAGGGAACTGGTTATAGTCTTGTAGGTTATCCTGTAAACTCTATCTTTAGCATCCCATTTGCTGGACTCAATGGTGAGGGTTTGCCTACATTCATGAACGAGGATGGTAGAAGAACAATCTCTGGTCTTAACCTCCAGGAGCGTGATCAGGAGAAGATTAAGTATCTGAAGTTCGAAGGTCCTGCCGACCCAACTACAACGGGATCATTCGGTAACGTCTTCCGTTATAAGAACTGGGACCTCAACGTATTCGTTACTTATAGCTTTGGTAATAAGGTTCGTTTGAACCATATCTTCAGTAACCGCTATGACGATATGGATGCTCTGCCTAAGGAGTTCCGTAATCGCTGGACATACAGTGGCGATGAGACTATGACTAATATCCCAGTAATTGCTTCACGTCGTCAGAACCGCAACAACTCACAGTTGGATGTAGCTTACAATGCTTATAACTATTCTGATGTTCGTATCGCAAAGGGTGACTTCATTCGTATGAAGGAAATCTCATTGGGTTACACTTTCCCTGCAGCAATGATTAGAACTATTGGCGTTAGCAGTTTAGCTTTGAAGCTTCAGGCAACTAACCTCTTCCTTTTCTATTCAGATAAGAAGCTGAACGGTCAGGATCCAGAGTTCTTCAATACAGGTGGTGTGGCTGCACCAGTTCCAAAGCAGTTCACCTTGACATTGAGATTAGGTCTTTAATATTTTAACGGAGGCTTCAGATTCAGCTGAGAATATCCAAATGTTGATAGTACATTGGAGTTCCTAACAAGGCAAATGGTTGTAAGATGATACAGCCTTTAGGCAAGAAAGAGATGCTGAATCAGAACCAGAAGTAATTTAATATAGAACGAATATGAAAATTAAGAATATCATATATAAGGGCAGCTTGATGCTTGCATCAGTAGCGATACTTGCATCTTGTTCTGACCAATTGGATACGTTGCCAGACAACCGTACGACTTTGGACACACCAAAGAAGATTGCGGGTCTGCTTGTGACAGCCTATCCTGACCGTACACCGACGCTCTTTAACGAGTGGATGTCTGACAATACCGATTACATGGGAGCACAGAATAGCCAGGGTAATCGTGGTGGTGATCAGTACTTCTTCTGGCAAGAGCAGACAGAGGGTGGTAATGACTCTCCTGAGCAGGTGTGGATGCTTTATTATGAGGGTGTCTATAAGGCTAATGAAGCTTTGGCTGCCATTGAGGATCAGGGCGGTCCAAAGAACGATATACTTCGTAATTCAAAGGGTGAGGCTTTGCTCATTCGTGCCTATGACCACTTTATCCTTGCTAACGAATTCTGCCGTCCTTATAATGGCAAGACCAGTACAAAGGATGCTGGACTCTATTATGCAACAGGAATTGCAGACTTCTCTGCAGCTGCAGAACAGAGTAATCGTGGTACTGTAGCTGATGTCTATGCAAAGATTGCTGCTGATATTGAGGCTGGTATCCCATTGCTTAACGATACATATGAGGTGCCAAAGTATCACTTCAATAAGCAGGCTGCTTATGCTTTTGCAACTCGTTTCTACCTCTATTATGAGAAGTGGGAGAAGGCAAAGGAATATGCTGATAAACTCTTAGGTAGTAACCCTGCTGCTTCTTTGCGTGATTATAGAGCTTTGCAGGCTATGCCACTGAGTCAGTCTGATCAGGCTGTGAAGATTGCTGAGGCTTATTGTAGTGCTTCTGCAGACTGTAACCTCCTTGTTCAGACCAGTGTCAGCAATGCTGGTATGGCTCTTGCACCATGGTTAATAAGTAAGCGTTATACACTCACTAACTATTTGGCAGAGACAGAATTGTTCCTGAGTAATAACATCTGGGGTACATCGTCAAACCTCATTTGGAAGCCATTTACTGTTAATTCAGGTGAGAGTAACTTCGCTTTATTGATGAAACTTCCACGTGAGTTTGAGATTCGTAATACTACGACAGGCTCTGGTTATCTCCGCACATTGAACGTTAACTTCACGATGGATGAGGCTTTACTCAATCGTGCAGAGGCTGAAATCATGCTTGGTCAGAATGATGCTGCTTGTGCAGATATGACTATTTGGATGAAGAACTTCTTCAATACCAATGTGACCCTTACCCCAACAAGTGTACAAACTTACTTCAAGACAGTTCCATATGCATACGCTGATGCTGCTAAGATGGTACCAAGTTTCAAGAAACACATCAGCCCTCGCTTCAAAATTGACGTTGAAGGCTCAGTGCAGGAGTCACTCTTACAGTGCTTGCTGAACTTCCGTCGTATCGAAACTGTACACCAGGGAATGCGTTGGATGGACATCAGACGTTATAACATCGAGATTCCACGTCGTCTGATTGGTGCTAATGGTAGACCTTCAAAGAACCTTGATTGGTTGGAGAAGGACGACCCACGTCAGGTGGTACAGATTCCACAGAGTATTCGTGAGGCTGGTGTTGCTGGCAACCCAGCTAAGGCTCTTGTAGCAGGTGCAAAGCTCGTTGACCTCTCTCAGTACAAATTACCAGTACTTTCAGCGGTCAATCAGTATTCTGCTCCAGTAAGTGCACACTCTTTTTAATAGCTAATTAAAGGATTAAGAAATGAAGAAAAACATATTAGCTTTATCGCTATTGGCGGCAGTGGCAGCAGGCTTCACTGCTTGTTCAGACGATAATTTGTCAAGCGAGAGCGTTATCAAGCCTTCTAAGACGGCAAATACTGTCTTTGACAAGTGGCTGTACAAGAACTTCGTAGTACCTTATAACATTCAAATACAGTGGCGTTATGAGGACAATGAGTCGGATATGTCTTACTATGATGTACCAGCCGATTCAGCTCAGTCTGTGGAGTTAGCGCATATTGTGAAGTACACTTGTGTAGAGGCTTATACCGAAGCTGCAGGTATTGATTTCACACGTCGCTTCTTCCCAAAGCTCTTCAGCTTCTTGGGTGAGTTCGAGTATGAGAACAATGGTAATATAAAACTCGGTACTGCTGAGGGTGGAAAGAAGATTCGTCTCTTGGGTGTTAACCATCTTGATAGATTCAAGAACAACCGCACCTACTTGGATGAATACTACCTCAAGACGATTCACCACGAGTTTGTTCACATCGTTAACCAGACAAAGGACTACCCACGTGAGTTTGGTAAGGTAACCCCAACAGGTTATGTTAATGACTCATGGAGTTCTGAGAAGTATGGAACAGGCTATGAGAAGCGTGGTTTCGTTACAGCCTACTCACAGAAGGAAGAGCGTGAGGACTTTGCTGAGGTGGTAAGTACTTACATTATCTCTACCGATGCACAGTGGAATGCTCTCCTCAAGAAAGCAACCATTGTGGATGCGAAAGGTGCAGAAGCAAAAGAGCAGCCAGGTGTAACAGCTATTGAGAAGAAGCTCGAGATTGCTAAACGTTACTATAAAGAGACCTTTAATGTCGACCTTGATAAGGTGCGTGATACTGTCATCGAGCGTGAGAACAACGTTGTTAGTGGCAGTTACAATCTGACAAATCTTAATTATTAAGAAAGGATCATTATATGAAAGCAAATAAATTATTTATATATCTCCTACTTGCCTTGCCAGCCTTTTTCCTTCAGTCATGCCAGACAGAAGAAGAGAATGTCTTTGGAAAGCCTTACTCTGAGCGTATGGACGAATTCCTTCAGAAGGCACAGGAAACGTTGGTTGCATCGCAATATGGTTGGGTTTTAGACTATTATCCACAGAGAAACCAGGCTTATGGTGGTGTGACTTATACCATCAAGTTCACCCGTGACAATGCTATTGTACGCTATGAAAACAATCCTGATGATGGCGAAGTAAAGTCATTATATAAGATGAAGGAAGACGACGGCCCCGTTTTGTCGTTTGATACTTACAATACCTTCCTCCACATTTATGCTACTCCAAAGAATGGTGAGTATCGCGGTAAGGAGGGCGACTTCGAGTTCGTTATCGATAGCATTGGTGCTGACCGTATCAAGATTCACGGAAAGCGTTCGTTGAATACTATGTATCTCAATAAACTCTCTGGCGAAGCTTCAGAATATATAGAGAAGGTAACAGAACTTACCAACCTCTTTGTTTTCTCTGATGTTGCTCTTAACATTGGTGGAAAGCCTTACACACTCGTTGTCACCGATAAGAACAATCGTCAGTTGGCTATCTATGATGGTGATAAACTTGTTGCTGAGTCTGCTTACGCCTTTACAGATAAGGGAATCCGTTTGTATGAGCCTATTATGTTGAATGGCGTACAGTTGTACGACTTAACATTCGATAAGGCTACTGCTAAGTTCTCTGGAACTGGTGTGGAGTCTACTGCTTCTAATGTTGATGTAAATCTCATTGCGAAGATGATAGGTGCTATCAACGCTTCTAATGGTGAGAAGACTATTACGAAGACCATTCCATATCTTAACAAACTCGATATCACTTGTGATGCATCATGGGTTCACCTCTCTAAGGATGGCGATAAGCTCACTATTAAGGTAGATGCTAATCCAATAGCAACGAATGCACGTGGTGCAAAACTTAAGATTTCAAATGGTATAAAAGAGGCGCAGGTACAGATCTTGCAGTTTGACCTTTCTGCTCTCATGGGTACTTATGAACTCACGATGACCTCATATGTATCAAAGGATGGAAAGATGGGCTTCTTTGAGAATACTCGTACAGCACGATTGAGATATGTAGGTTCTGGTGCGAACCGCAAGTTCTACCTCAATGTTCACAGTGCTTATGGCTCAGACTATGTATTCCCATTGACCTATGTGGCTTCTGCTAATGCATTCTTGATGCAGGGTGGTCAGAAGGTGATGACCTTCCATGGAAATAATGTAAGCTATAACATCGGTAATGCCTTTAACATCGATGAGAAGAGAGGTACAGGTACGGGTACGGGTGCTTACAACCTAATTTCCTTCACAGTAGCAGACAATGGCGATATCAGTGCGTCACTCTGTGGACCATTGTTCAGCATCATCAATGGACAGGCACAGTATACTGGTCTAACTACTGAACGTATCATCCTCTGGGCTTATACAGGCGAACCATTCACCTCTCAAAACCTTGCTGGTTGGTGGGATTACTGGATTAACCCAGTAATGACCAAGAAGGCTACCGCTTCTCCTGCCAAGCCTTCTATCTTGCCAGAGGAGTCATTCGACAATACTGAGTCAGTATTGATGCCACAGTATCTACCAAACCGTATTGCGCGCTTCGATGTAGATTGGAACTCATTCCTCACAACATCTGCTGCGTCTCAAGTAAAACTAAACAAGTAAATGTTTTATGAAAAAGATATTTAATATTTGTCTTCTCCTTGCTGTTACTGCAGGCTTCGTTGCCTGCAGTGACGACAACGATGCAGGTAGTAGTTACTTGCGTGAGAATCCTGTGCAGGTGGTAAACTCAAAACTCACCTTTACTGCTGCGGCACAGAAGGGTGGGGTGAAGTTTACTGCACCAGCTGGCTCAACCGTTTCTGTCAGTGATTCATGGGCAACAGCTCAGCTGCAGAACGATTCTATCGTAGTCAGTGTTACTAACAACCCAGCTATTGACAGTCGTTCTGCTGTATTGACAATCAAGAATGGTAATGATTCTACTAATCTGCCAATCTTGCAGGCTGGAGCTCTTTTCAAGTACAAAGGTGCTAAGTATTACGCTGTGAGTGATAAGGATACAACCCTCACTCTACCTTATACCGCATTAGGTGCTGAGCCTTCTATGGAACTTGCTGATGCTGCCGATGCTTCTGGTGTGACATCAATTGAGAATAAGGACTCTGCTTTCGTGGCACATATTGGAGCTAATACAACAGGTGAGATTCGTACTTTCTCACTCGTTTTGAAGAACCAAGAGCATCGTGATACGATCACTGTAACACAGGGTAGCATTGACGACCTCGCAGGTAAGACCTATAGTCTCTATGGTTACGACCTTCTTAAGATGACATCATCTACAACTGATATTAACACATTGGTAACACAGATTGTTGGTACGCTTGAGAAGAAATCTGATACCGAGTTGACCTTTAATTCAAGTGACACTGGTATGAAGATGACGCTTACCTTTGACCCTGCTAACGTGTCATTGACATTGAAGGGTGGTGAATATGTTCTTTCAAAGAGAGTGAATGATACCACTTATTTCTACAGAACTGCTATTTGGGACATCAATCATTACGGTACATTCATGAAGCTAATTCGTCAGCAGACTGAAGCACATAGTACTGGTCAGGTGAGTGATGCTGATTTTGCTAAATTTCAGAAGGTCGTTCCTGGTATTTATAACTATTATGCATCAAATCAGTTGACAATGACAGCAAGAATGTCTTACTCTAAGGCGGATAAGATGGTTGCTGGTATTCTTGAGGATAGTGGTAAGAATGCCGCTTACATAAAGAGCTTAACGTATTTAGGACCTTTAGGTTTCCCTCTTAATTCATTTAATGGAAATGTCTTTGCAATCTATAAGTACAACCAGCAGGGAAGCCAGTTATATCTTAATGGTCCTCTGTTCCTGCTTCAGCCTGTGATGCTTTTCCATCCTTTAAGCACAAGGGCTAAGCCTGCTGCGTTCATGAAGAAGAGATAATGAAAGGTTTGAGAAGGCTTTAAGAGGGCGACTCTTTTTAAGTGGACGAGTCTTTTTATGTAGACAGAGTACACAAGTAAACGAGTTGACAAGTTAATTGTTTTGAGGGGTATGGCTCCTTGGGATAATTAACTTGTCAACTCTTTTTTTGTGGTTTTGCATTCCTTGATGGAGACAGGGTAATGGAAGACATGGTAACAGAGTACCAAGAGACATGGTAACAGGGGATTCAAGACATGGTAACAGGGTAATAAAAGACATAATAACATAGTATTTCACTTTAAAGTAACAGGGTTATGTTTAGCTCATTATGCTATTATTATGGGTCTTCAGCAATTTGGAGTGATACCATTTGAGATTAGAACTTTGAAGAAAGGTCACACAGAGCAAAGGAGAACACGGAGGTTTTATATAGTTGTAATCGTTAGGCACAGAGGCACCGTTGGTGTGTGGAGGAACAGAGGATATCTGCGAGTTTTATTAATACTTTGGTCTACTTCATTACAAAGCAGTGGTTTGCAAGATTATTACTAAAGTTATCAGCAACACGTACACTACGGCTCTGTTGCTCTTTGTGCCTTCGGCACCTCCGTGAGATTGTCTGCTTTCACCTCCGTGTTCTCCCCCTCTCTGTGTGACTTTTATATGTAGTAGGCTTAATTTATCACCCCATATTTCGGAAGAACCATTATTATGTCCAAAAATCAAAGAGTGTGGCGTGAAATTTATTTACAATAATTCCGCTTCCAAGGCTTAAAAGCGGTATGAAAAACGTGTATTTTACAGCCTTTGTAAGTTTCCTATAATCAGACTGTTACAAAGTTGGTTGATAAAAGGTGCTTAATTGGGTTCTTAAAGGGCGTCTTTAAGAGGTCAAAAGGGCGTCTCTTGGAAGCCAATTAGGCGTCTTTTTGAAGCCAAAAGAGCATCTTTTGAAATAGGGATAGTGAAATTTTATTACAAAATGAAGGGTAAAGGGGGATTTCCCCAGCTCCCATTGAGTTAATAATTAATCTCAATGGAAGTTGGATAAACTCTGTAAGGATCGAAATACTCGGTACAGCTATTAATCATGTCTTGGAGATTTGCCTTCACATTCTTTCGATAGAGCTCTTTTCCGTTGACGATAACTGTCACAGGCTTGTTCATGTCTATGAGTTCGCTATTCAGATAAATACGTAGTCTACCACCCTTTGCATCTGTGTAGCTGCGGTTAAATCTCATTTCAATACCCCAATGTTTGTCTCGTTCAACAGCGGTATATTCCACCTCTTTGATATTAATCGTCACCACATTGTTGTGAATATTCATATCATAGTAGGTGCGATTTTCCGATGGAGAGGCTAACACTTGTAGGTTGTAGAAGCCCGAACGATGTCGCCCATCCATGTCATAATCTTCCCAGAGAACCGTCTTTGGATAGGGATTACGAACGAAATTCTTGAGCCATGGAGTAGTGAGGTCGTATTTAATATGATGCTGCATGCCAGGCAGTAGGTTGATGCGATGAACAAAGAGTGGACGCTTGTCGGCATCAAGCGGTCGTGCCAGCTGAGCAGAGTCAAATGCAGTCTGCGTATAATGAGTTAGAATATTACGGTAGAAACCAGTGTCATCCGCCCCTGTGAGAAATGAGAAACCAATGTTAGCACAGTTTTCTACAGGTGCATTTTTCAATGGTTCGCCACCAGCCATTGGACCCGCTGCAGCCCAATAGTCGGCATAGAAAGAGGCAAGACGCTGACTGCCATAGCCACCTTCAGATATACCGAAGACGTAGAGGCGGTTAGCATCAACATTACCCTCGACCAATGCTTGTCGGATAAGCTTCTCCCAAGCAAACTGTTTAGCTACTTGCCACCAGCGATAGTAGTCGCCTTCATTAGGAATCTGTGGAATGAAATAGAGAGAAGGGCCATCTTGGAATCTGTTTCCTAAGATAAGTCCGGTCGCCCATTCATGTTCCTTTGGACCAGAACCATGCAGGTAAAGGAACAACGGAAGCTTGCCTGCTGCGCTTCCCTTTACACCATAGTAGTAAGGCATGACGGCATTCTTTTCCAATGTTTCAGGCAAATTCCACGATGCTTTTATGCCTTTCTGCAAGTCTTCAGGCTTTGCGAGCTTCTGTTCATTTAGTTCGCGATTCGCCTCACACCATGCATCCCACACCATCTTTTGGTTTTGAGCGATATCTTTGTTCTTTATCAGTTGCTGTATATCCGTCGTATAAGTCTTGTTACGTTGAAAGGCATCCTTGCTTTTCTGTTCTTCATTCTGCTTCTTTTTAAGCGTTTGAAGGAAGTAGTTTTTCACTTTCTCCTGCATATTACTTCCCTGTGCGTACACGTTGTTAGTGATAGCAGAGAGTGCGAGCGTCAAGCCCACAGCTACGATAAAGTTATTGATATGCTTCATTGTCTGTCTTTGTCCTTTCAATGTATTTGTTTATTTGGGCTTAACCCCTTGTATTATTTAGATTTGTAGACAAAGGTAAGCATTTTTAGAGAACTGTGCAAGAGTTGCAGCCTCACCCCCAACCCCTCTCCGAATGGAGAGGGGAGTAGTCACCGATATACCCTACAAGATTGATTGGTATTATAGATTAATATTATACCTTTTAGCATCTTCTATAGGGGTGTCACGGTAATCACTCCCCTCTCCTTTCGGAGAGGGGTTGGGGGTGAGGCTTCTTCTTCCCATTCGGAGAGGGGCTGGGGGTGAGGCTTTATTAGAATCCACCGCCCATTGGTGGACCACCTGAAGGACGATCACCGCCAAAGCCTTTCTTTCCACCTTCACGTGGACCCATACCGGGACCATTACGGTCGAAGTCAGGACTATCCTTTGGTTTAGGCATAGCGTTCTTACCACCAAAGAGGTTCAGACGGTAGGTAGCACGCAGCATGATATAGCTGTTAATACTATTGTATTCAGTATCTGTACGGCTCATAGAGTTGATGACACGTGAGAGGTTGCTCTGCTGACGTAAGATGTCATAGAACTGCAAACTGAAGGTCAGTGCATTGCCTTTCAACATACTCTGTGAAATTTGCGCATTCCAAAGCAACTCATTGGTGTTCAATGAAGCATCGCTATATCCACGACGACTGTTCTGGTGAAGGTCGGTCGAGATACTCATGTTCCAAGGGAGGTTAAGACTCAACGTACCACCGTATGCAAACTGCCATGTACGTAGATTGCTCATACTCTGAAGATTATTCTTCGTGTTCGTATAATCTACTGAACCGTCTAACTCCAATTCTAACCAAGAGGTGCGATAGCTGGCAGCAAGTCGTTCACCTAAGGTCAATGACTTCGTTATATTCTTCTCTAAGTTGCTTGTTCTGTTAAGCTGCAGATAGCTGACGTAACGATTGAAGTTAGCACGCGTAAAGGTGTGGAGATTCCATACGCCAGCAGAGTCGATACTTGTGTTATACATCAATCCAGCATCAGCATCCCAGTTACCATTTACGTTCACTGGCTGAATCGTACGAGCACCTGTAATCGCATCGTAGGTCACACTGTTGCCAATTGCATTTCGTGTCGTTGAGAAGTTCGCAAAGGTCATCAGCGCCTGTGAATGACTCTGCTTGTACGTGTTATAGAACAAGCGGAAGTTATTGGTGAAGGCTGGTTTCAAACCAGGGTTACCAATAGAAATATTCTGTGGGTCAGTGTTGTCGACGATGCTCAGCAGCTGACTCATTGTAGGTTGAGTGATCGTACCCTTATAATTGATACGCAGATTGCTCTGCTCACTGAACTTGTAACGGAAGTCGAAAGTAGGACCCCAGTTGAATACTGTGCGTGCTGTGTCAACGTGTACACCAAGGTAATCCTGCATATAGGTAGAATGCTGTGGCTGGAGCATCACACCCACGTTCATTTTCCACTTGTCACGAATCATTCGCATCATTACCTGCATGTCGTGTGTATATGTGCGATACTCAGAGTAACGGCTCAAGTTATCATCGAGATAGCTTGCCAAAGGATTGGTCAGCAGTCCGAGATAATTGTCCCATGAACGGTAAGCTGGTTGCAGACTACCGAATGTTCCTGATGGCATAGTAGAGAGATCGTAGGTGTCACGGTCGCTCTTTGAGAAGCCATACTTAAATTGATAGCTGAACTGCAGGTAAGTCTTGCGGGCTATTGGCTCGCTATAAGTTGCCTGTAGGGCATAGTCCCAACTCTTTGTTGGCATAAGGTTGTAACGATAGGCACGATAAGTAGAGTCGTTTCCGAGTGCATCTTGCAACTGGAAATACTGAATATCTTGCGTTGAGAAGGTCTTTGAATCCGAATCACTATAGTTACCATCTACGCGCAAAGTAACGTTTCTTCCGTTGCTTGAGAGCTTGCGATTCACCTGCAGCATAGCACCCAAAGCGGTTGTATTGCCATAGCTTATGGTCATATTACGCTGTGTATTCACCATCGTTCCCAATGCTTTCAGCTGTGCGATAGAGGCTGCTGACAATGGATCATCCACTGTTTCGTATGGGTCAGCGTTATAGGCAGCAGAAGAACTAACCACCTGTCCGTCGTTCTTAGTGAGTCTGAAGTTTGGTCGGAACATAATATTCCATACAGAGTCAGGTCGCCACTCCAAGCGGAAACGGCCGTCCCAAGAGTTCGTTCTGGTGTATTCTTGTGAAAGACGGTTGGCAAATGAGCCCTGACTTGCTACGAAGTTCTCACTTGATACACGTGTGTTTAAGTCGCCATTAGAGTGGTTCCAACGCACACTACCATCCCACTGCAGGGTGTTTCCATTGTCATAATTCATGTTCAGACCCACCATCTTGGTCGCATTCAATCCCTGTCTTACGCCACCGAAACCGCCACGTGGACCACCACCGAAGCCCATGTCGTTGACATTATTGGCTGATGCAAAGCCCATTATACGGAACTTATTATTGAAATAAGCGCCCATCGCCTTCTCTGAATAGCGGTTATGCGTACCGATACCGAGGTCAATATTAGAGAATAAACCCTTGTTCATTCCCGCTTTGATACCAAAGTCGAGAACAGTAGACTCGTTACCATCATCGATACCAGTCACACGACTCAAGTCACTCTTTTGATCGTAAGCCTTAATAGTTTGTACGATAGAGGTTGGGAGGTTCTTCATAGCGGTTTTGGTGTCGCCCACCATGAACTCCTTTCCATCAACAAGTATCTTCTTAACTTCCTTTCCATTAATCTTAATGGTTCCATCACTCGACACTTCCGCACCAGGTAATCTCTTTACAAGGGCTTCAATTGTCGAACCTTCTGGCACGCGATAAGCCGAAGCATTGTACTGGAAAGTGTCGGCTTTTACGACAACTTTCGGAGCACTTGCTACAACTTTCACCTCTTTCAAAGTGCGTGAGTCTACTTGGAAGTCTAACTGACCCACTGCCACATCCTGCTCATTGGCAATGGTAATGTTCTGAAAAATAGTCTTGTAGCCTACATAAGACGCTTTCAAAATGAATCGTCCGTTTGTTGGAGCTGTAATCTTAAAGTTTCCCGCTTCATCTGATGTAGCACCAATAACATAACTGCTGTCCTGCTTCAACAGCTGAACAACAGCAAATGGCACTTTCTCCTTTAGTTCCGTATCATAAAGCGTACCCGTAATGGTTCTGTTCTGTGCCAGCATCACAACAGCGCTGGTCAGCAGTAGAACGAAAATCAACAATCTTTTTGCCATAATAACCTTTTCTAATTCATAATGGTATATATGACGCTAAGAATTTCAAAAAGTTTAATAGGCAAATAGATTTTTATTTAAAGATGAGAATATGGGTGCTTGTAGGAAACTTTAGAACTAAGTCTTATTTTATTCCTACTTGTTTAAGTTGATTCTGACACCCATATTAAGATTGAAGTTGGTAGGCTTGTCCTTGTAAATATTCTCAACGTTGCTCCCATTATTGAAGTGATGGCTTATTCCGGGCTCAATATATGCACTAACATCTTTGCTAATTCTGAATTCTCCTCCAATGGAAAGAGCAGTTGAGAATACTGGTCTACCCTCTTTAATAGTTGTATGTGTCGGAGTTATTTGTGACGTGGCTTCGGCAGATAAGTTGGCTTCACCTTTCACGAGTTTCTCTATTTCAGCACCTGTAGTCGCATAAACATTTAACCTTTTGGTCTTGATGAAACTGTAACTTGCATTTACAGGTATGCCGACGTATTGCAGTTTTTGTTCTACGGCATATTCTGTTCCTCTCTTTTCATAAGAGAAGTCGGAAGCAAGTCGGCTGTAATTGAGACCTGTCTGTATGCTCCATCGATTGTTGATATTATACCTTATGGAAACACCTAACTTTATTGGTTGGTGGTGTTTAGTCCCCGTTCTTCTATCTTTTGTACCTATTGGGCTGTCTTGTATGTTTCTTCCAGAGAATTCTGGGTCATAGTCACCATAAGGGTTTGCTACTGGCAATAGAATCTTGTCAGAATTATGGGAAGTTCCTGTACCATAATTATAGGAAGTCCCTATGCAGAAGCGAGATGATGGGTCATTCTTCTTCGCATTTGTTGCGTAGATTCTTTCCGAATTCCCCCACGACTGTGGTTTTGTAGTCTGTTGTTTATCAACATTTTCTATCTTGTCTTGTCTTGTATTATTGGTTGTTTCTTGAGTTTCTGTGACATTATTATTATCTGTAGTCGTTTCTTTTTCTTCTTCTTTATTGTAGACTGTATTACCAGACAAGTTGTTGTCAACAAGTGGATTCTGTATACTTTGATGGGTAGCGATAGCCAGCTTTACGGAGTTTGTTACATAGTTCTCTGGAGTTGTAATTGTGGTTTGAGAAGGCAGAGTGTTCTTTATCTTATTGTTTATAATCATTGCGCACTGCTTCGGGAGAGATGTGTGGTCAAAAAGCAAGTGACTTAGAAAAATTCCGATACCTATTATAGCTGCAGCAGAGACAGCACGGTAGGTCCACAAAGGTACTACGCTTGCCTTCTGCCGAGTAGAGCGTATAGGAGTAACTCCACGACGGTTCATCTCCTGTTTGATATCATTGAGAAGACCATCTGGTGCCTTTACATCACATTCATTCTGAATGCGTGTACGCAATGTGTCAAGCCAATCTTCTTTCATACTTTTAATTCAGTTTGTTTTGCGCTTTCAGCATCTTTGCAAGCATATTCCTTGCTTTGTGGAATTGTGATGCAGATGTGTCTGGTTTTATGTTGAGTATTTCTGCTATCTCCTTGTGGCTTTTGCCTTCTACCACATATAGGTTGAAGACAGCTCTGTAGCCTGGTGGTAGTTTAAGTATTGTCTCTGTTATCTGTGTTATCGACATACTGTCAATATCAGGGTTCTCAGTACTACAATCAGGTATGTCAGTTGCCTTGTCTATAAAAATAGCCGGGTCATTGTCCCTGAGAAAGTGAAGAGATTCGTTGATTACAATCTTTGTGAGCCAAGCCTTTAATGACCCCTTCCCTCGATATTCAAAAGTATGTATCTTAGTGAATATTCTGATGAAAGCCTCTTGTAAAACATCATGTCTATCTTCTTGGTTTCCAATATACCTCGAACACACTTTTGCTAAATAATCAGCATACTCGCCATAGAGTTTATCCATGGCGAGCGCATCACCTTTTTCAAAAAGGCTTATAATATACTGTTCTCTATTATTCCCAAATAATCCCATTGACAAGCAGTGGATTTTCCTCTATACTATTTACGGCTTTTGTATTTGAATTTGACTGTTTTTACGCCTGAGAATGATTGCCACTTCAATGTCAGGTCCACTGTTTTCCCTTGTGTGTCAGGAAGATCACTAAGTCTGAATGCTACAAGTCCGTCACGAATCAAACCCTTTGTATCACCAGAAGCATTATGATGGAGTACAACTTCATATGGATTATCTCCTTTGACGAGATTCACCACATGTGTTTTTCCATTACCGAAGTAAGTTCTGAAGCGTAAAGTCAGGTATCCGTCCTCTACAACAGTTGTCCAGTCTTTGACTATTTCTACAGGGTCTTTTCCATATACTGTTTCGTTTTGTTTACCAAGAGTTGGTGCCATATTCTTGGTAAGTATAGTGTCGAGCCGGTTTACATATGCACTCTTTGAGTATCCTTCAGTCTTTCCGTCCTGAACTTTGATGTTCGTAAGTGCTCGTAGTTCCTTTTTACCATAAGGAGAAGTCTTCATGTTCGTAGGAAGAATTGTGGTCTCATCATTTAACTGGAAGTAGACCTGTCCTGTGGAACTATTTGTCTTGATTGTCACAAGTGCATTGGGAATATTGGTAGGATAATCAGTATCGTCATCGTTTAAACAAGATTGCAAAGAGAATGTACCTAACACTATTCCAAGGATGAGGACAATATAAAATAATGGATTCTTTTTCATATTTATTCCTTTTTAGTTAATACTGCAAATTTACTAAATCATTTTCATTTTTAAGTTGTTGCTTGAATTTATGTCTAATCTGCTTTATAAAATCAAAAGTTGAAATAACTTGCTTCTTTAAAAGTTAAAATAGTGTTAAAGTTTGACGGAATGAATGATAGAGTATTCTTTTTATTCGATTATATTTTATCTTTTGATTTATTGCACATAGGGAAAGCAATGTGCGCAATATTTGAGTTATCAGTATTAAAGAGTGTGAAATATAGGTTCTGTTTCGTCTGTTAGTGGTAGGAAAAACCGTATTTTTGTATTGAATATTAAAGGAGAAAGCTTATGAGACAGAATATTATTATATCAAAACAGTTCAAGTGTGAATTGGCTACAGCCATCTCTGAATGTGAGAAAGATAAAATCTTCGTACTCGTTGATGAAACGACACGTGATAAGTGCTGGGAACTTGTCAAGGATGACTTCTGTCTGAAAGGAGCACAAGTAATTACGATTGGTACGACTGACAGTAGTAAGACACTTGAAACGGTAGCTCATGTATGGGAAGCATTGCAACAGGGAGGTGCTACGCGCCACTCTTTGCTTATCAATCTTGGTGGTGGTATGGTGACCGATCTTGGTGGCTTTGCGGCTTCAACTTTCAAGCGTGGTATCAACTTTATTAATATTCCAACGACACTCCTTGCGATGGTAGATGCCAGCGTGGGTGGTAAGACGGGTATCAATTTCGGCGGATTAAAGAATGAGATTGGTGTGTTTAGTGAGGCTGATGTCGTCCTCCTTAATACCGAGTGGCTTAAAACACTCGATACGGCAAACATCAGAAGTGGTTATGCTGAGATGTTGAAACATGGTTTGATAGCTGATGAAGCTATGTGGGCAGAGCTGATAAACTTTAATCTTGCACAGCCAGACTTACAGCAATTGAGCGAAATGCTTGCTAAGAGTGTGCGTGTAAAGGAGTGTATTGTTCAGGAAGATCCACATGAAAAGGGTATTAGAAAGGCATTAAATCTTGGACATACTTTTGGTCATGCGTTTGAGTCATGGTCATTAGAAAAGAATCCAATTCTTCATGGCTATGCAGTAGCTTTCGGTTTGATAGCAGAGCTTTATCTGTCTGTTGTGAAGACTGGCTTCCCTACTGAGCGTATGCGCCAGACGGTCAACTTCATTCGTGAGTATTATGGTACATTACCTATTACGTGTAATGATTATCCTAAGCTCATTGAGTTCATGCATCATGATAAAAAGAATCGTGGTAATGAAATCAATGTCACGCTCTTAGGTGGTATTGGTGATGTCCGTATCAACCAGTCTGTCAGTGAGGATGAAGTTAAGGAAGCCCTTGACTTTGTAAGAGAAGGGTAAGCCTTTGAACTTTGAGGTTTGAACTTTGAACTTTATGATTTGCGTTTAACCTTTGAACTTTGAGGTTTGACCTTTGAGTTTTATCCTTATCTATTTATCAACTTCACTGTACCCCACTTTAATCTATTTGGGCTCCCCTCCTTTCGGAGGGGTTGGGGGAGGCTTTTTACACCCCCTCTTCCTCAGCCTTCTCCAACTCACTCTTTGGTTGTTGTTGTGGTTGGTCGCTTGGTGTATCAAGTTGTGTAGCCTTGTTGATACGCATGCGGCTCATATTATCAATGGTTACATCCAATGGTACATACTCATCGCTCTTTGGATCAGGTGAACCCACACTTGCACCAAAGTAGAGTTTGTTACCCTCTGCACGGTCGAACATGAAACCAATCAGTGCACCATCCTTACCATATTGGTTATCAGTGTATTCTCTGAAATCATCTTTCGTAAGTGTACGCTCATAAAAAGATGAACCATCTTGACGAAGAATCTGTACTTGGAACTTGTTATCGTAGTATTTACGTCCGTCTTCATCACTGACGATTGACAATGACTTGTCTGCAAAGCGGTGGATACGAATCGTATAGGTACTACCCATCCATTCTATCTTCTTCTCATATTTGAAGTCGGTCATTGGCTGAGGTCCGCTCGGCACCTTTGGTTTTGGTGATATCTTTGTGATAATATCGTTTGATTTCTTTTCTTGCTTGCAGGCTGTGATACCAAAAAGTATCAAACCCAAGCTTAATATGTGAAATACTTTTCTTGTCATAATACGTGATTCTTGTTCGCAAAAGTACGTATTTTCTTTGAACCCTGCAAGAATGAAGTGTAAAAGATAGCTTTTCAAGTGGGGTAACGATACTGGATTATAAGGATACGGATAGGATATAAAGAGGTAGATTCTCTATTCCCTGAAATCGCTAATCAAACATGATTCTCTCATTAGTATGCTCATCATAAAGTCACTATTAAAATGGTGTTGACCCTGCGCACCAATGGTGCGGACGCTCCACACCGTTGGTGCGCAGGCGTTAACACGTAGCTTATCGATGCTAATAAGTTAGGATGAAAATGCTGAAAATAAAGGTGCATTGTAGGAGCACACAACCTAAAATCTTTTATTATGCTTTCAAACATTCATAGTAGATGTTATTATATTCATTCTCGATAGTGTCTAATACCTGCGAAACGGCCTGAATATACTTTGGCTCATTTGGAAAACGCTGTTTTAATCTTTCTACGACTTCTGTTGCTTTCATAAATAGTTGTTTTTATTTTTTTCTTGATTTGCTTTGATATTTTAATCTTTTTTGTTACTTTTGCGTCCGAATTCGAGATTAATAACGATGATACAAGCAA
Organism: Prevotella melaninogenica; assembly: GCF_018127925.1. Lineage (NCBI taxonomy): Bacteria > Pseudomonadati > Bacteroidota > Bacteroidia > Bacteroidales > Prevotellaceae > Prevotella > Prevotella melaninogenica. Next base: position 18,611 of record NZ_CP072347.1, on the reverse strand, counting down.
TAAATTTTAATTTTAATAAGCGTAGCGCCTCATTCAACGAAGGTGTTCGCCACGCTATTGCTGTATCTAATTCATTGATGGACGAGAGTAAGAAAGTTGAAAAAAAGTTAGCTAATTATTTGGTAGTTCCAAATAATTTTGTACTCTCTCTCTCTCTCTCTCTCTCTCTCTCTCTCTCTCTCTCTCTCTCTCTCTAGTAGAGCAGGCTTAACCAACTTTTTAATTTCTTGCGTACGCGCGCGAGGCTCGCCGTGTACAATCATAGGTAAACAAAGGACTTTTAGGAGTTTCCTTTGTTCTTTTTTGTATTTTTATTTAAACCGAAATATAAAATATTTAAGCGATAAATTTTACTATTAAAAAGCAGATTATGAAAAAAACAAGGAAACAAGACTATTTACAACCAACGTGTTGCGTATTCTTCGTTGAGGCAGAAAGCCCTGTCTGCACTTCCGTTTACCACAAAGTGTCAGGTTCTTTTGAACCAAAGAATAACACCTATTTCGAGGAGAATAGATGGGATGCTCATGCCAGTGATACAGATTGGAAACGTGAAGATGTAGAGAGTGGAACAATAGAGTTCTAGAATTACAGAATGAGAGTTATAAATTTAAAAAGACATCAAGAATGAAAAGTAATTATTTAATATTGAAAACGTTTTTAAAACCGCTTGCTTTCGCCGTATTGCTTATTATGGCAGCTGCTTGTCAGCAGGAAGATAACATAAGTACAGGAGAAAGTACTAACGGCAAGGTGGTCATAACACCAACAATGCTTAAATTTGCAGAAGCACCATTCAGTGAAGATGATGGAGCCATAACGAGAGGGGCTGCAGAAGCACCTCAAACAAAGTCTGTAGATTTAGGTAATGGTATTGAAGCACAAATGACTCTTGAGGCTGATGCCAAGAGTGATACTATCTTCAAGAAGCCACGCACGCGTGCCTCACAACCTTTAAGCAATGGTTTCTACACTATCCGTGCTTTTCAAGGTAATACACTCAAAGGTGAGATGAAAGGTTATATAAACTATGGAGTCTTTACGCCTGCTACAGGTTCAAAGGATTGTATTATTCTTGATCCAAATCAGAATTACGACTTTGTTTGTTTCAATGACAAACTAAGCCAGAATTCTGATGGGACACTTTCTGTAACACAAGCAAATGTGAAGACTGCATACGTAGGACGTTTGGATAATACTTATGTCACAGGCAAAACTCAATATATTTCGTTCTATATGAAGCATGTTGGTTCGCGCGTATATCTTGAGTTACATAGTTTCCTCCCTATAAAGCATGCTGTCAGTGCAACGCTCACTTCACCTAACAACAATGTACCTACTAGCGTAAAACTTGATGAGAAAGGTTATAACCCTGTTGCTACATCTGTTACGACTGTTAATAAAACGCTAACGGCTAATTTTTGGCAGGATTTTATGTATGGCAGCTCTACAGATATAGTATATTTTGCTGCTGAAGATTCTAAGAATGACATGGAGTGGCACTATATCAACAGAGATACTACTTACACATGGTTCCTTCCTGGAACTCCACTTCGCCATATGCGTCTAGATTTACCTTCACTGACGCTCTACGGAAAGACAGCTGCACCAAGTACACATCTTTATTCTACAGATCCTGCTCTCTCAGGTTTTGTTACCAAAGAAAATACAACTTACAAACTCAAAATTCGTCTTGTCTATATGGGATTCAAATATCTATTCTCTGATGGCACTGTAGGAACGCTCAAAGCTAATCGAAGCAAGACTCCGATAGCCTTTGTTGTAAAAGACAATGACGGAACACCGAACTCTGGTGTAGCTATTGCTTTGAAAGAAGCAGATTTAGGTAGTTCTTGGTCGCCTTCTACTGGCAATGTGAAGAATACAGATTGTCAATGGACAACACAAAGCCTTTATAGTGTCCCTGGCTCTAATCCTGTTTATATGACAACAAACTTTCTACGCTTAGGGTCAGGACTTACTGACAATGTCTCTGACATGAACGGATATAACTGGACATGGGATCCTACGACTAATGCAATGCCTGACTCACCTGGTGGTCAGCCCAAAGGGAACAATCAATGGGCTTTCCCTGCTTTCTATTATGCCGCTCATTATGATCCAGGTGTTACTTTAACAGGTACTATTGCTAATCAGAAGTGGTATCTCCCTGCATCAGGTGAATGGAGAATCGCTATGGACGCTATGTGTTTGGGTCAGATTAATAATAGTTGGAGTTATAATGGTGGTAAAGGTGCAGCAGGTGGTGGACGTTTTGACCCAGTAATTCTAAATTATGCACTCACTGCCCATTACAGCAATAATGGTGTACTTGTCGGAGGTCAAAATTCTAATAGTTATGGTGCTTTCATGGATTATTTTACTAGTTCCTTTGAAAATAGCTCAGGAACTGTCTCCCCAGACCTAATTACCATTAGCCCTAGTTTAGGTTGGAGTGGAAATGATGGTACAAGCTATCCGAGTATATATTATATCCAATATCGAAGTGGGCAACAAATGTGGAATCAAGTAACGGATGTAAGAGCAAAGGTACGCGCTTTCATTCATTTCTAAAATGTTATAGTCAATGAGGATATTATAGCAAGCAATAATATTATTAACAAACGCTCCGTGGGCTAAAAGGTTTCGAGCCTACGGAGTTGTCACAAAGAGAGACCACCTTAAAGATGATATGGCAAATAAACCAATCCAGTTCTTCTTAAAAGAGCAACTCCTTTGTTTAAGAGTAAGGCAGTCTTGAAAGGCGAACAGTTTCGTGCGCAGCAGCACATTGAGAAGCCTGTTGTGAAACTTCTTGCCTCTCGTAAGTATTTCACGCTGAACGATGTTACCTTTGAGCAGGTGACACCAGGGGAAAAGAAAGCAAAGACGGAAAAGAAGACAGAGAAAAAGAACGAAAATCCTGGTCCTGTTCCTGCGGATTAATAAAGGCACAATTCGTCAGTCTAAGATATTCAATGTAAAGTTCGCGAACAAATTCAAAAAAGTTCGCGAACTTTTTTGAATTTGTTCGCGAACTTTTTTGTGTTTGTCATAGTAATATTTTAGGGCATTCAGCAATTTGGAGTGATACCTTTTGAGATTAAAACTTTGAAAAAAGGTCACACAGAGAAATGGAGAACACGGAGGTTTTATATAGTAGCAATCGTTAGACACAGAGGCACCGTTGGTGCGTGGAGGAACAGAGGATATTTGCGAGTTTTATTAATGTTTTTGTCTACTTTATTACAAAGCAGTGCTTTGCAAGATTTCTTAAAATGTTTATTACCAAAGTTATCAGCAATACGTACACTACGCCTCTGTCGCTCTTTATGCCTTCGGCACCTCCGTGATATTGTCTGTGCATTCACCTCCGTGTTCTCCCCCTCTCTGTGTGCCTTTTAATATGTAATAGGCTTACTTTATCACTCCATATTTCGGAAGAACCATAAAAAAAGGATGCACGAAATGTGCATCCTAAAGAGATTCTATTGAGAAACAACCTGTTACACAATGAGTGATAAGCCCACTTTAGGCGTCTTTGATGCACTCCTTTAGTAAATTGATAAACTTCTCTTCGCCTAATCCTGAACGCTCTGAAGCGGTGCGGACAGTAGCTTTCTTGAGAATCAACTTACCCAATGGTGTGTTTAGCATTTTGAAAGATGGATAGCGAGAAGCAAGTTCTTTCTTCAGATTAGGATAAGCTGCAAAGAGGTCTTTCAGACGGGTGTCTGGTGTTATCTCAATAGGAGCGCCTGATTGTGCAGCAGACGCTTCGTCGTCCTCATTGTCAGAAGGAGTAGTGTTTGCAGTACTTTCCTCTTCTTTTCCAGCCCATGTCAGCAAGGTCTGTGAACCTGTCAACTCACGGATATGTGTACAGTCCTGCATCATTTCGAGTACGCCACGGAAGCGGCCTTCTGCATCGCGCACAGCAAAGTAAACGATGTAGATAAATACTTCTGGCTTGTTAATCCAGAACTCGGCTTTATCTTGTTCGCCACTACGGAATTTCTCTACGATTTCCTCAACGATGTGTACACTCTTACGTGGGTGGCAGTTAGACACCTGTCGCCCGATAACATTCTTCGATCTTGGGAAGATACGATGGTCGGTATCTGAATAGAACTTCACCAATTCGTTCTCGTCCACGAATGAGATGTCTACTGGCAGATGCTTATAGATAAGGTTTATCTGCTCTAAGGTCAGCTTACCTGTTGCCACATCCAACTCCTGCTGTGGTCCTGCAGAGTAGCCATACTTGCTGAGCAATGCCTGCAGGTCTTCTGCAAAGCCCTTTTGAGGTGTTGAGTGTTGAGTGTTGGGTGTTGATGGTGTGTCTACTTTGAAGAAGGCAAAACCAATCTCTTGGTCGCCCGACTTCATATCTTCAAACTCCTCTGCAGAGATAAGGGCGTATGAAGTAGGGTAGAGGATAGTCTCCTCCTTTTCCATCAAGTCGCGTGCATAGGCGATAAGCTCATTTTGTTTAGTGATGAAAGCTTCATCTTCGCCAGCCTCTAAGAGTCGGAGTGAATCCTTAATCTCATCACGAACGATGTCGTCAAAGTTCCACATTGTTGTCGTTGGGCGGTCGAATCCTTTCTTCTCCAAAAGTGGATAGAGCTGATTCTGCTTACGGTGATAGTGAATAGGATACTGACGAATCTGGTCGTAGAGTTCTAACCACTGGTTTTTAATGACAGGATATTGTACAAGATCCTCGACCGCAAGGAGCAGTCTTCGCATCTCGTCATTTTCTTTATAATAATGTGAGAGTGGGTGATCCTCTGGTACATCAGGACGGCTGTAGTCCATGAAACCTTCAACGAGTTCAATAATCTTGCGCATGTCTGCACGGATACACTCGTCGTCCTCACGCGACTTCATATTCTGTTCGATGAAGGCAAGGTGATAAGGGCGAATCTTTCCTACCTTTGTCTTCATCACTTCGCGTGCCTCTTCTAATGAGAGCTGTCCTGTTTCATACTTTTCTTCAAGCTCAAGCATTGCCTGCATTTTCTCCATCTCAATTGCTGGGAGAAAGTCTTTCATCTTATTTGCCATAACTTTGTTACTGATTTTTATTATTTCTAATGCAAAGATACTGAGTTATTGGTAAATAGTAAGATAACAAATGTGACCATGTTAAGTTAAATAATGGTAATTTATTGCTTAAATTAATGTGATGTTTTTGGCTGATTAATGTTTCCCCTTCTATCATTTCTTTTCTTCCTCATAATTTATTATCTTTGCCATAGTTTCATTGGATAGATCATTTTTCACGGACAAATATGACCTTCTAATTTTCGAAGGGTATATATAACTTGTAGATATGATTTATCTTAGAAAGGGTTTATAACAATGGGGATAGATAATGTCTTGAACAAAATACTGTTAATAGAACATGGTTTTCAGCATATTATTGATGGTGCTGATGGAATCCTTTCGACATACTCAAAGGAACAGTGCTTTGAATTTGCTCTTGAATTGTTAAAGCGCGAAGCCTATCAAGCCCGAATGTTGGCAACAACGATTTTAGGCAGATTGGCAACAGAAGATAATAACGCACTTCGTTTTCTGAAAGAGCGAGTAAGCACTGATGAGAATTGGCGAGTGCAGGAAATGCTTGCAAAGGCTTTCGATGAGGTTTGCCGACATAGAGGGTATGAAGTTTCTTTACCTCTCATAGAAGAATGGATAACAGACGATAATCCAAATGTTATCCGTGCTGTAACTGAGGGACTGAGGATTTGGACAAGTCGCCCGTATTTCAAAGAAAATCCATCGGTGGCTATTGCTCTCATTGCTAAGCATAAGGCATACGAAAGCGAATATCTTCGGAAATCCGTAGGAAATGCTTTAAGAGATATAAGCAAGAAGCACGCAGAATTGGTGTGGCAGGAAGTGGAACGATGGGATTTATCCAATCCTCGAATTTCGTTTACTTACAAACTTGCAGCCAAGCTGCTAAAATGAATATTACAATGGGCAAAGCCATTCTTTTTATTTTCTCTGGGCTACCAGCAGTTGGCAAATCCACACTTGCAAGATTTTTAGTAAAAGAGTTTGGAGCTGTTTATCTGCGCATTGATACCATTGAACAAGGTTTGAAAGACTTGTGTCGTATCAATGTTGAGGGAGAAGGCTATCGGTTGGCATATCGTATGGCAGCCGACAATTTGCAATTGGGCAACAATGTCGTGGCTGATTGTTGTAACCCTATTGAACTGACAAGGCAAGAATGGGAAGAGGTTGCTGTTAATAACAACTGTCGTTTTGTAAATATTGAGGTTATATGTTCGGATAAGAAAGAACACAAAAAGCGTGCAGAACAGAGAAGTACAGAAGTAGCAAATATGAATCTCCCTGTGTGGGACGACATCGAAAACCGAGAATATCACGAGTGGCACAAAAACCGCATCATCATTGACACAGCAGGAAAGACCATTAAACAATGCCAAACCGAACTAAAAGAAAAGGTTGCCGATAGTCTTTCGCAAAAAGGAGATGGTCAAGAATATGAAAGCATAGACGATTCGCTGAAAGCAACCATCATAGAAAAGCTCTGTTATACAAAATTTGTGTATGACAGAATAAACCGAAAGCTCGGACTTTATCTATCGCCACAAGAAATAGAAAGTTTTATTTCAGACATTATCATGCATACAGATACGAATCATTTCCTGAAAAAAGGAAAGAACTATTATATAACTAATGATACAGAACATATCCGTATCACCGTTAACTCTTGTACATTCAGAGTTATTTCAACTGATAAAATATAAAAAAAACAATGGCACGAGCAACAACAAAAGTGGATTTAATAACATCTGCTAATGGACAATTTGAGAAGATGTGGAAGCTCATAGACAGTATGAGCGAAGAGCTACAGACAGCAACCTTTGCAGAAAAAATGGCTGCAATGGGCAAAGAAGCACATTGGAGCAGGGACAAAAATCTGCGCGATGTACTTATTCATCTGTATGAATGGCATCAGTTGTTACTGAATTGGATAAACTCCAATCGTGAGGGAGAATGCGAATCTTTTCTTCCTGAGCCTTATAATTGGAAAACATATCCAGTAATGAACGTGGAGTTTTGGAAGAAACATCAAAACACATCGCTATCAGATGCAAAGGCAATGTTAAAAGAAAGCCATCAACAAGTAATGGAATTGATTGCAACTTTCTCTGACAACGAACTCTTTAACAAGGGCATATTCGATTGGACGGGTACCTCTACGCTTGGTTCTTATAGTGTTTCAGCAACTTCAAGCCATTATGATTGGGCGATAAAGAAAATAAAAGTACATATTAAAACACAATAAACAAACAATAGAAATCTTATAATAAGGCTAATAAAGAAACGTGGAAGATAAGAAAAAAGTATGGAACTACAAACAAAATGCCTGCTATTGAGAGCATGGAAAGAAAGCGATGCTGAAGCATTATACAAGTATGCACAGAATCCAAACGTTGGTCCGATTGCTGGTTGGGCACCACATACAAGTGTAGAGAACAGTCGTGAAATTATAAAAACAGTACTCTCTGCTCCTGAAACCTATGCAGTTGTGTTGAAAGAAACTGGTGAAGCTGTCGGCAGCGTTGGAATAATGACTGCAAGAAGTGAAATCAAAAGCGCACAAATGACAGACAATGAGTGTGAAATAGGTTATTGGATTGGTGAACCCTATTGGGGACAAGGCTTGATACCCGAAGCCGTAAACGAATTGCTTCGGTATGCGTTTGAGGATTTAGGGAAAACTACAGTTTGGTGTGGGTACTACGATGGCAACGAGAAATCGAAACGAGCACAAGAGAAATGCGGATTTGTTTACAGTCATACAGAAGATAATAAGCCTGTTCCACTGTTAAATGAGGTTCGCACAGAACATTTTACTAAAATCACTTTAGAGGATTGGAAGAAACAGTATGGTAGTTTGAAATAAATAAAAAGAGAAATTATGGCAAAAATAAACTTAATAATGATGCTTCTTCCTTTCGTGTTTATGGTTCATGATTACGAGGAAATTATTATGTTTAGGCGTTGGATTGACAGAAATAGGGAAGAATTGAGAAAACGATTCCCTAAAATAGAATCGTTTTTTACTCGACAAGGATCTTTTGATTATTCCACTTCTACCTTTGCCGTTGGTACTGCTCACGAGTTCATACTTATTTCTGTTGTTTCGTTTTGCTCGGTTTGGACAGGTCAATATCAATGGTGGTTTGCTGCATTGACAGGATATTCCGTTCACTTGTTAATGCATATCGTACAGTGGATTGTATATCGAAAGTATGTGCCAGTTATCATTACAAGCCTCCTAACATTGCCTTACTGCATCTATTCTTTTGTTGAATTCTCAAAAGTAACAGTTCTATCCTTCTCACAAATGGTTTTATGGGCAGTTATTGGTATTGTGCTTACCATACTAAGTGTGTTTTCTGCATTCTTCTTTATGGATAGGTTTCAACGTTGGGAGAAGGGTAATAAATAAGAAATACATGATGGAAGATTATTATAAGATAAACAAAGAAGCGTGGAATGCAAGAACAAAAATTCATTTGTATTCTTCATTTTACGACTTGGACAAGTTTAAAAGAAAGGTAAAGTCTGTTCCTGACTTGGATTTGTCTCTATTAGGAGATGTTCGAGGAAAGTCTATTCTGCATCTTCAATGCCATTTCGGCATGGATACGCTTTCCCTGTCAAAGATGGGAGCTAATATCGTTGGTGTGGATTTCTCGGAAGAGGCTATACAAACAGCAAAGTCGTTGAATGAGGAGTTAGGGCTGAATGCACAATTCTGTTGCTGCAATATCTATGATGCGCCTACTATGTTGAAAGGGCAGAAGTTCGACATTGTATACACATCTTATGGTGTAGTTAATTGGTTGCCAGACTTAATCCAATGGGGACAAGTAATTTCACAAACGCTGAAAGACGGTGGAAAGTTTGTTATCGTGGAATTCCATCCCATATTGTGGATGTTTAATGAAGAATTCTCGCAAGTCCGATATGCTTATTCACGCAAAGAGCCTTACATTGTGGAAGAATCTACCTACACTGATTCGGAAAATGACAATCGGCAAAAGACCGTTACGTGGAATCATGGGTTAGCTGTAGTGCTGAATGGTTTGCTCAATAATGACTTACAGGTCCAGTCTTTCGGGGAGTATGATTACTCACCTTTCAACCTATTTGGGAATATGGCTGCTGAAAAGAATGGAACATTCAAAGTCGCAGGAAAGAATGGCGAGATACCATTGCTGTTTTCTGTTGTTGCCGTGAAACCTTCAAAGTGAAGGAAAATTTTATAAAGAAGGAACGGCATGGCTATTGAGAAAAAGTCTTTCAGTTTGAGGCTACGGTGTTCTTGGTAAATGGTATGATAGCAAATGTTTATTAAGTTAAATAATGATAGTTTATTGCTTATGTTAACGTGATATTTTTGCTTGAATAATGTTTTTCCTCCATTATTTTTTCTTCCTCATAAGTTTATTATCTTTACCATAGTTTCTATGCAATATTCATAGCATTATGATTAAGTTTCGCAAAAACATATATGTATTGGGATGACAATAATACTAAAAGGATAGGAAAAGAATAGGAGAGTGGGTATCGTTTAGAACTAATGACTTCAGAATTTTATTAAGAAATACATGATTTTATGATTTGTAAGTTACAGAAATGCAGATAATAATCAGATTATTTGTAACTTTGCAAACAGATATATCAAAGTTGATAAAGTTATGAAAGGATTAGGAATTAGTGAAAGGAACTGCTATCTACTTATTAATTGTAGGATAGGATTAAGTCCATCTAAATAAACTTGCTAAGATTATTATGAAGCAAAAGAAACATTATGAAGGATTGACTGACACAGAGGTGTTGAAGAGTCGTGAGCAATATGGGGCTAATGTGCTAACGCCCCGAGAGAAGAATCCACTATGGAAACAGTTCTTGGAAAAGTTTGAAGACCCACTGATTATTATTCTGCTTATTGCGGGTTTTCTCTCTATTGCTATCTCTTGTTGGGAGTATTGGGGCCTTCATGTTGAAGATGGCACAGCCGTTTTCTTCGAACCAGTCGGTATATTCCTCGCTATCTTCTTGGCTATGACGATTGCTTTCTTCTTTGAATTAAAAGCGGATAAAGAGTTTGCTATCCTCAATCAAGTGAACGATGAAGAGGAGGTGGAGGTCATCAGAAATGGAAATACAACGACTGTTGCTAAAAAAGATATTGTAGTTGGCGATATTGTTATTATCAATACAGGTGCTGAGATTCCTGCTGACGGTAGGTTGTTGGAGGCAATCTCATTGCATGTTGATGAGTCTACACTGAATGGAGAGAGCGTACCTGCTTATAAATCGGTAAAAGAGGAGGAGTTTGAAAAGGATGCTTCATACGCTACGAACCAGGTGTTACGTGGTACGAAGGTAATGGAGGGGCATGGTATCTTTCAGGTTGAGGCTGTAGGCGATAGGACAGAAAATGGTAAGGTGTTTGAGGCTGCACAAATTGATGATAGCGTTAAAACACCTCTTAGTGAGCAACTTGATGGACTGAGTGTGCTTATTACGAAACTAAGTTATGTCTTTGCAGGACTTATCATTGTAGGTAGATTAATGGTGTTTTTCCATTGGAGTCCTATTGTTTGTACTTTAACCATTCCTACTATCATCTTCTTTTGGCTTGTTATCAGGAAGTTTGATGGCTGGAAGTGGTATTCGAAAACAATCAGCACTGTTGCTTATTTCTGTATTTTGATGGCGTGTGTGATAGTTTTTCATGATTGCCTCATGCCCGATAAGAGTATGGCAGGATTGCTTTCTCATGTGCTGAATACAATGATGATTGCTGTTACATTGATTGTTGTTGCAGTGCCAGAAGGTCTTCCTATGGCTGTGACATTGAGCTTGGCTTATAGTATGCGCCGAATGATGAAGACCAATAATCTTGTACGTAAGATGCATGCTTGTGAGACAATGGGTGCTACAACGGTTATCTGTACGGATAAGACGGGTACGCTGACACAGAACCAGATGCGTGTTTATCAAACTCAATTCTATGCTTTAGCTAATCAGGCATTAGATGATGGTCTTGCTTCTTGTTTGTTGAAAGAGGGGATAGCTGTCAATTCTACTGCTTCAATAGATTATACCGATGCGTGTAATCTTAAGGTTTTGGGTAACCCTACTGAAGGTGCATTACTTCTTTGGTTGAAGGATAATCAGGTTTCTTATCAGGAACTGAGAGAGGCTGTGCAGGTTATTGATGAGCTTCCTTTTACCACAGAACGGAAGTATATGGCAGTGCTTGTCAACTCTGCTTTGATAGAAGGTAAGCAGATTCTCTATGTGAAGGGTGCGCCAGAGATTGTCTATGGCCTTTGCAAACAAACTGATTGCAATGTGCCGAAAGAGGAGATTGAGCATCAGTTGGAAGACTATCAAGAGCAGGCTATGCGAACGTTGGGCTTTGCTTATCAGATTGTAGATGGTAAAGCGGAGGTCTTTAAGGAGGGAAGAGTTGTCGCTGATAATCTAACGTTCCAGGGTATTGTCGCAATTAGCGACCCTGTGAGAAGTGATGTGCCTGAGGCTGTCGCTGAATGTATGAAGGCGGGTATTGACGTGAAGATAGTAACTGGAGATACCGCAAGGACGGCTAAGGAGATTGGTAGACAAATTGGCTTGTGGACAAGTAGTGATACGGATAAGAATATTATAAGTGGTCCTGACTTTGCTGCGCTTTCTGATGATGAATTGGATAAGCGTGTGAAGGATCTGAAGATTATCTCTCGCGCTCGTCCGTTGGATAAGAAACGTCTTGTGGAATCGTTGCAACGTTGTAATGAGGTGGTAGCTGTTACGGGAGATGGAACCAACGATGCACCTGCGTTACAAGCGGCACATGTGGGACTTTCGATGGGTGATGGTACTTCTGTTGCTAAGGAGGCTTCGGATATTACGATTATCGATAACTCTTTTAGTAGTATTGGGAAGGCTGTGATGTGGGGACGTTCGCTTTATCAGAATATACAACGTTTCTTACTCTTTCAGCTAACCGTCAATGTTGCAGCTTGTTTCCTCGTACTTGCTGGTGCGTTTATGGGTACGGAGTCTCCGCTGACAGTAACGCAGATGCTGTGGGTAAATCTTATTATGGATACCTTTGCGGCAATGGCGTTGGCTTCTTTGCCTCCATCAGAGAAGGTGATGAAGGACTGTCCACGTGATAGGAATGCCTTTATTATCAATCGTTCTATGGGTTGGAATATCATTGGTGTGGGTGGTTTCTTCTTTGTGCTGCTGTTGGTATTGCTTTATATCTTCGAACATGCTGATATTACTGCATTGAGAGATATTCTTCATTTGCAGCTTGGTGAGGTTAATGGACTTAGCCCATACGAGTTGACTTTGATTTTTACTATCTTTGTAATGACGCATTTCTTCTATCTGTTCAATGCGCGTGCTTTTGAAACTGGACGGAGTGCGCTTCATTTCAAGGGATGTCGTGGATTGCTCTTTATTATCTCAATTATCTTTATAGGACAAATTGCGATGGTGGAACTTCCTATTCTGCAAAAGTTCTTTAATATCGTTAAGGGTGGATTATCTGTTGAGGATTGGGCAATTATCTTGATTGGTTCCTCTTTAGTCTTATGGGTTAGAGAGGCTTGGCATCTGATAAAATCGTTTAAAGAATAAGTGAATGGGGTGTTATAAGTCTCTTTTGTGAGTGGTTGAGTACCTTGAAGGGGGATTACTCATAGTGATGTGATTACAAAAAAGTTTTATCATGGTCTTATATATATAATAAGGTGAAATAGGGTTTATCTTCTCTCTAACGAAGAAAAAACACTTTTTTGATAAAATTTTCCTTCAAAACATTTGGAGGTTACACGAAAAGTCTATACCTTTGCACTCGCTTTACAAAACAAGCCACCTGGCAAGTTGCTTAAAGCGGTTAAAGAAAGAGTTCTTTGAAAAGATTTACATAAACAGAGAAGTAGTACAAGAAGCGTCTGTTTGGTTTTATATCAAATGGATGGGTAAAAGAAACGAACCGATCAATTCGTTGTCCCTACTTTTGAGGCACCGCCTCAAAATAATTAAGGAACAAAAGAAAAGGTGCTTTTTACTTGATACTTTTAGGATAAGCGTTCTGAAACAGAGATTACTCGGTGAAGCGTTTGGGTTAACATGGTATTCATTATCACTTATCACCTATCACTTATCACCAAAACATATTTTACAATGGAGAGTTTGATCCTGGCTCAGGATGAACGCTAGCTACAGGCTTAACACATGCAAGTCGAGGGGAAACGGCATTGAGTGCTTGCACTCTTTGGACGTCGACCGGCGCACGGGTGAGTAACGCGTATCCAACCTTCCCATTACTGTGGGATAACCTGCCGAAAGGCAGACTAATACCGCATAGTCTTCGATGACGGCATCAGATTTGAAGTAAAGATTTATCGGTAATGGATGGGGATGCGTCTGATTAGCTTGTTGGCGGGGTAACGGCCCACCAAGGCGACGATCAGTAGGGGTTCTGAGAGGAAGGTCCCCCACATTGGAACTGAGACACGGTCCAAACTCCTACGGGAGGCAGCAGTGAGGAATATTGGTCAATGGACGGAAGTCTGAACCAGCCAAGTAGCGTGCAGGATGACGGCCCTATGGGTTGTAAACTGCTTTTGTATGGGGATAAAGTTAGGGACGTGTCCCTATTTGCAGGTACCATACGAATAAGGACCGGCTAATTCCGTGCCAGCAGCCGCGGTAATACGGAAGGTCCAGGCGTTATCCGGATTTATTGGGTTTAAAGGGAGCGTAGGCTGGATATTAAGTGTGTTGTGAAATGTAGACGCTCAACGTCTGACTTGCAGCGCATACTGGTTTCCTTGAGTACGCACAACGTTGGCGGAATTCGTCGTGTAGCGGTGAAATGCTTAGATATGACGAAGAACTCCGATTGCGAAGGCAGCTGACGGGAGCGCAACTGACGCTTAAGCTCGAAGGTGCGGGTATCAAACAGGATTAGATACCCTGGTAGTCCGCACAGTAAACGATGGATGCCCGCTGTTGGTACCTGGTATCAGCGGCTAAGCGAAAGCATTAAGCATCCCACCTGGGGAGTACGCCGGCAACGGTGAAACTCAAAGGAATTGACGGGGGCCCGCACAAGCGGAGGAACATGTGGTTTAATTCGATGATACGCGAGGAACCTTACCCGGGCTTGAATTGCAGAGGAAGGATTTAGAGATAATGACGCCCTTCGGGGTCTCTGTGAAGGTGCTGCATGGTTGTCGTCAGCTCGTGCCGTGAGGTGTCGGCTTAAGTGCCATAACGAGCGCAACCCCTCTCTTCAGTTGCCATCAGGTAGTGCTGGGCACTCTGGAGACACTGCCACCGTAAGGTGTGAGGAAGGTGGGGATGACGTCAAATCAGCACGGCCCTTACGTCCGGGGCTACACACGTGTTACAATGGCCGGTACAGAGGGATGGTGTAATGCAAATTGCATCAAATCTTGAAAGCCGGTCCCAGTTCGGACTGGGGTCTGCAACCCGACCCCACGAAGCTGGATTCGCTAGTAATCGCGCATCAGCCATGGCGCGGTGAATACGTTCCCGGGCCTTGTACACACCGCCCGTCAAGCCATGAAAGCCGGGGGTGCCTGAAGTCCGTGACCGCAAGGATCGGCCTAGGGCAAAACTGGTGATTGGGGCTAAGTCGTAACAAGGTAGCCGTACCGGAAGGTGCGGCTGGAACACCTCCTTTCTGGAGAGTTCGCTTATTAGTTGATTTAGTTGATAAGTATGTAAGTATACAAGTCAAGAAGTTAACGGTAATCAAGATAAATAAAAGAACCTTTGGTTCGTTTTTCTTCTTGTACTCACTGTACTCTGTATTATATAAATGTAGGAGTTTAGAGTTTAAGGCTCACATAAAGGTTCAAGCCCTTATTCTCCACTTCGCTGTCTTCTGCTTCTGAGGCACTGCCTCAGAATACACAGAGCAACAGCATAAGATCTTTGACATATTGACACAAGCAAGACTGTAATGTAGAACTATTCTTTCTATAATGGGAAGAATTAGCATTCTAATTATTGAAGAAACAACTTCAAATTCTTTAGAATCACACAACAGCTGAAAGTATGAGCTACATTCTTTGTAAGCAATTACAGAGAAGGCGAAGAAAGTAAGAAAGGGCGCATGGCGGATGCCTTGGCTCACGGAGGCGATGAAGGACGTGATAAGCTGCGATAAGCCTTGGGTAGGTGCAAATAACCTTTGATCCAAGGATTTCCGAATGGGACAACCCAGCAGGTTGAAGACCTGTTATCACTACAGACGTAGTGAGGCGAACGAAGGGAACTGAAACATCTTAGTACCTTTAGGAAGAGAAAATAAATAATGATTCCCCTAGTAGTGGCGAGCGAACGGGGAATAGCCCAAACCTGCTTTGTGGCAACGCTTAGCAGGGGTTGTAGGACCACGCTGTCGTACTTAGATTGTGAGAAGAATGTTCTGGAAAGAACAATCATAGAGGGTGATAATCCCGTATTCGAAGCATGACGAGACGTAGTGGTATCCTGAGTAACGCGGAACACGTGAAATTCTGCGCGAATCCGCCGGGACCATCCGGTAAGGCTAAATACTCCCGTGAGACCGATAGTGAACGAGTACTGTGAAGGAAAGGTGAAAAGCACTCCGATGAGGAGAGTGAAATAGTTCCTGAAACCATGCGCCTACAAGCGGTCGGAGCCGCGTAAGCGGTGACGGCGTGCCTTTTGCATAATGAACCTACGAGTTACCATGTCTGGCAAGGATAAGCGTCATGAGACGCGCATCCGCAGTGAAAGCGAGCCTGAATAGGGCGTCGAGTCAGATGGGGTAGACGCGAAACCAAGTGATCTACACTTGCCCAGGTTGAAGTCCGGGTAACACCGGATGGAGGACCGCACGGATAAGCGTTGAAAAGCTTCCCGATGAGGTGAGTGTAGGAGTGAAAGGCCAATCAAACTTGGAGATAGCTCGTACTCCCCGAAAGGCATTTAGGTGCCGCGTGCGACGATTTCCATAAGAGGT